>JAXLVU010000017.1:0-27411 GCA_046328855.1 Anaerolineales bacterium | reverse complement strand
CCGTCGCTTTCTTCTCGGCTCACAAGGACTTTGGCCTGGGCGCCGTTTCTCGGGCCTTGCTGGCACCGAATCCGCTTTGCGCCAGATGCAGGCGTTACAGCTCGACCCACTGGTGATGGTTGCCCGCAGTCAAGACATTGCCATGTACGGACGCGTCCTCGATTACACGCCCGATATGTTATACAAAATGGCATATGAAAAGCGTAAAGCCTTCGATTATGGTGGCTGGCTGATGATGTACCCTATGCAGGAATTTCCGTACTGGCAACTCCACATGAAGCGCCGTGCCGAGAAAGGCATGCGTTGGGAGGCGTTCACACATCCGCCCAAAGAAGTGGTCAAGTTTGTGTTGGATGAATTGCGCGAGAAAGGTCCGCTTGGGAATCGTGATATTGAAGGCGATGCTGTTAAAGAATGGAGCTATCGTGGGCGCAAGGAAACCTCGGTCACATTGTTCTATCTCTGGCTGACGGGGAAAGTGATGATCACCAACCGCAAAGGTTTTGACCGTATCTACGACTTGCGCGAACGTGTAGTGCCAAAAGAATTTGATTATGCGGCTTCGGTGAAAGAAACTGAAGATTTTTTTACAAAAAAGCATATCGCCTTTTATGGTGTTGCGCGTGAAAACTCATTGAAGACAGACTTAAGTTATTACATCCAACGTAAAGTGGATGCGCAGGAAAGTAAAAAACATATTGAACAGCTTATTGAAAAACGCGAGATCGCGCGAGTTCGTGTGGAAGGCTTGAGCGACACCTTCCTTGTCTTAAGCAGCGACCAAGCCCACTTGTCTGCTCTTGAAGCGGGGCACATCCCAAAGGTATGGAAGCATAAAGGTCCAAGCACGTCTGAAGAAGTCACTTTCCTTGCTCCGTTGGAAATTGTCAGCGCTCGCGGGCGTGCCAAGAAAGTTTTTGATTTTGATTACGTGTGGGAAGTATACAAACCGGTTCATCAGCGTAAGTGGGGCTATTACACACTGCCGATCTTGTATGGAGATGACCTGGTTGCGCGTATGGACCCGAAGCATGACCGCACCACGAATACGCTGCAAATTCTAGGTTTCTGGTTGGAAGATGATGCGCCAAAAGATTCCAATTTCGTGAATGCACTTGCCAATGGCATGAAACGCTTCGCAGATATGATCGGTGCAAAGAAGATCGATCTGGTCGGAGTAAAACCTCCGAAACTGAAAACAGAATTGAAAGTGCTTCTAAAAAGAATTGACTATTGATTTTGTGCGATAAATTTTCAAGGGACTGATATATGACTTACTCTTTACGCCCTGCCAATCTTTCTGATGCTCCTGCTGTTGCGGCTTGTGTCAATGATGCCTTTGCTCACTATGTGGAGCGGATCGGAATGAAACCCGCCCCCATGGAAATGGATTACGAGCATGAGATTCGTACGCATCAAGTATTTGTGGTGGAAGATGCTGGAGAGGTCGTTGGCTCGCTCGTTCTTGGCATAACTGAAGAAGGCTTTTTATTGGATGTGATCGCAGTTGCCCCCAAATATTGGGGCAGGGGTGTGGGACGCGTCTTGCTTGAACAGGCAGAAGCAGAAGCAAAAAAACAGGGGTTTGATAGTATCTATCTCTTTACTCATGAGAAGATGATCGAGAACCAAGCACTGTATAAAAAGATCGGGTATGTTGAGTATGACCGCCGCCTTGAAATGGGACGGAGACGTGTATATATGCGGAAACAACTTGTTTAGACTAAACCAATTTGGTCTAATTGCTTGACTACAAGAGCAAGACAATATATATTAATACTATATTGGGAATTTTCATTCATTGCTATTATATTTATTCTTCACCATCCTTTAACTCTCCCAATGTGAAAATTTAGATCATCGAATTCGTAAAACCTGAGCAAGGTTCTTTACTGTCTTTATATTCAGAAAAGGCAAAAAGAATTCGAGAGGATGCCAAGATGGTTTCAGGTGAATCCACTGGGGCAAAGAAGCAGATATTGAAAGAGGGACAGGGCAGCCATGCGCATTATCTTTTGCTGTCACTAAGCCGGGCTGCGCAAGCAATTCAACAGGCACATACAGCAGAAGATTTTTATACTGCGGTAGGCAGAGAGATCAACCAATTAGGTGGGGAAGCCACTTTATTGCTGCTTGATGAAACAGGGACGAAACTTTCTGTTGCTTATACATCCTATTCTCCAAAATTAATCAGCCGGGCAGAAAAGTTGACCGGGTTATCCCTGAAGAAGTATCAGCTTCCGATTCCGTCTGGAAGTGTGTATGAAATTGCATTACAGGGTGAATCGGCAGTTTTTACTGATTCCAGCAACGAGATTATTTCATCTATTCTGCCAGACACGCTTGCCCTTTTTTCCGCTCAAATCATTTCCCTGTTCAATTTGCGTCAGGGCATTCTTGCCCCTCTCCGTGTAGATAAAAAAGTTTTAGGACTTCTCAAGATCAATGGCAATTTCCTCAATATGGATGATCTCCCTGCAATGGAGTCATTCGCTGGGCATATTGCGGCTGGACTTCATAACGTCCACTTAATGCAAAAGCTGCAAGAGGAATTAACGGCTCATAAACAGACGGAGCAGGCGCTTCAACATAACCGTAACCTTTTACTCGCCTTGAGCCAAGCTGCCCATGCCATTCAACTGGTGCGCATGCCAGATGATATTTATAAAGTGGTTGGAGAGCAGATTCGAGCATTGGGGTTTGAGGCAACCATCCTTAAGTTTGGTAGCGATATGAATAGCCTTCATTATCGCTACACAACCATCCCAGAGAAAGTCCTTCGCAATGCTGAAAAATTGGCGGGAATAAAAGCGGAAGATTTTGGCTGGGCAATTTCACAAGATAGTATCTATGCCCGTGTTTTGATCAATAGAAAAGCGGAATTCATTTCAAACGGAAAAGCTCTTTTTATCGAGGCTCTTCCCAAGTTTTTACTTCCTCTAGCTGAAAAGCTGGTTGACCTTGTAAGCTCCCATCATGGTATTTTGGCACCTTTACATGTTGACGATGAGACCTTTGGCATTATGCTGGTTTTTGGGAGTGATCAGATAAGTGAAGAGGATGTTCCAGCTGTTGAGTCTTTCTCAGCGCAAGTTTCGGTCAGTTTGCGAAACGCCTACTTAACTCAAAGGTTGCAAAGAGAATTACATGAACGAAAACAGGCAGAAGCAGCTGCCCAACAAGCAGAGAAGCGCTTCAAAGCTTTGATTGAAAATGCACCAGACGGTATCACGCTTGTAGGCATAGATGGTAAGGCTAAGTACGCCAGCCCATCTGCTAAAGAGATGTTTGGCTATGTGGGGGATGAATATACCCATGAAAACCCTCTGGATTCTATCCACCCGGATGATATGCATACTGTTCTTGCAACGATGAATGAAATAGTGGGAGATTCTTCGGCTACTGCTCGTACAGTCCAGTATCGTTACTTGCATCAAGATGGCTCTTATCATTGGGTGGAAAGTACGTTTAGTAATCAATTTGCAGAACCCGCGGTAGAGGCAATCGTTGTTAACTTTAGAGATATTACCGAACGTAAGGAAATGGAAAGAGCCTTATATGAGAGTGAACGCTATTACCGAGCCTTAATCGAGAATACAGCAGATGGGATTCTTGTGCTTGATGGGAGCGGGATAGTGACGTATGAAAGCCCATCTGTTGCCCGTTTGTTGGGGTATGGGCAAGATAAGTTGATAGACACATCATCATTTAACCTGATTCATCCGGATGATTTATCTGAGATTCTTAAGACGTTTGTAAGTGGTTTGAGTTCACCAGGTTTTGTGCATCGAGGAGAGTATCGCTTATTGAATGCAGAAAACAATTGGCGCTATTTTGAAATTGTTACTCACTATTTGATGGATGACCCTGCAATTATGGGGATTATTATCAATGGACGAGATATCACCGAGCGGAAACAGTCTGAGAGCGCTTTGCAAGAAAGTGAAAGAAAATTTCACGGTGTAATTGATAAATCTGCAGATGGGATCGTATTATCGGATGAAGAGGGGCGCATTCTTGAATTCAATGAAGCGTTTGAACAACTTGCAGGTAAAAGACGAGAGGATGTCTTAGGTAAGTTTCTGTGGGAGCTTGCTTATGAACTCATGCCAGATGGTACAAAAGCAGAAGATGAAATCTTTACTCTTCGAAATCGGGTGCAACAAGCCCTCAAAATTGGTGCTACTTCTTATTTTCAATTTACACAGGAAGTCCCATTTCAGCGGGCAGACGGTAGTGTATTAATCGTCCAACAAAGAATATTTACAATCCGCACAGATAATGGATGCAGGCTTGGCTCTATTTCGCGTGATATTACCGAGCTTAAAAGAGTAGAGGAGTATCTAACGCAGCAAAACCGGCAGTTGAACAGCCTGTATCAAATTACATCTGCCTTAAATCGGACAGATGCCATTGAAGAAATATACGCCATTGCGTTAGATAGCCTATGCGCTACATTGGATATTAGGCGTGTTTCTATTCTCTTATTTGATGCTGATGGTATCATGCGCTTTAAGGCATGGCGTGAATTATCAGATAGGTATCGTCGAGCAGCAGAGGGACATTCTCCCTGGACGCCAGATGCAGTGAATCCACAGCCTGTGTTGGTCGAAGATGCATTGAGCGATGTAGAACTCGCATCTTTGCATGACCTCTTTAAGAGTGAGGGCATTGGTGCTCTTGGTTTTATCCCTCTTGTCCATCAGAATAAATTGCTTGGTAAGTTCATGATCTATTTTGATGCGCCGCATCAGTTTCTTGATACGGAGATTCGCCTAGCACAGGCCATTGCTTCACATGTGGCGTTTGCCATTAATAAAAAACAGATGAATGATGCTTTGCGCGCTAGCGAAGAAAAGTATCGTATTCTATTTGAAGATAACCCTTCAATTTACTTCACCACAGATGATAATGGGATTATCCTTTCTGCTAATAGGGTTGGAGTTTCTCAATTGGGGTATTCCGTAGAAGAACTTGTAGGCGGCTCTTTATTGGAAATATTCCATCCCAGTGACCGTGAGCGTGTCCATCAGAAGATGGTGGCATGTTTAGCTGACCCGGAACAAACAGTTCAGATTGAAGCACGAAAGCAAAGGAAAGACAAAAGCACCCTCTGGGTGAGAGAGTTTGCCCGAGCTATTCGAAATGCCGATGGTCAACTTGTGATCTTGATCGTGTGTAACGATGTGACAGAAGAGATCAATGCTGAAGAGGCTCTTGTTAAGTCTGAAGCTGAATTGCGTGCGCTGTTCTCCTCAATGAAAGATTCTGTTATTGTGATTGACCGAGATGGGGTCTACCAAAGTGTTGCCCCTACCAACCCGGAGACCCTATATATCCCTCCAGCAGAAGTGATCGGGAAGAAATTGTCAGCTTTTTTCCCTGAAGAACAGGTTCAGGAATTCCTTAAGGCGATTGAATATGTTCTTGCCACCGGCAAAACCGTTATTTTGGAATATCAGATTATTTTAGTAGAAGCCACACCATGGTTTGAAGCGAGAGTCTCGCCTTTGGGACCCGAGACGACGATTTGGGTGGCGCGCGATATTACCGAGCGTAAGAAGATCCAATCTGCTTTGATCCGGTCAGAACAGGCTTATCGATCCTTGTTTGAGAATATGCCGATTGGTCTGTATCGTTCTTCGGTGGATGGCGAATTGTTGGATGCCAACCCATCTTTATTACGAATGTTCGGATATGAAGATTTTGAATTGATGCAAGAAAAGAAAGCATGGGAGTTTTATAACGACCCTGCCGTAAACGATGTATTCAAAGACATGATTTCAAAAAGCGGCTCACTTTCTGCCTTCGAAGCTGAGTACACGCGAGAAGATGGGAAGACCTTTTGGGCAGAGGACTATGTCCGCATTGTTCACAATGAAAAGGGACAGCCAGAATATTATGAAGGCAGTCTGATCGATATCACCGACCGCAAAGAGACAGAACTACAACTAAAGGAAAATGAAAAGAAATATCGCCTGCTTGCAGAGCGGATCTCAGACGTGGTTTGGGTTATGGAAATGGCGACCATGAAATTTAAGTATGTCAGCCCGTCGATAGAAAACCTGCTTGGGTATAAAGTGGAAGAAATCATTGGTATGACGCTGGATGATGTTGTCCTGCCTGATGCGCTGGCAGAACTCCGGACACATGCTCCAGACCGCATTCAACGATTTCTGGCAGGGGATATGACGGCTACCAGGCAGATTGATCAGGTGGAGCAACGCCATAAAGATGGTTCGGTTGTGATCGTTGAAATATCAACTACCTTTGTGCTGAATGAGAAGTCGGAATTGGAAGCAATTGGTGTCTCTCGTGATGTTACCAGACGTAAGCAAGCGGAAGATGCGCTGCGCCAAACCAACCTATCGCTTCAAACAGCTCACAAAGAACTTCAACAATTGTTTGAATATGAACAAACTCTTGCTCGAACCGATGGCTTGACACGTTTGTATAACCGCCGCTATTTCTTTGAGCTTGCCGTACGTGAGTTCAACTCTGCAATTCGTTATCAGAGACCATTGACTTTAATTATTTTTGATCTGGATGGCTTCAAACAAGCCAATGATACGTTTGGACATGCCTTGGGAGATAGCATTCTGGTTGAAATTTCAAAAACGGCGAAGGTGCAAGTAAGGGAAGTGGATATCCTTGCACGGTATGGCGGCGATGAATTTACGATCCTTTTACCTCAGACAAATGTAGAACAGGCTTTTCTCATTGCAGATCGCATTCGTAAAGCAGTTGAAGATACTCATGTTGATATGGGCGGTTTCTCTACTTTTGTTACCATTAGTATGGGGATAGCAGAGTTATCCATGGACCCTCAAGACCAGTCGTTCGAAGATATGATTCGCCGGGCAGACCAGGCTTTATATCGGGCAAAGCAACAGGGCAGGAATCAAGTTGTAATTTACACAGATAACTAACCAAATTGACAAAAAATCACGGTTTATAGTGGCATGGTATCATGATGCTTCAAAGGAGTATCATGATCAAACCAGTTCGTTGGAATACATTTATCCGCGATTTTATTCGCATTCAGATTGGTTTTCTTTTATATGGTTTAGCAATCACCTTGATGATTCGCGGAAACCTCGGAACCAGTGCTTGGGCTGTATTAGAAGTGGCATTGGCAGATTATTTGCATATTACTGTAGGCACGATGACGGTTATTATGGGCTTTATTGTCCTGGTGCTTTCATTGTTAATGCGTGAACAGATAGGGTGGGGGACGTTAGGAAATATTCTTTCAATCGGTCCCTGGGTGGATTTATGCATGGCGTTGGTCCCTACTGTGAATAACAATCTTGCTGTGCAAATACTCATGTTGTTAAGCGCGATCATTATTATGGGACTTGCCAGCGCCATCTATATTGGAGTTGATGCCGGCGCGGGACCAAGAGACAGCTTGATGCTTGCGATTCGGCGTAAAACGGGCGTGAGCATTCGTGTATCGCGAGCGATCATTGAAGTGACGGTGGTGGTACTTGGCTGGCTATTGGGCGGACCTGCCGGAATCGGTACGGTCGTCCATGCTGTTTTGATTGGTCCCTCCGTTCAATGGGGCTTCAAAGTATTCAAGGTGCAGGCGCATACCGAGCGAGAAGAAGTACAAGCAGGCATTGAAGGTGGCGCAGAATAAATGCGGAACGATTAAGGAGTGAACTATGAATGACTTTACTCAAAATGCACCAGTTGTAGAAAAGAAACACAGCAATGGCGCCTTGGCTTTATTTCTCATTGTGCTTTTGCCAATGCCCTTTTGTTTGTTTATCTATAATTTTATTGTTTGGTCTACCGAACAGAGCGCAATTACCTCCTCTAGTATGAAGCAATTGGCATGGGCTGGATTTATTGGTTTGGGTGTGCAAATTTTTCTGATGAGCCTGATATTTGGCTTGCTTTGGTACCTTACCAGTGATGAGCGCTTCAAGGGATGGTATGCGAGCTTGTTCGCCGCTTCCTTATTTGGGATTCCAGCCTTGCTTTTGCGTGCCCTTGGACCCAACAATGACCAGCTTGGTTCCATTTTGCAATTTATGCTTGCCGCTGCCGTAGCATTGGTCGTGACCTATACCCGCAAGGATAAAATCACCTGGGGTGTCAGTACATTGCCATTCGGCTTGATTATCGCTTCACTTGGGTTTGCTCCATTGGCGGTGTATGGTTCATTTGGCTCGATTGCTGATGTACTTCTCAGTTTATTTGCAGGCTTGGCGTTTGGGTTGCTTGCTGCTGTGCTCATGCCTGACTCGGAAAATATGTTTCTTAATGGCATTGGTGCAAGCGGATTGTTGGCATTGCTGGCTTCTTCATTTGGATATGATGGAAGCCAGTTGATCTTGGTTGTGTTGGTGCCTGCCTTTGGTTTTGCTGTTGGGGCATTGTATCCATCGCGTACGGCATTTGCTGTGGCAACGGGCTTACTTGCATTTGCTGGCTTGGCATTCTTTGACCCAACCGAACTCACTATTGTGCTTGGCGATATTGGCGGGCTTGCAACGAAAGCCGTGGGCATTGCTTTACTCATCGGTTGGGGAGTCAGCGTTGTGGCGTTGATTCTGCGTCAGGTAATGGGATCAAGTTCCGGGTCCGGTGCGAAGCGGGCGGCGGGGTGGGTGGGAACTGTCGCAGCGTGGATCATGGTCATCGCCGCTTTTTTCATCTGGGGGAACCCCGGCAATTATAGTGACCGCCTCTTCGTCATCTTCAAAGATCAAGCCGATATTTCGGATGTGGCATCCATCAAAGATCGCGATGAACGTTTAACTGAAGCGTACACCCGCCTCACTGACCATGCAAACAAAACACAAGCAGACTTGCGCAAGACGTTAGACACATTTGGCATTGCGTACACGCCTTATTATTTGGAGAACGCGATGGAAGTGCAAGGCGGGACTCTCGTGCGCCTGTTCTTGATGACTCGCTCCGAAGTGGACCGCGTCATTCCTAGCCCGCGCCTGCGTGCTGCTCCCGAAGATTCTCCTCAACCGGGCTTTGAGTTTGCGCCGCCGGCAGATTATGTTGGTTGGAACATTCAACTTATCGGCGCGGATCGAGTGTGGGAAGAGTTTGGTGTACGTGGCGAAGGCATTGTAGTAGGGCAATCTGACTCGGGCGTAGATGGGAATCACCCTGCCATCGAAAAACAGTATCGCGGTTATAACGGCAGCGATGATTACAACTGGTTTGACCCATGGGATGGCACCAGCTCACCGAACGATGAAGGCGGGCATGGCACCCATACTATGGGAACCATCCTTGGAAATAACGGCGTCGGTGTTGCGCCTGATGCAAAGTGGATCGGATGTGTGAACCTCGACCGCAATCTTGCCAACCCAGCTTTGTATTTGGATTGTATGCAGTTCATGCTCGCGCCCTTCCCGATTGGCGGCGACCCATTCGTAGATGGTGACCCAACCCAAGCCGCGCATGTCATGAATAATTCATGGGGTTGCCCATCCATTGAAGGCTGTGACCCGAATGCTTTGCTGTATGCGGCGAACCATTTGCGCGATGCCGGTATTTTTGTGGTGGTTTCTACTGGCAATGACGGACCGAACTGCGAAACGGTGGAGTCTCCTTTATCACTTTATGACTCTGTCTTTTCTGTGGGTGCAATTGACCAATCTGGCAACCTCGCTAGGTTCAGCAGCCGTGGACCAGTCACTGCGGATGGCTCTGGGCGCATCAAACCTGATATCGTTGCACCAGGTGTGGATGTGTTTTCATCCTTACCCGAAAATTCGTATGGCTCCAATAGCGGAACTTCAATGGCAGGTCCGCATATGGTGGGGGTGGTAGCGTTGATCTGGTCTGCTCAGCCTGCATTGATTGGGGATATTGATGCGACAGAACAGTTAATTATCGATACTGCCAAACCTTATATGGGAAATCGTTCGCTCGGTTGTTTTAGCGGTGATACGCCCAGCAATGCATATGGCTTTGGTGTGGTGGACGTGTACGAAGCTGTAAAAGAAGCTTTAAACAAATAATTGAGCTATACAACAAATGGCGCAGAGAAATTCACTCTCTGCGCCTCTTTGACTCTGTGGCAAAATTGACCCATTGCTTGCATCTCTCTTGCCAAAGGATGAATTTATGAAGCGTAGCGTCAAGTTTATATTAGGGGCGGTCGTTGGAATTCTTGTATTAGGGGCAGCAGGGATCTTATGGAAAACAAGACAGGAAGCATATAACTTATTGCATGCTCCCATGGCAGACCGTGAACTGCCCGATGAACTGCCTTCTGATTACAACATGCAATATGAAGATGTCACTGTTACCAATCCAGATGGTATGAAGCTAGTGGGGTGGTTTATTCCTTCTGAAAATGGGGCGGTCATCATTATGCAGCACGGATATAAATCCACGCGCAGCGAAATGCTCAACGAAGCAGAGATGATGCACCGGCACGGATATGGCGTTCTACTTACCACGGTTCGCGCGCATGATGAGAGTGATGGAGAACTCATCACGCTTGGATATTATGAAATGGCAGACCTCGAAGCCTGGTATCAATACCTTATCTCGCGTGATGACATTGACCCCGAAAAGATTGGCATTCTCGGCAACTCTTATGGTGGCATGCTTTCTATTCAATATGCGGCACAAAATCAAAATATCAAAGCGGTCGTGGCAGATTGTGCTTTCTCTTCCATGAAGGATACAGTTTCTACCAGTGTGCGTCATTTCACGGGCTTACCCGATTTTCCATTCGTGCCACTTATCGTCTTTTGGGCAGAGAACATGACCGGCATCAGCATCGAGGATATTGATGCAACAAAATGGATTCCTAATATTAGTCCGCGCCCGGTGTTCTTAATGCAAGGCGGCAAAGACACGGTCATTTCGCCCACGAGCGGACAAATTCTTTACGATGCCGCCGGAGAACCGAAAGAGCTTTGGTTCGACCCTGAACTCGGGCATGTGGATTTCGATAGTGAACGTGCCGAAGAATTCGAAGCACGAGTCTCCGCTTTCTTTGACCAATATCTGCTCGGGCAATAAGCGCCTATGTGGATCTATGTTATTCAAGGCATCGGATTTGGCTTCGCCGCCGCCTCTCAGATCGGACCGTTTCAGACGTTTCTGATTTCTCAGGCTCTAACCCGCGGCTGGAAACGTGCCCTGCCGGGCGCATTCGCTCCGTTCCTCAGTGATGGTCCTATCATTTTGTTGAGTGTGCTGGTGCTTAGTCAACTGCCAGATTGGGCGCAACGTGTTATGTATATTCTTGGCGGTATCTTCGTTCTATATCTTGCCTATGGTTCATATAAATCATGGCGCAATTTTGATGAAACCCTTGCCCATCCTGAACTGTCGGGTCAACAGACCATTCTTAAAGCGGCGATGACCAATGCCCTCAGCCCCGGTGCCTATCTCTTTTGGATGTTTGTAACCGGTCCTATTTTGGTGCAAGGTTGGCGTGAAACGCCTATCAACGGCTTGGGACTCTTGATTGGGTTTTATACGACCTTTATTATTTGTCTCATTGCGATGATCATCGTCTTTGGAGCCGCATCTCGCTTAGGACCCAAGTTGAACCGTACTTTACTTGGGCTTTCCTGCATCGTCTTGTTCGGCTTTGGGTTATTCCAATTATGGAAAGGAACAGTATTATGAACATTGTCCTTGTGCATGTACATGTCAAACCGGAGTTTGTGGATGCCTTCAAACAGGCGAGTCTTGAGAATGCATCCAACAGCGTGAAAGAAGAAGGTGTTGCACGTTTTGATGTCATTCAACAAGTTGATGACCCGACGCGCTTTATCCTTGTGGAAGTATATAAAACGACCGAGGCTCAATCTGCTCACAAAGAGACGGCTCATTATGTGACGTGGCGTGATACCGTTGCGGAGATGATGGCAGAACCGCGACAGGGAGTGAAATACAACAATATCTTTCCTGATGATGGCGGCTGGTAAAAATGTCTTTTGAATTCGCAACGGCAAATCGGATTGTTTTCGGGGCAGGGAAACTCTCTGGGGTGGGGGAACAGCTCAAAGGGAGTGTGAAGCGTCTGCTTTTGGTGCGGGGCAGGTCGTCAGATGCGATTCCGCGTGTGAGGGAGATTCTGCTTGCACAGGGAATCCAATTTAATGAATTTGAAGTTCACGGCGAACCGACGGTGGATGTGGTGCGCGAAGGCGTTAAGTTTGCTGAGGGTTGTGATGCTGTGATCGGTTTGGGCGGCGGTAGTGTGATGGATGCGGGCAAAGCAATTGCGGCGCTGGCGACGAACCAGAGTGATGTTTTTGAGTATTTGGAAGTGGTGGGAAAGGGGCAAGCGCTCACCGAGAAACCGTTGACCTATATTGCGATACCCACCACGGCGGGGACGGGGACGGAAGTGACGCGCAATGCAGTGTTGGATGTGCCGGAGCATGGCGTAAAGGTCAGTTTGCGCAGCCCGATGATGCTGCCGAGCCTTGCCATCGTTGACCCTGAGTTGACGTATTCATTGCCGCCGGAAATGACCGCCGCCTCTGGTTTGGATGCGCTGACACAGTTGATCGAGCCATTCGTTTCGGTCAAAGCGAATCCGCTGACGGATGCGATCTGCCGTGAAGGGATGACCCATGCGGCGAAGTCTTTGCGCCGTGCGTATCATAATGATGCGGATAAAGAAGCTCGTGAAGGTATGGCGTTGGCGAGTCTGTTTGGCGGCTTGGCGTTGGCAAATGCGGCGCTCGGAGCCGTGCATGGATTTGCTGGTCCGCTGGGCGGGATGTTGCACGCGCCACATGGAGCGATCTGTGCGAAGTTGTTGCCCTTGGTAATGGAAGCCAATATCGAAGCGATGGCGGCAGAAAAACATGTTGGGCTTGCACGCTATGAAGAAGTGGCGCGAATTCTTACCGCGAATGCCTCTGCTTCTGCACAGGATGGAGTGAGATGGGTGAGCGAGTTGGTAAACGAGTTGAAAATTCCGTCGCTCTCGACCCACGGTATGACGGCATCGCACATCCCAGAAGCAGTGCAGAAGACCTTGAATGCCAGCAGTTATAAAGGAAATCCAATCCCATTGAAGGCTGAAGTATTGAAGGAAATTTTAGAGAAGGCTTTGTAAGTTATTCAAATGGCAATGCCATCGTCGATTTGACTTCAGCCAATACCAGATTGGTGTGAATGCGCGCCACCCCGGGGATGGATGAGATCTTGTTCATGAAGTTTTCGAGCCCTTTACGGTTTTTCAGAACCACTTTCAAAATGTAATCATACTCGCCAGTGATGTGATAACAATCGAGCACTTCAGGCATGTTACGGATGGATGTACGAAAGTCTTCCACCTGGGTTGACTGTGGGGTTTGCAATCCGATCTGAATAAAACACTGCAAGTCGTAACCAGCTTTTTCAGGGTCAACAATGACTGTGTAGTTGCGGATGTAGCCTTCTTTTTCAAGGCGCTTAAGGCGCGAATGGGTGGCAGGCGGGGAGAGATTGATCTTGCGGGCGAGTTGAACGTTGCTCAATCGCCCGTCTTTTTGTAAAGCACGTAGGAGGGATTTATCCAGGTCATCTAGAATGACGTTCTGCAAATTTTTAACCATAAAACGACCTCCATTTTGCTGGAAATTTTTCAGTTTTCGCTATAACTGGAATTAAACCATAAAATATATTTGAATCTTATTCAATTATTCTGATTTCAATTGCAAAAACGGTTAATTATTAAGTTACCAAATGTTTCTGTGTATAATGAAAAAAGGTGCCAACTTCGGCATCCACTTTGTTAACTCGGAGGATTATATGAATTCACGCAAGTATCTTGTGCCTTTGATCTTGCTGGTGATCGTCAGTATGCTAGCGGCGTGTGCGCCTGCTGCGACTGAAGCACCTGCTGGAGAAGCCACATCCGCGCCTGCGGAAGCGACTGAAGCGTCAGCCGTTTCTGGTGGAACGCTTACGCTTGGCATTCCAGTTGAGCCGGAAACGCTCGACCCCGGAGACGCCGTCTATGTACAGGAACAGTTCATCCTGATGAATCTGTTCGATTCCCTTCTTTCCATTTCGCCGGATGGAGAGTTGCACCCAGGTCTTGCTACTTCCTGGGAACCAAATGCAGAATATTCCGAATTCACCTTCACGTTGCGCGAAGATGTGACCTTCCATGATGGCACCCCTTTCAACGCAGAAGCGGTGAAGGCTTCATTCGATCACATCAACAGTGATGCCGTGTTGGAATCTGGCGGCAAGTCTTTGTTGACCGACCACTCTTATGTTGAGACAGTCGTTGTCGATGATTACACCGTCACCGTTAAGTTCGGTGCTTCGTATCCGCTCTTTTTGCGTGATGCCGCCCGCCAGTGGTTGAGCATTTCTTCGCCTGCTGCTTTGGAAAAATACGGCGCTGATTATGGACGCAACCCGGTCGGAACCGGTCCGTTCAAGTTCGTGCAGTGGGATGCCCAGTCTCAGATCGTGATCGAACGCAACCCTGACTATAACTGGGGACCTGAGTTCGCTTCTCATCAGGGACCGGCTCTGCTCGATCAGGTTGTCTTCCGCATTTTGCCAGAAGCCGCCACCCGTTTGACCGCTTTCGAAACCGGTGAGATCCAGATCGCTGGTGAACCGCCAGCCTTAGACGCCGCCTCTTTGGTCGACGCTGGAACCGCCAGCCTTGAAAACTTCGCCCAGCCTGGCATCCCTGCTATTTTGATGATCAACTCTGCCAAGGCTCCAACCGACAACGTCAATGTCCGTAAGGCGATGATCCTTGCCGTCAACCAGGAAGAGCTTGCGCAAACCGCCTTCCAGGAACTTGGCTTGCCTGCATATAACGTTGTTTCCCCAACCACTTGGGCATACGACGAAGGCGCTGCCAACCTGTATCGCTACAATCCAGAAGAAGCGGCTCGCCTCCTCGAAGAAGCGGGCTGGGTCGACTCTGATGGTGATGGCGTTCGCGAAAAAGACGGCGAGACATTGACCATTGACTGGCCCGATAACCCAGCCTGGTCTGAAGCCTTCAACGAACTCATTATTGGTTATCTCTCTGAAGTTGGCTTCAATGTCCAATACCGCTCCATGGATGATGGCGCTGCTTACGAAGAACTACTCGCGGGCAACTACACTCTCGTCTACATGTACTGGACTCGCCCCGATCCTTCTCCATTGCGTTACTTGTTCCACTCTGAGAATAACAATGGCGGCGGGGCTTGGTCGAACTTTACCTATGCCGACCTCGATACCGCGCTTGCCGATGCCGACACCAATACAGACGAAGCTGCCCGCAAGCAGGATTATGTTACGGCTCAGAACATCATTATGGAAAATGCACTCGCCATTCCGATGTTCACAGTGAACACATCCTATCTCACTGCACCGTCGGTTCAGGGTTTCACTTTCGACCTCGAAGGCTATCCCTTCCTGTACGACATGTCTGTTTCACAATAAGTTCAAACCGACCTTTGCTCTTTCAACGAGCATGTTCGGCAAATAAGTAATACAATGGGTGTGCCGCATCTCTTTACAGGGGTGCGGCACACTTAAAAACTCCAGGCTTTCCATGCTCAATTATTTGGTACGGCGTCTTTTTACATCGATCTTGGTACTCTTTGGCATTTCGGTGTTGGTCTTTTCGGTCATACACCTCGTGCCGGGCGATGTCACCATGGCGATCCTTGGGCGCCAAAAAGTGAATGAAGAAAAAGTGGCAGAACTGCGTGAGCAACTCGGGCTTAATGATCCGCTTTATGTGCAGTATGGGCGTTACGTCTCTGGGGCGTTGCGCGGAGACTTGGGGAAATCGATCCGCACCAATCAATCCGTTTCTGAATCGATCAGTGAGCAATTGCCCGGCACATTTTCTTTGGCAATGTCTGCATTGGCGGTGGCACTCAGCATTGGCGCAGTCTTTGGCTTGCTGGCGGCATTACGTCATGGCACCTGGGTCGATACGGTCGTGATGGGTCTATCCGTTAGTGGACTTTCCATACCCACTTTTTGGATGGGTCTGCTCCTCATCCTTTTCTTCTCTGTGAAGTTAAAACTCTTCCCAAGCATTTCCAACGGCTCTTCCTTCGCCGATCTCTTTCTCCCCGCCCTGACCCTGGGACTCCCCGAAGCCGCAGTGGTTGCGCGCATGGTACGTGCCAGCATGTTGGATGTGCTCAATAAAGAATACATCACCACCGCTCGTGCCAAGGGACTTTTCGAACACTCTGTTATTATCAAACATGCATTACGAAATGCCTTGATTCCCGTTGTGACCTTTGTCGGTCTGCAGATGGCATATTTGCTGGGCGGCGCAACCATTGTGGAAACCATGTTTGCCCGTCAGGGTATTGGACGGTTAGCCGTGCAAGCCATCTACAGCCGTGATTACCCCATGGTGCAGGGTGTGGTGCTGGTGACCGCTACTATTTATGTGCTCATCAATACCCTCACTGACATCACCTATGTGTTGTTGAATCCGAAGATCCGCCTCAAATGACCGCAAAATTGTCATCCACTTCCATCAAATCCAATTCGCCGGGCATTCGTCTGGTCAGGCAAATGCTTCGCAGCCGCAGTGCGCAATTTGGCGGCATCTTATTGATTCTTTTGATCCTCGCTTCTTATGCTGCGCCATTGATCACAGAGAAAGACCCCAACAAAAACGCTCCATCGGTAGCCTTGGAAGCACCCAGTTTTGAATACCCAATGGGTACCGATAATCTTGGGCGCGATAACTTCACCCGCTTTTTATATGGCGGTCAACTTTCACTGCGTATTGGGCTGACCGGCATCATCATTGGTGCATTGATCGGCATTCTGCTTGGGTTGATCTCTGGCTACTTCGGCGGCTGGCTGGACTCGTTCATCTCCTGGTTCAACGATGTGCTCATGGCATTCCCTGATATTTTGCTGGCACTTGCCATCATTGCTATTCTTGGACCGGGCATCAACAATGCCATGCTGGCGATTGGCATTTCGTTCATCCCTTCGTTCATGCGTCTTACCCGCTCAAGCGTACTCTCGTTGCGCGAGATGACCTATATCGAAGCGGCGAAAGCGCTCGGCAGTTCCGATACGCGGATCTTGCTTAAGCACATTTTGCCGAACTCGATTCGTACTTTATTGGTGCTTATCACGCTTGGGATTGGTTCATCTATTCTTGCAGGTGCGGCGTTGAATTTTCTCGGACTTGGGGCAGAACCGCCCACGGCGGAGTGGGGCGCCATGCTCAATGCCGGTATGAAATATGTCCGCCAGGCATGGTGGCTGACCTTCTTCCCCGGGCTGGGAATTTTCCTCGCTGTACTTTCGATCAACCTGATAGGCGATGCGGTCAGTGATGCGGTAGCGGGTACGACCATCATCAAGGAAAGCAAATAGAGTATGGCATCTTTATCAGGCAAAACAGCCATTATTACAGGGGGCTCCACAGAAATAGCGGGTGCCGTTGCATTGAAGTTGGCAGAAGCAGGGGTGAATATTTGTTTGTGCGGCAGGCAGGCAGATTTATTGGCAATGGCAGTGGATAGAGTCAAGCAAGCGGGTGGCAAAGGCTTCTTTGTAGAATCCAATCTCAAATCGTTGGAAGAGGCGGAAGGGGTTGTTCATCAGACTCGGTCTGAATTTGGCGGCTTGGATATCCTGATCCTCATCTCTCCGTTTTGGAGCGGCGGCATGATTCACAGTCATAGCGTCAAAACATGGGACTTGGTGATGGATGCAAATTTACGTGAGCCGTTTTTGATGTCGCGTGCCGCCCTTCCTTTTTTGCGGGAACAAAAACATGGCGAGGTGATGGCGATCGGCTCTGACTCTGCTTTGGGCGTGTACCCACAAGATGGGGCATTTGCCATTGCCATGCACGGACTGACGACATTGATGGAACTCATCCGCGCTGAGAATAGCGAATACGGAATCCGCACGCATATTCTTTCGCCGGGTGTGGCTGTCTCCGCACCGTTCGATGTAGAAGGAAAACCCAACCTCACGCCAGATCATGTGGCTGATTGGGTTCTATGGTTACTTACCCGCCCCGATCATTTGCGTGGAAATAGCCCAATTCTTATCTAACAAAAAAGACCTGCTTCAAAAGCAGGTCTTTTATTTTCTCTAAAATTATTTCTTAAACCATTTGCTGATTTCCATGACGAGAAATACTAGCAAACCGGTCCCTGCTGCGATGGATAGATCGTGCCAGCGCAGTGGAATGACTTCAAAGAAGTTTGCCAGCGCCGGAACGTATATCACAGCCATTTGCAAGGCAAAGACCAAAAACGCCATGCCTGCCAGAACGGGGTTACTCATCAGACCGATCTTGAACAGCGAGTCTTTGTCTGAGCGAGAAGCCAGTGCCTGGAAGATCTGCATGAATGCCAACGACGTGAAGATCATCGTCTGCCATTCGGGGCGGTCTGTAAAGTAATACCACGAGCCAAGACCAAGGGCAAGGGCGCCAATGAGTATACCAACCCAAATTGTTTGTGCGCCAGCTCCACGTGAGAAGACACCCTCAGTGGGGGAGTATGGCTTGCGCTTCATTGTATCCTTTTCAGGATTTTCCACACCCATCCCCAAACCAAGCAAACCATCGGTTAGCAGGTTGAGCCAGAGTAACTGCAAAGGCAAGAGCGGCAATGGCTTACCAAGAAAAGGCGCAATCAGCATGACCAATACTTTACCGATGTTGCCTGCCACACTAAAGCGCACAAATTTGCGGATGTTGTCGTAAATCGTACGACCTTCTTTGACAGCTGCCACAATGGTCGCGAAGTTGTCATCGAGTAGAACGAGGTCAGACGCTTCTTTGGAGACATCGGTTCCTGTGATGCCCATTGCCACACCGATATCCGCTTTGCGCAGAGCGGGCGCATCGTTCACGCCGTCCCCGGTCATAGCTGCAACGTGACCTTTTTCTTGCAATGCTTGCACGATGCGCAGTTTATGTTCGGGTGCTACACGAGCAAAGACATTCACATCGTCGAGCATGGTCTTAAGTTCGTCCATGGAAATCTTTTCAAGCTCAACGCCCGTCAACACGCGTCCATTATCGGTGATGCCCAACTGGCGCGCGATTTCCATCGCGGTCAATGGATGGTCACCGGTAATCATAATGGGACGAATACCAGCTGTTTTGGCAATTGCCACCGCATCTTTGACTTCGTTGCGTGGTGGGTCGATCATGCCGAACAGACCCACTAGGGTGATATTCTGTTCGAGGTCGGTTTGAATGATCTCAGGGATGGCATTTATGAGACGGAAACCAACGCCGAGGACACGCATGCCTTTTCTGGCAAGGCGTTCGTTAGACGCTTCAAGCTTGGACCTCCAAGCATCATCCAGCGGTACAGACTTGCCATCCGCCCAGACATGGCTTGCAATATCGAGCAAACCGTCCACGCCGCCTTTGGTGAAAGCGATATAGCGTGTATCGCCGATCTCCAAGCCAGAAAGCACGGTCGGGTCGTATTGACCAAGGTGATGCACAGTGGTCATACGTTTGCGTTCAGAGTCGAAGGGTAATTCTGCAGCGCGAGGGAAGGATGAATCGAGGGAAGATTTCCAATAGCCCATCTTGGCGGCGGCAACCACGAGCGCGCCTTCAGTGGGGTCACCCATGGTGTGGAAGTGGTCATCGCCTTCATCTACTAATTTGGCATCGTTACATAATGCGCCGCCGATTGCTGCCAGTGAGAGAGAAGATTGAACTGGCGCACCCAGCCCACGAGTCGCGTGAAGCGAACCATCACGAGCAACATCGCCGGTCAGGTCGAGGGCATGTTCTGCCACATCCAATACAACAACCGTCATGCGGTTTTCGGTGAGTGTGCCGGTTTTATCCGAACAGATAACAGTGACCGAGCCGAGTGTTTCGACAGCGGGGAGTTTTCGAATAAGTGCCTGACGTTGCAACATGCGTTGAGCGCCAAGCGCGAGGGTAATGGTCACAACGGCGGGTAAGCCTTCTGGCACAATGGCAACGGCAACGCTGACGGCAGTGAGCAACATGTGACGAATTTCATCGCCACGAATAATACCGAGAATAAAGATGAGCACCGCAATGCCCACACCAATGAGTGCAAGGGTTTTACCAAGCGCGTCGAGACGGCGTTGAAGCGGTGTCTGTTCCTGCTTTACGGCTTGGATCATATCTGCGATCTTGCCAAGCTCGGTATTCATACCGGTGGCAATGACGAGGGCAAGTCCGCGCCCTTGGGTGATAATGGTGCCCATGTATGCCATGTTGCGACGATCCCCCAGCGGCAGTTCTTCGTTTGAAAGCGCAGCCACATGTTTTTCAATGGCTTCTGATTCGCCAGTGAGTGCGGCTTCTTGAATTCTCAAGTTGACGGCTTCAATCAAACGCAAGTCTGCAGGGATGACGTTTCCGGTTTCCAATTGGATGATATCGCCGGGCACAAGTTCGCGTGCAGAGAGTTCCTGCATTTTGCCGTCGCGTATCACACGCACATTCGGCACCGACATTTTCTTGAGCGCGGCAATGGCTTGTTCGGCACGGTATTCCTGAATGAAACCCAGAAGTGCATACAATGCCACAATGGAAAGAATGGCGATCGTATTCTTGGTGTCTCCCAACAACCCGGCTACGACTGCTGCCGCGATGAGGATCAACACCATCGTGGCGGTGATCTGTTCCCATAGAATTTGCCATGGGGTGCGTCCGCCGCGTTCGATCAGTTCGTTCGCGCCGTGTTTCTGTTTGCTTTCCTCAACCTGTGCGGAAGTCAGACCCGTTTCGGAAGAGGAAGCAAGTTCGTTCAAAGCTGCATTGGTTTCGATTGTATGCCAGTTCATGTTTTGTTTCCGTGTTCCTGATAAGTGTAATCTATTTTGATCTATTCAACCTGACGTGTCGTTTGAGGAAGGCGCAATACTGCTTGCAAATAAAAAGACCATCGTCAAGGATGTTGACGATGGTCTTGCCTTTACAGAACAGCCGGTGACATCTTGTGCCACGTATTGACGGCTGAGCTACCCAAGAGTTGGGCGGCTACTCCCCATCGGAGGTTTGCATAGTATATGGAAAAAACCATTTTTGTGGTTAAGAAATTTCTCATCTGCACTTGCAGAGACCCTCATTAAATCGAAACCATTTGGGCGGTTCGTAAAGCTGTGCGGATCATCAAATATTCGGTGATGTTCTCGGCGGTGATGATGCCAACGAGCTGACCCGAATGAGTGACGGGCAAAGTGGGGAAACCCGACTCTTGAATACGCGTCAGGGCAACTTCAACCATGTCATATGAATCCACTTCTGGCGGATTGTTACGCATCACCGCTGAAACGGCGATGTTCTGTCCATGCTGGGTGAGGGCGGCGAGGAAATCGTCGCGGGTCACCACACCTGCAATGCGACCGTTATCGTCGATCACTGGGAAGTCATGCTGAGAGCCAGCCAGGATCAACTGCGCCATGCGTGAAAGCGGGTCACGCGGAGAGAGGCTTTTGTAATCGGTCAGCATGGCACGTCCTACCGGGATGCCGCTGATGACGTTCTTCATCTGCACGGCGCTGGCTTCTTGTGAAGCACCGATCCAAATAAAGAAGGCGATGAACAACAAGGTTGCATTCCCGAACAAGCCAATCAACCCAAATAGCAACGCCAACCCCTGACCAATACTCGCAGCAATCTGCGTGGCGCGCACGTAGTCGATGCGCATGGCGAGCAACGCTCGCAGCACACGTCCGCCGTCCATGGGGAAGGCGGGGATGAGGTTGAATAACACCAACGAAACGTTCACCACCATCACACGTTCAAGGAAACTTCCAGATGCCACCCCAAGCTCGGTCAGCGGCACCAGGTTCCCGGTCAGCAAAAGAGCCGCGAAAAGAATCGCCGCAATGACCACATTTACGGCAGGTCCCATCAACGCCACCCACAACTCCTCAATCGGCTTCTCCGGCATACGTTCCAACCGCGCCACGCCGCCAATTGGGTAGAGTGTGATGTCGCGAGTTTTGATCCCATAGTGGCGGGCGGTGAGTGCATGCCCGTACTCATGCAAGAGCACACACAAAAAGAGCACGAGGATAAACCCGATTCCGCTCAACACTTCGAGCCAGCTATTATTTTCCAACCAGTGACTAAACCCAACCCACCCGATCAAAAGTAAAAAGGTGGCATGGATGTAGACATCAATTCCTGCAAATGTTCCAAATTTCCATTGCCATTTCATAGTTCAATACTCCTTGGTATGAACGGCATTTTACAAGGAATTTATTAGAAAAATGTTATAAATATTCTCTCAGGAACTATCAGGATAAACCCCCGCCTCAAACTCCGCTCGGGCTTGCTCTGTCTCTCAAAGCGGAGCCAACGCCGATAAAAAAATCGCCCATCAAAGATGATGAGCGATTTCCTAATTCACTATTTACTGCTTTTTTACTTGACCATTCCCATGGCTTTGCCCGCCTGATAGATCACATCCATAGCGTGTTCAATGTCTGATGGGTCGTGCGCCGCAGTGACGGTGGCACGCAGACGTGACATGCCTTCCTGCACGGCGGGGGAGACCACGGGCAAAACAAATACATCTTGTTGCTGGCAGCGTTTGGTCAGTTCCATGGCTTTTTCATCGGTGCCGCACAAGACGGGTACGATGGCGGTTTCGGTCAGCAGGGTATCGAAGCCCATGCTTTTCAACCCGCCAATGAATTGCTTGGTGTTGGCATTCAGGCGGTCGAGCCGTTCGGGTTCTTCGAGGATGATCTTGAAGGCTTCGTTGGCGGCGGCAGCCTGAGCAGGTGGAAGCGCCGCAGAGAAAATGTAGGCGCGGCTGCCGTGGCGCAGGAAGTCGATCAATTCTTTTTTGCCAGCGACGTATCCACCCACCGAGGGGATGGTTTTGCTGAGGGTGCCCATTTTGATGTCTATGCCATCGTAGATTCCGAAGTGTTCTTCAATACCGGTGCCGGTCTTGCCGAGCACACCCACCGAGTGAGCCTCGTCGATCATCAGCCAGGCATTGTATTTTTTGCTGAGTTCCACGATCTTGGGCAGGTCAATGATGTCACCGTCCATGCTGAAGACCGAGTCTGCGATGACGAGTTTGGAGACATCGGCGGGCGCGTTCTTGAGCAAGCCTTCGAGATGCTCCATGTCGTTGTGGCGGAAGCGGCGGAATTCTGCGCCAGACATGAGACAACCATCCACAATGGAGGCGTGGTTGATCTTGTCGGAGAAAACGTAGTCGCCGCGTCCCATAAGGGAGGAAATGACGGTCAGGTTGGTGACGTAGCCGGAGGTGTACGTGATGGCTGATTCGGTATGTTTGAAGTTGGAAATGGTCTCTTCGAGTTCGTTGTGGATAGTGAGGGTGCCCGCCAGGGTGCGGACGCCGTTGGTGCCAGTGCCGAATTTGTCCACGGCGCGTTTGGCAGCTTCATTAATGCGTGGGTGACCGACCAAGCCCAAGTACGAGTAAGAGGCGTACATGCCCATCACGCGTCCATTTACGCGCACTTTTGCGCCGGGGAGCATTTCTTCTACGGCTTGGTTGTAAAAATAATGATCATTTTCGCGCAGGGTGTCTACGCGGTGTTTGAGAGCGGCGATGCGCCGGGTGCTATTGTTGTCGATGCTATGAAAATCCATGAAAGTGCCTCCAAAAGGGATTGCGCAAGTGTAGCCGAGGGGGTGTTTTCTGTCTAGCTTAAAAGTGACAGTCACCTTTAAGGTGACTGTCACTTATGCTTAGCCTGCTAATTTTTTTAACTCGGCTTCGTCGATGATCTTTACACCGAGCGATTTTGCCTTTTCGAACTTCGAGCCGGGGTTTTCACCGAGTACCAAATAACTGGTCTTTTTGCTGACACTATCCGTCACTTTCCCGCCCTTGTTTTCGATGAATTCTTTCGCGTCATCCCGCGAGAAATTTGGCAGCGTGCCGGTCACCACGAAGGTCAACCCGGTAAACGCGCCTTCCTTCTTCTTTTCATCTTTCTGCATTTGTGGGTCCACATCGGCGGCTTTCAACTTCTTCAACAACTTTTGATTCGCCGGACGTGCAAACCAATCCACGATGGATTCGGCGATGTTCGGTCCCACGCCTTCGATCTGTTGCAATTCATCAGCAGTCGTCTTTGATAATGCAGATAGATTCCCATACGTCCGCGCCAGATCGCCCGCCATGACTTCGCCCACGCCGTGGATTCCCAACGCGGCGATCAAACGGTTTAAACTCTGACCTTTTGCCTGCTCAATCGACCCAAGCAGATTCTCCGCCTTTTTCTCAGCAAAACCTTCCAACTCCAGCAGTTGACTCTTTTTCAGCGTGAACAGGTCTGCTACATCTTTGACCAAACCTGCTTCGATCAACTGCTCCACGATCTTGATGCCCAGACCCACAATATCCATTGCGCCACGCGAGACGAAATGCTCCACGTTGCGGACGAGTTGTGCCGGGCAGGCGGCGTTGACGCAGTACCACGCCACTTCACCTTCGATATGCTCCACGTCTTGTCCGCATGCCGGGCATTTTGTAGGTGGCTTATATTTTTTCTCTTTGCCCGAGCGCGCATCCACGACCGGACCGATGACATACGGAATCACTTCCCCTGCGCGTTTGATCAGAACCCGATCTCCAATGCGGATGTCTTTTTCGGCGATGTAATCGAAATTGTGCAAGGTCGCATTACGGACGACAACCCCGCCGATCTCCACAGGCTCCAGCGAGGCACGCGGGGTTAAAACGCCAGTGCGCCCTACTTCCGCGTCGATGCCGAGCAGGGTAGTGGTCACTTCGCGGGCTGGGAACTTGAACGCAATCGCTCCGCGCGGATCTTTGCCCACAAAGCCCAAGTCTGCGGCGAGGGATAAGTCGTCGATTTTTATGACCATGCCATCGGCTTCGTAGGGAAGCGCGTCTCGTCCTTTGTCAAAGGTTTCGGTGTAGGCAATCGCCGGTTCCAGATCATTGAAGCGTTTGGAAATATCCGTGATAGGGAAGCCCAGAGATTTGAGATATTCCAAAATCTCCCACTGCGAGGTTGGAACCTTGCCGCCTTCGGCGTGAACGATCTGATACACAAGCAAGGTGATCGGACGTGATGCGGTCAACTGCGGGTCAAGCTGGCGCAGCGACCCCGCCGCCGTGTTGCGCGGATTGAGATAGGTCTTTTCACCCGCTTCTTCCAATCGTTTATTTAATTCTTCAAATTCTTTGATGGGAATAAATGCCTCGCCGCGGACGACAAGATAAGTAGGTGGCTTTGGTCCTTTTGCGTCTACAGGAATTCTCAAGGGGATGGCTCTGATCGTGCGTAAATTGCTGGTGATATCTTCTCCCACTTCGCCGTCGCCGCGAGTAGCGCCTTGCACGAACTGACCATCGCGATAATGCAGCACAACCGACAAACCGTCGATCTTTGGCTCAACCACGAACTTCGCCTTCTCAACACGGTCATCTAATTTCTTGACGCGCTCAAACCAGGCTCGCGCATCATCGCCGCCAAAGGCATTGGCAAGCGAAAGGATCGGCGCCGGGTGACGCACCTTCTCAAATTTTTCTGAAGGCTTTGCTCCAGCTCGTTGTGTGGGGGAGTCGGGGGTGATCCAGTCTGAATGATCCGCCTCGATTTTCTTTAACTCATTAAGTAGGCGGTCATATTCCAGGTCACTGATAATGGGCGCATCCAATACGTGATACCGATAATTATGGAAGTTGATCTGCGCTTTAAGTTCTTCGTATCGTGAGAGAAGTTTATCTGCCATTTTTTGATTATACCCAGTGCAGAGCAAAATAAAACCCGCCTGTTTTGCAGGCGGGTGAGAGGTCAATCGATTTTTTTCCAGATGTCTGAGGGCGGGCGGGTTAGCGGACGGGTCAACGCAGAGAGGCGGGCTTCGTAGTAGGGTTCCGCTTCGGTGGCGAAACGTGAGAGGTCAAACAGGTGGCGCTTGATCAAAATATCTGCCAACCGTTTTACTTCTTCCCGTGTGAACTCTGGCAGTTTCTCATGGAATTCTGTCAGACTAAAACGCTTCAGCCGCACAACGAAATTTACAGCCGAACGCAGGGGCTCAGAGAAGGATATCACGTCTGAAGGGCGAACATCTTCCTGACGTGCTTCCAATTCCTTAAGCGCAGCTTCAAAAAGTTGATTGCTCATGGCGCCTTCCCTTCACCTGGGCGAATGCCCTAGGCTTTGAGTTGATCCACCAGTTTGCGCAAGCCTTTGGTCACTATATGTTCGGGATAATGAACAGTGAAGAGACCAGAACTGGCGAGCATCATCATTTCATCTGAATGCGGGAGAATGGCTCCCACTTTCGCGTCGTAGGTCTGCTCCACACGGGCACGGACTTCTTCGAGGTCCAAATTGTTCGGAGCTTTGTTGACAAGAATAAAGAGGTTGGGAACATCGAGCTTCTTCGCAACATCTACGGTCACAGCGGTACCCTGATAATCCTGCTGATCTGGGCGCATGATGATGACCAAAGCATTGGAAATGGCGATAGAGAGCAAGGTCTCTTCGTTTAAGCCGGGGTGGGTATCAATAAGAAGGTAATCCAGCTTCAACTTTTCGATCACATCGCGGAAACCGTCATTCAACAGACCCACGTCGTAGCCTTCACGTAAAATGCGGGCGATCTCGCCTGCTTTAATGCTGGAGGGAATGAGGAAAATCTGTCCCTTCACCTCGGCGCCGATATGTCCAGTCACGTCTTGAGCGGCTTGTTCGATGGTGCACTTACCCCACAAATAGTCATTGAGGGAGTTTTCCATATCCGCTTCATCTAAATTGAAGAGAACATGAATACCGGGCGAGGCAATGTCAGTATCCACTACACCAACACGTGCACCATCCATGGCGAGCAAAGCAGCAATATTTGCTGTGGTATTCGATTTACCCGTGCCGCCGCGGAAGGAATGAACTGAAATGATTTTGGACATGCACTGTCTCCGATTCTATGATAGTCTTTCGAAATCTCTGAAAATCAGTTCGATAATTATAGCCTAACTATATTGAAAATCAAATCCCTACTTTTCATTTCTCAGTTATGTTATAGTACCTTTCTAAACTGAAAGACGAAAACGACCCATTTTGGCGCTTCATGACGACAAATTATATGCAAACCAACCTAGTATCCCTGCAGGACGCCAGCGACGAACTTCTCATCCAGAAATACCTTAATGGAGAACGAGAGGCTTTCGATGCTCTTTATCACCGCCACCTCCCCAAGGTCTACAAACGGGTCAGGTATGTGGTTCCGCCCAGCGATGTAGAGGATGTGACGCAGGAGATCTTTATTGCTGCGGTAAAGTCTCTCTCTTCCTTTCGAGGTGACTCGAAATTTGGCACCTGGTTACGTACCCTTACCAACCACAAAGTGGCAGAGTTCTATCGGAAGCGTACCCGCAAGCAGGAGCCGCAACTTGCGCCGTTATCAGATGCAATTGCCCAAGTCGCTGGCAGCACGTCTCAATCTCTGGAGGATCGAGTTTT
>JAXLVU010000016.1:0-30215 GCA_046328855.1 Anaerolineales bacterium | reverse complement strand
TATCGCGTTTTGGGCGTAGATAGTCGCTTGAAAGCATTGAACTACATCTTGCGCCACCCTGAATTATTAGCATCCACCGGGCAGGAAATGGCAGAGACAAATACACCGGTCAAGGGACAGGAATTTACGTTTCTGATCGTGGATGATAACCCGCGCTATCGTCAACAGCTTGGACGTTTGGTGGGGAAGATTTACCCATCTGTCCGGTTGTATGAGGCGGACACTACGGCTGAAGCGTTATCAATTAGCAAACAGGTCCAACCGCAATTGGCTTTTGTCGATGTGGTTTTAGATGACGAAGATGGTATTCAATGTGCTCGTAAACTTCGCACAGTTTCGCCCCAAACTCGAATTGTAGTAATTAGTGCATACCCTGATAAAGAGTTTCGCCGACAGGCACTGTCTGCTGGCGTGGAAGTGTTTCTCGATAAAAAAGACCTCGACACAGCTTCTGTACAACAAGTCCTTGAAGATGCATTGCGCTAGTACGTCACGATTTTTGAATATGCGGGACGTTTGAAAGAATATCATCCACTACAATAGCGACAGCACCGATCAAACTGGCATCGGGTCCGAACGGAGAAAGCCCGATTTCGGCTTGGGGTTTAATGCCCGGCATGGCATGTTGACTTACTGTCTGTTTGATGGCTGGCAACATATATTCCCCTGCGATGCTCAGCGGACCGCCAATCACGATCTTTTCAGGGTTGAAAATATTGATCAGCCCAGCCAATCCTTGCCCCATGGCGTGACCAGCTTCATAGAAAGAATCAATAGCTTCTCGGTCGCCTGCATCCGCTGCTTGTTTGATAAGGGGAATTCCTAACGGTGCATTTTGCTCTGCCATCAATTTTGGAATAATACTGGAGCGTTTTACTTCCAAACGGGCTTGCACCCGCTGAATGATAGAGTATTGATTCGCATATGTTTCCCAACAGCCGCGATTCCCACAGTGACATACATTTTGCGACGGTTCCGCCATAATAGGGGAATGACCGATTTCGCCGGCATACCCATTCTTGCCGCGATACAGCTTGCCATCTAGGAATAACCCACCTCCGATGCCAACTCCGGCGAACACGAAAAGAAAGTCATTGGTGTGGCGTGCCGTGCCAAAGAGATGCTCACCAATAGCAGCAGCATTGGCATCATTCTCAACAAAAACTCTTAGTTTAGTTTGTTCCGAAAATATTTGTACAAATGGCACATTGTGCCAATGGAGATTCGGCGCAAAGATCAAAACGCCTTTTTGAATATCGACCGTACCCGGTGTGGAAAGTCCCAAGCCTAAGAAATTATAGTTTTTGCGTTTTCCAATTGCCATCGCATCTTTTACGATCTGCAATGTTTGATTGATCATCTTTTTCTGATCATCTGATGGGTTTGCATCTTCACGCCTGCGCCAGACGATATTGCCAAGAATATCTGTCACAGCTACAGACACAAAGTCCACGCCGAGTTCTACGCCAATAACATGCCCTGCGTTTGGATTGATTTCTAATAACGTAGCCGGTCGTCCGGTTCCGCCTGTGTTGCTGCCAGTTTCATATACTAACCCGCGCTCAATCAGCTCGTCTACTAAACTTGAAACTGTAGATTTATTCAACCCGGTGATACCAGCAAGTTGTGCGCGCGATAATGGAGATTGGTTATGAATTAACCTTACGACCAATGATAGATTGGTCTCTCGTAAAAAAGCTTGATCGGCAGTGATTTTCATAGATTCCTAGGATTAGTATGTTGGGGCAACCAACAAATTATAGCGCTTTGAAGAGGATTGTCAAATTAAACATCGACAGGCTCACGGTCGCTTCTTTCTGGACCGTGAGCCTGTTCATCCCTTTCTAGCTTTTTCCTAGCCTTGAGTTTATGCAACGATAAAAAAACTCCGTTGAGTTTGTCTCAACGGAGTTTTTCAGTTTACTTTACTTTTAGAGCGTCCCAACCCGCATACTTGGCTGTGTCACCCAACTCTGATTCGATGCGTAGAAGTTGATTGTACTTCGCCACACGGTCAGAACGGGCGGGTGCACCGGTCTTGATCTGCCCAGCGTTGAGCGCAACAGCGAGGTCAGCAATGGTCGCATCTTCCGTCTCGCCAGAGCGGTGCGATGAAATGGCACGCCAACCAGCACGCTGACAAAGGTCCACAGCTTCAATGGTCTCAGTGAGAGAGCCGATCTGGTTCACTTTTACCAAGAGTGCATTCGCAGCATTTTCCTTGATAGCGCGGCGGACACGTTCAGGGTTGGTCACCAAAAGATCGTCACCAACGATCTGGCATTTATCGCCAATGGTTTTGACGAGAGATTTCCAGGCATCCCAGTCATCCTGAGCAAGACCATCTTCAATGGAGACGATCGGGTAATCCTTAACCCACTTTGCCCAGAATTCAACCATCTGTTCGCCGGTTAATTCTTTTCCTTCCTTGCGAAGGTTGTACTTCTTGGTCTTTTCGTCGTAGAGTTCAGAAGCAGCCGGGTCAAGCGCAATCGCAACCTGTTCACCGCGACCTGCTTTGAAACCAGCCTTTTCAATTGCAGCAAGGATGAGTTCAATCGCTTCGTTGTTCGCCTTGAGGGCGGGAGCGTAACCACCTTCATCGCCGACGAGAGCGCTGTAGCCTTTTTCCTTCAGAACAGACTTGAGGGCATGGTAAATCTCTGCACCCCAACGCAAACCTTCAGAGAAGGTCGGCGCACCAAACGGCATCACCATAAATTCCTGCATATCGGTGCTTTGCCAGCTGGTGTGCGCGCCGCCGTTCATGATGTTCATCATAGGCACCGGCAAGACGTGCGCATACACGCCGCCGAGATAGCGATACAGTGGCATTCCGAAGGAGTTTGCCGCTGCCTTGGCAACAGCCAAGCTTACACCGAGGATTGCATTCGCGCCAAGTTTGGACTTGTTCGCAGTTCCATCCATGGCGATCATTTCAGCATCGATGCCTCTCTGGTCAGATGCATCCCACCCGAAAAGGGATTCTGCGATCACGCCATTGACGTTTGAAACAGCATTGGCTACGCCCTTGCCGAGATAGCGTTTCTTATCGCCATCGCGCATTTCGAGTGCTTCGTGCTCGCCAGTTGAGGCGCCAGAGGGAACCGCAGCACGTCCCCATGAGCCGTCCATCAATAAAACTTCCACTTCCACAGTGGGATTTCCGCGGGAATCAAGAACTTCCAACGCGGAGATGCTTTCGATTGTTGTATCCATTTGATTTGCTCCTAAATGAAGGCGACGATTTTTGCTTGATGGTGTTAATATCCCAAGACAGGTCGCCCCTGATTTTTATTTTTCGCCCTAGTATAATCCCAAATTTGAGAGATGAAATCTTGACAGAAGTCACATTTTTTGACCCTCGCGATAAGCTCTATTTTGCCTTTCGGGCAACACCGTTCCGGAAATTCATCATTTTTTCGATTGGTAGCCTCTTTAAGCTGATGATGGACCTAAAGGTGGAAGGTGCTGAAAATCTACCATCCGACGGGGCTGTGGTGCTGACGGCAAATCACGTCACAAACTTTGATGTGTTTCCCATGCAGTTGAGCATTCCGCGCCCGATCTTTTTCATGGCGAAATCAGGCTTATTCAAATTTCCTCTTCTTGATGTTGCCTTGCGCGACTTGGGCGCTTTCCCCGTGTATCGCGGCGAAAAGGATGAATGGGCGTTGCGGCATGCTGCTCGTGTATTGGAGAATGGACAAACTTTGGGCATGTTCCCAGAAGGGACTCGCTCCAAAGGAAAAGGATTAGGCGTCGCTAAGACCGGCTCCGCCCGCCTCGCTCTTGACGCAAACTGTCCCATCGTTCCCATGGCTGTAATCGGCACCGACAAGTTTTTTAAGCGTTTTCCATTCCGAACTAAAGTAACCATCAAACTCTTGCCGCCCATCTTGCCAAAACCAGGTGAAACTCCACTTGCATTGATGGATCGGGTCATGTTTGCGCTTGCCAAAGAACTTCCTGCTGAAATGCGAGGAGTCTATTCTGATGTGCCGAAAGGGTTTGAATAGCGCTGCGATATAATCCCTGAAAAATCACAAAACGGAGCCAACATCATGCCGCAAGAAGACCATACCCTCAAAGAACCAGTCAAAAATAAACTCATCCCATTTCTTGCGTATTCTAAACTGAACAAAACGCCCGTCCGTGAATTTGCAGCACGTCTCAAAGCCGAGGGCTGGATTGACCCCTGGTTTGACGAAGAAGATATTTTGCCGGGGCAAATTTGGCAAAATTCTGTTGTGACCGGAGTACGACAGTCCCATGCTGTTATTATTTTCCTTTCAAAGGTTGCAATTGCTTCGGCTGGTTTTTACCAAAAAGAGATTAAGTTAGCCCTTGATACCGCTGCAGAAAAGCCAGAGGGTACGATTTTCATTATTCCCATTCGTCTAAACGACTGCGAAGTCCCTGAAATGTTAAGTAAATACCAATATATTGATTATTTCGGTGGCTTGGAACAAAAAGAAAGAGTGTATTCCAGTTTGATCCTTTCTTTGAAATTGAGAGCTGAGAATTTGGGAATCAAGGTTTAAATCCATTCTGTGGCTCTAAATCCGAATTGAAGTTTCATTTTATAATCATTACATAGAAAGGTTATTTCGATGAAACTCACAAATAAGATATTTTTACTGTTTGTAATTCCCACACTTTTTTTAGCCGCTTGCGGTGGCAATGATGCGGCAGCTACCCCAGAACTCTCTGGAACTGGAGCAGTGGAGACATTAGTGGCTAGCTTCTTTGCCACACAAACTGCCATGTACACTCCGCCACCAACCAACACGAATACCTCAACTCCAACGAATACTGCGTTGCCAACACCCACAATACCGTCGAATACTCCGCCTCCGCTTGCCACATGGACCCCAGTGATTGTCTATGCCAGTGTCACACCGAACCTTGCCTTGACTCCATCAGTGACTGGTACACCTCCTACTGCAACCCAAAATACAGGTGCTTTGGGCTTTGGGTGCAATAACTTGGCAATTGTTCGCGATGTGAACTATCCAAGCGGCACAACGGTTAAGGCGGGCGAGGTCATTACCAAAACTTGGAAGGTTCAGAATACAGGCTCATGTGATTGGCAATATAACTACGCTCTAGTGATTATTAGTGATGAAAACTTCAACTCAGGTTGGAGCCGCCTTGGAAAGAATGTGGCTCCAGGGAGTTGGTCAGAAATATCAGTTACTTTAGGAATGCCCAACCATGATGGTACATTCACTGGTTCGTGGCGCTTGGCAGATGCTGGCGGAAACGCTTTTGGTGCTACATTGAGCGTTTCAATTGTTGTAGTGGAATAAAAGAAAATAATTTTCTATATAAAAACACCCTCCAAATTTCGGGGGGTGTTTTAGTAACTACTTGCCAGCTTTTTCTTTTGCTGCTTTCAGTAACCCTACAAATAGTGGATGTGGGCTCATCGGGCGGGACAAGAATTCAGGGTGGAACTGACTTGCGACCATATAGGGGTGGTCTTTCAGTTCAACAATTTCAACCAAACGTCCATCAGGGGAGAGCCCAGAGAATACCATGCCGTGTTTTTCAAAGTCTTCTCGATAATGATTGTTAAACTCCCAGCGGTGACGATGACGTTCGTCCACACTTTCGACGCTGTAGGCGTTAGCGGCTTTTGTCCCCGGTTGGAGCAGGCATGGGTAAAGTCCGAGGCGCATGGTTCCGCCCATATCAGTAATGGAGCGCTGGTCGATCATCAAATCAATGACCGGGTGTGGAGAACTGCGGTCAAATTCTGAAGAGTTGGCATCTTCGAGTTCGAGCACATCACGTGCAAACTCGATACACATGACTTGCATACCAAGACACAACCCAAGGTATGGGACTTTATTTTCGCGGGCATACCGTGCAGCAAGCACTTTGCCTTCTACACCGCGCGAACCAAACCCACCAGGGACGAGGACAGCGTCCGCTTCTTTGACAACATCCCAGCCTTTGTCCTTTTCAAGATCTGCTGAATGGACCCAACTAATGGAGATTTCTACTCCATTTGCGAGAGCGGCATGTTTCAACGCCTCACGAACCGACATATAGGCATCTTGCAATTCAACGTATTTGCCGACCAATGCTACATTGACCGTTGGCTTTTCTTTCTTGACTTCATCCACCAATTTCTTCCACGGGCGCATATCCGGTTTGCGTGTAGCTTGTAGACCCAGTTTATTGAGGATGAGCTCGCCAACGCCAAGTTGGTCTAAAAGCAAGGGTACTTCGTAAAGTACACTGGCGGTCTTCATTGGAATAACCGCGTCTTTTTCTACATCGCAGAACAAGGCAATTTTGTCGCATAAACCTTGGTCCACATCTTGGTCAGCGCGGGCAATGATGACATTTGGCGAAATACCAATGGAGCGTAGAGCCGCCACAGAGTGTTGAGTCGGCTTGGTCTTGATTTCGCCGGTCGCGCCAATGACTGGCAGCCATGTGACATGAATGAATAGACAGTTCTCGCGCCCAACTTCATTTCTCAATTGGCGAAGTGCTTCGAGGAATGGCTGCGACTCAATATCGCCCACCGTACCGCCGACCTCAAGAATCATGATCTCGGCACCAGTTTCTTTTGCTGCCAACCCAATACGACGTTTGATCTCATTGGTGATGTGTGGAATGACCTGAATCGTCCCGCCGAGATAGTCACCACGACGTTCCTTGGCAATGGTCTCAGCATAGACCTGCCCGGTTGTGAAGTTGCTGACTCGGCTCAAGCGGATGTCAATGAATCGTTCGTAGTGACCCAGATCAAGGTCCGTTTCTGCGCCGTCATCAAGGACATACACTTCACCGTGTTGATACGGCGACATCGTGCCCGGGTCCACATTGATGTACGGGTCCAGTTTTTGAACCGCCACTTTGAAGCCGCGTTCCTTAAGCAGCAAACCGGTTGCCGCCGCTGTCACACCTTTGCCCACCGACGAAACCACACCGCCCGTAAAAAATAAATACTTTGTTGCCATCCTTTTCTTCTCCTTGGTTTTACAGCCCACCCTGTTGCACAGACAGGAAAGGCGAATGAGGGGGTATATACAAAGAGAATGGGGAGGGCGTTATGCCCTCCCCATTCGGGGTTACCTTATTTTGAAGTGGAGTGACTTTTACGTCTCATCCGACTAACTTCACCAGATCTTCAGCCGCCCGCCTCATTTCGAGGAAGACCATGCCGAGTTTGGCTTCTTGGCGTGCCATCGCGGTGAGCACGGCTTCATCACCAATAGCGGTCAATACGATGGAGCCTTTATCACCTTTGATATAGACCTGTTCCAAACCACCGCGACCTAATTCACCAGAGATGCGTTCGCCAAGGCTTAACATCGCCGCAGACATCGCGGACACACGATCTTCTTCCACACCCTGTTGTAGGGCAGATGCCATAATCAAACCATCCACCGATACAATGGCAGAAGCTTCAATGTCTGGGGCGGCGGCTTGCATGTTGCGAAGTCGTTCCACGAGTTGTTCAGCGCGCGATGGTGCCATAACTTAAATCTCCTAATAAACGTTTACTTTCTTTGAACGGCTAGAGTTTACCAGAAAAATCTTCATTCGAGAATTGCCCCCACATTTCAATTCATTTTCAATCTAAAGATTACAGAAAAATAGGCAAAATTTGACCTTGACTTCTCTTCATGTTAAACTTACCGATTGCCATGCTCAAGCTATTTTTGATTCTTTTCCTCATTTTTCAGGGAAATACACCTTCAATCACATCCCCACAAACGGGTGAAATTCTGCGTGGACAAGTCCAAATTCAAGGGCTGATGGATACTCCCAACTTCGCCTCGGCAGAGTTGGCTTTTACGTTTGACGCTTCCGCCTCAGACCCCGCCGCAAGCTGGTTTCCCATCCAAACCTTTCCCCAGCCGATTCAGAATCCCACCCTCGCCACCTGGGACACAACCGCCGTCACCGATGGCGAATATGCTTTGCGATTGCGTATCTTCCTTCTAGACGGCACTTCTCAAGATGTAATTGTCAATAATCTAAAAATTCGCAATAATGAGCCGCTTCCCACACCGACCATTACCCCAACAGAAGCGATTTTTGACTTTCAGCCTCTTAATGAAACCCCCGGAGCGCCAAACGAACAAAATACCCCAACGCCCGTTATTTTATATTCCACTTCAACCCCTTTGCCTGCCAACCCTGCTTCGTTGACAACTTCATCCATAGTTACTATTTTCTGGCAAAGCGCCGTGTTGGTTGTGATCGTATTTGCTTTTTTCTCTCTTCTTCTTCGACTTCGAAAAAACACCTAGTTTGGAATGTTCTTATGACAGAAACTTTTCTCATTATTGGTCTCGGAAACCCCGGACGTGAATATAAAGATACCCGCCACAATATTGGTTTTATGATGATTGATCATCTTGCCGAGACAATTGGCGCACGCGGAATGAAGGTTCAATCCAAAGCCATCGTCATTTCTGGCTTGCATCAAGAACGCAAATTGATTCTTGCCAAACCGCAGACTTATATGAATCTCTCCGGTCAATCGGTGCAGGGACTGTTGCATTTTTATAAAATTCCGCTTGAAAACCTTATCATTGCGCACGACGATATGGACATTCCATTCGGCACCATTCGCATTCGTCCCACCGGCGGACCGGGCGGTCAGCGCGGTATGGCAAATACGATTGAGCTTCTTGGCACCAAGGATTTTCCACGCTTGCGGCTTGGTATTGGGCGTCCGCCTGGGCGCATGGACCCGAAGGATTACGTTTTGCAAGATTTCTCAAAAGATGAGATCAAACTCATGCCCGAGCTTCTTACTCGCGCGTCAGAGGCAGCCCTTGAATTTGTGACCAAGGGCTTGAACGCGGCAATGAATAAGTACAACGGCTCAGTGGAATAAATTTTTAAAGTCCATGCAACAGCTTCTTTCTCAACTTCGCACTCTCCCTTCGTATCAGCAAACGCTGAGCGAGCTGACCGCACGCAAGCCCGTCTCTGGATTGGGCTTGCCGCGTGCGGCGCGTTTGCCATTGTTAGCTGCTCTTCACGCGGATATTAACCAGCCCATTCTTCTTATCACCGACCGTGCTGACCATGCCTTGTCGATGTTTGATGAGTTGAGCTTTTGGGTGAAATCGCCGCGCTATCTTTTTGCAGAACCCAATCCGCTTTTCTATGAAGAAGCGGCTTGGGGAGTCACCACCCGCCGTGAACGCTTGCAGACGTTAACGGTTCTTTCCACGTATCACTTACCCTTTACCAAAAAACCTGAAACTCCACCCATTATCGTGGCATCGGTTCGTTCGCTGATGACGCGTACTTTGCCAAGGCGAGACTTTCTCAAAGCGTGCAAAAAGCTTTCAGTAAGCCAGAACCACCAACCCGATAGTCTGATGCGCGAGTGGGCGCGGATTGGGTACCAGCGTGTCAACACGGTGTTGGAGCCGGGTCAATTTTCTGGGCGTGGCGGCATCCTCGATGTGTGGGCGCCCACGGAACTTAATCCGGTGCGGCTTGATTTCTTTGGTGATGAGATCGAAACTATTCGCAGTTTTGATCCGGCTTCACAACGTACGCTTGAGAAACTTGAGAACATTCTTATTACTCCTTCGCGTGAATTTCTAGCGGATACTACAGATTCAGAAGCGCAGATTTCAGAATTTCATATTCCTTTATTGCATCAACAACCTGCTTCTTTGTTAGATTATCTATCTCAGAAGACTCTTGTCTTAGTGGATGATGGCAGCCTGATCGAAGTGATGGCAAATGAAGTGGAAGAGCAGGCAGTGAAATTCAGGCAGGAAAGTATCAAAGAGGGGACGCTCGCCGAGAGTTTTCCTGTGCCGTATGTACCATGGTCTGAGTTGAACGATAACTTGAGCGAATTTGTTCATCTTGAGTTGGGGCATTCCACAGAGGCTGAAATTGAAATTCCGCTTGCTTCGCATTTTGGGCACGATGAGCGCTTTGGCGGACGCCTCAAACCATTTATTGATTACCTCGCTCCGATCGTGGATGGTGGCGAGCAGGTCTTTATCGTTTCGCGCCAGGCACAACGGTTGCGCGAATTGTGGTTTGAACATTACCCAGACTCAGAACATACAAATCTCGAATTTACCGAAGCTTCACTCTCTGAGGGTTTCACTCTCAAGGACCAATTACTACTCTCTGTTCATCTCATTACTGACTCAGAAGTCTTTGGCTGGGAACGCCCACAGCCGCGCACGCGCCAACGTCAAACTGCGGATACACCCGAATCAATGTATGCGGATCTGGAGGTGGGGGATTACGTCGTTCATGTGGATCATGGCATTGGTCGCTTCGCGGGTCTTATCCAGCGACAGTTGGACGGACACGAGCGAGAGTATCTCACCGTTGAATATGAGCGTGGCGATATTCTCTATGTCCCCGTCCATCAAGCGGATCGGCTCACAAGGTATGTCGGCGCCGATGGCGGTAAGCCTTCGTTAGACAACCTAGGTGGCCAAGCGTGGGCTGAAACCAAAGAAAAGGTCAAGGAAGCGGTTCAGAAAGTAGCCGAAGACCTACTGGATTTATATGCGCGTAGACAAGTAGTTGAAGGTTATGCTTTTTCTCCCGATACTCAATGGCAAAAAGAACTCGAAGACAGCTTTCCTTATGTTGAAACTGAAGATCAGAAACGCGCCATTGTTGATATCAAACGTGACATGGAACGTGCCCGCCCTATGGATCGCTTGTTGTGTGGGGATGTGGGGTACGGCAAAACGGAAGTCGCTTTGCGCGCTGCCTTCAAAGCCGTGATGAGCGGCAAGCAAGTGGCAGTGCTCGTGCCGACGACGGTATTGGCGCAACAGCACTTTGAAACGTTCTCTCAGCGTCTCGCCGCATTTCCGGTCAAAGTGGAAATGCTTTCCCGCTTCCGCACTCCGCGTGAACAAACTGAGATTTTGCATCAGCTTTCCATCGGCGAAGTGGATATCATCATCGGCACGCATCGCCTGATTTCATCCGATGTTGTTTTCAAAGATTTGGGCTTGGTGGTCATCGACGAAGAGCAACGCTTCGGTGTGACTCACAAAGAGCACCTCAAAAAACTCCGCACTGAAGTGGATGTGCTCACGCTCACCGCTACGCCGATTCCGCGTACGCTTTATATGGCGTTGACCGGCGTCCGCGATATTTCCAACCTCAACACTCCGCCAGAAGAACGCCTCCCGATCATCACCCATGTCGGACCGTACTCGCCACGTTTGGTGCGTCAAGCCATTTTGCGCGAGCTGGAGCGTGGTGGGCAGATTTTCTTTGTCCACAACCGCGTGCAGACTATTGATGCGATGAAAGCACATCTGGAGCAACTCGTCCCTGAGGCGCGTGTGGATATTGGGCACGGGCAAATGGCAGAGGGTCAACTTTCGGCAGTCATGCATCGCTTTGGCAATGCTGAAATTGATATTCTGCTTTCTACGACGATTATCGAATCTGGTTTGGACATTCCGAATGCCAATACCCTCATCGTAGACCGTGCCGACACCTTCGGTTTGGCTCAACTTTATCAATTACGTGGGCGCGTTGGGCGTGGAGCGATGCGGGCTTATGCTTATTTCTTCCGCCACAAGAAGCTCACGCCTACGCCTGAAGGTCAGCAGCGTTTGGAAGTGATTGCCGAAAACACCCAACTCGGTGCGGGGTATTCCATTGCCATGCGCGATCTTGAAATACGCGGTGCGGGAGAATTGTTGGGAACCCGTCAACATGGTTTTATCCAATCGGTAGGGTTTCACCTGTATACAAGAATGCTTGCCGATGCGGTGAGGCGTTTGCGCCGCATTGCATCAGAAGTGTATAAAGTTGAAACCGATAAATTTGATACGGCGTTTTCCACATTCAATCTGCCGCTTTCTATTCCGGTGAACGTAGATTTGCCCTTGGCAGTGGGGATCCCTGTTAATTACATACCTGATCAAGACCTTCGCCTGCGGTTGTATCGCCGCATCGCAGACCTGCGTGATGAGACAGAGCTCGATGCGCTTGGCTCTGAATTCCGTGACCGTTTCGGTCAACTGCCAGAGATGGTACAGAATCTCTTTTACCAAATTCGAGTCAAATTACGGGCTGAAAAGATAGGTCTCACCTCCGTCAGCTGGGAATCGGGGCAGATTCTGCTTAGGTATCCCGCACCCGCTGAAGGCGCGGAGCCGAAACGCCTGCCTGATCTGCCGAATGGTGTCAGAGGCGGCAAAGGTCAATACTGGGTCACGCTCACGAAGGAAGAAGTCTGGACTGCTAAGCTTTTGGATGTTCTAGCCCGCTTGGGGGATGTCTCCTGATTTGTTTGTGTGGGTTAATTTATAAATAGGAGATATGAGATGCGAAGAAAAACTTTATTAGGCTTGTCCGTTATTGTGCTCTTTATGTTTGCTTGCGTGCCGGGTCTGGCAGCGCCGACACACGATGTTGACTTGATTGTGCAATCTACCCTGCAAGCACTGACCTTACAGGCGCTACAATCCACGCCAGAGACTGCGCAGTCTACACCTGCGGCTTCAGATCAAACCGGCTCGATCTCTGGAAAATTATCGTATCCATCTTCGGATATTCCGCCGCTGTTGGTAGTAGCATTCAACCTCAACAATGTTGATTATTACTGGATTCAAACCGCTCAAAATCAATCTTCATACCAAATGGATGGTTTGCCTCCCGGAGCATATCATGTTGTTGCTTATGCATTACCCGATGGCAAACTTGCGGGGCGCTACGATCAATTTTATGTTTGTGGTTTGGCGCAAGGTTGCAACGATACCAACTGGGTGGATGTGCAAGTTCAGGCGGGCGTTGTTACTCCCAATGTAGACCCTGGTAATTGGTATGGTGGGGCAGAACTTTATCCGCCCATGCCGAGTTATGAAGCAGGTCAACCCAGCGGTAAAGGCATTTACTCAGCGCCCATGCCAGCCTTGGGCAGTATTTCTGGTAAGCTAAGCTATCCTTCAAGCTTTATCCCTTCCATGACCGTAGTGGCGATCAATGTAAAAACGTCGGATTATTACTATGTCATCACCAATGAAAACTCGGGCACATATCAAATCGATAACCTTCCGCCCGGTTCTTACTATGTTGTGGCTTACCCCGGGAATGATTCCTCTTACCCCGGCGGTTATTCGCAGGCTGTTCCTTGTGGTTTAGATGCATCCTGCGCTGACCATTCTTTAATTCCAGTGGATGTATCCGGTCAACTTGTGACAGGCATCGACCCCGGCGACTTCTACGCCCCACCTGGAACCTTTCCCGCTTCTCCGGTTCAATAGCTAGCCGCTACTTGATTCGGTTTTCTGAAAAATTTTCGCCCCGTGAGTTTTTGCTCACGGGGCGATTTTTCTTAAGACCGCAAATCTACATCCCATCCACGCCTCGTACGTGGACTGTAGATTACGCGATAGGTCTTGCCTTCTTCAAGCTTTTCGTAAACATCGCCCATGACGATTACAGAACCGAGCCCTTCGAACTCCGCGTAAAACGTTTTTGGAGAGCGATAGGTATGATGTTTGCGCATCAGTTCTGCCTCGCGCACCTGTGCCTCACCATCGCGAAGATCCATAAAATTGTTATACACATGAATTCCTGCTGCAATAAGAACTGCAAATATCATAAAGCCGGCAATGGCAAAGAAGGCGGTGAAAAATAGATTCCCATTTAGTCCAGAGAACAGACAAGCAAATATCCCACCAATAACTACTAGAATGGTAACAAGGAAAAAAACTGGCAAAACAGCATTTGTCTTCAACCAATTTTGTTGCTCAGGAGTAAGCGGGTATGTTTTCATTCAGCTATTGATGATGTTTATAATGCAGCTTAATTATTTATTCTCCGAATACTTGAATACCATAAAAAGAAGAGTAACATTCATTGACCCAGTGTTTTGGATTATTGTTTAATAAATCCATTCCAGCCCAATTGGGAACATTTTTTACGATCACTACTTCCTCGCCTTGAGCCTTTGCTTTTTTGATTGTCATGTCTGTTGCATCCCAGTTTTTTGCATAGGTAATATAAATATCCCTGCTTTGATATAGGTTTTTTGAGACGATGAAGGTTGAGCTAAGAAATAGAAGTGAAAAAGATATAGGTAAAATAATTAACCATTTTTGCGAAAAATATGGCTTTATTAGATTTCCTGTCCAAACTCCAGCTAACATTAAGTATATTGTTTGCATAAATGTAGCAATAATTAAAACTCTTTGAGGGGTCTCTTCGCTATACCCGTAAACTCCGGGCGGAAAACAAGCGAACGATAATAAGAATGCTGATGCAATACTTAAAAAAATTTTTCTACCGTAATTTTGAGCATTAGAGTCTGTTTGTATTACGGTTCCAACCCAAATGCTTAATACGATTCCGCCACATAACCCTGTAACTTTTTCTGGGGTTACAAAAATGGTATGCCAGAATGAAATATAAGAATCTAAAGAGATAGAAATTAGCTTGATGATGCCCGGAGGCTCAGGGAAAAACTGTTGTCTTACTGCATTCCCTGGAGCAGTTATAACTACAACTAAAGCTACGATCGAACCAATTAATCCTGCGGTCAGAGCTAGTAATGACTTATCAAACTTTATTGGGTGTTCATTAAGAAAATAAGAAATGATGCTTAATATTAAGAATGCAAATTGAACGGCAGCAAAAGTCTCACTTAATCCTCCATTTGCAAATGCCATTAAGAAAGATATAACAGCAACTATTACAGCAGGTGTTTTTGAGTTGTCTTTCGTCATTAAGGAATAAACTATAAACGAAAAAGGTAACACTATGATTGGTAATGTGTAAGCTCTGAAACCATCTATCCAATAAAATGATTGTTGAATGTATGGGCTGGTTCCTAAGATTAAGAAGACAGATGATGATCCAAGCAGTAAGGAAATAAAGATGTTATTTTTTAGAACTGAAATTTTTCTTAGTACTAAGAAAAAACCTAATGAGTTTGTGGCTACCCAGAGAAAGATAACCATGGGTATAAAAATGGGGATGGCTTGTGCTGGTAGTACACTGGATAATGCCCAATCAAAGCCATAAGCGGAATACCTTCCGCTCCATATAATGCGCCAATACCATATTGATCGAAGCAGTCCTAACCTCTGAGCGAAATAGTATGAGCAAAGACTATCTCCCATAAGACGATTGAAGGTACCAATATAACCATACATTCCTAGTGCGGTTAGTATTGAAACTACTGTTATGCTAGGCAAAACCAAAGATTTAGGAAAGGAATTAATTTTCATGGGTTTCTTATGAATTTATTTCCCTATTGCAAAATTATAGTACTTTGGAATTTTACTGTAATTTATAGTTGCATGATGCCCTCAAAATACGGTAAAATAGAACACTCGTTCACACAATATCAAAAAGATAAACCTATGGAATTTAAACTCAGAGCTCCCTTCCAACCGATGGGCGACCAGCCCGAAGCCATTCGCGGACTTGTGGATGGCGTGAACCGTGGACTTAAGCATCAGGTCTTACTCGGCGCAACAGGGACCGGTAAGACGTTCACGATTGCATCTGTTATTCAGCAACTCCAGAAGCCTGCCCTTATTATGGCGCATAATAAGACCTTGGCTGCGCAGTTGTACGCAGAGTTTAAAGAGTTCTTCCCTGAAAATGCAGTTTCTTATTTTGTATCGTATTACGATTACTATCAGCCAGAGGCATATGTTCCGAGGCATGATTTGTTTATTGAAAAAGAAACTGAGATTAACGAAGAAATTGAACGCCTCCGGTTGGCGGCGACGACCGCGCTAATCTCTCGCCGTGATGTCATTATTGTCGCTTCGGTTTCTTGTATTTACGGTTTGGGTTCACCAGAAGAATTTGGGAAAGGGACTGTCACTTTAAAAATAGGGGAGATTTATCGTCGTAATGCTTTACTTCGTCAGTTGATTGAGAGTCAGTATCAGCGCAATGACATGGAATTGCGCCCTGGTACTTTCCGTGTCCGTGGTGATACGTTGGAGATAATTCCGGCATACGAAGATAAAAAAGGTTACAAGATCACTTTCTTCGGGGATGAAGTGGAACGTATTATGCAGTTCAGCCCGTTGACTGGTGAAATTTATGACGAACCGCAGGAAATTTCAATTTACCCTGCTAAGCAATTTCTCACCGACCAAGAACGCCTGAAAGAGTCGATTAAGAACATTGAAACTGAGTTGGAAGAACGCTTGGCTTTGTATAAAAGCGAAGGGAAGTTTCTTGAAGCACAACGCATTGAGCAACGTACCCGATATGACTTGGAGATGCTTAAGGAAGTTGGCTATTGTTCAGGGATTGAGAATTATTCTCGCCATTTGGATGGACGCCCTGCCGGTTCACACCCATGGACGATGATTGACTTTTTGCCCAGCGATTATTTGTTGATCCTAGACGAGAGCCATATGACCGTGCCGCAAATACGTGGCATGTATAACGGCGATCGCGCTCGTAAAGAGACATTGGTGGAATATGGTTTCCGTTTGCCATCTGCGTTGGATAACCGTCCGCTCAAATTTGATGAATTTGAACAGGTGATGGGTTCCACAATTTATACCTCTGCAACGCCGGCTGAATATGAGATGAAGCATGCTGAGCAGGTTGTGGAGCAGATCATCCGCCCGACGGGGTTAATAGACCCTGAAGTTGTAGTGCGCCCGGTCAAGGGGCAGGTGGACGATTTGGTCGGAGAGATCAAGCAACGGGTAGAAAGAGGCGAGCGCATCCTCGTCACTACTCTTACTAAACGCATGGCTGAAGACCTAACCACATACATGAAAGAGTTGGGCATCAAGGTTAATTATTTGCATTCTGAAGTGGAAACCCTTGAGCGTGTAGGCATCTTGCGCGATTTGCGTCTCGGCAATTTTGATGTATTAGTTGGTATCAACCTTTTGCGTGAAGGGTTAGATTTACCTGAAGTTTCACTGGTGGCAATTCTCGATGCAGATAAAGAAGGTTTCTTGCGTTCTGATACCGCGTTGATCCAGACCATTGGGCGTGCGGCTCGTAATGTGAACGGACGAGTCATCATGTATGCGGATCGGATGACCGACTCGATGAAGCGCGCTATTGACGAAACAAATCGTCGCCGTGCCAAACAGGTGAAATATAATGAAGAGAAGGGTATTGTGCCGTTTAGTATTACCAAGGCAATCCATGATCTGACCGAGGAAATGTCTGCCAAGGCGGTAGGCGAAATGAAGGGCGAATATAAGGTTAAGAATAAAAACGAAATGCCGCGCAACGAATTGCGCCAAGTAATGCATGAGATGGAAAAGCAGATGAAAGATGCTGCGAAAAACCTTGAGTTTGAGAAGGCGGCGGCTCTACGAGATGAACTGTATGAGCTAAAGAGTTTGTTGGCAGAAGATGAAAGCCTCAAACCTTGGGAACGCATCAAATTGCTTTCTGGTGAAGAAGAATAATCATGCAAACAGACCCTGCTTCTCTCGACCCGGAAGAACGGCTCAATAAGTTTTATGCCTTGCTTTCGGCAGGCTTTGGTGTTTTGAGTTTGTGTGCTGGGCTAATCCCAATTGCAGGGACGGCGTTTGGAATTACCGGTGTTGTGTTCGGTTTGTTGGGCAGGCGGTCTGAAAATAAACGGATGGCAGTCGTTGGGATTATTTTATCCATCATCGGGGTGCTGACTGCCATCATTTATTCGATCCTTTTATATCGCGCAAAGTATGGTGCATAGTTAAAACAAAAAACGCCGCAGAGCTCTGCGGCGTTTTTATATTATTTCTTGAGAAGTTTGGGGTGGTTATGAATGCAGGGATATAACTCGCCGTCTATGATCATGATGTGATTTACGATCCAGTCTGAAATTTCTTCGTGGACTTTTAGAGCCAAATCGACTGAGCCACCGCTTTCGCGAAATTTATCTTGATATTTATCGAATTTTTCAACAAAGACAGCGTGTGCTTTTTTGTTTTTTTCAGCTGCTGGGCAGTGATAGGTTTCGAAGCATTCTTCTTCGCGCCCAAAATGCCAGCCGGCGTAGAAACGCAACCTGCCCAGGATTCGGGCGATGGCGTCAATTCCATGTCCCTGAACAATGGCATCGCCAAGACTGTTTAGAGTCTCAATCAAGTACTTGTGTTGTTCGTCGAGAGTTTCGTTGCCAGTACTGAGTGCATCATCCCACTTTAACGGTTTGGGTGTGTACATTTTTTTTCTCCAGAAAGACAACAGATTTAGTCTCAAATTATAGCCCTGAGTTTTTGTATTTCTGTCACTAAACTGGAGGATGATTGTCCTATTCTTAACTGCCGTGTGCCTTAACCAACTCCATGCCAAGACGGGTAATTTCATCCAGTTTATCCTCTGGAAATGTTCCCAAGGTGGCAATGGATATCCCTTTGGGGCTGAACATCACTACAAGTTGACTGAACCTTGTGCCTGATTGGAATTGTTGCAACGGATACTTCGCGCCCCAATTTGCCAACGGTTGCTGGGTCCACGGGTTGAGAATTTGTTGCGCCTCGGCTTGGTCACTGGTAAAAGCTGAGAAGTGAGTATCCAGCGCGGCGGAGAGAGAGGCGTAGGTATCCGCCTGTTCGATATTTGGCGTGTCTGAGGCGTCGAATCCATAAAGCGAAATGGACTGTTTGAAGAGGGTTTTGCCAAGAGAGGCGAGGAAACCCGTGCTGGATTGCCCGGCAATTTTTTGTGCCAAAAAGAGAAAACTACCTTGTGTTTTGAAATCGGGTGAGAACCAGCGTGTGCCCGGAGCAGCACCCATGCCAAAGGACTGTAACTGCCAATTGACACCGTCTGTATTGCGCATGGTGGCATTGGAACCCGTGAGCGCCTCTTGTTGACGCTGAGCGACCATTGCCCCGGCTTGTTGTGCTGCCTTGAAAAAACCTTGCGGCGTTTCGTCGAATCCTGCGGAAATATTGAGGAATGTCCTCAGTTCATTTGCCCATTTTTGATGTTTGAATAAATTCCCTGTATGATACGAACGGAATGGAACGACTTCTCCATTTGTTAAAATCGCTTCAACGCGATAGGTTGTGCTGGTACCGCCTTTGCTACTGCGGGTGCGAGAACGGTCTACTCTGATGTTACTGATCTGGCTGAGTGGAATTTCTTTGGTGGAGTGATGAAAGAGGGAGCGATAGTCGAGGGTAAGTAAGCCGGTAGCCTTATCGGCTGTGGCAACAAGTGAATAACTGAAGACTAGGAAAAGCAGTCCTCCAAATGCCACTAGGGCAGCATTTAGGTTGAAGGCAGGTAAGGTATTGAAAAAGGTGTAGCCGCCCCAACCGAGTCCGCCAAACCCTACCAGCCAACCAATGATCGGATAATCTCTAAGCTTGAGTTCCTGTTCCATTATGTTGCTCCTCTATTTTTGTTTTAATTATAAGGAATTTTCTATGGATACAAGCCGGACAAAACTCCTACCTAAAACCCTGGGCGGATATCAATAAAGTGTGTTTCGCTGGTGCCGTTGACAGTGAAGATTAAACGTCCATGCCCTCTGCCATCGGCTTCTTCGAGCTTCCAGCGCCATTCACAAATTCCTTTCTCGTCAGCGGTTTCGACCATGTGGAATTTTTGTCCTTTAGGGGCAATATAGGTCAACTCGCAGGTAGTATCTGGTTCTGTTTCTAAGCTGACAACAAGATAATTTTTTAAGAGGGCTTTATCTGGGATTTGGACATTAAAGGGCGGTGCACTCTCAGTAAGTACGGGAGTTGGCGTATTAACGTCATTGCTGCAAGCGGATATGAATACTATACCAATTGTAAAAGCAAGATAACGAAGAATTAAGGTGCTCATAAAAGAATTCTATCAAAAAGCCTTCCGTAGACTAATCCACGGAAGGCTTTTTTTATTTCGGATTACTTCTTTTTCTTGGCTGTCTTCTTTACGGCTTTCTTTACCGTTTTCTTGGCAGCTACTTTTTTCGTAGCCACTTTCTTTGCTACAGCTTTCTTCGCTGCTGCCTTCTTTGCAGGAGCTGCCTTGGCAACTTTCACAGAAGTGTGGATCTGTTCGTGCATATAAAGCGGCAGATAGTAGTGTCCACCTGCGTTTTTGCCAGAAGAGCCAGAGCCTTTCCAGCCACCGAAGGGTTGGAAGCCAGGCCAGGCACCCGTGGAGGCGCCTTGTGGGCGGTTGGCGTAGGTCACGCCGGCTTCGATATTATCGAAGAACCAATCAGTTTCAGCCGGGTTGCCGTAGAAACCTGCGGTCAGACCGTAGTTGACATCATTGGCGATACTCATGGCTTGGTCGAGGTTCTGTACCTTGCCAATGGTGGTGATGGGCAGGAACATTTCATGTTTCCACAGGCGATGTTCAAACGGCAGGTCGGTCACGAATGTGGATTCGCAGAAGAAGCCTTTGCCGTAGTCACCATCCACGCGGACGTGACCACCTGTGAGGAATTTGCCGCCGCCCTGGTTGATCTCTTCAGTGAAATCTTTGAACTCCTGATACGAACTCTTGTTGATTACCGGTCCGTTATAGGTAGCGCGGTTGGTTGGGTCACCGAGCACGAGTTTATCAGTCAGGTCTTTGAGGCGGGCGACCATTTCATTGTAAACGGGCTCTTCCACCAACACGCGAGACGCCGCCGAACATTTCTGTCCCTGCAAGCCGAACGCCGAGCGGACAATACCCACAGCGGCAGTTTCAAGGTCTGCGTTGCGAGAGACGATAACTGGATTCTTACCGCCCAGTTCGAGGATCATAGGACGTACATAATTGCGGTTGGCGTAATCGCGATACATCTTCATACCGACATCGAAGGAACCGGTAAAGGTGACGCCATCCACCTCGGGGCTGTCGACCAATGCCTGACCTAGTGTCGAGCCGGGACCGGTCACGAAATTAACTACACCTTCAGGGAAGCCTGCATCACGGAAGCAGTCTACTAACAGACGCACAATCCAAGCAGTGTCGGTCGCGGGTTTGATGACGAGAGTATTGCCTGCAGCCAGAGCGGCGCCCGAAGGTCCGCCTGTGAGCGCGTGCGGGAAGTTGAACGGTGACACCACAAGCCAAACACCATAAGGACGCAACACAGATACATTGCGAGATTCATAACCAACCAGCGGGTCTCGTCCCATTTCTGCGATGTAGCCGTTGTTCTTTTCCATTTGATAGCAGGAATAATAAATAAGGTCGGCAGTTTCCTGCACATCCCCCATCGATTCCATGCGGTTCTTGCCAACTTCCATTGCCATGGCGGCGCCGAGTTCAAAAATGCGATCTTCGATCAAGGATGCAGCCTTGCGGAGCAGTTTTACACGCTGTTGCCAGGGAGTGCGGCTCCACATCGGGAAGGCTTTGCGTGCCGCATCTACTGCCATTTGAGCGTGGCTGGCGTTGCCTTTTTGCATTTTGGCGAGCACCCAATCCGTATTAATGGGCGAGCGGTCTTCGAACTTTTCATCGGCAAAAACTTCCTTACCGTTGATGAACATGCCATATTCCTTACCCATATTTTCCTTAAGCTTGGCAACGGCTTTGTCGAAGCCGGTGTGCAATTCTTCAGGTGGGTTGAACATGGTTGCGTACGTGAGCTTGAAATTTGCCATAGGAGTTCTCCTTTAGAAGTGTGAGACAAATCTGCAAATTGCCTTTTGTCACCCTGAGCAAGTGACCTATTGTGAGACAAAGTGCAAATCAAGTATAGCGTAGTATTTAACCGTCGTCAAAGTAAAGCGACTGTTTTTATCTGTGACGTACCTCATGAGAAATTTGTGTGAATTTTGTAAGAGGATGCGCCGACTTGGTATCATTTCATTAAATTTATAAGGAGAAACCTGATGAAACCCCGCCTCATGTTCTGGACCTTAGGCTTGGCGATTGCCCTTCTGGCAGTTGCCTGCGCCCCGTCCAACCCTACTCAAACCGCTCCACCCGTTGTAGAAGCAACCGCCACCGTGGCATCCACTCCGGTTGTAGAAACAGCCGTCCCCCAGGTGGAGGCGACTATTCCTGCTGTTTTGCCGGTTGCCACGTCTCGCGGACCCAACCTCGAAGCGACAGACCCAGCCACGGTCAGCTTTGCCTCTGGCGGTTTACAGCTGATCGAATTCTTCCGCTTTACCTGAAGTACCTGCCGCGCCATGGCGCCCATGGTTCATGGGCTTGAAGCAGAATATTTTGGCAGGGTCAAGTTTAGTTTTCTAGATGCCGACGATCCCAACACTTATAATTTCCAGCGCGAACTCGGGTTTGTGTACCAGCCTGAATTTTATTTACTAGATGCGAATGGAAATGTATTGAAGAAATTGGTCGGTCCCGTTTCTGAAGAAGAATTTAGAGATTTGTTCGATACGAATTTACAGTAAATAAAGGAGGCTGGCACCTTGAAAAGTGACAGCCTCTTTTTGTTTAACTCCAATATAATTCGGGCTCATGGATACCGTTTTTCATTTCATTGCTTTTTTGCTCGGTGCAGGGTTGGTCATTGCCACCATCTTTTCAGCCATCTCAACTTTTGTGTTGCCACGCTCAGCACGTAGTCAGTTGAACCGATTGGTTTTCGGCATTATGCGCCGAATCATTGAATTTCTCATGCGTTTCATCAAACCGTATGAACAACGCGATGTACTTATGGCGTATTATGCACCACTGGCGCTGATGTCTCTTGTGCCAACCTGGTATGCTCTCATTGCGCTTGGCTATTCATTTATGTACTGGTCTTTGCGGGCAGGCGATTATTTCTTTGATTTGCGTTTAAGTGGTTCCTCTCTATTCACACTTGGTTTCACTGCCTCAGATGGCTACTTCATCACTATCCTTGCATTCTCTGAAGCCATGCTGGGACTCATCATGGTAGGTTTGCTGATTGCATACTTGCCAACCATGTATTCTGCCTTCTCCCGCCGTGAGCAAGCAGTTAACATGCTAGAAGTCCGTGCTGGGAACCCGCCCAATCCCTACGATATGTTGTCTCGCTTTCATCGAATTCATGGCTTGAATAAACTCGCAGAGCTATGGTCGAACTGGGAGATCTGGTTTGCCGATGTGGAAGAGAGTCACACCACTTTGCCAGCTTTGGTCTTTTTCCGCTCGCCGCGCTCGGATAATTCCTGGGTCACTTCTGCTGGAGCGGTTCTAGATTCGGCAGCCATTGCCCTTTCATCGCTTGAAATCCCTTATGAAATGTCTGGGGCTTTATGCATTCGTGCCGGTTTTCTTTGTTTTCATCGCATCACCGATTATTTTGATGTTCCACACCCGCACGACCCGAAATTTCCAGAAACGCCCATCAGTGTCACTCGTGCTGAATATGATGAGTTGATCCATAAGTTGGAGGTTGCTGGTTTGCCTATCAAGCCAGACCGCGAACAAGCTTGGAAAGATTTCGCCGGGTGGCGCGTCAACTACGACCGGACATTGATGATTTTATGTGCCATGGTCATGCCCCCTCCGAATGTACCTTGGTCTAGTGACCGTGCTCCCCAGTTCAAAATGCCGCCCTTATTTGTAAAGAAGACGAAGCATGAGCATTAAAAAAGAGTGCCGAGATAATTTTCTCGGCACTCTTTTTTGGATTTAGTTTACGGCATTCTTGTCGTACTTCTTTGCATCGGTAATCGCTTTGTTGACGTTGACAAAAGGCAGCAAAACCAAGCCCACGATGAAGAAGAAAATCAAGGACAAAATACCCACGCGTAGATTATTGAACATCTGATTGGCAAGACCGAAAACCAACGGTCCAATCCATGAAGTGCCGCGTTCGCTGATCTCATAGAAGGCGAAGAATTCGGCTTCTTTGCCGTTCGGGATCATCTGCGCGAATAAACTGCGGCTGATGGCTTGCGAACCGCCCATGACCAAGGCAATGAACACGCCCAAAATGAAGAACTGAACTGTGACGTTATCACCCTTCAATCCACCGTAGGCGTAAATCACCACGCCTGCCCAGATCACAAGGCTGACAATCACCGACTGTTTGGCACCGATCCAGCCAGCCAACTTGCCCCAGAATAATGCTCCAAAGAACGCCATGAATTGGATCATCAAGATCACAGCGGTAAGAGTCGTCTGGTCTTGTTCCAGCCCACCCTGAATCAGAGGCGCGGCGGCAAAGGTCGCAGAAACGGCGATCACAGTCTGAATGCCGTCGTTATAAAGGAAATATGCCAAAAGGAATTTCATCGTTTCAGGGAAGTGACGTACTTCGCTGAATGTTTTCTTCAACTGTTTAAAACCAATGCTGGCATAGGTTTCTCCGGCAGGTAAGGAGTTCGACGCATGGCGTGAGCGCAAGCGATTCCAAGTAAAGAACGAAAACCCGAGCCACCAAACACCCGCCGATGCAAGGTTGATGCGCACTGCCAAATCGCCCGGCACACCGATTTTGTCACTGAAAATATAAAAAGCCAGGTTAAGCGCCAGCAAAATGCCGCCGCCCAAATAGCCCATAGCCCAACCATATGACGAGACCCGGTCTCGTTCTTCTTCGCTGGCAATATCAGGCAAATAGGCATTATAGAAAACAATTGCAGCGCCAAAGGTCAGGTTGGCAAGAATAAAGAGCACACCGCCCAACCACCAAAGCCCGCCTGTGAGCATGAACATCATAATCGTGGCAATCGCGCCGATGGTCGCAAAGATGCGCATCATGGTTTTTCGTAAGTGCGAGTAATCTGCAATTGCGCCAAGGATCGGTAGGAACAAAACCTGCATACCTACGGAAAATGAGATGCAGTATGGCAGGAAAGAATCTGGCGCAACAGGAATTCCTAAGAATGAAACCGTGCTAGTCCCCGCCGCTTCTGCAGCAGCACGAGCCAAACTTGCCACATACGGTCCTAAAAATACAGTTCCAACAGTCGTGCTAAAGGCAGAGTTTGCCCAGTCGTACATTGCCCACCCAAAAATCTCTTTCCGGTTATTGACGATTGCTTCCGTTGCCATGCCTCTTCTCCTCGAACTGGATTGATGTTATGGATTCACGTCTGTCCGTATTATATACGCACAACCCGCAGATGTTCGGTTAACATTGTGAGAATAAAAACCCTCGTTTCTGTGAATGGTTTTGCCAATTTTTATGGATTAAGAACAGCGCCTCCTGCTTGACCCTCAACCTGCTCCGCGCTAAAATGCCTCTTCTTACACTGAAAAGGAATCTTGCCATTTTGTCTTAATGGCAGTCATTTATACCCCTATGTTTGAAACTCTTACCGGACGCCTCAACCAAATCTTCGACAATTTGCGCAAACGCGGAAAGCTCTCCGAAGCTGATGTCGATGCCGCCATGAAAGAAGTGCGCCTCGCCCTCATTGAAGCGGATGTACATTTTAGCGTGGTCAAAACTTTCATTGCCAAAGTCCGCGAACGTGCAGTGGGCGCAGAAGTTTCGAAGGCGTTAAACCCGGGTCAGCAGGTCATCAAGATCGTCAACGAAGAACTCGTTGCTACACTGGGTGAACCCGCTCCGCTAAACCTCACGGGACCCAAGCCGCGCGTGGTGATGATGGTTGGTTTGCAAGGTGCTGGTAAAACGACAGTTACAGGCAAGCTGGCTCGCTTGCTCAAATCGAAAGGTGAGCGCATTTTGATGGTTGCAGGCGACCCGTATCGCCCGGCGGCGGTTAAGCAGTTACAGCAACTTGGCGAACGTGTAGGCGTGGATGTGGAAGCAGACCCATCCATCAAGCCGCAGGAACTCGCAAAGCGCGCACTTGATAAAGCCGAAAAGGGTGGCTACAGCCTGATGTTGGTCGATACAGCCGGTCGGTCCCAAATGGATGCGCAGTTGATGGACGAGTTAAAAGCCATCCATGCCAATGTCAAGCCGGTAGATACTCTGCTCGTCATCGATTCCATGATTGGTCAGGAAGCTTTGAATATTGCCCAAGGCTTCAAAGAAACCATCGACCTGACGGGTCTTATCCTCACCAAAATGGACGGCGACTCTCGTGGTGGTGCCGCCATCTCCATTCGTTCGGTGACTGGTGTGCCGATCAAGTTTATTGGTACAGGTGAAAAGCTTGATGCGTTGGAAACCTATGACCCGTCACGTTTGTCTTCACGTATCTTGGGCATGGGCGATCTCATCGGCTTGATCGAAAAAGCCGAAGCCGCATACGATGCTGAGACCGCAGAAAAGCAAGCCAAGAAATTGATGAAAGGCGATTTCTCGCTCGAAGATTGGCTGGAGCAAATGAACCAGATGAAAAAGATGGGTCCGCTTTCGCAGATTATGGAAATGCTACCCGGGCAAATGGGACAAGCTGCCCGTGGCATTGACCCTTCACTGGTAGAAAAGCAATTCAAACAATCAGAAGCCATCATCAATTCGATGACCCTGAAAGAACGCCGCGACCCCGATATTTTGAACGCCTCCCGCCGCCGTCGCATCGCCGCTGGTGCCGGCATGGACGTGCAGGATGTAAACCGTCTTATCAAGCAATTCCGTGAAGCGCAGAAATTAATGAAGACCATCCAAAAGACAGGCGGCAGGGGATTAGGCAAAATGTTCGGTTAGGTAACTTCTCAGACCCCAAGGATATTGGGGTCTTTTTATTGTTTTCTCTGGTAAAATACAGCCCGCGATTTCAGCCCGCACATCCCTCTCGTCTCTAGTGCCTGTCTGAAACGTAATCAAAATCTAAAGGAGCAAGTTTAAGATGGTTCGTATTCGTTTACGTCGTATTGGTCTCAAGGGCCAGCCCACGTACCGCATCGTCGCTGCTGATAAAGAAGCCCCCCGCGATGGTCGCTTTTTGGAAATTTTGGGTGTGTACAATCCCCGTACCAACCCTGCCACAATCAAGTTGAATGAAGACCGCATCTATCACTGGATGAAGAACGGCGCTCAGCCGACCGAATCCGCTGCCCAGGTGCTTAAGACTGCCGGCACCCTTGAGCGCTTCGAACGCTTCAAGAAGGGCGAAGCGGTTGAAACGCTGGTTGCAGAAGCCGCGGCTGCCGAAGCCAAACGCGCTGCGCCCGTCAAGACCCGCAAGTAAATCGCAGGACTCATCATTACGGATTACGCAATTTCGACTGCGTAGTCCGTAATGTGTAAATGAGGAAATTTAAAATGAAAGAACTGATCGAATATATTGCGAAATCGTTAGTGGACCACCCCGAAGAGGTCATCGTGACCGAAACCAAGGGCAACCGTCCGCGCCTTGGGCTGACCGTAGCCAAAGAAGATATGGGACGTGTGATTGGTAAGGGCGGTAAAGTGGCAAATGCCATTCGTACTCTTCTCCGTGTGGCGGCAGAACGCCAGGGAAAACAAGCCACCTTGGATGTGACGGAACCCTCCTAATGACGACCGAACAGAATTCAGGCTCGCCAAAAGGCGAGTCTATTTATTTAGCTATTGGGTATCTACGCCGACCGCATGGGGTGCAAGGCGAAGTCATTATGGATTTACATACCGACTTTCCAGACCGCATTAAATCTGGGCGCCAAGTGTATATTGGCGAAAAATATGAAGCCTTTACCATTGGTTCTGTCCGTGTGCATGGAAATGGACTGTTAGTAAAACTGCGCGGATTTGACTCTCCTGAAACGGCTGGACGTTTCCGCAATCAATGGGTATATGTTAAGTCAACTGAAGTCCCTGCTTTGCCTGAAGGTCAGCATTACAAGCATGAGCTAATTGGTCTTACCGTGATGACGGATGATGATACAAAACTTGGTCTCTTGAATGAAGTCCTTGAAACTGGTGCAAATGATGTGTACGTCATTGTCAATGAGGATGGTAAAGAAATTCTTTTGCCTGCAATTCCAGATGTAGTTCTTGAAATCAATATGGCTGATAAAATCATGCGCGTTCATCTTATCGATGGTTTGCTCGACACCTAAAACAAAACCTAGCGGGGAGTGTTAGAATCATATTTCAATGGACGATAAAAAGTATTGGATTGGCTTCAATCTCATCAAAGGCATAGGTGCCGTCCGCATGCAGGGTCTGGTCGCTTATTTTGGCGACCTTGAGTCTGCGTGGAATGCAGAAGCTCCTGAATTGATGGAAGCCGGTCTAGGCGCAAAATTGGCAGAGAAAGTGATCGGGGCGAGAAAGCAAATTGACCTGAATCAAGTTTGGTCAAAGATCGAAGCGCAAGGCATCAAAATCCTCACGTGGGCAGATGAAGAATATCCCAATCGCCTCAAAGAAATCGATCAACCGCCGCCAGTCCTTTACATCCGTGGCGAATATTTGATGGATGATTTGTTCTCGGTTGCGATTGTGGGCACACGTAAAGTGACGGCATACGGCAGGCAGGTGACGGAAGAGATTGCCTCTTTCCTCGCCGCAAATGGCATCACCGTTGTGAGCGGACTCGCCCGTGGAGTAGATGCCATCGCGCATCAAACTGCGCTCAAAGCCGGTGGGCGTACTATCGGTATTCTTGGTTCTGGTGTAGATCGGATTTACCCGCCAGAACATCGTGGGCTCGCCGAACAAATGATGCAGCGTGGGGCGATCATCAGCGATTATGCTGTAGGTACTCCACCCGATGCTTCAAACTTCCCGTCGCGAAATAGAATCATTTCAGGCTTGTCATTGGCAGTGGTGGTGATTGAGGCTGCTGAAACCAGCGGTGCTCTGATCACCGCAGAATTTGCTGCAGAACAAGGTCGTGAGATTTTTGCCGTGCCGGGGAGCATCCTTGCACCGCAAAGCAAAGGCACGAATCGCCTGATTCAAAAAGGGGCGCAACCTTTACTAACCCCGGCAGATTTGATGCAAGCCCTTGACCTGACTCGTATGGACAAGCAAAAATCAGCCCGCAGGATTTTGCCTTCCGATGAAACCGAAGCACGAGTCTTGAATACTTTAAGCAGTGAACCTCTACATGTGGATGAGATTCGAAATTTGGCAAACCTGCCAATTGAGAAAATTTCAGCCGCATTAGCTATGATGGAATTGAAAGGTATGGTTCGACAGGTTGGTGGTATGAATTATGTAGCTGTTCGGGATGGACAGTCGGATTACATGGTTTAGGAGAAAAAGCTATGTCAGATTTTTCACATGCCTATGCGGTGATTATGGCGGGTGGTGGCGGGACACGTTTGTGGCCTCTTTCCCGAAAAGATAAACCCAAACAACTTTTGCCTTTGATTGGGCAGGAAACTCTTTTTCAAAGCACAGTTTTGCGTTTGAAAGAATTATTTCCGCCAGAACGTATTCTAGTGGTGACGGTTGAGGAACAGGCACAGGAAATGAAACAACAAGTTCCTGAACTGCCAGAAGAAAACTATTTGATCGAGCCTGCGCCACGTGGAACGGCTTCTGTTGTGGGGTTAGCTGCTATGGTGTTACAGAAACGTGACCCGGAAGCTTCTATGGCAATTTTGCCTTCGGATCACTTCATTCGCAACGTAGATTTATTCCACTATCTACTTAAAGCTGCTTTTGATGTCGCTGCAGATAATTACCTGGTCACGCTTGGAATTACGCCGACCATGCCTTCTACTGGGTACGGATATATTCAGCAAGGAATGCCTATTGGCGGCGGATACACATACCCTGTTTATACGGTGCAAAGTTTCAAGGAAAAACCAGACGAGGCTACCGCGCAACAATTGCTCCGTATGGGGGGGCACTCCTGGAATAGCGGCATGTTCATATGGCGTGCCGATGCGATCTTGAATGAGATTGATAAACAGATGCCCAACTTGGGCAAAGCCCTGCGTGAAATTGGCGATACGTGGAATTCTTCTCATAAGATTGAGACCTTGAAAAAAATTTGGCCCGACCTGAAGAATGAAACCGTAGATTATGGCATTATGGAAAAGGCTGAAAAAGTTGCCGTCTTGCCTGCCGGAGGCTTGGGGTGGAGCGATGTAGGTTCCTGGTCTTCTTTGTTCGAAGTGTTGCTGCCAGATATGAGTGGAAACATTGCTACCAATGCTGCTTTGCATTTGGCACATGAAACCAACAATACTATGGTCTATGGAGGTGGCTCAGACCGCTTGGTTGTGACCATTGGTGTAGATGATATGGTGGTCGTAGACACTGGTGATGTGCTGCTGATATGTAAAACAGACCAGTCACAAAAGGTTAAAGATGTAGTCGAACACTTGAGAAAACACCGACAGGAAAAATACCTCTAACTCTGCTCGAAAAATTGGCGTTTGCAAAAAAACGGAAACATGTTGTAGAATGTCCATCCCGTGAGGTTTAACCTTGCGGGATGTTTTTTATACGGACCGAACAACTCTTGCGCAAGCATTTGTGGTAAGAGACATGTTGGAGGAATACAAATGGAAGCTTATTGTATGAAGTGCAAGACCAA
>JAXLVU010000015.1:0-33100 GCA_046328855.1 Anaerolineales bacterium | reverse complement strand
CCGTGGATGACTCGATGCCTTTATCGTCACTCCGCCCCAGCCAAGTCGCTACGATCTTGCGCGTTGTGTCGCAAGACCCCAAACTTTTGCGTCACCTCGAAAGCTTAGGTCTCACCCCCGGCGTTCAAGTTGAGATCACTGAATATTCTTCATTCGACAACAACCTCACCCTCATGGTCGGGAAAAAGGTCAATGTCTTAGGCTTGAATATCACGACAAAAATATTTGTAGAAATCAAAAAATAATTTTATTAGTAGAAAGAAGGCTTTACATGAATGAAACTGTTTTTAGAATTTTTGCAGGAGTTATCCTATTTTCCGGAGTAGGCATCTCCATCTACTTCCGAGCCAAAGCAGACCGCGCCTCGGGAGAACGCCTCTCACGCAATGCAGACGGCACGCCAATGATGATGGTCATCCGCATTCTAGGCTTGGTGCTTTGGCTCAGCCCATTGCTGTACTTAATCAATCCGGCATGGATGGCTTGGTCCAAACTCAGCTTGCCCGAATGGACCCGCTGGCTTGGTGTGGGTGTTGGGCTCTTGTGTGTGAGTGGAATTTACTGGTTGTTCACCAGCATTGGCAGCGGCATTACGCCCGTCAGCGCAACACGCAAAGAACACCAACTCGCCACAAATGGAATCTACCATTGGGTACGCCATCCACTATACAGCATTGGCTCTTCTTTTATTGTCTCATTCGGAGTGATGGCAGATAACGGATTCATCATTCTGATGGGTGTCCTCGCCTTCATTGTTATGGCGATCCGCACGCCAAAAGAGGAAGCCAATCTCATTGAAAAATTTGGGGATGAATACCGCGAGTATATGAAACGAACTGGAAGATTCTTTCCAAAACTTCTATTCAAGTAATTAAGGAAACCATTATGTATTACACCATCGCTGCTATTGCATTGCTCGTGCTCATATTCATGCCGCGCATTGGGCTATTGGCACTTTATAAAAATTATCGTGCCACACAAGTCCGCGAACAAGTGGAAGATGCGCTCAAACATCTGCTTGACCGTGAACGTCAGGGGCGTCATGCCTCTCCCGAATCATTGGGCGGCACGCTCGACCTTCCACGCGCCAGAGTGACACATCTCATTCAGGATATGGAAGCGCAAGGGCTGATCGAGTCACAAGGGAATGAATTACATCTCACTACAGAAGGCGAACGCTGGGCGTTGCATGTTATCCGCGCACACCGCCTGTGGGAACGCTATCTAGCAGATGAAGCCCGCATGCCGCTAAACAAAATTCATGATGAAGCGCAAAAGCGTGAGCATACTCTCACCGAGGCGCAATTAAACGAACTTGATGCTGCACTGGGTCACCCCACTCGCGACCCGCACGGCGACCCGATCCCGACGCGTGAGGGGAAAATGAATCAGACTGAAGGAAAGCCTATTACGGCGTGGCAGGCTGATCGTCCGGCAAGAATCGTACACCTTGAAGATGAGCCCGCCCTCGCCTATCAACAGATTCTGGCGGCAGGTCTCCGCCTCGGGCAAGACATCCGTATGATCGAAAAAACACAGAACCGCATTGTGTTAAGTGACGGCGAGAATGAGTATCGGCTTGCGCCTGCTGTGGCGTACAACATCCATGTTGCTGCGTTGCCTGAAAGTGAAATGCTGAAGCGCGAAGCTGTTCCGCTTTTTGAATTGGAGCATGACCAGCGTGGCGAGATCGTGACTCTCGATGATGCCGTGCAAGGCTTCACGCGCCGCCGCTTTCTGGACCTCGGGCTGACTCCTGGAACCGTCATTTACCCTGAGCTGAAAAATTTCTTCGGTGACCCGCGCGCCTATCGCGTGCGCGGAACGTTGATCGCCTTACGCAAAGATCAAGCCGCACAAATTTGGGTAAAACCCATATAAGGAACGTATCATGTCTAACACAAAAACCATACTCCCTACTGAACATTGCGAGACCTGCCCTGCTTTTACCCAGCTCGAACAAATGGGAATCAAGGTCGGCGACTTTGACCGTGTCGTTGCCTTAGCAGGAAACCCCAACACCGGCAAATCTACATTATTCAATGCGCTGACCGGGCTCAAGCAACACACCGGCAACTGGCCCGGCAAGACCGTCACCCGCGCTGAAGGTGGATTTGAATTCAATAAATTACGCTACAAACTGGTGGACCTGCCCGGCACCTATTCGTTATTGTCTGCCAGTCAGGATGAAGAAGTAGCGCGTGATTTTATTTTGTTCGGTCAACCCAGTTGCACCATTGTTGTGACCGACGCTACTGCACTTGAACGCAATTTGAATCTCGTGATGCAAGTGATGGAAATTACCGAGAATGTCGTCGTCGCCGTCAACCTCATGGATGAGGCTCGCCGCAAAGGTCTCGAAGTGGATGCACGTTCCCTCTCACGAGACTTGGGCGTGCCCGCCATTCCAGTCACTGCACGAACAGGCGAAGGGATCCATACCTTACTAGGCGCTGTTGCAGAAGTGATCGAAGGCAAAGTGGAAGTCAAGCCACTGCGCGTGAATGGCACCCCTGAATTTCAGAATGCCGTCAATGAACTGGTACCGATGATCAAGCAACTTGCGCCTGGCATCCCCAATGCCCGCTGGTTGGCGATCCGCTTATTAGATGGCGATGCCCGTGTGCAAAAAGCCATCACCAGCGGCGAACTTGAAGAGATTGTCTCACGGCAATACCAGCAAGACGCTCAATTCAGCAAGAAGATGAGCGTGGAAGGACGACAATAATATGGAAAACTTACAACCCAATGATGTTCTTGCCAAAGCGGAGGCATTACGAAATAATTTATCAACCGGCTTTCGCGATGAGATCGTCAAATCCCTTTATAGCGAAGCAGAAAAGATCGCACATCGCGCCGTCAAAACGGCAGACAACAAAAAATATGACTTCGATCAAAAAATAGACCGCCTCGTCACCTCCCCCATTGTCGGCTTGCCGATCATGGTCATCTTACTCGGTTTGGTCATCTGGCTGACGGTTTCCGGCGCGAACGTCGCTTCAGAAGCGATTGCCAAAGTTTTATTCGGTCTCGGTGACCTCGGTAAAAATCTATTCAACACCATTGGGGCGCCGTGGTGGCTGACCGGCTTCATTTTTGATGGCGTCTATCTCGGGCTTGCCTGGGTCATCAGTGTGATGCTACCGCCCATGGCGATCTTTTTCCCTGCCTTCACCTTCCTCGAAGACCTTGGCTATTTACCGCGCGTTGCATTCAACCTCGATTGGATGTTCAAAAAATCTGGCGCTCATGGCAAACAATCTCTGACCATGGCAATGGGCTTTGGATGTAATGCTGCAGGTGTGGTGGCGACTCGCATCATCGACTCGCCGCGCGAACGCCTGATCGCCATCCTGACCAATAACTTCGTTCCATGCAACGGGCGCTTCCCAACTTTAATTATGCTTGCTACCGTCTTCGTGGCATCTGCCTTCCCCGCAGCCTTGACTTCCTTTATTGCCGCTGGGACAGTTGTCGGCGTGGTGTTGATCGGTGTCGCTTTCACTTTTCTCATGTCATGGATTTTGTCCCGCACCGTCCTCAAAGGCGAAGCCTCCGCATTCACACTTGAGTTGCCGCCCTATCGCAAACCAAACTTCGGACGCATCCTCTATACATCCCTTATCGACCGCACCATATTCGTTCTCTGGCGAGCTATGCAAACGGCTGCTCCTGCTGGTGCCATCATTTGGCTTCTGGCAAACATCCCGTTTGGAGATGGTAATCTCGCCAGTGCTATCGCAAACTGGCTCAATCCGTTTGGCGTGTTACTTGGTCTCGACGGCGTGATCCTGCTTGCCTACATCATCGCCATCCCTGCCAACGAAATCGTCGTCCCAACTATGATGATGATGTATATGGGTGCCGGCATGATGATCAATGGTCCTTCCTCTAATGCTGCCATTTTCGATCTACTGGTTCACGGCAATGGCTGGACAATCCTCACCGCAGTCAATTTAATGCTATTCGCACTGCTTCATAACCCCTGCGCCACCACGATCATGACCATTTATAAAGAAACCAAATCGTGGAAGTGGGCAACTGTCAGTGTGGTGATCACACTGGGAACCGCCATTCTCGTTACTTTCCTGACCGCAAGTTTCGCCAGAATGATGGGTTGGGCATAATGCATTTCCTCAAAATTGGACAGTCGCCTGCATGGCGACTGTCCAATTTTTAATCCCCTGTTTGTCGGATTGTGCCTGTTAGAGAACCAAGCTAAAGTAGCCCTATAGGAGAAAAAAATGAAAAAATATCTTTGGGCTGGGATGCTTATCCTCGCCATTAGCGCTTCACTCATGGGCTGCGGACCTGCAACTGTATCATCTGCTAACTTTGCGGGTACATGGACAACCAACCTTGGAACTATAAACTTCTTGCAAGATGGAGATACGATCACGGGGAATATGGAAGGATACGGCGGCAATTGGAATGAAACCTTTACTGGCACTCTCAATGAAAATGACGAAGCCATCTTTCAAACTGAGGTCTTAGGCAGTTTCACCCTCGTTCTCAATGGCGAGAATACATTCAAATCTACCTCTACAGAATTATCCTTTTGCGGCATCCGCGGCGTGAACCAGGAACTTCCACAAGGCTGTGGTTTTAGCGGAAAGTGGATCGTTCCTTCCAAACACGTTTTTCTTCCGGGCAGCACTATGGTTCTGAAGCAAGTTGGTGAAAATGTGAGCGGCGAGATATTCGATGAAAACGGTAACCCCTATGAAAGCTTCAACGGCAAAATGGAATGGGGCAAAGGCTGGCGAGCCAATGGCGAATTTGGCACCCGGGGCGCAATATCCTTATGGATAAACTCAGTAGAAACCGGTTTCGAATTTATGAGCGAAAAAGGAAATATTCAACAACTTTGTGCTGTGCGCGAAGGAGTAGATAAGGCGTATTTAAGCAGTTATTATTGCGAACCTTAATCCGTAAAGCTCCTGTCAAACTTCATATTGACAGGAGCTTTTTTACGATGTAATATATGAATACTTGCTCATATATTCAACTATGAAACTAAACGAACTCAAAGCCATCAAACTTGCTGAACTCTTCAGCGCCCTCAGCGACGCAAGCCGTATCCGTCTTATCGCCCTACTCATGGACGGTGAAATGAGCGTCCGTGCCCTTGCCGAAGGGGTCGGCATGACCGAGTCTGCCGTCTCTCACCAGTTACGCGGGTTGCGTCAAATGCACCTCGTCCGCGCCAGGAAATCAGGGAGGCAGGTCTTCTACTCTATCGACGATGATCATGTCTCGCGTCTTTTTGCGCTTGGTCTTGACCACGTCCAACACGGATAAATCCATGCATTCCCATCCTCATACCCATTCACACATTGGCGACCTCACCCAGCAAACCACCAAACGCCTCACACTCTCCTTAATTCTTACTGCGGCATTTGTAGTCATTGAAATCGTGGCAGGCGTCATTGGCAATAGTCTCGCCCTGCTCACCGATGCCGCGCACAACTTCACTGACGTCATCGCGTTGGGATTAAGCTGGTACGCGTTGCATCTTGCCACAAAGCCCGCCCACGCAGGCAAGACCTTCGGCTATCACCGCGTTGGGATTCTCGTTGCCCTCATCAACTCGACTACGCTGATTCTGATCGCCATCGGGATCTTCTTCGAAGCCTACAAACGCTTCTTGTCCCCGCCCGAAGTGGATTCGACCCTCCTGATCGGGGTCGGCGCTGTGGCATTTATCATCAACCTCGTCACCGCCTTGATGGTCAAAGAAGGCAGCGAACATGATCTCAATATGCGCAGTGCCTTCCTCCACTTGATGGGAGATGTCATGTCCACGCTTGGAGCGGTCATCGCGGGCATCATCATCGCCTTCACAAAGTGGAACTGGCTCGACCCGCTCGTCAGTGTGTTGATTGGCGTGTTCATCTTATACAACGCCTGGAGCATCCTCAAACAGACCATTCACATCCTGCTCGAAAGCACCCCCGAAAACATCAACATGGACAGCATGGTCACAGACTTGCGCAACGTAAATGGTGTGCTCGGCGTCCACGACCTGCACGTGTGGAGCATCAGCGAAAACCTGCGTATGCTCACCGCCCACGTCATTGTAGATAATGTCTCCGTTGGTGAAGGCGTAAATATTCAGCACAACATCAACGAACTGCTTGCCCATAACTACAACATCCAACACGCCACCTTGCAAATGGAGTGTGAAGGCTGCGGGAATGGGTTACTTTATTGTGAGATCCGCGAACATCAGCACGAACACGTGTAGGTATTCAAATGGAACAAATCCAAACCATCGAAATCCCCATCGCAGGCATGGACTGCACCGAATGCACCCAGCACGTGCAGCACGCCATCTCCGGCGTGGACGGTGTCAAAAAGGTCGATGTCTTCCTCTCCTCTGAAAAAGCCATCGTGCAGTTGAATCCATCCGTTGCAAAGATGGAGAGCATCCGCACCGCCGTAAAAAATGCCGGGTATTCCGTCGCCTCAAAAGAGGATGAAACAAAAACGCCCAAAGCCGCGCTGGCGGATTTTTCGCGCCGCATGTTCACCGCTTTCGGTCTCGCCTTTGGTGCGGTCATCATTATCGTTGTCCTCGGCGAATGGCTGGGGCTGCTCGATGGTCTGACGCAACTCATCCCCTTCCCCGTTGGCGTGGCACTCGTTCTGCTCGGCGGCGCACCGATCTTTCTAAACGTCATCCGTGCTACGCTCAATAAACAGATCATCGCCCACACATTGATGAGCATCGGCGCAATTGCCGCGCTCATCGTCGGCGAATGGACCACTGCCATAGTCGTCATCTTCTTCATGCACATCGGCGGCTATACCGAACGTCTCACCGCGGAAGGTGCGCGCCGTGCCGTGAAAGATCTCACTGCAATGGCACCCCAAACTGCCCGCATCGAAAAAGACGGCATAGAAAAAGAAATTCCCATCGCAGACGTACAACTCGACGACATCGTCATCGTGCGCCCCGGCGAAAAGATTCCTGTGGATGGTGAGGTCATCGCCGGTCACGCGGCAGTGGACCAATCGTCAGTGACGGGAGAGGCGATGCCGGTGGAAGCAGGCATCGGGTCCCAGGTTCGAGGCGCGACCATCCTTAAGCAGGGCACGCTCAAAGTGCGCACCCAAGCCGTGGGAGCACAGTCCATGTTCGGGCGTGTCATCAAGATGGTCGAAGAAGCCGAAGCACACCGCGCCGACGTGCAGCAATTCGCCGATAAATTCAGCGCATATTATCTGCCGGTTGTTGCAAGCATTGCCGCGCTCACATTTTTATTCAGCCGCGATCCGCTCGCAACCGCGGCGGTTTTGCTCGTGGCATGTTCTTGCACCATCGCGCTCGCCACGCCCATCGCCATGCTCGCCACCATCGGCATGAACGCGAAACATGGCGTGCTCATCAAAGGCGGCAAATATATCGAGACGCTCGCGCGCGCCGATGTGTTGTTGATCGACAAGACCGGGACGTTAACACTGGGCAAGCCGGTCGTGACGGATATCATCGCGCTGAACGGCATGGATGAATCTGCGCTTCTTTCCCGTGCCGCATCTGCGGACCGTTACTCCGAGCATCCCCTCGCTGATGCTTTGCGCCGCTCCGCGCACGAACGCGGACTTGTGCTCAGCGAGATCAAGAATTTTGAGTCACACACCGGCAAAGGCGTGCAATCGACCGTGGACGGCAAAAAAGTTTTCGTTGGCAAATCGGTGCATGCCACTCCTGAGCAAGCCAAAGAATTTGAAGCACAAGGTAAAACGGTTTTGTATGTTTCGATAGATGATTCTTTGGCAGGCTTTATCGCCGTCTCTGATACGTTGCGCAACGAAGTGCCAGATGCATTGCGAGAAGCAAAACGGCTTGGCATCAAAAAGATTGAACTACTCACAGGCGATAACGAACGGACCGCCTCTTCTGTGGCTGGCGCTTTGAATATCTCCTATCGCGCCGGTTTAATGCCAGAAGATAAAATCCGCATCGTGAAGGAATATCAAGCGCAAGGACATATCGTCGTCATGGCTGGCGACGGCATCAACGACGCGCCCGCACTCGCACAAGCCAACGTCGGCATTGCCATGAAAGCCGGAACGGACATCGCGATCGAAGCCGCTCACATCACCCTCCTGCGCGAAGATTGGACACTGATTCCGCAAGTGATGGCTGCTGCTCAACGAACCATGCGTGTGGTGAAAGGCAATCTCGGTTTCACAGCGGCGTATAACATCGTCGGCTTGGCGCTGGCGGCTTTTGGTTTCCTTCCACCTATACTGGCGGCTACGTTACAATCTATCCCTGATCTGGGTATTCTCGGCAATTCTGCTCGGTTGTTGAAAAACCAATGACTCGCCACAGAGATCACAGAGAACATAGAGAATTTATTTATTTTTCTCCGTGACCTCTGTGTGCTCTGCGGCTAATTCTTTCCAAAGGAAAACGCCCATGTCTGAAGCTACCAAAGCACAACAATTTTTATCCCTGCACAATAACGGCAAATTGCTCATCCTGCCCAATGTGTGGAATCCCATCGGTGCGCGGATGTTACAAGCCAAAGGCTACCCAGCGGTTGCCACTGCCAGCGCCGCCATTGCCGAGTCACTTGGATATAGCGACGGCGAACAGCTCAAACTGGACACGATGCTGGAGATGGTTGCACGCATCGTCCGCAGCGTAGACCTGCCCGTCACTGCCGATTTTGAAGCGGGCTATTCAGATAGCATCGAAGGCTTACAGGAAAATATTTCACGTCTGCTCGATACCGGTGCGGTCGGCATCAACTTTGAAGACAGCTTCGACGACAGTTCCCACCTGCGCCCCATCGCCGAACAAGTGGAGCGCATCAAAGCCGTCCGCGAAGTTGCCGAACAACGCGGCGTTCATCTCGTCATCAACGCCCGGGCAGACAGTTTCTTTGCGGAAGGTTTTTCATCTGGCGAAGAACGTATTGAAGATGTCATCACCCGACTGAATGCCTACATTCAAGCTGGTGCGGATACAACGTATCCGGTTGGTCGCGGCGATAAAGAGACCTTAAAAATCTTGCGCAAGCGCATCTCGGCACCGATCAACGTACTCGCCACAGCCAAGACCGCCAGCCTGAAAGAATTGCAGGAACTGGGTATCAACCGCGTCAGCTTTGGTCCGTATATCTTCCGCTCGCTGCTGGCGAAAATGTCCGCGATGCAAGATGAGATCCTCAACATAGGCGGATATGAAATCGTCATGAATGGAATTTGGTCAGGCGGCGATGTGAAGAAGTTTTTGATCCAAGGAAAAGAATAAACGAAAAGAGACGGTTTGCACCGTCTCTTTTTTATTTCACAATTACGGGTTGGTCTGTTGACCTTGCCAGCCACCCATCATACCGTGACCATAGCCGCCAGTCTGTCCCTGCGGACCAGTACCAGTGCAGTTGCCGGTTCCGCGCATGCCATCCATGCCTTGCCCATGCGAGAGCATCCAATCTGCCTGCTCCTGGGTGATGACGTTTGCCGTCACCCCTGCATTGACCGCATTCGTGCGGACTTCGGTCATCACGGCGGGGAATTCTTCCGCAGTCACGCCAGACGAGAGGGCGATGTCATACATGCTTTCGCCAGCCGCAAGGCGGGTGTTGATGTCGTTCACGTTCAGGTCGAGTTTCTTCGCCCATTCCACCACCATAAAGGTGTGCAGCGGGCCTTCGCCGTTCATCATCGGTCCATGTCCGCCGTACGGAGGGGTAACATCCTGAGCAAAAACCACACCAGCCCCCACCCCTACTACAGCTACTACTGCCAAAACCAACGCAGCGATCAAAATTGTCTTTTTCATTTTTAGCTCCTTTTCTTTTTCGAACGTACAAGCCAAAGTGTAAAACTCGCATGTAAAGGTTCTGTAAAGGAATCATGAGGATTGGGCGAAGAATGTACCAGGACTTCTGTACTGCTCCAGCTATACCACCAACTTCCTTGACTCTTACTCAGTATGGTGTACAATCCCTTCTGTGACTATTTTTACATTTTTAGTCATAGAAGGAAAATGCGATGTCAAAAGCTTTTACTGAAAACGAAAAAGAGACTCTCCGTGCCCAGATGCGGGAGAAGGGCAAAAAACTCTTCGAAAAGCACGGGGTAAAAAAGACCAGTGTAGATGAGCTGACCGAAGCTGTGGGGATTTCCAAAGGTGCTTTTTATCTTTTCTATGAATCAAAGGAAGAATTATTCATGGAGATCCTCGAAAGCTTCGAGCAGGAGATCCAAAACAAGATCCTCAACTTTGCCAGCCGCCCCAATGTAGATGCCCGCAAAAATGTAAGCGATGCACTAAAAAGTTTTCTGCTCACGTGGGACGACTATCCCCTGCTCAAAAATCTTGGCAAGGCAGATTTTGATTACCTTGTCCGCAAGATACCTGCCGAACGTGTGATGGAGCATGCAAAAAACGACGAAGAGTTTACAAATCAACTTATCAAGAAAATAAAAAAAGAAGGCATCACGGTCAAAGCGTCTCCGCGAGTCATGGGGAATTTGATGAAGAGTCTCTTCTTTTTCAGCCTGCACCGCGAAGACATGGGCGATACCGCGTATACCGAGACCATGAATTTATTAATCGACTTGGTGGCAGGTCATATTGTTGGAGAATGAAAATGAACTATGCAATTGAAACAAATAATTTATCGAAGAACTATGGAAACTTCCGCGCATTGAACAAGGTCAATCTCAACGTTCGGCATGGCGAGATCTACGGCTTCCTTGGTCTTAACGGCGCAGGCAAGACCACTACCATCCGCACGCTGTTGGGCATGATCCGCCCGAGTGAGGGACATGTCAAAGTGCTGGGACAGGTTATCGGTCAGGGAAGAAGCGGACCGTGGGCACGGGTTGGGCATATGGTCGAGAGTCCGGCGGCATATCCTGAATTGACCGTGCGTGAGAATCTCGATATCGCAAGACGGATGCATGGACAGAGCCCATCTGCCGTGGATGAAGTGATCGCACGACTCGCGCTCACCTCTTACGCGGACCGGAAAGCGGGCACTCTTTCGAGCGGCAATTTCCAACGCCTTGGGCTGGCGCGGGCATTGCTGCATAAACCTGAATTGCTCATCCTTGACGAACCTGCCAATGCACTTGACCCGGCTGGCATTGTGGAAATTCGCGAACTGCTTTTATCGCTGGCACGTGAACACAGCACCACAGTTTTCATGTCCAGCCATATTCTCGCGGAAGTGGAGTTACTGGCAGACCGCATTGGCATCATCCACAAAGGCGAGATGGTGGAAGAACTGGACGCGGCAAAGCTTGAAGAGTTACGCGCCAAACAATTGATCATCGAAGCGCGAGATTTGGCAAAGGCACATAAGGCGTTGACTGGTTTTGAAAATGTATCCCTGAACGGGCGTATCACCATCAAAGACAAACGCGCCGTGAATGCGCCGGAAGAGATTGCAACCCTGCTTGTAAAGGCTGGCACTCCCCCAACCCATTTAGCGGTGGAGCAGGAAAACCTGGAAGAATATTTTTTGAGATTGACGAGTTGAGAGATTGCTTCGCCGCATAGAACAAGAATGCGGCGAAGCAATGACGGAAAGAGAGACAAAAATGAAAAACTTTACATCTGCCCTTTGGGCAGAGACATTGAAAATGCGAAAGTCACGTGTGCCCTTTTTTATTTGGTTAGGGTTTTCGGTTGCGCCGCTGATCGCAGGGTTGTTCATGATTATCATGAAAGACCCCGAAGCTGCTAAAAGCATGGGGCTGATCAGTTCGAAAGCGCAAATGCTGGCAGGCACCGCCGATTGGACAACCTTCTTTAGCGTCATCACCCAAGCGGTCGCCGTGGCTGGTGCGATTCTTTTCGCCATCCTCACCGGTTGGGTGTTTGGGCGCGAATATTCAGACCGGACTGCCAAAGAATTACTGGCATTACCCGTTTCGCGCGGCACGATCCTATCGGCAAAATTCGCCTTGTTAGTGATCGTCAGTTTGGGAATGAGCTTGTGGGTCTTCCTGCTGGGACTACTCGTCGGCAACCTTGTAGATATCCCCGGTTATTCGGCTGCATTACTACGCACTGCGTTCGTGGACACGCTTGGCACTGCCCTATTGACGGTAGCGCTGATCCCATTTGTGGCGTTCGTTTCCAGTTTTGGCAAAGGATACATGCCCGCGTTTGGATGGGCGGTCTTCACGGTTGCCATTGCACAGATCGCCGCCATCACTGGCTGGGGCGACTGGCTGCCATGGTCTGTGCCTGCCTTATTTAGTGGGGCGGCAGGTCCGCGGGCGGAGATGTTGGGAGCGCACAGCTATAGTGTGGTGCTGCTCTCCAGCGCAGTGGGGTTATTGATCACGTTTTATTGGTGGCTGTTTGCAGATCAGGCGAAATAAAGAAACAGGAGGCAGTGACTGCCTCCTGTTTGATTCAAGTTTAGATACCGGCATTACTCAACACGGTAGATACTTCGGCGATCAACGCCGTGAGTGCGGGATGATCTACCTCGAAGTACTGCATGGCTTTTTGCATTCGAGCCAGGACGGATGGGGTTTCCACTTCGGCTTTGTCTAGCAATCCTTGCACATCCTGTTGCAGGTCTTGTAAGAGTTTGAGGCTATCGGCATCGACCTTGTCCACTTTTTGGAGCTCGGCATGGACTTGTTCCAGAAGTGCGTCGAGTTTTTTGTCGTTCATGGTTGGCTCCTTTCGAAAGTTTTTTCACTTTCATTGTACAACCAAGCGGGAGACGTTTCCAGTGAGTAACGTCATGGAAACACGATTATGACAAGATCTCTTTTTCCGCCTGCTCCACTTCGGCGTAGATTCTCTTTACTTCCTCTTTCATTTCAAGCGAAACACCGGCGGTCTGCGGAATGAATTTGACCATGTCTTTCGCCTGCCGCATCAGGTCGCGGACACTGGCGATATACGAGAAATCGCTTTTGCCGAGCCCTTCTGTGGGCACGGGCAAGTCGCGGGCTTGTTGAATCAATTTACGGGCGCGGGTGATACGCTCAGAAGCGGGAATGAGTTTTGCCATGCTGGAATTATAGCCGGGTTGAACGATAAAATCCTGAAGAGCACTATAATATTTGGGTCTATTCAAAACAGAAAAGGAAAATGTTATGGGACTCTTTGGCTTCGGCAAGAAAGCAAACAAGAATGCACCCGTGCTCTCAGCAGACGAAGTGCGGACGAAAATATTGGAATTGAACCGTGAAACGGCGCCGTATCAGATCATTGACGGCAAAGACAAAGGCGTGGACTTGATCGCCGAGTGGAAGATCGTGGATGCCAAGTGGTATGAACTCTTCGCCAAGGCGAATATCACCAAGGTCTTCCGCATCTATATGAAGTTCGACCCGACAAAGAACGAAGTGCGCACCAAGGATGAGGAATACACGGTGGAATGGCGAGCAGGTGTACCGTCGCTTTCGATCGCGGTATCCAAATTTCAGGGGCAGATGACCTCGGTAGAATTCGGGGCGGCGTATGCCTTCACCGAAGAGTTGAAACCCGGCGTGGTGTACAACTATCGCTTTAGCACGAACGAGATCAAGAAACCCATTCAAGAAGCCGTTGCCGCCTGCGGCTGGAACTATAAAGGTGTGGCGTTCGGCAAGCTGTAGCAGAAAATTAAATAGCCCCATCCTGAAAACAGGACGGGGCTATTTTTTATACTCGAGTTTGTTTATTTCAAATTACGCCTTGCCAGCCAGCGGAAGCCCAAGGTAAAAAGGGCTATTATCCCCACAGAAAACAAGGTATCTCCCACATTTGAACTTGAACTCACCAATACAAAGAATAACAACATCAGGGTCAAGTGGAATAATACATGAAAAACGATCCTGCCTTTTTGCCGGGGGGCGTAGAATAAAAACGCGCTCTCCCATCGGTCTACATGATCGTTTTGGCGCAGCGGGATCCAACGATACAACCCCTGCCACCCAAAAAGAAGGAAGGGCGCAATCAACAATATACCAAACGGCAAAAACCAAAAAGTATATCCCACTCCATTCACCGCAATGCCTGCCAAGTCTAAAGCCTTCCCTGAATTTCCATCAGGCATTAATACCGCGAAATTGGAAAAAGCAATAACGCATAGAAAACCCATAATAACCAACAAAGGGTATAAAGCAATGGAACCGCCGAGACGTGTGCGAAGCCCACGCACAGCAAAAAAGATTATGACGAGCAGGAATATGCCATTTAGCGCTGCTATGAAAATTCGATAGATATATTCCGTGCCAAAGACTCCTGAAGCAACCAAATTTACAAAAGACAGTATGGAGATCAGGAGAGCACCGCCCCCGATAATGCCCGTCAAAAGATAAAAATACTGGAGCGCGTTGACTGTCAACGGGAAGACCTCCTGTGTGCCGGTGGGTGCCACAGCCAGTGCCTTTAATAATTTTTTCGGCTCAGGGAGAAGCTTCGCCAATTTATCTGCCGAGCCCATGCCTTTACGAAAGTCGATCCATTGAATGCGTTGGAGTTTTTTATCAATATCCGTTACTGCTTGCAACAAAATTGGGTAGACTGCTACAGTATCTGGGTCGTATTCTGTCGTTTTCTTAAACGCCGAAATTAAGACTAGAACCGCCTGAGGAACTTCTCCCGGTTCAATAGAACGGTGACCGTATTTTTCCAACGTGCGGCGCAAAGCAGCAGCATAACGCCCATCTTCCGGGGCATGGTCAATGGCAAAGGTGACCGACTGCGGATTCTTTTTATCGACCGCAAGCGGGTTGGCAAAACGGACATGAGCCGCCACAGGCGTGGCGCGCCGCTGCATGAGCGGAGTGAGCAGCAGTCCAACGAGAAACCAACCCGCCAAGACGCCCAAAAACAGCATCCCTTCCAAGTTCATTTTTTCTCGCAGGAAATAAAGAATGCTCCCTTCTTCAAAAAACGATACAACGGAAATTAATTGAAACAAAGGGAATAAAACAGCCAAAGTCGGGATGACACGAGAGAAACTATAGTCTCTTTTATAGATCTGCCAGGGTAGTGGGATGAGAATAAAAGGGACTATGATCGTCCACCAGGAAGGCAGGGAGAGTATAAGGACGATCACGCTAAGGGCAATTGATAGCCAGAAAAGCAGGGGGGCTTTGAATCCGCTTTGAGGTGCGGGGGATGTCACTGCTTGCGGAGGGGCATCGAGCAGAGCGATGAGCTTCTGGAGGCTGGCTTTGTGATTGACGCGGAAATCCACCCACTCACAGCCTTGTAACTCAACCGGCAAGGGATAGGCTTCAAAGATCACCAAAATGATGCGCTTTTTATGTTCGAGCGCCAGCCGCCATTCCGGTTCGACATTTTTTGATTGGATCGAATCTTTGGAAACAACTAACAACAAGGTTTCTGCCTCGGTAATGCCCGCCAGGATTTGTTGATACCACGGCTGGGCAGGGACCAGGCTTTGATAATCTAACCAAATGGAGGAATAGCCATCTTTTTGCAGTTCAGCGTACAAACGGTCTACAAACGGGGTCTGGCGACGTGAATAACTGATCATCAAACTAGGTTTCATGAATGAGCTTCCTCCGTAGGTTGATTGAATTGGTTTTGTTCTATTATATGGGGAGAGGCTGAATCAACCAAGCGGCTGTATGGTTTCGATGATCTTCGTTTGGTACCATGCCCTGCCGGAGAGATTCTCGAAGAAGCCATTGTGACCGCCATGCGGGTGGATGATGAGTTCGCTGGTGGCTGAGAGCTTAAGATCGTAGAAATCAGAGACCGGGATGATGGGATCGTCTTGGGCAGTGATAACCGTGAGCGGCGTGGAAAGAGCCGCGAGCGCATCGCCCGTGACAGCATAAGCGCGGAAATATTCTGCGGAGGTGGGATAGTCGCTATAGCGTTGGATCATGCGCTCGGTCATCGCGGTGATGGTTGGGAGGGAAAAGACATCGTCGAAATTGTAGCGTTCGGGGAAGAGCGCGCGCTTCTTGCGCATGGAGTCGATCCACTTTTGGCGGAAGTGTTTTTGAATGAGGGGATATTTATCGATGGCGTAGGTGGACTTTTCAGGGTCGAGCACGGGGCTGATGCTGAAGATGTGTTTGAGGTTTGAGATGGGGGTCGTGATGGACTTGCGGGCGATGCGCAAGGCAAAGTTGCCGCCCATGGAAAACCCTGCCAGATAAAAAGGAAGCTGCGGCTCATAGTGGGAGACTTGTTGCACGGCACCAAAGACTTCATCTAAAAGCACGGCGTAAAAGATGCCCGGGTTGAGGTGATGGGTTTCGCCGTGGTCGCGGTAGTTGAGGCGGAAGATCGAATAGCCGTGTTCATAGAGGAACTTGCCGGTGCGCAAAATATACGCCGAGTTGACACTGCCCTCCCAGCCATGCAAGAGCATGACCACGCCTTTGGCGGTTGCCTTGGGCTGCGGCGAGTAAAAGCCCTGCAAACGGATATCCCCTACCGGGTTGAGGATGACCTCTTGAGCGTTCTTCAAAATGGGATTATTACGCTGGGTGCCATATTTATAGCTGGCAAGAAAGGTTTGGGCGAAGGCACCGCGGATGTAAAAGGGAGGGGTGAAAGCTTGGTTCATAAGGCTGGGATTCTATCTGCCTGAGATTGAGGTTGTCAATTGGTCTTTTTTAGAATTCGAGAAGGATTTAATAACTTCTTTTGCCGCAGAGGGCACAGAGAGGGATGAGAAAAGATTATGCATTTATACGGGCTTCCACAAATGTAAGCAGGGTTAGACAAGTTCGGGAAATGAGGGGAATCCCGTATTTTCTGTTTTGCAAAGTTATTATTTAATGACGGGGTGTGGACAATTTTGCCCTTCTTAGAAATCTTTTCTTCATTCATTCTTGTTCATACAGCTACTCGCTTTTGAGCCCTTCTGCTTGCTTTGAAGGCACTTTTGCACAATTCATCATTCTAAGCATAGGAGCATGAATGACATACACGATCGTGTACAACCCAGGGCTGGATGTTCTGGAGGTTTGTATCACTGGGAATGCTGGCATTAAAGAAAGCCGCGAGATCATTCAAAAAGGTGTGGAGCTATCCAAACAGCATCATTGCCGCCGCGTGCTGGCGGACGTGCGCAAAGCGGACCTGACCTTTTCGATCCTGGAGTTGTTCACCATTCCGCAGTTAGCCCGTGAAGCACGGACGGCGATTGGGCTTTCGATCCATCTGCATAAGCAGGCAATTGTGGCGAATGAATACAACTCGTCCTTGAAATTCGTGGAGAATGCCATGAACAACCGCGGACATGTGATGAAGGTGTTCGTAGGCATGGACGATGCCATGAAATGGCTGCAGATCTAGACCACAAGATAGCAGAAACGAGAGAGAATGACACATACCGTTATTTTCAATGCCAAGCTTCATATCGTTGAGATCAAGATTCAAGGTGCATACCGCCCAAGCGAGGGGAAAGAGATCTTGGTCAAAACCTTGGAAATGGTCAAGGCGTACGATTGCCCCCGCACCCTAGCGGACATGCGCGAGGCGCAATTGAAATTCTCAATGCAAGAGTTGTATCGAGTGCCAAACTTGGTGCGAGAGGTGGCGACGAATTTGGGTTTGCCGCCCTTCAGAAAGGCACTGGTAGTGCAAGAATTGACCTCAGAGGTACGCTTCTTTGAAAACGTGATGCTCAACCGCGGACAGAATGTGCAGATCTTTCTAGATATCGAAAAAGCAAAGACCTGGCTGCTTAGGTAGCGAGAGAAATATCATTTTGAATAACGTCTAATGAGCCAATGCACTGGGAACAAGACCAAGAAACTTCCAGACAAACAAAGACAGAATACCACCATCATTGCGACAGGACCAAATGGAGCCCCAAACCATGGAGCTATAAAAGCAAGCAATAAAATCAAATGAAATACTCCATGAAGAAAAAGGATTCGGGTGTCTTTTGGTGTGTAAAGTAAAAACATTCTTTCAATCATATTGCTAATCGCTGCCTGCCTGCGCGGCAGCCAACGATATATATCCTTCCAGCCAAAGGTTATAAACATAACAGAAACTCCTAGCCCGCCTAAAAATACAATCCCTAAAAGCACAATATTAAGGAGATAAATATCTTCAAAAAACCTTACAGTAGAAAGCAAATTTGAAAAATAAATACTTGCTTGAAAAAGCAAAAGAACGGTCAATGGATAGGGTGAAGAAATCCCCCCGCGTCTAAAACGTAATCCTTGTATGGAAAGCAGGATCATACCTGTCAATAATGTTCCTTGCAAAGCCAAAAACACAACCTCAAAAAAGAGGTCTAAACTTGTTTGATCTTTGAAGACCGTAAACAATAGGTTAAGGATGGCGGCAAGAATTGATCCACCACTCAATAAACCGACCAGGATGTAAAAATATTGCAATACACTCACCGCAATAGGGAAAATCTCTTGTGCCCCGGTGGGCGGAACAGCCAGAGCTTTCAACAACTTTTGTGGTTCTGGCAATAATCTTGCCAGTTCGTTTGCATTTTTCATACCCTTTCTAAAGTCAATCCACTGAATTCTTTGTAACTTCTCTTCAATGTCTGTGACTGCCTGTAGCAAGATCGGAAACACACTTTGCTTATCTGGGTCATATCGTGTTTCTTTTTTGTAACTGGATAATAAGACAAAGACCGCTTCGGCGGGTATATCGGGGCTTGCGTAGATATGCCCATGTTTTTCCAGAATTTTCCGAAGATCGTCTGCGTATTTTCCGTCTTCTGGGGCATGATCAATAATAAAAGAAACCGACTTTGGAATGATCCCTTTGGTAGGAAGCGGATTTGCAAATCGCGTGAACGCGGCTTCGGGTCTAGCGCGCCGTTGCATGGCTGGAGAGATCAAAAGCAAGAGCATCACCCAGCCTAGTGGGACAAATAAAAGAAAATATGAAATATCAAAAAGATGGTTGATAAAAGGCAAAAGTGTTTCTGAATATGCTGGCGTAAAGATCGCCAGAGCAGGCAAGCTTATTAATATTGGCATAACCCGTGAACGTGAATAATTCCTTTTGTAAATATGCCATGGTAAAGGAAAAATGATGTAGGGCACAACGACAGTCCACACCAATGGTATTGTGCCTAAAACGAGGAATATACTTACAAGCAAAGAAACCCAAAATGTTAGTGGAGCACGAAACCCTTTTTGTGGCACTGGCGGCGCGACGGTTCGTTCAGGGTAATTCAGCAAGCCTTTAAGTTCTTTAATCCCTTTTCGATAATTCACCCGAAAATCGACCCATTCGCAATTGCTTAACTCCGGCGGCAGCGGCACTGCCTCAAATATTGCCAGAATGATACGTTTTTTATGTTCCAATGCCAGCCGCCATTCTGGCTCGACATTTTTAGAAGAAATTGAAGATTGTGAAACGACAAGGATCACGACCTCTGCGCCTAATACGCCTTTCTCGATCTGTTGATACCAAGGCTGGGCAGGGACAAGGCTGTGATAATCCAGCCAAATGGAATAGCCTGATCTCTGTAAGTCGTCGTAAAAACGATCTACAAAAGGGGTTTGTTGCCGCGAATAACTGATCATTAAATTTTTATTCATACAATAATCCTTTTAATTTCCACAGAGGCGGTTCTCTTTTAGGCAGAGAAGGAAATTTTACTCTTTTTCAGATGGATCAAGGTAATACACGTGTCTTATATACTTATCCACAAAAAGAGACAGTCACCTGCGAGGGACTGTCTCTTGGTTTTTGATCTCCCATTCCCCTCTCCATCCACAAAAAGTGACAGTCACCTTAAAGGTGACTGTCACTTGGTTTTAAGCTATATCTTTAAGCCCTTCCTACAAGTGAACACTCTATATATTTTCTGTTTTTATTAAAATGGTATAAAATCTTCAATTAGTCCGATAATTCTAAAACCTCTCGATTGCAACTTTTTCAGAATCAATTAAGTTGGCAGTACATACAATGGAATGGGCAAAATATATGAAAAAACTTTCTTTTCTTTATCTTTTTGCAGGGGTCATGATTAGCCTGTCTGCATGTGTGCCAGCAAATGGTGGTCTTTCTGGTACAGGAGGGCAAGAGGAAGTACCTCCAACAGAACCAGCAATGATTGTAGTAAGCACAGAAGAAGCAATCGCTGGATCAGAGGGTGGACAGGAAACCACTACTGTTTCTTTCTATGCCCCATCGTTTACCATTTCCACTTCAAAATCAGGCATTTCAAAAACTGGATTATCAATTGAACCGATTGGAATTGCAGAATACCAACTTTCTGCGCCCAAAATTCTTGGAATTGGAGAGGAAGGGACAATAAAACTTATTCTTGTTCCTCCAACAGTTCCATTGGAGAAGAAAGAAGAGTTCAAGCAATTTGAAAAAGACGTATTACAAGCATTTCAAGGGGCAGTAGATATATACCCAAATATGAAAGCAGAGATTCAAATGGGAAATGCTTTTTCTATTTCACCATCCTCTGATATTTCTCAAGAACAACTAATTAACACAAATGATGCAACAACCTGGCTTTGGTTTGTAACAGGGCAGCAAGCTGGAAAGCATTCACTTGCCGTTGATATTTCTGTGCCTGCATTAGCTAATGGAAAAGAAGCTGATTTTGACCTTACTCATATAAATTTCGAAATTCAAGTTAATCCCCCGCCACCAACTCCAACAACAATACCAAGCCCGGTTCCAACGTCTACAAAACGACCTTCTTTTGGAGAAACTCTTACAGGTAGTGCTTCAAACATAACTGTCGCTCTAATAACATCATGTGCTACAGTTTTAGTTGCTATTTTCTCTATAGTTTTTGGAGGACAACAATATACAAAATTCAAATCCAAAAAACAGTCAGAAGATAAGAAAAAAGCTCTGGAAAAATCAGCGGAGGATATTAAGAAGAATCTGCCTAGTAAAGAAAACACAAAAAAGAAGAACTAAGAGGTGCTTCAATCCCTATTTCAAAAAGAGACAGTCGCCTGCGAGGTGACTGTCTCTTTTTTCCTATCCGAGCTTACTCAACAATAGATTATATATATGTGAACCGGAAGAGACAAATCCTTATATCATTTATTTTTGAACTACCACCTTTTCCCATTATGTCTTTCTCAAAATAATCAAAAACACCTTGACTTGAACGCAAGTACAGCTAAAATCATTAAAAGCGAGGAAATATGAGGCGTGGATGGAAATCTTTTTTATTTTATATAAACTTAGCCATACTTGCCGGGATATTAGTATATATTCTTTTAGAAACTATAAAAAATAATAATACAGGGTTTGAAACAAAGACACTTTGGGATTGGATGGATTTACTGATTGTCCCTATAGTATTAGCTTTTGGTACTTTTTTTCTCAACCGTTCAGAAAATGACTTAGAGCGCAAATCAACAGAGACACGCGCCAAACTTGAACGAGAGATTGCAATTGACCGTCAAAGAGAAATTTCCTTGCAAACATACATAGACAGAATGGGGGAACTTCTTCTCAAAGAGAATTTACGTTCCACAGAAAATAAGTCTGCAATAGATATGTCAAGGGTACAGACGCTAACGACACTACGAGGACTGGATGGGCGAAGAAAAGGGCTAGTTATTAGATTCATCTTTGAGTCAGAACTGATAAACAGAGGAAAACCTGTTGTTGATCTTAGTGGTGCTGACCTCACAGACGCAGTACTTCAAAATGAAGAGCTGAGTTACACAAATCTGATTGAAGTTAATCTATTAAATGCAAACTTGATTGGCGCGAATCTTTCTGGAGCCAATCTTTTCAAGGCTAATCTGATAAAGGCAAATCTTAGTGAAACCGATCTGTCCAAATCTGTCTTACACGAAGTGAATTTAGCAAGTTCAAATTTAAGAGGTGCAGACCTCTCAAACGCGTTGATTAATAATGCAATTTTACAAATGACAGACTTGACTTCAGCCAAGTTAACTAATGCAGAGTTACATAAAACCGATTTGTCTAACGCAAATCTACAGAAGACTGATCTTGCCGACACAAATTTATCACTTGCTATTTTAATCAACACAAAAATGATGAATGCCGATCTAAGTTTTGCAGATTTAAGCCTAGCAGATTTAAGTAATTCAGATTTAAGCGGTGCAGATTTAAGATATGCAAATCTAGAAGGAGCAAATCTAACCAATACAGATATGAGAACAGCTCTTTTTAATAAAACAATCTTAAGGAATGCAAATCTCAAAGGGGCTAAATTAAGAGATATAGCATTACAAACATCATTTTTAGAAGGTGCTATCATGCCAGATGGAAGTATCCATAAGTAAAAGCCTATCCGGTTTTCAATAAGTGGGAATACCCTGTTTTCTTTTCTATAACTCCCCTAGTACCAATATCCTAGTTGACTTTGCCCCCTGCTTTTTATACACTGATTCCAAGCAGGGGGATACGGATGTCCTCCTGATAGATGAGACATAGGAGGTATATCTCATGACAGTCAAGTTCAATATCGTCGAGAGGGGGAATCCGAGTAATCGCGAAGCTCCCAAGAAGTTTTATCCTTCAGTGCAGTCGAGCGGACGTGTGACCACGCGCGATGTAGTGGAGATGGCGGCTCAACGTTCGACCATGAGCAGCATTGATATGATGGCAGCGATTGAAACATTCCTTGCCATTATTCCTGAACAGCTCGCCAAGGGCAATATTGTAGAACTGGGTGAGTTTGGCAATTTCTGGTTGAGGATCGAAGCCGAAGGCGCGGAGACGGAAGATGCCGTGCGAGCAGACTTGATCACAGGCGTGAAGCCACGCTTCAACCCCGGTAAGCTTTTCAAAAAGGTGCTGGATGGCATTGATTTCATCAAAGGAGCGCGCGTACAGACGCCAGAAGATTAATTTAAAAATAGAGCTGACGGGTGTATCGCCCGTCAGCTCTATTTGAAAAAATAACAGCATGTCTTTAGAAAATCAGGCTTGATTATCATAAAAGAGGCAGGTATGCACAAACGTACCTCACGTAAAATCTTTAACCGTGCGAAGGAATTGCGCAAAGACCCCACACCGGTAGAAGCAAAGTTATGGACGCACCTACGTGGACACAGAATGGGCGGCGTTCACTTTCGAGAACAACATGCGATTGGAAATTATATTGTGGACTTTTGTTCTCCACAGAAGAAATTGGTAGTTGAGTTAGATGGAAGCCAACATATAGAGCAGCAAGAATACGATGCTAAACGGACAGAGTTCCTCAAATCCAAAGGTTATCGCGTGTTGCGGTTTTGGAATAATGATGTGATGAACGATTTAGACAAGGTGTTAACTGTAATTTGGGATGCGTTGCGGGAAGTGCAGTAATACGCCCCCCTCCGCCCCTAGCGGGGCACCTCCCCCGTCCGAAAACCACGGACAGGGGAGGACATAATTTTAATTTTTTATAAAAACTCAAACTTTTTATTCAATGTAGCATTAAGTCCTCCCCCAATTGTCGCTTTTGTTCGTGGACAATTGGGGGAGGTGTCCAGAGGACGGAGGGGGTTTTGTAAGCCTATACGCAAAAAAATGACAGTTCATTTTTAAAAAATGTCAGTACATGTTTGGAAAAATGACAGTACATCTTTAAGAAAATGACGGTTCATTTTTTAAAAATGACAGTACATTTTCGGGAAAAATTAACTAGATATTTCAAATCATAAATAGTCAATTATCGATCAGCTAACTATATTCTTCATAAAGGTTCCTATATCTGTCATTGCCGTGGCGAAATATTAAGTCAATAGTGACAAGAACATCCCTTCTTGCATCTAAGTTTTTTATTGCATTATTAATAATCATGTCAGACTCTTCCCCATAATATAAATGTATCCTTCGTGAAGGGCTTAATGCTTTTTCATGCATCCGAAGGTACATTTTGGCAGTTTGTATAGGCTCAGAAAGAACCCTTTGAGCGAGAAACTCTTCTAACTCTCTCCAGATCAATCCATTTCCAATAAAATCAAAAAACGGGTTTAAGAGCATTTGGATATCAACGATTTTCTCAGATGATGGAATACATTTGAGAAGCAATGAAAAACGTTCAATCTCCTTTTCCATCTCACTAGGATGTTTAGAAAGTGAGAACTCATTGGCTCTCCAAATCCAAAAATCAAAAACCTGTTTCCAAACATTCTTGATTTCTTCTTTCGAAGTATTTCTAATCATCTCGACTAAACCATGAATTGCTTGTCCACGTATTGAATCATCGCAACGCGTCATAAACTCATACAAAATGCTCCTGTCGTCATTTACTGTGTAAGGATTCCATAAATAATCCAAAAATATATGGATAAACATCTGCTTTGGAATATCCAAGTGTGTTTTTAGAGTCTTTCCTTGGGAAAGCAAGGATATGCCATATGAATACTCTTTTCTTAATTGATTTATAGTTTGATGACCAATTCTATTATAGAGAACAAATGAGTCCCATGCAGCGAGGAAGAAATCGATATCTTCAACGCTCCCATTTATGGGGAATATTCTTGAAAGATTCTTTTGTAGCCACAAATAATTCCAGTTTCCTAGAAACCAGTAATATCTCCCATAAATGCTATGAACCGCCAAACTCGCATCATTATTTTTATCAAGCTTGTTTTCTAAAATCTCTAATGCCCATGAATGTTCACATTCCCCCCAATCTTTTTCAACTAATGAATGTCGAATAAACTCCATAAAACAAATAAATGCTATAGGACGAACTGAATTTAACGAAACAGTAATAGGGTCACGATATCCAGCCATATTCTCTTGGGGGTGGTCATCCTCAAAACTTGGATGACTATCAACCAAGTAATCTTGTATGATTTCTTGAGTCTTTTTACATAATTCAACAGGTATCAAAACTTTTGTGTTTTTGTGATTACCAAACCCTTCTTCAACAAGTCTAATCCCTGCCAAGCGGACATCTAATAGAATATCCTTGGAAATCATTTGATTTACTGACTGTTTTTCAGAATTAAGTTTGACAATATCTAAAAGTTCAGCCCAAGGAATCGGATGATCATTTCTTAAATTCTCTTCAGCTTTATTAAGTAAAGTATAAACAACTACTTGAGAAACCTGGTCTATGTTTTCAAAAAACATTTGATACTTTTTAGGGTTTTCAAGGAGAATCTCAGCTACATCTTTGCTTAATCCAGAAATAGAAACCCTGTCTTTTGAAAAATCATGCGAAGCTTCTGCTTTCCAGTCTTTGACAAAGTTAAACAACTCATGAGATGACATCGCTTGAAGCTGCTCTTTTGGCAATGGACTTACATCTCGAATCCAAGTGCCGCCAGAAGACCAGGAAAGAAATCCTGGATGGTCAGGCTCACCATACTCTTCACACAAAGAACTTAACAGAGCGGCATCTTCCTCTGCTAAGCACTCCTTAATAACCCATAACCTATCTCGAATCCAGTAATTCTTTTGATCCTTCAAATACTTTTCAACATCATAGCCAATTTCTTTAGCAAATTTCTCTGCGCCTTCTACTCTTTCCTCTAATGGTCCGTTATGGATAATTGCTAATATCTTAAACCTTTGCTCTGAAGTAAGGTAAGGAAATACTGATGCTAATAGAGAAAAGTAATCATTATGAAATTTCAAATCAGAATGAAAATCAACGTTTTCTAGCAAAGCCCATGCCAAATCTATATACTGAGATGGGTATCTTGCCAATATATAGATTGCTATCCTTCTTAATATAACAATTTCTTGATTTAGGTACTTAAATAGTTTTAGGCGCAATTGATTTTCATCTGCCTTAATACCAGCTTCTAGATGGTCTCTGAAAGCTACTAAAATTTTATCTTTATAAGAGTCTGCCACATAGTTTTGTTCATGATCTGCAATAGCAGGTCTCCACCAATATGCTAATCCGGAGGAAAAATCTTCCTTCTTTCCCTTTGCCGAAAGTTCTACTCCAATACATTTAAGTAAAGTGTTTTCTAAAAGGATTAAGATATCTGAATAAGCCAATTTGCCAAATTTAGGCAAGGTGTCTTTCCAAAAATTTGGTCTCAAATAATCTAATTCGACTCTTGAGTGCCCTTCTCCTCCTATAGGTATATCACCAGATAACAAAACTGCACCCGAAATAGGTTCTAATACCGAAGCCAAAATTTCTACAGCCTCTTTTATAAATCCTTTTTCTATCCACTTATATGCTAGAGCAAGTGCTGCTTCAACTAGCCCCCAAAAATGAACATATTTATTTTCAAGCCAAGATATTATCTTTTCAGTAAAGATAACCGTTCTTTCAGGAGGCAATTCCGACATTGCTTCTAATAAATCTTCGTGAATAGTGGGATTATTAGTTTCTATTTCAGAGACAATTAATTCCACTACATCGGGTACATTTTTAGCAATAGATTTTAAGTATGCTGACATACCCCAATATGGGGTCTGAAATCCATTTTCAACTTCTACAACATTTAGCGGATTATCAAAGAAACCGTTCTCGTAGAACTGTCTTGCCCAAGCAGGGGATGGAGATTGCCCTAAGAAATATCGAAGTAAGTCTTGGCTTTCTTTAATTCTTCTCGTCACCACTGAGACACCAGATGCGTCCTTCGACAAATCACCCAGCTTAATATACTTATCAAGCAAAGCAGCTTGAATAATAAAATCTGTTTTTTGATCAGCCATCTAAAGCAGCCTCCAAAAAGACTTCATACTGAAAACTATTTCTTTCCTGATAAATATCCCTCATCCAAATGAGTACGTTGCGTTCATGTAACTTACCAATCTCATCACGAACATGGTTTGGTAATAAATTTCGCTCACATGCATACCAAGAATATAAATAATCCTGAAGCACATCATGCCGAAATTGATACTTGTTACCAGAAACTTGAGTAATAATGTTTCCACTAATCAACCGGTTTTCTATTAAAGAAGGGGGGATTTCTAGATTAAATCCCCTATTCACTGCTAGCAATCCTTCTTGCGCTAGTTGTACTGCCTTTAATATCAAGTCATTACCATTGTCATTACTATAGTTTTCTCTATCATGTAAAGTTATTCTGTACTTCTCCCACAAATCAACTCTACTATAAATACTCTTAATATTAATTAGAGAAGTGTTTCGAATTATTTCACAAATAATATCAAGGTCTAATAAGTTGTCTGCAAGCTCTAATATTGCTTGCGGAACTTCGGCAATACCTAAATTTGAAAAGACCTTATAAATAAGGTCTTCATTTACTGGGCGACAAATCACCATCTCAAACTGCGCTTCAAACAAAGGGCGAATTGCTCCCTGTTCATTAGCTTCTTTATATCTCGATATTGCCAAAACAAAAACATTTTTTATTTCTAAACAATTCACAAGAAAATCAATTACAAGTCTACCTGCAGCAGAGCCCGCAATGCTATCAAGTTGATCCGCAATTATTATTACAGGAATATCTTCAGATATTCTTGCAACTGCATCAAAAACAGATTCATCAAGGTCAAAAAAAGATCTTAAGTCATGAAGATGTTCAGCATTCGATAATTGTCTCGTATCAATCAACACAGGAAACCATCCAATACTAAGGGACGTTTCGACTAAAGAACAAGCTATCCCACTCTTTCCCGCACCTGCATCACCAGTTAATAATAAAGATTTTTTTCTTTCAATACTTTCAAATATTATTTTTGTTTCTTCGCGAGTTATTAATCTAGGAATACCCTTTAACTTTGGCTTTAGAATTCTCACCGAGTTATCAGTAACTCGCTTAAGTGTTCTATGTACACGCTCAAACAACTTAATAGATTCATTAACGGAAGAAAATATTTGAAACAAATTTACAAAAACACCTAAGAAGGAAACTGCGACCGGTATTAATAAATAAAGTACCCAATCTTGTTTCAGCCAATCTGGATAAATAGCAATGATTATTCCCGTTATTAAAATCACAAAAAAAGAAAATAAAAATAATACTCGCCTTAAGGGGCGAATTACAATCCAACTCCTTTTTAGATGTTTGAAATAACTTGATGCCAATGTATATTATCCTAATTCAGCACAGCTTTCTTTATAGCCCACAACACAAACAAAACTAACACACCTGCCCCTTCGACCTGGCGGTCGCTTTCAACATACTTTCCACCACGGCAAAGTCTACGCGCTCGGGTTTTGAGTAGCGGATGCAGCCCTTGCCATACGAGATGCCCGTGCCTTGCAGTTGGTCGGTGTGGGCATTCATGACGTCGGTTCGTAGAATGTAGAGAGCGATGAAGTTCTTTTGGCTGGCAAAACCCACTTCGGCTACACCGTCACGCCAGTAACTGGGCATGCCATATTCCATGGTCTCTTTGAAGCCTTTGAGGTGCTTCCGGCACAAGGCGCGTAATTTCTTCAAGACGGCAAGGCGTTCTTGCGGCACTTCCAGTAAATATTCCGTCACGGTTTTGGCTTTGCTCTGCATAAAACCTCTAACCTTTTCGTACGTGGATCGGACGGAAGACACGGTTTTTTATAAAGGACACTCCGTGAAATCCGTGTTTTCCGCGTACAAGCTTTTACTTTTTCTTCTTCCCGGTACTGCCCTTCGTGAGCCACTTGCCTAGCAAAGAACCAAGCCAAGTAACCAAGGTCCACGGCAGGAGCGGGGCGAGGAGAATGCCTGCCAAGCCGTAGAGTCCGCCCGCGACCATGAAGGTCATGGCAATGGGCGTTGCGACGATGAAGGCAATCAGCACCGCCCACCAGGCTTTGTCTGCTCGCTGACGGTTCAAGAAGAGCGAGAGGACCAGTCCGCCCAGGGCGCCGGCTACGAAGAAAATGAGATAGTCCTGCCACAAGGCGTAGGGGTTGAACTGCCCGAAGCGGAAATAAAATGTAAAGACCTGCCAGAGAATGGTAAATATCCCAACCCCCAGCGTCCAATAGATAGATTTTTTATTCAATGTGTATACCTATAATGTAGTGTAGGGGCGGTCCCCCACCCAGCCTCCCCCAAATACGACGGTACTTCTGTCGTATTTGGGGGAGGTGTCCGTTAGGACGGAGGGGGTTTTAACATTCAGAGTACCCACAAGCATAGCACTTGCGGCAGCCTTCTTCGTTCACCACGGCGGCTTCCCCGCATTCGGGGCACAAGTCACCGATCTTCATTTTGGTGCCGGCATGTTCCATGGGGTCGGCGTGGTGTCCGCCTCCGTTGCCATTGCCATTACCGCCTTTGACCTCTTCAATCACAATGCCTTCGCGGTCACGCAGGTAATGGTCAAAGACCTGTCCAATGCCATCGGGCAAAGACTTGACGCGGTTCGGACCGAAGCCGAGGGAGCGTCCGCCGCCGATGCCGACCAACTGCACGACCACTTCACGCAGTCTGTCCACGGGGGCTACGGGCGAAGCCATGCGCAAGATGTACGAGATCAAACGTCCAATCGCCTCAGAGACCGCAGCAGTTTCAGAACCTGCCTTGGCAGTATTGATGAAGGCTTCGAAGGGTTGCGTCCCACCGTTTTCGTTGATGGTGATGAACGCCTTGCCCACGGGAGTATCAATGTTATAGGTACGTCCGGTCAACGCCTTGGGGCGCGGTTTCTTAGTGCCGTGCCACATGGTAGGAGCAGCTTGGGCGGCAGGAGCAATGACCGGCGCAGCAGGAGCCGCATCCTTCTTCTCTGCGGTCGCCTTGGTCTCCAAGACCACCTTATCGCGTGAGCCGGTCACATAGACGGTGATGCCCTTACAACCAAGCTCCCAAGCCAATTGGTACGCGATTGCCACGTCCCCTTCGGTGGCGCCTTCCGAGAAGTTGACGGTCTTCGAAAGGGAATTATCTACAAAGGCTTGCAACGCGCCCTGCATACGCACGTGTTCTTCGGCGGTCACGTCGGCAGAGACCACAAAGGTATCGCGAATGTTTTGCGGAAGTTCAGGGATGTGTTGGCAGGTACCTTCGCTCATGACCTGCTCCACAATTTCCTGTCGTTTCTCTTCGCCCAAGCCAAGTTTCTTGAGCGCCTCATCAAAGCGCGGGCTGGCATAGGTCAATTTCAAATCCTTGCCGTTATCGTTCACGTGGCGGATATATGCCAACGCGAAGACGGGTTCGCAGCCATAGCCTTCACAACCTGCGACGGTGGCAATGGTGCCGGTCGGCGCAACGGTGGTCTGCGCGGCGTTACGAATGCCATGCTTCTTGATGCCCTTCACCACCGCATCCCACTGGACCTCGGGCCTGCCCCAGTTATTCTCATACTTCACCAACGATTTGGGCGCTTCCCACTTCATGTCGTCCATATCGTAGATCGAGCCTTGAATGGCAGGGAAAGGTCCGCGCTCTTCGGCGAGCTGCACACTGGTCTGCATGGCGTGGTAACGCACGAACTCCATCACCTGCGCGCCAAATTCCTGACCTTCCTTTGAACCATAACGAACGCCCACGTGGTACATCAAGTCGGCGAGACCCATAATGCCCAAACCGATGCGGCGAGCCTTATGAGCGGCTTCTTTCAACTGCGCCACCGCCGGAACATAGGCATTGGCTTCGACCACATCATCGAGGAAGCGCGTAGCGGTCACCACACTCTTGCGCAGGGTTTCCCAATCCACGCTGCCATCGGGTCCGCAGTGTTCGTTGAGGTTCACCGAACCCAAACAGCAGTTCTCATACGGTCCGAGCCATTGTTCACCGCAGGGGTTGGTCGCTTCAAGCGGATACAAATGCGGCACCGGGTTGCTGCGGTTGGCAGCATCCAGGAACAACACGCCGGGCTCGCCGTTGTGGTGCGCCTGCTTCACGATCTTGTTGAACAGTTCGCGTGCATTGACCTTCTTATACGTGTGAATGGTAATGCCAGCGGCTTCGGCTTGTTCGAGGGTGCCGCTAAAGCCTTTCTGCTTCATTTCGGTCAGGTCAGGGAAGCGCAACGGCCATTCGGTGTCATCGCGCACGGCTTCCATAAACGCGTCGGTAATGCCGACGGAGATATTAAAGTTAGTGATGGCGTTCTCATCGAGCTTACAGGTAATGAATTCTTCCACATCCGGGTGGTCCACACGCAGCACCGCCATATTGGCACCACGGCGAGTGCCGCCTTGGGCAATCTCACCAAAGGCATGGTCATACACACGCAAGAAGCCTACCGGTCCGGTAGCCTGCCCAGCCGAGGTTTGCACAAGGGCACCCTTGGGGCGCAAGCGAGAGAAGGAGAAACCATTGCCGCCGCCTGTCTGCTGGATCAGGGCAGCGTCACGCAGAGTTTGGAAGATACCCGCGCTGTGACGTCCCATATCATCGCTAATCGGGAGGACGAAACACGCGGCGAGCTGCCCGAGTGGAGTTCCAGCACCAGTAAAGGTCGGGGAGTTCGGAAAGAATTTCTTGCTAGAGAGTAAGTGGTAATACTCAACGGTACGTTCCTGAATATCAGAACCCCATTGATCTTCCACCTTGGCGACATGATGCGCCACACGCCAGAACATCTCTTCCACGTTCTCGGCGGGCTTGCCATCGTCACCACGGCGCACGTAGCGCTTCATCAACACCTGACGGGCATTGTCCGTCAACGTTGCACCGGGCAGTCCCTTTTTCAGGGGCGGCGTCGGCAGTAAGCCGTTCTTCACGATCTTGGTATCAGCAGATTTTGTTGCCATATCGGATTCTCCTGTAAATGTTTTATTCTTTATCGCGGGTCCTGCTCCGCGTGATTCACTATAGAGATACAAAAAGGCAAAGACACCTCCCCCCAAAGAGGGTCTTTGCCTAATTAATCTTCGAGTAACTGGTCGATCTCGGTACGAATGGACTTGAGGTCGTCCAAGCCCAAATACACAATGGCATAACGGATGTACGCCACCTGGTCCACCTCTTTCAAGGTTTCCATCACCAGGTCACCCACCACACGTGAAGAAATCTCCGCTTTGCCGAGTTTCTGCAATTTCACTTCCACCTGCCCGATCATGCGTTCAATGTCCGCCGCAGAAACGGGTCGCTTCGCGCAGGAAATACGAATACCGCGCGCCATCTTCTCGCGGTCAAACTCTTCGCGGTTGCCATCCTGCTTGATAATGAGTGGGGTCGCCAATATCGGGCGTTCGTAGCTGCTAAAGCGCTGGCGGCACTTTAGGCACTCCCGCCGACGGCGAATCCCGCCGTGACTGTCGTGTGAAGTATCCAGCACCTTCGAGTCATGATGTTTACAATACGGACAACGCATCCGGTAAAAGCTCCAAATTAGAACAAATGATTTAGCCATATATGGGCGTAAAAGCGCTGCATCCCCGTATATCTGGCTAATGTGTTCGGCATTTTAGCACCGAGGTCAATTGTGTGCAAGAGGGTATTTGAAAACTGCAATCTTAAAATATTGACTCGAATCCCCATAAGACGATAGACAAACCCCGCTTCATTCTTGATTTTGAATTGATTCTACTCTCTAAACCAATACCTATGCTGAAAACTTTTTCTACACAATGACCCCGAAGGGGTGTTATAGATTGCTTCAGATCATGAAACCCCTTCGGGATTTGAAATTCTATTCTTGTAATTTTCTATAACCCTGTCATCCCTTCGGGATTTTATTCATCGTCCGCCGTCCATGGTCAAATCTTACGCAAGAACTCCATCACATGCGGGTTGAAATCTGTTGGGTGGCATTGATGTGGCACATGTCCGCAGATTGGGAAGGAATGTTTCTTCACCAGGTTCGGCAGCTTCTCCGCCAACTGCGGGAAAGATGAAGGCGCAAGCGTTTGGTCACGTCCACCCCACAGGAGCAGAGTCGGCTGGGTGATGCCCGCAAGGTTCAGGTCCAAGTGATGAAGCGTGCGCGGAATGTTGTAAATACCAGATGCCGCCCGCTTGTAATCCAGTGCCGTTTGATAGCGAATATGCTCCGGCAACACATGCGACTCACGGCTGCCGATATAGGTGCTAAAACTGGTCATATCCACAAAGAAACGGAAAACACGATACGGCGTGCGGTCGATCAGGGTCGTGTTGATCAACTGATGATGGAACATCTTCTGCAAGACCGGCGGTAATTGCTTCATCGAATAGAACGGGTTAACCAACACCAAAGACTTGACCCGCTCCGGGTTGCGATGGGCATATAACAACGAAAGCCCGCCGCCAAGTGAATGCCCAATGAGATGGATCGGGGAAGAAATATTAAGCGAATCGATCCACGCCACGAGATCATCGTAGGCATTGTCCACCGAATAGTCATTCGTATGAAGCGGCTTTTCGCTCTCACCATGCCCAAGCAGGTCGAGCG
>JAXLVU010000014.1:0-39637 GCA_046328855.1 Anaerolineales bacterium | reverse complement strand
GCGCGGACAATTTCGGCGGCGACGGGGTCGGTCACGCCGGGGCGGAGGGAAACTTCCAGAATAACGGAATCCGTTGCGGGCGGGGTGAGAGGCGCGGGCAATTCATCCCATGAAACGCTTTGTGTCACAGGGTCGCTTAAAAGTTTGAGAGCCAACTGTTGCAATCCTTCTTGCGACAATTGGCTCTCGATGAAGTAGAGGTCCTGACATTCCACCCTTTGAAGCTGGTGGAATCCAAGCGCGTGTGCACCGCGCCGGTAACTTTCATTCCGTGGGTCGTTGTTTTTTTGTTGAACAGAAAATTTATAGATGCTCATTTTTACCTGTAGAATAGGCGCTATTGTATCCATGTAAATTTGTCTAGTCAATGCATGAATTTGTTAGCATGTCAGACATTTCGATGTGATTTCACTGATAGAATTTTGCGCTCGGAGGTATGAATGGCAAAGAAAAAATATTCCATCAATTGGGAAGATGAACTTCCTGTTTCGTTTGAAGTAAATGGTATACAGTATCAAAAAATTGAAGATGTGCCCGATGAAAAAGATCGCCTCAAGTTGGAAGCGATGTTGAATTCTTCTTTTGATGCAGAGCTCCATGCCCCTCAACTTGAAAAGATGATGAAGGAAACTCAACGGATGGATGGTGCCTCTGCTGAGGCGTGGATCGTGCGTATTTTTACGGGTGTTGCCATCGTGATGTTGTTGGTGGCTGGGGTTTCTACTGTATTTGTCTTGCAAAAACTGGGACGTGAAGAGAGTGCACCTGGTACTGTTGTGGATGTGGTTGAGCAGCGTTATGAAGATGCTGAGACGGACAATGTGAGTTATTACTATTATCCAGTAGTGGAGTTCAAGGCAAGGGATGGAAAGCGCCGCACGGTTCAATTGACGGAAGGTAGTAACCCGCAATCGAATGAAGTGGGGGATGAGGTGACAATCTTGTATGAGCCGGAAAACCCAAATGACGCCCGCATTAAGTCTTTTGGTAGCTCAGCCCTAATGTGGATTTTGCCAAGCATCACAGGGGTCTTAGGCGCGGGCTTTCTGGGTGCTGTGCTAGTGTTTCAGAAATATTTGGCAAACGTTTCATGAAAAAAATCCCGCCAACTGGCGGGATTTTTTTTAACCAAGTTTAGGCACTACTCTGCCTGTTTGGGTCATATAGGTTTTGTATTGTTCGCCAAAGCGGTCTATCATCATTTGTTCTTCGGCTTGAACACGTAAGAGATAGAAGGGGATGAAGACCAGAAGGTTGATAAAACCTGCCAACCAGTTTTGTAGCAGTAAAGGTTGAGCCAAAACCCATAACCATTGCGAAGCATACATAGGATGACGAATCGCACCATAGATGCCGCGGGTAATGAGCTCATGCTTATCGCGAATTTCAAGTGAAGGTGACCAGTTCAAGCCGAGGTCTGCGTGAGAGCGCCAGAAGACGAATAAAGCGCTTAGCATAATCAACACACCCAACCAGCTAGCCCAAGAGGGCAAGCTATAGTTCGCAAAATCTAACCATGAGGTAGCGGAGTAGATGAGAGGCAAAATCATCATGCCGATGAGAAGTAGGAAGAGGATGAGCTTTTCCTGTTGCGAAACGCGTTGTTCGCTTATTTTTTCCTCTTTGCGTTTCTTATTAAGCGGTGCACGGATGATCATCTCCACAACCAAAGCCGCCCAATAAACGATTTCGAAGATACTCATAGGGTCTCTGTTTTTTCAACGATCACAGTTGCTTCTGTGAGCAAGGCTGCAATGGCGCCTAATGCGGCAAGTTGCGGGGCGATCAATACACCTACAACACCGATCGTGACGGGAATCTCCATTAAGACTTTGCCATCTTTATCTTTGATGATAACTTTGCGGATATTTCCCTCGTGCAGCAATTCCTTGATCTTGGCGATGATCTTTTCGCCTTCCACACGAAACTCTTCGGTATAGGTTCTTTCGTTCATGCGTTTGTCCTTTCAGGATTTGTTCCTGTAATACTCGAACCATTTTTCATCAAGGGGTTGCCATTCATTGCTTTGGTCGGCGCGTTCTTCCCAATTTTCTTTGCCGCTCCATTCTTCGATCTTGATGGCATACACCGACGTGGCTCGCAGTTCTTTGTCGTTGATCTCGCGATATTCCTGCCCAACGGTCAGCTCAGAGAAATATTTGCCGATCAACCCATATAACAGTCTACGCATTTCAGCCGGATCGGTTACAAGTCGGGCGGTTCCAAAAGCGACGATGCTGCGATACTGGAGCGAAAACTCCAGCGCGACATTCGAAGGCAGTAATTGACCAAGAACACTCGCCTCAAAACTGACTTTGGGGTTGTATTCAATATTCGAGCGGATTCTCCCCGCTAAATTGGAGTGGAACACAATTTGATGTTCAGCTTCGTCGTACCAGAAAGTAGATGTATTGATGAAAGGTTGTCCGTCCACTGAAGTGGCAAAGTGACCCACTTTGAAAGTATTGATATTTTCGCGAATCCACGCATCATCTTTGGTGAGGTGTGGTCTGCGCTGAAAAGCAGTGGGATTCTGCCCGATGTATTCTCTTGGCATGAGGTTCTCCTATTGATTGTCTACGAGTAGATAGCGATACCAGGTCCATAGGGCAACATAGCCAAAGATAACGCTGGCAATGACCGCCGCCCAAGCGACCCAATTTGAAATGCCGATATAACTCATCAAAAAGTAGATGCCAGCCCCGGTAGTGAGGGCACTAAGCAAAGATACTTCGACAGCCATGAGGTTGGCGATGCTATACGGCTTGTTGGTGGGTGGAATTTGCCTTGTCCGCCACTTAAAAGCGGACTCCAATTCTGGCATGTGTTTGATGTAGTATTCCTTGATCTGATTCATGGCTTCCACTGCCTCATGCCAGGAAGCACGCAGACGGGCAAGCTGGGCAATGGTCAACGCACCCATAAAGGTGAGGATTGTGAATAAAAAGAAGAACGCCAAAGAAATAATGCTTTGATCGGGCTCAAAACGTGTGCCAAGGATAGCTGCCACAAAAGAACCGACCGAGACGAAGTAGAACGAGGTCACCCGTGATCGATCTTCATTGGCTTGAAAGACGTTTTGGGCAATATATTGATATTCGGAGTTTAAGATGTCATCTGTATTCAGCGTGGGTTTGCGAGGCATGGTATCGCTCCTTGAATAAGCTTCTGCTATTATCACATAGGTTGGTGATGGATGCAAAAAGCGGACGTTTCATCAACGTCCGCTTTTTTTAGTGTATTGTGCTTAAAAAGCCCATTCGCCTTTACGCATGATGGCTTCTCGAGAACCGTCGGCGCGGATACCGTCAATGTCCATTTGGTTAGACCCAATCATAAAGTCCACGTGAATGAGGCTGTCGTTTCCGCCAGCGGACATGAATTCTTCTTTGGTCATCGATGTGCCGCCTTTGACGTTATAGCGATAGGCAGTTCCCAAGGCAAGGTGGCAGGATGCATTTTCATCGAAGAGAGTATTGTAGAAGAGGTGCTTTCTCTGAGAGATGGGAGAACTGTCTGGAACCAGAGCAGCCTCCCCGAAGCGTGAGGCGTTTTCATCGGTCTCTAAAAGTTTGCGAATATTTTCTTCGCCTTGCTTGGCGGTGACCTTGCTCACCCGTCCGTTTTGGAAGGTGAGCGTGAACTCGTCAATCATGGCACCAGAAAGAATCAACGGACGGCTGGAAGTTACATAGCCCTCTGCTTTTTCACGATGCGGCATGGAAAATACTTCTTCGGTAGGTAGGTTGGGAATGTATTCAATACCGTTTTTGGTTTTGCCAGAAGCTCCAATCCAAAGATGATTATCTGGCAACCCAAGGGTTAGGTCGGTGCCGGGGGCTTTGTAATGAAGCCCAGTGTATCGTTTCTCATTTAGGTAATCACACTGACGGTGAAGTTTTTCAGCATGTTCACGCCATGCTTGGACAGGGTCTGCGGTATTCACACGGCAGGCATCAAAAATGGCTTCCCATAATTTTTCTTGTGCTTGCTCTACGGGTAAGTTTGGGAAAACTTTTTGGGCCCAAGCAGGTGTGGCTGTAGAAACAACACACCAAGTTTGAGTATTTTCATTTCTATACTTGGCAACAGGTTCGTATTTTTCTGAGATCGCTTTTCGGTATTTGCCGATCAGGTCTGCGCTGATACCTTCCAGCAGGTTCGGGTCTTGGGAAGCAAAGCTCAAAAGTGCATCTCCACGAGAGCCGTATTCGTGCTCGCGGTCAATTTGCCACTGTGGAACTTCAACGAGGTGTTCGGGCTTTGAGTTTTCAAAGCGAATGCGAGTCAGCCGTTCATCGATCCAGCGTACATCAACAAATGGTGAGCCCACTTGATAAGCTTTCTTTGCTACCAAACGAACCAGCTCTGCATCAGGCAGCCCCGCTGCAATATTTAGGCGTTGTTCTTTATGCAGGTTCAAACCAATGTTTACGATGATATCGGCGTATTTTTCAAGAGAGGTTTGGAATGACTCGTTCATTGTTTCTCCTTTAGATAGACAGGGCATTGAATGATTTTTACCATAAGTGGACTCAGATGACCACCAAAATTGGTGACATAAAAACTCCCCGCCTCATGACGGGGAGTTGGGTTGATTCGGTTACAGAGAGATTGCCCATTCACCCTGACGCATCACCGGCTCATGTGTGCCGTCTTTTGTGATGCCATCAATATCCATGTGCGGCGAACCGATCATGAAGTCGACGTGGTTGAGGCTGATATTGCCTCCAGCAGCGGTAAACTCGTCATCATTCAACTCAGTCCCTCCGGCGAGGGTGAAGCGGTAGGCGCGTCCAATGGCGATGTGACAAGATGCGTTTTCGTCATAAAGCGTGTTATAGAAGAGATGTCCGCGTGTGCCGATGGGGGAGGACGCCGGGACGAGGGCGATTTCACCGAGGCGATGCGAACCTTCGTCGGTATCCACTAATTTTTGAAGGGCGGCTTCGCCTTTCTTGGCAGTAACCTTGGTAATGCGTCCATTTTCAAAGTGGACTTTGAAATCTTCGATCAGTGTGCCGCCATAGCTGAGAGGGAAGGTGGCAGAGATCACACCGTCGGCACGATTACGGTCTGGTAGTGTAAAAACTTCTTCGGTGGGCATATTGGCAGTGAAAGCAACGCCATTCTGTGCCATGGATTGTGCGCTGATCCAGAGATGTCCGCTGGGCAAGCCGACGGCGAAGTCGGTGCCGGGAGCGGTGTAATGCAAAGCGGTGTATTGTTTGGCTTGCAAGTACAGAGCGCGCTCACGAAGAGAAGCGATGTGTTTGTTCCATGCTGCAACGGGGTCAGGTTGGTTAATACGAGTTGTTTCAAAAATGGCTTGCCAGAGTTTTTCCTGTGCTTGGTTGAGGGGCAAATCAGGGAATATCTTGTGCGCCCATGCTTCACCAGCCGCTGCCACAACACACCAGTTGATGGCATTGGTGGTGACTTTCTCACTAATTGGGCTCCAGTTTTCCAAATGCGCTCGTTGCATTTGACCCACAACTTCAGGGTCAAGCCCGCCAAGTAGGTCGGGGTTTGAGCCGCCAATGGAGAGTAATGCATCGCCATTATTGATCATGTCCAAGATGCCTTGGATTTGCCATTTGGAATATTCTCCAAAGCTGCCTTTTGGGGCGTGTTGAGCGCGGACGCGCATCATTTCTTCATCTGCAAAGATGACATCCACATAGTTTGCGCCAACGCCATAAGCGGCTTTGGCAATTTCCCGTACCAATGGGGCAAATTGATTGGGTACACCGCGCGTCCCTGCAGCTGTGATGATCAGGCGCTGTCCTGCGCGGATATTTAGCCCTACTTTTACAATGGCTTCAGCATATTTTGCCAGCATTTGTTGGTGGGTATTTCCGGTCATAAGTCCTCAGTGGGTTTGGGAGATTGTTTCCAAGTATAGCATGGCGGAAGGTGTTTTTGTATGGATGCCATTCATTACAAAAACAATACACGTCAACCTATTAAAATGCGCTGGAAAGGATATACTTGATTTGAAATCCACCCCTTTGGAGGAGAAAAGCCATGCTTGATATCGAGAAAGTGGATACAGAGAATAAAAAGCAGGTCAAGCGATTTGTAGAGTTGCTATCCCGCCTCTATGCCGATTGCCCGCAGTGGGTGCCACCATTGAATGTGGATGCATACAACCAACTTAATCGAAAGAAACATCCTTTCCATGAACATTCAGATGTGGATTTTTTCCTGGCAGTTCGTGATGGACGGGATGTAGGGCGGATCGCTGTAATTGAAAATAAACCTTTCAACCAATATCATCAAGAAAAGACAGCAGATTTTTATTTATTCGAGTGTGAGAACGACCATGAGGCGGCTACGGTATTGTTCAACACGGCATTTGAGTGGGCAAAATCTCGCGGATTAACCAAGATGATCGGACCAAAAGGAATGGGTCCGTTAGATGGATATGGCGTGTTGGTCTTTGGACATGAGCATCGTCAGACCATGACCATGCTTAATTACAACCATGCCTATTACCAATCCTTGGTCGAGGCACAAGGGTTTACAAAGGAAGTGGATTTTGTCTCTTGCTATTTACCAGCGGATAAATTCAAAATGCCTGAGCGCGTCAAAAAGATTTCGGAACGTGTTATGCAGCGTGGACATTTGGAGATAAAGACTTTCAAGAACAAAAAAGAATTGCTAAGCTGGGCGGATCGAATTGGCACCGCCTATAACAATGCTTTTGTGAATAATTGGGAATATTATCCGCTCTCACCGCGAGAGATCGATTTTGTTGTAGAAAACATCATGACCATCGCCGACCACCGCCTCATCAAGATCATTGTCCATGAGCAGGATGTAGTTGGGTTTCTCTTTGCATTTCACGACGTCTCTGCAGCCATGCAGCGTGCAAAAGGCAAACTTTTTCCATTCGGGCTGTTGGATATCTTGCTGGAGCTTCGCCGTACGAGTACGGTCGCGGTCAATGGCATGGGCATCCTGCCAGAGTTTCAGGGGCATGGTGGAAACGCCTTGTTGTATTACGCGATGGGCGATACTTTATTGAATTTCGGTCAATTCACACACGTCGAAATGACACAAGTGGCTGAAACCACCGAACAAATGCGAGCCGATTTGAAGAATTTGAATGGGGTGGAATACAAAAATAATCGTGTATATCGCAAGCTACTGTAATTCGGTTGAAAAAGAGCGGAGACTTACAAGTCTCCGCTCTTTTTATGCTTCTTTTGCCTTTCCAATTTCTACAGTGACAGGCTCACTTGTACGTTGTACTTCTCCATTTTCAAGCTTGGTCAATGGCAGGATGATGTGGAACTGACTGCCCGGGAAGTTAACTTCATCATAACCGGGGCTTTCCACCCAAATACGACCGCCGTGCGCCTCAATAATGCCTTTTGAGAGTGCCAGCCCCAAACCAGCGCCCCCGCCTTTGAAGCGTGATTTGCTCGTGGAATGCTTACCCAGTTCGCCTGGCTGATAGAACTTCGAGAAGATCACTTCACGCAAGTTCGGGTCTACGCCCACACCAGTATCACTGACGATAATCTCGATGCCGCCGTTGGGGAGGTTGATGATGGCTGGGATATGTTTGGCGCTGATGGTGATCCAACCATTGTTCGGGGTGAACTTGATGGCATTGCGGATCAAGTGGTGGAAAAGCTTTTCCAAGAGGTGAGAGTCTGCTTTGACGAGTGGAATGGCTTGGGCTTTGATGGTTAGAATCTGTTCGCGTTCTTTGACGGTCTTGGCATGTTCCAGACAAACCTGATGGATCAATTGACCCACATCCACCGGTTGAAGATGCGGCTTGAGCGAGCGTGCATCGATTTGGGCGATGTCGAACATCGAGTCCATCACTTCGTGCAAACGGATCGTCCCATCGTGGATGCCCTTCATCATGGACTTTTGACCTTTTTCCATCTTGGGGTCGTCCATTAGCATTTCGGTGTAGCCTTTGATGACGGTCAGCGGCGTACGAAGCTCATGAGAAGCAATGCTGATGAAATCCGACTTTGCCTGATCGATACGCTGTAGTTCCTGGTTGTTCTTTTCGAGCGTGCGGCGCGCCTGACGTAATTCTTGGTTTAAGCGCATGAGATTGTCCACGAGGCGGGCATTTTCAAGCGCAACAGCTGTCTGGTTGGCGTGCGCGCTAAGAACGGACAAGTCTTCTCGGGTGTAGCGATTGCCGCTTAGTTTTGAACCGAAGGCAAGCAAACCGATCCATTGTTTTTTGGCAAAAATGGGAATATAGACTTCTGACCGTAATTCACTGAACCAGTTTTTCTCAACGGTAGAAGCAGCTCGAAACGCCGGTAACAGGTCCAGGTCATATTGAAGAAGCGGTTTTTGATCCCGAATAAAATACGAAGCGATCAACCCGTCTTCTTCCAATTCCACAGCGACCAATTGTCGTTCTTCAGGGCTGCGAGCCGAGCGGATTTTATACGTCTTGCGACCATCGGCTTGACGTTCAGAATCTACGAGGAATAGAAAGCCGCGCTCGATTTGCATGGCTTCCAGCATAATGCCAATAGCGATGCTGGCGAGGCGATCCATATCCAAGATGTTGCTGATGCTTTCACTGTATTGATGAATAGTGAGGCTGGCGTCGTATTGATCGCCTTTCGTCCAAATGTTGATGGCACGAGAGACCAAATCTGTGAGTGGAGCAAAGATTAGCGCAATAAAGAGCGCGACCACGGCGCCTGCAAGCAGGGGACTATAACTTGGGTTGTTACCAAACAAAGCTTGGATGATCAGAAAACCGGCAATGTAAAAACCCACAATGCCAACCGTACTGGCAACATAGATCATGACACGGCGGGTGATGTTTTTCAAATCTGGTACATAATGTGTGCCGACCACATATGCCATGCCAATTGCAACCAACAAACGAACCGGCTGCCCGATGATAAGAACACCAGAGAAAAGGAGAATATCGTTGACGAGAGTGAAAATAACCGGTGCCCACCAATATCCCAAACGGCTGCGGAGCAACGGTTGACGGCTCTGATGTTGTGCATTGAACAAATTGAGGATCATGACGATGGATAAGATTAACCATCCCAACATGACCCAGGCAGGACCCAACCGCGAACGATACAGGATCAATTCACCATTGGTCCATAACGTATCTGGCAGGTTCAACGCATTGGTAAGGATCAATGCCAGCCCAATAACCCAAACTCCAAAATATGCCAGCCAAGCCCACCAGAGTTCACGCTTCAAGAAGACCTGAATTGTGATCATCAAAACAATGATGAGGGTGAACGAAATATATGTTTGTAGTTCCTGGAATAAGAAAGCGTTATCCCCGCGGTCTTGCCAAATGGCTTCGGCAATGTTGATTACCATTGCCAATAATGCATACAATACGACCAGCCATGTCGCTGCGCCTTGCCCTTCCTCTCGGCGTTGTATGGCAAAAAAGATGACTGGCAGATAGAACACGCCAATGAACAATAGGACGATGACTTGGGCTAGCGATGTGCTCATGATGATGGTTTAAATTTTACTCTAATTCATTATTAATCGGTTATCATTATTGTATGCTAACTTCACGTGCCTCCCGTCTCAAATACAATTTTTCGCAAGACTTTTTTCGCCCCGACGGGCATGTTGTTTTTTCGGATATTTCCTCCGCCCGGGCATTTGCCAACCAAATGTCTGCGCTTCGTACTGCCCCCGTTTCTGCCTCTGACCTCTATGTGATTTCTCTGCTCGATGAAGCCTATCACATCCTGCTCCGTAATTATTACAGCCGCTACACTGGCGTGATGGGGCGGGCGATGGCTTCCTTGCAGTCCACATTTGGCTCGAAATATGACCTTACCTTGAATAAATTTACCGAGGAATTCCCGCCGAAAGCAGTCTTTCGCGGCGAAACAACAGCGGGTGTTTACTTGGCAACTAAACTGCCAAACTTTGGGGATTTTGGGCATGGTGTTCGTGCGGCGGCAATCGAAGAAATGTTATTGATCAATAACGCCAACAAGAACCCGGCACTCGCTCCCTACATGGACTTGTTCGATGAAAACGTGATGAACGGCTCTGCCTTCAAAGATTTCACGTCGCATCTCTTAGAGTTCTTCTCCACTCAGCCTGGTTTGGGTAATGGCGCTGCAGGGAAGACCGAAACCCTTGCCGAACTTTTGCGCGGACCCATTGAAGCCTCTCCAGACTCATTGGAAGGTCAGCTTAAATTCATTCTCGATAAATGGGGCTATTTGCTTGGTAATGAGTTCTCAAGCCGCATATTGCGCGGCATGGATTATTTGCGCGAAGATGTTATCCGCAAGCAGGGTCCAGCCGATACATTCAATGCAGAAGTTCTTGTGCCAACCTTTACTGGGCATGATTATGCAGAGTTTGAACGCTACAGCCCAGACCAAGAATGGATGCCGCGCCTTGTTCTGATCGCGAAGAATACCTATGTGTGGCTCGATCAACTTTCCAAGAAGTATGAGCGCGACATCAAGTATCTCAATGAAATTCCAGATGAAGAGTTGGATCAACTTGCAGCCCGCGGGTTTACCGGTTTGTGGCTCATTGGTTTGTGGGAGCGCAGTCGTGCTTCACAACGCATCAAACAGCGCATGGGTCAGGAAGATGCTGTCGCTTCGGCATATTCTCTTCATTCGTATGATATCGCCAACGACCTTGGCGGTTGGAACGCCCTTCAAGATTTACGCTCTCGTGCCTGGCAGCGCGGAATTCGCCTCTCAGCCGACATGGTTCCCAACCATATGGGTATCGACTCGCAGTGGGTGAGCGAACATCCAGATTGGTTCTTGTCTCTGCCTTTTTCGCCCTATCCTTCTTATTCGTTCAAGTCTGAAAACCTTTCAGATGACCTGCGGGTGGGCATTTATCTTGAAGACCATTACTATGATAAAACGGATGCGGCAGTGGTTTTTCAGCGCCGCGATTTGCAAACAGGCAGCTTAAGCTACATCTATCATGGGAATGACGGCACCTCCTTCCCTTGGAACGACACGGCTCAATTGGATTACAGTAATCCGGTCGTCCGCGAGGCGGTGATTCAAGTTATCTTACATGTAGCACGTAACTTCCCGGTCATCCGCTTTGATGCGGCGATGACGCTTGCCAAGAAACATATTCAACGCTTGTGGTTCCCCGAACCTGGCGCTGGCGGAGCGATTCCATCGCGTTCACAATTCGGTATGACCAAAAACGAGTTCGACGAAAAAATCCCCGTTGAATTTTGGCGCGAAGTTGTGGATCGCGTTGCTGCTGAAGTGCCCGATACGCTTTTGCTTGCCGAAGCCTTTTGGCTGATGGAAGGGTATTTCGTCCGCACTTTGGGCATGCACCGTGTGTATAACTCTGCGTTCATGCACATGTTGCGTGATGAAGACAATGCCAAGTATCGCATGGCGATCAAGAATACATTGGAATTTGACCCACAAATTCTCAAGCGTTATGTAAACTTCATGAACAATCCCGATGAGAAGACTGCGGTTGAGCAGTTTGGCAAAGGGGATAAATACTTCGGCGTTTGTACAGTGCTTGCCACTTTGCCCGGTTTGCCCATGTTTGGGCACGGACAAGTTGAAGGTTATTCTGAAAAATATGGTATGGAATTCCGCCGCCCCAAATGGGAAGAGACTCCAGATGCCGGTGTGATTCAGGCTCATGAATGGCGGATCTTCCCGCTCCTTCACCGCCGTGCCCTGTTTGCCGACGTGGAGAATTTCCTACTCTTTGACCTTCAGAAACCCTACAGCGGACTCGACGAGAACGTCTTTGCCTATTCCAACCGCTTAGACGATCCTAATTCAGGCGCCATTGAACGTGGATTGGTCATCTATCATAATAAATTTGGCGATACCAAAGGTTGGATCAAAACCTCTACTGCCGCTTTAGATAAAGCCTCTGGCAAGATGAAGCGCCGCTCACTTGCTGAAGGGCTTGCCTTGCCACGCCGCGGATATGTCATTTTCAAAGATTACGCTTCGCAGTTGGAATATGTCCGCTCGTGCGAAGAGATCTGGGAAAAAGGCATGTATGTGGAATTGGGTGCATACCAATGCCATGCCTTCATGGACTTTCGTTTTGTCCATGACACAGAATGGGCGATCATTTGCAATAACTTGAAGGGTGCTGGTGTGCCATCTCTTCAAGAAGAATGGCGCAAGACCTTTGCCAAAGTTGAAGAAGTAAAAGAAGACAAGCCTGCTAAGAAGAAACGCACGGTACGTAAACCTGCCGTGAAGAAGACGGCTGTCAAATCCACTAAGAAGGCAGCGACGAAGAAACCAGCAGCCAAGAAGCCAAAAGCTACTGTAAAGAAGACCGCTACAGCAAAGAAACCTGCCAAGAAGACTGTTACAAAGAAGGCTACAGTGTCGAAGCCGAAGGCAAGTAAGCCGACGCCCAAAGCAGCAAAGACTGTAAAGGCAAAGAAAACGGTAACGAAAAAGGCGCCTGTGAAAAAAGCAACTGCCAAACCTGCGGCAAAGAAAAAGACGGTTAGTAAGAAGAAAAGCAAGTAAAACATCTACTCGGTTAGAGAATTCCTCTCTAACCGAGTATTTTTTAGGAGACACCATGAAACTAAAACTCTATCTCATCACATTCCTTGCCTTTCTCGGCATAGACTCGCTTTGGCTTGGGTTGGTTGCGCCGTCGTTCTATAAGTCTCAGATTGGGTATATCATGGCAGAGAACCCAAACTTTCTTGCGGCTGGGTTGTTCTACTTGCTTTTCATTTTTGGCATGGTGGTCTTTATCGTTGAGCCGGGCGTCCGTGAGCAGACGTTGATGCAGGCTGTAGCACGCGGTGCATTGTTTGGGTTGGTGACCTATGCCACATACGATCTGACCAACCTTGCGACATTAGAAGGCTGGCCCATTTTAGTAACAGTAGTGGACTTGATCTGGGGAACGGTCTTAAGCGCGGCGGTAACGCTGGTTAGTGTTTGGGCGGGGAAGAGGTTCATTAAGGAGTGACAAGTTCAAGTCTGGTGCGATGCGCGTAGTCAGATTAGTGCATGATGAATATTTGTATATGTCCACCCTACAAACGCCATACGAAATCATTACATTACGAAAATCATATTGACTTGAGTTTTGAAAAGTACTATACTGACAAACAATAAGAGGTAACGCTGACATGCGATTATTTCACGGAAATACCCGGTTTTGTAGATAAAGACACGCGTATATACACGCGTGTCTTTTTTATATCTAATAACAATCAAACAAAAAGGAGACTTTTGCCATGGACTACGGAATGATCGGCAAGCTCGAGAAAGCAAAACGCTACGCGGAGGATCGCCATCGTTTTCGCTTCAATAAATTTGATTTGACTTTTCACGGGGATAATAATGAACACCATGTTGGGTACGATAATGGCGTCTTTTCTTGTGATTGCGAATTTTTCTTAACCCACAAACGCTGTGGACATTCGATGGCGCTTGAGATCCTTTTGAAAGACATGATCGTTGAAACGGTCGAAGCTTAACCTTACAATTGAATAGCCTGCCTGCCCTTCACGGTTTGTGGAGGGCAGTTTTTTGTTTAAAAAACACATTTATACATTCTCATTAAATCTTAAACAATGTAGAGTAAAATTTTCCTTATGAAGCGAATTAACCGTAGAGATTTTCTAAAACTAGGCGGCATGACCCTTGGCGGGCTGGCATTTACGCCATTTTTGCCCGGTCTTACCGATTTTGACGATAGTTTTGTGGTGCGTATCGGCACCAAAGATATGCCTGTGCGCAAAGAGCCAACCGATAAAAGCCGGATTGAACTTTCTCATTATCGCGATGAGTTGGTACATGTGTATGGCGAGATCACCGCAGAAGAACCAAAACATAACCCAGTTTGGTATCGAGTATGGGGCGGATATCTCCATCGTGGACGTTTGCACCGCGTGCGCACAATCTACCAAACTCCGATCGATTCCATCCCTGAAGGCACGCGCCTGATTGCAGATGTCTCTGTACCGTTTACTACACCATATCGGTATTCAAAAACTTATGGTTGGCAGCAAATGTCTCCGCCGTTGTACTATGGTTCGGTCCACTTTATCGAAGCGGTGGAGCAGGGACCTGAGATGGCAGATTACAAGGGACCTTGGTATCGTATTTTCGACGAGCTTGATTCAAATGTCACCTATTATGCGCCTGCCATTCACATGCGCGTCCTCCCGCAGGATATGTTGACGCCTATTTCGCCCGATGTGCCATACGAAGATAAATTGATTGAGATCAACCTCACATCGCAAATGTTATATGCTTATGAATACGGTAGTTTGGTTTTCCAAACCAATATTTCTTCGGGTGTTCCTGGCGACCCTACGGGCGGCACAGGTGTGCCCACTACAACACCGACTGGCAAATTTACAATTTTGGATAAAGTGCCTGCCAAGCATATGGGGTATAGTTACTTCGGCGCGCAAACAACGGGTAATGTCCTTGCCGATGTAGATAACTACGTCCTCCCTGGCGTTCCGTGGACTTCATTTTTCACTGCGCAAGGTCATGCTTTCCATGGTACCTATTGGCACGAAAATTTTGGCTCACCCATGAGTCATGGCTGTATCAACATGCGCACCAATGAAGCCAATTGGATTTTCCGCTGGGCACGCCCTGAACCGATTGTGGGCAATGTTGCCACTCGCGGGCTTGGCACTACGGTTGAAATTCATTACTAAAACGTTTTGGGATTTCTTCTCCCAAACCGAATCCACCATTTGAGGTTTCCCTTCTCTCATGCCTACCCTACACTGGAACGGGAAGCATCTTTCCCAGCCGCAGCCTGCTTCATTCACCCTTGACTCTGTCCTCCACCCGAACGGACGTGGCTATCCCAAGGCGCGTACCGATGGACGAGTCATTCAAGGCGATAACCTAGCGGTGATGGCAGCATTGTTGCCTGAGTATGAAGGGCGTATCAACCTCATTTATGCCGACCCACCATTTTTCACCAACCGACAATTCCATGCCCGTGTGGGCAGGAGAGAAGATTCGCGCAAACCCTCCAAGTGGAAACTCGCTGAGGGCTATCAAGACTCATGGACGGATATGGACTCGTACCTGCAATTCCTGTACGAACGCCTCAGTCTCATGCATCGATTGCTTGCAAAAAATGGCACGTTGTATCTCCACCTCGATTGGCATGCCGATGCCCACGCCCGTCTCATCCTCGACGAAATTTTTGGCGCAGAGAACTTCATCAATGAAATTATCTGGACATATCACGGACCATCCCCGATCCGAACGGCATTTAATCGAAAACACGACACCATCTTGATGTATGCCAAAAGCAAAGAATATATTTTCAATGTAGATGATGTCCGCGAACCGTATAACCCTAACACCGTAGCAACCTTCAAAGCATCACGTAAGGCAGGCTTTGGCAAGATCCCTGACCTTGAACGTGGCAAAGTGCCCGAAGATTGGTGGTATTTCCCTGTGGTAGCACGCCTCCACAATGAACGCACGGGCTATCCCACTCAAAAGCCAGAAGCTTTGCTAGAGCGTATCATTTTGGCATCTTCCAATAAAAACGACCTAGTAGCAGATTTTTTCTGCGGTTCTGGTACTACCGCTCTTGTGGCTGCCAAGCATGGACGTAAATTCATCACTTCCGACCAGTCTGCTCGGGCAGTGCATACAGCACGTGCTAGATTGGCTGAGACAAAATCAGTGTTTTTTATGGAACGCGATATGAAGGTCAAGACAGAGATCGCGACCAAATCGAAGAAGATTAAGGTCAAGTTGATGGGGGAGCGAGTCCTTTTGCAAACATCATTAGATGTGGACTTCTGGGAAGTGGACCCAGCTTGGGACGGAAAAATTTTCCGCAGCGCAGCACAGGCGCAACGTCATGTGCGAAGCGGGGAAATTCCGATGGAGTTAAAAATAAAACTCGGAGGCAAAGTCTGCATCCGAGTCGTAACGGTTGAAGGAAAGCAATTTCAACTAAATATCTAAACGATACCCAACACCGCGCACGGTCTTGAGAAACTTTGGGTTATCGGGGTCAAGCTCAATAGCGCGCCGCAGCCAGGAGATATGCACATCTAGGGTGCGGGTATCACCTGTGTAATTGGTTTCCCATGCTTTTTTGAAGAGCGGTTCACGTTCCACAACTTCTCCATGTTTTTCCATCAACAACTGAAGCAAAGTTACCAAACGCGGGGTGAGTTTTGTGCTCTTGCCCAAACAGCGCACACGTCGTTTTTCAAGGTCTAACCGAATAGGACCCACATGTAAAACATTTTTACCATCACCGGGTAATAAAGGTTTGATGCGATTGGAAAGTTTTTGAACGGTGAACGGCAGAATTAAAACCGCATCGGCTGCATCTTTGCTAACTTCTTTTTCCTCATCCAGAATAAGAATAATGGGAAGTTTCGAATCTTTTTCACGCAGTGATTGACAGATGCGCAAGCCAGTGCTTCGCATGGAAGCTGCGTTGACAACAACCAGGCTTGGGCTGACTTCTTTCAACAACGCAACAGCTTTGCTACCATTCTGTGCGATATGTACATCAAATCCCTTCTTCTGCAAGTCTGCTGCGAAAGAAGGGACTTCTGCGTGTTTGGCTTCAATGACCAATAGGGTTGTGGTCTTCATAAGAAATTTTGATAATGCCTTTTTACAAATTGTTGCTGCAACGAGCTTTTAAGCTTGTTAAGATTGATTCATTATACACCATATCTTAACAAAGAGACTCAAACCTGAGTACTATTTGCATCTTAATTTCATTGACATATTTTTTAAGTTGTGGAATCAAATCTCAAAATTTTATTTTGACTCAGCGCCTGCAAGTTGACCACAGCCTGCGTTGATATCAATACCGCGGCGCATACGGATCGTACATGGAATTCCAGCCTGTTCCAATGTTTCTTTGAACACTTGCGCACGCTGACGGCTTGTCGCTTCGCCCTGATAGCCTTGTGTTGGATTCAATGGAATAGCATTCACATGACAAAGCAGCCCTTTGAGTCTGGAGGCGAGTTTTTGCGCCACTTCCGGCGTATCGTTGACTCCATTAATGAGCGCCCATTCAAAGGTCACGCGACGATGCGTTTTTTCAATGTAGTATTTGCAAGCATCAATTACATCTTCGATTTTATAACGTTTGTTAACCGGCATAATGGCGAGACGTTCATCATCATCTGCGGCGTGAAGAGAAATGGCTAAGTTGACTTGGCGCTGTTCATCGGCAAAGCGCCGAATTTGCGGCACAAGCCCAACCGTGGAAATGGTCAAGCGGCGTGCCCCGAATTTGTATCCATCCGCATCGTTCAAGCAGTCAATGGCAGACATGACGTTATCATAGTTGTGAAATGGCTCGCCCATGCCCATAAAAACGACGTTGCTTACAACTTCGTTTTGTCCTTTGAGCATTTGCGCGTAATACATGACCTGTGCCACGATCTCACCGCTGGAAAGATTGCGCTTAAACCCGAGCTGACCCGTGGCGCAGAAGACACATCCCATTGCACAGCCAGCCTGAGTGGAGATGCAAAGCGTGCGCCTTTGTTTGGTACCCTTTTCTAAAGAAGCAGAATGTTCATCCGCAGGGTCACCATAGCGCATCAAGACAGACTCGATTAAATTTCCATCCGAAAGCTGAAATAATGTTTTACGAGTGGATTTATCCGATGAGTCTAAATAGGTTTTGATTGTGAATGGATTAAAGGTAAAATGCTCAGCCATTTTGCTGCGCAGGGAATTCGGCAGATTCCTGAATTGTTCTGGTGAAGAATAAAGATGTTGATAGAGTCCCTGCCAGATTTGCTTGGCGCGATATGTAGGTTCATTCCATTCTTTTAAAATGGATTCAAGCGTGGGAAGGTTAAGATCGTAAATTAGCATAAATGGTTTCCTATTTTACACCAGCCATCACCAACTAGGATTTCCGTAGGAATGGAACTTATCCTTCAAAAAGATCGTCACAAATCTATAAAATCCTGCCCTTAACGTACGCTAAGAGTAGGAAATTCGTAGGGAAATACCTATGTTTTCTTAATTATTCCCAAATATAATTCTAAGCCTTGTTTGAAAACAAAGGAGAAATTTATGTTGAAACCAATGAAACCAAAGCAGACCTTTCCCAATAACACTATTCTATGGATTCTGGTGGGAGTCCTTGTCATCGGCGGCATTATTGCCATTGTGTCTGCATTTAGTGGGGGAGGAAAGAATGCAGAAGATGAAGTCAATGCGGTATACACCAACGCGGCAGCGACCCTTGCTATTCAGCAGATGACTTTGCAGGCGGCATCGCCGTCTGTGACCCCAACCGTCGCCACTCCAACTGGGACGGTAACTTTCACTCCACAGCCCCTTGTCACCCTCCCAACATCACAAGGGATTTCTACCAGTTCTTCATCTTCTTCGGGTGGCTCTGGCGCAGTGGGATGTAACAACTCGGTCTTTGTCTCAGATGTGACTGTGCCTGATGATACGGTAATGACCCCCGGACAGTCTTTTACCAAGACTTGGAAATTGCAAAACACCGGTTCCTGCCCATGGACTACATCTTTCAAGGTCAGCTTTGTTTCCGGTAATGCGATGGGTGGAACGACTACAGCGTTGACCACTACTGTTCAGCCGGGGCAATCTGGTGATATTTCAGTTGCCATGACTGCCCCAGCCTCTGCTGGTGATGCGATTGGTTACTGGATACTCACTTCAGATGGTGGACAGAACTTTGGCTCATCGTTCTATGTCAAAATTAAAGTGGGTGGCACCTCTACAACAGGTACTGTAACTGCTACGGGGACTGCAACTTCCACATCTGCTGCTGCAGCCACAGCAACTAGCACCTCTACAGAAACACCTACTCCAACAGCCACACCCCAATAATAAAACCTCAGAATAAAAAGACCTGCAAACTGCAGGTCTTTTTATTTACTCCACTAACTTTGCCAAACTATCAGCAATAATGCTCGGATTCCAATCCTTCGCTTCTTCGAGCTTGGACACTCCACTTAGGACGAATGCCGTTGGGCAGCCTACTGCTTGCCCTGCCGCAATATCCGTTTCGAGGCGGTCGCCAACGACCAAGGTCTCTTCTTTTGAGGTTCCCAAGCGTTCAAGCGAAAGCTCCATTAAGAAGGGGAAAGGTTTGCCTGCCACCATTGCTTCCACGCCCGTAGCGGATGTAACCACAGAGAGCCAAGACCCAGAGCCGGGGATTTCTCCGCGTGGAGTGGGGAAGGTGCGGTCTGTGTTGGTTGTGTAAAACGGACGACCCGCTCGCACGAGCAAAGTTGCCTCTGCCATTTTTTGAAAATTAATGCCGCGGTCAATGCCCATCACTACGGCTTCAGCTTGTGGCGCATCTTCCACGCCAACCACTTCAAACCCCTTTTCTTCCAATGCCACGCGGATGCCATTCTCACCGATCATAAAAACCTTCGTTCCACGCGGATGCCGCTGTGCTAACATGAATGCCACGCCTAATGCCGATGTGACGACTTGTGAAGGGTCCACATCCACGCCGAGCTCGGCTAGCTTTTCTTGATAATCTTCAGGCGTCTTGGTCCCATTATTTGTAGCGAATACGAACTTCAACCCGCGCTCACGGATTCGTTTGAATGTAGCGGGTAGGTCACCGATGGGGGCGTCGCCTTTCCAGATCACGCCGTCCATGTCGAGAATAAGTGCTTTGATATTTGAAGGGATCATACAATTTACAGTTTGCGATTTTAGATTTTCGATGTACGGTTCACGTATCACGAACAACGCAGCGGGCATTATACCTATAAAAGAAAGACCTCGAAGAGAAATCTTCGAGGTCTTATAACTGCTGTACCAATAACTATTTGAATGCTTTTTCAGGGGTTTCGATGATTTGGTCTACCAAGCCGTAATCTACAGCCTGTTGCGCATCGAGATAGTAATCACGGTCGAGATCGCGTTCAATCACTTCGAGCGGCTGACCGGTGTTCTTTGCCATAATGCCATTGAGCAGGCTCTTGAGGCGCAGAATCTGCTTCGCCTGAATTTCGATATCCGTCGCCTGACCTTGAGCGCCGCCGAGAGGCTGGTGCATGTGGACGGTTGCATGGGGCAGGGCGTAGCGTCGACCCTTGGTTCCAGCAGCCAACAACACGGTCCCGAAAGAGGCGGTCACGCCCACGGCAACGGTGCTGATCGGGTTCGAGATAATCTGCATCGTGTCATAGATCGCGAGCCCTGCATAGATCACGCCACCAGGCGAGTTGATATACATGCGGATTTCTTTTTCAGGGTCTTCGTGATTAAGGAACAATAACTGGGCAACAATCACATTCGCGACCTGGTCGTCGATGGGCGTGCCGAGGAAGATGATGTTGTTACGCAGGAGCAGCGAGTAAATGTCATAAGCGCGTTCGCCGCGACCTGTATTTTCAACCACCATGGGAACTACATTCTTGAAATCTGGGATCATTTCGGTCTCCTTTATTCGACCAATGTTACCGAGGGACTATTGGATTTGTATTAGAGTTTGATAGGCGATATAAATGCGCCGCGTCCGGTTCGATGAGAGGATTCTACCCGATGGGACGCGGCGCACGCTTCATTTCTTAGACCTAAGCCTGCCAGCCTTCGAAAAGCCTTTTCTTACTCTGCGGCTTTTTCTTCGCTAGCTTCTACAGGAGCAGCTTCGGCGGCTTTCTTAGCTTCGGCTTCGCGTTCTTCAAGCGGCTTGTAACTACCGGTCGCGATGCTCTTCAACATATCCAACGCCTTGCGGGTCATCACACGGCTGGCAGCATCCATGGCAATGGCTTGGCTCAACTCTTGTTGACCCTTCTTGCCACCACGCACCTTACTGAAGTCCATACCTTGCATAGCGAGGCTGTTGATGGCGTTCATGTATTCTGCATTCAAGGCATCGTCGTCAATTTGAATCTGTTCCTTGCGCACGATCTCATCAAGGATCAAACCACGTTCGAGGCGTTTCTTTGCCACAGGGGTCACATCAGTTTCGATGAACTGTTCGCGGGTGGTGTTGCGCATCTTGAAATAGGTTTCAAGGTCCATGCCTTGTTGGGCGAGGCGCTGAGAGAGATCTTGCAGAACATGTTCGCCTTCGTGTTCGAGCGAGTGTTCGTGATACTTGAGGGTTGCGCCTTCCTTGACCTTTTCGATCAAGTCCACGAAGTACTTGTCGTCATATTCGTTCTGGGAGCGGGTTTCAACATCTTTCTTGATCGCTTCCATCAAGGCATCGACAGTTTCGCCAGCGCCGGTCGTCTTGGCAAATTCATCATTGATTTCAGGAAGGGTCACGCCGCGTACGGTTTTGACGGTTGCAGTGATTTCCACATCCTTGCCTTGCAGGTCTTCTACTTCCCAATCTTTGGGGAAACTGTGCTTGATGGTCTTGCTTTCGCCAGCCTTCAAACCAATAAGTTCCTTGGCGAAACCGTTGTACGGCCATTCAGTGTCACGGTCTTCGCTGCGGACAAACGTAGCAAAGCCAGTGCGGTTGAGTTCGGTTGTCTCAGAGGTAACATCGAGGAGTACATAATCTCCAGATTCGATGGCACGTTCCACGGTCTCGGTGGAGGCGTACATTTGGCGCAGGTCTTCGACCGCGGCGTCAATATCCTTCTGTTCAGGGGCTTTCCATTCGTAGGGGAGGCGTACCGAGGTGTAATCACCGAGATCCACTTCAGGTGCGAGCGGCACGCTAAAGAGAAACTTGGGTGGGTCCATGCTTTCGATGTTTTCCAAGCTACCAGAAGCGCCGGGGTTGATGCCAGCTTCGGTCAAAATGTTGGAATATTCCGCGTCGATGAACAAGTCAATGGCTTGTTCGGTGATGGCGGCTTCGCCATAGGTGCGGGCTACGATGTGATAAGGAGCTTTGCCGGGGCGAAAGCCGGCGATATTACCGCGTTGAGAAATTTTGCTCGCTGCGCGCTTTTTATATTCGCCCATTTTCTCCTGGTCTACTTCTACGACCAGCTTAACTGAGTGATTATCTTGAAATTGCTTTTCGATGTTCAATGGTTCCTCCGAAGACCAATAAGGTCTGAATATTATTTTGGTGGGGATGGAGGGGGTCGAACCCTCACGCCTTGCGGCACATGATCCTAAGTCATGCCTGTCTGCCAGTTCCAGCACATCCCCGGTTTGTGTGCTTACAGGCGGGCGCAATTATACCGTAGGGAATGCCCGAATCGCCATTTTCTCTGAGGTTTTTTATAAGAAGATTTGCCCGTGCTTAAAGCCGGTTTTCTACCAAAAATTGGACTGTTACCCACCAAATAATTGTGAAAGTTTTCCTACCCTTAAAATGAATAAAGGTATAATAACGTGCATACTTCTTTGGAGAGAGAGTACTTTTTTATGCCCGTTACTTCTGGCATTCCTGCCCCTACATTTGAATTGCTTGACGATACCAATACCTTACGCAAACTTTCCGATTATCGCGGAAAGAATGTCGTCTTATATTTTTATCCGAAAGATGATACGCCCGGTTGCACAAAAGAAGCGTGCAACTTTCGCGATGATTACTCTGCCTACGAAAGGGCAGGGGTGGTGATTCTCGGCATTAGCCCAGACTCGGTTGAGTCACATGTCAAGTTCAAAAAAAAGTTCCAGCTTCAATTTCCCTTATTGGCTGATGATGGGCACAAAGTTTGCGACCTTTATCAAGTATGGGGACCGAAAAAGTTTATGGGTAAAGCATATGAAGGTGTTCTTCGCACAACATTTTTGATCGATGTCGATGGGAACATCAAGAAAGTATATGAAGATGTGCGTCCAGCTGAACACAGCCAGGAACTTTTAGCAGAGTTAGGCTTGAAATAACGCATCTCTACTACAGATCATTGTGTTATAGCTCGTTATAGTATTTATATTGCCGACGGTATCTAAACACCGTCGGCATGATTTGTGAAAATCGAGGTTTGTGCAAGTTAAGAATAACTGTGCATTTGACCAAGACCTCGTGACAATCAAAAAGGATTTTGTTATAATCTGATATTGTGAAAATTGAGACAATTCTAGCTGTTTTTGTCCAATTTTAGTTAATCATCGGAGCTCATGCCCCGTTCAATCTTTTCAGGAGAGAGAGTATATGGCCCATTTTGTAATTGTGGGAATCTTGGTCATTGTGATGACCATTCTCACGTATTTCGGTCTTGATGCTGCTGGGCTTGCAACCCAAATGCATCCTGTGGCAGCCAGCGCACAAGCTGCTCCCATTGATCAGTTATGGCATTGGGAAGTCATCGTAATTTCCTTCCTACTTTCGCTGATCGTTGTACCGATTGTATATAGTTTGGTTGTGTTTCGCCAAAAGAAAGGCGAACTTAAGGATGGGGAACATATAGAGGGGAACACTGCCCTTGAAATCGGTTGGACGGTTGTCCCGCTACTCATCGTGGTTGTTTTTGCTTATTTAGGCGCTTATTCACTGGGTGAAGTCCGCCGTGTAGACCCGAACGCCATGGTTGTAAATGTCAAAGCCCAGCAGTTTTCATGGACTTTTGAATACCCCGAATATGGGTTTATTACAACTCAACTCTATCTACCCATTGACCGCCAGGTTGTGCTTAAGATGGAGTCTGCGGATGTGATCCACTCGTTCTGGGTTCCTGAGTTCCGCATCAAACAAGACGTTGTGCCTGGACGCATCACCGAATACCGTGTTACTCCAAGCCTTGAAGGTAGCTACAAAGTCCGCTGTGCCGAGCTTTGTGGTACATCCCACGCCTATATGGAAGCTCCCGTTGTCGTTGTCAATTCAGATGCGTACGATGCTTGGATCGTTGAACAAATCAAGATTGCAGAAGAGTCCAAGACCCCCGAAGGGCAGGGTAAACTCCTTGCAACCAAGAACGGTTGTGTTGGTTGTCACTCTGCAGATGGCACTGCTATGACCGGACCCACCTGGTTCAACCTGTATGGCTCTGAAGTTAAGCTTTCTGACGGCTCCACTGTGACCGCAGACGATGCCTTCATCACAGAGTCTATTCTTCAGCCAACAGCTAAGGTTGTCAATGGCTTCCCGCCAGTTATGCCGCCTTACACTTTGACCGATGAAGAGATCTCTTATATCATCGCATACATCAAGACCTTGAAATAAATTTGATAAGGATTAAATACTATGAAGGGATTCTTTTCTAGTGCCCTTGCTCGCGGTTTGTTTTGGCAATTGATTGGCACGCTCGTTGGTGCTGGTCTTGTCACTGGCATTCGCGCATTGATGGGGTTGAATGCGCTTGATACATTCTTCTTTACCGAACCGGCCTGGGTGTTGGGCGGCTTTTTCGGTGCGCTTTTCTTCCTCGCTGGTTCTGGGGTTGTGAGCGATTGGTTCAAGTGGGCGCGTGGCATTGATACGCCAGATCACCATGAGGACCACAACACCGGCGTGGCAAAGTACATCAACGTTTCACTTGACCACAAGGTCATTGGTGTTCAGTACACCATCACCGCGTTGTTGTTAATCGCCATTGGCGGTTTGTTTGCCTTGATATTCCGTACAGAATTGGCTGCTTCCCAGCTCCAATTCCTCACTACAGATATGAAGCTCTTCAGCCAGAATGGACCTCAGTTGTACAACACATTGATGTCCTTGCATGGCATGATCATGATCGTCTCAATCTTATTGGGCACAGCTGGCTTCATCAACTACGTCGTTCCCCTATTGCTCGGTGCACAGGATATGGCCTTCCCACGCCTCAACGCTTTCTCGTTCTGGATTGCCGTTCCTGGGGCTGTGCTTTTGCTTATGAGCCTTTTCCTCGGTGGTTTCGATACCGGCTGGACGGGCTACCCGCCTCTCTCTGCCCGCGCTCCTGTGGGTATGCAGATGTTCTTCCTTGGCGTGTTCGTTGCCGGTTGGTCATCCATTCTTGGTTCTTTAAACGTCATTGTCACCGTGTTGCGTATGCGTGCCAAAGGCATGACCGCTTGGCGCATGCCAATCCTTGTTTGGGCTGCACTTGCCACCGCATTGATCGCTTTGACCGCTACACAGTTGATCGGTCTTTCCTTCCAGTTGGTGATGTTCCAACGCCTCTTCGGAATGGGCTTCTTTGACCCTGCCAAAGGTGGTAACCCGGTTCTCTTCCAACACTTATTCTGGTTCTACTCTCACCCTGCCGTGTACGTGTTCATTCTGCCTGGCTTGGGCGTGATTTCCGAATTGCTGCCTGTGTTTGTTCGTAAGCCCCTCTTCGGCTATCGCTGGATTGCCATGTCCTCTTTGGGCATTGCTTTAGTGGGCTTCGTTGTTTGGGCGCACCACATGTATACCTCTGGTATGAATGAATACCTGCGCGTACCGTTCATGTACAGCACCTTGTTGGTGGCTGTTCCAACGGGCGTCAAATTCTTCTCCTGGGTTGCTACAATTTGGAAAGGCAAGATTTCAACACCTACCCCAATGCTCTTCGTGCTGGGCGGCATCATCGTCTTCCTTTTGGGCGGTCTCTCTGGTCCTCCAAATGCGACAGTTTCTACCGACCTTCAGTTACAAGATACTTATTGGATCGTAGGTCACTTCCATGACACCATCTTTGGTGGATTTGTCTTCCCATTCTTTGCTGCTATCTACTTCTGGTTCCCCAAAGCCACAGGACGCAAGATGAACGAGACCTTGGGCAAGATTCATTTCTGGCTGATGACCCCCTCGTTCTTCGCCTTAACCTTGGGCATGATGTACGCTGGTTTACTCGGCATGCGCCGTCGCATCGTGGACTATGATCCTGCTTTGGGTATTGACTCAACGCATTTAGTTATGACCATTGGCGCGTTCCTGATCGCCCTTTCCGTTTTGATTTTCTTCTTCAACTTCTTCAATAGCATCAAGAACGGAGAGAAGGCGGAAGGTAACGTTTGGAATTCGCGTTCCCCAGAATGGCAGGTTCCTTCCCCCATGCCTGCCCATAACTACGATAAGCCATTCGAAGTGATCGGCGAACCGTATGACTACGGTTTGAACGATGGTGGCTTTGTTAAGTTCATTGAACCTGCCAAGAATAGCAAGCACTAAAGGCGAGGAGAGTAATTAAATGGCACATTCACAAGATAAATCGTCCGCTCTTGGTCAGGGCGTGGTGATCTTTGTATATTTGGCAGTTCTGACCCTTATTGAATACTTCATTGCCGTCACATTCAACGCAACAGCCCTTTTGCTGGTTGTGGCAGTGATCAAAGCCGCCTTGGTGGTGTATTATTACATGCACATCTATGAGTTGAATGCAGAAAGCGGCGAGCATGAAGATGAAAACTCTTATGAGTATAAGACCGGCACAAATCGTATAGGTCTTTGGCTCTTCCTCTTGTCAGATGCATTTGTGTTTGCAGGTCTGCTGGTAATGCGTTCCAACTTGCTTGGGCTTACCCGCCCGCACCTCAACCAGTTCTTGGGTTTAGGTGTGACGGCTGTGTTGCTTATATCTTCCTTCTTCATGAACCGTGGCGAGACCGCCATGAAACACGGCGATGTGAAAGCCTTCATGAATAACACCATCATCACCTTTGTTCTGGGGTTGGGCTTTTTGCTTGGCGTGGTGCTCGTGGAATGGCGCTTGGCGGCTGAAGAAGGTTTGGTGGCTTCATTTGGCAACCCGTCTGTAGGTCCGTTGGGCGGCGTTTTCTACATGATGACCGGTATGCATGCCTTCCATGTTTTCACTGGCTTGATCTTCCTCTATGTTGTGTGGAATAACGCCCGCAAAGGGGTGTACTCTGCTGAAAAACATTGGGGCGTAGAAGCCGCCGCAGTTTACTGGCACTTCGTAGATTTAGTTTGGATATTCTTCTACCCTGCCTTGTATCTGATCGGCACGGCTGTAAAATAAAATGAATACCTCCGCCGCCGATGAGGCGGCGGTTTTTTTTCGACATTAACCGGAGATAAAATATGGATAAAAAATTGCTGTGGACAGGCGGAGGCATTCTTGCTATTGTTGTAATAGCGGGGTTGCTTTCTTTTATCTTTGCGAAACCGCCTTCTTTTCGTGGAACACTATATGGTGAGCCTTTCCCGCCTGCAACTGAGATTGAGCTAACAAAAGCAGATGGGAGTACCTTTCGCTTGAGTGACCAACGCGGAAAAGTTGTGCTGCTGTTTTTCGGCTACACTTCCTGTCCAGATGTCTGCCCAACCACTCTTGCCGAAATGAAATTGGTGATGGATAAACTCGAAAGTGATGCAGAACAAGTGCAGGTTGTTTTTGTGTCCGTTGACCCAGACCGCGATACTCCAGAAAAGATTCAGACCTATGTAGAACATTTCAACCCCACCTTCTTGGGTCTATCGGGATCTTTATCTGAACTTGAGCCTATCTGGAATAGTTATTCCATTACACGCGAAGCCGTAGAAAGCGACTCGGCACTGGGTGTAATTATTAACCATACCGCACGTTTATTCCTTGTTGACCCACAAGGGCAGATGCATCTTTCCTTTGCATACCAAACCCCGGTAGATGATATTGTTCACGATATCCGTTTGATTTTGGATCAAGAAAAATGAATTTCACAATGAAGCGAATTTTATGGTCATTTCTTTTAGGGCTTGTATTGGCAGCTATTACAACAGAGCTGGCATACTTTCTTTTGAAAAAAGAAAACCGCGAACCCGGTATTATTGAATTGGTGATACCTGCTGGAACTGCCGAAAAGGTCGCTGCTGGTCAGGCTCCGCTTGAAATACCGAAAGACATGCGATTTGTCGTAGGCGATACGTTGAAAGTGATAAACCAAGATACTGAAAATCATCAACTGGGTCCGCTGTGGATTCCTGCCAATTCTTCTGCAACACAAAAATTGGAAACAGCCGAAAATTTAGTGGTTGAATGTTCTTTCCAAGCCGGGAGCGTGATCGGTATTACCGTTCAAGAACCCGTCACATGGCGCACAAGAATTTCAGGCATTTTCTTTGCGGGCTTTCCGCTTGGAATGATGTTTGCAGTTTACAGTGTAGTGGTTGTTCCCAAGAAGAAAGAAGACAATGAACATCCTTCGTAAAATGTTTTCGAGAAAATGGGTGCTTACTACATTGCTGGCTTTAGCTGGTACGGCGGTTTGCATTCGTTTGGGAATTTGGCAACTAGATCGCCTTGAACAACGCCGCGCATTTAATCATCAAGTGGAAAGTATGCGCGCGGCAGAAATATTAGACCTCAATCGTGAAGTCCCTGAAGACATTGCTTCAATGGAATGGCGGGCGGTTACCATTACCGGCAAATATGACTTTGAGAATCAAGTCGCTTTGCGAAACCAATATAATGCAGGCTTATACGGATTCCACATCATCACCCCGCTTCTTTTCGACGGGGGAGCTGTTCTGGTAGACCGTGGCTGGATCCCCGCTGAAAGCGACTCGTCACCTGCTGAGTGGCGTATGTACGATGAAGATGAAAAGGTCACAGTGACAGGACAGATACGGCTTGGGCATGGCAAACCAGCCTTCGGCGGAGTCGCTGATGCGTTGCCCGTAGATGGATCCAAACTCAATGTGTGGAATAATCTCGATGTGGATAAAATATCTACGCAGATACCTTATCCAATTCTTGAGGTTTATATTCAGCCCAATGCTGATGTCAGTGATACGGTTCCGCCGATCCCATTTCAGCCCACAATTGAATTGACGGAAGGCTCACATTTCGGGTATGCTTTGCAGTGGTTTACTTTTACGACGATTTTGTTCCTAGGCTACCCATTTTTTCTGCAAAAACAGGACGATTGATGAAATATTCTTTGAAAACTTCTTTTGCTAGCTACACAGCCTTGTTGGTTGTTGTAGTTTTTGCTCTCACTGTGGTGGGGCGTTTGGTGACCATTACTGGAGCTGCCTTTGTGTGTGAAGGGTGGCCTTTATGTTTGCCTACAGCCCCGATTGGCTACTTAAAATTAATGCATTTGGGTTTGGTAGGGTTAGCATCGATTGTGATGTTCTTGGTGTGGCGTAAGGCTTGGCGTGAACAGCGTCATCATGCCATATTATTGCCGCTGACGACAATCACGGGCGTTATGTTTATTGGGCAGGCATTTGTAGGTGCCATTGAAGTGACGCGCCAGTACCCAACCCATATTGTGGTGCTTCATACACTAACAGCGATCGGGCTTTGGATTTCATTGACAATGCTTGTTTTTGTATCTGGCACACTTGAGAAAGATGGCGTGGCAGATTATCAATTTGATTGGCGCCAACGAGTTAAGGACTTTTTCATTTTATCCAAGCCTGTGATTGTATTGTTACTTTTGGTAACGACTTATGGAGGCTTGGTAGCTGGCGGTAAAGCATGGCCTTCTGCTTCTCTCACATTCTGGACGTTATTTGGTGGTGCTTTAGCTGCGGCTGGCTCCAGTGCTTTGAACCAATACATTGACCGTGAGCTGGATAAGAATATGCAGAGAACCTCCAAACGCCCTTTGGCAGATGGACGTTTAACCGCAGCAGAGGGTCTTTCCTATGGACTGGCACTTTGTTTGGTGAGCTATTATGTGATGGCTGGTTTTGTAAACTTGCTAGCTGCCATGCTTTCCCTTGCAGGGATTTTTTACTATGTCTTTTTTTATAGTGTTTGGCTCAAGAAGGCAACAGTACAAAATATTGTGATCGGCGGTGGGGCGGGGGCAATTCCCCCTATGGTAGGTTGGGCTGCTGCAACTGGGAGTCTTAGCCTTGCTGCGTGGATTCTCTTTGCTATTATTTTCATGTGGACGCCTCCACATTTCTGGGCACTTGCCATTGTCCGCAAGAATGATTATGCCCGTGCGGGTGTTCCCATGCTTCCTGTGGTCGAAGGCGAAGAGAAGACGCGTAAGCAGATCCTAATCTATACAATTGAGTTGATCGCTGTAACCCTTTTGCTTCCTATCTTTAATTTAGCTGGAACGATTTACCTGATTTCTGCTATTGTCTTGGGCGCTTTCCTCTTCTATGCTGCATGGAAAGTGTTCCGAGAAGGTGGGAATAAGGTTGCTTGGATGATGTATCGTTGGTCAAGTATGTATCTGGCGTTTATCTTTTTGGCGCTGATCTTGGATTCGGTGTTGTAATCATCTGGTTTTTCTCGATTGTATTCATCGCCGATCATTTTTTACCTTTGTATAGATAACATAAATGAGTAAAGAGCAATATTGCTCTTTACTCATTTATGTTATAACTTTAATTCTGTGTCAGTTTTCCCTCCTTAATAGGAAATTTTCATTTTGTGATTATTGAGAGATGGTTGTGTAAATTTGTACACCGTTTTTGTCGTACACTAATTTAAAGTTAGTTGGGGGTAAAAAATTGCTCGAAATCTTTTTTTCGTATGGACCAAAAATAACCCAGTGAATTTGAGTTTGTAAAAGCCAATTAGATGATAACGGATTTTTGAAGAAAGCCTGCATTTTTTGTTTTTTCTCTTCGAAACGTATTGTTTCCATTTCGTGACCCACATAAACCCTTAAATCGGTCTTTTGTGCCAGAATTTGACTAGTTGAGATATCTGCTAATACAAACTCATTGGGTGCAGCATTTTCTTCTAGCCATATAAATGCATCATCTAATTCTTTTGGATAGAATCGTTCTGCAGGGAGTGTTGTTAGAAAGATGCTTAATCCCAGTATAAGATATATAGTTGATATCGATGAAAACAATACATAGGTGAAGTAAACCAGATTTTCACGTTTGAGTAAGAATGGAACTTTTTGGATAAGTCTGCTTAAACCATATATAGCAAGTATCCCTAGTGGGATAGTAACACCTAAAAGAAAACGCCTCTGAATAGCAACGGGTAGATATGCAAGAGAGAAGCTAGCAAATACCCAAAATGTCAGTCCGATTAAAGAGGACATTTTTTCGCGGATGGCGAGATAAACTGTGTAAGGAGCGAAAAGCAAAAAAGGAGCGAATCCTAAAAGATAGAAGCGGAGCGGTGGAGAAAGTGTCATGTTTTGATATGTGAATTGGCTCCAAACCGGGGCGCGACTCAACACTATAAAATTGTAGACTAGCAAAGGAATTTGCGAGACGGCTATGAAAATTAAGGCGATAATATGTCGTGGTTCGAACTTATGCTTTTGAAACCATAATGTTAAGATAGTTCCAGTATATGCTACATCAATAACTGCAAATGAGATTGGATTTGTTGTTTGGCTGAGGATTGCTAGAAAGCAAATCCAGAAAACTAAATCCCATTTACCCGTTTCGAGAAATTCAAAGAACAGGTTTACAGATAGTACCATCAATAGCAAGCTAAAAGAAAAAGAAGGGAAAAGCGAGATGCTGAAGAAGATATAAGCATCAATCAACCAAAAGTCAATTGGAGAAATGGGCTTAAGAGGAACCCCAAGAAAGAGCATTAACCACCCTGTACCTGCACCCATGACTGTGATTAGAAAGGCTGCTCGTGCCTGATTTTTTTGGGGAAGGAAACGCTGACAGACCTCGTAAATGAAATAAAGAGTGCCAAATCCAAAGAGCCAACGTGCCAACTGATATGTGGCTTCAACACCCAACCCAATCCACTTGCTGATGTGACCAAGCACAAGGTAAAAGAGTCTTAAATAAGCAGGAGAATGATTTTCATCTGTGAAACGAAGTTGATATGCCCAGTCACCCAATCGCCCTGCTTGCATCATCGAGAGATGAACTGCGTAATCTTCTGTATCAAAATAAGTGCCTTTGAATCGCCATTTATCCGTTTCAGAGGATTGCCCAACGAAGAACGGTATAGAACTAAAAGTAAGTATGGAGATTGCAATAAAGATAAACCAAAATGTATCCTTTTCTTGAAAGTGTTTTTTCACGGTATCTTCCGTTCGTAGAGATATAGCCTGAGTGCATCCCAATTTTCTACACTTTTGAGTTGAAAATTTTCATTGAGATAATCAAGCTGTGGTTGGGTTTGACCAGCATTTTGATATTCATCTATGGAATTTTGGTAAATGATGAACCAGATACGATCAGCGTTTGAAGTGGAAGCTTGTATGTCTGTGAACGACTTCAGTTTCAAAATATGGCGAGTTGCAGGGGAGAGAGTATCTATACTACTATTGACTGGGTCTAGGATGAAGCCCTCCGGCAGAGTGGCGTTGTAGTAAAACGATGGAAGGTAGCTTAACTTGCTGGAATGGACAACTACATCGCCATCTTCGTATCGGCTTTGGAGACTGGTAATGAGATTAGGCGATACATAGGGAAAATCCTTGTAAGTAATGTGTTGATTGAAACCTATTCCTGCTGATGAAAATATGAATGCAAAAGCAAAGGCTTGCACTAGACGTGGAAGTTTAGTTTTCATGAACGCCCATGCCAACCAGATGCAGAAGAACACATGTGATGGGAGTAGTGCTCGCTCCACGTAGATAGGGAAGATTTGTGACACAAGCCAAAGTAATAACGGGGGAGCAAAGGAAAGATACATTAGCCAAAGCCCAGTGGAGCCATCTTCAGAATTATCTTTTAGTGCCTTGTAGGTCTGAAATGTAGCAAGCGCGATAATTAAAACAGCAAATAGCAGCGCAAACGGCAACAAGAGATTAGGCAAAGGCAGATGTGGCAAGTACATTAATGTAAGTGTGAATAGTTTTTCAATGCCTGGCTTCTCGACCCAGAAACTAGATGTCACCTTAGAGATTTGGGCGGGGAGTTGAGCCAGCCACGGAGAGTAAAGGATAATAGAGCCGAATCCAGCCAAGGTTAAAGCACGAAGCGTTTTCCAGTCGCGTTGAAAGATTGGAGTAAGGGCTAGCGGAATCAGATAGATCACCGCTAGGTTATGTGTATACTGAGAGAGTGCAGCTGCAATACTGAAGAGAAACCAATTGCGTTTGAGGAAAGCATATGTTGTAAGCGTCAGACAAAATGCCAACATCATATACATACGGACTTCAACTCCGAAGTGTATTTGAAACGGCAAGATAGTAACTAGTAATACTGCCCACCAAGTAGTGGCGGGGTGAATGAAGAGATGTTTTACTATGAAATAAACAAGGAAGATTGTTCCTAGTGAGAAAAAAATTGATAACAAACGGGCTGTGGTTATTGAATTACCAAATACTTGAATCCAACTCCAGAGAGCAAAATAATAAGCTGGCGGATGCTCTTCTGCAGCCGATGCATTTGAGTCTGTTGCGAGAGTGCCATTGATTATGGCAGTTGGTCCTTGTTTGGCAAGTAAAAGTGAAAATGCTTCGTCATACCAAGTAGGACGAGAGTTTAATCCAATGAGTCGCAGACCCAACGCAAAGAGTAGGACTATAGCTAAAGTTATTTTTGATTTTTGAAACATAAATAGATTAGGGTATTTTATATAGCTGATACCCGGCAGCTTGGATATGTAGGTCTACTAATGTGGATAGAGTTATTTCTAACCCATCCCAATATTCTTTAGGCGGGGCATTTTCATCGTATTTTTTTACAAAATCTGCGCCATTTCTTGAAATTAAGACATGAGTGAAACCTTGTTTTTTCCAATCGGAAATGATCTGCTCGGAATTACGGTTGTTTGTCCAATCGTTATACCATCTTCCGATAATCTCATCAGGGTCGCATTTGGGGATACAAAACAAGCTGCGTGGTTCCCAAAGCATAATCACTTTTGAAGAAGATGGAAGTGCATTAATTTCTTGCATTGCATCAATATATCCACCCAAGTGACGTTTTATATAACTGAAATCGTCTTCTTGATTTAATATCGTTAAAACAGGATTAGATGCTGCACTAATATTAATAGTCGAAAGAGCATTGAAGACGATAGCTAGAAGTATTAATGTCTTTGCAAGATTGCCGAACCGAATTGACTGGGTCTTTAGAAGACTTAAATTTATAAATCCCAGGCTTGCTAAAATTACCCAAGCAGGAAATAAAACAAAATAAAGCCTTGTTTGAATTAGTAAACCTCGAAACTGGCTGCCAATTGCCCATATCAAAAAACCTGAAAAAAGGATTACCCCACTTAACTTGGTAATGTTTTTTTGCATGGGGTTTTGCTCCTGCCAATTTATCCATGCTAGTGGGCTAAGGCCCAAAAGCAATGCTCCAATAGAAGAAGAGTAGCCATCTCCGCCATCTACACCAAAAATGGTAGCTTGCCATGGGAGTAAGACTAACCTACTCCAATCCTGCATTGCAGGTTTAAATTGATAAAAATTGAGCAAGGTTGCGTCCATTGCTCCGCTTGGAAAAATAATAGGATAAAAGGGGTTATTGGTTGCTATAAAGTTTTTAATGAGCCAGGGCGTGAATATCAATATTGCAGCACCAGTAAACCAAATAAGGTTACGAAATATTAAAGTAAAAGATGCTGAATAAGAAAACATGAAGACTGCCAAAATACTTGTAAGTAACAATACCCCGTTTGTATATTTGACTGAGAGCGCCATGCCTACAAATATTCCGGCTATACTCAATGATTGCAAATCATTCTTTTCTAGCCATTTGATAAGTGCAATGATAGTTGCAGCTCCAAACAAGATTGACATCCACTCAATATAGCCGCTTGCTAAAGATGATGTAAACCCGGCTCCCGCAAATAGGATGGCTGCTGTGACCCATCCTGCATTTCCTCCGCCGATATCTTTGATGAAATCTGCCAGCCCAATTATGGCAAGTATGCCAACCCAAAAGCCCAAAACTACAGCTGCCTCCAACCCACCAAGTGACATAGCTAGTAGGTATAACATTTCGGCTAATTGGGGCATACCCCAAAAAATGTTGTTAGGAATATATGTTAATTTGCCGAATTGTAGATATGTTTTAGGGAGCACTAGATGATAGGTCAACGCATCAAATTGAAAAGGCGGGGCTAGAGCTTCGAGGTATTGGCTGATCAAAATAATTAGGATTGGTATTAAGAACATGATGGCAAGCGGATTTATCCCTTGTAAGATTGAAGTTTCGGATTTCCATTCCTTCCACAAGAGTATAATTTTCTTTCGAACGACCATAAATGCAACTAATAGGAGTATCCACAATGGAAGCTTAACCCCTATAGTGGCAAAAATGACAAGAATAAGTATCCCTATAATCCCTAACCCCAACGCACTTGTAAGCAGGGCTTTGGTAAGGGGAGGAATATCCCATGCACGAATAGGGCTTAACATACCGATACCCCCTGCAACAGAAAGAATGGTTAACGCAATAAGCGTTCGCCAAACTGCTACTAGAATACCTAAGAGTTCTTCTGGCGAAAACGGCTTATGGGCATAAAGATAACCGATAAAAGCCGTTGTAAGCCATAAAAGCGAAATTGTGCCCCAAAGAGTCTTTTTATTTTGAGCGCTTATTTTCATATGAAATCCTCAAAGCCGATCTATTTTTTTAGAATAATAGCTGTACCATCCTTGTATTGCGTGGTCCACCCATGATCTGCTAGAGTTTTGGCAAGAGGTGAGTTGACCTCAACAAGCGCCCAACTTATTTCGTATTTTTCAAGCACAGACTCCCATCCCTCGTCTAATGATATAACCTTTTCATATTCACGAGTTAGGATTTCCCCATAAAAATCTGTTTGCCCATCAATGAAAACAAGTTGATTTGGCCATTCGCGATACAACAAATATCCTCCCCAAGTAAAATAATTAAAGACAGGTCCTTCTTGAGGGTTTTCATCAAGCCAATTTATTGCCTCAACAGGAAAGACAGATGGATTGAATGTATTATATGCTTGCATTGCTTTTGTGTTCAATAGAATAAAAGTGCAAAAAATGCCTACTATAGGCCAAATAAACCCTGTAACTGAGTCTTCAATCATCATAATTTTTTTTTCAACGACCAGCCAATGTAAACATCTAAAATTTGTTGATATTATCTCGGCGATAATGGGAGTAAAAATGATTGCGTAAAGTGGAATGTTTCTGGCACTGTAAAGCCCCATGATCGTCCATCCGGTAATTAATAAAGCATGAGCAGAAGAAATGCGCTGATGCTTAAAACTAAGAACGAGCATTGATAATAATATCATCAATAAAAAAGGACAGAACCCTAGGATATGAAAATCCACAGCTTGATATTCGACTGTGTGGTTTACCAAATATGAATTTCCAATATAGCCTAAGCTTGTTTGCCAAAGATGAATGCCGCTTGGATTTAGAAATGTAGCAATGACGGATACCCCCACTATTTTTATCCAAGTAAGCATCTTTGTGATTTCAACTTGTTGCTTGCTAAGAACGGCGTCGACGTAATGACCAACTGTATATGCTCCTAAAACGACAAACCCTGCAATAAAAGCCCCATGAGTATTTGCCCATAGGACCATCAATATCCCAAATATCCATATTGGTATTTTTCTATCTCTTTGTATCTGCTCAAGAAAATATGCCCATATTGCAAGAAACAGGAAAGTAAATATATGTGGACGTGCAAGCCAATGAATGCTGGATGCTGTTGCTGCTAATATTGTCAAAATCAATGTGAGAAGGGGCGTATTACTACGTTGACGGCTGTCCCAATAAATAATTGAGAATGTTCCTCCGATTAAAACTGCAATGACAAGAACTGTACCGCTTAGCGATAGCATTTTATGAGCCACTGCAAATACCAATTGGGATAGCCATTCATGGGGGGTTAGAGGCTCTCCGTATAATGTATGCGAGAATACGTCTTTAGTGGGAATTGACATGTTGTCTAAAATATAATAACCAATCGTGATGTGCCTCCCTAAATCCCCATCGAGATTAAAAGTTTTAGGTCCCATTAATAGAACAGATGTTAGTAGGGATAAGAAAATAATGTCATTGAGCTTTGGTAAAAAGTATCTCATAATTTTTTTATTTTAAATCAAAAAGACTGTTCATTACGAACAGTCTTTTTGATTTAAGGCTACTCGCCCAAATAATCGCGCAGTTTTCTGCGGATGGAGGGGTGGCGCAGGCGGCTTAATGCCTGTGCTTCGATCTGGCGGACACGTTCACGGGTGACACCCATTTTGCGTCCGACTTCTTCGAGGGTATAGGCTTGACCGTCGAGCAGTCCGTAGCGGAGTTGCAAAATGCGGACTTCGCGTGGGGGCAATCCGTTCAACACTTCGCCTAAATGCTCACGCAGAAGGTTATAGGTAGCGGTGTCATCAGGTGGGGGAGCTTCATCGTCTTCGATGAAGTCGCCGAGCACCGAATCTTCTTCGTCGTCCGTTGGGGTTTCCAGCGAAAGCGGACGGCGTGCGACCTGGATCATGTTCTCCACTTTCTTCGGAGGCACATCCAGAGCTTCGGCGAGTTCTTCCACGCTTGGTTCACGCCCGAGGCGTTGGGTCAACTGGTGCTGAACGCGCAGGAGCTTGTTGATTTGGTCGCCCATGTGAACCGGTACGCGGATGGTACGTCCCTGATCGGCGATGGCACGGGTCACAGCTTGGCGGATCCACCAGGTGGCGTAGGTCGAGAACTTGTGACCACGGCGATAGTCGAACTTCTTGGTTGCGCGGATCAAACCGATATTGCCTTCCTGAATAAGATCTAGGAAGGGCACACCGCGTCCCATGTATTTCTTGGCGACGGAGATCACAAGGCGGGAGTTCGCTGTAATAAGGTGTTCACGAGCTGCCCAACCGTCTTCAATAAAACGGCGGAGTTCTAGGCGGCGCTTGGGGGAAACAGACCCATGCGCAAGTTCTTCGCGGGCAGAACGTCCGCGTTCGATGCGCTGAGCAAGTTGAACTTCTTCCGTGGCGGTAAGAAGCGGCACACGGCTGACCTCTTTGAGGTACAGACCAATGGTATCGTCAGTATCGATATTGGCTAGGTAATCATCCAGCGCGAGATCGGGTTCAGGTTCAGCTTCACCGCTCTCTTCTACAGCCACCAATTCGTCTTCGGTGGGTTCGGGGGTCATGCTTTCTTCCACGAATGGGATACCAGCGCTTAAAAGCGCAGAGAACGCTTCTTCAAGCTGTTCTACGTCTTGTTCCGCTTCGGGAAAGAAGTGCAATATGTCGTCGAGAGTTACAAAGGATTTTTGCCGCCCCAGTTCGATCAAACGCGCTATAGCAGAATACTCTTCTTCATCATCTTCGCTAATTAGTATCTTATCTACATCCATTCACATCATCCAACTTTCAACAAATATTTGTCTTACATTTCAGAATACACGTTTTTGAACCGAAAAGCAATAGTGTTCGGCTTATCAGATGCCTTGCAATGATTTTGTATTACTTTTTGGAGGAATCGGGTCGGGGAATCTGCTTCAATTTTCAAACAGATTCCCCGACGCCGTAAAACTTAGGGGGTAGGAGTAGCTTCGGTTGTTGTAGCAGGCGTATCGGTCGGAAGAGGCGTGGATGTCGCCGTTGGAACCGGTGTGGGGGTATTCAAATATGGCGGGGCGACGGTCAGGCTGGTGAGCGCGTCGATTCCATCCATAGAGACAACATACACCTTATCTTTATCCAAGCGCACGTAGTAGCCAGTGGAGGTGGGTGTGGTATCGCCCACTTCGAGGACGCCTTTTTTGCCATCTTCAAACGTGACTGTGATGGTATAAGCTGGGGCATCCAAACCGAAGATGGAGGGGTCTTTATTGCCTTCAATGGTGGTGATGATACCAAGTGCGCCAATTTGAGTGGCAGCCGCCTCAGACGCAGCCTGATTTGCTTCTGCTTTTTCAGGCTGAGATAACACCCAGGTTTTATCTTCGTTTCGTTCAACCTTGACCGAATTGCCTTCGGTGGGTTTTACCTCAATACTGCTCACAACGCTGTCGCTTGAGAAAATGAAAGTCTCTTCTGCCGCCGGGGTTTCGGTTGCCGTGGCTTCTGTTTCTGCTTTGCGGTTCATGTAGATCAAAGTGGCAATGACAGCGATGAAAGCGATCAGAGCCACCCATGTGCCGGTACGCACAGCAGGTTTGGAAGCCTTTTGTGTGGCTTGGGCACGAGGTACGCGAGGTTTGGTGGTCTTGGTTGTTTTTGTAGATTTCGTTGTTTTGGTGGATTTCGTAGCCATGAATTAACCTCGTTTACGACGGGTAAGCCACGCAGACACGCCAAAGAAGACAACCATACCGGGGATGATGATCACGATCACGAGAACCAAGAGCAGGAAGCGCCAGGTTTCTACAGGCGGCGTGAAGATGCGTTCGGTGCGTGGGCGGGTGGTGAGGTTCAAAAGGTCTTCTTGTTCGGCGGCCCAATCTACAGAATTGATGAAGAAGTTGCCGTTGCCATACACATCGAAGTTGCCGTCAATGGCGAAGAGTGAGTTACCGAACACTACCACACGACCAGTGGTCGCAGAATTCTCAGCAGCAAGTGCGAGATACAAAGGACCTTGAACGTCGGTTGCGGGGTCGAATTGTGGATTCTCATTTTCTACCAAGGGAGAGGTTTCGCCCCAGGAGTTTTCTGTGGTGCTGATGAGCCAGGTTTGGGTGATATTTTCCTTTTCACCAGAAACGCTGATGCTGCGAGCTTGTGGCATGATGACGAAAAGATTTTCGGTCAGGTTTTGGGTAATGGGGTGATCGGGGTTGTACAAGGAGGAGATTGCCGCCAGCGGGTTTTGCTGGTTGACACCATCGATCACAACATCATTGTTGAGAACAATGCCCCAATCCTTGACGAGATAATCAGCCAAGGGATCTGCGGCATCACCAAATTGGGTGAAGAATATGGGGTCTTCAAGCACGACCAAAGACCCGCCTTTGTCCACGTAGGCTTTGAGCAAAGCAACTTCTTCTGCACTGACCGGTTTTTGCGGACCCGCAACAATAATTG
>JAXLVU010000013.1:0-41282 GCA_046328855.1 Anaerolineales bacterium | reverse complement strand
TTGAGGAAGCACACCAACAACTTCTTTTAGCTTACGATAAGACTATTGAAGGCTGGTCGCGTGCCATGGATTTGCGCGATAAGGAAACGGAGGGGCATGCTCAACGTGTTACACAAACGACTTTGAAAATTGCCCAAGTCTTTGGTATTGAAGGTGAAGAGTTGATCCATATTCAGCGCGGGGCTTTGCTGCATGATATGGGTAAGCTGGGAATCCCAGATGCGATACTTTTGAAACCTGATAAACTGGATGACACCGAATGGAAGCTAATGTGTCAACATCCACAAATGGCATACGATATGTTGTATCCTATTGAATATCTTCGCCCTGCACTTGATATTCCATATTGTCATCATGAAAAATGGGACGGTACGGGATACCCCCGAGGATTAAAGGGGGAGGAAATTCCGCTATCGGCACGCATCTTTGCCATCGCCGATGTTTGGGATGCACTGACATCGAACCGTCCCTACCGTGAAGCTTGGAGTAAACAAAAGACCTTGGCACATATTCGGCATCAATCTGGTACGCATTTTGACCCCAAGGTGGTTGAAGCTTTTACAAAGATTGTTTCAGAGGACATTTCGTGACTTAGTAAGATTGGTAGTACAAAAGAATATCCTGTTTCATCTACTAATTCATAAAATACTCAATTTAGGGTGACTATGGAAAGATTTATTAATGTTTTAGAAATTCGGCGTGAAGCTGAAAAATTACCCTCCCTTTTTAGTTATGTTGATAATAAAAGATTTTTTGCTGTACTTTTTGATGTTATATCTCTGGAAACAAATATTTCAATGTAAGTGTACCTAAGTTTGTAGTGCTTTCATTCTAAGACCACATGCTATAATTATTTTCGAAGGGTAATAGTTGCTTTTATACTTATATAAATTTTATAACAAATTAAAGCAAAATAGGGATTAAGAGATGCGGATTGAAACAAGTAATATTGCATCATCGCATGAGGAAAATCAGAAGAATGCTTGGCTAAGAAACCGATGGCTCATAGCATTATTGGGGATGGGGATGTTATTTTCGGGGCAATCTTATATTGCTAATCCAAAGCCTTCTTCATTGCCTCCTATTCCATTTGGCGTTTGGCTAAATGAGAAAATGTATTTAGCAGACCCAGGAATAGATAATGTTTTACGGGGGACACCTCTAATGCTGTTAGGTGGGATATTTATTGCAGTTGCACTACGCAGTGTAAATTTATTACCAGTTGACAGGGGTTTTAGCCGAAGAGGGATTCAGAGAGCATCTTTTTTCTCATCTATTTGGGTTTTATTAATTGCAGGGACAGGAGTATTTACTTTATTACTGTTGAAAATTACCGACGAAAAAATTTATCAGTTCCAGACAGCCCTTTGGGTGTTAGCTATAGTTCTTTTTGGCGTTGTCGCTGCAATTTGGGATAAACCATATTGGTCTAGATTTTCGCCCAACCTTTTGCGCAAAGATTGGGTGTGGCTACTTTCTATAATATTGATTGGGATTGTTATAGGTGTATATCATTTACAAGGATTGCCAGACCAGTTGGTAGGCGATGAGGGTAATTTTTGGACAACGTCTCGTGATATTGCAACTGGGGAATTTGCACCATCAATTTTTGCGAATGGTGTGTATACCTTTCCTGTTATGAGCTCAATATTACAGGCTTGGGTTATGAAAATATTTGGCATGAACATGTGGGGTTGGCGACTCTCTTCAGTTTTATTTGGACTAGCCACAGTTATTCCTTTGTATTTTTTTGTTCGAGAGGCTTTTAACAGAAAGATTGCTATCATTTCATGTTTTGTACTTATTACGAACCCGTATTTTATTGCCTTTTCTCGCTTAGGCTACAACAATATTCAGGCACTATTCTTTACAATGCTTTCGGCAAGTTGGTTATACATTGGGCTAAGTAGAAAAAGCAACCTATATCTTTATCTAACAGGTGTTGCCTCAGGACTAGGTTTTTATACTTATTTTGCCGCGCGATTTTCCATTTTGCTTGCAGTAATCTTTGTCTTGATTATATGTGTATCAAAAAGGTGGAAGTTTTTTGATTGTATTCAGATGATAGGTATTGTGTTGTTTGGTTTCATGCTGACAGTCTTGCCACTTTTAGTTTATGGATACATTTCAGATCCAGTTGGGATGTCATATAAGGCGCTGGAGAGTGTTTTTTTTAATACCTATAATGGATTGCAGTTCTATTCAAAAAAGGAGCTGTTTGCTGTTGCCCCGCCATTTTTTATTAATGATAATGAGCTTTTTTATAATCCCAAAATCTATTTCGTATTGATCGCACGAGGAATTTTACGGACATTATTGGTCTTTCAAAAACCGGGGATTATTTCTGAACACTATATTGCTTCTCCACTCGCTGGAACAATGGGGGCAGTATTTTATGTAGTAGGTTTAGTTCTTACTATAAAAAAAATACGTCAGCCACGTAATTTGTTGTTAATTCTTTTTTTCTTGGCAAATATACTAGGCTTAAGTGCATTAAATACTTTTCCACCTCGGCAAACCCATATGGTTACTGTAGCCCCTGTACTTGCTATTTTTACAGGGCTAGGGATATATGCATTTTCGACTATAGTTCCTATTAGCTTGCGTGCTAATTTGCGCAAGTTAGGGACTCCTTTCTTAATAGGGTTGGCTATTTTGGTTGGAGTTGGAGGGCTTTACGATTACTTTATTACAATGCCAAAACAATATACACCTCAATGGGATCAAATAATTTCATGGGCTGTATTGGATTCGCATGGGGAACATGTGACTTATGTTTACACCGACGTTTCTCAAAGAGATTTTTCACCCTATGTTGAAGTCGAATTCCAAAAAACTAATTTATATAATGCTGTGCTACTTGAAGATGTATTAAGTGGTAAAAAGGTCTTTTCTGATACACCAAATTTGATTTTCTTTCCTCCTTCTATTTCAGATAAAATGTTTTCTGTGTTGTATGAGCAATGGGGAGGTGCGCTTATTAAGAGAACTTTTTATAACCCTGATGGTATTCCAGTTCTTAGTGTTGCAATGAATACCCCATTTGTTTTTGCGCGTGATAAAACTCTTCTTGAAGTTTTACGCGAGTCTTACCAAAACACTATTTTGCTACTATTGATCTTTTTCCTTGTTGGATTTGTATCGGTAATTGTTTTAATTCCAAAAGGCTGGCGTATAAAATTTTCTGCTCCAGTAAATCGAATATTAGAATGGTTTAGCATTCCTGGGAGATTTGAAAGGTCAGATGAAGCAACGCAAGATTTGTTTGAAGAAACTCTTCAAAGAGATCAGCAGACATTTGAAGAAGATATAGCCGAACCACCTATTTGGACACAAGATCCGATTTTTCAAACAGAATCTCTAAAAAAAGCAGGACATTTTAAATTCTTGTTAAAGCCTATAAAAACGGATACAGGTACAGATTATTATATTAAATTGCATCTGCCTCACTTCCCATGGCATATATTTCGGTTTATGAACATCCCAAGTGCTATAAGGTTTGAATTTCATCTGCCATCTATTCAAATCCCTAATCCTCTTTTGCTAATTATTGCAATTGGATTTGCTGTTTATGCCCAGATACTTGTAGTAAACCAACAAGCATCCATGGGAGTTCTGTTGTATATAGTCAGTGTAATGGGTTTGTTTTTCTGGATATACCAAAACCCAAAATGGACAATTGTATTTGCACGACAATTGCAATTCTCCCCAAAGGCTGGAAATATACTTTTGCTGCTAATGATTGCCGTAATAATCTATACACGTTTTTTTGACTTGAATTATCGCGTGTATGGATTGGAAGCTGACGAGACAAAATGGACTGTGCAAAGTTGGTACTCGACTGTTTTATATAAAGATATTGGTGAATTTTCAAGTATGCATTACAAATCGCTACCAGTAGATTTTTGGGTGCGTTCTGTGTTCTTGCGAATTTTTGGTATGAGCTTTTTATCTGCTCGTATTGAAAGTGCTGTACTTAGTATTATTTCAGTAATATTTCTGTACATGTTGGCGCGGTTGTTGACATCTAGCCCACCAGTTGCCATGATGTCAGCCTTGTTCTTCGGTATGTCTTTTATTGAATTAAATGCTTCGCACCAAGCTCTGCATAACACACCGCCAATGTCTTGGGCATTAGCTTCTCTGTATTTCTTATTTATAGGGCTTCGTGAGCGTAAGTTATGGCAATTCCAAGTAACAGGTATTTTACTTGCGCTTGGAATGTTGACTTATGAAACTTTTTACCCGACAGTTGTTGTAACGTTGATCTACTTGTTAGGACTTTCTACTGTTGAGGTATTTAGACGCCAATATGCATTGAAAAATTGGTTGTCTATCTTGTTTCTTATTCTTTGGCCTGTTTTGCTAGTTTATTTTGTCTTTACTAAAGAATATATATCAGGTAGACAAGATTATCTTTTCGGTACTTTTAATGGTATTGCAGGGGATGGAATTGTACTTTCACAGCTATTAGCTTATTTTTCTAATAACTTTGTGGAACTAATTACGACAACCTTTTCGCAAGTTTTGTGGAGTGACTCTTTAATAAACTGGATGGGTCCTTTAATTAATCCAATTTTTTTGCCATTTGTTATTGTTGGTCTTGTTTATAGCGTTTGGAATATTCGAAGCCCACATTTTTTCTTTATTATATTATGGTATTTCTCTAATATTTTATTAGGTCCAATTCTCTTAGGGTCTGTTTTCCCTCGAGTTATATATATGGCTGTACCGCCAATTATGATTTGGGGGGCATTAGGATTATGGGTTTGTTTTGGCGCATTACGTGGGTTGTTTGATTATCAATTTCCTCATCTAGCTAAAACTGTATTCGTAATATTGATTTTGTTCATTTTAGCTAATGATTATCATATTTTCACCCAAGGACTTGTTGACCCGGAAGAGCGACAGAAACGTAGAGAGATAGCTGACTTAACTTCTGCTTCAGCTATCTCCGATAGAACGATTATTTTTCCCTATATCCCAAATAAGAATGACACTATTGAATTGGAATCTCATGTGTTGCTTTTTTCGGTGGCAGGAGTACGAAATCTCGGATTGGATGCCTCCAAATATTATCGAGTAACTGAATATAACAAGTTGCTTTCAACATTATGGGAGTATAGAGATTTGAATGGGCTTGATGTTATTTATGATAAAACAAGTAATGTTCTTCAAGAGGAACGAGAAGAATATCTTGATGCCATTTTAAAGTGCTATCCTGGAGCTAAACTTTTAAGAACAGGGCATTTCTTTAATGTGTATCATTTTGATTCCAGAGCGTTAAGGCAAGGAGAATGTTATTCTCCTCCAGCACCTATTAGTGTAGCCCCTTTAGATTCTGATGCCTTATCGGCAACTACACCTGTCACGTTTAATTGGGATGATAATGGGGTAGAACCTACCTCCTTTAATCTGATTATCGAGCGCAAAAGAGATGATGTTTCTTGGCTTGAAATTGAAGATGTATTTCAGGGACCGGGATGGTCTGTACTTAATAACTTTGTAAATGATGTTAATGGTGTCGGCTTTTTGCTTGATGATTGGCAAGCTGGGGAAGCAACATATACTTTCAATGTGTTAGAAGACGACGAGTACCGGGTTTGGATTCGTTTGTATAAGCGTCGTAATAATGACCAGCATAACTTTATTAAGATTGGTGATAAAACTTTAGAGTTTGCTGAGACAGGAAGCCCTCTTGATCAATGGGAATGGAAAGATCTTGGTGTAATGAATTTACGAAAAGGACAATTGCCTCTTGCTCTTACAAGAACATATGGGCAAGATGAGCAGTATAGCGTTTTCATTGATAGCTTGGTAATTTCCTCTGACTTGAATTTCGACCCGCGTGCCGAATCTCTTTGGGAGCCTGCTCTTCGTACTTCTGAAACCCCTATAGTTGGCAATCAATATTCCTTGACGAAAGTTCTTCCCCCTGGAGAATATCGTTGGCATATAAGAATTTTTGATGGTGATCATATTGTAGATTCAACAGGAATGCGTGGAGTGGAAAGCCAACCTGCGGTATTTCGGATTGTTCCGTAATATAGAAATCTATAGTATCTCATTGATATTAATGGATAAATTACTGTGTTGAGAAGTTTCACATAAAAAAGGAGCGGCTGGTACTCGTTTGATGCCAGTCGCTCCTTTTTTATTCTTCAATGCTAGGCAATGGACAAATATTACTCTCCCACTAATGACATGAGCGATGATACTTTCTGACCTTCACCCATTAGGTCAGGTTTACCAAATATTTCAGGGCGTCTTTGTATATATTCTTATGCCTTATAAGTGTTATTGTGTCTAATTTGCTTGGAAATACAATAATCTATTTTCTCAATTTGTCTGTACTGACTCATTAATAGCACTCCTTACATTAAAGTTATAGATTAGGGAGTTAAGTGTTTGAGGAACACTATTGAAACCTAAAAAACAGTACAGGACATGATTTAGCATTCTGTATTTGACGCTATTCGAGGCGAGGTATGAATGGATCTTTTGCTCTTGAAACTGTAACCTTTTAGGATTGAAGGGATACTATCTGTAGACGTATGGTCACTAATTTTCACGAACTCTACCAAACCTATGCAGAAGACGTGTACCGCTTCGTTTACTGGTTATGCGGCGATTCTCAGGATGCAGAAGATATTACCTCTGAAACGTTTGTGCGTGCTTTGACTGCTGCTAATGAGATTAAGGTGGAAACTGTGAAAGGCTATCTGCTGACAATTGCTCGAAATTTGGCATATAAAAGGTCGAAGCGTGAGAAGCGATTTGTCCCCTTAAGCGCGGACTTGATCGAGCGCCAGGCAGAGCCGTCACAATTGGTTGAGCAATCTATGAATTTGCAGGTTGCCTTGCAATTTATCCAAACCCTGCCAGAGATAGACCGGACGGCGTTGGTATTACGGTTACAAAATGAACTACCGTATGAAGAGATCGCCAGTATGTTGAATATTTCGCTGGCGGCTGCGAAGGTCAAAATCCATCGGGCGCGGATGAAGTTGACCGAATATATGCGCCAACAATAGGAGTTATCACGATGAAAATCACACGCGATGTCATCACCGATCTGTTACCTGTTTACCAGTCAGGAGAAGCCAGTGAAGATACAGAGAGGCTTGTGGAGGAGTTCCTTCAAACCGACCCTGAATTTGCAGAACTCGTTGCGGGGCAAAACCAGCCGCTTGAGAAACTTAATATCAATGTATCAAAGGAAACCGAAATGAAAACACTACAAGATACCCGCGCCCTGTTACAAAAACGCTCGATCTATCTGGCATTTACTATTTTTTTCTTCTTGTTGCCAGCCTCATTCACATTTGACTCGAACGGCATTTACTGGATGTGGGCAAAGGCTCCGATCAACGTTTTGATCTTTATTGCTTTTGGAATCTTTAATGGTATTCAATATTGGCGAACTTCTCAAAAGCTCAAAGGGAGCGGATTGGAATAAGGCAACTCTGCTATAGCAAAAAAGTACCTCCTAGAAATAGGAAGTACTTTTTTATTTATTGAACCGTGACGGAAAATTGCACTTGTTGTTCGTATATTGTGCCTTCACCGGGAGGATAATTTCCAAGGACAAATGAGGTATCTCCGGCAGTGTTGGCTTTGAATGTCCAGACTTCCACGCCGCCAGAGCCGGGGATAGGTGGCTCAGACCCGGTGAATTCGCGTGAGAGGAATTCAATATTGGTCAAGTCGCCCATGATTTCCCAGTGGTAACCCGTGGACGGGTTGCTTTCCACGACGATCATGAAGGTCTCACCAGCTTTGACAGAGATCGGCTGGGAGGGGTCGGTGAGTGCGGGCGTGCTGGAGGATGCGGGGCTTTCTGCTGGGGGTTCTGTGGCAGGTGCAGCACAGGCTGCTAAAAATAGTACGGAGGTAAGCAATAGATAAAGGTTTCTTTTCATGTGAGGCTCCTTTGGTTTATATAAGAATAACGTTGAATGTGAGAATTTTGTTCCAAGTGTAAACAAAAAAGGGCGGATGCGAGACCCGCCCTTGCGATATTATCTTTTCAATCAATTTATATTTTTTTACTAAGCAATACTCGCAGCGAAAAAAGGTGCAAAAGAATCGACAGTGGAACTGCGAAGACGGGAACCAGCACCAACGGGTATGCCGTGATCAATTCGTTTGGCGATTGAATTGCCAATAATTGGAGCGGACCCGGCGAGGATAGTACGCCAAGTGTGACCGCCAACGTCAGGTCAAAAATTCCCGCAATGTTCCAGATAATGGCGGCTGTTCTTGCTGAGGGATGTCTGCGGAGGTAAAGATAGGCAACGAGCGGAGCAGTGATACCGACGAGTACGTCACCAATTCCTGCGGGAAGGGCAAAGACACCAGGAATCTGATGTTGGAAGTACAGGATCAAAAAGTCAATTCCGAGGATGCGATAAAGCTGCACGCCAATGATCCAGTGTGGAGGGATGGCATCCACGTTCTCTTGAAATGATTTTGAGGCGAATAAAAATAAATAGCCGATGACAAGTGGAATTGCAGAATAGGCAATGCTGGGAACTTGCTGTTCAGGGTTCGGTAGGAAAAAGCCCTGTGCGCCCAAAATCATGGCTGTTGCCAGCCACCCTGCTAAAAAGATACCAACCCAAATGGACGAGGATATTTTGCGGTTGCCGAATGTTTGGGTTGTGCGGTGGTAGCCCAGCCAGGTCACAATGGCCGTAGCGATGGCGCTGATAATAATACTTGCTGAAATTGCGGGTTGATCTAACATAATGGTTTCCTTTCGGGTTTTGATGTTGATGCCGAAAGGATAAAGTTTGACGCAGGGTTAAGGTCAAGGGGGAGAACATAAGAAAATTGTTGTTTTTTTGAATCTACCACGCCCCCTGATTGATTTTTTACTGTCCGCGCTTGATGGGCGTTTGTATCTCCACTGTGATATTTTCCTTGTCTGCTTCTGCCTCGCGCCCATAAATATGAATCTCACGGCAATTGCCGCAGATCGAATAATCATTTTGCGCCGCCCAATAAAATATGGCGGTGATCGCCTGCCCAACTTCCATCAATCGTCCGTGGTGGATGGTGGTTGCCATGAGCGGAGACGCAGCCAACTGCCGAATTACAAGAGCGCCTCGGTGTGTTTGAGTGGAGCCAGCTTTGGGCAGATTCACTGCGGTGGCAAGTTCCATGTCAATATTTTCTTCCACATATTCATCGTTGTGATAAATTGCCAGTTCGGGGTTTTTTATAGCTAATTGTTGTTCATTGATCCCAACATAAAGCGCGTTGAGAATCTCTCCGCGAACAAACTCCATGTCTTTCAGCGCAGGAACGACGCGGCGAATGGATGCAATGGTGAGCGGCTCGGTTTCTTTTACAATGACTTCATACGGTGAAAGTTTTCCCTCAGCTTCGATCTGGCGTAACCGTGCGGCAACACGCGCAATTTTCCTTCGCTCTTCTTCAAGTTGCTTTTCCAACTCGGCTTGTTTTTTTACAAGCATTTCACCAAGTTCACTGGCGGTCAAATTATCCGTGAGCATGTCTGCGATCTGTTCGAGTGAAAAACCCAGGTCTTTTAGCGCAAGAATGCGGTTGAGACGCGGCATTTGCTCAACTGCATAAAACCTGTAGCCTGTCACATTTTCAACTTGCGCGGGCTTTAAAAGATCAAGTTCATCGTAGAGGCGCAATGTCCGCGTGGAGACTTGCGCCAGTTGGGAAAAATCACCAATGCGAAGGAGAGTCATGGTTCAATTTTATCCTGCATCATGGTTTCGTGATCGAACGTAATTGGGATGAAACAAAAAGAGGCAGGATGATTCGCAGCCTCCTTTGTTTTCACTGCGGCGCGGATTTGGTATGCGCGGGGGTGAGGTCGGCGATGGATTGCGCTTTCATGCGGATGGCAACCATGCAAATGGGAACGGTGGGATTCGCTTTGGAGTCGAGCACGACGAATTGCCCGCCCATTTTTTTGAGGAGGTGTCTGTCGTATTCCATCAGGCGGTGACAGGCGTGGACGTCTCCGCTGGCGGTGACGGGGCAGACGCCGTGAATTTCGGCGAAGGCTGTTTCAGCGGTCACTTGTTTGATTGGCACGAACGCCCTGCTGGGGAACATGCGCTGCCATTCTTTGGCGAGACCCGTCAGATCGTTTTGTTGTTGTCCGTTGCGCATCCAATAGGTGAAGTCTGCGAGGCGGCGCAGGAGGAAATCGGAGATCGGTTTCAGTTTGGGGACACGCGCGAAGACCGCGCAGAACCCGATCAGGGCATTGAAGATGCGGATCTGTTGCTGGCGTTTTGCTTTGCGCGGGTTGGAGGACATTTTGAAATGTTATGGGGATGGGTTATAAAGTGACAGTCACCTTCAAGGTGACTGTCACTTGGTTTTATCGTTTCAACGTTCGATATTTTACCCGAAGCGGTGTGAGGTCTTTGCCGAATTTTTCTTGCATCATGGTTTCGTAATCAGACCAATTGCCAACGTACATCTTCGCAACGGAATTGCCTTCATAGACGATGAAGCTGGTTTCTACTTGAGGCGCGAATTGATTTCCTTCAAATAAACATCTGCATTTAGTAGTTTATTATCACTCGGTCCAATTATGGGTTCAGGGTATTTGGTTTCCCATAAAGAGTGAAGCACTACAGCGACATATTTTAGGTTTAACCAAATCATGCTCTTTTCTGCTGGCACATCTAAAAGCTTAATAAACCAATCTTGAAGTTTGATTTCCAGGTTGTCAGTTGGCTTTGCTTTTCGCTCCAATATTTTTAGAAGTTCAAGAGTTAAATCTGCCTCTCGTGTAAATGCGCCAAAATCATCAAAAGCTTTGATTCCTTGCTTGTTAAATCCAGGCTTGTAAATAAAGCGCTCAATAATTTCGACAACAGCTTTTTCGTCGAAATACTCCAAATTCAAAAGATAAGCCCTTATTTCAAATTCTCTTTTATCTAAAAAATATCGGTCGTGAAATGGAACAAACATCATCTCTGTAATTTTGGCTAAGAGAAAATCAAACTGCTCCTTTTCGGGTCTTTTCGACAAGTCTTGGAAAAAGCGTTCGCCAGCATAAAAATTATAGTATATAGTTCTGAGTTCCGATGCTGATACTTTTTTTTCAGTCACATAATAGTGATAAATCCTCAGCTCAAAATCTGAATCATCCATTAGCTCATGACCTGCTCTGTTTAAGAATGCGATCGAGTCTAATGGCAAAGCATCAAGTGCTTGAATTCGTTCATCTCTGTTCTGTGGTGGTATTCCACCTGGAAATACCCTATTGCACTCAGATAATATTCTCGCTGCATCATACGCCCCTATTTCCTGCAAAGCGGAAACCATTTCAAGTGAATAATCGCCTGTGGAGTTGTAATAAAACTGGTCGAAATTACCATTGCCGATCTCTCCATACAACCAATAAGCTAGAAAAAAAATTCTTTCTTTCCCTTTCAACAAAATCGGTTCCTGATCTTTAACCGCATCGACGAGTCTTTGCCAAATATGACCTAATTCTTTGTAAAGGTTATCTCTGGATTCAATATTCATAAGTAGATCCGAGTGTGTTGAATATTTATCGTTTCGTTCGAACGTAGGGGCGACGTCTCGTCGCCCTTGATTTTTGGATGAAACAAAAAGGGGCAGGGAGACCCTGCCCCTACGGGGACGAATTTATCTCTTCAACGTTCTGTATTTGACCCGATGCGGGGTTAGGTCTTTGCCGAATTTCTCCTGCATCATCGTTTCGTAATCAGACCAGTTGCCGATGTACATCTTCGCAACGGAGTCGCCTTCGTAGACGATGAGGTGGGTGCAAATTCTATCGAGGAACCAGCGGTCGTGGCTGACGACGAGGGCGACGCCTGCGAATTCGGTGATGGCTTCTTCGAGGGCGCGCAGGGTGTTGACGTCGAGGTCGTTGGTGGGTTCGTCGAGGAGCAGGACGTTGGCGCCTTCGGTGAGGGTCTTGGCGAGGTGCACGCGGTTGCGTTCTCCGCCTGAGAGGATGCCGACTTTCTTTTGCTGGTCGGAGCCTGCGAAGTTGAAGGAGGAGCAGTAGCCGCGGGCGTTGATCTTACGCTTGCCGAGTTCGAGCGTATCGGCGCCGCCTGAGATTTCTTCGTAGACGGTTTTCTCAGGGTCGAGGGTGCGGGATTGGTCAACGTATGCCAGTTTGACGGTCTCGCCGATTTTGACGGTGCCGCTGTCGGGTTTTTCTTGTCCTGTGATCATTTTCAGCAGGGTGGTTTTGCCTGCGCCGTTCGGACCCACTATCCCGATGATACTGCCTGGGGGAACAGTAGCAGAAAACCCGTCGAGAATGAGGCGGTCGTCATATGATTTCGTCACCTTGTCAAATTCAAAAACAACGTCACCGAGGCGCGGACCAGGCGGGATGTAAATATCCAGTTCTTCGCGGCGGGCTTCGGCTTCTTGATTGAGCAATTTTTCGTAGGCGCTGACGCGGGCTTGTCCCTTGGCTTGACGCGCCTTGGCGCCCATGCGAATCCATTCGAGTTCGCGTTCGAGAGTCTTTTGGCGTTTCGATTCGGCTTTCTCTTCGAGGCGGATGCGTTCCTGTTTTTGTTCGAGCCACGAGGAGTAGTTGCCCTTGTAGGGGATGCCGTAGCCGCGGTCGAGTTCGAGGATCCAGCCTGCGACGTTGTCGAGGAAGTAGCGGTCGTGGGTGACGGCGATGACGGTGCCTTTGTAGTCGCGCAGGTGATGTTCGAGCCACGCCACGGATTCGGCGTCGAGGTGGTTGGTGGGTTCGTCGAGCAGGAGCACATCGGGTTCGGTGAGCAGGAGTCGGGTGAGGGCGACGCGGCGCTTTTCTCCGCCTGAGCAGACCTTGATGGGCGTATCCGATGGCGGGCAGCGCAGGGCTTCCATCGCCACTTCGAGATGCGAGTCGAGATTCCAGGCGTCGTGCTTGTCGAGTTGTTCCTGCAATTTGGCTTGCTCGGCGACGAGGGCGTCGAAGTCGGCATCGGGTTCGGCGAACTTGGCGTTGACCTCATCGAAGCGCGCCAGCATTTCGACGATGGGCTGCACCGCTTCTTTGACGACTTCGATGACTGTTTTGGTTTCATCGAGTTTTGGTTCCTGCTCGAGCAGCCCGTAGGTGTAGCCTTTGGCTTGCGAGATTTCGCCGATGTAGTCTTTATCGACGCCCGCCATGATGCGCAGTAAGGTGGATTTGCCCGCGCCGTTGAGACCGAGCACGCCAATCTTGGCGCCGTAATAAAAGCCGAGGGAGATGTCGCGCAGGATTTGTTTGTTGGGGGGGACGATACGTCCCACTTTGTTCATGGAGTAGATTACGAGGGATTCGTTTGACATGGGGTTCCAGAGAGTAGAGATTTGATATTCGATAATTCGATATTCGAGTTGGTCGGGGCGTATTGTATCAGATGGAAGGGGAAGGATGAATGAGGTGGGGGGAATTTTTTAACCACGAAGGGTCACTAAGGGGCACGAAGGTTTAATGGGACGCGGACGAGAGCGGAAAACGCGGATGGATTCTTTTTGGATGATGAAAACCCGCCCTTCGACAAGCTCAGGACAACGCTTCGTTCTTAACTGGGAGTTGGTTCGGTTTCGAGGGGCTTTGTGCCAGGCTGTTAGCCCGCACGGGGATGAATCACCCGTGCTATTTTTACGAAGTCCGCTAAAGCGGACTATAAACGGTTGAGCTGAAAACAGAAAATCGGTTCTAGAATTAGGGTAAAATACCTCTATGACAGTCAGATATGTTGATTTATTCGCTGGTTGCGGTGGAATCAGCCTTGGTCTGCACAAAGCGGGGCTACAAGGTTTGTTTGCTATTGAGAAAAATCCCGATGCTTTTTCGACCCTGAAATACAATCTTATCGATACGCACAAACATTTCAAGTGGGCTCCTTGGCTTCCAGTAAAAAACTGGAATATTGACACCCTTCTGAAAAATAAAGAAAGAGAATTGAAATCCCTGCAAGGCACAGTTGACCTTGTTGTTGGCGGACCGCCATGTCAGGGGTTTTCAATGGCAGGGGAAAGGCGTGCTTCTGACAAGCGTAATAAGCTAATTCATTCTTATTTGGACTTTGTGAAACTTGTCCAGCCGCGCGTTATTATGTTTGAAAACGTGCAGGGCTTTACCCTGAAATTCTCAAATTCAACAAAGCACAAAAAAATTGCTTATTCTGAAATTGTTATCAGCGAACTTCATAAGCTAGGTTATACCGATGCTCGCGGTGAAATGATCGACATGTCTGAATTTGGGGTTCCGCAACGTCGAAAGCGTTTTATTGTAATAGCTACAAAAGACGGTATTGCAGATAAGATTTTCAAATATTTGTTTGATGGACGTAAACAGTTCTTACAGGCTAGAGGTATTCCTGAACGGACAACAACCCAACAAGCTCTTTCTGACCTTGAAAGTATTCATGGTACAGATGTTTGCCCAGACACAAAGCGCTTCAAATCTGGAATTACTTCAAAAGCCCAGACTAGCCTTCAAAAATATCTGCGCGTTCCTGAAAAAGAAACCTATCTTCCTGATAGTCACAGGCTTGTTAACCACACGGAAGAAGCTTCAAAGGTTTTCTCTTATTTGCTTCAGGAAGCCCCGCGTAACAAGAGAATTATGGGTGAAGCAAGAGCAAAGTATGGAATAAAAAAGCGTAATGTCACTGTTCTTGACCGTGAACAACCTTCTTTGACTATTACAACCATTCCAGACGACTTTGTTCATTATTCTGAACCAAGGGTAATGACAGTCCGCGAGTGTGCAAGGCTCCAGACCTTTCCTGATTGGTTTGAATTCAAGGGACCATACACAACGGGCGGACCAAGAAGGGTCAAACAAACTCCAAGATATACGCAGGTTGGCAATGCTGTGCCGCCTCTTTTTGCAGAACAGGTTGGGATAGCGATAACCAAGGCATTAAAAAAATGAGCAATGTTACCTTTAAAATTAGTTCAGCATTAAAGAATATCATTGGTAAGGAACTCATCACAGATGATTTTATTGCTGTATATGAGCTTGTGAAAAATGCTTTCGACGCCAATGCTCGCGAGGTTGAAATTGTCTTTGAAGGGCTAAAGTCAGAGAATCCCCGCATTATCATCAAAGATAATGGCGATGGGATGAATGATGATGACTTGAAAAACAAATGGCTTTTTGTTGCCTACTCTGCAAAAAAACTCGAGCAAGATTATCGAGATAAGATTAAGTCAAATCGCATATATGCAGGAGCAAAAGGTATTGGGCGTTTTTCATGCGATAGGTTAGGCGCTAAACTTAAACTAACAACAAAGAAGAAAAAAGAAGATACTTGGCATGTATTGGATGTTGATTGGAGTGATTTTGAAAAAGATGCTGAGTTAGAGTTTCATACAATAAAAGCGCAATTAACTCAATCAAAAAGTATTCCTATTCCCAAGCTTCAAGGCGGCACAATTCTTGAGATTTCTGAACTAAGAAGTTCTGATTGGAATAGAGAAAAACTCCTTAAATTACGCCAATCTCTTGAACGACTAATTAATCCGCATCAAGAAAATGATGTTGAAAGATTTGTAGTTTCTCTTTCCGCGCCTGAAGAAATTGATGAAGATAATGCCTTAAGAAGGTCAAAGCCAGAAGAACCGTGGAATATAGTTAATGGACCAGTAAGAAATTTCCTTTTTGAGGCTTTAGAACTTAAAACTACTCAAATACAATTGGAAATAGACAGAGATGGTGATACATTAATTACGAAATTAAATGATCGTGGAACACTCATTTACGAGTTGATGGAACATAATCCATATAAGGGGATATTGTTTGATATACAAATAAGCCTTTTTCATCTTAATAGATCTGCAAAATCTTCCTTTACTCGGCGTATGGGGCTCCCGCCAGTTAAGTATGGCTCTGTCTTTCTTTATAAAAATGGATTTAGGGTTCATCCCTTTGGTGATGTGGGAGATGACTCGTTAGAAATCGATCGAAGGAAACAACAAGGTATTTTTCGTTTCCTAGGTAATCGAGACTTATCAGGACGTATAGAAATCAATGGAAGAAATCCAGAGTTCCAAGAAACCAGTAGCCGTGATGGTGGGTTGATAAAGAATCAGGCTTTTGCTGCACTTAAAGAATTATTTATTGAATATGCGTTAAAAAGGCTTGAAAATTTCGTTATCAATCTTGCAAAATTTGGGACGCAAGGCGAGTTTCCTGAATTAATTGATAAGGATACTTCTGAGCAACGTCAACTTACATTTGATTTGATTGTTAAACTGACACAATCAGAAGATGTTGTTGATATTCGTTACAACAGAGACATCCTTAATATCTTAGAAAATAAATCTGCGGAAAGCGTCACTTCTTTACTTAAGAACCTTGAACGAATTGCTTCTGAACAAGAAAACAACGAGCTTGACAAAGAAATTAAACGCGCAAAAAAGCAAGTAGCAATATTAGCGCAAGCAAAAGAAGAAGCTGAAGCCGAGACTGCAAAAGAACGTGCTCGCGCTGAAAAAGCAGAGGAAAAGGCAAGAGAGGCTACAGCACAGCAACAAGAAGCTGAAGAGGCAGCCCGAAAAGCACAGGAAGAAGTTCAAGAAACAAAAAGTAAGGTAAAGGAAACATCTGCCGAAAACCTTTTCCTGAAATCTGTTCTATCTAAGGATTTAGAACATGTTATCAAATTACATCACAGCATAGGACAGGATGCCGATGCTATTGAGCAAATGACATTGACATTGCTGTCAATATTGCGTGACGAGGCGAAAACTTTAAAGCCAGAAATGCTAATGGCTTCTCTTGAGCGCATTAATATTACTGCACGAAAAATAAACACTATTAGTCGCTTTGCTACTCGTGCAAATTTCCGTGCAGATGCAGAAATTATCACTCTGGATTTGACGGATTACATTAGGCAATACCTCCTGAATGTTCATGGCGGGTTTGTACTTGATCCCCAAAATCAAAAAATTGATATTCAATTTATGCCGCTTGCAGGGGAAGAATTTATTACACGATTTACCCCACTTAAGGTAAGTATTGTTTTTGATAATTTGATTTACAATTCGAGAAAACATAAAACAACATTAATCACAGTTAGTGTACTGGAAAGAACTCAAGAAAAATTAATTATTAGTTTCAAGGATAACGGTCAAGGAATACCAAAGAAAAATTTCCCCCAGTTATTCAATATAGGTTTTACAACAACTAAAGGCTCTGGATTAGGATTAAGTCATTCATTAAATCTTATGCAAGAAATGGACGGCAGTATAATTGCCAATGAAGGCACCGATGAAGGTGCAGAATTCATTCTAACATTCACAAAAAGGTGAGGAAAGAAATGAAAATCGCAGAATTTTCGATACTCATAGTTGATGACAATCGTGAAGTTGCAGGTGCAATAGCAGACGAGGTTCGGATATGGCTCGAAGAAAGAGGGTTTGAGTTAAAAATTTCTGTTCAGTCAAAAAAGGACAAAGTTCTTGAGGCTATTAAGTCAAATGATATTGAGCTTATTATTATCGATTATGGTTTGGATGATGATGAAAACGGCGATGCAGTAATCGAAGAAATTAGGAAGAATGACTATTTCCACGATATTATTTTTTACACAGGCGGGGACATGGAAAACATTCTAAAGAAAAGGTTGAACGGTGTTTTTTATACTAGCAAAAAGGATGCCATTAACATAATAGAAGAAGTTATAGAACTGAGGCTGAAACGCTCATCAGATCTCGCGACTCTCCGTGGCTGGATAGTTGCCGATGCTATTGAGCTTGAGCACATGATCGAAGAGTTGTTATTGAAATGGTTCAACCCTAAACATAGTGTGTTTGAAGCGCAGATTATGAGGAAGCCAGGAGTTTTTGATTTTTATAAAAAACAAATGACTTTAAATGGCATTCTCACTGAGGAGTTGCGAGTTATTGCTGAAACAAAAGATAAATCTGAGAGGGCTAAAAAGATTCAAGAATGTAAAGAGGTTTTCAAGTCATTTGAAAATGATGTAGTGCATTACAGAAATGCTGTTGCTCATAGTAAAGTGGACATAAAAGATGGCAAAAAACGATTGAAATCACTAATTGGGAAGGATAATTTCTTTGAGTTTGACGAAAAAAACCTAATTGATGCTAGAAAAAAGTTTCGAATGCAACGTGATTGTCTGCAAACATTGTTTGATGTTTTATAGCGAATTACTCTAAAACTGTGGTTGATTTTCTAACTAAAGAAAAACGCTCTAAAATAATGAGCGCAATTCGGTCGAAAGGGAATGAAACCACCGAAGTTGCAACGATACGGCTATTCAGGGAATATAAAATTATTGGTTGGAGAAGAAATCAGGCTTTGTTGGGTAAGCCTGATTTTGTTTTTCCAAAAGATAAATTGGTTGTTTTTGTAGATGGTTACTTTTGGCATGGTCATACTTGCCTGAAGCCAAGAGACAGCCTGAAAAAAGGTTTTTGGAAAGAGAAGATTGAACGCAACCAGGCACGAGATAAAAAGGTGAACAAGGCATTAAGAAAAGATGGGTGGAAAGTTGTCAGGATTTGGGAATGTGAAATTGAGAAGAAAAGATATAGCAAGAAACTTAAACTGATAAAGGGTTATTTGGAAGATTCAAGATAACTTGTGGAAGAAGTCAACTCCAAACGGGGGCGGGAAGGGAGGGACCTTTCCCCGATTGTGGTGATTGATCGGGGTGTTGGGACCTTTCCCCCGTCCCCTTCCCTTAAGGGAAGGGGTGCCTGCTGGTCAGGATGACTCTACATGGGTTGATAAGTGTTTTGGGTGGGGATGGTTTGACTCCCTCCCCTTTAGGGGAGGGCTGGGGAGAGGTTGCTCTTTGTTTTGAATTAGAATCCCAACATGCCAATCAAAAATATTGTCACCGAACAATCAGTTACCAAGGCAAAACTCGAACGCGCGAAAGAATTAAGGCGCGAAATGACACCTGCTGAAAAATTACTTTGGCAGCAAATCCGCGCCAACAAGCTGGGCGTTCGGTTTCGACGTCAACAGGTCATTGCAGGATTCATTGTTGACTTTTATTGTCATCAAGCGGGGCTGGTTGTTGAAGTGGATGGCGACATCCACGACTTGCAGAAAGAGGAGGATGAACGGCGGGCGAAGGTATTGTCCGCGCTGGGGTTGAGGGTCGTCCGCTTTGGGAATGATGAGGTGGGGAGGAACCTGTCCGCGGTGGTGGGGAATATCAAAAAGCTTATTGAAAAGTAATAAACCGCCTCTTGTCAAATATCTCAATTTGAGATATAAAATAATCCATGCACATCATCACCCGCAAAACGCTCATCCAGTTCTGGGAGAAACATCCCGACAGCCGAATGGCGTTACAGCGTTGGTTCAAGATCGTGCAAAAGACCGAATTTCACTCCTTTGCCGAATTGCGACAGGTTTTCCCGTCTGCCGATAAGCTTGACCATTGGGTCATCTTCAATATCGGCGGCAATAAATACAGGTTGATCACGTCCATTCATTTCAATCGCGGCAAAGTGTATGTCCGTCACGTTCTGACACATGCAGAATATGACCGAGGAGATTGGAAAAATGACACTCGCAACTAAAGAACTCGAAGTCCACTGGGCGAATATCGCGCCTTTACTGTCCATTCGTAATGAGCGCGAATACAATGCGGCGGTCAAACGGCTTAATGAATTGCTGGATGACATTGGGGATAATGAGAAACATCCACTTTACGGGTTGTTGGATACTCTTGGTACACTTATTGAAATCTATGAAGAAGAGCATTATCCAATCCCTGACGCTACGGGCGCGGAAGTGTTACGCTTTCTCATGGAAGAACATGGCTTGACTCAATCTGAATTATCAGAAGTGGGATCGCAAGGTGTGGTCTCTGAAATTTTGAACGGCAAGCGCGAATTGAACGTCCGCCATATTCGATTCCTTGCGGAAAAGTTCAAGGTTTCAAGCGCTGTGTTTTTGTAATGTCTAATCCAAACGGGGGAAACTCAGCGATGGAGTTGAGGATTGTCAGCTTTGGGAATGATGAGGTTGGGAGATATCTGTCCGCGGTGGTTCAGAAAATAAAAGAACTGATTGAGAAATGAAAAGAGCGACTTGTGACAGTCGCTCTTTATTGTTATGTACCAGCCGCCACTTTCTTTTTGGGCATGGCAGAGATCAAGGCGCGCAATGCTTTGTTTCCCTGTTCTGCCGAGGTAAAAGCTTTTTCTATTTTTTCCCTTTTCTACTGAGCACATATTGTACCGAAGGGCTGATCGCCTTATCGGTGCGATGAATACAACCTATCCAGCAGCACGGTCGGCGTATCCCTTCTTTGAGTTCACTGACCACCCTTTCCACATGCTCTTTTCTCGTTTCGTCTTTCTTGACGTAGGTCACCCAACAGATCCACTCATTGCGTGCCAGTGGGGTAAGTCCCTCCCACAATGTGCGGGCTTGCGAGTCAACGGTAAGAGCTTCTCGTAAATCCTTGGGCAGCTTGTGAACGGTGCCGCCAGAAATTGTCTTTGTGACCATAGGTGCTTCTCCTTGTAAAATTATATAGCAGACCCATCCGCAGATTTATGTCATTTCACCATGATCCTATTTTGTAAGATGCTTCCATGTTTTGACGGGCAATTTTAACGCTCTTCCGAGTTTATCGATTAATTGATATTGCTCGGCGTTCAGGGTCTTTCCGCGCTGAGGGAGCATGTCCACGAGAAAGGTGAAGGCTTTTCTGTAATTTGTCCCACCGCTGGCACGCATGGTTTCGGTCACTTCTTCGGGAGTTAGGGTTTGAGTCTCTTGTAGGTTCTTAAGCAGGCTTTGCAAAAGATTATAGGGGTCATTCAGGTATTCTGCCTGCATGAGCAAGTCTCTGTAATCGGTGAGAGCAAGGGGCACCAACGCTTTAAGTTTAGCGTCATCTCCATTGGCTATGGCTAGAATTCCAAGCTGCACCCGTTCTGTCTCGGGTTTGTCCGCGCCGTATTGGGCGAGGGACTCGGTCACGGTATGGGCTTTATCAGTGGGATACTCTGACTTGATTTTGTCCAAGACTTTTTTCGAGAGTTGAGTGTCCATTCTTCGTTATTTTCCTTTTGCTGGTAGCCACATCCGCAAAGCTTTAAAGCGGAAGAGCACGAGTACGATCACAATGAACATGCCTGTGAACATAAACATGAAGGGGAGAGCGTAAAAAAGAGTTTCTGCCACAATGCCATATTTTAGTAAAAGATCGTTGATGTTTGAACCAAGAACAAGTTGCCAAAAGAACAGCAATAGAATGACGATGAATCCGAGCGACAGTGCCAGGGGTTTGGTAAACCACCCGATGCGGTCGCTCAACGAACGGACCATGAAATAGATCAACCAGCCCGAAGCGACGGTGGAGAGCAGTTGCATAAAAATCATCCACAGCAGGCGAAAGGATTCATACTCTGCCACCAAGCGCAGGTTGAGGCTGGTCAGTTCGAGCATGTAAAGGAAGAAGGAGCCAAGGTTTACCATGCCCATGATGATGAGAAAGTCTACAAGGGCGATGACGATGTTGGGCATGGCGGCTTGTCCACTGCTGGTGGGGCGCACACCTAAGGCTGTGAGTAGTTTGGCGGGCTGCGGCAGAAGCTTGGCGATGGCTTCGAGATTGCGCACCCCTTTGCGGAAGTCGATCCACTGCACCTTGGAGAGTTTCTCAGGTAGTTTCACGCGTTGGATCAGGATGGGATACACCACCTGTTTTTCAGGGTCCGCTTCGGTGTCCGTTTTGAAGCGCGAGAGCAACACCAGCGCCTCATTCGCGGATGCGAGTCCGTTCGCGGGGGTGTGACCAACCTTGGTCAACTCCTTTTCCAGCTCGCGGGCAATGGCTTTGTCTTCTGGGGCGTAATCAATGAAGTAGTGGACGGGGTCTGGCTTAACAATATTCGGGCGATAGATATTGGCAAACTTTGGGGCGCTGGCTTCGGGTCTGCCCCAGCGTTGCATGCCGGGCAAGCGTAAGACAATCAACAGCAAAATGGAAAAGAACGGGATGAGATAGATCTGTATGAACAGACTCATCAACACCACGTTGTAGAGCGAGAAGTAATTGCTGTAGTCAAAATCTATATCAATGTTGATGAGCTTCAATTCGAGAAACAAACCCAATGTAAAAAACAAAGCGATGGGTTGAGTCCACAACGCAGTTTGAACTTGAGATAAATTGAATTCGCGTTTGAAGATGCGCGCGGGCAGAGGAACTAATACCCAGGGAATCAGGATGGTCCAAAAAGCGAACAGGGAATAAACGGCATTGATGACACTGAGAGCCGCCGCCACCCAAACGACGAATGGGGCTTTAAACCCAGACTGCGGAGCGGGTCCACGCTGTGAGGTGGGCGCCTCAATCCGTTTCAGGAGTTCTTTCATCGCTGGGGCAAAGGCGCCGCGAAAGTCTACCCATTCCAAGCCGGCTAGCTCTGGCGGCAAAGGCACGGCTTGAAAGATCAATAAGATGATGCGCTTTTTATGCTCGAGAAAGTGCCGCCACTCGATCTCCACGCTGCGAGAGGAAACAGACTCTGGTGAGACGACCAATAGAAGCAACTCCGCCTCTTGAAGTCCCTTTTCGATCTGCTCAGCCCATGGTCGCCCCGGCACAAGGCTGAGGTAATCTGTCCAGATGCGAAAGCCTTGTTTTTGCATCTTGTGGGCAAGGTCATCTACAAAACCAATACATTGCCGTGAATAACTGATAAAGGTGTTGGGCATCATAAGGTAGAGGTTCAAAATTTATTTCCCTTTTCTAGGGAACCAACGGCGCAATTCTTTCCAATTGAAGAAGATCATAATCAGCAAAACAATCCCGCCAAAGATAAGAAAGAAATATGGAATGGTAATAAAACCATAAATTTCCGTTTCGCCATAGTCTTCGAAGAGCGTGGTCATGGAATCTGCCAGGGTGTATTGATACATGAGAATGAAGAACAAGCTAAATAGCCCTGCAAAAAACGGCGGGATGGATGCAAAGAGTCCGCGCCTTTCTGTTATAGATTTAATCATGAAAAATCCAAGTCCGCAGGCTGCCAGCACAGCCAATGCGGTTTGAGCTAGGTTGCTAAAGATGAAAGCCGGTTCATCCTGTTGGATGTATCCCAACCCATTTGCCCATAGTTCCAGAAGATAGATAAAAAATGTACTTACATTTAACAGAAGAATAAACGTTAAGAAGTTAACAACTCTACTAAAGATGTTCGGCATCACAATTTGTGCGCCATTGGTAGGGCGCGTACCCAATGCAGTTAATAATTGGGTTGGGTCTGGTAATAATTGTGCCAATGCGTCTACATTTTTCAACCCTTTGCGATAATCAATCCATTGCACATGCGAAAGTTTTTCTGAAGGTTGTGCGGTCTGAACCAAAACGGGGAAAACGATTTGATGTTCAGGGTCAGCGGTCGTGTCGTTTTTGAAGCGCGAGATTAATACCAACACTGACTCAGCAGATTTGATGTCCGCTTCTTGATGATGCCCATACTGGATCAACTTGTTTGATATATCCTTCGCGATAACAGAATCCTGTTCTGCATGATCGATAAAGAATTTAACAGGGCGGGGATTGGGATTTTTCGGACGATATGGATTGGCAAATTTCGGCATGTTCGCCTCGGGCTTGCCCCAACGTTGCATACTTGCCGAACGAAAAAGAAAGATCAAAACGAAAGCCGAATAGGGCAGCCACTGTAAGATGTTTACCAATACCCCCAATAATGGGTTGATGCGAAAATAATATACTGCAAAATTTTCGCCTTCCGCATTAAAGTAACCAAGTTCACTAAAGAGTAGTAAGCCAAGCAGGTTTAATAAAGGTGACATCCACAAGGCAGTTTGGACGCGTGAAAAGTTATAGTTGCGTTTATAGACTTGCCAGGCAAGCGGAACCAGAATCAATGGAAGCAACACGCTCCAAAAGGAAAGCAGCGAATAAACGCCAGCAATGGCGCTCAAAAGGATGCTTACCCACACGATGAAGGGCGCTTTGAATCCGCTTTCAGGCGGAGCTTGTGTTTCTTGAATAGGTTGATTGAGTTGTGAAATTAATTCTTTGATGCCAGCTTCATAACTACCTCGAAAATCCACCCACTCATATTTTTTCAATTCATCTGGTAATTTTACAGCTTCAAAGATGACAAGGATAATGCGCTTGTTCTTTTCGTTTAAGACGTGCCGCCACTCTAATTCTACAAATTGTGAAGCGATCGAATCTTTGGAAACAACCAACAAGACCACTTCTGCTTCTTGCAAACCTTTTTGAATTTGCCCAGCCCACGGCGTGCCTGGAATTAACCTTCGGTAATCAAGCCAGACGTTAAAACCGGCTTTCTCCAGCCTATGGGTTAGGTCATCCACAAACCCTGTTTCGCGCCTTGAATAACTCATAAAGATATTCGGTGCCATGAAAGTCTCCAATAAAATGAAATGCAATGCAGGCGAACATGCTTAATTATCCAGTAAACCTCGTCATTATAAAACACCGAACTGACAATTTCCGATTTACCAATTTCCAAAATCCCAATATACTTCCTGTATGACTTCTACTTTACCGGTCCTCCGTGCGCGGCGTGAGCGCAGGCTTGAAAAACAAAAACGCAACGAGAACCGTTCACGCGGCGTGGTTTTAAGTGTGGGGCTTATCCTTTCCCTGGTGTTTGGCGGGCTCATCATCCTCGCTGCTTTTGCTTATTCCGATGTGACCCGCAATCTGCCTTCGCCTCAGATCTTGCCGCGCTTGCTCAACCCGCCCGATGGACTTCTGCTACAGCCAACAAGGGTCTACGACCGAACCGGTTTGCAATTGCTGGCTACCTTTGCGCCCAGTGAATCTCCGCGCCGGTATATTCCCATTAGCGAACAAAATGCCCAGCATGTTCCAAATGAGATGGTCAACGCACTCATTGCAGTTGCCGACCCCAGTTTTATGAATCACTCCGGCTATTCGCTTGATGGTTTCAATAACTATGATTTGCATCCCACCATTGCGCAAAAGCTGGTCAGCGCCTTGATGATGTATAACGAGCCACCCTCATGGAAGCGTGCCGTTCGTGAACGTTTGCTTGCCGTGCAGATTACGTCGCAGTTTGGGCGCACGCAGATCATGGAGTGGTATCTCAACAGCGCAGACTTTGGCAATTACGCGTATGGGATTGATGCTGCCGCTCAGCTGTACTTTGGCAAGTCTGCCGATGAACTAACCCTCGCCGAGTCTGCGATCTTGGCGGCAACCAGTGAAACGCCTGCACTCAATCCGCATGATGCTTCGCAAGTTGCCATTCAACGTGGACGTGAACTTTTATACGTGATGAGTGACCTGGGACTGGTCACTGCCGAGCAATTGGACCCCGCGTTGGCAGAGACGCCCACATTCACAGAAGCGCCTCAGACTCCAACCGAAGTGGCTCCAGCGTTTCTAAACTTATTGCTCTCCCAAGTCGACTCTCAAATTCCGCGTGACCGTATTGAGCGCGGCGGTATTACGGTCATCTCTACATTAGATTATGACTTGCAAAAGAATGCCGCTTGTGCAACAGAGTTGTATGCGTTGCGGCTCGCGAATTTGCCAGAGACCGAAACGAACTGTGATGCCGCACGTTTGCTCCCATCTCTGCCGCCCGATGCCATCTACACTGATTCTTCAGCCAGCGCCATTATCCTTGACCCTACCACGGGGCAGGTCCTTGCGATGGTGGGGGAGACAAATCAAGGCGTAGAAACACCTTTGATCAGCGCACACCCAGCCGGGTCTGCGTATGATGCGTTTGTCTATCTCACAGGATTCACGCGCGGGTTAAGTCCAGCCACACTGACGTGGGATATTCCATTTCAAGATGTCAACCCGAATTTTGATGGCAAGTATCATGGCGCCATGCGTTTGCGAATTGCGCTTGCGAATGGATATCAAGTGCCGGTTGAGACCTTGAAAGACCAAATGGGCATGGAGAACATCACAAAGATTGCCTCATCCTTTGGCGTGGATGTTAATAATGAAGCCGCCATGCTCGACCTCGCTAGTGCGTATGGAGTCTTTGGCATGCAAGGGGTGAAATTGGGGCAGTATGTGAACGACAAATTTACGCCGATTACTGTGTTGCGCGTGGAAAGTATTGACCGGGGCGTGATGCTTGATTGGTCTTTTCCAAAATCACAGACGGTAGTCACACCGGCAATGGCATATTTGATGACGCATGCGTTAAGCGATGATCCGGCACGCTGGCAGACGTGGGGCAGGCAAAATGTTTTAGAGATTGGCAGACCTGCAGGTGTGAAGCCGGGGCAAACTGCTGATGGAAAAAATACCTGGATGGTTGGGTATACGCCTTATGTCTCTGTAGCGGTTTGGACGGGTGTGCGCGGAGAGAATGAATTCATCACGCCGCGTTTCCCGGCTGCGCTGTGGAGTGCCTTGATGCAATTGGCTTCTGAAGATAAACCTGTGGATGGTTGGAGTACGCCGCAAGGCATTACGCCAATGACGGTTTGTGATCCATCTGGTATGTTGCCAACTCGTGAATGCCCAAACTTGGTCTCTGAAGTTTTCTTGAACGGCAGTGAGCCCACCCAAGCCGATACGATGTTCCGCGAATTTTCTGTCAATCGCGAGACGGGGTTGCTTGCCACGGTCTTTACCCCGCCTGAACTTGTGGATAAGCGCGTGTACATGATCATCCCGGACGAGGCGCGAGCGTGGGCCCAAAGCGAAGGCATTGCTGTTCCGCCTTCATCTTATGATGCGATTCAAGCTCCGCCAGTGAAGCCATATGCCAATATCACAGCTCCGCAACTCTTTGCGGATGTGAACGGCAAGGTTCTCATTCTCGGTGCCGCCACTGGAGATGACTTCGTGTATTATCGGGTTCAAGTGGGGAAGGGGCTGAATCCGCAAGAGTGGATTCAATTGGGCGAGGACAATTACACTCCTGTAGAAGGCGGCATCTTAGCCGAATGGGATACGACCGGTCTCAGCGGTCTGTACGCCGTTCAGTTGATCGTTGTCCGCCAGGATCAAAAAGTGGATACAGCCGTTATCCAAGTGACGGTGAAGTAATTGAGCATAAAAAAGACCCGGCGATGAGCCGGGTCTTTTGCTTTATTTCTTTTTCTTCGTCTTTGACGTTTTCTTGGCAGCTACTTTCTTGACTGCTTTCTTTGCGGCGGGTTTAGCTTTCTTTGCCACAGGTTTCTTGGCTTTTTCCACCGGCAACTTCTCCAATTCGCTTACCAAACGTTCGAGGAAGTCGAAACCGCCTTGCCAGAATTTCGGGTCACGAATGTTTACACCGGCTTCGCTCAAAATGCGTTCAGGTGCTTCTGAACCGCCCGCCGAAAGGATCTTGAGGTACTTTGGCTTGAACGATTCACCTTCCTGTTTGAACTGCTGATACAACGCGTACACCAACAATTGACCGAAAGCATAGGCGTACACATAGAACGGAGTCTGATAGATATGCGGAATGCCGACCCATTCCCATTTGAATTCGTCGCTGAGTTCAAGTGAGTCGCCAAATTGTTCTTTGAGGTTTTCAAGGTAGGCATTGCTCAAATCATCAATAGAGGCGTTCTTTTGCGTCATTTCATGTGCGGTCTTCTCGAAGAGCGCAAAGTATGATTGACGCAGTACGGTCGCATAGGCGTCATCCATTTGTTTAAAGAGAATGTCTCGGCGAACCGATTCATCTGTTTCTTCTGTCAGCAATTTGTCGATCAAGACCATTTCAGCAAAGGTCGAGGCGGTTTCAGCCAATGGCAGTGACGAGTGGAAGGTGTACACACTGTGTTGTTCTGCCAACATAGCATGAATGGCATGTCCCAACTCATGTGCAAGGGTGGCAACTTCACGGCTATTGCCCTGATAGTTCACCAACACATACGGTGTCTCTTCGGGCAAAAAGCCCCAACAGAACGCGCCTCCTCGTTTGCCTTTGCGGATCTCGCTATCAATGCGGTTCTGATCAAAGACACGTTTGGCAAGGTCCGCTACTTTGGGCGAGAAGTTGTTGAATGCATCCAACACCATATGAACGGCGGTGTCCCAGTCATAGGTTTTCTTGGATGCTGCCAACGGCGCATAAATATCATATCGGCGGATTTTCTTCATGCCGAGATGTTTGGCTTTCATTCTAAAATAACGTTGGAAGATGCTCACATTCTTGCGCGCTACGTTGAGCAATGCTTCCACCGCTTCATCTGGGACGTCATTGCTTAAGTTGCGCGGAGCGATGGCATTCTTGAATTTGCGCAGTCCAATGTTCTCACTGTGCCAATCGCGCAAGATGGTCTGGTAAATTTGCCCAAGGATGGGACCGTCCTCTGCATATACCTTGAATTGCGCCTGGTAGCTTGCAGCGCGAACTGCCGGGTCTGTGCTGTAGCGGTAAGAGAACAACTCGGCAGCAGTCATTTCCTTTTCTTTGCCACCTACTTTCATCTTGAACACATAGCGGTTCGTGATGGAGTCGTACAAGTTACCTAAGGCATTTACCCCGTTGACATTCTTCAGGTTAATGATTTTTTCTTCTGCTTCGCTCAAGGTATGTGGCTTGAAATTACGAATGGATTCCAGATAGTAGCGATAATCTCCAGAAGCATCCATCAACCGTTGAGCATTTGCATCATCCAGTTCTTTCCACCACAAACTAAAGAACAAGGTTCGGTTCTGGTTCTCTGCTAAAAATTGTTGAACCCGTGCTTGTAAAGCTTGTGCCTTTTGGTCTTGTGTATCTGCTGTGAACGATAAACCCGCAAACGAATAAAGTTTATTTGCAACGCGGGTTGAAAGTTCATCGGCTTTCATCACCTGCATAAATTGTTCAGTGGAAATATCTGGAACAAGCTTGTTACGCACGCCTTCAAAGGATGCCACTTGTTCTTCGATCATATCGAATGCATTTTCAAGCTCTGGGCTGTCGTAGCCAGAATAAAGTTGAGAAAGATCCCACTTGGAAAGTTTATACGCCATGTTGTCTCCTTGTTTTATTCGTAGAGGGACGAGTTGCCCTTATCCCTACGTTTTATCACAACCTGAAAAACATTAACCCATTCTACGGTGTGGATTTTACAAACTGGACCGCACGTGCATGATATCGCCTTCTTTTACGATATATTCCTTGCCCTCAAGCCGGAACTTGCCCTTTGCCTTCGCTTCATTCATGGACCCGAGGCTGATCAAATCTTCATAAGCCACCACCTCGGCGCGAACGAATCCGCGCGAAAGGTCAGTGTGAATTTCTCCGGCAGCTTCCTGTGCCGTCGCCCCGCGGTGAGTGACCCAGGCACGCACTTCATCTTCACCCACGGTGAAGAAGGTCAATTCCTGCAAAAGTTTGTAGGAGAGATTGATCATGCGGTTGAGACTCAACTCCTTGATGCCATATTCATCCATGAACACGGCTGCATCTTCCGCAGAGAGTTGCGCGATCTCCATTTCAAGTTTGCCCATCAACGCCACCGAAGGATGGTCTAATTTCGCATCCGGCGCAGACTGTCCCTCGCCGAGATTGAACACGGTCAGCAGACGTTTGCGGGTGAGCAAGCCGAAGCTGGAAAGTTCTTTTTCCTCTTCAGGGGTGTATTCCAGATCACGCAATGGTTTATTGTCAGAGAGCGCTTTATGCATCTTCTCGAATAACTCGGTTTGGCGGGCATTGAGAGTTTTGTCTGTGCCGCCTTTTTTGCGCTCATCGGTGAGACGTTCCAATTTGCGTTCAACGGCGATCAGGTCGTTCAACAACAACTCACTAGTCATCGTGTCCACATCGCGCAGAGGGTTGATACTTCCGTTCGGGTGCGCGACATTGTCATTCTCAAAGGCACGAACGACCAGAATGAGTGCATCCATCTGATTGAGGTGATTCAACAACTGACCTGAAATACCGCTTTTGGCAGAGCCGCTATCCAAACCGGCAATATCAGCGTATGTAATCTTGGTGTAGATCGTCTTGCGTGGGTTGAACATTTTGGAAAGAAGGTCCACGCGTGGATCAGGTACATCCACCACAGACTGATGGACTTCGATGCGTCCGGCAGATGCGTTGGTGGGGGCGTTGCCACGGGTGAGGGCGTTGAAAATCGTCGTTTTTCCAGATTGGGGGAGTCCAATAATTCCTAGCTTCATCTTGACCTTATCAATGGGAGTGGTATACTTGCGTTCGCCTCGCTAATGCGAGACCACAACAATTAAGCCGAAGTGGCGGAATAGGCAGACGCGCACGACTCAAAATCGTGTTCCCTCCGGGAATGAGGGTTCGATTCCCTCCTTCGGCACACGGATTATACCCTACGGGTACTTTACCCTACGAGTAAAATAATCCACCTCTGGCAGCGTCCTCCGCAATGGAGGACGTTTGATTTTTATATGTACCATACTCTGTAAGGTTGACCCGGTTATTTGGGGATTGTAGAATGAAAATAGAAACATGTTTGGGTTTTATTCGTATTTATATTAAGCTGTCTAGACCCGTAGGAGGAGTCCCTTCATGAAACTTTCCCTCTTTTTCATGTTGTTCGATGTTTTCGTGATTTTGGCGTACCCAATTGCTTATGTAATTCATCGCATTCGGAAGGTGAAGGGTGTAAAATAGGGAGCATTGCTCGACATTCCTGAACGAAAATTCCAGGAGGCTCCATATGCCGTCGTACAACGAAGTCCTGGCTGTGATCCTTGGGGGTGGACGCGGGGCGCGCCTTTACCCGCTCACACAAATGAGATCCAAGCCAGCTGTCCCGATTGCGGGAAAATACCGTCTCATTGATATTCCCATTAGTAATTGTATTAACTCAGAGATATTTCGTATTGCGATTCTGACCCAGTTCAACTCGGTCTCATTGCATCGTCATATCACCCGCACCTATAACTTTGATTCTTTCCATCAGGGTTGGGTGCAGATCTGGGCCGCCGAGCAGACGATAGAAAGTGCCGACTGGTACCAGGGCACCGCAGATGCCGTCCGCAAGCAGATGCTTGAAATTCAAGCGACGGGGGCGAAGTATGTACTCATCCTCGCAGGTGACCATCTGTATCGGATGGACTACAAGGCGATGGCTGAGTTTCACTGGGCGAATAATGCAGATATCACCGTCGCCGTGCAACCCGTTGCGAAGGACGAAGCAAACCGCTTCGGAGTCCTGAAGCGTGAATCAGATGGTACGATCTCCGATTTTTACGAAAAGCCCAAAGATCCAGATGTCCAAAAAAGATTTGTCAGCCGTGATGACCCTGAACGACCTTTTCTCGGCTCGATGGGAATTTATATGTTCAACACCAAAGTACTGTTGGACTTTATCAGCAACTTCCCAGATTACGATGACTTTGGTGGCGATATTATTCCGCAAGCGATTAAGACCCATAAAGTCTATGGCTTTGATTTTGATGGTTACTGGCAAGATATTGGAACGATCCGCTCGTTCTATGAGACCAATTTGATGCTGACGAAATCAAATACTCCATTTGATTTCTATGACGCAAAATTGCCGATCTATACCGATACGCGTTATCTGCCTTCTTCGATTGTGGAAGATAGCCAGATGAAAGATGTGTTGATCGCTGAAGGCAGCCGGGTCTTGAAATCTGAGATCACTCATTCGATCATTGGTATTCGCAGCCAGATCGCTGGTGGCTGTGTGATTAAGGATAGCATTGTGATGGGGTCTGATTACTATGAGCGTGAACACCGTGCGGGTACGCCATTAGGCATTGGACCGAACTGCCATATTGAAGGCGCCATTCTTGATAAGAATGTACACATTGGCGAGAATGTAACCATTCGCCCCTTCCCACGTAATACCGATATTGACAGTGAAAAATGGTATGTGCGAGATGGTATCGTCATCATTCCAAAGGATGTAGAGATTCCAGCAGGCACGGTTATTGCTCCATAAACAATGAACCCCTGAAGATCGAATTCTTCAGGGGTTTTTTCTTGAAATATTCACAAAACTGTAACATTTAGCGCTCTTATGCAGCAGGGGCAACCTTAAAATTATGCTATACTCGCATTAACTATGAAGTCAACGCGCGAATTCTGGCAACGCTGGGCTGAGTCCTTGCGCCGTTATCAACTTCACGATCTCGTCGCCTCATTCCTCGAAGCAGGAAGTCCGCTTGCCCTGCTCGGTGCTCAGGCGATTTATTTTGGTGGGGGACTTGTCAAGAACGACCAGCTTACAGCTCTTGCCGGTTTGCTTGAAGATGAAAACGAGACACGGGCCTTTGTCGCTTTTTTGAGTCACAACGGAGCGAGTTCATGACCGCACTAGCTATTCTTGGCGTCGCAGCTTTCTTACTACTTAGCCTCACATTATGGAAGCGACGTTCTCCCTCATATTTACGTGAAATTCCAGCTTTTACAAAGCTTTCCCGCTTTCTTGGATTAAGCATCGAAGACGGAAAACGCCTTCACATTTCACTAGGGCGTGGCAGCCTGCTCGACGCACGCGGTGGATCTGCCTTTGCCGGTCTTGCTCTACTGCGGAATATTGCTGAGCGCACCTCTGTGAGTGATATGCCTGCTGTCGCCTCGGCAGGAGACCCGGTACTTGGTCTGTTATCCCAAGACACGTTGCAAGCTGGATACCAAGCCGCCGGGGTCGAAGATGCTTATGTCCATACTACTGGGCGAGTGACGGGTTTATCACCGTTTAGTTATGCGGCTGGAGCGATGCAAATTCCGCAGAACGAAAATGTTTCTACAAATATTGTTATGGGGCACTTGGGGGCAGAAGCTGGGCTGATTACAGATGCTGCTGAACGCAATAACATCAAACTAATTGGATCGTCTGATAATCTTGTGGGACAGTCCATCCTTTTTGCCAACACTCAAGACCCACTAATCGGTGAAGAACTCTTCGCTGCAGGTGCTTATCTAAATGAAGACCCTGCACATGCAGCCAGCCTCACTGTGCAAGATATTTTCCGCTGGTTAATAATCCTCATCCTTTTGGGTGGGGCGTCACTTAAATTCTTAGGGACGCTCTAATGCGCATTATCACTGCCATTATCGCTATTATTGTGGGTATCCTCGTCTTGCTGGGATATTTCCTGCCGCAAGCCGCGATCTTTCAAGTCATCTTGCTCGATTGGGCAATTATCCTGGCAGGGGCTGCAACCTTGGCGGGTGTCCTTAATCTCGTTACAGTTCACTCAGAAAAGATTCGCACTCGTTCAAAAGACAATATCTATAGTGCTATTTTGATCTTGGGCATGTTTGCTACATTTGTGTTTTCTTTGTTGCTCAAGCCGCAAAATATTTATGTGCAAACCTTTATCCTGAATAGCATCATTGTTCCAGTGGAAGCCTCTCTTATGGCGTTGCTGGCAGTTTCATTGTTATATGCTGCAGTCCGCTTATTGCGCCGCCGAGCAGACTTGATGGGAATAGTTTTTGTTCTAACAGCAGCTTTGCTTTTCTTTGGCTCTGCCACATTGCCTTTCGGTGACGTTCCCATTATGGGCACCTTGGTGCGCCCTTGGGTCTCTCAGATTTTGGCGCTAGGTGGGGCACGCGGCATCTTGATCGGCGTAGCATTGGGTACACTCACAACGGGTCTGCGTGTGTTGTTTGGCATAGACCGTCCATATGGGGGGAAGTAATGGCTGAGATGATTACCTGCCCAGTCTGTGGAACGCAAAACTCTGCCAATCAAGCGGTGTGTCAACGCTGTCAGACGCCGCTTACCAATGATGCTTTGTTCCAACCGGGACAATCTCCTATTCGTAAAGATACCGGTGAATTAGAGTCGCTTCTTCCACAATGGTTGAAAGATGCAAGACAATCTGCTAAGGAAGAGGGCGAGACCCAACAGCAGACTCAGCAACCGCCCAAGCCAGAAGTGCCTGCCAAACCTGCCGCCTCCAGCACGGACTTTTTAGCGGGTCTGCAATCTCAAGCAGGGGACGACGACGATGAAGAGATTCCCGATTGGCTTGCCAGCATTACAGGTACGCCTGCACCTAAACAAAAGCCCAATGAAACAGTAGAAGAGTCTAGTGGAACTCGCTGGGTGGAAACTGGTAATAAAAGCGATTTTCAGCAACCTGAAGCGGAAGAAGAAGTTCCAAGCTGGTTGACAGGCATGCAGCAACAGCCCATCCCTGATGAAAAAGACGAACTGACCGATTGGTTCCGTTCATCGCCTTCAGAGGCGCCAAGTGCTCAGCCATTATCCTTTGAACAGCCACAACAGAGCCCAACATTTGATTCTGCTTTTACTCCTTCTTCATCAAACGACACGCCAGATTGGCTAAAGCAGATGGCAGCCGATGCTGGAGAAAAAGAACCGGAACCAGCTTCCGATTCTTCGTTTGGCTCTTCAGATTGGTTTAGCCAACCGGCAGACTCAAATCCTGCTCCTCAAACCGACCCATTTGCTCAATCTTCCGATACCCCCGATTGGTTGCGCCATATGCAAGAGGATGTTGATTCGTCTGCAAAGGAACAGCCATCTGCTTCACCTTTTGCAACTTCATCTGGTGATTCAGATTTACCCGATTGGATTAATCAAATGCAAGCAGGTGCTGCGCCTGCGGAACCTGCTCAACCCGCTGAGCCGTTTAATCTCTCTTCAGATACGCCCGATTGGCTTAATCAGATGCGGTCTGATTCGTCTCCTGCCGAACCCGCTACATCGGCTGAACCATTTAGCTTCTCTTCTGAGACACCTGATTGGCTTAACCAACTTTCGACGGAGGAGAATGCCACTCCTCAGCAACCTGTCGCAGACCCATTCAACGCTTCCTCTTCGGATATGCCCGATTGGCTAAGCGGACTGGGATCTGTGCCCGGCGGAGAAAACTCTCCATTTGTTGAATCAACCCCGGCTGAGTCTGAGCCGTTCTTGTCAAATAGCGATATGCCATCTTGGTTGGCTCCCGAACAGGACGCAGCCAAAAAGACTGATTCCAAACCGCGTTGGTTGCAGAGCGAAGAAGAAACGGCGGCTGGATCGCCGGCATGGTTGGCATCTAACGATAAGACTCTTATCCCTGAGTCTGAACAACCTCTGGATGAAACGCCGGTCAGTGATGTTTTCAGCGATATGCCAGATTGGTTGAAATCGGCTGCACCTGAGTCTTTGATTTTTGATGATATAGCGCCTGCTGTTGAAACCCCAAAAGTTGAAGTGCCAAAGCAGCAACCCGCTTCTCCATTTGAGTCAACGCCAGCATTTTCTGAAGAAGCATTCCCGGCACAAAATGACGCGCTCTTTACCGAAATGCCTGATTGGCTTTCGAATGCAATGGAAGAACCCGCTTCGGGCGGGATGATCCCTGAACCCATCAAAGGTGGAGATGCGCTCGCACCTGATATTCTGCCTTCGTGGGTGGAAGCGATGCGACCTTCTGACCAGGGAATGTCTAACATTGTGAATGCTGCAAACGATGCCACGCTTGAATCACGTGGTGCGTTGGCGGGGCTTTCTGGTGTGTTGCCATTGGGGGCAGGTTTTGCTCCAACCAGCAAGCCAAAAGCCTATTCCATCAAATTAAATGCGAGTGATGAACAAATCAAGCATGCAGGTATCTTGGAACAGATCCTTGCGGCAGAGACATCTGCGGTCTCGCTCACTTCTGAAAAATCTCTAGGTTCATCTCGTGTGTTACGCTGGTCAATTGCTTTTGTGTTATTCATTGTGACCATTCTGACCAGTTTCCTCGGTACACAAACCTTCTCTACGCCTCAAGCGCAGCCTAATGAATTAAAGTTGGCTGTTGCAGTCTCGCAAGCCATCCCAGATAGTGCGCCTGTGTTGGTGGCTGTGGATTATGAAGCTTCTCGTGCGGGTGAAATCGAAGCTGCCGCCGCACCATTATTTGACAATATGCTTTTGTTGAAACACCCGCGCTTGACTTTTATTTCGAGCAATGAATCGGGGGCGATCCTTGCCGAACGCCTCATGAACGGACCGTTAGCTTTTCACGTCCAAAATGGCGTTTCCTACCTGAATCTGGGGTACCTCTCCGGTGGACAGATGGGCATCCGTGCATTTGCGCAAAACCCAACCTCCATTGCGCCATCTGATGTCAACGGTCAACCTGCATGGGCATCGCCTGTTTTGCAGAATGTGACCGCCCTTAATCAATTTGCTCTCATCGTCTTGCTCACTGACGATGCCGACGCCGCGCGCGCTTGGGTGGAACAGACCGAAGACTCACGTGGTGCAGTACCAATTTTGGTTGTTTCCAGTGCTCAATCAACACCGATGATCTATCCATATTACGACTCAGGACAGGTAGCAGGTATTGTGTCTGGACTGTACGGCGGCGCGATTTTTGAACAACAATACAACAACGGTCGCCCCGGGCTTGCACGAAGTTATTGGGATGCGTACAGCATTGGCATGTTGCTCGCCATGTTGCTTTTGGTCGTTGGAGGGTTGGTTAATTTGGGACTTGGTGTGCGTGATCATAATGCTATGAGGGAGGGAAAATAAGATGCCAATACTCTCTCTCGACCTGATTGCAGGAGCTTTGAGTTTTATTTTCACACTCATGGTATTAAGCTATTTGATCGGGGATAATCCACTTTTTAAAATCGCTATTTATCTGTTCGTTGGGGTCGCTTCTGGTTACGTTGCCGCGGTAGTGTTTTGGCAAGTGCTTTACACCAAGCTTTTTCTTCCCATTGGACAGATTATATTGACGGGCGCATATACGCAAGGCATTTTGCTCATTGTGCCATTTTTAGGTGTTGTATTTATCTTGCTGAAAGCAGTACCGGGTATGGCGGGTGTTTCTCGAATTGCCATGGCGTTCCTTGTGGGGGCTGGCGCTGCAGTTACGATTGCAGGCGCATTAACCGGTACATTGCTTCCGCAGGTTAATGCCACAACTAATTTCTTTGATCTTCAAGCCGCCGCTGCCCGAAACATCAATATGTTGGAAGTAGCTGCGAATGGTACCGTTCTGTTGATGGGCGTTGTCACTTCGCTGGCGTATTTCCATTTCGGCGCGAACCCCAAAGCAGATGGCTCTGCAAAACGTTTTGCCCCGATCAATATGTTTGCATGGATCGGTCGTTTCTTTATCAGCGTTACTTTAGGCGCGGTTTTTGCTGGCGTTTATGCCGCAGCACTGACTGCTTTTATTGAACGTGTTTCGTCTCTCGTCTTCTTTATCAAAACCTTGCTTGGGATGCCCTAAGTATTATGCCCACTTCACTGGTCACTAGTAACTCTCTCCTTGCCATCGATGTCGGTGCGGCGAATACCCGCGCAGTGTTGTTCGACGTGATCGAAGGTGAGTATCGTTTTGTCGCTTCTGGCATAGCTCCCAGTACAGCTGAGGCGCCCTATAAGGATGTTTCTGAAGGTGTCCGAAATGCTATTCAAGCGCTTCAAAATATTCTCAAAAGAACGTTACTCGAAACAACAGCCCGAAGCCTCATTTTGCCAAGCCAACCTGACGGTTCCGGCGTGGATTCGCTGGTAGTAACTGTATCCGCAGGTCCTGCAGTCCGAACGCTTGTGGTGGGCTTGCTCAAGGATGTTTCCCTCGAAAGCGCTCGCCGGCTGACCGAGTCCACGTATGCACGCATCCTCGACACCCTTAGCCTGAGTGATCAACGCAAGCCGGAACAGCAGATCGATAGTATTTTGCGCATCCGCCCGGATATGGTTGTTATTGCCGGTGGCACGGATGGAGGCGCCTCACGCTCCATCCAAAAATTGCTCGAGCCCATTGGGCTTGCCAGCTATCTGATGCCAGATGAAAAACGCCCGGCAGTTCTGTTCGCTGGCAATGAGAAGTTGGTGGGTGAAGTTAAATCGTTGGTAGGTTCACTCGCAACCACGTTACACTTTAGCTCGAACGTCCGCCCTTCACTTGAAGTGGAAGATATTGCACCAGCTGAGCTTGAATTGGCGCAAATGTTTGTGACCATTCGTAAGAAACAACTCAAGGGTTTGGATGTGCTTGACTTGTGGGCAGGCGGACATACCCTTCCAACCGCTTATGCTACCGGGCGTATGGTGCGTTTCCTCTCCAATGTGTATGGCTCCAATAAGGGGTTACTCAGCGTAGATTTGGGCGCATCCTCTTCTGTGATCGCTGCGGGGTTTGCCAATAAATCTGTGTTAAAGGTTTACCCTCAATTTGGAATGGGCGAAAACCTAGCCGGACTTCTAAACTACACAACCGTTGAAGATATTTTGCGCTGGTCTACATTGGATATTCCGTCCAGTGTCATCCTCGATTACTTGTATCAAAAATCGTTGTATCCAAATACGATTGCGGCAACAAAAGAAGATTTCTCGATTACTCAGTCTGTGGCGAAACAAGCGTTATACCTTGCCATGCAGGCTGCGCGAAAAGATTTCCCGAAGGAAGCCGCCTCTATCAGCCCAACACTCACTCCATTGTTTGACCCCATTATTGCTGGTGGCGCCGCTCTAAATGACGCTTCACGCCCCGGTCAGAGCCTGCTCTTGCTCCTAGACTCGGTACAGCCTGTTGGCATCTCTACCGTGATCCTAGATCAGAATAACCTTATGCCCATGTTAGGTGCTGCTGCATCGCAGAACAATATTTTGCCGGTGCAAGTGCTTGAGTCGGGCGCTTTCTTAAGTGTGGGTACAGTCATTTCACCTGTGGTCAAAACAAAATACGGTGCGCAAATCCTGACGGCAAAAGTTGCTTATGCAAATGGTACCGAGGCGAGTGTGAACTTGAAATACGGTTCGCTTGAAGTTCTGCCGTTGGCAAGCGGTGAGGTGGCAAACCTGACCATTCAAGTCTCGCGCGGTGTTGATATTGGCTTTGGACCTGGTCGTGGCACCAAGAGTCTGCCTGTCACAGGCGGCGCACTTGGAATTGTATTCGACGGTCGTGGGCGTCCGCTAGACCTTCCTTCGGATTCTGTTCGCAGACGTGAATTGATCAAAAAATGGAACTGGACTTTGGGAGGTGAATAGACCATGCTAGCACCTGTACATCATGTAATTGGTCTTACGACCATTGTCCGCGAACGTCTGCTGCCAATCTCAGGGAATGTGATTGCCCGAGTTCAACAAAAAGTAACTGCTAGTGAAGTGGTTGCAGAAACCCGTTGGGCACGTGAACATGCTTTATTAGATGTCGCTCGCACTTTAGGCGTTTCGCCAACTGTTGCAGATAAACTGATCAAATGCAAAGTCGATGATAAATTAGCCGCTTCTACTGAAATCGCGGTCGGACGTGGGCTTTTCCCTCGATCTGTACGTGCACCTAAAGATGGGCGTGTGGTTGCAGTAGGAGGGGGGCAAGTCCTGATGGAAATCGGTGAATCCAAAGTGGAAGTAAGAGCCGGTATTCCAGGAACTGTCATGCAAGTTGTTCCAGGGCGTGGAGTCGTTATCCAAGCCTTTGGAGGGTTAGTCCAAGGCATTTGGGGAAATGGTCGTGTTGATTCAGGGGTGCTGGTCAATTTGATGGAAGGTTTGGATACGGTTCTTCTTCCCAACCGTATGGACGTCAGTTTGCGTGGTTCTATTATTTTGGGCGGTATGATCAAGAGTGTTGAAACGTTGCAGGCTTTGGCAGATCTCCCAGCTCGTGGGTTGATCGCTTCCAGCATTCAGCCATCTTTGCTGCCAAAAGCACGTGAGATGCGTTACCCCATCCTTGTGACTGATGGAATCGGCTCCCTGCCAATGAATTCGGCTGCCTATAAATTGCTAAGTACAAATACCAAGCGTGAAGTTACATTAAACACTGAGCCATATGATCGTTATACAGGGGCTCGCCCAGAGGTTTTTATTGCATTGCCAATTTCTGCAGAACCTCCCATGCCAAATGATATGGAGATTTTTGCTCCGGGAATGCAAGTGCGAATGCGCCGCCCACCTTCCATGGGAATGATCGGTTCCATTGTGGCAATTAAACCTGGGCTGACGGTTCTGCCCAGCGGATTGCGTGCTCAAGCTGCTGAAGTAAAATTGGAAAATGACGAGACTGTAATCGTACCACTCGTAAACATGGAAGTTGTGGGATAATTACTCCCATCGTTTTTTGAAATATGACCACCTAATTCAGGAGAGTGCTCCATGTCGTTTGAAGAATCTAATTTTGATGATAATCTGCCCGAAGACGGTCAATTACCGGAAGAGTCGAATAATAATCGCACATTCCTGATTGCTGCCGGCATCCTCGGCGGGATCATTCTTCTTTCTATTGCCTGTATCGTAGGCGTTTTCTTATATACCCAAAATTCAAATACTCAAGTTGAAGCTCAGGCGGTCTCTGCATCTCAAACCGCTGAAGTTGCCAGTAATTTCATTAATGATGCCTTGACCGCTACGTTTGAAGCTTCCATTCTCCCAACTGCTACGCTCCCTCCTACGTCGACAGCAGTTGTAAATGTTGCCACGGTCACACCAACTCCTAGCGATCCAAATGCAACTCCGCTTGCTAATTCAGGTACATCAGTTGCTGCTACAGCTACAGTTGGAGCAGCGTTGACACAGGCTGCCGTTGCTCAACTGACCATCGTTCCAACTACAACTGCCTTGCCTCAAACTGGCTTTGTTGAAGATGTAGGCGTTCCTGGCTTGGCTGTCATGGCGTTGGCATTCATCATTGTTATCTTGATGGCTCGTCGTTTGCGTGCTGTGCCTACGAGATAAATTTCTTGTCAATAAAAAGCCCCTCTGCAATTGCAGAGGGGCTTTTTATTTTTATTTTGAAGACCATCTGGCATAGACCGCTTGCGAGAGCAGGCGGTTTTTGCTTTTCTCTCTTGTTACCAACTCGCCGCTATCGAGTGTGCCTTTGTGTTTCTTCATCATCTCTTCTACGGCTTGGGCAACGTGAATGGCGGAGGCGCGCACGGCGTAGACAGTGACAATCACAAAGAGCGGATTGTCGCTCAAGCATTGGCGGATTTCATCCAGCAGGTTGGGCAGGGATTTGTACACTTCCCATATTTCGCCTTTCGGTCCGCGCCCGAACTTGGGCGGGTCGAGGATGATGCCGTCGTATTTGACTCCGCGCTTGGCTTCGCGTTGGACGTATTTCAACGCATCTTCCACGATCCAGCGGATGGGTCTGTCGCCCAAGCCGGAGAGTTCCTGATTCTCGCGCGCCCAACCCACAGACTTTTTTGAAGCGTCCACATGGGTAACAGAGGCTCCCGCGGCGGCGGCGGCGAGGGATGCCAGACCGGTGTAGCCGAAGAGATTCAAAACATTCGGCTTGGTGCCCGCTTTCTGGATAGTGTCAGCCATAAAGTCCCAGTGAGCCGCGACTTCGGGGAAAACGCCGAGGTGACGACCAGGAGTCGTCATCACATTGAACTTAAGCTCTCCTCTCCTCTCAGGAGAG
>JAXLVU010000012.1:0-46654 GCA_046328855.1 Anaerolineales bacterium | reverse complement strand
GCGCTTACTTGCACGACAAGCGCTCTTGTTGGGCGCGCGGATTAAAAGGCGGGTTAGCCCACGCCTTGAAAACGGAAATTAGCGTAGAAGACCGCGCCCGTTTGGAAGAATTTATGAACACTCTGCCAGAAGCAGAGACTGACGGTTAAGCCATGTGAACGAATAAGCCACTCGCTCACAGGCTGCCTGATACATTGAACAAAGATATGTTTTGAGATTCAAGGAGGTGGCTTATGAGTGAAAACGGAAATAAGATCGAATTACCTGCCAGTATCGTGGTGCGAGACCTGGCTCAAAAGATCGAAAAAAGCCCGATTGACCTGATCAAAAAATTAATGACCAATGGTGTCATGGCAACCATTAATCAGACGGTGGATTACGATACCGCCGCGATTGTGGTTGCTGAGTATGGCTTTGAAGCTGTTCCCGAAGTCGTTGAAGAAGAATCAAAAGAAGAAGCGGGCGAAGTGCCCATGTGGCGTCAGATGATCGCTGGGGAAGATAAAGCGCAACTGAAGCAACGCCCCCCCGTTGTGACCATTCTGGGTCACGTCGATCACGGCAAGACCAGTTTGTTGGATGCCATCCGCTCCACGGATGTGGCAGCCGGAGAAGCTGGCGGCATTACCCAACACATCGGCGCGTATCAAGTTGAAATGAAGGGACGCCTCATCACCTTCCTCGATACGCCCGGTCACGCCGCGTTCACGCAGATGCGCGCTCGTGGTGCTCAAGGTGCCGATATCGTCATCTTGGTAGTGGCTGCCGACGATGGCGTGATGCCCCAAACCAAAGAAGCTATTGCCCATGCCAAGGCGGCGCGTGTGCCGATCGTGGTGGCATTGAACAAGGTCGATAAACCCAACGCCAACCCAGACCGTGTAAAACAACAACTTGCCGAACTTGAACTCGTCCCTGATGATTGGGGCGGCAATACCATGGTCGTACCTGTTTCTGCTAAGCAGAAAAAAGGCATCGACGATTTGCTCGAAGGCGTGTTGCTCGTGGCAGATAGCAACGAGATCAAAGCCAACCCAAGCGGCAAAGTGATCGGTACCGTCATCGAAGCGGAATTGGATAAATCCAAAGGTGTGCTGGCGACATTGCTCGTCCAGAACGGTACTCTCGAATCAGGTGACGTGGTGGTAGCTGGAACTGCGCATGGCAAACTTCGTGCCATCACCGATTACAAGGGCAAGCCGGTCAAGAAAGCGGGTCCTTCCACGCCGGTTGCTGTGATGGGTCTCAGTGACGTCCCCTCCGCCGGAGATTTGTTCGAAGTCGTCCCGTCTGAAAAAGAAGCGCGTGCCATTGTGTCTGAACGTATGGAAGTCTTAAAGGCTCAGGCGCAATCTCGCAAGAAACTCTCCCTTGAAGACCTGTTTAGCAAAGTCCAAGCGGGTGAAGCGAAAGAACTCAACCTCATTGTCAAAGCCGATGTGCAAGGTTCTCTTGACCCCATCATCACGGAGTTAAATAAACTTGGTCAGGGTGAAATTGGGTTGAAGGTCTTACATGCCGAAACCGGTAACATCGGCAACAACGACGTGATGCTCGCCGCCGCCTCAAAAGCTATCATGATCGGCTTCAACGTTCAGGCAGATGTAGATGCCCGTCGCATGGCTGAAAAAGAAGGCGTGGATATTCGCCTCTATGAGATCATCTACCGCATGACCGAGGATATTGAAAAAGCCCTCAAAGGTATGTTGGAGCCTGATCTCAAAGAAAAGGTCCTTGGCAAGGCAACCGTCTTGCAGGTCTTTACCGCCTCCAAGTTTGGACGTGTGGCTGGCTGCCGTGTAACCGACGGCGAATTGAAGCGTGGTGCTAAAGTTCGTCTTTACCGAGATACAGATATCATCTACGAAGGCGACCTCTCCTCTCTTCGCCATGAAAAAGACGATGTAAAAGAAATTCGCCAAGGGTTTGAATGTGGTGTTGGTTTCAAGAACTTCTCCGACATCCAATCTGGCGACACCCTCGTTTGCTACATCTTGGAATAAGTACTTTTACTACTTACATATCACGTATCGAAGTGATATGTAAGTAGTAACATTTGGAACGACTATGCCATCTGGAATTAGAATCAAACGAATTGAAGATCGTATTCAGCAGGAACTTTCGGAAATGCTGATTCATGAAATCAGTGATCCGCGTCTCAAGCAAATCTATGTAACCGGCATCAAAGTAGACCGTGAACTTGCCTTTGCGGAAGTGTACGTCTCTGCTGTAGAAGGAGCTTCCCGCTCCGAAGAAGTATTAGCGGGACTAGAATCCGCGTCTGGATTCCTACGCCGTGCCCTTTCTGCCCGTGTAGAGCTACGTTCATTCCCAAAATTACGGTTTCATTGGGATCCCACCCCTGAAAATGCTGACCATATCGAAAAACTGTTGGCAGGGTTAAGGAACAAAAAATAATCATCCTTATTCAAAATAAGGAATTGTGGAGAAATTATAGTGACAGATCAGATCTCAGGGGATATAAAAAATCGACTCGCAGATGCTAAGAAGGTGGTGATTGCATCGCATGTACGCCCAGACGGAGATGCTATCGGCTCCCTGCTCGGACTTGGACTGGCTCTTATTGAAGCAGGCAAAACCGTCGAAATGATTTTGGTAGATGGAGCGCCCTCCTCTTTCAGATTTCTTGAGGGAAGTGAACTCATCAAAAAAGAACCTAGCGGCGATCACGACACATTCATCACCGTAGACTGCGCCGATTTCAAACGAACGGGGAAAATCTTTGAAAACTTCGGTCAACCTGATATTAATATTGACCACCATAAGACCAACGAAAAATTTGGAAAATTAAACCTGATTGAAGCAGAAGAAGTTGCCACAGCAGCAATTCTCACCAAACACCTCCCCACTTGGGGACTCAAAATCACCAAGCCGGTTGCCGCTGCTTTATTGACCGGTATTCTGACCGACACCCTTGGCTTCCGCACATCGAACGTCACGCCTGAAGCGTTACGTCAGGCTGCAACATTAATGGAATCGGGTGTGGATCTTCCAGAAATTTACATGCAATCGCTAGTGAGAAAATCCTTCCCGGCTGCCAAGTATTGGGGTGCCGGGCTTTCAAGCCTTGAAAGTAAAGATGGCATTGTTTGGGGAACGCTGACATTGGAAGACCGCAAGTCTGCAAGTTATAGCGGTAACGATGACGCAGATTTGATCAATATGATCTCTGCCATCGAAGGACATAAAGTGGGAATGGTCTTTGTGCAACAGACCGATAATAAAGTAAAGATCTCCTGGCGTGCTCTTCAGGCGGGAATTGACGTTTCGCCGATCGCCAAACACTTCAACGGTGGCGGTCATGCAGCCGCTGCAGGAGCAGATATTGAGGGAAGTTTAGCTGACATAAAAAAAGACGCCTTAAACGTTACAAAAAAATTATTGAATTTGTAAGTATAGTTTAGTACTACAGCACTATTAATGCATTGAAAAAAACAACGAATATGTCATAATAAAAAGGACAATGAAGTAGGAGGATTGTAAGATGAACAGTCAAGATGTAAAGAACGCCATATCAGGCGCGCTCGTTATCGATAAACCCGTGGGTATGACCTCTCACGATGTAGTACAAGCCATTCGCAATGGCACAGGGCTTCGCCGCGCAGGGCACACTGGCACATTAGATCCCAGAGCTTCTGGCGTACTTGTTATATTAGTAGGTCCCGCCGTCCGTTTAAGTGAATATGTTTCCGCATCTGATAAACGCTACCAAGCCATTATCCGCTTGGGTGGCACAACCGATACCTACGATGCCGAAGGAAAGTTCACTCCCACCAAAGACCCTTCTCATATCACCGAAGCGGAATTTGAAGAGGCACTGAAAACATTTGTGGGTGAAATCGAACAGACCCCGCCTCCCTATTCTGCCGTTAAGGTACAGGGACGCAAAGCCTACGAAATGGCACGCAAAGGCGAAGAAGTAGAACTCGAACCGCGCACCATTACCGTTCACCACCTCGAGGTGCTCGAATGGACTCCCCCCGAAGTGGTAATCGATGTTCATTGCTCGTCAGGTACATACGTTCGCTCGCTGGCGAATGACCTCGGTAAAAAATTAGGGTGTGGAGCCTACCTCGTTGGCTTGCGCCGCACCAAGAGCGGAAAGTTCACCCTGCGCGACGCCGTGCCCCTGCGCAAGCTGCAAGAAGCTTTCAATGCAGGCAACTGGTATCAATACCTAATCCCCGCCGCTGAGGCGCTCGGCGACTGGCCCGCCATCGAACTCAATCCCGACGAAGTGGAAGCCGTGCGTCATGGTCACCGCGTGGTGGCAAAAGCCTCAGACCTTGTCAACGAAAAGGTACGTGGCGTTAGCACGCAAGGCGAGTTGGTGGCACTCATGGTTCAGGCAGACAATGCCGAAACCGGCAACAAAGAATGGCAACCGAAAAAAGTGTTCTTCACGTCTGATTAACACGGAATGATAAAATAAAGCCGCCGTCAAAGGCGGCTTTATTCATATGCAACATTACCGCTCTCTTGAAGAAGTCTCTCTCAAAAATTCATATCTTACTGTGGGTGTATTCGATGGTGTACATCGTGGGCACCGTGAAATCATCCAAAAACTAGTGAAAGATGCACACGCCAACAACGCCCCTGCTGTAGTGCTGACCTTTTCTCCGCACCCAGCCACGGTACTCACAGGCAGAGAAATTCATTGCCTGACTACACCCGATGAACGGGCGGATTTGCTCGGTTCCTTGGGTGTGGATGCAGTCATCACCCAACGCTTCACACGGGACCTTTCAACTGTCCCTGCCCATGAATATATGTCCAGCCTGAAAGCTCACCTTGGGCTTAGCCATCTACTGATTGGATATGATTTCGCTCTCGGTAAGGGGCGTGAAGGCAATGCGCCGCGCCTCACCGAGATCGGCTCGGAGTTAGGGTACACCGTCGAAGTTGTGCCAGCTCTGGGCGATGAAAGCGGCGTGATCTCATCCACTGAGATCCGTAAACTGGTATCCATCGGAAATATGCCCGAAGCATCCAAATTGCTTGGGTATCCCTATTGCATGAGCGGAGAGGTTATTCACGGGGCTGGGCGCGGAAAACAGATCAACTTCCCCACAGCCAATGTGGATTATGCCCCGCAAAAAGCGGCTCCACCGAATGGCATTTATGCTTGTTGGGCAAAGCTGGGCAATGAACGTTTTATGGCTGCCACAAACATCGGTTTCAACCCTACATTTACCCCTGAAAGAAAAACACCAAGCCTCGAAGCCTATTTACTCGACTTTGACCGTGATATTTACGGCGAGGTTTTGACTTTGGAATTTGTTGCACGGCTACGGGAAGAAATACGTTACACAAACGTAGAAGCATTGATCGAACAGATTCATGATGACGTGCTGCAGACCCGCAAATTATTGAGTGATTTGAAATAATCGGGCAATTGCCCGATATTTTTTTGCATTTCAAAGGAGTCATATGCCTAAACGTTCAGGAATTATTTTGATTCATGAAGGAAAGCTGGCACTGATTGAACGCTACAAAAAAGGGCGGCATTATTTTGCTTTTCCCGGCGGCGGTGTGGATGAAGGCGAAACCGATGAACAAGCCGCCGTGCGTGAAGCAGAAGAGGAATTGGGTATTCGGGTAAAAATCGTACAAAAGGCTGCCACGGTCTTACGCACAGGGCGGCGTGACCAGGTTTATTTTGTAGTTGATTGGGTGGACGGGGAATTTGGCACTGGGACGGGTGAAGAATATACAGAACCCTATGATGGAAATGGGACGTACAACCCGCTTTGGATGCCAATAGAAGATTTGCTGGTCAAAAATGTCGTTCCGCGCGGGCTCGCTGAGCTAACGGTTCGATCTCACCAAGAGGGTTGGCAAGAAAACGTAATCATTCACGAGTCTTAAGTCAAAACGCCGCTTTCGCGGCGTTTTTTATTTTCAGCTAAAAATCCACTCTCAAGTATTAGAAGTTGTAGGTTTATTTTTTGTATGATGAAAGAAACCCTTCTTTATATGGATACGCCGAATCTGTATAAAGAAATGAAAGGAGGAAAGCCCATGACCTAGGAACTTTTTCCACCACAGGTACGTCACTTGTACAACGCCGAAATTCAAAAAATAAATACGGAGGATGAAATGAAATCACGCATCACATTGCTGCTGGTGTTCCTAATTGTGGGAATGCTGGTCCTAAACGCTTGCGGAGCTCCCGCCGCAACCGAACAGTACTATTCAGAAGAAATGGCAGCTGCTGCCACAGAAGCTCCAGTTATGGAAGCACCTGCTGAAATCGCTGCGCCTCAAGCCGAAGCTGATTCTGAAGCCAGCTTGAAAAACGGGTCGGTATATGAAACCGGTTCGACTGATAATGTGGCAGTCACTACACATCTCATCATCAAAAATGCCGATATGCGCTTATTAGTCGAAGATTCAGATCAAGCCATCGACCGCATTACGCAAGTTGTTGGTGATTCAGGCGGGTATATCATCAGCTCAAGAGTGTGGAATCAGACCTATTTGGATGGCAAAAATTACAAATATGCCACCATTACCATGGGCGTCCCTGTTCAGTCCTTTGAGCGTGCCCTCAACCGCCTGCGAGACCTTTCGTTAGAAGTCTTGGATGAAAATGCCTCTGGCGAAGATGTTACGGACCAGTATGTGGACTTGCAATCTCAACTGGTCAACCTCGAAGCCACACGCGAACGGATCAAGTCTTTTCTTGATCAAGCCAAAACCGTAGAAGAAGCGCTGCTCATCAACCAACAGCTCTCTGAAATTGAACGTCAGATCGAAGAGATCAAAGGACGCATCAATTTCTTGCAAGACCGGTCTTCGTTCTCAACAATTACGGTGAACATTGAGCCGAAACTGCCAGACTATGTTCCGCCTACGCCTACAGCAACTCCCAGCCCTACCCCCACACCGAAGACCCCATGGAAACCCGGTGAAACGGCTGAAAAAGCGATTGGAACAGTAACATGGGCGTACCAAGGCATTATCAATATGTTGATCTGGTTTGTGCTTGTACTGGTGCCGCTCTTTGCTCCACCGGTATTAATCCTTTGGCTTATTATCAAGTGGATTAGACGAAAGCCGAATAAACCATCTTAAAACAAAAAGCGCCGGGTTAACACTCGGCGCTTTCTTTATGTATTTTTATATTCTCACTCGCCACATTTCCATGGGTGTGTCATAACCGCGTAATTCAGATTGAAAACGAGAAACGGTATTGGGCGCTGCATTCTTTGCAAGAAACTCGCTCACTTCCGGATCATGGCGGATTTCTCCAGAGAGAACCAACTCCCCTCCTGCCGAAAAGTGTGGGAGCCGTGCCGCAATATTCACAGCCGAGCCGAAGTAATCCAAGCGTTCATTTAAGTTGACCACAATACACGGTCCATGATGCAAGCCTACTTTGATGCTCAATGGCGGGATGCCGCGTGCGGTTAGCTCGCGTTGCACATCCCAGATCGCACGCACCGCCGAAACCGGCTTGCGGAAAGCAGCCATGACCGCATCGCCCATGGTTTTGACGATAGCACCTTCTTCTTTTGCCACTGCTTGCTCCAAGATCTCAAAATGCTCACGGACTCGCCCGAATGCAGGAGCATCTCCGATTTCACGATACATCTTGGTGGAATTGCGCAGGTCAGTGAACATCAACGTCATCGAACCGACTGAGATTTCTTCATCCACACGTAAGACTTCGTTTGAAAACAGGTCACGGAACACTTGTAATGTCGTCACGTCTGCTGCGGTGGCAGCCTGGTCTGACCAAACGACTCGTTCCATTTGGAATGTTTGGGTAAAGTCTGAGTCGTTGAACAGGCGAACAGTTGGGTTCAACCCGATCTTTAAGAAGTCACTGTTCCAGCCTAATTTATCGGCATGGAAATCCATCGTAGCAGGTCCATCACCGGTAGCAGTTAATATCTGTGACCCATCTACTGCTGAAGCGGTTAAGCGATAACGACCTGCCTTTAGCATGGTATTAAAAGGCAATTGTTCATGCGGTGGGACGATCAATGAGAAAACAATATGAGGTTGTCGTTGTGGGCTACCTACACAAAATTCAATCGATGTATCTACTTGCCGAATAGATGGGTTTGGGCGAAAGATCACTTCTACATTTTGGTCAAAGTTCACATTGAAATCGATCTGGCACGTATTGCAATGCGAATGAGCATGCAGATCGCCCAAACGTTTATGGTCTTCTGCCACGCCTCGGCATTCTGGGCATAGCAAATCCCAATACATATCCAAGATCCCTTCGCGGGTGGCGAAAAGAAATGCCTCTAACACAGTGCGACGTGGCAAATTCCAGCCATCTGCCAAGGCATAAGGTCGCATACGCTGAATGGATAGGTCATCCGCACGTTGGAAATACTCATATAAACGGTCGAGTGTGGTTTGATCTACATTTTGAGCCATCAGCCGCTCGCGTAATAGACGATAGCGGGAGTGTCCGCTTGGGCTGAGATTCTGTTTGGTGGTGGTACCAGGCAGCGCGTTAGAGGTTGAAGCGATGCGGTCATACAATTTGAACGCATCCCCGAATCGTTTAGCACTATAGATCCCGATCCCCAATGGAATAGCGATATCCCCCAAAATATTGCGGGCTTTCACCCACACTTCATAGATCAAATGTGTGCCGGCGTCTCGGCGCTCCAAGCGGCAATCCACTCGCATCTCTTGCAACGGACCCGTTCGATACCGGCGAAGAATTCCAAAACGATAGGGATATGTCCACTCGAAGGGTTCTTCATCCCACACAATATTTACAATCGGCACTTTGAACTTAACTTGTTTGACACGATTCTGAATCCCCAACAACTGCATAGGCGGTAAGCCAGTGTCACGATTGAAGCGATTTGTATCAGATGCAAGCGGCCACAATGCTTCCGGCGAAGACGCCAAGTCCCATTCCCATTTGTAGTGAAATTCGTTTGGCATGATATATAGACCTATATAGTCTAAATATTTTACCTGCCAAACCTGCCAACAGCATTACAGACAAATAAGAAATTACAACGAGATCAACCCCAGTTCAATACCGCGCTTCACAGCTTCGGTGCGGCTCGCTGCTCCCAGCTTGGCATACAGCGCCGAAAGATGAAACTTAACCGTATGTTCGCTGATGCCGAGCGCCAATGCAATTTGTTTATTGGCAAGTCCCTCTGCCATATGCTGGAGGACTTCCTTCTCGCGTGCCGTAAGCGGCTCTGGCAACGACTCTTCTCCCATACCTTCGCCACCCTTTGGCAACCGCATCAATCCCTCGACCAAGCCGGGCGCGCCCACCCAAAGCCCCTCTGCCACTGCAGCGATTCCTGCGGCTAATTCATCTGCATTCGCTTCAGAGGACAAAACGCCCCACGCACTCACGCCCGACGATAATAAAGGCCGTACCGATTCGATATCATCCGTCAGAAAGAGAATACCAAAATCTTTTTGATCCATTCCATGCATAGAAGAAACCGAGGCAAGCACAGCCACCTCGGTTTCTCTTTCGTTTACATCTGCCAGCCGAGTCGCCTCCCCTACCACGCGAAGGTTCGATCGGTTGGCAAGCATTTCGCGCAGACCAACCCGCAAGGCATGATTCGGTGAGACGATGGTTACACGGATCAATTAAAACTCTATGCTCTCTAAATGCTTCTTTTATCTTTCGCCTACAACAACGTTTACAGATTGCAATTTTCCACCACGTAGAATATCCATGGCTGTGGGTTTTCCAACCACGTCACCACTTAAGCGGGCGAACAATTCGTCATGATGCTCCACGGCAACGCCTGCCACACCAACGAGGATATCGCCAATAATCAAACCGCCTTTTTCTGCCGGGCTATCTTTTTCAATGCCGACCAACAGCAAACCTGTTTCTTGTTCACGGTTTAGCTGTGATTGTGCATCAGCAGGAAGGTTTACGGTTTGGCTGCGCACCCCGATAAAACCACGTTTGATCTTGCCGTGCTTTGCAAGGGTCTCTGCAATCTTCCACGCTAAATCTGCAGGAATGGTGATCGCTTCCCCACCCATGCCAAAACCAGAAGTGTTGATTCCGTACACTTCGCCATCACCATTGATGAGCGGTCCGCCCGAGAAACCAGGATAAGAAACGACATCGGTCTTGATGTATTTCTCCAACATGCCGCCATGCCCAGTACGGACAGGTCCGCCGAGTTTATTGACCGTCCCAAAACTGGATTCAATTCCATTTGAGGAAGGGCGTCCAATGGCAAGGACAAACTCCCCTACACGTGCTGCTGTCTTTGCAAGTTCAGCAGGAGTGGCAACAGCGGAGTCTAATTTCAAAACAGCGAGGTCCGTTCCCGGGTCCCGACCGACGAGGTGTGCAGTGGCTTCTTTTCCGTCACCGAATAAAATTTTGATATCTTCTTCGCGCTCTACTACGTGACCTGCAGTCAGAATCGTTTCTTTATCCATTGCAATTCCGCTGGCAGGCATGCGGCGGCGGGCATCAACCAAGACTGTATATTTACCAGCCTTCTCAGCAGCATTTGCCATGGCTTCAGAAAGTTCACTAAAAATATTTTTGCTCATTTTCGTTACTCCTTTACACTCATTCTAGCGAGCATATGTTTGGAGTGTATCGGTGAATCGGACGGTAGGATACTAGACATTCGGCTAGTGGGTATTATTGCCCTCGGGCTTTTCGTTCGAGTGGCAGCAAAGCTGCAAATAATTTTTCATGGGTTGGGGTGGGCACGCCCAGCGCCTTGCCCATACGAATGACGGCACCCGTTTGCTCATTAAGTTCAGAAGGTTTGCCCGCCATAATATCCTTTTGCATGGACGCCGTAATGCTAGGGTCAATTGTATCGATACGTTTCATGGTGAGATCAACAAAATCCACAGCTAATTTCACACCTTTTGCATAGGCAATGTCAGCAGTTTCTTGCATGGCATGTTGAAGCATGCTGCGTGTTTCAGGGTTGGCACGATATTCTCCAATTGTCTGTCGCGTATATGCCCCCACACCACTTGTGCCAGCGATGAAAATAAATTTCTCCCACATGGCGATTTGAATATCAGCAGGAATTTCTGCCACAATACCATTGATTGAACGAAACAAGTCATGAATAGGCTGAATACGCTCGCTTGTGGAGTTATCCCATTCGCCATAGGCAATGTATGGTTTGACACCTACATGGCGAATCACACCCGGCTTGCCAATGAACGCACTGATACGGCATAATCCACCTATTACATGTGAACCAAAATAAGCCAATAAAGAATCCATGTGTTCCATGCCATTGAGCAAAGGCAAAATGACTGTACTTTCTCCAACCATAGGTTTCATTTGCTCAATAGCGTCGTCCAATTGCCAAGCTTTGGTGGCAAGCAAAATTAAATCAACGCTACCCAATGACGCTGGAGAATCCGTCACTTTGACCGGGTGAACCGTGAAATCCCCATCCACCGATTCAACTTTTAATCCTGTATCCCGCATTGCTGCTAGATGCGCTCCACGCGCAATAAAGGTGACGTCCTGTCCATGCTGAGCCAGCCGCCCGCCGAAATATCCGCCCACACCACCTGTGCCAAATACTGCAATTTTCATTTGTTATGCTCCAACTAGCAAAACTTATTATGTTCGATAAGCAACTATACACCGTCCTTACTTACTTTTACAAACAAAAAGCTGATGGGTATCATCAGCTTTTTGTTTGTAGATCAGGTTTTACTCTGCCTTCTTACGCTTGGCAGGTGCTTTCTTAGTGGTTGGTTTCTTTTCTGTTGTAGCCTTCGCCCGAGCAGGAGACTTTCGTTTTACAACGGGTTCATCGACTTCAGGTTCGCTATCTGTTTCCACAACAGCCACAGATTCTACTTTGCGAGCGCGAGGCACAGACTTCTTTTCCACTTTCTTGATGAAATACTCTTCTTCCCAATCTGTCAATGCTGCAATTTGAAGTTTGCCATGGCGAGCGAGGAATAAAATCACACCAGTTACGCCCATGAGGAACGCAACCAACATGGAGGTAGTAATAAAAGTATCGCCAAGGCGCGGTTGATCTGGACGGAAGAATTCAATAAACGTACGAATGAAGCCAGCGGCGATCAACCACATGCTAAAGAGAGTGCCAGGCTTGGGCTCTTCCTCATCACGGCGGGCATACCACATGATGAAAAGGAAAGCCAAAACATTCAAGACCATTTCATAAGCAAAGGTCGGGTGAAAGCGCGTGGACTCTACCGGGTACTTCGCCAAATCTGCATATTGGGCAAGACGATGATCAGCAGGGATCGAAATACCCCATGGCAACTGTGTTGGCGGACCGTACAGTTCCTGATTGATGTAATTACCGATTCTGCCTACCGCTTGACCAAGCAATGCCACAGGCGCAACTGCATCCATGAAAAGCCACACATCATATCCGTTGTTGCGTAGATAAATAATGAGAGCAATCGCACCAAAAAGCAAACCGCCAAAGAAATGTAAACCAGCAATTGGGGGGCGAATAATAGACATGGGGTCTTCAATATAAGAACGATTGCCACCAATCAGCGCATTCATTACATACCATAAGCGCGCGCCAATAATGCCAGCCACAACCGCCCACACCATCGCATCGATCAATACTTCACCATTCTCCCCACGGCGGCGTACTTCACGTTCAGCGAACCAGGCAGCAACCAACACGCCAGACATCACGATCAAGCCATACCACGTCAGTGTGACTTGCCACGTGAATAATTTAAAACTGAAAATAACGGGGTCTATCATGTATTACCTCTGAGTTAAGTTTTGACGATTATATCCCCAAATCAAATCGTGCAATACATACAGCCTAATAGAAGGGCATATGTTACTTTTTGCTAAATACAACAGATTCTGTCATAAATACTTCACGTGCTGACAAGAATACGAGACGTTTGTCATTTAACAATGTGATTAATAACACGTCAAAAGAAAGCCCCAAATCCTTACAATCTCAGTAAATGTTGACATCAAATGTCAATGTTAAACCAAAGGATATTAATGTTTCGAGTAAACCGCCAAACCGATTATGCCGTTCGCGTTGTGCTGGCTCTTGCGAAAAAGCCGCAAGGGACGCGTTTGCCTACCGCAGAAATCGGGCGTGAAATGCTTATTCCGCCTTCTTTGCTCCAACGCATTGTGGCTGAATTGGCAAACGGCGGCTACATCAAAACTCAGCCTGGGCGCGACGGCGGTGTCAGCTTGGCTCACCTCCCCAGCGAGATCACCCTTTTACAGGTCGTAGAGCACTTTGAAGGCAATTTGGTCATCTCAGACTGCATATTAAAAGAAGGCGATTGCCCCTTTGAGACGAAATGCCCGGTGAGCTGTCAGTGGAAGCGCTTAAATGACCTATTGATTGCAGAAATGTCTCGTATCACCTTCGAGCAATTGGTAGAAGACGGAAAACAGATCGAAGCCAGCCAGATGACAACAACCGCCTCAAACCAACTCAAAGTTGTTTCTAATCAAAAAAGCTTTTCTCTCACTGACAGCCTTTCTGCATGAACAAATACGCTCTCAACGGTCTGTACACACTCTTTGGTGCTCTTGCAATTGCTGCTTTCGCATTTAAAGTTTTTCAACCCATTCAAGTACTCCCCCGCATGCGCCTTTCCCCTGCTTATAGTTTCATCAACCAGGATGGCGAAACGGTTACCAGCGAAGACCTACGCGGACAGTTCGTGCTCTACTCGTTCACATACACCAACTGCCCGGCACCTTGTTACAACATGGGCGAAACCATGAAGGAAGTGCAAGCCCACCTCAACGAAGTGGATTTGGGTGGCATTCCGGTTTCATTTGTCACCATCTCAATCGACCCAGACCGAGATACGCCCGAAGCATTGAAAACCTACGGCACAGACCTTGGTGCAAATTTTGGCGAATGGATGTTTGTCACCACTACGAACAAGGCTTTACTCAAGACCATTGTTGGCTCAGGTTTTGAAACATACTACGAAGACAAAGGAAATGGTAGTTTTGCCCTCGACCCCGGTTACGTTCTTGTAGATGGGTGGGGCATCATCCGTGCTGAATATCGCTACTCCACCGAAGTCTCAGACGCTGACCGTATCATCCGCCATATGGGTGTGCTGGCAGATGAGGTCAAGAACAGCAAAGGTTCTACCAAACTGGCATATGAAGCAGCTCATCTCTTCCTTTGTTATGCGCCATAAAGGTCCACCGATATTATGAAGATCAGAGTTTTTCTTGTTGGTATTGCGACAATTCTTGTTTTGATAGCAGGAATATATTTTTTACGCCCACATACATTTCATGGAACGGTCATTCAATCGCCTGACCCTTCATTTGATTTTACCCTTAAGAGCGCAGACGGTGATGTTTCCATAAGCGACTTCCGCGGCAAACTGGTACTTCTTTATTTCGGTTACACCTTCTGCCCAGATATTTGCCCCGGCACACTTGCAAATGTGGCTCAGGCGTTGCGGGAAATGGGTGCCAAAGCAGATGATGTGCAACTCATCATGGTCTCGCTTGACCCAGATCGAGATACTCCAGAAAAGTTGAAGGAATATATGGGGCATTTTTATCCTTCGTTTGTGGGCATTACAGGTAGCAAAGAACAACTAGACGAAATTACCTCACTGTATGGGGTCTTCTATCAAAAGAAGGAAGGTAGTGTTGATACCGGGTATTTGATCGACCATACAGCTACTTTAATGGTATTGGATCGGGAAGGATATTTGAAGTTGGTATTTCCATTCGGCGTCACTTCTGAAGAGATTGCCGATGATCTGAAGTACATGCTACGGCAATAAGGAGGTGGACCTGCTACAGCGTAAAGAAATGCCCATTATCCACCACCGCAGCTTGCGGCGCCGCGTGAAGCGGTAGTCATCCTAATTTCATTTTTTCAAGAGGAGAATGTAACATGGCGAAGAAAGATAAAGAAGACGATGAGTTTCGCCCGACTGGCACCATTGCAGTCTTGACGATATTCGTGATCACACTCATCGCAATCTGGGCAACGATCTATATGATCCTTGTCGGACGTGGAGGCACACTATGAGCACAGAGAAATTGCATATTGACCCATACGAACGCAATTGGATGATTATTAGCGCCATCTTGCTCGTATTGTTTGCAACTGCCGTGAGTGTGGCGGCTTTTGGTTTGGGCATTCAGGTTCCTGCACCTGAACAACGTGTGGACCCGAAGACGGTTGCCACTGACCCGAACAGCCCGTGGTCGAACCCTGGTTTGCGCGAAATTGCTCCTGGTAAATACGATGCCTATGTGTTGGCACGTGCAGTTCCCAACTGGGAATATTTGCCCAAGGAAATGAGCATTCCTGCTGGCTCCAGTGTCTCTTTCTATGTGACCTCCGCTGACCTTCAGCATGGGTTCAAGATTCAGAACACGAATGCCAATTTCATGGTCATTCCCGGACAGGTCTCTAAACTGACCATTAAGTTCGATAAGCCCGGCACCTACAACTTCATCTGCACCGAATATTGCGGTAGTGGTCACGGCGTGATGTATGGCGCGATCACCGTTACACCATAAGTGCAAAGAGAGTCAACTATGAAACAATATCAAGTATCCCCTGCCGAAAAGAAACTTGTCGGCTCCCACATTTTGGTTGCCATCCTCGCACTTGCGGTTGGTAGCTTGTTCGGTCCTTTGCAAGCATTTGAACATGCCGGTTGGGATTTCTACCCCTACCTCAAACCGTTCATCAAGTCGTACTATCAGGGTCTTACCGTCCATGGTGTGTTGAATGCCTTGGTTTGGACAACCTTCTTCATCATGGGCTTTTTGACCTTCAATGTTGTTTTCGGTCTCAAACGCTCACTCAAGAACCCTGTCTTGAACAAAGTCGGTTTCTGGGTGATGGTTGTTGGTGTGGTCACCGCTGCCATTCCAATTCTTGCCAATGAAGCCACCGTGCTCTTCACTTTCTATCCTCCCCTTAAGGCAAACTGGGCATTCTATGTCGGTTTGACCCTGGTTGTGGTCGGTAGCTGGGTGGAAGGCTGGGGGTTGCTCATTACATACTTTGCCTGGCGCAAAGAAAATGCTGGCGAACGCACCCCGTTCATTGCTTTTGCTTCTATCCTTACTTTCGTACTTTGGCAGATTTGTACTATCGGTGTTGCCACTGAAATCCTCACCATGCTTCTGCCTTGGTCTTTGGGTCTCATCGAAGGCGTAGACCCACAGCTTGCTCGTACCTACTTCTGGTTCACCGGTCACCCCTTGGTGTACTTCTGGCTTCTGCCTGCGTACATCTCCTGGTACGCGATGCTCCCCAAGCAGGCTTCCAACAGCAAGATGTTCAGCGACTCTCTCGCCCGCCTCTCCTTCTGGATCTTCTTGGTTCTTTCCACCCCGCTCGGTTTCCACCACCAGTATGTAGATCCCGGCGTTCCCCCCGCTTGGAAGTTCATCCACTCCATGTTGACCTTCGGTGTGTTCTTCCCCTCCATGATGACTGCCTTCACCGTAGTTGCATCCCTCGAATACGGTGCCCGCAAGAATGGTGGTAAGGGCGCCCTCGCTTGGATCGGCAAACTGAATTGGAGTGACCCCTCCGTTTCTGCTCAACTCCTCGCTGGTATCTTGTTCTTCTTCGGCGGTATTGGTGGCTTGGCGAATGCTTCCTACAATGTAAACCTCGTGTTGCATAACACCGCTTTCGTCCCTGGTCACTTCCACCTGACCGTTGCCACTGGCGTAACCCTCAGCTTCATGGGTATTTCCTACTGGTTGGTTCCGTACCTCACCGGCAAGAAACTCTGGCAACCCAAGTGGGCAATGATCCAATCCTGGGTGTGGTTCGTAGGTATGATTATCTTCTCTAACTCCATGCATGTGCTTGGTTTGCTCGGCGCTCCCCGCCGCGTACCACTCGGCTTGGCCCCCTACGTTCCTGCCGAATGGAACAGCCGCCTCATTCAGGTCGGTATCGGTGGTGCCATCCTCTTCGTCAGTGGTTTCCTCTATCTGTTGGTGATGTTGATGACTGCCACCAGCAAAGTGAAAGTGGAAACTGAAGTGGAAGTTCCTGTGGCTGAACCCATGCAGGATCCCGCCACCTCCCCCGCTTGGCTCGATCGCTGGGCTCCCTGGCTCTATGCCACCATTGCTCTGATCGTCATCGTTTACGGACCCGTCCTCTTTGACCTGATCAAGAACATGTCACTCAACGCCCCCGGCTTCCGAGTCTGGTAGTTTGAAATACGGGTGACAGTCTTCGGGCTGTCACCCGTTCTTGTTAACCGTGGGCAACTGACCAGTATGGTCAAGTATCGTCCACGGTTTATTGTCTACATTATTTCGCAACCTTTACTACTTGTTCCTATTCTTAGTTTTTGTTCAAGCGAAATTATCCGTACCCTAAAAACAAAAACATGACCACTTCCCCTGCCAAAAAACAATTGACCGACTCTCTGTCCGAACGCAACCCCAGCGTGGATTGGAATGCGCGCATCAATTCTCCCAGCCGAAAGCTGCTCAACTTCTTCGAAGGCATTTCCCTACGCCTTGAAGCTCCCATCAACTGGCTGATCAACGACCCGCGTTTTAATCCGCTTTATCACACCGGCACGATTACTATCTTCTTGCTGGTCGTTATTCTGCTAACTGGCATCTACCTAACGATGTTCTATCCGTTCGGCTTTACGTTTTCATATCACGCCGTCTCGGATATTGAAGGCAACTTCATTGGGCGCATCATCCGCGCCATGCACCGCTATGCTTCTGATGCCGCCGTGATCTTTGCCCTCCTGCACGGATGGCGCACCTTCTTCCAAGATCGCTTCCGCGGACCGCGCTGGCTGGCTTGGGTAACAGGCGTAGGCATGGCAGTTGTGGTTTGGGCAATTGGCATCACCGGCTATTGGCTCATTTGGGATGAACGTGCTCAGGTTTTGAACCAAAGTTTGTTCAAAGTGCTTGCCAACTTCAAAGCCGGGCAGACCTTTATCGTTGATTATCTCGTGGGTGAAGCCGCAGGCACGGGCTGGGTCTTCATGCTCATTGTGATCGTGCTGCACCTTGGGCTTTCGGCACTCACTGGCTATTTTCTATGGCTGCACCTCAAACGCATGAGCCGCGCCAAATGGCTGCCTCCTCGTTATTGGATGGCAATTTCAATCTTCGTTATTTTGCTTGCTGCGGCGCTCTTCCCAATTGGAATGCTCCCCCCGCTCAGCCAAACCCAGCTCCCCAGCCAAGCCCCTATTGACTTATTCTTTTTATTCTATCTCCCCACCTTCCTGCGCGGACCTCAAGCCTTGTTCTGGAGTGTTTTGCTCTTCATCATAGGCATTGCTCTCGCCCTACCGTGGATCATGCCGCGCGCCAAGGCACTCAAACCCGTCAAAGTGGACCTCGCAAATTGCGATGGGTGTACGCTTTGCGAACGTGATTGTCCGTACACAGCTATCAAAATGGTGCCCCGCACCGATGGCGCTCGCCCCAAATTCCAAGCCGAGATCGACCCGAGTTTATGCGTCTCGTGCGGTGTGTGTATCGGCTCCTGCCCAGATAATGCGTTGACCTTCGGTGATATTCCGCTCGACCCGATGTGGAAGAACACCCTTGCAGAAGTCACTGCTCAGAAAAATGTAAAAGTTGTTTTCACTTGTGAGCGTCACGCCATGCACGGCGCAGACAAACATTTCAACGACCCGAATGTACACATCGTTCCGCTTACCTGTATTGCGATGGCGAACCCGAACCTTGCTGCGCAGGCGCTCGAAGCTGGCGCCAGTGATGTGCAATTCATTGGCTGCCCGCCTGAAGATTGTGCCAATCGTGAAGGCAATGTCTGGCTGAATGACCGTGTCAATGGCGAACGTTTACCGAAGCTCAAACCGAACTTTATTCCGTTGGTGCACACGGCTTGGGCGGCGCCCACAAACTTTGGAAGCGCAATCAAGTCTCAGGTTAAGTCTGAAGCGAACACCTTCACTTTCATGCCAAACGCCAGTCACATCCGTTTCGTCATCCCCTTGCTCGGTGTGATGGCTGTCGTCACTGCGGCGCAGCTATGGCTAAGCAATCGCCCGGTGACTTTCTTTACAGATGACTTTGCCACACTGGCGATCCAGATGACGCACCATAGCGGCTATGCCATTCACGACATTACGCCTCCTGTGGACATTGAGCCTGATCTGACCCAACCGATTCGCATTACGCTGGAAGTGGATCACCAACCTTTCTTCGACGAAACCTATACCGCGACCGATAATCACATCAACCAGGGCGCACGCATCTTCGAGCAGATTCAACTGCCCGTTGGCAGACATCACATCACCATCAAGATGTATGACCGTGCCGATGCCAGCTATGAGCAAATCCTCTTTGACGATACCGTCAACCTAGAGCCGCGCCAATCGCTGACCATCAACTTCAGAGACGTTCACTTGCCAGACCCGAAGATGGGCGAATCGATTTATTACGAAACCGCTTCTGGGGTCAATGCTGGTTGCCGCATTTGTCACTCACTGACCAAAGGCGAAAAGATCATCGGTCCGTCTTTCTACGGTATTGCAGACCGTGCCGGTGAACGTGTGCCCGGCTTAACTGCCGAAGAGTATCTGCATCAATCCATTGTGGAGCCGAATGCTTTTGTGGTGCCCGGCTACCCCAGTGGACAGATGATTCAGAACTTCGGTCAAATCCTCACCGAAGAACAGATTCAAGACCTGATCGCTTTCTTGATGACCCAAAAAGAGGATAAATAAAATCCAAATTGACCGTCACTTTTTAGGGTGATCGTCATCTAAGTTGAGGAACTATGAAACGAACCAGCGTGCTACTTTTATTAATTGTCCTTGCTCTCGCCCTCACCGCCTGTGGACGTAAGCCCCCTGCCCCTCTCGGCGCAGATGCCCCCGCAGATAATGTACCCGAAATCATTGGTGAATACGGGTTGAATGGTGAAGATGCCACCCACGAACAATATGGCGGCTCGTTATTTATCACAGCGGGCAGCCAGCCGGGCGAATACAACCTTCAATGGTTGGTCTCTGGCGATATCCAAGAAGGGGTGGGCACACTCGCAGGCAATCAACTGACCTTCACCTGGAAGAGTGTAGAAGGCACAGACCAATCTCTGAGCGGTTATGGTACTTATACTGTCACCGTAAACGGAGAACTCTACGGTGAGCGTTTTGTAGACGGTGTCGCTGAACCCGGCATCGAGTCGGTATACCCGAATCCGAAATAATTAGTTTTCATCACTCTGCTCGTAGCAAGTCATCTATAAAACAACTTTAATAAGAACTGTCAGCCCAATATCGAGAGACGCGCATCGCTTTATCGTTCGATGACCGTCGTGAAGTCCACATCATGTATTCAGATGAATGGAGTAGTTCACCTTGACTCGTTTTCAGGCATTTCAGGCTCATCAAAACCACAGCTCATGTTGTGACTATGCGCCTGCAACAGTTTTCGTCTACAAGACAGATGGCGAAGTTTTCGCTATCTGTCTTGATTCTTAATTCCCAAAGGAGAGAAAGAATATGGCAAAAGTTGTAGTGATCGGAGCAGGGTTCGCTGGTCATACCGCGGCACTGTATTTGGGGCGTCGGCTCGGCAAAAAACATGAGATCACCGTGATCAGTAATCGGGATGTATTTGGCTATGTCCCTTCATGGGTTTGGGTCGGTGTTGGGCATATGAAACCTGAGCAGACCATCTTCAAACTCAAACCCGTGTACGACAAAATGAACGTCAAGTTCGTGCATGCCGCTGCAAAAGAAATCCATCCTGATGAAGGCGACCAATATGTGCTGGGAGAAGAAGTCGGCTCGGGCAAAGCAGTGCGCCTGAACTATGATTACCTCGTCATCGCACCCGGACCTTTACTCAACTTTGCCGGCACGCCCGGTCTCGGACCCGAGAACGGATTCACCCACTCCATTTGTTCTCTGCCCCATGCCATGAAGGCACGCGATGCTTACCTGGCTTTGTGCGAACGCATGAAGAAAGGCGAGAAGGTTAAGATCGTCATCGGCACAGGTCACCCCGGCGCGACCTGTCAGGGTGCGGCGTTTGAATACATTGTCAATGTTCACAAAGACCTCGTCAAAAAGGGCTTGCGCGATAATGCCGATATTCTCTGGCTATCGAACGAACCCGCCATGGGCGACTTCGGCGTCAACGGAGTTCAGATCAAACGCAATGGACATGTGATGAAGAGCGAAGAATTCCTCACCTCGGTCTTCAACGATCACGGCATTCGCTACCAAGTTCAAACCGGCGTCACCAAGGTCGAAGAAGGCAAGATCCACTGGCAAAACTACGAGGGCGAAGAAGGCACCACAGAATTCGACTTCTCGATGCTCATCCCACAGTTCAAAGGGCAGCCCTTCAAATACATCGACAAGAACGGCGAAGATATCACCTCCAAATTGACCAACCCCGCCGGCTTTGTATTGGTGGATGGAAAATACGGTCTTCCCTACCCCGAGCTTGCTCAAACCCCAGATGCCTGGCCCTCTCAGTATCAGAATCCCACTTATAAAAACGTCTTTGCTGCCGGTATCGCCTTCGCCCCTCCCGGACCGATATCCAAACCGTTCACCAACAAGAACAACTTACTCATTGCCCCTGCTCCCCCACGCACTGGCATGGTCAGCGGTGTGATCGGACGTGTCGTAGCGCTCAACATCGCAGACTTAATTGAGAAGGGGCAAATGACCCACAGCGAACCGATGACCGAAATGGTCGCTGCTTGTATCGCCAGCATGGGCGACTCGCTTTGGGATGGCAACGCCGTTTCCATCGTGATGAAGCCCGTTGTGCCAGACCGCAAAAAATACGCCAACGAGTTCGGTCGTGACCTGTTCACCTCTCACCTCGAAATGGGTGTCAGTGGCGCGTGGATGAAGTTCATGCTGCACCACACCTTCATCTGGAAGTTCAAAGCCCGCCCCGGTTGGACCATCATCCCTGAATAGGAGCATACCCATGTCTTCACAAGAATTCTCGAAAGCCGAAAAGTTCTGGATGAACTTCAAACTCTATCAACTTTGGCGTTTTGTGGTCTTAAACGTCAAAATCTTAATGACGGTTTATCAGAGCAAACGCTCTTAAACATTCTCCCCTCTTGTTAAAAGCGCCAGACCAAGGTTTGGTGCTTTTAATTTTGCTTAAAAGGTGAACCAAATAAATTACATAACAAAATAATAACATTACAATAGTCAAGCTATGTTTGTGACATTGTTCACGCCCAACTCATAAGGTTAATGTTTACAATAATAGTAATCGTTGACCAAAGTAGTCAAGGTTTTGACCAATTTGGATAAAGTTAGCCGATTATTTTTTTGGAGAACACATCTATGGATCCAATCACTCTCTCACGGTGGCAATTCGGTCTCACAACCGTCTACCACTTCCTCTTCGTCCCCCTCACCCTCGGGCTTTCCTGGTTTGTAGCCTACTTCCAAACCCGCTACTACCAAACCAAGGATGAGACCTTCCGCAAAATGACCAAGTTCTGGGGCAAGCTCTTCCTCATCAACTTTGCCATTGGCGTAGTCACCGGCATCGTGCAGGAATTTCAGTTCGGTATGAACTGGTCTGAATATTCCCGCTTCGTCGGCGATATTTTCGGCGCTCCGCTCGCAGTGGAAGCGCTCATGGCATTCTTCCTCGAATCGACCTTCCTCGGCGTCTGGATCTTCGGCGAAGGCAAAGTTTCGGAAAAAGCGCATCTCGCCTCGATCTGGCTTGCCGCGATCGGCTCGAACCTCTCTGCCCTCTGGATCTTGCTCGCCAACGGCTGGATGCAGCACCCGGTCGGCTTCGTGATCAACGAAGTAACCGGTCGCGCTGAACTGGTCGATTTCTTCGCCCTCATCACCAACCCCAAAGGCTGGTTGTTCTTCTGGCACACCATTGCTGCCGGTCTTACCACCGCCAGCTTCCTCATCCTCGGTGTGAGTGCATATCACCTCATCCGCAAACAGAACGTGGATTTCTTCAAGCGCTCCTTCCAGACCGCCACCATCGTGGGTCTCGTTGCCAGCACCTTGGTCTTCTTCGGCGGTCACACGAACGGACAGTACATGTTCGAAACCCAGCCGATGAAATTCTCATCCATTGAAGCGCACTGGGAAACCTCACAACCTGCCGATTTCTCCATCCTCACCATCGGTGATTTGAGCGGCAAGCGTGAAGTCTGGTCATTCCGTACGAGTCAGCTCGGCATCCCCGGAGTCTTAAGCTTCCTGGCTTGTAACAACTTCAACTGCGAAGTGCGAGGCGTGAACGACATCCAGGCTGAATACGAAGCCACCTACGGTCCCGGCGATTACATCCCCTTGATGGTCGTCACCTACTGGACCTTCCGCTTCATGATGAGCATCGGCTTTTTGATGATGTTGCTTTCCTTCCTCTTCTTGCTGGCTCTACGTGGCAATTATGAAAATGCCAAGTGGATGAAGTGGGTTCCGTACGTGCTCGTTCTGCCCTACATCGCCAACATGAGCGGATGGATCCTGACCGAAATGGGACGCCAACCCTGGATCGTTCAAGGCTTGCTCAAAGTGCAGGATGCCGTCTCCCCCAACCTCACCACAGTAGACCTGCTCATCTCGTTGATCGGTTATGTTGTTGTGTACGGTTCCCTCGCAGGCGCCATGGTCTACTTGATGCGCAAATATGCCATCGCCGGACCCGATGCCGCCATGCACGAATCCGTTGATGTCGCTCCCGCCCTCGTCGGCGCGGATGACTAGGAGAACACCATGTCTTACGAATTTTTACAAATCCTCTGGTTCATTCTGATCGCCGTTCTGTGGATCGGCTTCCACTTCCTCGAAGGCTTCGACTTCGGTGTGGGTATGTTGCTGCCCTTCCTTGGCAAAAAGGATGAAGAACGCCGCGCCATCATCAACACCGTCGGCTCTGTGTGGGACGGTAACGAAGTTTGGCTTCTCACCGCAGGCGGCGCGACTTTCGCAGCCTTCCCCCACTGGTATGCCACCATGTTCAGCGGCTTTTACCTTGCCCTGTTCCTCTTATTGGTCGGCTTGATCTTGCGCGGTATTGCTTTTGAATATCGCTCCAAAGACTCCAGCCCCAAGTGGCGCAACACCTTCGACTGGATGATCGCCATCGGCTCCTTCCTTTCTGCCTTGTTGCTGGGTGCTGCCTTCGCCAACCTTGCTCGCGGCGTGCCAATCAACGAAAACATGATGTTCACCGGCAACCTCTTCACCTTACTCAACCCCTACGGTTTGCTCGGCGGCGTGACCACTGTAACCATCTTCCTGCTCCACGGCGCGAACTTCCTGGGTCTCAAACTCGAAGGCGAACTGCGCGAACGCGTGAACGGCTTTTCCAAGAAACTCTGGGTTGCGGCTTCTGTGTTGTATGTCATCCTCGGTGTATTCACGTACATCGCTGGCTTCTGGGCTCGTGGTGTGGTCAACCCCGGCTTCGTCCCTGTTGCCGCTGTTGCTGTGCTGCTGGCCACTGGCTACTTTATCAACAACAAGATGGAAGGCTGGGCGTTTATTATGACCGCCCTCAACATTGTGCTCACTCAGGTCACCTTCTTCAGCATGATCTTCCCGAATGTGATGATCTCAAGCACCAACCCTGCCTTTTCATTGACCATCTACAATGCTTCCTCTTCCCAATACACATTGACGGTCATGTCCATCGTGGCGCTCATCTTCGTGCCGATTGTGCTCGTCTACCAAGGCTGGACCTACTACCAGTTCCGCCAACGCATCAGCACTGACAAGAAGACCCTGGTGTACTAGGCTTTACCCAATCACTCACCCCGAGTTTTCGGGGTGAGTTTGTTTAAGTTTGCGGCAGAGTCTTATGTGAAATTAATCACGAAAAAGACCTTTTTAGGTATATTTGCAGCATTACTTGTGAAAAGAAACACAATAATACTTAGAGGTCTTCTATCATGGACGTTGTCACACTCTCCCGCATTCAGTTCGGTGTCACCACCGCCTTGCACTTCCTATTCGTTCCCCTCACCCTCGGGTTGATCTGGTTCGTTGCCATCTTCCAAACCATGTACTACCGCACCGGCGAAGAACGCTGGCGACGCATGGCAAAATTTTGGGGCAAACTTTTTCTGGTCAACTTCGGCATGGGTGTGGTCACCGGGTTGGTGCAGGAATTTCAGTTCGGCATGAATTGGTCTGAATATTCGCGCTTCGTCGGTGACGTGTTCGGTGCGTTGCTTGCCATCGAAACTCTGGTCGCCTTCTTCCTTGAGTCGGTCTTTATCGGCATCTGGATTTTCGGCGAAGGGCGCGTCTCAAAACGTGTGCATCTCTTCTCGATCTGGATGGCAGCCATTGGCGGCTTCTTCTCTGCCCTATGGATTCTGCTCGCCAGCGGTTGGATGCATCATCCAGTCGGATACATCATCAACCCAGCAACAGGCAACGCTCAACTCGTGGATATCTTTGCCGTGCTCACCAACGAAAAAGGTTGGCTCTTGTTCGAGCATGCCATGGCAGCAGGTTTCACCACTGCGTCCATTTTTATTCTTGGCATCAGTTCTTGGTATATCCTCAACAACCGCGAAGTAGACGTGTTCAAACCATCTTTCAAACTTGCCTCGGTTGTCGGTGTCATCGCTTCCTTCCTCTTGCTAATGAGCGGACATGAACAGGGGCAGGAGATGCGCAAATATCAGCCGATGAAACTCGCCTCCATCGAAGCCATCTGGGAGACGGAACAGCCCGCTTCATTCTCGCTGCTAACTATCGGCGATCTGACCGGCAAACGCGAAGTGTGGTCGATCCGAGTCCCATACTTGATGAGCTTCCTGGCGTGTAACAACTTCGAGTGTGAGATCCGAGGCGTGAACGACATCCAGAAAGAGTATGAGACTCTCTATGGGCCGGGCGACTACATCCCGCTCATGGTTGTCACCTACTGGTCGTTCCGCATCATGGTCGCGCTCGGAGCTGTGTTGCTGTTTGCTTCAGCCTTTGCGGCGCTGACGGCGTTCTTCAAGTTCCATCCGCGCCTGTTGAAATATCTGAAGTGGATGCCTTATCTCATCCCTGCACCGTTCATCGCAGGTGTGGCGGGTTGGGTCACCACCGAAATGGGACGCCAGCCGTGGATCGTGCAGGGACTGCTAACTACAGCACAAGCCGTTTCGCCAAACCTGACTGTTACAGATGTAAGTATTAGTTTGGTTGGGTTTGTGAGCATTTATCTGGCATTGACCTTCGTGATGGTTCGCTTGATCTATCGCTTTGCACGGCAGGGCACCGAAGCCGCGCTCAAAAAATCAGTAGATGTGGAGCTGCCCAATAACACCAGCGGCACACTCATCCCTGTTGGCGCACAAGATTAGATTTGGTGGAGGGTTATCATGCCCTCCACCTTTCATTTATCACCTTGTGCATTAATGAATTGACGGTACACTTTCAAAACCATGCATCGTAGACTCCTCTCTCTCACCCGCGACACGCGCGTTTCACTCACACTGACCATTCTCTCTGGCTTTCTAGCTGGCTTGTTGACCATTTGGCAGGCATGGAACATCAGCACCGTGATCGATGGAGTCTTTCTCAAAAATTTTTCGCTTGCACAAGTCACTACTCCCCTCGTCCTCATCCTCCTCGCCATCAGCGGACGCGCCTTCCTGACCTGGGTCAACGAAGTCGCTGCCAATGCCGTTGCGGTCAAAATCAAAACGGATTTACGTGAGCGACTCTTCGCGCACATCCTCAAACTTGGTCCCGCCTACTCCCGCGAACAGCGCACCGGCGAACTGACCACCGCCGCCGTCGAAGGCATCGAAGCGCTGGATGCTTATTTCAGCCAATACTTACCGCAACTGGTCATTACGGCTCTCGTTCCCCTTTCCATTCTCGTCTTTGTCTTCCCAATTGACTTATTAACTGGCTTGGTCTTCCTCATCACCGCCCCGCTGATTCCTTTCTTCATGATCATCATCGGCAAAGGTGCCGAGGCGGTCACCAAACGTCAATACGAAACTCTACGCCTGCTCAGCGCTCACTTCCTCGACAGTCTGCAAGGGCTGACCACGCTCAAGCTTTTTGGGCAATCAAAAGGACAGGCGAAAAACATCGCAAAAATTTCAGAACAATACCGCGATACAACGCTTGGCGTTTTGCGCATTACCTTCCTCTCTGCACTCGCGCTGGAAATGCTCGCCACCATCAGTACCGCCCTCGTCGCCGTGGAGATCGGTTTCCGTCTACTCTACGACCGCATGGAGTTCCTGCCCGCGCTCTTCCTGCTTGTCCTTGCCCCAGAGTTCTATATGCCCCTGCGCGCCCTTGGAGCGAGATTCCATGCAGGCATGAACGGCACAACGGCAGCGAAGAGGATCTATGAGGTCTTGGATACACCAGTGCCTGAGTCAAAAGTCGAAAGTCAAAAGTTAGAATCTGCCCGACCTTCAACCTTTGACCTTCGACTCGAAGGTATCTCCTTCACCTACCCCAACGAAACCACCCCAGCCTTACAAAACATCAACCTAACCATAAAACAAGGTCAACACATCGCCCTCGTAGGCAAGACCGGTGCAGGCAAATCCACCCTTGCCCAATTATTGCTCGGCTTCATTCAACCTTCACATGGTGTAATTCATCCTTCATCATTCACCCTTCATCATTCCATAGCCTGGGTTCCCCAACGCCCGCACCTGTTCCACACAACCATTGCCGAAAACATCCGCCTTGGCAAAGCGGACGCGACCCACGAAGAAATTGTCCACGCCGCTAAAGCCGCACGCCTGCATGACTTCATCGAATCGCTGCCCGAAAAATATGAAACCCTCGTCGGCGAAAGCAGCGCCCGTCTCTCCAGCGGACAAGCCCAACGCCTCGCCATCGCCCGCGCCTTCCTCAAAGACGTGCCCATCCTCATCCTCGACGAACCCACTTCCGCGCTCGACCCCGAAACTGAATCTCTACTCGAAGAATCCACTCGCGAACTGATGCGTGGACGAACCGTCATCACCATCGCCCACCGTCTCAACACCATCTTCCAAGCCGATAGCATCATCGTCCTCGACGAAGGAATAATTATCGAACAAGGCACACACAAAGAACTTCTTGCAAAGAACGGCATGTATGCAAGCATGGTGAAGACATATGAAACAAAAGATGAAAGAGGAAAGAATTCAAATTCAATTCGTAATGCAGAATACGTAACGAGCGAAACCGATCACACATCACGTATCACGCATCACGTATCCCAATTACCAATTACCAATCACCAACCTTCCATCCTCCCCCGCCTCTTCACCTTCCTACGCGGAAACTGGCATCGCGTGGCGCTTTCCGTTTTGCTCAGCTCCATCACCATCCTTGCCAGCGTCGCGCTCATGGGCACATCGGCGTGGCTCATCTCCACCGCCGCCATCGCCGTCTCCGTCGCAGACCTCGGCGTCTCCACCGTCGGCACACGTTTCTTCGGCATCACCCGCGCCATCTTCCGCTACCTCGAACGCCTCGTCTCACACGACGTCACCTTCCGCCTGCTCGCCAAACTGCGCGTGTGGTTCTACGAAAAACTCGAACCCCTCGCCCCCGCCCGCCTGATGAACTTCCGCTCTGGCGACTTGCTTGCCCGCGTCATCGGTGATGTGGAAACATTAGAAAATTTCTACGTCCGAGTCGTTTCCCCGCCGTTGACCGCTATCGTCGTTGGGACATTCACCGCCATCTTCCTCGCTTCTTTCTACCCGCTGCTTGCTCCTGTCTATTTGACCTTTTATCTCAGCCTCGGCTTGATTCTGCCCATCCTAGCGCAGACCACGAGCCGCAAATCTGCCGAGCAGACCATTTCACTCCGCGCGGACTTGCAAACAAATCTAGTAGACGGCATTCAAGGCATGGCGGACCTCATCGCATACGGACGCGCCGACGAACGCCTCACGCAAATTGCTGCCACCGCAGACCACTATGGCAATGCCCAACGCCGCATGGCGCGTGTGACAGGTATCCATTCCGCGCTAGGGACATTGCTCACCAACCTGGGCATGTGGACAATCCTCTTCCTGACCATTCCGCAAATTATCAATGGAAACATCGCTGGTCCCATGCTGGCTTCGCTGACCTTGCTAACCCTCGCTTCGTTTGAAGCCGTCCTGCCCCTCCCCCTCGCCGCACAAATGTGGAACTCCGCTCGTGAAGCGGCAAAGCGCCTGTTTGAGGTGGTGGATGTGGAGCCAGAAATAACAGAGAATAGTGAGCAGAGAATAGTGAATAGTAAAAACGCTCCACTGATCTCTAATATCCAATTATCTAATCTCTCATTCACCTACCCCACCCAAACCACTCTCGCCCTACAAGATGTAACCTTCAACCTGCATCCTTCAACCTCCCTCGCCATCATCGGTCCGAGCGGAGCGGGGAAGAGTACCATTACCAACCTGCTCCTCCGCTTCTGGGACTATCAAGTAGGAGAAATCACTCTCGGCGGAGAATCGCTCAAAGCGCTGAATCAGGATGAAGTCCGCGCGAGATGCGGGGTTGTATCCCAAAGCACTTACTTCTTCAACACATCCATTTATGAAAATCTGCGTTTCGCCCGCAAAAAAGTCACCAGAGAAGAAGTGGAAGCGGCGTGCAAATCGGCGCAGATTCACGACTTCATCATGAGCCTGCCCAAAGGATATGACACCATGATCGGCGAACAGGGATTGCGACTCTCTGGCGGCGAACGTCAACGCCTGGCGATTGCGCGCGCACTCATCAAAGATGCGCCGATCTTGATCCTCGACGAACCGACTGCCAACCTCGACCCGCTCACCGAGCAACAGGTCTTGGAAACGCTGTTCAAGGTGATGAAGGAAAAGACCTCGCTGCTTATCACCCATCGCCTGATCGGCTTGGAAAATATGGATGAAATTCTCGTGATGCATCATGGGCAAATCATTGAACGCGGAACCCATGCCGAGCTTTCAGGGAAAGATTCGTTCTATCGCCATCTGCTCGATTTGCAAAATCGTATACTTGCAGACGAAAATTGATTTTTTGATTGCTTGCACCTGTTGTATGGAAGTGCTATAATTTGGTCGTTCCCCCTGCCGTTTGGAAAAAAATAGCAGAGAAAGTATTTGATAAAATTTCTGTGTCTGCAAGTTGAATTCAATAGCTTTGAAATTCATCCCACACCCCTTTACAATCCTTTAGGAATTAACCAGCCCAAGCGGGGACTGGTCGTTTCACATCTCCCATCCCAACAGATCAACTCACATGCCAAATAAACCTACAAACACGTCAAATCGTTCGAACAACCCTACAAGAAGACCCTACCAACGTTCGCCCAAACCTAATACTAGAAATAATTCATTTGATTCAAACACCCCGTCTGCGCCGGTAGTGGAACCTACAAATATTCCAACGCCTCCCAGTACGCCCTCCAGCAATTCGACACCTGATAATACATTTATGTCGAGAGAGAGAAAAATGAAAATACTTGAACTGGAAAACCAGCCTCTTTCAAAATTGCGCATAATGGCAAAGGATTTGAATATTCAGAATGCCAACCGCCTCAAGAAAGAAACTCTCGCCATGATGATCCGCGAGGCAGAGGCTCAGAAAGAAGGCATTGAGCTTCGCGGCGGTATTCTCGAAATTATGAGTGAAGGTATCGGTTTCTTGCGAGCCACCAATTACAGAATTAGTGATCAGGATGTTTATGTTTCGCAGGCACAGTTAAGACGGTATGACCTTCGTGCGGGGGATTTGGTGATTGGGCAGGTTCGCCCACCCAGAGAAAGTGAAAGACACTTCGGTTTATTAAAAGTAGAATCCATCAATGGTATAGACCCGGAAGATGCAGTTCGTAGAACTGTTTTTGAAAATCTCACCCCAATCTTCCCAGATAAACGTTTTGACTTAGAAACAGACCCGAAAACATTAGCACCACGGTTAATTAATTTAATTGCACCGATCGGTAGAGGACAGCGCGGTTTGATCGTTTCGCCGCCCAAAACGGGGAAGACTACGATCCTCAAGCAAATTGCAAATTCGATTTCAACAAAATATCCAGATGTTCATTTGATCATTGCCCTCATCGGCGAACGCCCTGAAGAAGTAACGGATATGGACCGTTCTGTGGAAGCAGAAGTGGTCGCCTCTACCTTCGATGAGCCGGTAACCTCGCACGTCCGCACGGCAGAGCTTGCATTAGACCGCGCTAAGAGATTGGTGGAGATCGGGCGACATGTAGTAATCTTAATGGACTCGATCACCCGCCTCGCCCGCGCCTATAACCTTACCGTCAACCCATCAGGGCGCACCCTCTCTGGCGGTATGGACCCCTCCGCGTTGTATCCACCCAAGCGTTTCTTCGGTGCAGCTCGTAACGTGGAAGAAGGCGGATCGCTCACCATCATCGCAACCTGTCTCGTAGACACCGGTTCCCGCCTCGATGATGTGGTGTACGAAGAATTCAAAGGCACCGGTAATATGGAATTGCACCTCTCCCGCAAATTACAGGAGCGCCGCACCTTCCCTGCTGTGGATATGGAACGCTCGTCCACCCGCCGCGAAGACCTGTTGCTCGGACCTGATCTTCTCCAGCGTGTTTGGCTCTTACGCCGTATGTTCGTTCAGATGACCTCATCTCAACCCGCCGGCGCAGGCATGGATCCCTCTGTAGCCACCGAAGCCATTTTGACACGTTTGGAAAAATCAAAGAACAATATAGAATTTTTGGAAAACCTTACAAAAGACGCATAACGAAAATAAAAGTTAAATTGGTACAAAATCGTAACACCCATTAAAAATGAAACTTTCTGAAAGAATTAAATCCATCTTCCCGGCACGCAAGCAAGCCAAAGAAGAAGCACAGCCTCAGGCTGTTTCAGCAGTGAATGAGCCATCTACCACTCCGCGTAAGGAAGTTAAGAAGGCAGATCGTTTTACAGTCATCAGTTGGTCAGTGACCTCGGTCTTGGTGGTTGCCTTGCTCAGTGGAACGCTCTATTACAAAAGCACCCTGCCCCCCACAGTAGTGACCGTCTCTGCTGCGACGGAAGAACCGGCTGCAGATGGCAGTACGCCAGTGGTGGTCAACTCAGGCACGGGCGGAGGAGGAAGCGAAGGTCTCTTCCCAACCATTCTCCGCAAATTGCAGATCAAGACCAACAAGCCCGAACGTCCGCGCTATGACCCTGAACTGTATCGCGTTGTGCGCGGCGACTCGATGTATCGCATTGCAGAAGATTTCAAGATTAAGTCTGAAACCATTTTGTACGTCAACGATCAATTGGAAGATAACCCGCATAGTTTGCGCCCCGGTATGGAATTGACCATTCCGCCAGCAGATGGTTTGTATTACACCTGGAAGGAAGGCGATACCTTTGAATCGGTGGCTAAAGAATTTGATGCCAATGCCGATGACATTATCAACTTCACTGGCAATCAAATCGACCTGACCGACCCCAAAGTGGAAGTTGGCACCCAAATTTTTATTCCCGGTGGTTCTCGCGAGTTGGTAAACTGGGCAGCGCAATTGCCCACCAATGCTCGTGGCGTTAACACCGGCACAGGCGGTGGAAACGCAGCCAATGTTTGTGGCGGTGGACCTGTTGCAAGCGGCTTTGGTTGGCCCGCCGATGACCACACCCTCTCTGGCAATGCTTACGGACCTGGTCACCTTGGCATCGACATCAGCGCCCCTGAAGGTGCCAATGTGTATGCCGCAGGTACCGGTGTTGTGACCATGGCAGCTGGCGGTTGGAACTATGGCTATGGCAATGTGGTGCAAATCGATCACGGCAATGGCTATGTTACGGTCTATGCCCACTTAAGTTCCATCCTTGTGAGTCAATGCCAAACTGTGGGGCAAGGGTCTGTGATCGGGCTGGCAGGCAACACTGGCAACTCCTTCGGCGCGCACTTACACTTTGAAATTCGTGTCGGTGGTTCAAATATCAACCCCTACGATATTGTTCAATAAAACAGAAACATGGCAGGTTTTTGAAACCTGCCATGTTTTTTAATTTCCATGAACGAATCCTCCCTCAAAAAACAACTTGCAAAATTAAACCTCGGCGGTCTGCATTATTTTGAATCGCTGGGCTCTACCAACGACGAAGCCTTGGCTTGGGCAACTCGCGGCGCAGAGGATTTTTCTCTCATTGTTGCAGATGAACAAACACAAGGGCGCGGGCGTTTGGATCGTAAATGGTTCACCCCCAAAGGCAGCGCCATTGCGATGAGTCTCATCCTGCGCCCCACCGCGCCCATGCGCTCGCATCTCTCGCGGACCGTGGGCTTGGCAGCCCTCTCACTAGCTGATGCCTGTCTGGCGCTGGGTCTTTCTCCCAAGATCAAATGGCCCAATGATATTCTGCTCGATGGCAAAAAAGCGGCAGGCATTTTGGTTGAAACCGTTTGGTCTGGAGAAGATGCAGACTCACTGGTGGTCGGTATCGGAATTAACGTGCATGCCTCAGCAGTGCCGCCTGCAGAGACGCTTAAATTCCCGGCAACCAGTTTGGAAGATATGTTGGGAACTGCACCCGTTCGTGAAGAGGTCATCTTTCATGTTTTGAGCAATATGCTCCACTGGCGTGAACAGATCGGCACAGATAGGTTTATTGAGGCATGGGAGGAGAAATTAGCCTTTCGCGGTGAAATCGTTCAAATCCACGCAGGAGGCGTTGAGTCCTCATATGGTGTATTAGATGGTTTGGAATGTGATGGCAGTTTGCGCTTACTTGATAAACATGACAAATCTATGATTGTACGCTTTGGGGATGTAAGTCTGCGACCAGCTGCATGATATACTTTAAAAAAATAAACAGAGGTTCCCATGTTTGATGATCTTCGAAATGATGCTGCAAAACAATATGAAGATGAAGTAGAGGCAGTGTATCAGCCTGCTTCTGTCACTTCATCAGGTGCGCCACGATCAGCCAAATTCCTCGGCATGACTTCCATACAACGTTTTATACTTGTTTTCTTATTGATGACGGCAACCTGTGTGATTGGGTTTTTATGCTTGTTTGCTTTTGGGAAAATCGCTTTCTAAGTCGCAACGCATTTAATAATAAGGTGTTTAGTATTTGCACAGAGTGATGGCATGCATATACTAAACACCTTCAATTTTTTTACAAGCAAAAATCTTTACAAAAGTTATAAACGGCTGGGTTTCTGGCAAACGATCATTCTTCTTTCAGGGGTTGCTTTCGTCTCGGTAACATGCATTATCGTTCCTATTAACATGCTTTTGGGTGGAAGTATCAAAACAGGCATGGTCATCAACCTCATTGTTTGTACAACTTTCATGCCATATCACCTTCACCAAATCCTTAGCCTTATGGTGGAGTTAGACACCTTAAGAATGAACATATACGACAAGTCGATTCGCGATGAGCTGACGAAAGCATACAACCGTCGATATTTTTTTGAAGCGTCAAAGGCTATTGAAAATAACGAAGCTTTAATTCCCCAAAACACATCCCTCTTACTAATCGATATTGATGATTTCAAACAATTAAACGATACCTATGGGCATGATATCGGTGACCTTGCGTTAAAGACGCTCACAGAGGAAAGCTCGCGTTTGTTGCGTACTACAGATGTCTTTGCACGGTACGGTGGAGATGAATTTATCTGTCTGTTGCCCAACACAAATCAATCTCAAGCCTATGAGATAGCAACCCGCCTACTTGAAAGCGCAAACAAACATCCTTTCTATAAAAAAGATAGGAACATTTTTCTCAGGCTTAGTATTGGAATTGCAACAACAACAACAAGCGAGACCAAACTCAATGACTTAATCTCTTTAGCCGATAAAGCTTTGTATAAAGCAAAACAAAACGGAAAGAATACTGTAGAAGCCTTATAAAAAAGACCTGGTGATTTCTCACCAGGTCTTTTTTATTATTACACCAACTTCGGCTGTGGTTCCGCTTCTTGCTCTTCGATTTGAGCACCAGCCTTTTTCAGATCATCAGCTGAGATGCGTGCCACCGACGCCACACTATCACCATCCTGCGGTTTGATGAGGTGCACACCGCGTGTTGCCCGACCTGATTGCTTCACATCTTTCACCTTCAAACGAATAGCCACACCATTAGCAGTCATAATGGTCAGGTCATCATCTTTGTTGACCACACGTGCTGCTGCGATTTTGCCAATCTCTTGGAGTGCTTTCTGGTCAATGGTGGAAATACCACCCGTGGCACGTCCTTTGGGCGTATATTCTTTCAATGGGGTTTGCTTCCCAAAACCATTGGTGGTAACAACCAGCAAGGCACCTTCTTTATCCACTACATCCATGCTGGTGACAGCATCTTCCTTGCCAAGGCGAATGCCTTGAACACCCGCGGCTTGACGTCCCATGGCGCGGACTTTATCTTCGCTGAATCGCAAGGCTTGTCCATTTTCGGTGACGATGATGATCTCATCCTTACCGGAAGTGAGGCGCACCCAGCCCAAGGTGTCGCCATCATCTAAATTCATGGCGATCAAGCCCGAGGGGCGAACCGATGCGAATTCTTCCATCGTCACGCGTTTGATGCGACCACGTCCGGTCATCATGATGCAGAACTGGGTCGGCAAGAAATCACGAACAGACATTGCGGCTGTGACCTTTTCGTTGGGTCCCAGCGCCAAGATGTTGACCAACGGAATGCCCTTCTGAGCACGGTCGAGGTCAGGAATCTGATACACCTTTTCGGAGTAAACCTTGCCTTTATCTGTAAAGAACAGCATTGTATCGAGGCTGCGAGCCGGAATGAGCATCACAACTTCATCTTCATCTTTCGTCGTATGCCCCTTCACGCCACGTCCGCCGCGGCTCTGCTGACGGAAGGCAGTTGCTGCTACGCGTTTGATATATCCACGTTCGGTGAGGCTGATGAGTACCGATTCATCGGGTACGAGGTCTTCTTCGTGGATATCTTCGCGGGCTTCGGCAGAGATCTTTGTACGGCGGTCATCGCCATATTTCTCTGTCACCTCGTTCATATCATCCTTGATCAGCGCAAGGATTTTATGTGGGTTGGCAAGCAAGTCTTCCAAATAATTAATCGTTTCAGAAACTTGCTTATGTTCTTCTTCGATCTTCCAACGTTCGAGAGCAGCCAAACGGCGCAATTGCATATCGAGGATCGCTTGCGACTGAAGTTCGCTGAGCTTGAACCGTGTCATCAATGCAGATTTGGCTTTGTCGGCATCTTCCGCCTCGCGAATGACCTTGATAATGGCATCAATATTGTTGAGGGCGATAAGATAGCCGTCTAAAATATGCAGGCGGGCTTTGGCTTTGTCGAGGTCGAATTGCGAACGGCGAGTGATAACAGTCTGGCGATGTTCAATAAAGATCTGCAACAAACGCTTAAGCGGCAGGGTGCGCGGCTCCCCATCGACCAATGCCAGCATCTGCACCCCAAATGTGGATTGAAGCGCCGTAAACTTATAAAGTTGGTTCAAGACCTTCTTGGGTTGAGCACCACGCTTGAGTTCAATCACAATACTCATACCGCGCTTGTCAGATTCGTCGCGCAGGTCTGAAATTTGATCAATTTTGTCTTCACGTACGAGCTCAGCAATGCGTTCGATCAAACTGGCTTTATTGACCTGGTACGGAATTTCAGTGATATTGATTTGATAACGCCCGGCTTTTGTCTCTTCAATGTGGGCAATGCCGCGCATCACAATACGTCCACGCCCGGTTCCATAAGCAGAGACAATTCCCTCCGTCCCCACGATCATGCCGCCGGTCGGGAAGTCTGGTCCCTGCACGAATTTCATTAAGTCTTCAACACTAATATCTTCGATTTTGTCGTAATTATCGATCAGATAATTGATTGCCCCAGCTAACTCACGTAAATTTTGCGGTGGAATATTCGTCGCCATACCTACCGCAATACCAGAAGCGCCATTCAACAATAAATTCGGAAGGCGTGCCGGAAGAACAAGCGGTTCCTGAAGCGAATCATCGAAGTTTGGACCGTATTCCACGGTGTTCTTTTCGAGATCCGCCAGCATTTCCTCTGCCATTTTTTGCAGGCGTGCCTCGGTATAACGCATCGCAGCCGGCGCATCGCCATCCACCGAGCCGAAGTTACCCTGACCATCTACCAATAAATAACGCAGCGAAAAATCCTGCGCCATACGCGCCATCGACTCATACACAGCCGAGTCACCGTGTGGGTGATACTTACCCAACACTTCACCCACAATACGAGCCGATTTCTTATAAGCTGTGTTCGAGCGTAGCCCTAATTCATGCATCGCGTACAAAATGCGACGATGCACCGGCTTCATACCATCACGCGCATCAGGCAAGGCACGCGCCACGATCACGCTCATTGCGTAATCCAGGTATGCCGAGCGCATCTGGGCATCAATATCTACAGACTCGACATTTCCAGCAACCATATTCTCTTCAGCCATAAATTATCCTTTTGAGGGCAAAAACGAGCGAATCTCCGCCTTTTTCACAAAAAACTGACATAAAAAGGACACGAAGGCGGGAAAAACTTCGTGTCACATTAGATGAAGAAAGCGTAATTTTATAGTGCAATTATACCACCCCTATCCACTTTTTGGCTTGCAGATTAAGCTCCAGCGTGGCACCCGCCCAAAGAGGATAAATCCGCCTCCTCCCCCGCCCGAGCCGGGTTCTATCCATCAAAAAAGACCCGCCGCTGCGAGTCTTTGTGTGCCGAAGGAGGGACTTGAACCCTCATGAGATTGCTCTCACTACGCCCTGAACGTAGCGCGTCTGCCAATTCCGCCACTTCGGCATATCATTTGAATGGCGGGATGTATTTTATCCCAAACGGGTGGAATGTCAATAAGAGGGTGTTGATGTTCAACTTTATGTGAACAATATCACAGCATAAACATAAGATGATGACTTTGTATTTAGTAGTGAAAACCCCACTGTAGTATTGGAACTATTTATGATACAAGTGCGTTAATAGAATATACCTTTCAAGAATGTATTTTTAAACCATTACAGTACTGAAAGGGGAGTATCTTTCTAAGAAAAGAATCGTTATATTGGGTATAGAAAAAGAAAGGAGTTGCACAATGTTCGTTTTTGCCGCAGTGACTGTTGTACTACTGCTCGCCCTGGCAAGCTCTGATATGTTCCTCGCGCAATACAGCCAGGATGAACTCAGCAACATGGGAGTTCAAGAGCAATGATGGATGACCACCCCATCCCCTAGCCCAACGCATTTGTTCAAACGCGTTGGGCTTTTTCTTTTCTAAGCGGGAAAGTCAGTTCAAGCGAGCGAGAATGTCGCTGGCTTCCATTAAAAGATAATCCACACCTTCATATTTGAACTCGGTACCACTGTATTTGGCGAATAGTACCTTATCCTTTGGCTTGAGTTTGATGCTCTCATCATCCCCAATTGCAACAACCTGCCCCGTTTGAGGCTTCTCCTTTGCAGACTCAGGCAAGAACAAGCCAGAGGCGGTCTTGCTTTCTCCTTCCAGCGGCTGGATAAGAACACGCGTTCCCAAGGGTTGAATATTGATCTTTGCCATATCACCCTCTTACTTAATGCCCAAAAGGGTATTAATCTGCGGACGGTTGAAGCCCACCACGATCTTGCCGCCAATATCAATCACTGGCACGCCCATCTGCCCAGAGCGGCGGACCATATCTCGTGCGGCAGTTTGGTCTCGGCTCACGTCGATATCTGTGAATTTGATGCCCTTCTCGCGGAAATAACTCTTCGCCATATTGCAGAAGGAACAAGTAGGGGTGCTAAACACCACAACTTTCGGTTGAACTTTGTCTGTCATCTCGGAACCTCCAAAATTTGATTTATTGAATAGATGTAGCCGTGCAGAATAAGTGACAATTAAAAATATTAATGTTACATATGAATCGGAAGCAAGAAATGTGACTTCTGGGAACTTGGATTACAAGCTCCCTACCGCTCGGTAGGGAAATGAAGTTTGGGATATAATACGCGCACGAGAGAAATCAGTTCGAACAGCACCCCTTTCAACGCCCTCGAATCATGCTAACACAAGGATCGCCACATGCAGATCACCCCACTTCATACCAGTATTGAAAAGCTTATTGAGTTGAAAATAGGTGTTGTCGTAATGGAAAGCCCAAATGGCTTCCCATTACATGAAACAAACATTTATTTGGTCGCTCCCAATGGGGATGTTGTTTGGAAGGCAGAAAAACCCTCAGCCAATGTTCTGTTCACCAAAATGAAACTAAATGAAGATGGCAGCATTTCTACCTTCACGAATAGCGGACAGTTCTGTGATATTGACGGCGAGAACGGCAAAGTCATTAGCAGCTCCAATTTCAGCTAACTATGATCAAAGGGTTCCTTAACCTGCCGTGGTTTGTTTGGGCTGGGCTCGCTCTGGTTGTTGCGCTTATTTATACCTTTTGGGTTCCTCAAAAGGTCGCACCAGAGATAAGCGGAATTCGCCTGTTTATCGTCCGCTGGGCACACCCTCTGACATGGTACCTTCTCGCCCTCAATTTCATCCTGCGCGGACTTTCACCCGAATGGGCTGGCATCGCCAATATGGTCGCCGCTGCAGGTGGATTGATGTATCTGTTGTTTATGCTTATGACCTTTGTGATCAAATAATATGGAAAAACCACCTTTTAGTTTCGTCCTTATCTTTCTTTTATTCAGCTTTCTATTTATTTCGAACAGCTATAAGCTCTGGTTTAAGACAGAGGCATACTATAAAGACTTGTATGCAAGCCTGACAAATGAAAAAATCCCCCTGCCCTTCAAGGTTTTTTTCTTGAAACGGCTGGAGAATAAGCAGAGTTGGCTGTTCTGGCAGAAAGCATTTAGTCTATTGGGCATTGTGGCAGTTGTCGGCATGGATGTTTTGGTCGTCATGGCGTATTTGGGATAAGAAATTAACCACAAATGGTCACAACACTTGCACCGTACGCAAGTGCGGTGAGGCACACAAAGGAAAACCTTCGTGACACTTTGTGACCCGTCGTGGTAAAGAATTGAATTCATATCAAGGAGCTTAACTTGAAAATCATAGCATGTATCAAGCAAGTCCCCGACTCGGAGGCGAAGGTAAAAGCCGAAGGCGGGCAGGTCTCATGGGGCGACGCGCCGCTGGTCATCAACCCGTTCGATGAATATGCGGTTGAAGGCGCGCTTCAGCAAAAGGAAGCTGCGGGCGGAACCGTGACTGCCTTGTGCGTCGGACCCGAATCCGCGAAGGAGGCGCTCAAGCACGCGCTCGCCATGGGCGCAGATGAAGCCATCCTCGTTTCGGATGCGGCGTTGAATGACCTCGACACCGTCGGCGCGGCGAAAGTGCTGGCGGCTGCCATTCAAAAGATCGGCGGCGCGGATATGGTCGTCTTCGGTCGGCAGACTCTCGACAATGGCGCCGGGCTCACTCCCCCGCAGACGGCACGCCTCCTCGGTTACCCCATGCTTGGGTTGGCTGGCAGCATAAAGGTCGAAGGAAGCGCTGTAACCGTTGAACGCGTCCTCGAAGAAGGGCGGCAGATCATGAAAGCGAATCTGCCCGCGGTGTTGAGCGTCGTGCAAAGCATTGGCGAGCCGCGCTACCCGTCGTTCATGGGCATTCGCAAAGCGTCGAAGGCGAACATCCCGGTTTGGTCGTTGAGCGACCTCGGTGTTGCTGCCCCCGCCGCGGTTGTGACCCGCACCGAGCTGGTCACGCCGCCCACGAACACGCGCGAAGTGGAAATGATCACCGGTGAAAGCCCCGCCGAGATCGCCGAAAAACTCGCCGACAAAATCATCGCGGAGAAAGTGCTATGAAAACGTTTGTTTATATCGATCACTTCAAAGGTGAGGTTCAGCCTGCTTCGTGGGAGGCGCTCGGTCTTGCAAAAAGTTTTGGCACCGCCGTTGCGTTGGTCTTCGGTGCCGGTGTTGATGACGTAGCCAAAGCCGCTGTGGAATTTGGCGCGGATGAAGTCCTCGTTGCGGATGATGCCTCGCTCGCAGATTACCGCGCTGAGACGTATGCTTCCACACTCTCCGCGCTCGCTTCTTCCCAAAGCCCGAACCTGATTCTGCTCCCGACCACTTCGCGAACCCGTGAGCTTGCCGCCATGGCAGCCGTGGACTTGAACACAGGCGTGCTGACCGATCTCATCGGTCTTGAAGCGAACGGCGATTCATTCGTCGCCACCCGCCCGATCTACGAAGGCAAGTTGATGGAAAAGACCGTCTGCGCTGGCAAGCCCGTCATGGCAACCATTCGCGGACGTGCCTTCCCCAAGCCGGAACGCGCCGCTGGCAAAAGCGGAACCATCACCAAAGTCGCCGCGGCGGGTGAAGCGAAATCTTCCGTCGAAGGCTACTCTGCCTCTGAAAGCGCCGTCAACCTGGGCGACGCAGGTATCATCGTCTCTGGCGGACGCGGCGTTTCGAACAACCCCGCGCTCACTCCGCCCGCCGGTCTCGACGAAAAACAAGCCGAGATCTGGCGCGCCCAGCAAGGCTTTGCCCTGGTCACCGAACTCGCACAATTGCTCGGTGGCGCCGTGGGTGCCTCTCGTGCCGCCGTGGACGGTGGTTACATCCCCTACGCTCATCAAGTCGGTCAGACCGGTAAAGTGGTTGCGCCTGACCTGTACATTGCCAACGGTATCTCCGGCGCGATTCAACATCTGGTCGGCATGAGAAATGCCAAAGTCATCGTTGCCATCAATAAAGACGCCGATGCCCCGATCTTCAAAGCCGCCAAATACGGCGTGGTCGGCGATCTGTTCCAGATCCTTCCGGCATTGACGGAAGCGATGAAGAAGAAGTTGGGTAAATAAATAATTTGAAAAAGACCTCCGGCTTCGGAGGTCTTTTTTTTCGTGTAAAATCAGGCAACTTGACTCGAGGTGATCTCATGTTTACCTGTAAATACTGCGGTACAGAATTCTTGGAACATACACCAAATTGTCCGAACTGTGGGGCGCCGATCAAGATATCAGAAAGCAAGGTGAAGAACGAGCCGCAATCTATTCGTAAGGTTTGCATCAAATACGAAGCAACAAAAAATCTCTATCTGAATGAAACCATCGACAAGAAACGCATAGCAACAGTTCGCGAACAATTTAATATCGCTGCAAATGAAGAGGTCATCATGGTCTATGATGATACGATTTTAGGCAATAACAAAGTGGGTTTCGCGATCTGTACAGGCGGACTCTATTGGAAAAATGATTGGTCTGTAGATACCAAACGAAACTTCCTAACGTGGGAAGCTTTCGCGGAACGGGAACTATCGTTAGAGGGCTATCACATCAAACTTGAACGCGGAGATGTGATCGGTATGGCAGGTATAGGCGATGAAGAAGCTCGCAAGCAAACACTCAATATGCTGCGTGAGATCAAAACCTTGCTTCAGTAGAAATTTTTATTCCCCAAACCCGGCAGGCGGGATACCAAATCCCTGAATCGTTCTAGCCCAAAAATTAACTTGAGCCGCTGTACTGACAAGAATCACAAATTCTCGTTCAGTAAAAGCGGCTTTTACTTTATCAACAACATCTGGGTGAAATTTCAGCGGGGTAGAGGAAATTAACCGAGTGTAAGCAATCGCAAGTCTTTCACGGTCTGAAAATGTGTCGACATTCTCAATATCACCACGCAATGCTGCAACTTCTTCATCTGTGATGCCATATTTGCGATGTTCATAAGAGTTCATGTCCACGCAGAAAGGACAAGCCACTGTGTATGAAGCCGTCATACGAATGAGCTTGAGCATACGCTGGTTCATCTGTCCATCTGCATGGGCAACGAGTGCCTCCATGACGCCAGAGCCTATTGCAGCCTTCGGATACCAAGAGAGCACACGAGGTGGGAGCATGAGTCTACCAGCGACTTTTTCAGAAATCCAAATACCTATTCGCAGAAACAGTGGGATTTTTGTTGGAGGTTTAATAAAAGACATAAAAGAATTATAAACCCCTAATAGTTATAGTTTCACGAATAGTGCTCAAGTCATATTATTGATAAATAATTAAGAACTTAAGTACTAATTAGCGCAAAAAAGTACTGCCGTACCATTCAAACTTGAAAATAAAAACCATACAATGACAACATAATTTTATTAGGAGAAGTGTTATGAATAAAAGTAAATTTAGAGTTATGTTTTTACTAATCGCAATGTTTGTTTTTGCAGCTGCATGCAGTTTGCCCGGCACATCATCTTCAAGTGATGTTGTGTCAACTGAAGAAGCAGCAACGGAAGTTACATCAATCACTGAGTCTGCACCGCCCACAGATCCGGCAATTCAGCATACAACTATTCCTATTGGGCTTCCCGAAAAACAAAGTGGTGAAGCAGGAGACTTTAACTCTGTAAATGTACTAGCCAACAAGTCTATTATCGGTGGAGATCGTTTTACTTTTGGTCGGTTTGAACGTCCGTTCAATGCAAACACAATGGATGTCTATTTTCCAGAACTGGATATTGTTTACACCCAGGCATATCAGGATGATACTTGGATTTATGGACGTATCTTTTTCAACGATATTTCTGCAAATAATCCTTCTGCTCAATACGCTGTAGAAATTGACACAGACCTTAATGGAAAATCAGAATGGCTAATTATTGCCAATAAACCATCATCCACGGAATGGACTGTTGAAAATGTTCGTGTATATCAGGACGCCAATAACGATGTTGGTGGCGAAATGCCCATGCTCACCGATAAAAGCCCTGTTTCTGGTGATGGCTTTGAAACCCTGGTCTTCGATCAAGGAAAAGGTAACAACTCAGATACTGCTTGGGTTCGTATCTCTCCTGAAGATTCTAAGCTTATTGAATTTGCCATCAATCGAGCTGCATTAAACAACCCCACAAAATACTTAATCAACTTTTGGGCTGGGAACAACCTTGATCCTGCCAAATTTGATATCAATGATTTATATACCCATGAACAAGCTGGCGCCGCAGACAATGGATTGGAATATTTCTACCCTATCAAAGAAGTAGCTGAAATTGACAATTCCTGCCGTATGGCAATTGGTTTTCAAGCTACTGGAAACGAACCTGGGATTTGCGACACATATAAACCACAAGTTCAAGGGTCTTCACCATCGGCATCTGGTTGTAATGCAACACCAGTTCAGGTATTGGCTTGTTCTATCAGTGCTGACCCAAGTTATTCATGTAGTTGGAACAGTGCAAGTTGTAGTTGCGATTGTGCATATGTAGGTCCTAAATAATCTAGTATTTTCTACAAAAAGAGGTCCCTAAGGGACCTCTTTTTGTATTTTATATCTTCAAAAAATGATTTACCATCCATATGGATGGTAAATCATTGACAAAATATAAAAAACATGTAAAATACTCCTTAACACCATCCATATGGATGGTGTTAAGGAGTATTTATGGCAGATTCTGAGAAAATTACTATAAATTTAGGGGCTGTAGACCTTGGAAAAATTGACCTACTCGTCGAACAAGGGCACTACTCTAACCGCACAGACTTCATCCGCTCGGCAATCCGGTCGCAGCTAGATAAGCACGTTCTTGAAGTGCAGCAAGCTGTCACCCGCTATTCCTTTGGCGTCGGTGCATTTTTTCATAGTCGAGCAGATTTTGAAAAATACAAATCCAAGGGCGATAAGGTCAAAATCGATATCATCGGGATCTACCATATTCCAGAAGATGTTTCCGTAACCCTTGCTCTGGAAGTTGTAGAGTCTATCAAAGTGTATGGAATTTTTCAGGCACGTAGCGAAATAAAAGATGCTCTTCAGAAAGCAGGGAAAATCCGATGACAAGCGAACAACAGCTTCCAGAGAACTGGGCGACGCGCTTCTTCACTATCTTTGCAGGTCAGGCATTTTCATTATTTGGCTCTGCATTAGTTCAATTTGCATTAATCTGGTACCTTACCCAAAAGACCGGCTCGGCAACGGTACTTGCCACTGCATCTTTATTTGGAATGCTCCCACAGGTGCTTTTAGGACCTATCGCAGGAACCATCGTGGATCGAGGCAACCGTCGCTTGATTATGATCCTATCAGACTCCCTAATTGCGATTTCTACGCTTCTTCTCGCCTACTTATTCTGGTCTGGCATTGCAGAAGTTTGGCATATCTATGTAGCCTTAACCATCCGATCTGCGGGCGGAGCCTTCCATTACCCCGCCATGGCGTCATCTACGTCTTTAATGGTTCCAGAAAAGCATCTCTCGCGTGTAGCAGGCGCCAACCAAACCCTACAGGGGCTTATTAGTATCGTTGCTCCGCCGATAGGTGCCTTGCTTGTAGCAGCCATGTCTACACAAAATATTTTGATGATTGACGTAATTACTGCCATCATGGGTGTCACGCCATTGCTTTTCTTCACCATCCCACAACCACCTCGCAAAGTTGAGCACGCCAATGCACCAAAGCCCAGCTTTCTTAAGGACTTGGGGGCAGGGTTCAAATATATGGCATCTTGGCCTGGTCTACTCATGTTAGGTTTGTTGGCAACTGTATTAAACTTCCTCCTAGCTCCCCTCACAGCGCTTATGCCATTGCTAGTTACGAAATATTTCAAATTAGGTGCGCTCGAATTAGGCAGCCTTGACTCATTCTTTGGCATCGGAATGATTGCTGGTGGAGTTACGCTTGGGGTTTGGGGTGGTTTCAAAAAGCGAATCATAACCTCCCTTTCCGGCATTATCCTAACCAGTTTTTCTATCCTTGCCATCGCAGGGGCTCCATCAAATGCCTTCTGGATGGTTGTTGTAGCCATGGCTTTTATGGGGTTTATGATGCCTATGGTAAATGGACCCATCCACGCCTTGTTTCAGTCTGTCGTAGAGCCTGACATGCAAGGCAGAGTCATGTCATTAATCAGCAGTGTCGCTCAAGCCATGATGCCAATTGGTTTTATCCTTGCAGGTCCCATCACAGACGCAACCAGCCTTCAAGCTTGGTTCTGGGTGGCAGGCATTCTCAATCTTCTTATTGGCGTGAGTGGTTTTTTCATCCCAGCAGTGATTAACATCGAGAGTAATCGCAAAACATATCATCCTGCTGAAAAAACGGAATACACTCCCCCATCTGAACTATCTGCTAGTAATTAATTATTTAATTTCGTCCTCCAAGACGTAGTTGCAGGTCTCATTCCCAATGAGACCTGCAACTACGTATGTAACTTGCCAATATAGAAACGCATGGTATAATACTGCCCGCTGTTAGTTTGGAGAGGTCGCGTAGTCTGGCTTAGCGCGCACGCTTGGAAAGCGTGTAACCCACAAAGGTTCGCGGGTTCGAATCCCGCCCTCTCCGCCAGCCATGCCCCTCATTGAGGGGCTTTCTTTTTATCAATTTCCCCCAACATAAAAGGGACCCGATCTTGAGATCGGGTCCCTTTTATTACAGACTTAACTACTACGGCGTAGGTGTAGCTTTCACGTCAGGAAGCGGTTTTCCTGCATAAACCATCAGGTCAGAGGAGAGAGCCGCATCATGTCCAGGAACATCGGCATGAGTTTCTACAATGAACTGATACAACAGGGACGAATTCCACTTTCCGCCGCCGAGAATATCTGTACCCTTAGGCGCATCATCCGTACGGCGTGAGCCTGCAAGGATTCCTTCATAGCTACTCATGTCTAATTGGGCGGGAGAAACAGCCAAATCAACAGAATGACAGGAAATGCAGGAGAGAGAGCCGGAATACCAAAGATTGGCTTTGGTGAATAAGGGCTGCACATCCTCGAAAGTAGCTTCACAGGTTG
>JAXLVU010000011.1:0-121228 GCA_046328855.1 Anaerolineales bacterium | reverse complement strand
ATTTTGAATTCATTATCGGTGAATTCGTGCCCGGTGTGCAACGGCTTGGCTTACAGCCTGCCGAGGCTTGGGCAACCCTTTACGGTTCATACCCGCAAATTCAAGTAGGCTTGCTCGCTACCGATGCGTCTGAAGCGCGCCGTGTGTTGGCATCTGCTGAGTGGGCGATGTTGCAAGACCGTTTGTTCGGTTATGTTAAGAATTATTCCTATAAGGTCGTTCCTGTAAGAACTGGCTTTCAATTCTAACTATGTCATTGCGAGAATATTGTTCTGTGCCATTTTCGCAATGACGAATTGATCACATGTCAAATAAATTCAGTAAATCTCTGCCGTGGTTTTTCTTTGCCGCGGCATTTCAGTCTCTTATCGCTATTGTTGCGTTGTTACGCGTTCCAGCAGAAGGTTTGTCGCTGGCACGGCTTGCTTTGCTTGGAGTAATGGGGGGGATCTTTTTATTAAGCACAGGATTGGGGCTGTATGCACGCCGCAATCTTTCACGCTTCGAATGGCTTTGGACTACGCCTGTCATCCTTTCGTCTGCGCTTCTCTCGCTGACCTTTAGCCTGCTTCTGTTCCTTTTACGTTATTTCAACCCGGAGCGTTTTCTACCCTACTACGAGCGGATGAGCCCCCTGCTTTGGCTGCTTTTCTTCCTTGCTGTTGAAGCCTCTATCTTTTTCCTCCTCCTCAAAAACGGATTTCATCCACAAAGCCTGGCAAACTACAAATCAATCTTGCAAGTTTCCGCTGTTCCTTTTTTGATTCTTCTTGCCATCTTTCTTTTCGTCTCTATCACCAAAATTGGTGTCACCCCAGATACTGGCTACTGGGGCGAACCCGGTGTCGCCATTCAAGGCTGGCATTTTATTATTGCTCTTCTATTGGGCTTTATTGTGTTATTGCTTTCTGCTTCCAACTCATCCTCCGTTACTCGTTACCTGCCCTTTGCTCTTTATGCCATTGCCGCTATCCTTTGGCTAAGCGTTCCGCTTGAAACCTTGGCGAATAGCTTTTACGTCTCTATTACCCCGCCAACAAATATCCCTTTGCCGTATTCTGATGCAGGCTTCTATGACTTCTCTGCTCAAAGCCTGTTGATCGGTACCGGCTATTTCGGTGGCATTCCGCCACGTCCGCTGTACGTGGTGTTCTTAGCGATCCTGCATCTGATCTTCGGACAAAATTACCCTGCTGTGATCAGCGCACAGGTTCTGATATTGGCATTCTTCCCGATTGCTCTGTACTTTCTTGCCAAGAAATTACACTCTCCCGCTGCCGGGGTGACAGTTGCCCTCTTCGCTATTTTTCGTGAATATACTGGTTTATGGATCGCCTCGAACACACGGGTTGCGAATTCAAAGGTATTTACCACAGACTTCCCGACGGCTTTTGCCATTGTCATCATCTGTTTGGTCATTCTCTGGTGGCTCGAACGGAGAGATGTACGCTCAACCTTGATCGCAGGCGGGGCGTTTGGTGTTTTCTTGCTTTTCCGCTCGCAATCCATGTTGACCATTCCATTCCTTTTCTTATTAGTCTTGCTGGTGTTCAACTTCAAATGGGGAGAATGGATTAAGGCAGGGATTCTATTTGCTATACCCATGCTGTTGGCTGTCGTTCCGTGGTTGACGCATAACTACACCATCGCTGGCAAATTCTCCTTCGATGACCCAAATCAGGTGGCGGTGATTTACAGTCAGTATGCCTTTACGGGGAATCTTGACCTCAGCCAATTTGATCCCAAGACCGATAGTGTTCGCGAACGGATCATTTCGTTCACCCTTGAAAACCCTGCTTATGTGGCAAACTTTGTTACTTCTCATTTCTTGAATACCGAGATCGGTGGCTTGCTCGCACTTCCGCTCATTAAGCCATTCAATGGCTTACAAGAACCGGTCAACTTGTATTGGGTGGAATGGGATGGAAACCTCGAATGGTACAACGTCATTCTTGTTCTTTTCTATCTGGTTATTGTCGCTCTGGGTGTAGGCTCTGCTTGGCGCCGCCTGAAGTGGATGGCGCTTGTTCCGCTGGCATTTAACTTGGGGTACGCCGTTTCCAATGGCATCGCCCGTTTTTCAAGCTGGCGCTACAACATGCCCATTGACTGGGTCTTTTATTTCTACTTTGCTATTGGCATTGTCGAGTTGTTCAGCATTTTGTCTCAATTTTTTGGCGCGCAGTCAAAAGAAGTCAAGAACGAAACACCTTTATTCAAGTCCATGCAATTTAGCGATTTCCGTTTGCAATATGTGTTGCCTGTGTTTGCATTTGTTTTCGTTGGATCTCTGCCTTGGCTTGCAAAGGGACTGGTTCAGCCGCGCTATACATCTACTCAAGATGAATTGGTAGCAAAATTGGTAACAGCAGGGTATGACCAGAATGAGATAGATACATTCTTGCAACAACCCAAAGCGATTCTCAATGAAGGCAGATTGCTCTTTCCACGCATGTACTGGCGCGGCGAAGGGCTTGCTTCTGCCAACCCCTGGCCCGCTTATGCCGTACAGGATTTTCCACGTATTGGGTTTATTTTGATCAACAAAGGCAATCAGAATCTAATTTACCCAACCAAAGAAGTATTGGATTTTCCCCAAGGCGCAGATAGCATTGTCCTTGCATGTGCCGGGGATAATGACCTACTATATGTCCGCGTGATTGTTTTTGATGCTTCCACATACCAAAACACTCCACTAACCGAACCCTGTCCCTGATGAAGAACCGCCTCGCGACTCAACTCCTAAACTGGTACCACACCCAAAAGCGGATTCTCCCCTGGCGCGACCATCCCGATCCATACGCGGTATGGGTCTCGGAGATCATGCTCCAGCAAACGCGCGTGGATACAGTCATTCCATACTTCGAAAAATGGATGAAGTTATTTCCCACAGTCAATGCGCTTGCTTCTGCCAGTGAGCAAGATGTGCTAAACGCGTGGGAGGGGTTGGGTTATTACAGTCGCGCACGAAATTTGCACAAAGCTGCCAAAGTAGTTGCAGATAAATTTAATGGCGAACTTCCGCGCGATTTGGATGAGCTGCGCAGCCTGCCCGGAATTGGTCGCTATACCGTTGGGGCGATTGCATCCATGGCGTTTGGCATGGATGAACCCACGCTCGATGGCAATTTGCGACGGGTATTCTCGCGCTTGTTTGATATAGATGAAATTGCTGATTCGCCTGTTGGTGAAAAAATCCTTTGGGAGTTGGCTGCGCAAAACTTGCCTACAGGGGAGGCTGGCGATTACAACCAGGCACTCATGGATCTTGGTGCGACGATTTGTTTGCCAAAGAATCCGCGCTGTTTGCTGTGCCCGTTAATGGACATCTGCAAAGCTCGCGAAAATGGAACACAGGAATTGCGCCCAGTATTGAAGCCAAAGAAGGCGGTTCCAGCTTATATCCATGTAGCGGCGGTGATTATAGAACGCGGGCGCGTGTTGCTCAGTCAACGCCCGGCGGAGGGTTTGCTAGGGGGGATGTGGGAATTTCCGAATGCGAGAATAGAGGGCGACCCGGCAAAGGCGTTGGTGAAAGGTTTGAAGGCAGCTACCCAGATACAGGTCAAGAAAAAAGAGGCGCTGCAAGTCGTCGAGCATGCCTACAGCCACTTCAAAGTCACGGTTTATCCGTTTGTATGCGAGAAGGTTTCCATCCCAAAAAATAAAAGTTTGAAGTGGGTGCCGCTGACGGAGTTGGATGATTACCCGATGGGCAAGGTAGATCGGCAGATCGCCTGGCAATTAAAGTGACAGTCACCTCTAAGGGTGACTGTCACTTTTTTATGATTTACTGAGTGTCACGAAGACCATGGGTCTGCGTTTGGTTTGCTGATGTAAGTAACTCTTTACGGCGTTGATGATGTCTTTTTCATCGTCGAAGCCATCGTCGTGGACCATGCGTAGTACAAGCTTGCGCACGTCGGGCAGAAGGGTTTCGGCATCTTCCGGGGAGACGAAGCCGCGAGTGATAATTTCAGGCTCATGTAGGAGGCGACCGGTTTTCTTGTCGATGCTGATATCGATGAGCATGATGCCGTTGCGGGCAAGTTGACTGCGTTCACGCATCACGTCGTGGTCGATGTCACCGATGGATTCACCTGTCACGAAGACATAATCACCGGGGATACGCTCACCGCGCAGGACTCTTTTACCGACCAATTCGACCACCTGACCATTTTCAGCAACAATGGTGTTCTCAGGGTCGATGCCTAATTGCTGGGCAAGTTCGGCATGGCGCATGAGTTGGCGGAGTTCGCCGTGGATAGGCATGAAGTGCTTGGGGCGTACGATGTTGATGAGCAATTTTTGCTCTTCTTGAGCCGCATGCCCAGAGACATGAATCGGGGCAATACCATCGTGGATGACTTTCGCTCCGCGCCGCAAGAGGCGGTTAATGGTCTTGCTGATGGTCTCTTCATTGCCGGGAATGGGATGCGAAGACAGAACAACTGTATCGCCTTCTTTGAGATCAAATTGACGATTGGTGCCTGCCGAAAGACGCCCAACAATGGAAGAGGGTTCGCCTTGTGAGCCGGTACACATGATGACCACTTTATGGTTTTGCATCTGTAATGCCTGCTCGATGGGAACGATAATTTCATCCGGGATTTCAAGATATTTCATCTTGCGGGCGATCTTGACGTTATCAACCATGCTCGGACCCGCTAATGCCATTTTGCGCCCATACTTGACGGCTGCATCGGCAACCTGTTGTACACGCGAAATGAGCGATGCAAACGTAGCGACGATCACACGTCCTTTCGCTTCGGCGAAGACTTTTTCGAAGGCAGGTTGAATGACCGCTTCGGAGGGAGTCCAGCCAGGGCGTTCGGCGTTGGTTGAGTCGGAGAGCAATAGGTCTACACCACGGCTGGCGAATTCGGCGAGTTTGGCAAAATCCGTGGGCCAGCCATCTACGGGAGTCTGATCGAATTTGAAGTCGCTCATGTGAACGACGAGTCCTGCCGGGGTGGTGATCCCGATCCCAACTGCATCGGGAATCGAGTGATTAACGTGGAAGTATTCCAAGGTAAACGGTCCGATGCGCGTAGCGTCACCGGCGTTGATGGTCTTTAATTGGGCTTTGTGTTGGGCACCGTTGCGATGCAGTTTGGCTTCGATCAACCCGCGGGTGAGCGGAGTGGCGTAGACAGGAACCGGAATATCTTCAATAAAGTGCTGGATCGCGCCGATGTGATCTTCATGCCCATGGGTGATGAACAATCCCAATATGCGATTGGCGCGTTTCTTTAAATATTCATAGTCTGGGATGATGTAATCCACACCCAACATATCGTTCTTTGGGAACATGATGCCAGCGTCGACCACAACGATGTCGTTGCCGTACTCGTACGCCATCATGTTCTTTCCCACTTCGCCCAGCCCCCCGAGCGGGATAATTCTTAATTTATTCTTTTTTACCATATTAGTTTTCTGTAAACCTCACAAATTTCAAAATTAGTAAACCGCCTATGCGGTTAAAGTCAAGGTAGGTATTAATTGGGGATATCTCGCAAATAACGTTTGCAGATTCCAGTAAACGTCTTTTCCCTCAAACAAACAAAAAGACCTTCGCTGACTTGCTCGCGAAGATCGATGCCGGTAAAACACGATTGTTCTCAAACAAACTGCCGAATTTGGCAGGAAAAGTCAACTTAACTGTCAAGAAGTATAGCAGGGGGGGAGGGTTTTGTCAAAGTGGGCGTGTTATAGAATCGTTAAAACTTTGACTAGCCTTTGCGATGCCGTTTCTGGCGTTCCAGCAGAATATTGAACTCAAGTTGCTTATCGTGAATGATCCTTTTGATCTTATTCCGCTGTGCTTCCTCGTAAGTAGATACCAGGCGTTCTTTGAGGGCGGCGATCTCTTGCAATAATTCAACTTCAGGCGAAACCAAGCCTGCGTTTTTCAAAGCAGAATAGGCAAGGCGCAGGTCTTCGGGCGTTTCAAAGTAAGCATCCAAGTCAATGGGTTGCCCCTTCCCTTTGAGGTTATCAAATTCGCCGCGTTCCTGGGCTTCACGAATGATAGTTTCCACTGCTTTTTCGAAACTCATAGCTTAGATTATATACCTTATTTCACAAAGAAAATTGACAATCTACCGCGTCTCTTGTACACTTCTTAGATGGACATAGACTTCGATCTCTACCGGTACGAAGTACGTATTTCATCTGATCCGTTGGTGCGTCTTTCTGCCATCGACGTTTCCCCAGCCAGCCCCAAACATACTATCGTCTTCATCCATGGCTTCGGCGGCAAAGCCGAACAATGGCAATATCAAATGCAAAAGTTCGCGATGGATAACCGCGTCATTGCATTGGATATGCGCGGACATGGACTCTCCGATAAACCGTCCACAGGCTATGACATGGAACGCATCCAACTGGACCTGGAAACGGCTCTGACCCAGTTGAAAGTGTCCACGCCTTTTGTTTTGATCGGGCATTCCTTCGGGGGTGCCGTTGTGACCGAATATGCCCTCAAACACCCCGACCATATTGAAAAATTGATCATCATTGCTACGGCGGGAGAGTTTAGGCTGAGCCCGCTCTTCAAGCTGGGGCTTAACCTACCTTCTTCTGTTCTGCGATTGATCGGTCCGTTCACCCGCAAATGGCTGCATGCGCCTCCACATGCCTTGCGCGAGTTTTATCACAGCAACATGGCGAAATGGCGCGGTTGGGACAGGTTCTCTCAACTCACCGTGCCCACTCTCGTCATCCGCGGACATCGCGATATTGTCTTCGACCGTCCGCTCTTTGAAAAAGTAGCAGGGTCTATTCCAGGTGCAGAAGATGCAGATATTGGCGTATCCGGTCATATGGTCATGTTGGAGAGGCGCGAGGCAGTTGATCGAGCCATCGCAAACTTTCTCAAAGGCGATGCAAAAAAATCCTGGCGTGATAAATCCTTTATCATTCCACGGACTCAGCGCGATGACCTGAAGACCGAACGGACCTGGCTTAATCATTACGAAGAAGGTGTTCCCTATACCGTGGATGTGCCACGTATTCCGGCGCACCACTTATTACGTTCGGCAGTGAGGCGCTTCCCGAATCGGACGGCGCTCTTCTTTGAAGGCGCAAAGATAACCTACCGTGAGTTAAATCATGAGGTCAATCGGTTTGCGAATGCTTTATTGGCGCAGGGAATTGGCAAAGGCGCGCGCGTGGTTTTGCTGCTACCAAATATTCCACAGATGGTGATTGGCTTTTACGGCACACTCAAAGCGGGCGGAGTAGCGGTCTTGATCCCACCGATGACCGAACCGGAGGAATTGATCCGACAGGTCAAAGAGGCAGATGCAAGTGTGTTGGTGACCATGTCCACTTGGGCAGGGCTGGCGAAACAGATTCAAGAGGGGGCAGGTGTGCCGCATGTGGTGCTGACCGACCCCGGGCAATATTTATCTTTGCTGAAGTATTGGGTTTCGCGCTGGCGTAACCGCGGTTTGGATTTTTACAATGCCTTACATTGGAATCGCTGGCTGGCACAACAGGATACAAAATCGCCAGGGACGGATGTCCAGTCGAACGATATGGCGGTCATCATTTATACGGGCGGCACAACGGGACAATCGAAAGGCGTGATGCTTTCCCATCGCAACTTGGTTGCCAACGCTTTGCAAACCCGTCACTGGTTGCCGGGCGCCCATGAAGGGCGTGAACGTTTCTTATGTGTGGTGCCTTTCTTCCATAGCTATGGCATGACAGCCGCCTTGAATGTGCCGGTTTCATTAGGCTCTGCATTAATTCTTAAGCCGCAGTTCAAGACCCTCGATGTATTGAAGTCCATTAAGAAATATAAACCTACGATTTTCCCCGGTTCGCCGAGCATGTATGTTGCCATCAATAACTTCTCTGGCGTGCGCAAGTATGGGATTAGTTCCATCAAAGCCTGTATCAGCGGGTCAGCGCCATTGCCCATGGAAGTGCAAGAGGCATTTGAGAAACTGACCAAAGGCAAATTAGTAGAAGGTTATGGTCTGACCGAAGCATCGCCGATCACACACGCCAACCCGTTGAGCAAAAACCGCAGGTTGGGTACCATTGGCGTGCCGTTGCCCTCCACCGAAGCCGTGATCGTGGACTTGGTGAGCGGGCGTAAAGAAGTAGACCACGGGCAGATCGGCGAGCTGGCAGTGCGAGGACCGCAGGTGATGATGGGATATTGGAAGAACGATGCCGCCACCAAGCAAGTCATTACCGATGACGGCTGGCTGTTGACTGGCGATGTGGCTCAAATGGACGAAGACGGCTTTTGTCGCATCATCGCTCGTAAAGCGGATATGTGGTATCCCGAAAAAGGCGGCAAAGACCCAGCCTTCCCGCGCGATGTGGAAGAAGTGATCTATGAAATTCCGCAGGTGAAGGAAGTGGCGGTGGTAGCAGTGGCGGGTAGCCCCTTTGCCTTTGTGATTGCAGGCAGAGAAAAAACCAGCCCTGAATCGGTGATTGCATATTGTAAGCGCCGGTTGCCACCACATCTTGTTCCGCGTTTTGTGATCTTTATGGAAGAATTCCCCAGAACCTTTATTGGTAAAGTTCTGAGACGTGAACTCGCCAAGCGTTATGGGAATAAGATTGCTAGCGAATAAGAACCGAGACTAACGAATTTGACGGGTACATATTTACCCGATATTAATACAATTGAATTAAGATGTTTTACAGATGCCGCGTCCTACACATGCGGCATCTTTGTGAGATACACATGGCAGTACAGACGAAGAATCAAATTGAATATAAAACCATACGTTTGCCGAACGGGCGCAAAGTGAACTATGTACATCAGGGGGCTGGGGAACCTGTGGTGATGGTGCATGGATTGGCGGCGTCTTTGCATGATTGGGATGACCTGCTGCCAGAAGTTTCTGCGGCGGGTTATGCCGGGTATGCGCTAGACTTGCTTGGGCATGGCGAGAGTGAAAAGCCCAGCCACACTCACGATTATTCGGTGGAGAACGCCTATTCAGATTTCTCTGCGTGGATCGATTCGCTGAATATTTCCTTTCCTATTAATCTAATTGGGCATTCCCTGGGCGGCGGGCTTTCATTGCTATATACCTATCGCAACCCAGAGAAGGTTAAGTCTTTGGTGTTGGTCAACCCGTTCTATTCGATGAAACAGTTGCCGCAGATTCTGCAAAAGATGTTCCATCATCAATTGATCAACACGACCTTAATCGACCGCACGCCATACCGCGTCTTCCGTTTCTTTGTGGATATGACCAGCTTTAGCACCTATATCGGCAGCCGCGAAACGCATATGTTGCCGGAGCATATTCGCTATCAAACCGCGTTGGATTACAAGCGGGCTTCTTCGGGAATTTACAATATGCCGCGCACGCTTCATCACCTTGACCTAGACCTTGCGCGCATCACCCAGCCGACCCTGCTCCTGTGGGGCGGACGTGACCAAACGCTGGCGCCGTCCTCTTTCCCACAATTGGCAGAGAAGTTGCCGAACTTGGTGAAGAAACATTCCTTCCCGATCTGTGGACATGTGCCGCATCAATGTCACCCCGCGGATTTCAACCCGTATGTGATGGAGTTCTTGAATAAGAACTGACATTGAACGATAGAATAAATAAACCCGAAGAGCAAATATATATTTGCTCTTCGGGTTTTTGTTTTTTTGAGGGAAAACGTTCAGTGTAGGAATGTTTGAAGTGGGAGAATCAATTCAAAGCTAAGAATGAAGCGCGGATTTTTGTCTATCGTCTAGCCTCTTATGGGGAATCGAGTCAATATTTTAAGATTGCAGTTTTCAAATACCCCCTTGCTCACATTCCACCTCGGTGCTAAAATGCCGAACACATTAGCCAGATATACGGGGATGCAGCGCTTTTACGCCCATATATGGCTAAATCATTTGTTCTAAATTGGAGCTTCTACCGGATGCGTTGTCCGTATTGTAAACATCATGACTCGAAGGTGCTGGATACTTCACACGACAGTCACGGCGGGATTCGCCGTCGACGGGAGTGCCTAAAGTGCCGCCAGCGCTTCAGCAGCTACGAACGACCTATCTTGGCAACCCCGCTCATTATTAAGCAAGACGGCAACCGCGAAGAGTTTGACCGCGAAAAGATGGCGCGTGGTATTCGCATTTCCTGTGCGAAGCGACCCGTTTCTGCGGCGGACATTGAGCGCATGATCGGGCAGGTAGAAGTGAAATTGCAGAAACTCGGCAAAGCGGAGATTTCCTCACGCGTGGTCGGCGACTTGGTGATGGAGACCTTGAAAGAGGTGGACCAGGTGGCTTATATCCGCTATGCGATTGTGTATTTGGGCTTGGACGACCTCAAGTCCATTCGTACTGAGATCGACCAGTTACTCGAAGATTAATTAGGCAAGGACCCTCTTTGGGGGGAGTGTCTTTGCCTTTTTGTATCTCTTGAAATACCGTCATGCTGAGCGATAGCGACACATGCACCGCGATGCGGATGCAGTGCGGTGAGCATCTCTACCTTAAATGCGCAAGACTCCTAGTGGGAGTAGAGATCCTTCGGTCGCGAAGAGCACGCTCTCTCAGGATGACAAAGAAATAGTGATTACCGCGGAGCAGGACCCGCGATAAAGAATAAAAAATTTACAGGAGAATCCGATATGGCAACAAAATCTGCTGAAACCAAGATCGTGAAGAACGGCTTACTGCCGACGCCGCCCCTGAAAAAGGGACTGCCCGGCGCAACTCTGACGGACAACGCCCGTCAGGTGTTGATGAAGCGCTACGTGCGCCGTGGTGACGATGGCAAGCCCGCCGAGAACGTGGAAGAAATGTTCTGGCGTGTGGCGCATCATGTCGCCAAAGTGGAAGAGCAATGGGGGACCGACGTGCAGGAACGCACGGTTGAGTATTACCACTTACTGTCTAGCAAGAAATTCTTTCCGAACTCCCCGACCTTTACTGGTGCTGGAACTCCGCTCGGGCAGCTCGCCGCGTGTTTCGTCCTTCCCATTAGCGATGATATGGGACGTCACAGCGCGGGTATTTTCCAAACTCTGCGTGACGCTGCCCTGATCCAGCAGACAGGCGGCGGCAATGGTTTCTCCTTCTCTCGCTTGCGCCCCAAGGGTGCCCTCGTGCAGACATCGGCTGGGCAGGCTACCGGACCGGTCGGCTTCTTGCGCGTGTACGACCACGCCTTCGGTGAGATCGCTCAAGGCGGTACCCGCCGCGGTGCGAATATGGCAGTGCTGCGTGTGGACCACCCGGATGTGGAAGAATTTATCACTTGTAAGCTCGATGAAAACGCCATCACCAACTTTAACATTTCCGTCGGCATTACCGACGCCTTTATGGAAGCCGTGCGCGATGACAAGGAATGGCCCCTGCGCTTCCCTGACCTGACCGAGATGAAGCAGAAAGGCTTCAGCGGCACGCTCGAACAAGCCGAAGCGGCAGGCATTACCATTCACACCTACAAGAAGGTCAACGCGCGCGAACTGTTCAACAAGATCGTGAAGCAGGCGCACCACAATGGCGAACCCGGCGTGTTGTTCTTGGATGCTGCCAACCGCAGCAACCCGGTGCCGCACTTGTATCCGCTCGAAGCGACCAACCCCTGCGGTGAGCAATGGCTTGGACCGTACGAAAACTGCTGCTTGGGTTCTGTGAACCTGAACGAGCATTGTGGACCGGATGGAACTGTAGATTGGGAAACCTTGCGCAAGAGTGTGGTGACCGCCACTCGTTTCCTCGATGATGTGGTCGAAGCCAATGCCTATGTTCCGGCTGTGGCACAGTTGAAAGAAGCCGCTCATAAGGCTCGCCGTATCGGGCTTGGAATCATGGGACTTGCCGACTTGATGTACCACGTGGGCGTCCGTTATGGTTCGAAGGAAGGTCAGGAATTTGGCGCACAGGTGATGGAATTCGTGCGTTATCACGCCATGGTGACCAGCGTGCAGCTTGCCGAAGAGCGCGGACCTTTCCCTGCCATTCAAGGTTCTATTTACGATATGGACGACATGAAGTGGGAAGCGCCCAAATCGTTGGTCAAGTTTGAGCATAACTGGGGCAGACCCGAAGTTAAGTGGGATGCGGTGGTGGACGGCATCAAGAAGCATGGCATCCGCAATGCCGCACAGACCACCGTCGCACCGACCGGCACCATCGCCACTGTGGCAGGTTGTGAAGGCTATGGCTGCGAACCCGTCTTCGCGCTGGCATATATCCGCCACGTGAACGACAACGGCAAAGATTTGAAATTGACCTATGCCAGCCCGCGCTTTGATGAGGCGCTCAAGAAGCTCGGCTTGGGTGAAGAGAAACGACAGGAAATTGTTGAGCAGGTGATGAGTGAAGGAACCTGCCAGCACATCCCTGAACTTCCACAGAACATTCGCGATACCTTTGTGGTCTCTGCCGATGTGACCGCCGAAGAACATGTACGCATGCAGGGCGCGTTGCAAGCCTTCGTGGACAATTCTCTTTCGAAGACCGTCAACTTCTCAGAAGGCGCGACCGAAGGCGATGTAGCCATTGCGTACCAACTGGCTTGGGAACTTGGTTGTAAGGGCATCACCGTCTATGTGACCGGCTCACGTGACAAGGTGGTTTTGGAAACGAAAGCGACTGCCGAAAAGAAGGATGCTTCGGCTCCTGCTGCGCCGGTGATTGCTCCGGCTGCCCAGCCTGAAACGACGATGTGGCATGGCACCAAGAAACCACGTCCCAAGGCGTTGACCGGACGTACCTATAACATTGATACCCCCGTGGGCAAGGCGTTCATCACCATCAACGAAAACGGTGGGACGCAACCCTTCGAAGCCTTCATCAATACCGCCAAGGCAGGTTCTGAAACGGCGGCGGTCTCTGAGGCGATTGGACGCTTGATCTCGTACATCTTGCGCATGGCATCGCCCGTAGCGCCCGTGGACAGATTGCGCGAAGTGGTCGTGCAGTTGATCGGCATCGGCGGCGGACGCTCGCTCGGCTTCGGTCCGAACCGCGTCAAATCCTTGCCCGATGGCATTGGTCAGGTCTTTGACCATTACCTGCGTGACCGTGAAGGCATCGTCATCGAAGAGGTCAAAGGTGGCAACGGGAATGGTGGAAATGGACATCATCACGAACCGACGGAGCCGACCGGTGCGAAGATGAAGATCGGTGACCTTTGCCCCGAATGTGGTGAAGCCGCCGTGGTGAACGAAGAAGGCTGCCGCAAGTGCTATGCTTGTGGGTATAGCGAGTGCTAAAACCCCCTCCGTCCTAACGGACACCTCCCCCAAATCCGACAGAAATACCGTCGGATTTGGGGGAGGATATTCTTGAGAGGAATAGATTCGATTGAATAAAAAATCTTTATATTGGGTGCTGGGGGTAGGGACATTCACCGTTCTCTGGCAGGTTTTCACATTTTATTTCCGCTTTGGGCAGTTCAATCCCTACGCCTTGTGGCAAGACTATCTCATCTTCTTCGGTGCTGGCGCCCTGGGCGGACTGGTCCTCTCGCTCTTCCTCAACCGTCAGCGAGCCGACAAAGCCTGGTGGGCGGTGCTGATCGCCTTCGCGCTTGCCACTCCCATCGCGATGACCTTCATGGTCGCGGGCGGACTGTATGGGCTGGCGGGCATTCTACTCGCCCCGCTTCTGCCGTGGACGTTAATCACCTGGCTCGGTTCTTTGCTAGGCAAGTGGCTGACGAAGGGCAGTACCGGAAAGAAGAAAAAGTAGAAGTTGGTTCGGGAAGGTCTGGAGGTTCGATGCAAAGCCAAGCCAAAACAGTGACAGAGTATTTGCTGGAAGTGCCGCAAGAACGGCTTGCCGTTCTCAAGAAGTTGCGTGCCTTGTGCCGGAAGCACCTTAAAGGCTTCGAAGAAAGCATGGAATACGGCATGCCCAATTACCGTCGCAAGGGCGTTGCTGAGGTGGGTTTTGCCAGCCAAAAGAACTTTATTGCCCTCTATATTCTACGAACCGACGTGATGAAAGCCCACGCCGACCAACTGCAAGGCACGGGTATCTCGCATGGCAAGGGCTGCATCCGCTACTCGAAACCCGAGCGCGTAGACTTTGCCGTGGTGGAAAGTATGTTGAAAGCGACCGCGAAGTCGAAGGGGGATGTATGTTAGTGGTAGTTTATAAGTAAAAAAAGAGGAAGACCTCTTGCTCAAGATAGGAGGTCTTTTTATTATTCATTCGCTGGCTTTAGGGCGTCCCAAATTACGGTCAGCACCCGCTCTATATCGTTCATTACCTCATTGTTCCAAAACCTCAAGACTTTATAGCCTTTTGAGTTCAGAAAGGCAGTGCGTTCTTTATCGTATTCCACTTCCAAGTGTTGCGACCGTAGGGAGTGCCATCCAGTTCAATTACCAACTTTTGGCTGGGAGCACAGAAATCGACAATATAGTTTCCGATAGCGTGCTGCCTTCTAAAATGGACATCTCCCGTACGATGTCCACGCAGATGCACCCAGAGTTTTTCTTCGGCGGGCGTTAGGTTTTTGCGCAACTCTTTGGCATTTTTGCGGATTTTGGGTGTGGATGTGTAGGGCATTCTGCCCCTCTGCTCTTCGGGCATCTCCCCCAATTGAAAAGCACAATTGGGGGAGGACATAATTCTAAGTTAAGAAATAACTTTGAGATTTCTAAAAATATAAAATTCTGTCCTCCCCTGTCCATGCACTTGGACGGGGGAGGTGCCCCGCTAGGGGCGGAGGGGGTAATTACCTATGCAATTTTAATCTCTTCTTTCAGATAATTTATATTTTTTATACCAGAGCGTCGACCTACTATAGAGAATAGACCTGTGGGGCTGGATATACATCAAGTGACAGTCACCTTTAAGGTGACTGTCACTTTTGGGATGGGTCGATTAATTTTTACAGACCTGCCATTCTGTAAAAAGGAAACTATAAATGTTTTAGTCTTTCCCTCTAGAGTTTTTTTTCCCAGGCAGGTTCTTCTTGAGTTCTTCTGTAGACTTTTCAAGAGCCTTTTTCTTTTCTTCTGCTTGTTTTTTAGACTTAATTTTTAGATACTGCTGCCTTCCAAAAAAAATAGTGACAATAGTTACTAATAGTGAAGAGAAAGATGTTATTAGAGCAACTGTTATATTTGATGCACTACCAGTCAGTTTTTCTCCAATAGAAGGTGATTTTGTGGCAGTTGGAACAGGGCTGGGTATTGTTGTTGCGGTTGGTGGCGGCGCTGCGACTTGAATTTCAAAATTTACCTGAGCAAGACTGAAATCAGCTTCTTTTCCATTCGCAAGTACAGGTACAGAAATATCCACAGCAAGTGAATGTTTACCGGCTTGTTGCGCTGTCACAAACCAGAGCCAAGTTGTTGCATCATTTGTGTTAATAAGTTGCACCTGAGAAATGTCAGAAGAAGAAGAGATAGAAAATGCACTCCCCATTAGAATTTCTGCTTTCATATTTGGATATATGTCGACCTGCCCCTGAAACACTTGTAATAAATCTTCTTCAAAGATTTTGAATTTTTCTTTCTTTTCCACAGGAACTGTTGGAGGCACAAGAATCAGTTTTATAGTACCTTCTTTTCCCATTTCAAGCTCTTTCGGGGCAGAAAGTTGATATTCTGCTCTTCCAATGGACGCAATGGATACTCCGGTAGTAGAAACTCCTGATTCTGAGGTCGATATTGTGAGGGATGGAGCGTAGAATGAAACAGTAGTGACTGTCTGCCCTGCGCTTACTTCTTCAGTACTTTCAGCAATACTAGCTTCTCCTTCTGGAGTCTCTCCCATTCCAGCAACTCCTGAAAGATCAATGCCTGCTGTTCCACATGCAGATAGAATAAAAAAGGTTATTAGCAAAAAAGAAGGAAGAAACTTTTTCATATGATACGCCCGTTCCGTAATGTGTGCTATTAATTTAGTTTGTGTTTTTTGAAAAAAAGGGTCGAAATTACAAGGTGTTTATACCTAAAGATTTTATACTATTTTGACAATTTGTAACATAAAATCTATTCCATCAGGTAGCGTACTTTTTAGAAGCAGAGGCATACATCAATTGACAGTCACCTTAAAGGTGACTGTCAATTTTGGGAAGGGAGAAGCTATCTACTTGGAGAGCAAAGTCCGTTTGGAAAGAGTGGGTCTTAGAATAGACCCTAAAAAATCTAACGCAATAAAACGAAATTAAGATATAAAATCAATCATGCCACAGCCTTTTCTCCTGAATGTTCCATCTCTGGCTGGCTTCGTTTATTCATAATGATAGAAGTGAGATTATTTTAAAAAGGATTGAAACGATGAATATAACTCCCTCAGAGCCACCCGTCACCCCATCTGGCAAAAGCAGGCTCGGCTTGTTTTCAACCCTCCTCGGGGCAAGCCTTTATCTGATTCCCATAGCGAGTTTCCTTATCTTGGTTGTGGTATCCAGTATTTTGGGGTTGATCGATGGAGAAACTCCGGCAAGTTGGTTTTATGAGAAAGATAAGACCTTAGGAGGCTTGGTTTTTGTTATTGGACTTTTTTTTTCCGTTCCGGTCGTTGGGATACTTATTCTGTTTGTGAGCACAACGGGGCTGGTGCTCGGAGTGTTGAGTCTCAGGCGTAAATCCGAAAGAAAAGGATTGGCGATCGCGGGTATCCTTCTGAATGTACTCCCTTTTCTGATAACTGCCTGTCTGGCGCTACTATCCCTGCTCAATTCCCTAATGAGTATCAACCTATAATATCTACAGGGAGTTGAACGGGGCGAAGAGGCGGCGAAGCATATCTGATTTCATTGTACATGAAAGCCGCGTAGATAGAACATTCACAATCGAAAGAGCCGCCGCAACGGGGTATGAAAAGAGAGAGGCTTGTCCGCGAATGGGGGCAAACCTCTCCCTGAAAGGCTGTCGCTTAGGCGCGACCGGCTTCTACATACTCTTTCAACAGCTGCAACGCCTTTCGGGCGGCGGGCAAACGCACGGGGAACAACAGCAGGCAATACATCAGCCACTGCCGAAACGATAGCTCGAAGGACACGCGACGTTCCACGCGAGTGCCGTTCGGCTCAGGGCTTAACCGAAATTGGTGCTTAAAGGTCCCGGTCTCGTCCTTGCCGGTAAAGGCAAAAGACAAGGGCGGCTGATATTCGTTCACGGTCAGCTCGGCAGAAAAATGCAGGTTGTTGACCTGCGCTGCCGAACGATACACGCTCCCAACCTGAGGCGTGCCCTTGGTCACCGCCTCGATCTGCACCGGGTTGGCAGACCACTCTCCATGCCGGGTCAAGTCTGCGAGCAGCGGGAAGATCGCTTCGGGCGCGGCATGAATCAAGGTTTGAACACGAAAAGAAACATTAAACATTGGTACTTGAAACTCCTATGAAGTTGCTTTGAAAGCAGAAATTCCGCTGATTGTACAGGAAAATCCCGCAGGCATACGATTAAAAATATACACCCAAGCAAGAATAGCTTCTTTAGAATGTATACTATACAATACTATTGGTGATTCTTATTATATAGAGGCAGCAAGGATTACTTTATGAACAAGAATTTGATGATCAGTTATTCACGCCAACAAACTCCTTTTGTGGATCGCTTTTATGATGACCTGCAAAGATCAGGGTATACCCTCTGGCTGGATTATCACAGCTTAGTCCCTGCCCAACCTTGGTATCAACAGATTGAAAAAGGTGTCTTAGGAGCAGATGTTGTGATCCTTGTTGTTTCACAATCTTCGATTTCTTCTAAAAATGTCGAACCGGAATGGCGGCTGGCATTGGAACATAAAAAACGGATCATTCTTGCGGTTTTTGAGGCAACACCATTGCCGCCTGAATTGAGCAATTTCGAATGGGTCGATTTTCGGACAAATTATCGAAGAGGGATTAAAGAACTTAAAGGCTTGCTAAATTACCCAGAACAAACAGTCACACCGCCTGTACCTCAGAAAGGTTTTCGAGCTCCGCTTACCTTTTGGGTTGCATTGCTTATAAGCCTATTCCTTGTACTTGGCACAATTCCATTGATTTGGACCATCATTGTGCCTTATATTATCTTTCCTTTACCGTGGAATATTTACAAAAGGAATTATTCGCTTTCCAGGGTCTTGCCAATATTGATGTGCCTTCCTGTTCTGGCAATATATGCGCCAGCATATTCAAATACAATTTTTCCTTTTATCAATAATCTTTTTGATGTTTCATATTTTCTTTTGTTTGTCCCACTAGGCTGGCTTATGCTCTTGCTTTTGATCTCACCTACCATGCAACGACGGGCAAGACCTGAGGCAGCGTTTACTCGATTTGCAAACCCGCTCCCCACGAAAGGGATAACTCCAACGTCTGTTTCTTTTGTCATTGATCATGCCCCAGAAGACGGGAAATATGCGGAGGACCTTCGGGCAGTTCTGGAGAAATATGGGCATGTCTATGCTAAACCCGATTTGCCCGCCGAGGCGATCTTTGTCTTGTTGTCCAGTTATAAAAAAGAAACACAATATGACCCGGATCAACAAAGTGTGTTTCCGATTTTGTTGCAGGCAGTAACAGATATTGAAGAGAAATTACAAAGAATCCAATGGATTGATTTTAGAAAGGGAATAAAAAATGCAAAGGTTCTGGCAAGACTATTGCCAGAACCTCAAAAGCTATTAAAGGCTTTGGCTTTTCCACCGACTGGGACACAGGAGATTTTTCCCACTGCTGTGAGTGTGCTTCAATATTTTTATATCTTTGTCGGTTTGTTGGGCGGAGGATCAATTCTTCTTTCTATTCTTACATTGGTTAGTGAGATTGCGAGCCGTACAGTAAATTTAGATATCTTTTTTGAGATTGTTTTTTTGATGATACAAGGGATATTGTTGGCAGGCACTATCGTACTTTCTGTACGAGGATTGCGCTTTAGACGCGGAGGAATTTCTTCCATATATCCATTGATTGTTCTTTTGTTGTTTCAAATAAGTATTTATTTTTCAAATTTTCTTTCTTCTGTAAGATATTACAGTCTTTCTTCTGATGCATCTATATCCTTGCTTAATATTTCATTTTCTGGAATTGCATTTTTAGGCGGGCTGGTGATTTCTGCCGTATTTATAGCTTTGGGTTGGAAGGATTTATATCGTTGGTTTCCCCGCCGCCAGTCAGAAATTACTAATTTTATAGAACGTACATTTTTGCTTTATACACCAAAGGATACAAAGGCACTTTTCTTGCATGCGTTGTTCCACATTATTTTATTGTTTGCATTTGTGACACCATGGTTTGGTGCTCCATTTGGTCCCATCGTGATGCTTTCGATATTTTGTGTTTGTCTATCTATAAACGGACTGATATTAGTACCAATTTATTGGTTTACCAAACGATATTCAAGGTAAACCAAGGAGCACTCTCAATATATATAATCTAACCCTGCAGCCACTTCAACGCTTCAGCCAACTCCGTGAACACCTTCATGGTATATCCGCGGTTGTTGACGACATTTTCTACGAACTTCAAATTTGAATTGTGCTCATTGGCAACCACTGCCCACCTGTGCGCCTGAAAAGAAAGCCCTTCTTTCGTCAGCGCATCTTGAATAGACTTTGGAACCATAAACAGCTCTATGAGCGAGAACTTCAAATTTGCCTTGCATATATCTTGCACAACATGGCGGCAATTCGATTGTTTCAATACCTCTATAGTCTTTCGAAGGATTTCTTGTCCTTCACTAAATCTCAGATCTCCGTACACATAAACCTCAATCACAGATAATTCCGAATTGTATGTAACCGTATGCGTCATCGACGACTCCTGAGGCAGGAAGAGTAGGGTTGGCAAGCAGCAAAGACCATACAAACTGGCACAAAGCGAAACCAAGTTCCATTTTCTAACATTTAATAGCAGATGGGGTAAAAGAGAAATACAGGTTTCCCCTTATTCTCTATCACTATGCAAATAACTTAACGGGAATAATAATAGACCTAATTAGTCCAATTGACAATCCTCTTCTAAGGCAGATACAATCCAACCAGTATGGGTAACACCTTTAACCCTCCTTTCTACATCCGCAGCGCCTACGCTCAAACCTTCCTTGCCAGCAACAAATTCGGCACGCAATGGAACAATCCCATTCTCACGAACTCGAAAGAGGTCATCCTCAACCCGGTGGGGCAGGTGCGTTTGCAGGGCTTCTACTCTGCACAGCCGAATGCCAAAGGGCTGGTCATGCTTCTGCACGGCTGGGAGGGCAGTGTCAACTCGGCGTATATTTTGCGTACCGCCAAGTTTCTTTACCAAAACGGCTTCTCGGTCTTCCGGCTCAACTTCCGCGACCACGGCGAGACACATCACCTAAATCCCGGCATCTTTTACGCCGCGCTTCTCGATGAAGTCTTTGGCGCGGTACAACAAGTTGCTCGTTACGAACCGACGCTTCCGTTCTATGTGATCGGCTTTTCAATGGGCGGTAACTTCGCCTTGCGCATCGCCCGCAAAGCTGAAGAGAGTCTCATCCCGAATCTCAAGCATGTGATCGCCATCAGCCCGGTGCTCGACCCCGAAAAGTCCACCTACGCGATTGATGAATTTCCTCTGCTGCGCGATTACTTCCGCAAAAAATGGACCGACTCCATGCGCAAGAAGCAGGCACTCTTCCCCGAACTTTACCAGTTATATGATGTCTTTTCCCTCCCGACCATTGCCGAGATGACCGAGCGCATGCTCCAACGTCACAGCGACTATCCCTCCGCCTCTGCCTACTTCCGCGCCTATGCCGTCACAGGGGATGCGCTCGCGGCTCTTTCCACGCCGCTCACCGTCATCACCTCCCAAGACGATCCCATCATCCCGGTCTCTGATTTCCACCATCTCAAACTATCACCCAGCGGCGAACTTCTTATCCAACCCTACGGCGGTCACAACGGCTTTCTAGAAAATATCTTTGGCAAAGCTTGGTATCAACGAAAGATCGCGGAAATCTTATTACCGCTTGGTTGAGACATTCTCTGCTTATATAATAGATTAAAACCAATTCAATCAACGGAGGAAGCCATTCATGAAAACCAGTTTGATGATCAGTTATTCACGCCGCCAGACTCCTTTTGTAGACCGACTGTATGAAGAACTGCAGAAAGATGGGTACTCTTCTATCTGGTTGGATTATCAAAGCTTGATCCCTGCCCAGCCCTGGTATCAGCAGATCTTAGATGGCATTATTGGGGCAGAGACCCTATTGTTGGTCGTTTCCAAAGATTCGATTGAATCAAAAAATGTTGAACCGGAATGGCGGCTGGCACTTGAGCATAAAAAGCGCATCATTTTGGTAATCTTTGAAGCCTATCCCTTGCCTGTCGAATTACAAGGCTGTGAGTGGGTTGATTTCCGCTTGAATCATAAAGCCAGCCTCCAAAAACTGTCCAACATGTTGGGTATGCCTCCACAACCAGTTACATCTCCCGCACCCCAAAGCGGATTCAAAGCCCCCAAGCGCTTCTGGCTGGCAATTGCCCTGAGTGTAATTGTCCTGCTTTCTTCTCTGCCTTCCTGGTGGACGCTCATTATTCCCTTCATCCTTATCCCTTTGCCGTGGCAGATCTATAAAAGAGACTATAGTTTCTCGCGTGTCATCCCCACGTTGACCGTTCTATTTCCTTTATTTCAGATAATTTCAGTGACTTCGTTTTTTGAAGAAGGTAGCGCCCTTTCTTTCTTACGTGACATAATAAATTTGGATTGGCTGCCAGTCGTTGGTGTGCTTGCAGGTTGGCTTCTTGTCGGCTTGCTGCTCACCCCAGTTATGCAACGACGTGCCACACCTGTGGCGGCGCGTGTCCGTTTTGCCAACCCACTGGTGGCAGATGTCAAGAAGCCGCAGCCGGTCGTTTTTGCAATTGACCATGCTCCAGAAGATGGGCGTTATGCCAACGCTTTACGACACACGCTGGAAAAATATGGGCACCGTTCCATCGAACCGGGAGAAGCCCCTCAGGCAGTGTTGGTTCTCATTTCGACGTTTAAGAAAACAACAGAATACGACCTCGATACTGTGGCGGTTTACCCAATTCTGTTACAAGCAGTCACAGATATTGATAGAAGACTTCAGCGTATTCAATGGATCGACTTCCGAAAAGGGATGAGCTCGGCGGATAAATTGGCTAAACTTTTGCCTGAGCCAAAAAAGTTGTTAAAAACGCTGGCGGTCGCTCCAACAGGCACACAGGAAATCTTCCCATTGGCAGTCAATGCCCTTCAATATTTTTATTTGATTGCGGGTGTTTTCGGGGCAGGCGGGCTTTTAATTTCAACCCTGTCTTTTGCATCTTTAATCGCATCTGGAGTTGTTGGTATTGAGTACATCTCTCGTATCTTTGTTGCTATCTTAAATGGTGTATTTTTACTTCTTGTTACCTTTTCTGCTGTACGGGGTCTTCGCACTCGTCTTGGCGGCTCTATTGCACTGTACCCTTTGTTGATTTTAATGGGCTTTGTGTACCTTATTAACTTCGCTAATTTTTCCACCTTTTTAGTTGATTCTAATTCAGAGGAGACTTTACAACTGGCATATAGTGCTGTCAATGGGGCTGGGTTTTCCTTGTGGTTTTTACCGATGGGTATCTTCCTAATAATTCCCTTCCTTCTTTTTGGCTGGCAGGGCTTATATCGTTGGATTCCGCTTCGCCAAACCGATAATGTCACCTCGTTGGAAAGTATATTTTTATTCTATGCCCCCCGGAAAAAAGCGAGGCTTGTTTTCCACATTTTGTTTCACTTGCTCTTAGCAGTTATTGTGATTGCAACTATTCAATTGGATTCAGGTGAAACAATACTCACTGATTTGCTAGTAGTAGTTATGATGGCAGTATTTTTTCGCTGGCTGGCGAGGCGTAATTTAAAATAAACATTGCCTTGAATGAACAATAAATACCCACGCCGTTCTTCTTCAAGAACGGCGTGGGTATTTATGTAGGCTTTTTAAACGAGTTCTACAGCTTACCGAACGCTACCCCTTTGTAGTTCCAACCACAAGCCGCTACGGCTTCCTGAATCGGCTTCTTGATTTCATTCGTATTAAAGCGATAGTTATAGACCACGCCTGGCTTTAGTTCTTCAGTAAACGCATATGCTGCGCCAAATTCCACCGAAGTCATCTGCCCCTGAAACTTCGAGACCGCGATCGAAAGCGACGGCACGCCTGCCCGCCATTCCACGGTGTATTCTTCATCTTTAGCACGTACTTCGTTCTTTGCCGGGTCGAACTTCATGTAAATGCGAAAGACCTTGGTGATGTTTGCTTTCGCAAAGAGCTCATACCATTTTGCATCCACGATCTTCCACTCCGCGATCAAGTCCACACCTTTGTCTTTCCCGTCAATAATTTGATACGGCGCCGTTTCACGGTTCAATTCCAATATCTTCGTCCGCACTTCGTCTGCTGAGAGAACCGGTGCGTTCTTGTTTGCTTTCTTGCCGAAACCAAAGAGTCCCATAACAATGTCCTTTCGAATTGATGAACTGACTTTATTATACGAGTTGCATCCACATTCTCTATCCCCCAGATAGGCGATTGGGAAAATCCCCTCTCCTTCATATAATTGTCTGCGTCTAAATGGAAGGAGAGCGCCATGTTTTTTGGTAAAAAAGAAACCACCGAAAAGAAAAAGAACCCCATTCGTCTAACCATCCTGACAGATGAATACATTATCGATGCCTTGGATGACCCAGACCTGTCCATTTTGCAGGCAGTCTACGACTCAGAAATCGGGGATGCATCTGGCGGCGTAATTATCTTGAAAGACGCGACCATACATTCGCTTCGGCACGCATCGGCTCCGGCTCGCACCTTTTCCGAATGGCGGTTGCCCTCTTTGGTAAACATGATCGCCATTCTTTCGGATGACCCCACCGCACAGCAGTTGATTGCAGAAGGTTGGGAAGATTATCAGACGCCTTTCAAGGCTTTGATCTACGCAGGTGCCTACATCATCGAAGGCAAGATGTTTTCAGAAGACGATACTCCGCCCGATTTTAGAATTCGCACCTTTGCCCCGCTCGAAGACGCCACAATCACCTACGCATCAGACCAAAAAGAAAAGTCCATTCGCGGGCGCTGGGGATTGGTCAACTCGGTGCTCATGTATGGCTTTAGTATTGAAAAATAAAAAATATTTATTGTTTGGAGTATGTTGTGAGAAAGACCTTTTTTGCAATTTCGACCTTAGTTATCGCCGCATCCGCTTGTCAGTCGTTGACAAATACCCCGGTTCCAGCCGACCCGCTTCTTGATTCGTCCACCCCAGCCCTTTCTTCCCCGCAAGAGACGGCTCTACCTGTGGGTACATCCACACCGACCGCTTTACCCAAAGGTGTAATCTACGTCGACACCTTGGAACAGGAAGTCTATCCTTTCGAAGAGAACGGCAAATGTTCTTTGGCAGAAGCTATCATTGCCTCCAACACCGGCGCACCAAAAGATACCTGTCCTGCCGGCGTTCCGGGTGAATCCATTATCAGCCTGATGCCCGGAGAATATCATTTCAGCCAACGTGACCAAAGCCCGCCGCAATTCGATTGGTTGCTAAGCTTGGTCAAGGTTGGCAGTGCCTTGCCGCCGGTGGTATTCTCGGTCACTATTCAAGGCAATGGGGCAACCTTCATCCGTGATGAAGGTTCGGAATCCTTCCGCTTCTTTGAAGTAATGATCAACGCCAGCCTCAGCCTTGAGGATATGACTTTGCAAAATGGCGACGTACAAGATGACTCAGGCGGTGCAATCTACGCCTCAAATGGGTCTGTCACCTTGAACCGCGTCCGCTTTTTGAACAATCATGCTGAGCATGGCGGGGCTGTCTATTTAACCTTTGGGGCACTGACCGTTCAAGAGAGCGAGTTTATTGAGAATCATGCTGGTTTTCAAGGTGGCGGCATTCACCTCGACTCTGCCAAGTCCACGATTCAGAATACGAAATTCATCAGCAACACCACCGACGCGCGCGGCGGTGCGCTTTCTGCCGAGGGTGTTACGTTGGTGATTGAAGATAGCCTGTTCTTGAAAAATGTAACCCAGGATAATCGTGGCGGTGCCTTGCATTTGGAACATGTCAATGTCAACATAACGCGCAGTCAGTTTTACCAGAACCAGTCTGCATGGATCGGAGCCGCGATCTACATCAATAACCCGGTCATGAGCGGCACCAGTGAAGACGAAGGCGACCCGCTCGAACAGTTGGATGATACGCCTCTGTATGTTCAAATGGCGACGTTAATTCCTGGGTATGAAGCCACGTTACAGGCGCACCCCAGTGGCGTGTTTCAAGATTTTCATGAAGATATGCAGGTCCATCAAAATTGTTTTGCCAATAACATCATCTTGGATGAATATGAAATGAACTTCTCGAGCGCCATCCTTGCGCGTGACGTCAATGCCGAGGATAATTATTATGGCACCGCCAACGGACCCTCCGGCGGCGGACCTGGCACAGGTGATGGTGTTGGCAGGTCTGTAAAATTTGCACCCTTCCTTACAGAACCGCCCACATTCTGTGACCCAGAACTATCCATACAAGTGAAAGAAAATCATAATCAATAGGAACTCACCATGGCAAAACTCATCCCGGCATCAGAACGCATCACCCGCGCCCGCAAGTTGATTCAACAGGCACGAGACCTTCCCGTCCCAACCGAAGGGCTCGGCAAAAGCGACTTCACCTACATTGCCAATGTCCGCGACCTGATGCGGCAGGCAAAAGATATGGTCAAGTTCATCCCGCAGACAGCCGGTGTTTCGGTTGAAATGAAGGAAGAAGTTAAGAAGATCTATGCCGAAGTAGAGCAAGCAGAGAAGGAAATATTGTCATAATCAAGGTTTTATGACGTTATTCACTGGAAGTGGCTCGAAGTTGGTCGTACAATGAAAGTGAAACGAGCTTTGAAAGGAGCCACCCATGAACGACAAACTGAACACGCTGTTGGAACAAGTCCATGCCGAGCTCCAAAACGTGGACAATCTCGATGCCGACAGCCTCAAACTTTTACAAGAGTTGCAGCAGGATGTGCAAGAATTGCTAGATAAGGCAGATGTAGAAACACCCTCTGTCCTGACCCGAATGCAAAAGGCTATTGAATATTTTGAGGTCGATCACCCCGCCCTGACGGCATTGATCTCTGAGCTATCTACCGTACTAAGCAATGCCGGGATCTGAACCGAATCAAAAGAGGAGGCAGTTGATACTGCCTCCTCTTTTTTTACTTTGCCTGATCGGAAAACATCCACCAATAGAAAGTAATTCCCAACCCAACCACGCTAGAGAGTAACACAATAATATAGCTGTGTGCTCCCAGCATCTCTGCCCGCGGACCTGCCGCTCCGCTGAACAGAGCAGGGGCAGACCACGGCAGCCAATCTCCCCAGCCAGTAATGGCGGCGATCTGTGCAATCGCAACCGTAAAGACCGCCCAGCCGAATGCGGGCATATATCCCTTCCCGAAACTGGAGACGAACGCCACGAACGGGATAAGGGCAATGGTCAATAGGGCGGTACCGAGCGTGTCAACAAATGCAGTGCCTAGCAATACTGTTGAATAACCGGGGATATCTACCAAATTTCCCACGAGCCATCCCAATAAAAAGACCCAGACGCTGATTCCCAAACTTGCCACCCCAAGAACGACAAACTTGGCGGAAATGATCGTGGCGCGCGAGACGGGTAATGCCAATAACTCTTTGGCGGTTCGGTCTGAATATTCGCGCCCGAAGACCCAGCCGGTTAAGATGGCGAACAAAATTGCACCCGCCACGGCAACCGCTTGAGTAATCACACTAAAGAAGGTCGCCCAATCTGCAGTGCCCGTCATGATTTGTGCCTTGGAGCCGATCAGCCCCATGCTTTTGGCGGCATCCGGATCTTTCATAATGATCATGAACAAACCTGCGATCAAAGGCGCTACCGAAAATCCCATCCAAATAAAGAACGGCACTTTTGACCGTCGCATTTTCAACGTCTCTGCCCAGAGGGCGGCTGTAAAGTTTTTCATTCGTACCTCAATTCGTTAATCTCAAAAAGTATTCTTCTAAATTTTCCTGCTCAACCGCTAAATGGGTTGGGGGAGCCCCAGCTTGTACGAGCAAGGTAGCAACTTCTTCCGGAGCTTCCACGGCGCGTTGATCTTTAATAGTGATGTGTCCGTTCATCGCTAGATGTTCAAAACCAGTCAACGCTTTGTAAGCTTTTGGCATATCTCGTGCTTCCACGATTAATTGTTTGGCGCGTAACTGTTCAAGCCTAGCAGCGTCCAACTCTTCTACCATGGACCCTTTATGGATGATCCCAATTCGATCGGCAAGCAATTCCACTTCTGCGAGAATATGGCTGGACATGAAGACTGTCGTGCCGTGTTCGCGTGCCAACGATAAAAGCAACTCGCGAATTTCCACAATACCAGCAGGGTCAAGCGCATTCGCAGGCTCATCCAAAATCAACAACTCAGGCTTGTTTAGCAATGCCCGAGCCAGCCCAAGGCGTTGGAAATTGCCGCTCGAAAGCATGCCCGCTTTTCGGTCCGCGTAGGAGGCGAGCGACAGTTGCACGATCACATCATCCACTGCAGAAAGGCTTCGTCCATGCATTCGCCGCGCGATATCCAGATTTTCACGCACGGTCAATTCAGGATACGCCGCCGGACTCTCGACCATATGCCCAACCCGTGCCCACGGTCTGCCTCTTCCTTGACCGATGACCTGCCCCAGCACTTTGACATTTCCTTCGCTCGGGCAGATCATGCCCAACAGCGTTCGAATAGTAGTGGTTTTGCCCGCACCATTCAAGCCAAGGAACCCATAAATTTCGCCGTACCGAACATTTAAGTTCACCTTGTTCAATGCACGGAAGTTTCCGTAGTGTTTCGATAAATTATTTGTTTCAATTGCGTAGTTCATTTTATTCTCCAACAATATGACCTGATACCAGATCAATCAATAAGTTCATGGTTTCGGTATAAGCGGCATTACCCATATCTTCGCGATGCAAACTGAAGAAGAAAAGACTTTTCATCAAGTTCCCGATCACTCGCGGTGATGCTTTAACCTGAATACCTTCTCGTTTTATTTTCTTGATAAGTTGGCTTGTAAATTCTTCATCGTTGTTGCTATGTTGCATTACACGCTCGGCGGGTAATTTGCGAACAAGGTAGTCAAAATCTGCCTTCCCCAGGTTCTTCAGAAGGGGATAGTCATCCCATGTGAGCAGGAAGCTTTTTAGCGCTTCACTTACATTTTTGCGCGCGTTCGCATTGGGGTTTGCTGCAAAGTTAAGGATTTTTTCTTGGATCTCTTTTTCGAACCCTTCCAGGATTTCCATGAACAGCTCTTCTTTTGATTCATAGAAAAGATAGAATGCACCTTTAGAAATTCCAACAGCTTCGGTCAGCTCGTCTACGCTGGTTTTTTTCAGCCCGTGCGTTTCAAAGAGTTTTTTTCCCTTTTCGCGCATCTGGGCGCGGAGAGTACCTTTTTCTTTTTCAGTAAAGGCTTTTGGCATGTGATTTTCCTTCTGTGACTAAATTCATAAAAATAGTCACAGAAGGAATTATACGACGGAACGGACGGCTGTCAAGAGACTTGCTTGCATGCGGAAATGGTACAGAAGTCCTGCCAATTTCTTCGTCCAATCATCACGATTTCTTTACAGAACCTTTATATACAAACTGTACACTTTGGTTTGTAAGTTCGAAATAAAAAGGAGAAATCTAATGAAAAAGACACTTTTGATCGTTGCGTTAGTTGTGGCAGCGCTGGCAGTTTTAGGGGTGGGAGCGGTTTTCGCTCAGGATGTCACTCCACCGTATGCTGGGCATGGACCCATGATGAATGGCGAAGGTCCGCTTCACACCTTCATGGTGATTGAATTTGCCAAAAAACTTGACTTGAATGTAAACGACATCAATACCCGCCTTGACGCCGGTGAAAGCATGTACGATATTGCACTCTCAACCGGGCTGACTGCTGAAGAATTCCATGTTGTGATGACCGAAGTTCGCACCAATGCTGTCAATGCGGCAGTTGCTGCAAATGTGATCACCCAGGAGCAGGCAGATTGGATGCTGTCTCATGGATATGGTCAGGGCGGCATGCACGGGAATGGGATTGGCACTTGTGACGGGGCGGGTCCTCAAGGGCAGGCTGGATACGGTCACGGCATGATGAATGGTAGTGGCATGATGGGTGGACGTTGGCAAAATCAACAGACCAATCCGTAATCACGGATAAAAAAAGAGACGGCGCATGCGCCGTCTCTTTTTTTATTCTTTTCCTTCTGCCAAATACTTTTTCACATCGCCGCCCGACCAAATTCCGTCCATGACGATGTCATACCCGCCTATGTTCATGATCTCATCCTGCATTGCAGACATTTTTGCCAGCAACGAGCGGAAGATATACGGACCAAAGCTCACACGGTTGATGCCAAGCTCTTGAAGTTGCTTCAAGCTGGCAGTCTTAGCTGTGGCAAGCACGTTGATGGGGGCAGAGAGTCGTTTACGCAGGACGGTGAGAGTCTCTTTATCGCCACGCCCAACCGGGTAGACGGAATCAGCGCCTGCTGCTGTATAGGCAGTAAGGCGGGTGATGACATCATCAAGGCGTTCTTCATCTGATGAAAAACCTTCCGCGAAGAAACTATCGGCTCGGGCGTTGATCACAAGGTGAATGCCCTTTCGATCTGCTGCTTCACGGACGGCTTTGATGCGCTCCACTTGCTCGGGAATGGGGCGCAGGTGGGCGCTATCATCCCAGCTATCTTCAAAATTCAAGCCAACAGCACCCGTGTCAAGAAGGCGGGCAATATTTTCCTGTAAGCCTTCGATTGAGTCCGAATAGCCTGCCTCAAAATCTGCGGTGACGGGCAACTCCACACTGCGGACGATGCGAGTGATCATATCTAGCATGGTGTCCAGTTTGAGTTGCTCGCCGTCGCTGTAGCCTAGTGACTCAGCTATGGCGGCGCTGGCGGTGGCAACGGCAGAAAAACCTTTGGCTTGCAACATTCGTGCGCCAATGGGATTCCAGACATTGGGCAGAATCAGCAGCTTACCGTTGTTGTGTAAGGATAAAAGTTGTTGTGCTTTGGCGGCTTGAGACATGTGACTCCAAATAAAGGTTAGTGATGAGCATGTTGATGTGCTTCTGTGATCTGACAAAACAGGTCTTTGGACGAACAACCTTCACATTCCATTTGTAAAGTGGCGTGATGGATGTTGTAACTGTGGGCGAGCAGTTCATTAATGTTTTGTTGAATAGAGACACCTTCGCCAATGGTAGTATCGCCGATGACCACATGAGCTGAGAGCATGCGTAAGTTTTCACTGATGCTCCACACATGCAGGTCATGGACACCTAAAACGCCGTTGATGTTTTGTAGGTCAATCACCATATTATCGACGTTTATGTTTTCGGGAGTGCTTTCCAGCAGGATGTGAATGGTTTGCTTGAGAATGCCCCATGCATTGTACAAGATGAATGCGCCGATAAGTACACTGACGAGCGGGTCGAGCCAGTTCCATTTTGTAAAGGCAATAATAGTACCTGCGACGACCGCCCCAAGCGTGGACATAACATCGCCCATGAGATGGAGAAATGCACTGCGCATGTTGAGGTCATGTTCGCTGCCTTCTTTGACCATTAAGGCGGTGACGAGGTTGATGATGAATGCCACAGCGCCGACTCCGATCAGAAGGGTTGCATCAACTTCGGGCGGAGTCAAGAAGCGGTGATAGGCTTCAAAGAAAATTCCAAAGGCGATGAGAATTAACGTCGTCGAGTTGATGAGCGCAACGAGAATCCCAACGCGGTGATAGCCGAAAGTCTTGCCAGCATGAGCGGGTTTCATGGCGATGCGCAAGGCATACCAGCTTAACCCTAGTGCGATGACATCTGTGAAGTTATGAGCGGCGTCGGTGAGGAGAGCGAGACTGTTACCAAAAATACCTGCGATAATTTCAACGACTACAAACCCTGCCGTGAGAACCAGTGAAAGGGTGAGACGTTTGATGGTTTGCTGGGTAAGATCGCCGATATGGGAGTGGGTGTGCATTGGCTATCCGTGCTGAACGTGATCGAGACCCAAGGTGAATAATCTTGCAACATGGTCATCGTCGATGGAATAAAAGACTTGCCTGCCCGATTTGCGCGCACGGACGAGGTGCATTTGGCGCAACCCGCGGAGTTGATGAGAAACAGCTGATTCGGTCATGCCAAGCCCTTCGGCAAGTGCTCGAACGCTCATTTCTCCGTCCAAGAGGGAGGCAATGATGCGAATTCGGCTTGCATCGCTCAGGGAGCTGAATAGTTCGGCAAGTTTGATGGCTTTGAGTTCGGTGAGTTTCATGATTGAATATATGAACAACTATTCATATATTACTCCGTAAAAAAGACCCTGTCAATATGGTGTTTGGCAGGGTCTGATTAACTATGGTTCGCAGTAATAACTGCCTAAATATGCTTTCTCTATTCCTTCACGCACTGCGCAAAGTTGTTGAATGTTGCCTTTTGGGTTTACAAATTCAAAACCGGTTTCTGAGGCATTTATCCATAGCGAAATATCACCGCGTTCTGTATAGGTGCCATTGGCACGCCAGCCTTTGCCCCATTCCATTGTGCCGTTGAAGCCTTCGTAGGGGTTGCCGTTGCTATCGAAGATCTCACCGCTTACATTTTCGCCGACTTGTTTCAAGATCATATAACTTCCGGGCAGAAAAACGTGTTTCGAAGGGACGATCCATTTTCCACTAAAGCCGCAGCCGGCAGGAAGTTCTTGGTTGGCACCGCGAATTCCGCAAAATGATAATTCGGTCGAGGTGGATTTGAACGTATTCTCTCCATTGAGCACAAGGGTGAAATCGCCTAATACTTCCGTCTGAAATACGGCTTCGCCATTCTCATTGAGTGAACCAGTAAAGGTCTCATTCCAATTGCCGCCATAGCCTTCTATATTGCCTGTGATCTCATTGCCATTTTGCATAAAATTGATCGCGCCAAGATTTGTGGTCCATGTTCCTGCAAAGGAATTGGAACTTACGGTGGCAGGTCCGCAGCCTATCAGGGAAATGCCGATGGCGAGAATGAGTATCCCAGCCCAAAAATGTCGTTTCATGTTTTTATCTCCTATGAGGCTACTTTAACTTCACTTTCTGTGAGACACAATCCGACAAAGAGGGGATTAAATAAAGAGACAGTCACCCTTAAGAGTGACTGTCTCTGCAATGGGAGAATATTATGCCCAACCCATCATTCTGGCAAAACTAGCAGTGAGGAACGTGACGAGGAAGGCAGTTCCTAGGGTAATGACTACACTGACCGTTGCCCACTTCCAGGATTTTGTTTCCTTATATATGGTCATAATGGTTGTGGCGCAGGGGTTATGCAAGAGTGCAAATAGCATCAGGTTGATCGCGGTGAGCATAGTCCAGCCGTTGCCGTGAACGAGTAAATCAAAGATCGCAGCATTAGAGGACGGTCCATCGATCATCATGCCAGCCCCCATGTACATCATCATCATGGTGGGCACGACAATTTCATTGGCGGGGATGGCGATGATGTATGCCAGCAGAATCACGCCGTCGAGCCCGAGCAGCAAACCGAAGGGATTCAGCCAGTTGGCTATAGCGCTGGCAAGGTTGCCGTCTCCAAATGGTATGTTCGCCAGTAGCCAGATAATAGCCCCTGCCGGGGCTGCCGTCTGCATCGCGCGCCAGAGGACGAAGATGGTTCGGTCGATGAGGGAGGTATAAAGGATGCGCCCAAAGTTTGGTTTGCGGTAGGGTGGCAATTCGAGCGTGAACGCTGAGGCTTCTCCCTTTAGAACGGTGCGGGACAAAATCCACGACATGAGGAAGGTGAAGGCTACGCCGATCAATACCACGCCGACGACTGTCCCGGCGGCGATGAAGGAGGTCAAGGCTGCGGGGAAGGCAGAAGCCACGAAGACTGTGGCAAGCATAATTAAGGTAGGGAAGCGTCCGTTGCATGGGACGAAGTTATTGGTCAGGATGGCGATCAGGCGTTCACGCGGAGAGTCGATGATGCGAGTCGCCACTACACCTGCGGCATTACAGCCGAAGCCCATCGCCATGGTCAATGATTGCTTGCCATGCGCGCCAGATTTTTTGAACATCCAATCGAGGTTAAATGCCACGCGTGGCAGATAGCCGAGGTCTTCTAGGAAGGTGAAGGCGGGGAAGAAGATTGCCATGGGCGGGAGCATGACGCTGATGACCCAGGCAAGACCGAGATACACGCCATCCCAGATAAAACCGGTGAGCCACCACGGCGCATTAATAGAGTTGAATAGATTTTTACCAAGGTCGCCGAGACCAAACAGAACAGTGGCGATGGCTTCCGAAGCGACGTTTGCACCGGAGACCGTAAGCCAGATAACCAAACCTAACAATAGTGCCATAATCGGCAAGCCGACGATGGGTGAGGTAACGAGGCGGTCTACCTTTTGGTCGAAGTCGTATTTTTTGTCATCTGCGGTTTTGACGGCGCGATGGGCGATTTTTTCTGCTTCACTATAAAGGGATTTGACGATTTCATCGCGAAAGCCGGTCGATAAACTATTGCGTAAGGCTTCGGCTTTTGCCAAGACATCGTTGGGTTGTAAGTTTTCCATATTATTGCCGTCCTTCTACAGACATCTTCTTGCTAAATTGGGCATCCTGCTGATATTGACGCGATACGATTTCTTCCAGTTCACCGCTGGTAATAGCTTTTTGTACACGGGCATCGCCATCTAATAAACGGATTGCCAACCAACGTGCATTGGGAATACCGGGTGCCAATTGTTTGATCATGGGAACAAGTTCATTGACGGCATTCTGAAATTCAGGAGTGCCATTCACACGCAGCGGTTTGGTTTCCACTTTGCCCTCAATCACTTCCGCAACAGCACCCAATAATGTGTGGATCCCTTCGCCAGTTCGTGCCGTGACGGGAATGGCAGGCACGCCCAAGTCACGCGAGAGGGAGCGGGCATCTACTTCGAGACCCTTGCGGCGGGCCTCATCCATAAGGTTAACGGCGACGACGACATTTTCGGTAATTTCCATCACTTGCATCACAAGGTTAAGATTGCGTTCAAGCGCTGTTGCATCCGTCACGACAATAGTACAGTTTGGTTGACCAAATAAAATAAAATCGCGAGCCACTTCTTCGTCTTGCGAAGCGGAAAGTAATGAGTAGGTTCCGGGCAGGTCTACGAGTTTGTAGCGTAGTTTGTTGAATTCAAAGCCGCCTTCGGCACGGGTGACGGTTTTGCCGGGCCAGTTACCGGTGTGTTGCTTGAGACCAGTCAAAGCATTGAATAAAGTGGACTTCCCAGTATTCGGGTTACCAGCTAGCGCAACCACACGGTCGAAGTCGCCGACTTTGATTCCCATTTGTTCGAGCTGTGTAAATGCGGGGCAGGTCTCGCAATGTTCAGTGGGGAGGATGGTTTTTGTATTAGACATGATTCGTTCCTTATATGGGCTTTACCCAAATTTGTGCTGCCTGATCTTTGCGTAATGCGATCAATGTGCCACGGACGCGATAAGCGCGCGGGTCGCCGAAGAAATTTTTCAGCTCAGGGTAAATGACGGTTCCAGGAGTCAGCCCGAGGTCCAGAAAGCGGCGGCGCGTGAAGCCTTGCACGGCATCATCCAAAGTCACAATCTCGCCACGCTGGTCATGTTCCAATTCAAATAACGGAACAGCTTCACGCTTTAGCATCTCGCTCTCAGGAATTGCTGCCACATGAATGTTGTACGCCACAGCCGGTGCAAGGCGATATTCATTTTCGCCATCACTTAGCACAATACGATTTGACGTTTTTTCAATCATGCGGATGTCTTGCCCGAGACGGAGCCCTGCCGCCAGGATTTGTTGATAGGCGAGGGCGGGTTCATCTTCAAGGTGAACGATTCTTGCCGGACGGTCAGCCTGCCACGCCGTAATGGGCTTTCCTTCTGTCTGATTCATTTTCCCATCACGCGTCGGGATCGGGTCTCCATGCGGATCGCGGGTAGGGTGACCCAATGCGGCATCCAATTCATTTAATTGCGCTTCAGTGAGAGAATGCTCACGTTTCTGCGCTTCGTCATGAATCTTGTTAAGCGGCATACGTGCTTCATCTGCAAGATAGCGTTCCCACAAACGGTGCGCACGAACGACGTGCAACGCCCAACGTTCGCCCTCCGTTGTAAGGTGTAATTCCGTCCCGTGTGATTCGATCAGTCCTTGGGCTTCCATATCCTGAATAAGGTGGGTGACCCTGGCACGTGGCAGGTCTAATGTGCCACCCAAAGATTCAGGGGAAGCGTGGCGTCCCTGACGTTCGCGGTCAAGCAGATGTTTGAGCGCATCTTCAACTTGTTCGCGAAGTTGTGCGGCACGATAGTTTTTGTAGAGAGACAATACGCCTATGCGCGGCATAAAGATGAGAACCAGTAGTGCAATAGCAGCAATGGTGTAATACATAGTTTTTCCTTGCTTATTTGGTTAGTAATTTCGGGAAGAATTTTCCCGTCCGTTTCATATACTCGCGATATTCATCGCCAAATTTTTCTATCAGATTTGCTTCTTCTTTCGGAGTGCGAATCGCCATGACAATGAATGCCAATATGCCTAATGCGATGATGAACCAGTTATCTGCTATGAGACCAAAAGAGACAATGAATGACGACCCGATGGTATAAAGCGGATGACGAATCCAGTGGTAGATACCATTGGTTGCAAGTTTGTGTTCCTTGCGTGTTGTGCTAACGGGGGTAATTCCACTGCCGATGCTGGTGAATAACCAATAGATGCCGAAGACGCAGAGTGTGCCGAGCGCGGCACCGAACCAGCGAGCCCATTCGGGTAAACCGATTTTCGCCCAAGTCATCCAAAGCGGATTAATCAAATAGACAATGGGGCTTAGCCAAAGCACCAATCCAAATAAGCGAATGACCATCATCATCGGCGTGCCGTCTGCGTTGCGCGAGAGTTTTTCCCCTGCGTCGCGGTCTGCTTTACGGCGGAAATATATGGAGATGCCTGTTCCAGTGAACAGGATAAGTGCTGCAAGAATTCTAAATATGGTTTCGTTCATTGAGTAATGCCTTTCTACGGGTAAAAGTTATTTTGTGACTTCTACAAAGATTTTAGTGGTGATATTTAATCCCAAGACATTAACCTTTTTCCCAACCTTAATGGTCAGGTTATTGTCGAAGGTCGAATATTCAGTGACCTCAACCTGTGTGCCGGGAATAAGCTCCAAACTTTCAAGGTGGCGTAACAATTTCGGGTCTTGGGATACGACGCGTAGGATCGTTGCAGTTTGTTCAGGGCGCAGTGATGAAAGTGGGGTGGTGTCATCTACAGGCATTTTCAAATCTTCAGTGGGAATCATTTCACCGTGCGGATCACGAGTGGGGTGGCCCAACGCTGCGGCAATACGCCGTTCAAAGTCTTCAGAGATGACATGCTCTAGCCTTTCTGCTTCTTCGTGGACCTCATCCCACGAGTACCCAAGCGTTTGTACCAACCAGGTTTCCAGCAAACGATGATGCCGGATAACCTCCAATGCGGCGCGTTTGCCGGCTGGAGTAAGGGTAACGCCTTGGTGTTTTTGATATTCGACCAAGGCAGGTTTTTCTGCAGCTAGTTTTTGGATCATGCCCGTAACAGAAGCGGGCTTGATATCCAGCTCGCGAGCAAGGTCGTTGGTGCTGGCAGGTTGCCCACATTCAGTTAGTTCATAAATGCGTTTGAGATAATCTTGAGTGGAGGTAGATTGTTTGATCATTGAATTACTTCCAAAGAGAGAGGGTGGCACAGGCAAAAAATGCCATGTATGCAATATTGAAACCCGCACCTTCCGTCCAATCGCGGACGAATTGAGGCAGGATACGCTTTCCAAGAATCCAAAGGATCGTGAGGGTAAATGGGTTGATGGCTGTCATCCAGATTGGAAACAAAGTTCTTCCAGATGCGACCAGAATGGAGAACATAATAGAAGCGATAATAATGAAGACCATCAAGGGGGCATATGTAGTAATAAGGACTTTTTTATGCCTTTCGATCATTTCTGCGATCGTTGCTTGAGAGTCATTTGAGACCTTATTCAACGCTTGAACATATTCACCCATATAGTAAAAAGTTCCATGCACAAAGGTTCCGATGATGGAAGCGAATGCAAAAAGTAAAAAGGTAAACAGTGCAGCCCATGCATTGACTCCGCTTAAGCCTTGGTAGGCATGCCAAAACCCAAATAGTATGAGAGGAGTTGTAAATACTCCTAGCAATGCGCCCCACATCATGCGGGTAGGGGAGAGAACAACCATTTTTTCTGAGTCAGAAAGTAATTTTGCAAACGGCTTGAGTCTTGGATAGTCGTCAAGGGAGACTTTTGAGGCGAGCAAAAGCACATCGCCAACAGCATAAATTGTTGCACCAAGGAAGCCTAAAATTCCAAGAAGGTTGAAAGGGATGAGTTCCATAATTTTTTCGCTAATAAAATAATTTAGCCTTGCCTAAATTATTTTATTAGCTTTCCTAAAAAATGTCAATAGATTCAGTCTTGACTCTTGGTGGGGAAGTCTGTATACTGACTTTGTTAGTACAGTGAATTTACAAAGTGCCTAAATGATCGTTTGCTATCCAAAATACTTCTGCACGTAGAAATTTTGGCAAAAACCATGCAAAAAGCGACTCATCAGCAAACCAAGCAACACAACCGTGACCTCGTTCTGCGAACTATTTTCGCCAACGAGTCCATTAGCCGTGCGGAAGTGGCACGCGTTACTAACCTTACGCGCACCACGGTTTCGGATGTGGTCAACAGCTTGTTGGAAGAAGGCTTGGTTGAGGAAGTTGGCAGGGGCGAATCGATTGGCGGCAAAACGCCGATTTTGCTCAGCGTGGTGGCTGACTCGCGCTATCTGATCGGTTTGAATCTCGCGCAGGATAAATTCATTGGCGCAATCGTAAATTTACGCGGGGAAATCAAAGAAATGGTGGAAGTTCCCGTGCATGGTGAAGATGGCAAGAATGCCCTCGACCTTGTTTATCAGATCATTGACCAATTGATGAAAAAACGCCTCCAGCCCATCGTTGGAATTGGGGTGGGCGCTCCAGGCTTGGTTAACACCCGTGAAGGGGTGGTGGTCAATGCTGTCAATTTGGAATGGCAGGACCTCCCACTTGGTTCACTGCTTGAGAAGAAATACAAAATCCCCGTCTTAATCTTGAACGACAGCCAGGCAACCGCCATTGGTGAGTTTGTTTATGGTGGCAACCATGCCAACGACGAGAACTTGATTGTGGTCAATGTGAAGCATGGAATTGGCTCCGGTATTTTGGTTAACGGACGTTTGTTCCAAGGAGATGGGGGCGGGGCAGGTGAAATCGGTCATGTGGTTGTGCAGGAGAACGGAGAATTATGCCGCTGCGGAAAACATGGCTGTCTTGAGACTATCTCCAGCGCCCGTGCGGTGCTTCGCCAATTGAATTTGAAATCGCTCGATGAAGCGAAATCCGCGTTTGATGCAGGTGATGAAAAAGCCAAGTGGGTTATCCAGAACACGGCGCATTATCTCGGTATTTCCCTCGCAAACTTGATTGGCATTTTGAATATTCAAAAAATCATCATCACGGGTGATATGACGCGCTTTGGTGCTCCTTGGATGGATGAAGTCAACAACTCCATGCGCAATGCGGCACTGGCAAGGCTCTCTGAAAATACAAAACTTGAACTTGGCACGCTCGATTATCGTGCTTGCATCCTCGGCGCGTCTGCGTTCTTGTTGCTCGATGATTATTCACTTTTATTTCAACAGGAAAACTAGTCCATGCAATTGATCGAACCCAAAATCACACCGCCATTGGATGAAGGCTTTCGTCCGGCAGTGTTGGCAGACAAAAATTTTCGACGAAATGCCCAGCCCGTTGGTGTGCGAGCCGTGATCGGCTTGGAACGAGGCGCGGGAGAAGTTTCGCGCTTTGAGACCATCGTCTTTCCCGAAGGTCATCCCGAGTTTGAATCCAATTATCAATACATCGAACGCATCGTGAAGTTTTTGCTTTGGCAGCGCGGCGGGCATACTGTGCATGTCGGTGCGCCGAAGCAAATTGGCGAACATATTCGCAAAGTGTATGCAAAAAATGGTGCCCAAAAATTTGACTTTCACTTCATGGGGGAGCAAGTGTATGAAAAAGAATTTTCTGTGGTTATTTGTAATGCAGATGAAGTGCCCGCCTCTTGCGAGACCGGGAAACTGCTCGGGCGCAATTTAGCTGGGTGCCGCATTGGGTTTGACCTCGGCGCTTCAGACCGCAAGGTGAGTGCGGTGGTAGATGGGGAAGCAATTTATAGCGAAGAAGTGATCTGGGAGCCGCGCAAGAACAGCGACCCTTCTTATCATTTTCAAGAAGTGATGACCGCTTTGAAAACCGCCGCGAGCAAAATGCCGCGCGTGGATGCGATTGGCGGTAGCTCGGCAGGTATCTATGTGGATAATCGCCCGATGGTGGCGTCGTTGTTCCGCGGTATTCCGGCTGAAAAATTTGGCGATATCAAAAACATGTTCCTGCGCATCCGTGATGAGATGGGCGTACCGTTGGAAGTTATCAACGATGGGGATGTGACCGCGTTGGCTGGTTCGATGTCGATTGAAGATAACGGTATCTTGGGCATCGCGCTCGGTTCCAGTGAAGCGGCGGGATATGTGAATATGGAAGGTCACATCATGGGCTGGTTGAATGAATTGGCATTCGCGCCGATTGACTATAGCTCGAATGCGCCCGTGGAAGAATGGTCTGGTGATAAAGGCTGCGGCGCTTCGTATTTTTCGCAGCAATGTGTGTTTCGACTGGCGCCGAAAGCGGGAATCGAAGTCCCTGTTGATGTGACGGATGCCGAGAAACTCAAATTCGTGCAGAAGAAATTAGAAGCAGGCGAAGACGGTGCGACAAAAATTTGGCAGAGCATGGGCGTTTATCTCGGTTATGGCATTGCCCACTATGCCGAGTTTTACGAAATCAAACACGTTTTGATCTTAGGGCGCTGCACCTCTGGACGTGGCGGTGACTTGTTGATCGAAGGCGCGAAGAAAGTCTTTGAAACGGAGTTCCCGGAATTGTTGAAGAAGGTCGAATTACATCTACCAGACGAGAAGATCCGCCGGGTGGGTCAGTCTGTAGCGGCAGCGAGTTTGCCGGTGGTTGAATAGGAAATAACAATGAAGTTTCATCTTAACACCGCAGAAATTTATATCCCTGATAATGAGCCGACCGAACAGGCTCTTTCACGAACTACGCACCTGTGTCTTGCTGCGCATCAAGATGACATTGAGATTATGGCGGCACAGCCGATCATTGAATGCTTTCAGCAAAAGGATAAGTGGTTTACCGGTGTGGTCGTGACGGATGGGCGTGGTTCTCCGCGTAACAGCATTTACGAGAATTATTCTGATGATGAGATGCGACTTGTCCGCTTCAAGGAACAGCGCAAGGCGGCGATTGTGGGTGAGTTCGCGGCGCAGATCATGTTGGATATTCCCAGCAAGATCATTAAGGATGCATCTCGACAAGAACCGGTTGACGATATTTTGACAATTTTGCGTGCTACACAGCCGAAAGTGGTTTACACCCATAATTTGGCAGACAAGCACGATACGCATGTGGGAGTCACTCTCAGAGTGATTGAAGCTCTCAGAAAGCTGAGCCCGGCTGAACGTCCCGAAAGAGTCGTGGGGTGTGAAGTCTGGCGTGCATTGGATTGGATGGTTGATTCCGATAAGGTCACGATGGACTTATCGCGTCATGAAAATCTTCAGTTCGCTTTATTAGGTGTGTTCGACTCGCAGATCGTGGGCGGTAAACGCTACGATCTGGCATCGATGGGACGTCGCCGTGCAAATGCTACATATTTTGAATCGCATGGTGTGGATAATGCAGAAGGGCTGTCTTACGGTGTGGATATGACGGCTCTGATGAATGATGCAAGTATCGACCCGGCAAAATTTATTGGTGATTTCATGCAGAGATTTATGGATGATGTGAATCAGCGAATTATCAGGATGAGTTGAGTCCTGTTTTATTCGGAAAGAGCGTTAGCGAAGAAAAACGCTTGCTCAGGAAAAGAAATTAAAAAATAAGGAGAAGAAAGATGCAAAAGAAACTGTTCGTGTTGTTGTCCCTTTTGGTGATGGCTAGCATGCTCTTGGCTGCCTGCGGTACCCCCGCCGCCGATGCTCCTGCTGCAACTGAAGCCTCATCCACTGAGGCTGCCGGTACAGAGGCTCCCGCGGCTACGGAAGCCCCTGCAAATGCAGAGGTAACCTTGAAGGTTTACCTGCTTGATTATACCCCTGACACCATTGCATGGTTAAAGGAAGAGATCAACCCTGCTTTCGAAGCCGCTCACCCCGGCGTGAAGGTTGAGATCACCGAAGGTTCCTGGTCTGGTTGGGATACCACCTTCAGCGGCTTCTTTGCTGCTGGCGAAGGTCCCGATATCATCAACCTTGGTTCCGAAATGAACACCCTGTATGGTGAAAACCTCGCCAACATGGATGAATACCTCGGCGAAGGCGCTTGGGATGAAATTTCCAACTTTGGTCCCGCGCTCGAAAATGCTAAGTATGAAGGCTCACTCCGTGGTTTGCCTATCTTCACTGCTCCTCGCTACGTGTTCTGCCGCACCGACTTGATGGAAACCGCTGGCTGGACCACTGGCACCCCCAAGAACTTTGAAGAATGGAAGACCTTTGCTTCTCAGGCTTCTGTGATCGACCCCGCTACCAACTCCCTGTCTCAGCAAGCTCTCGTCCCTGTGGACGCTGGCTCCATGGCTGATTGGCAGTGGTGGTTGCTCGTGTTCTACTCCCTCGGTGGCGAACTCTACAAAGCCGATGGCACCCCCAACTTCGACTCTCCTGAAGCATTGGCTGCGACCCAGTTCCTGCTCGACATGCGCCAGGCGACCTATGGCGAAGCTGTGAACGCTGTCGGTTCTCTCCCCGCCGGTCAGGGTTCCGTCATCGACGTTGACGATGCCACTGGTAAGGATAACGGCGCTGTGTGTCTCGCGCACTCCGGTTGGGCTGCTCCTGCTTTCGACCGCCCCATCTGGGACAATGTCACCATCGAACCATTCTACGGCGATCCTGAGAACTTCCCCAACAGCAAGCCCGTTGTGCTCGCGTTCAATGACTGGCTCGCTGTGCCTGAATACAGCCAGAACAAAGAACTCGCTGCCGAATGGCTCAAGATGGCTTTCAGCAAAGAAGGCAACAACAAGTGGAACGAAACCATGGGCTTGATCCCTGCCCGTAACGACTCGCAGTACGGTTATGTGACCGAGTCTGCTCAGCTCCAGCGTGAAGCGGAATTGGCTTCCCAGTACGGTGTTGGTTTCGCCGGCATCAAGGAAGCTGCTAAGCTCTCCACCATCATGCAAGATGCGCTTGGTAAGTTGATCACCGAAGAACTCACTGTTGACGAAGTCAACGCAAAGATTCAAGAAGAATATACTGCCGCGCTCGGTCAGTAAAAAACCTTTATTGCTCGCATGGGGCTTGCCCCATGCGAGCAATATGTTTAGAGGAGACTCGCCATGCCTGAAAACCCATATCTGAATGTGCTGCTTATGGCAGCATTGACAGTATCGTTCATCATTGCATGTAGTTATGGTTTGGGAAACCTTGCCAAATCTATTGCAAAGCTGAGAGGCGCATCTCCGAAGAAACAAGAAAGCACCTTTGCGGGCTATTTCTTTGCCGCGCCGTGGATTGTTGGCTTCTTGATTTTTGTAATTGTTCCACTTGGTTTTTCCCTCTATTGGAGTTTTACCGATTACCGCATTGCTTCGGGCGAACCTACCTTGTGGGTGGGGGCAAAGAACTACCAAACCATTCTTTTTGACGACGAAAGTTTTCGTTCCTCTATTATCAATACCCTCTATCTGACTGTAATCGGTCTGCCATTACAGATTGGTGTGGCTTTGTTTTTGGCAGTGTTGCTCAACCAGAAGATGCGTGGTGAGCGGATCTTCCGTATGGCATTTTATCTCCCCGTGATTCTCGGTTTCAACACGGCTGTCCTTTTGTGCTGGCGCTTGATGTTGAACACAGGGACTGGCATTATTAATCAAATTATTCGTGGAATTACAGAAGCGTTTCCACCGTTTGGATATCTTAGCCGCGGCATTATCTATGTACAGGAAGTCTCTGCCGCATTCTTCCTTGGCTTGAACACAGGCAAATACAATCTGATGATAAAGGTCATTGAGGCTGGTTTTCCCGCTGAAAATCGAGTTCCGCTTTGGGTGCAAAGCCCTCTGTGGACAAAGATGTCGGTTATTTTGCTGATGGTGTGGGGCTGTGGCACCATGATGTTGATCTTTCTCGCTGGCTTGAACAACATTCCCAAGGAATTACACGAAGCCGCTCAAGTGGATGGTGCTACGCCTTGGCAGCGTTTCTGGAAGATTTCCTTTCCGCTGCTTACTCCGTACATTTTTTACAATCTCGTTGTAGGCATGATCAGTTCTTTGCAGATTTTTGAACCGATTTTTGTCCTCTATCGTGATAACCAACCGGTCGTTTCTTCAACCATTTCTATGGTGTATTACCTCTGGCAGAAGAGTTTCAGCCATTTTGAGATTGGGTACGGTTCTGCCATTTCGTGGGTCATTCTTGTCATTATCATGATCGTTACAGTCATCCAGTTTCGTTTGCAAGACCGCTGGGTGACTTACGATATTTATTAGGAGCGCACAATGAAAAAATATGTTCCCATTCTAAAAAGCATTGTGCTCTACACACTGTTGACCGGGGCAACAGTCCTCATGAGTTTCCCGCTGTTTTGGATGATCTCCTCCTCGTTCAAAACAGTGGAGGAAACCAACTCGCCGGGCGTGGTCTGGATTCCACGTGAGCCGACGGTGGAAGCCTACACCGCGATCTTCAAAAATCCAGATTTTCTGCGTTCCTATTTCAACTCGGTCTTTTACGTTACCCTTGCTTTGGTCGGTACCCTTCTTTCCATTGCGGCGGTTGCCTATGCTTTTAGTCGCGTGGACTGGCCCGGGCGCAACGTAGTTTTCTTCCTCATGCTTTCCACGATGATGATCCCGCCGCAGGCGCTCATCGTGCCGCAATATGTATTCTTTAATAAACTGGACTGGATTGGTACGTTCAATCCACTGATCATCCCCGGCTATTTTGCGGGTGGTGCCGCAATGATCTTTTTGCTGCGGCAATCCATGTCTCAAATTCCAAAAGAATTGGACGAGTCTGCGTTTGTTGATGGTGCCAATCACATTCAAATTTGGTGGGAAATCATCCTGCCGCTCGTCAAAGCGCCGCTGGCAACCGTTGCCACTTTTCTCTTCGTTGGTCTGTGGAACAGCCTGCTCACACCGCTGATGTATCTGCAAACCGTTGACCTCTACACATTGCCTGTTTACGTTTCCACGCTGTACAACATCAACCAAACGGTTCAGCCTTGGCCCACCATCATGACCGCTGCTGTTCTGACCACTGCTCCGCTCATTGTTGTATTTTTCTTTGCCCAACGCTTTATTCTCGAAAGTGTTGTGGTCTCTGGCTTGAAAGGTTAATGTGGATCTCGCGCATCAGATCGGTCAAAAACTTTTACTGGCGTTTCGCGGCAAGGAAAGTCTTTCGCCTGAGATTGTTCATGCATTTCAAAATTATCACCCCAGCGGCGTCACGCTTTTCCGCCCATTTAATATAGAGTCGCCTGCGCAGATCAAAAAGCTAAATCAATCGCTGCAAGACCTCGCGCGTAAATTGGGATTGCCGCTTTTGCTCATCGGAACCGACCAAGAGGGCGGTCAACTCATGGCGTTCGGCGATGGTACTCCCTTGCCCGGCAATATGGCGCTCGGTGCAACCCGCTCCCCCGAACTCGCGAGAAAAGCAGGCGAAGTACTTGGGCGCGAACTGGCGGCGATCGGTGTCAATGTTAATTATGCGCCTAGTGCCGATGTAAACATCAACCCGAACAATCCCGTTGTGGGCGTGCGCTCGTTTGGCGAAGACCCACAATTGGTAGGGGAGCTGGCGGCTGCCATGATCGAAGGGATTCAAGCTCAAGGAGTGGCGGCAACGGTCAAGCATTTTCCTGGTCACGGAGATACCGCCAGCGATTCACATCATGGACTTGGAACTGTGCCGCACTCGCGTGAGCGACTCCACGCTGTGGAGTTGACTCCGTTCCGCTCTGCACTGCAAGCGGATGCCAAACTGGTAATGACCGCTCATCTCGGCATACTTTCCATCGACGGCGAGGACGCGCCGCCCGCCACCCTTTCTCCTAACATCATCAACGGACTTTTGCGCCAGGACCTGGGCTATACCGGCGTGGTCATCACCGATGCGATGGACATGCATGCTATCCGTCAGGGCGAGTTATTGCGTGAAGACTCCCTGCGTGCTGCCCAAGCCGGTGCAGACATTTTGCTCATGACCACAGACCCGCAAGACCAAACACGAGCTTTTGAGGCGCTTTTGCAGGGGGCACAAAATGGAAAACTTTCTCAAGAGAATTTGCACTTTTCAGTAGATCGGATCATGCAGTTGAAAAGCTGGCTGGCTGAACATGCCACTTCGCCAGACTTAAGCGTCATTCAATGTGCTGAGCACATGGCAATTGCGAACGAGATCGCGGAGAAGTCCATTACTCTGGTTCGGGATGAGAAAAAATATTTGCCTCTCAAACTCGAATCTGAAAAACGAATCGCTGTCATTATCCCTGTTCCAGAAGACTTAACGCCAGCCGATACATCCTCATATATCCAGCCTAAACTCGCCGATTCCATTCGCGCATATCATGCACAGACGGATGAATTCAAGATCCCGTATGCACCAAGTGGGCAAGATGCTTCTAGGGTCTTGGAGCAAGTTCGTGAGTATGATGTGATCGTAATGGGCACGATCAATGCCTATGCTGAAGAAAAGCAGGCGGAGTTCGTCCGCCAGTTGTTGCAGATGGGGAAACCTGTCATCATCATCGCCATGCGACTTCCGTATGACCTTGCGGTTTTTCCGCAGGCATCTACTTACGTGTGTACATACGGCATTTTGGAGCCGTCCATGCGGGCAGTGGCTAAAGCCGTATTCGGTCACAGCGAAATGACCGGTCGTTTGCCGGTATCCATTCCCGGCTTGGAATGAAGCGCGGAGTTTTTCATCATGACTTTGTTCTCTGAGATCAATGAACAACCGGAGCGCATCAGAAGTTTGTTGTCTTCGCAGCGAAAGCATATAGAAAAAATTGCTGCAGAGATTCAGCGGCACCGTGTCGATTATGTTTTCCTGGCTGCTCGCGGAACATCGGATAATGCCGGGCGCTATGCCAATTACTTGCTCGGTGCCATGAACGGACTTCCGCTTGCGTTGGCGACACCTTCTTTGTTCACTTATTATAAAAAGCCGCCGACGTTGAAGAATGCGTTGGTGATCGGTGTTTCGCAATCGGGCAAGTCGCCGGATATTGTGAGCGTGCTGGAGGAAGGACGAAGGCAAGGCTGCCTGACGCTCTCGATCACGAACGAACCGAATTCGCCGTTGGCACAGAATTCTGATTTTGTGCTGGAACTTCAAGCCGGGGCAGAGAAAGCGGTTGCTGCTACAAAGACGTATACGACTGAGTTGATGTCCATTGCGATGCTTTCGGCGGCACTGAGCAAAAACAAAAGAATGTGGGACGACCTTGGCAAAGTCTCAGCATGGATGCGCGAAACACTTAAGCAAAATGATGTTATCGCCCAGGCTGTGCAGCGATATCGCTATATTGACCAGACGGTTGTGCTAGGGCGCGGGTTTAATTATGCGACGGCGTTTGAGTGGGCATTGAAATTAAAAGAGTTGACCTATATCATTGCGGAGCCATATTCCTCCGCCGATTTTGCGCATGGTCCAATTGCCATGGTAGAGAGTGGTTACCCCGTTTTGGCGGTGGCGGCAAAAGGGAAAGTCTTTGACTCGATGCTGGAAATGCTCAAACGCTTGCGGTCTGATATTGCTGCCGAGTTGGTGGTGATCTCGAATGATAGGAAGGCTCTGTCTTTGGCGCAAGTTCCATTACAGATTCCGGCTGAAACACCGGAATGGCTTTCTCCATTAGTGAGCATTTTGCCAGCGCAACTGTTCGCGTATCATTTGACCCTTGCCAAGGGGTACAACACAGAGCAGCCACGCAGCATCCGCAAGGTGACCGAGACTAAATAGAGCAGATTCATCTGCTCTATTTTTCTTAAAAAATCAATTGCTGAATCGGAAATGGGTGGATAATCGCAAATGCAATCAGACAGCTGCTTTACGCGGCTGTTGTTTGCGTATCCTTCAAAAACCTGGAGACCCTATGCGCGTCTGTGTTTTATCTGATGAACATATTGAGGACTTTAATCCCTCACCTTACCTAAAAGATTTCGATTGGAAAATGGTCACCCTGACTGCGCCGGTTGCTGAAAAGATCCGTGCTTTGGCTGAGTCTGGAGAATTTGATGTCTTCTTAAACGTCTGTGAAGGATACGAATTTGAAGATGAAGAAGATGAAGAGCTTGGATACGAAGCAAGTGAAGTAGTAGAAGCCTTAGAAGCGCTGAATTTACCTTTTACAGGCGCAGACTCGCGCTGTTTTGACCCAACTCGCGAAGAAATGCAAACCATCGCTGATGCGAATGGGGTGGGCTTTGCAAAAGGTTACCGTGTGCATAGTGTTGAAGAAGCAGAGCAACTTGTCAAAAATTTGCGCTATCCCATTATGGTGAAGCACCCAAAAAGTTATGGCAGTACAGGCATGTTCAAAGATTCGCGCGCTGATACTCTTGAACAAGTTCTCACTCAGGTGAAGCGAGTTTGCAGCGAATTTGGCGCAGCACGCATGGAAGAATTTATTGTTGGAAAAGAATTCAATGTGTTGGTGGTGGATAACCCGGCTGATATGGAAAATCCATTCGTGTATCCGCCGGCAGAATTGATTTTCCCGGATGGCGAAGAGTTTTGGCATACCGATATCAAGTGGGATTACAACATTCCCTTTGATTTCAAGGAAGTTACTGAACCCGAACTGAGAGCAAAACTTCAAAATGAGGGAAAACGTATGTTCCAGGCAATGGGGATTGCTGGCTATGGGCGTTGTGATATCCGCATGAACGAGCAGGGCGAGTTGTTTATTTTGGAGATCAACCCCAACCCGGCTATTATGTTGCCGCCTAAAGAATATGGTCCAGCAGACTATATGATCCTATACGATAAAGATGGATATAAAGGGTTCTTCGACCGTATTTTTGAGTCAGCTTTTCTTCGGCAGAAGATGCGTGCAAAGTAAAAATAAAAAAGACGTGCCAAGCACGTCTTTTTTATTTTTACTGTTTATTATGGCTGACTAATAATTAGATTATCAAAATGTGCTTCAGCGTAGGGTTGGTCAGTTTCAAAGGAGATGGCGGCAAATGCCATGGTTCCGTTGGTCGGTCCGTCAGTTGGCGCTATTGCCGAAGCGACCTCTTGTCCATTGACTTCTAATCTCAAATCGCTGCCATTACAGGTGGCACGTAGGTGATTAGATGCGTTCCCCTGGTTGATAACACTCGATTCGCTCCAGTCGACCAGTGCGGTCATGTTGCTGGAAACAATATGGCGAATGGTGTAATACCCGTCTCCGCTGATCGCGAACATATACCCATCAATGGAGGTGTCATCGCGTTCGCTCAAGCGGCAGATGATACCAAACCCGGCATTGTCGTTGGTTGGACCTGAAATCATGGTGATATCGGCTTCAAAGATTGCATTATCAAACTCCGAAGTGGATTTACCCCACTGCCACAGATCCGCTGTTGAGCGGACAACATAGACACCATTCTCTGTTCCAGCACTGCCTCCATCACCTGTGTAGGTTTCCAGTTCGGTGCTGGGAGAGCTAAAATCATCACTGAGTAACACATTTGCCGCAGGCTGCACGGGGGCTTCTGTAGCAGGTGCAGACTCTATGGTTGCAACTGGCAAAATAGGAAGCCCAGGTGTGGGTTGTTCTTCGCCCCCAAAAGGCAACCCTGAAACGGGGCAGGCACACGCCAGCATGATGATTGCGGCAATGAGCCCTATGACTACTTGATTTCTCTTTTTCATTTTTTCTCCTGATAAAGTATTTCTAAATTATAGCGACCGGCTTTGTTCAATCCAAGAACCCTTTAGTACTACCCCTCAAGGGAGTCGAGATACTCCAAAACAGACTTTGCATCTCCGGCTTCTGCGTGGACGTAAAGCGGAATTCCATGTGGACCTGGCGTGTTGACTGCTTCTGGGTATGCTTCTAATGCGGCTTTGACTACATCTACTTTATCCAGCATGGCAGCAGCGAAAACATCCAATCGTGCTCCGTGTTCAAGCAGGTAATTGGCGATCTGCTTATTGCCCATATGCGCAGCAGCCCCAAGAGCGGTTTCAAAGTCCCCGCCGCCCCAATCCCAAGTTGCATTGACAAGCGCAGCCTCTTGTTCGAGCAATTCTTTCACACGCGCAAAATTTCCGTGCGCATTTCCTACAAACTCTTCAACAAGTTTTGAGTCTAAAGCAGGTTTGGTTTCCATTCTCTCTCCTTTTTATTGACCTAACATTCGGCTTAATTCCATGACATCTCCAGTGCGGGCGCGTAAATTACGGGTAAGCAATTGGATCGTGCCCATGGCTACTTCTACATAATCGCTCATGATCTCGTAGAAAGAAGTTTGATCGAGGCGTAAGAGCGATGTCTCTTCAATAGCACGGATGGTTGCGGTGCGTGGTGAAGAGTCCAACATGGAAAGTTCCCCGAAGACCGCCCGTGCTCCAAGTTGATTCAAGATGCGATTATCATCCACCACTTCCACTTTGCCGTCTACAATAATGTACAAGCTATCCCCAGTTTCTCCTTCACGGATGATTTCATCTCCGGGCTGCACAACCATTTCATGCACGAGGTCTGCTAATTCAGCGAGAGCTTCATCCGGCGTTTTTTCAAACATACTTAACGACTTCAGCACAATCACCCGTTCTACAGTGGATAACATTGTTTTTTCCTTTCGTTTTTGCATGACCATACGAGTTAATAAAGACTCGTTAGAAGAAGTTAATGCCTCAGTTAGCTGGTTATCCAGAGAAATTCCCATGCTTTCAGCAAATTCGATGGCAGTTGCCACCAGCCATGGGTTTTCTTTTCCCAATGGATTGCTCAAAATATCCATAATGCGCCCTGGAGGCGGCAGAAATGTCTGCTTATATTCAGCGCCCATTTTCTCCAACTTTTCTCTGGGCGCAAAATCTTCTAAAAGTGGAATAAAGGCGTTCTTATGAGATTTGTTGAGAGTTGTATCCAGCACTTCAATCGCATACGACCTGCGATTTGCGTCTTTTCGCTGAATGGCATGTTGTGCGCGTTGAATAGCTTGGGGCTCATAGATAAACTCAAAGAGATGAAAGAGACGATCGATCGTGGCATCCAGATCATGACTTGCAGCCCGCACCAAGACTTCAGTTTTGGTGGATTTGCTCAGATCGTGCATGACGCCCAACAACCAGGCAGCGCGTCTGGACTCCGCCGTGATTTGTTCATTGACTCCTAAAACTGATTCTCCCTCGGGCTTATATCTGCAATCGTGCAAAGCCGCTAACGCTCGCGAACGGATGCCGGCATTGGGGTGATGGATCAACCCTTCCAGAATTTGAATTGCGGCATCACTTCTAATATGTGAGCACGCGCGGACCAAACGCAAGTGGATACGCCGATGCAGGCTTGTGTCTTTTAGGGATTCGATGATGGATGGAATTGCGTTATTTCCACCTTCTACAAGCGCATTGAAAGCAAGGCTGCGCGTTAGTGGTGAGCCCAATGCGGGAATGATTCTTGAATATAGGTCTGGATGCTGGAATTTAGCTGCTGCTCGTAAAGCAGATTTTTTTACTTGTTGGTCTTCATCGTTCAAGAGCGGTAGAAGTACATTCGACAGGACAGGATTTGCTGCCTCAGCTATTAATTGCGCAGCATGAACTCGATCTTGAGATTGCTCGGATTTTGCCAATTCCATAAGTCGTTCATGAGCATTGCTGCCTTTTGCTTCTCTTAATACCCGTAAGGCACCGATCATGGCGCCGCGTTGAGTTGCGGCATCTTCTTGTGCAAGGAGACTCAGTGCCGTGCTTGAATCTGCGCCAAGGACGATCAGCGTGCGTGAAGCGGTTTCACGTATGCTAGGGTCGGTTTCTGTACGGAGCTGAAATTGAATATCTCTCAGGAATTTGGAAAGCCTCAAACGTTCAATACGTTCAATGACGTTTTTTCGCACTTCAGGCATTGAAGAGCGGAGTTGCGCCTCTAAGTCATCTTCAAGAGAGTTACTTTCCCCTTTTTCCAACAGGTCAAGCGCATAAATTACTTCCGTTGCGTGTTGGCTTTTCAAAGCAGAACGGACGATCTGGATACTGTTGGCATCTGTTAGAAGAATACCTTTGTCACCAAAGCGGCGTTTGTGCAAGGCTTCTGTGAGTGCCATTGGGTATGCACGGACAAGTGCTACGCAAATGAAAATCCAAACTACGGCAGAGATGATGTAAATGTAAGCAAGTTGAATGGCGTTGAATTTAAGTGCAGTATTGAAAAGCAAAAGCAACCCGCCTGCCAGCCCGATCGCCAATGGCTGGATAATCCCTTCGGTGACTGTTTGGGCGCGAGCACGAATCCGTTCGTGAATGGGTTGGTAGAGCAGGTTATCTGCAGTTTGATCTAGCGAGAAGCCCAACCCTTCATTGGTGAACTTGCCTGCAACAGCCAGCCAGAAAATAACAGAGAGCATTTCTGGTTTGACAGTGCCAGTAACAGCCAATGCTGCTGTAAAGAGCAGCGTCAGTGTGGGCGTGGCTAAAAGCCCAGCACGCAAGCCAAAACGAGAGATGATGCGTCCCGTCAGGAATATATCGGTAACAAAGCCAAGCAAGCCAGTGAGTGCGAAGAATCCGCCAATAAAGCCAGCCATTGCATCTGCGGATGGGTATTGTAAAGCGGCACGGTCATAGAAGATGTTATCGAGAATAAAATAAGCAATGCGCCAGAGTGTGATGAGTGCGAAGATCAATGCAATGTAACGAATGCGAAAAAGTTGTGCGATGGAAGTTTGTTGAGGTTGGTCTTTTGTGGTTTCTTGAGTTGTTCGAGTGCTGGGGTTGGCTTGGATAACGGCTTGTTGTAAAAAGAGTGAAATTAACAAACATGCCGCAATGACGAGATATAGATTCTCTGTGCCAATTAAATTCACAAGAGGTGTTGTGAAAGGACCAAGAATTACATACGAGAGCCACGAACCTGCATTCATCAACCCAAAGATACGTTTGCCTTGACGTACATCGAAGATATTGCCAGCTAGAGTCCAAAAAGCGGTTACAGTAATATTGACTAGTGTTTGTGACCAAATAGGCAATGCTAGTAATAGCCATTTCGAAGATGTAACGTCAAGCCCAGCACGAAGGGCGATGCTTCCAAGAAGAACAAATAGAACACTCAGAATCAAAAAGCGCGCCAACGAGGTGCGCTCTGATATTTTGAGGAAGATCGCTGTGATGGAAGAAACAATGACCGCAATACCCAAGTAAATGTAGGGCATTGCAGTCGCGTCCCAGGCGGTGAAGAATAATGCCAGAGATGCCGATTGCACGAAAAGCATGGCTGCACCCATAAAAAAATACTGGGTGAGCATAAGAAAGACATTCTTTTCTTCGCCAGGGCGGATGTTGAGCACTGCAAGAATGCGTGGCTTCATGAAGTGGTTATTTTATCGTATTGAGAAGAAAATAACCGCAGAAATTTTCTGCGGTTATTTTGATTTAATTTTGTTTGGCTGTTTCGATGAATTTCTTGATATCTTCTGCATGTTCAGCTTCGTGCTCTGAAAAGAACTTTATAAGCACCGCCACACTTCCTTCTTCGCCCCAAGGCAATATAGATGTTTTGGAGAGAGTTTCGTCATTGGCTTGACCAATGAGTGTAAAAATTTTTTCGCGCGTGTTGTAATATTCCCGGATGACATGGTCGTAGCTCAAGCCTTCCCGTGTGCTAACAGTCTCGGCATTGTACACATCAACACCGCGGGCAGCAGGGGTAGGTGGCGTCTCGCCTTTTAAGAGCGCATTCAACATTCCTGTAATAGAGTCGTCCCAGCCGGAGAGATGCGCTATGATCTCGCGAACCGTCCATAAGGGGTAAATTTTTCGGTTCTTATCGATTTCATCAAGCTGAGATGTGATATCTGCCTGTGATTTTTTATAAACCTGTAGAAGTTCTTCTTTGATGTTCGGCATTTCATTTCCTTGGTAGATAATTTATTCGACGTTTATTCGATCACCTTGGGCTTTGGGTGATGAGATGACTAAAAAATGTACATCTGCATTGGAGTTGTTCTCGAATCTATGCCGGACTTGAGGCTGAATCTCCAACCCCTCACCTTTTTTCAATGTGACGGTTTGATCTTCAAAGACAATTTGCCCTTCTCCTTCGAGAACGTAAAAGAACTGCCGCGCAGATGTGTGATAGTGCATTACCTCAGCCCTACCAGCAGGGACCCGTTCCTGTATAACGCTCAATGCATCTTGCTTGAGCAAGTGCCAGCCATCGCAAACTTGCCCCCAAAGATAATGCTCCGCATTGGATGTAGAGACCGGTTCACTGTTCATCGTTGGCAGATCTCATCTGTAAGTTGTTGCGATGCCGTGGGGAAATAGATGGCAAAGAAATGTAGGTAAGAGTCTTTTTTGATGCCCTTGATCTCTCCGCTTAGCGTAATTGAAGCAGTGGCAGTATCTACTTTGATTTTGCCTTGACTAAGTATGGCATTGCTTCCATCTGCAAATACTTCCCACACATTTACCTTGTCGCTGAATAAGGTTTGCAGGTCGCCTTGTACTTCTTCACCTTCTTTGAAGTTAACGGCTTGTAAGACATAGTCATAGCCATACCCAGAGGTGGTCAGCGGAATGGAATAGCCGGTGGTGGGGTCATTATCTATATCAATGGCAACGCCCCATGCAATCTCTGTTGCTCCGTAGCCAAGGATGTTGCGGTCGATCATGATTTGGTCTGGTAGCCAATTCATGGTGAATGTGACTGAGAACTTGCTTCCACTTAATTTTGTTGATACTTTCACAATATCAATATAGCTTGGCAGAGAGCCATTGGTTGTGCTTTCAATAGTCTCTCCGGCTTGGCAGACTGGAGGTGGCGTTGCCGTAGCGATATTCGTTGCAGTGGCTATGAACTCATGAGTTGACGTGGGTAGGGCGGTCTCTGTCGCAGGCGGGCTCGTTGGTGAACTGGGTTGGGTATATGTTGGCAGGGGAGTAGGGATCGATGTACGATTAAATCCGCAACCTGAAAGGATTATGCCAAAGATTAAAAGCAAGAATATATTTTTTTTGTTCAGCATGGATATTCAAACCAATCTTTTTGAACAATTTTATCCGATGGGTTCAAATATCATGATAGGAATACGCCTTGCCGTTAATTTCTGATAATCACCGTAAGGCGGGTGGCGTTTTGTAACAAAATTCCACAGAGATGTATATTCTTCGCCCTCTGCTTCATGCGCTTTTGTAGAGATTTCTTTCCCGTGAACCTCAAGTGTTGCCAAAGGGTTCTTTTTGAGGTTGTGATACCAACTTGCATGTTGATCTTTACCCCAGTTTGATGCCACGATCAGAAATTTATTCTCATACTCAAAATATGCAATTGGAATTGCCCGTTCTTCACCAGATTTTCTTCCAATAGTGCGCAAAATAAGGATATTTTGTGTTCCTAATTTGCCGCCCACTTTTCCATTGCTTAATCGGATAAGTTGGGCATTGATGAGCATAAAAATTTTGATAAAAAAATCTTTCATGACTTCCTCGTTGATTGAGTTGATGTTATGAAAGAGATAGGGAGAATGGGGGAAATCTTACTGTGACGGCATGCTTGGATCGATATTTCCTTTGCTTTTTGTACGATGAGGTCTCCCTGAATACTGTTCTGAAACCCTTCCCGCAGCAGAAGCATAAGTAATAGGATAATCAAAAAACTATTTTATGGTTTTTGATTCGGTTTATTGAATTTCGTTTTAGACTTTGTAATAAAAGAAACGCCTATCCCTATAAACGCAGCTGCACTCCCAATAAAAGCAACTTGTTCGCTGAAAAAATAAGCAACAATAAAAGCAATTCCCCCTAAAACAAATAAGATTCCACTGGCTCTCAAGTCTTTTGTTTTCAAAATATTTTTCCTGTTTTATTTGGATATTGCTTGGGCTTACTGCGAAGCATAACATCAAGAGTAAGCTTTTTAGGCAATGTTTATAGTTTACAACAGTACAGTGAGACTTCCCCATCTGGGTATTGAACTTTTTTAATGAACTCCCAGCCTAAACGCTCTAAGATGCCTGCTGCTTTGACCGTTGTTGCACAGATATCCGAATAGCCTTGGTCATGCGCTAAGTTCATTCCGGCTTTAACCAATTCTGTAGCAATGCCCTGACCACGATGAGACTCTGTCACATACAAACCTCCTAATTCAGGAGGAGGTTCTGAGAATAATTCTGTGTCACCTTCTCGTAAAACAATGGTGCCAACAAGTTCATTACCTTCAAATGCAACAAGCCGAGAAGGGAGACTGTCACGAGAGACATCTTCAAGAAAATCTTGCATCATTGCTTCGTCTGACAAATCGGCATAATACTCTGTCCATTGGTTACGAAACCATTTTGTCAGTGTAGGGATGGTGTCAAGATGATTTGCGATGAAATCAATTGTGATCAATTACTTTCTACATCCTATTCACTCTTCGTAAAATTCCAACGGTAACCCATCGGGGTCTTTGAAAAAAGTATAGCGCTTTCCGGTTAGTTCATCAATTCTCACAGCTTCGGGTTCAACTCCTTTCCCTTGCAAGTCGGCTATCGCTGCATTGATATCGTCTACGGCAAATGCCAGGTGACGCAACCCTCGAGCTTCTGGGTAATTTGCCCGTTCCGCACTATTTGGAAAGGAAAATAACTCGATCTGATATTGATTGTTAATGCATAGGTCTAACTTATAAGACTTTCGCTCGGCGCGGTAGTATTCCTGTTTTACAGTAAAACCTAATACTTCTATGTAGAACTTTTTCGATCTTTCGTAGTCCGAGCAAATAATAGCAACGTGGTGAATATGTTTTATGTTCATAAAAAATCCTTTTAGGGGCGTTTTCTTGGACGCATCCAGCGTCCGCCTAGTAACAAGGATATCACTATAAAGCCGACTGAAATCCAGGAGAAGGTTGTATTATCAGTCGTTATACCAATGATCAAGAATACCATGCCTAGCAGAAGCAAATAGCCCGAAACTCTACGTTTATTGAAGTTCATATTACCTCTCACGATTATGGAATAGGAATAACCTCTGAAAATGGGCTGACATTGCTAAAAAGTTCAGAAGGCTTATTTTTCAAGGTCATCTCAAAGAAATCGATCAAATATGAATTGACGATCTCGGTTACACGTTTGCCATTTAGCGGACCCTTCAGCCCAAGTTGCGGCGCAATTGGAGAGAACAGGGGCAGATCGCTAAAATCGTAATGTCTCGTTCCTTCAATTTTAACAACTCCATAATTATCTGCTGCGTGTGGAATGAATTGACCAAATAACTTGCTGCTGGGGCTATCTACATCATCTGCCCAGGCTTGCGAGAACATAAAGAACGAGGGCTGGCTAACACCGCTTGCAAGTACTTCTGCTGAAACCGGGCGCATGAAAGGATCTAAACCAAGCACCGCGTCACAGCGCGAGTCTGTGCCACAAAATTGGATTGCCGCTCCGCCGCCAGTAGAGTGACCATACACACCGACACGCTCCATATCTAGTTTGTTGAAAAACGGATTCCCATCCGCTTCATTCCAAGCTGTTAGCTGATCCAACGTGTATGCCATATCTCCTGCCCATTGGTTCACTAAGACCTGCGCCACTTCCTCGTAATTTGGGTCTGCTCCGTCTTCGGGCAATGCCTTCGGGTTGTTCGGGACAATCGTTCCATCAGGGAAGACTGTTGTCATGGCTCCATAGGTATGTTGAATGCCAACCACCACATAACCACGGCTAGCGAGTTCTAACGCTTGCCCTGCGTTTTGAGAGGCGAACCCATTCCAACCATGTGAGAATAAAATTACTGGGAATGTTTCATCTGCCGAAGCGACACCTGCATCTATGAATGCAGGGATACTCGTCAGGGTAAGGTGGTCAAAAAAGAATGGAGGCAACTTAAAGAAACCGGCAATGGCAGGCGCAAAGACCTCTGCGTTTTCCATCCATGGTGCGCGCACATCGCTTGACTTCACATCTGCCGGATACCAAACTTGGATCATAAATCGCCGCGCCTCGTCTTTACCAGAATAAATTTCCCGGCGCGATTCATCTAAGAATTCAAAGCTGCGTGTGCCCACTTGGAAAGGTCCGCTTGGGGTGGGGATGCGCGGAACAGGCAACAGAATAGGCAGAGCCGTCGCGAGTGCAACCAAACCCACCGTTAAGTAAGAGGCGATAGGTTTCCAGTCATTCGTCCCAAAAAGTTTACTCAAGCTACTTAACGCAAGCAGCGGCGTCAAAACATACAAAGGAATCATCTGCCAACGATAGCCTTCCATGGCAAAGTGCAATAAAGTTGCCAATACTGCCAAGGCAGGGGCAAGGCGAATCGCTAGTGGGCGCGGGTGCCGCCAAACTAGGTAAACTATTAGCAGAATAGGAATAAGAATTTCAATTGGGCGCATACGAGTCCTTTCAAATTTATGGCTGGGATTTTACGCAATTTTATATAAAATGGGGTCTGGAGACCTTATGATACTTTTTGCCTTTAGTATTTTTCTTTCAGCGTTTTTGTTATTTCAAATTCAACCGATGATCGGTAAATTTATTCTGCCATGGTTTGGCGGCACACCGGCGGTTTGGTCTACTGCCATGTTGTTCTTTCAAGTGATGCTCACTGGCGGATATGCTTACGCCTATTGGCTGGTAAAACAAAAGAAACAGGGATGGATCCATCTTGCCTTGATAGGTGGGACACTTGCGCTTCTTTCCGCGCTCGGGCTTGTGTGGTCGTCCCCAATCACACCCTCCGCCGATCTTCGCCCTGCAGATGTGAGCTTCCCGGTTTGGAATATTTTATTCCTGCTCTTTGTCTCTGTTGGGCTCCCATATTTTGTGCTCGCCTCGAACGGAACTTTGATGCAGGCATGGTTTAGTCGCGCTTTTCCTGAACAGTCTTACGCACGGTTGTATGCGCTTTCGAATGTGGGCTCTTTGTTTGGTTTATTAGCATATCCTGTCTTGGTAGAGCCTTCTCTCACCCTGCGCGGACAAGGCTGGGCATGGACGGGCGGTTTTGCTTTGTTTGCTGTGGTGGCGGGTGTTATTAGTTATCGCGCCCGTGCTGAAAATCGTTCTGTTGTGGTGGAAACCTCTCAAAAGCCATCGGTTGCCTTGCGCGTTTTATGGATCGTTCTGAGCGGTACGGCTTCTTTATTCCTATTGTCTGTTACCAATCAGATCTCGCAAGAAGTAGCAGTTATCCCATTCTTATGGATTGTGCCACTTTCGGTGTATTTGCTGTCATTTATCCTGTCATTCTCTGATGCGCGATGGTATGACCGTCGTATATATGCGCTGTTGTTTAGTTTTGCCAGCATAGGTATGTTATGGGTTTTGCTGCAAGCCGGTGAGTTGAATGTGCTGCTGCAAATCGTCGTATACAACGTTTTGCTCTTTTTGGCTTGTATGATTTGCCATGGCGAGCTATATCGCCTCCGCCCAGATGCTGGGCATCTCACTAGCTTTTACTTAATGGTGTCGATTGGCGGCGCAGTGGGTGGACTATTTGTCAATTTAGTAGCGCCTTTTATTTTTACAGGATATTGGGAATTTTATTTGGCTTGGTTACTAACCATCGTCTTATTGGTTGTAATGTTATTCCCACGGTTTTCAGCCCGGGTGGATTTGCAATCTCGCTCCATGAGTTTGGCGTTTATCTTTGGGATCGTGCTTTTGGCGCTAGGTTTAAACCCCTATCAAAACGCTTTGTTTGCCGAGCGGAATTTCTATGGGGTCATCCGCGTGCGTGCATACGACTCGAATTCTTTGGCAATGATCCATGGAGCCACTGTGCATGGAATTCAAATTCTGCAAGAGCGTGACCGTCCAACTACATATTATGTAGAAGAAAGTGGAGTCGGACTGTTGCTGAGAAACCATCCCAAACGTGGCAATATGAATGTTGGTGTATTGGGCTTGGGGATTGGCACGGTAGCAACATATGGAATGCCAGGCGATAATTACCGGTTCTATGAAATTAATCCGGTTGTGGTTCGTTTGGCTGAAGGCGAAGGAGATTACTTTAGCTTCTTATCCGATAGTCAGGCGAAAGTGACAGTTATTGAAGGTGATGCACGAATTTCGCTTGAAAAGGAATTGGCAGACGAAGCCATTCTGCCGTTCGATGTGCTGGTTTTGGATACATTCAGCAGCGACTCGATCCCGGTCCATTTGGTGACAAGAGAAGCCTTTTCGCTATACATTCAACACCTTACACCCGATGGTGTGATTGCGGCTCACATCTCAAATCGTCATTTGGACCTTCAGCCGGTTTTTTGGCAATTGGCACAGGAATACGGTTTGAAGATGGTCCGCATTACGAATGAAGCCGGTGCCGAAGAAGAATTCCCTTCTGAATGGCTATTGTTAACCTCAAACGAAGATATTTTGAACATCCCTCAAATTCAAGAACATGCTTTGGGGTACGAAGGCTATACCACCTCCATTCAAATATGGACGGATGATTACAGTAACTTATTTCAGATTTTGAGATAACAAAAAAGCGGACACTGAAGTGTCCGCTTTTTTGTTAGGCTGCAGTGACGGCAGCTTCGGCTTGAGCTAATTTTGCTTTGCCGTCTCGGTACGCTTTTGCACCTGTGACGTACATAATGATGTAGAGGTAAAAAGCAACTGCAGGCAACACAATTGGCAACAGACATGCCAGCACAACGGTAATCATTAGAATTTGCACAAGAATACCAACCGCCATGCCTGCCAAATAATAAATGGCAAATGCAGCTAGGAAACCACTTAAGTTGGCACGGAAGATCGACCACCATTCACGGAAGCGGAATGCGGCTTTAAAGTCGTCGCTATCTGCTACATGCATTTCCGCTGCAGGGATAACTACAGCTACAAATATCGAGAATGGAATGATGATGCACATGCTTAACCCAAAGATGCCCATGAACACCGCGAAGAAAGGGTCTGCTTCGGGGTTGGCTGAGTTCCCTGTGAAGATCGGCAGCAGAATGGACATCACCATAATCGGCATGACAAGGACAAGGATCGGCAAGACTGCCAGGAGCCGGACCCCCAACACCTTAATGCCATCCTTGAAAAGGTCATTCCAGTTATCCCAAGCGACCATGCGCGGAGATTCGTTTCTGAATATCTGCCGAACAATCTGCACCGCATAACCGGTCATTAAGAAGTACGGCAGAATGGGAACGATAAATCCTGTTAAGGAAATCAAAGTGCCGATGAGTAGGAATTTCCGTGCTTCTGCATCTTTGAAAGGAAAGTAGAAGATTTCTTTGAGATCAAAACCGAAAAACATGAAATATCCTTTATTCGAATTAGTAAAGTGCCACACCCATCACTGCTACAAAGTGCGCAGCAGCAGCAAGGAGAACAAAAATATGCCACACTTCATGAAAACCAAACACACCGGGTTTAAAGTTGAATATCTTGGTGATATAGACAATAGCACCCAAGGTGTAGATCACGCCGCCGATGATGAGCCAAGTCAACACCCAGGCAGGAAGCGTTGCAAGCATCTGTCCAGCCGCAGAAACGCTGAACCAGCCCATGATGACGTAAATCCCTGCATTTAACCAACGCGGCGCGCGGATGTAAAAGACTTTGACGATGATGCCGACCACTGCCAGAGACCAGATAATGGAGAGCATGCCCCACTTCCAGAAACCTTCGAAGGCATTGATGCAGAACGGAGTATAGGTCCCTGCGATCAAAGCGTAGATTGCGGAGTGATCAATCTTGCGGAAAATTTCCAACGCCTTATCTTTAACCTGCACCATATGGTAGGTGGCACTGGCAGAGAACATAAAGATCAGGCTGATGCCATAGACCACCAATGAGATGACCTTGGCGGGCGTGCTCCACCCAACGATGAGCAATGCGATCAAGCCGATCAAGGCAAGAACCGCACCGCCCCAGTGGGTGAGGCTGTTGACAGGTTCACGTAGTTTTTTGAGCATGATTACTTATTCCTTTGACTGAGATCAATTGTGATTGGCTTATTACGACGGGAAATGATCCCGATCATCAACGCAACACCAGACCAGAAAAGCCAAACGATCTGGTTCACATATTCGGCATGGTATACAAAGACCACCTTTGCCAGAGCAGGGAAGGCTTCAAGATAACGAACTTTTACGCCTTCAAATGGGGCTGTACTGCCGCTTCTTTGAATGCGTTCATCCAGTTCAAAATAAAAAGGGTCTTCCCCAGAGATAAAAGATTTTTCCTCACCGTTCGCTGTCATGAATGTGACTTGTGCCGTAAAAGGATTATCAGACCTTTTGACATCGTGTGAAATATTGGTCATTTTTCCTCTGGTTTCGGTTCCAAAAAGGTCAAGAAAGATTCCAGCAACCAGTATGAGGCAACTAATAAAAGTAAAAACGCCTCCTAGAATTAGGAATACTAAACCAATCCGGTTGGCGCTTTTATTTTCTGCCTTTTGTTCCATGAGGGTCTCCTACCTCTAAAATTTTATGACCAATGTTCAGATTATAACCAAGGTTTATCAAAACACTCACGTAAGCAGGCTATAAATGCCTGCGATCACAGTGCCAATCGCTCCAAGGATTTCTAAAATGACAATGAGGCTGTCCACCCAGGCTGGAGTAGTAGACCGTTTCTTTTTATACCGTTTCGACATGTTGCAAAATTCTACCTGAGCCTCTTAAGAAATATTGTTATACTTTCCTTAGAGGTTTAACATGCATATCCCAAAATATTATCGTGAAGAAGACCAAGATAAGATCGTGGAATTTCTAAAAGCCAATAGTTTTCCGGCGATTGTTTCAAGCGATGGCGAAAAATTACTTGCCACGCATTTACCGGTTGAAGTTATAGAAAATGCCGATAGGTCTCTGACCGTGCTGGGACATATGTCCCGAGCCAACCCGCAGTGGAAGTCTTTTGGCGATCAGGAAGTCTTGCTTATTTTTCAGGGTGCGCACACTTATATTTCTCCGCGTTGGTATAACCATGTCAACGTGCCGACCTGGAATTACATTAATGTGCATGTGTATGGAAAAGTCCGAATGTTGGAAGGGGAGGAGTTGCATTCCTTGCTTGGCAAGTTGATTTCCAAACATGAAACCGGCACAGGTTACAGTATGGAAGGCTTGCCCGCCGACTTTGTTGAAAAAGAGATGCGTGGGGTGGCAGGTTTTGCCTTGGATGTAACCCGCCTCGACGCCGCCTCGAAACTGAGCCAAAACCGCGACGATGAGTCCTACGCAAACATCATCAGCCACCTCGAAGCCCGCGGTGACGATATTTCTGCCGAGATCGCACGCGAAATGCGGAACAGGCGCCCGTCTTGACGAACCCCTCTCAAACGGATAAAATCTGAGCCGTTGTCCATTCTGCGCCTCCGTGTGGAGGCGCATTTTCTGCCAAAGTCATGACCGAGACAAATCCTTCTTCTGAGCAAAACCCGCAAGTGACCAACCTCTCCCAAGTGGATGTGGAGACGGTCAACGCGCAATTGGTGCGCATGCATCAAAGCTCGGCTGGTTTGGTCACTTCAGAAGATGTAGATATGACCATGAGTGCAGTAGCGCAGGCGAAGGTCACCAACTTAAAGTTGACCGACTCTGGCGTAGCGGCTCTGCATGCCGACACTGCTACCGTTCAAAATTCAGTAGTAGGAGTCGCTCAAACGACTGAATTAACCTTGAATGGCGTATCAGGCGCGGTCGTGGCAGGAAGCGTCGAGTTTGGCAACGCCTATGCCGGCATTGTGGCTGGACGTGAAGTCCGTGCTGAGCGTATTGAGTCGCTAATCCTATTATCGCCCAATGTGCAGGGGAATGTCACTACCGTAATGGATACTCGCGGTGCGATTATTGCCGGCTTGGTAAGCGGTTTGTTTGCAGGCATTATGCTTTTGCTCGGGCGCATGTTGTTCGGCAAAAAATAATTCGGATGTTCAGCGGGAATGACCCGCTTTGCAGAAATTCATTTTGGGGCGAAGGTAACACAGCGGAGTTGCTGTGTGAGAGGCGCCCAAGGAGTTAGGTAAGATGGAAAAAGTAGTATTGAAAGCAACCAAACGTGATGTGATCGGCAAGCAGGTGAAAGCCATGCGCCGCGAAGGGAAACTCCCTGCGGTGATTTATGGTCGTCATCTCGAACCGATTTCGATTGTGTTGGATGCACACAGCGCCGGTTTGGCTTTGTCTAAAGTTTCTGCCTCCAGCCTTGTGACAATTGATGTGGAAGGCAAGGAATATCCTGCCCTCGTCCGCGAACGCCAGCGTGACTTTATCAAAGGTGTTCTTACCCATGTTGACTTCCTCGCCGTGGACATGAACGAAAAGATCCGCACCAGCGTGGGGCTCGCTTTCGTGGGTGTTTCTGGCGGCGTGAAGGATTACAACGGTATTCTCGTCCACAACTTGGAGCGCCTCGAAGTGGAATGTTTGCCTGGTGATCTTCCCGAACGCATCAATGTGGATATTTCCCTGCTCAAGCAGATCGGCGATATCTTCCGCGTGAAAGACCTCGCGATTTCCGACAAAGTTCGCATCTTGGCTGATGAAGACGAACCCATCGCCGTGGTAACCATCACGAAGGATGAGGCTTCCGCTCAGTCTGCTGCAGCTGGCACTGGCGAAGCTACATCTCCCGAACTCAGTGTGGAACGCGGCAAGAAAGACGAAGAATAATTTCTTCTATACCAGCAATAAAAAAATCCGCCATCGCAAGATGGCGGATTTTTTGTTTATAGGGGTAAAACTACAGCAAATCTAAGAGAGACAAGAAGTTGACCGTCATTCGTGCTGTAGCGCCCCAGAGAAGTTCCCCGTCATATGGGTGATAAGCAAGCAAAGTCCGCCCAGAGCCGGGCATGGAAAATTCCCAGTAGTTATTGCGGTTGGCAAGCCAAAGCAAAGGCATGGTAAAAACCCGTGCTACTTCTGCTCCCGAGGTTTTGAACGCATATGGGAACGGAATGATCCCAACCACTGGCGTCACTTTGAATTTACTAATCGTGACCATGCGGCTCAATTTGCCAATAACTTTTACATCCTTTGGGTTGAGCCCGATCTCTTCATCGGCTTCGCGCAAGGCGGTCTCTTCGGGCGTGGTTTCACCTTCATCGCACGCGCCGCCAGGGAACGAGACTTGCCCTTTGTGCGATTCAACCCGATCTGTTCTGCGGGTGTATAGCACATGCCATTCATTTTGGAAGAATACCAGCGGAACCAGAACCGCCGCACATTTCAACTGCAAATCTGGGTGAATTGGAATCTCGGCATAGCCGTCTGTTTCCACGCGCGAACGGTCGGTCGTATTGAGCTTATTCCAGATGTATTCTTCTGTGATCTCGGTCATGCTAGGATTCGGCGCGTACCGGGCTGCCGCAATAATCGCACTCTGCTGTCACATCGTCCAGCCATTCGACTTCATCTGGGCGGACTGCCGCGCCACACGATGGACAATGCGTTGGCAAGACCGCTCGCTTTTGCGGAGCAGGCGCTTCTTTCTCCGCCGGGGCTTGGGCATTATTTCTGAGAACGGATTCTACTTCGTCAGCTTCGGCATTCAAGCCGCGCTCACGCAGTTCCGCTACAATGCGTTCGCCAAGGTTCTGCAAACGACGATAGCGTTGTTGGGTACTCAGCAAGGTCAACGCACTGCGAAAATGGGTAACGCCTTTTTTTGCGTCGCCATTCAAAACCGCAGCCCGACCCGCCTCTGTATAGAGGATCGGTGCTCGTTCAGGAAAACGCTCTTCAGCTTTTCTGGCAAGGTCGTAAAAGGCAATCGAAGCCTCTGCATAATTCCCTGATTCCATTAAGCGATGGGCATTTCGTAAGGCAGGTGGCACCGCCGGAACGGGCGCCCCGCGTAATAATCTTCTAGCACGTCTGAACATATCTTAGTACTCCTCTTCGATACCGATAATTTCTTTGGCTAATGCCGCCCCACGTGGGTCTTCACTCGGCTCGATTCTTCGTCCGAAAATGAGATAGCCTGTGTGCGCCACCATACGGTCTGTGGGACGTAAGCGGGCAGGGTTGGTCTTGTAATAGCGCAGCATCAGTTCACAGACTTCTACAAAAGCGAAGTCATGTTTTTTTAGGGCATACAATACTTTTTCGACCTGATTATAGGTAGGGACGAGCGTTCCAAAGAATCCGCCCGGCTTGAGCGTGGCGCGGACCTGTTGAATGTAGTCGTATGGGTTTTGTACGTCGAGAAAGAAGGCATCGGCATCCGTTTCGTCGAAGCCTTCTTGGATGTCACGCAGCTTGAAGTCCACGCGAGAGGCGAGACCGATCCGTTGTAGGTTTTTCTTCGCCAGGTTTTGTGTATCTGGCGTTTTCTCATACGAAACGATTCTTCCGTTTGGTCCAACTGCTGTTGCCATGGATATCGTCATCGAACCGGAGCCTGTGCCAGCTTCGAGCACGGTTTGACCTTCTGAGATACCCATTTGAATAAGGATATAGCCAATGTCTTTTGGGTACAGAATTTGCGTGTTGCGCGGCAATTCATTGAGAATATCGGACATGGAAGGCTGAAGCAGGAAGAAGGGTGCGCCCGTGTGACTAAAGATCTGTGAGCCCCAGGGTTTGCCGATCAGGTCGTCGTGCTTGATCACACCACGGTGACTTTGAAAGTCTCCGCCCGCTTGCAGCATAAAAATGAAGTGTTTGTGGGTAAGCCCCACCAATTGCGCGAGGTCGCCCTCACGCGCGTTTAGAGAATATTTCATGCAGCGAATTCTACCTTTACTTTTGATTTATTCAGAAGGGGTTTCTGGAATTTCTTGAACCTTCGCAGATTCTGCAGAGCTATCCACGACGTGGGCAAGTTCCAGTTGTTTTCTTAATTTCCGATTGGATGCAACCAGTAAAGAAGTTGTACCCATACCCAACACCAGTAAGCCGCACACCAGTGCAGGTGCATAGTTGAAAAGCCATTCGGGCTTACCAACCGATTCGCCCAAGGCAGAAATGCCTGTGCCGGCGGCAGCCGCATTCCAAATACCATGGATCAATACAGCAGAGAGATATGCACCAAACAAACGTCCATAGCGTTTTTCTTTGAATGCCATGGCAATACCCCAGCCGACCAAGCCCGTGGTGAGCATGTGCAGCACACTCGTCCCAGTGCGTGCCGCTACAATGACTGCCCAACTCGTGGTGCCATCGGCGCTGGCATTCAAGCTTTCGACCAAAGCAAACGCCGCACCGCTGAGCACGCCCAGAGCAAACCCTTGTGCCGAAGATTCCAGTTGGCGGGCGAACAGCCAAACTGCCAACGGCTTGAATAATTCTTCGATCAGCGGAACAAGAAGCGCAATATACCCAATCCCAATAGCAAGTAAGGTTGGGTTGGTGAGGTATGGCGATAACAAATTGAGCATGGCATCTTCGCTTAAGCCTTGGTTCAACATGTTTGATAACGCCTCAATTTCATTGAGCATTTCGGGGCGGGCGAATGCAATATATGCAACCCCTGCGATGATGAGGGTGAGCAGAAGTACTAATTCGAGCACGATCATAATGACCGGACCTGCCGTCATACCGAGCCCGAGAATACTGAAAAAACGCCAGCGTGGACCAAGGTCAAGCCCATTTGCTGCAACACCAAATAGCAGCCAGATTGGCGGAACAATGACTAAGATTGTTAGAAATGGAAGCAGAAACCAGTTCAGCCACGGAATTTCTGCAAAGGTGATCAACCCGCCGAATAGAATGCTAAAGATCACCAAGGCAGGCAGGGCAATCCACATCCACGGCGCGAAGGGGAATTTGAGATTCTGGTCTGCTTGCTCCAAACCTCTGGTCTTTTGCAAAATGAACCATCCGCTGATGAGCAGCAAGATGCTAATAAACCCGAATGCAACCGCGCCGATCATTTCAGAAGCGGCTTCAGCAGAACTGCTGAATAAGTCAACAAGAGATGCGACACCGAGCGACAGAACGATCAAAAGCAAAAAAGTGATGCTAGTCGCAAGAATAAGCAATATAACAAGAGATGCCCAATGGATTTTTTTCGTCTGCATTATTTCTCTTCAATCGTAATATGTAAGATTAAATCCCCGGCGGGCAAAAAGCCACCTTGCGAAGGGTCACGCGCTGTTAACTGCTCAGCCACATCCAATCCGCTAATGACTTGCCCAAAGATGGTGTAAGCCCCATTCAAATGTTCAGCGGGTGCAAAAGTAATAAAGAACTGACTTCCATTAGTATCAGGTCCCGAATTTGCCATACCTACCAAACCAGGCTTATCGAACACCAAATCGTTCGGTTCATTGTTGAAGAAATAGCCGGGGTTGCCTCTGCCGGTTCCACTAGGGTCACCGGCTTGCGCCGCAAAGCCAGGGATCACGCGATGAAATGTCACACCGTCGTACCAGCCTTGTTTTGCAAGAAAGATAAAGGAATTAACTGCCAGCGGAGCTTTATCTGGAAATAATTGAATCGCAATATTTCCTTTGGCAGTTTCAATCGTGGCAATATATTGTTTCGATGCATCCACCGTGTAAGGCGGGCATTCGGTGAATTGCTTTTCGCCAAGCAAAATCAGCCCCACGGTATCGTACATGTTGCGATAATCCAACACATAGGATTGCTGTAACGACCCGTTGATGAGGATGACCGGAACCGCGGTGATGTATAACTGAGTCATCGCCTCTTGCGCCGACTTGAGCTGGGTCAATGCTCCTTCGGCTTCCATCGCCGCTGCAAGCTGACTCGCATCAATGCCAATGGCGGGAGTTTCTCTGGTAAGCCAACCTTTGAATTCACCCGGGCTTAGATTTTTCCACTCGCCATGTTTTGAAAATAACAGATCATAAAATTCCCAAAACTTGCCTTGTTCTCCGGCGGCAAAAGCTGCCAGTGCAGAAAGGTCTGATTTATCCAACACGGTGCTGAGCGGCAGCGGACGAAATACAAAACGAATCTGATTCTCGTAATTGCGCATGAGTTCGTCAATGGTCTGTGCCATGGCAAGGCAGCCATCTGACTGAAAGTCACAATATTCTAGAATAGTTACTGGAGCATCACTGGGACCAAAGGAAAAATCGGCTGCGGTGATAGCAGGTGCAAGAGTTTGCTCATTTGGGGAGAGCGTAGGCATGGCACTGATCACTGTGCAGGTATATTGAGGTGTCGGCGTTGGCGGAATAACAGGGTCGAGCACGATATAGGGTGTAGGAGTATTCTCTGTGCTACATGCCGTGAAAAACAAGGTAATGCCAAAGAATACAAGCCCGAAAAGAATTCGTTTCATTATTGTTTGATAGTTTCCTGTAGCTGTTCGAATGACCACATCCAAGCGATGGTGTTGATGAAATCTTTAAGCGTGGGGCTTTGTTCGCGTAAGGCGCGCACGGCGGGCCCGACCGGGTCTTCACCAGCGGCGCCACCGGGTACGTCGGCATAGGCACCGTGAAAGGCGAAGTAAGCTTGGTTGATCTTGCGGAGGAGATAGCCGTTCTGTAAAAAGATTTGACGGCGGGCTTCCATATAAGCTTCGGCTTCATCGATCTTGCCGGCAGCAAGCAAGGCATCGGCGGTGACGCGGGTTTCATGCATTTGTGCGCGGAAGTCGAAGGGGGGGCGCTCTAAGGTTTTGGGGTCGGGTCGGTCAAAGGAAAGCGAGATCAAGCTCAAGTTCGGGAAAGAGGCGGCGGGTTTTAATTCCGGGTAAAACTTTTCAATGACCATCGCTCCAATTTCATCGCCAGCAATCGATGCGGTCGTTTCGTTCATGGTGCGTAATTCGGGCGATTCGCCATATAACAACCCGAGTGGGCGTTGCGTGAGGTAGTTATGAATCCATTCGTGGGCGATGGTGCTGAGCAGCCAGTTGAGATTGGTGGTACGTGCCACCATAGTGGGATACACGCCCACGCCGCCGATCTGCACCACAAGCGCTGAAACATTCAGCCCCTTAGAAACATCTTCTTCAAGTTTAACTTGTGCATCGACCGTCAGGTCTGTGTTGACTGAAATATTGGCGGTCTGCTCGATATGGTCGCGTGGCGAGATGACAAGTGCCATGGGCAGGGGAGTGGAGTGATACCAGACATTTGGAATGGGTTGCCCGCCCACGGTAAGACCTTGTTCGACCAAGACTTGTGTGACTTGATCTTGCAAGATGGCTTCTGCCAATGGTGCGATTTGTTCCTGACGTTTGTACAGTTCCGCTAAGTCTGCACGGACGGTTTCTGTAGCGGCATCTTTGTCTTGAATGGATGGGTCTGCATAAAGCTGTGAGAGTAAATATTCTTTTTCAAGAATAAATTGGGTCGTTTTGAAATATTCCATAACGACCTGTTTTTGCTCTTCGCGGTTGAGGGTTTGCGGAAGGTTTACCGAAGCTGCACGCATTTTGAGCACGGCGGCATTTGCCATCCATTCGACATAATCGAATTCAAGGCTACGTGTATAGGCACGGACCTTTTCGATCGGATTGGTGAGGGAGGGGTTGCTGTAGCCGGTAAGCGCGGCTAGGACAAAGAGCAGGATCGTAATCTCGAGCCCGCGTAAAATTCGTTGAGCCATAGGGTGGATTATACCCAGTTCACTTATCTCTGTTCTTCGGCGATTCTTTTGAACACTTCAAGGGTCACATTCCAGTAAAACGCCATATGTTTATAAATAGATTCTGTAGGGAAGTTGCTTAAGCTAAACATTAATTGCGTTTTCTGGTCGATGGGGTGTAGTTGGAAGCTGAGAACAGAGTAGTTTTCTGCCCGGTCTGGAAGATTAGATATTGAACTGAGGTGACTATATTGAAGATTTTTCTCGGGCTCAAATTTTAGGACAAGCCCTTTATTTTCGAATTCTTTCCCGTTCATGGTGCCGCGAATGAAAATAGGGCTGCCCACTTTCCAATCTGTTTGGATGGAGAGCTCAATATCTGGCATCATCCATTTTTTCATCTGTTCGGGCTCGGTCAACAGCGTCCACACTTGAGATATGGGTGATGCAATTTCAATAGACTTTTGAAAGATGGTTGAGTTATTAAGTGAGGCGTTCGATGTCATTTTATTATCGCCAATCATCGGCTATGACTGCTACATCTGAAAATTTGAAAATCTCTGAGGACGGAAACTCATCCCAATTTACTTTGTCCAGCCGGGATTTGTTGAAGCCAAGATTGAGAATTTCTCGTTCTATGGAACTATCAGCTTCTGTTGAGGGTGGAAATGTTCCTATCAAGATAACATAAATAAAGCGGGTCTTATTCTTCTTGAGTGTTTTTAGGATGTTTACAGTATCAATTTTCGCGTTATCTTCTGTTAATGCTGGAGTCGAATACTTTTGAAGAGACCATTTAATGGTGATGTCGCCATTTTCAGGGGTGCTGTACGCGATCTTTGTTAAGCGAGGCATGTTTTTACTGTCCACACCTAGGATTTGTATCAAGTCTTCTTGTAAGACAGTTTTCTCGTCTGTGAGGGGTGATTGAGTTGACGGTGGGATGATTTCGGTCTTTGTGGTTTGTGCCCCGCAACAGATCACAAAAATGGATAGAAAGATTGTGCAAAAAAGTTTCTTTGCTTGTGGTGATTGCATAGGGAGATAACTTTAATACGTAGCTTGATTTATGACAATAAATTCTGAGGTAAATAACCTTTATCCACTGAACTTACCCATTACCCAACAGTAGTGGTTCTGATACTTGTCGATGCGCTTTGTTAGGTATGCGATTTACTACAATGTGTTAAGAATCTTTTTTCTAATCGATATTAGCAGGGCGATACTAAACAAAACTACAAATACTATAAGCCCTACGAAAACTAAAGTGTTCGATTTTACATGTGAAGGTTCAGAGTTTCCAGAAGCAGGTGTAAGAAGAGAGAAGGTAATATTAACACCATCGCATTCGGAATACGGTGTCGCTCTAGGATCCGGGCGTTAGAAAGAATTCTACAGGTTGTCCCTGTTTGGTCACCATCAAATGCAATTTCAAGCCATAAAAGTACCTGTCTTTTACTAGCTTGATACCCACGCCATTTATCGTCGGAATAGCGCAGTGAAAGTCCTTTCAAAATATCTTCGCAAATGCAATATATGGCTACAATTTGGCTGTCCATGAGAGTCTCCATTGCTTTGTTGGTAACCTCAACTTTAGCAGAGTCACTCTTGGACTTCCATTTCTAGGTAGCAACTAGGTTATTTAAAAAGTTGGTAAAACCATAAAATCTTGGTTATTTTACTTGTTCTTTTGTTCTATCCATCGAAAGATGGATGGCAAAATCAATCTCTAGAGAGATGTGTTCTGAAAGCAATGAGCCTATACTGCGACTATTCTTTTTATAGGAGCTTCGTATGAAAAAAATCAATGCTGATTTGCTGACTCTGGTTATTATTGCCGCCTTCTCATTTATGTTTGCGACAGCTATTCATGAACATGGTGGACACGCACTGGCATGCGTGCTACAAGGTGGTCATATTTCTGAACTGGGTGCCTTTTATGTCGATTGTACGAGCACATCTTTATCTGAATTCGGAAACCGTGTAGTGGCTGTGGCTGGACCTTTGGTTAGTTTTCTAACAGGGTTGATTGCATTAGGGTATTTTTATCGTAATCCACGTACAGATGCTTCGCTAACTTTTTTTCTATGGCATTTTGCTACAGTCAACTTAATGATGGCGTCTGGGTATTTTCTTTTCTCTGGCGTGGCAGGCATCGGTGACTTGGGGACAGGCGAAAGCGGCGCATTTCAAGGGGTGCAGCCAGAATGGTTGGTGCGTATGGGGTTGTCTGTTCTAGGGTTGTTTTTTTATTATGCTGTCATACGAAGCTCAATAAAGATGATGGATCATATTATTGGCGGCGAAGGGAGGGAGCGAGTAGGGCGCGCTCAAATGCTCTCTGTAATCGCATACCTTGTAGGGGGTGGCATTGCTATTTTGATTGGTCTTCTCAACCCATACGGGATTGTCATTGTATTGATCTCATCCTTTGCTTCCAGTATGGGTGGGACCTCTGGTATGGCATGGATGATGCAGTTGCTTAACCGCTCAAAAGACACTGGTATGCCTCCGTTTACGATGCCACGTAATTGGTTGTGGATTGTTTTTGGAACAGGATTTATTCTTTTATATGCTATTGTTTTCGGACGCACCTTGTATCTATAAAACTATCTCTAAAGAGATGACTTTTACTAATCTCTTATAATGCAAGTATGAAACAAAATTTCATCCAGCACGCATGGCAACAATGGTCTTGGGTCTGGCATGCCATTGCTTATATCATGATGGCATTAAACCTCACGATTGCTTTAGGTAATTCCTTGCGCCGAGGTTCATTCCAAACTACAGCATGGCTTACTATATTATTGGCGATATGGTATGTGCCATTTATGATGCTCCCTGCCCGGCAATCGATTAGCAAACCTTGGAAGCTACAGTTGTATTTCATCATTGGCTTGGTTATTTGGATGGCACTCATCTACTTCCATACCCCGGCTATGATGTTGGCGGCTTTGTTTTACCCCCAAGTTTTTATTCGCCTGCCATTTCGCTGGGCAATGGTTAGTGCTGTATTGTTCACGGTAAGCACGTTTTATCTCGGGTTTATTTTGCCTGCCATACCTGATGATTTGCCAACCCTTTATGTTGTTGGGGTGTTATTGGTTTCTTCGCAAGCTATTCTTGGAGGTTTCATCAACTCGTTGATCTCACAAAGCAGTCAACGGTATCGTCTGCTCAATGAGCTTGAGGAGACCCGCTTTAACCTACTTAAGGCTGAACGTGAAACAGCAATCTTGAGTGAGCGTCAGAGATTATCTCGTGAAATTCACGATACGCTTGCTCAAGACTTCACCAGTATTATTATGAGTCTCAATGCTGCAAAATTAACCAAGAGCAGTATGACACAGGTGTACTTAGACCAAGCCGAACAAATTGCACGTGATGGCTTAAATGATGCACGTCGTATTGTATGGGCATTACGTTTGGAAGAGCTTGAGAATAATTCATTTACAGAAGCGATAGAAAGATTAACAGCTCGCTGGTCTGCTGAGGCAGCCGTCTGCGTAAACTCAAGGCTTACTGGTAGCCCCAAGCCCTTAGGCGCGGAGTATGAGGCGACACTTTTACGCATCACGCAAGAAGCATTGCATAATATTAAGAAACATGCCCATGCACAAGAAGTCAATATCACTCTTTCGTATATGCCAGATTTATTCGCGTTGGATATTGCCGATAATGGTATTGGATTTGAACAAAGAAGTTTCAAGGGCTTTGGTCTTAAAACCATGCGCGAACGTATAGAAGAAATAGGAGGCTCTCTTGTGATCGAAAGTCAATTAGGTGTGGGGACGACCATTGCTGTCTCTTTGCCTCTTGAGGAGCAGGGATGACCATACGCATCATGATTGTGGATGATCACTCGATTGTGCGGAGTGGATTGAAAGCGATTCTCGCCTCGCAACAAGACTTTGAGCTAGTGGCTGATGTTGGAACCGGAGACGCCGCTGTTAGCGCTGTTGACACTTTTCGCCCCGATGTGATTTTGATGGACTTACAAATGCCAGGTATGGATGGAGTGACTGCAATTTCACTTATTCACCAAAAACAGCCAGCTATTCGTATACTCGTCCTTACAACGTATGATACCGATGCCGATATTGTACAGGCTGTTGAAGCTGGCGCAATCGGTTATCTCTTGAAAGATGCGTTACCTGACGAATTGTTTAGCGCAATTCGTTCTGCCGCGCGCGGCGAGGTGATTTTTGCCCCCAGCGTTGCTGCCAAATTGGCAAAACGCTTAACCATTACGCTCGATAAGTCTCTCAGCAATCGCGAAATTGAAGTGCTTATACTGGCTGCCCGCGGTGACTCAAACAAAGAAATTGCCGATAAACTGCACATCACAGAAGCTACGGTTAAGTCACACTTTGTGCATATCTTTAAAAAGCTCAACGTCACAGACCGCACTGCGGCTGTGACGTTGGCACTCGATAAGAAATTGATTCGGCTGTAGTTATTTAGGATACGGCAGTACATGCCACAACATGACCAGAAACATAAACGTATTGCCAGCCAGCACGCAGATATGCCAGATTTCATGATTGCCAAAATACGGCGGGAAAGGATTGGGCTTGCCAATCGCAAAACTGATCGCGCCAACGGTGTAACTTAATCCGCCCGCGATCATTAGGATGATGGCATCCATGCCGAGTTGGGTATAGGCAGGCTTGATGAGAAAGACCACGATCCAACCCATGAATAGGAAAGACCCCTGCGAAAGCCAGACCGGAATCTTTGCAAAGAAGATGGACTTGAGCGTGATGAAGAAAACTGCCAAGCTCCAAATGACGCCGAATAACACCCAGCCTGTCGCGCCGCTGAAAATGGTGAGACAGAAAGGCGTGTACGTTCCGGCAATGAGAATGTAGATGGCATTATGGTCTAAGATGCCGAAGACCCGATAGTACTTGTTGAACAGCAAAAAGAAATGCAACAAGCAACTGAACAGAAACGAAAGAAAAAGACTGACCCCATAGATAGTGAATCCCACCACGTGAGCCGGTTTGTCGGCAATGGCAGCAAGCGAAACCAACACTGCCAAAGCGGAGATAGAAAGGATTGCGCCAATGAGATGGCTGATGGAGTTGAAATACTCGTTGCTGTCTGGCGACGAGATCATGGGGTCGAGAGCGGGTTTTTGTGAAGACATGGGCGCGAGTATAACTTAACTATGAAATCATCCCCGCTATAAAGCGGGGATGATTATTTTTAGCGGGTCGCTTTTTCGCTGAGCTCCCAAAGTTTAGCGGCATTCTGATCATTGTCGAAGCCTTTTGTGCGGCTGACCTTGCGCTTGAACCAATATTTTCCATTGCTGTTCTTAGCAGATGGGTCTTCTGCAAGGAAGACACCAGTATCGGCTCCAGTTTCAGTATCAATAGTGAATAGTGCTTCCATCCAGCGTGGGTACCAAGAACCTTGAGATGGCACTCCTCTAGTTTGCTTGCCGAAGTCAGTCCGCACCATGCCTGGGTGAAAACAATGAGCTGTGATGCCTTTTGCGTTAATCCGCTTCGCTAATTCACGGGTGAAAAGGACATTGGCAAGTTTGCTTTTCCCATAGGCTTTGAATGAACTATATTTGCTTTTCTCGTCCATCCAATCATCCCAGTTGAAAGTCCCAAAGTAATGGGCACCAGAACTGGTGGTGATGACTCGACCTTGAACCGGCTCAATAAGTGGAAGCAGTTCGCGGGTCAGCACGAACGGAGCAAGGTGGTTGATCGCCATCGTCATTTCCCATCCATCCACGCTGACCTGGCGTTCGTTCAACATCAGCCCTGCGTTATTCCAAAGGACATCCAACGTATCGGTCTGTTCCTTGACCTGTTTGGCAAGCGACTTGACCTGCTCCATCGAAGAGACATTACCAGTGACAAGCGAGAAATTCGCATTGGGTGCATTTTTCTTCAACTCGTCCAGCACCGGTTTTCCGCGCTCCTCCGAGCGGGCATGGACAAATACTTTCCAGCCGCGACGTCCCAATTCCAATGCGCCTGCTTTGCCAATGCCCGTCGAGGAACCGGTGATCAAAACTGTTTTGCTCATAAAAGTTTCCTTTTGCAATTTAATATTTACCTCATGCAGATTGACTGTAATAAAAAAATCTTTCTCTAGATACTTAATAATTTTGTGAGAATAGGTTGGCAACAAAAAAGCAGCCCCATAAGGCTGCTTTTTTGTTGATGTGAATTGTAATTAAAATTCGATGGGTAATTTATTCAATCCGCGAATGACGAAGCCGGAGGAAAATTCTGCCTCTCCCGCCGGGCGGATGTTCGGGCAGCGCGTGAACAACACACTGAACAGTACCTGCAACTCCAAACGCGCGAGCGGAGCGCCGAGGCAGTAATGGGTGCCGAGACCAAACGTCAGCAGCGGGTTATCTTCTCTGGTTAGGACCAACTCATTCGGTTGGGTGAAGCGGGCTTCGTCGCGATTGCCTGAAATGTACATCAGCGCCACTTCCATGCCGCGCTCCAGTTTCACGCCATTGAAATCCATATCTTCGAGGACGTAACGCTCAAACATCGGCAGCGGAGTTTCGTAGCGTAACATTTCGTCGACGCCTGTTTTGAGCAGGGATGTGTTGCCTTGAGCGACCGCCTCTTTCAACGCCTTGAGTTGGTCGGGTTGCTGGAAGAGCGCCCTCAGCCCAAGCGAAGACCCGTTGACCGTGGCTTCGTGCCCGGCATTGAGCAGGAAGATAGCCGTAGCTCGTAATTCATCTTCGGTAAGTTTATCGCCTTGATTCTCCACTTGCACTAATTCAGTTATGAGATCATCCTGTGGTTTGATGCGGCGTTCGGCGGCGAGCGAACCGATCATCTCCATGAATTCGGTGGCGGCGCGGTTGGCTTCTTCCACTTGTTGATCGGTATAACCCAGCTCATACATCTTGACGATGGCATTCGACCACGGGCGCAGATATTGGATCTGCTCATCGGGAATGCCGAGCAGACTCGCGATCATAATCACCGGCAACGGCTCAGCAATATCGTGGACAAAGTCTGCTTTGCCGCTGGCTTCGACAGCATCGATGAGTTTGTGCGTGGTGCGTTCGAGCGTGGCGCGCATACTCTCCACGCGCTTGGGCGTGAAGACCTTCGTCACCAGCGAACGGATGCGGCTATGGGCGTCCGCTTCCATATCCATAAAGACATTATCCTGATAACGGCGGAAAGGCGCCTCACGCGGGTCGGGCGGGGGCCAGCCGATCTCATCCCGTGAGTAACGATGCAACATGGTACGCCCGAGGCGTTTGTCTTTGAGCAGGGCGGCAATGTCACTGTGACGGGTGAAGAAGACCTTGTTCCAGACCGAGTCGAGATAAACCGGCATTTCCTTTCGGAGAGTTGCCAGTTTTTCGTAGGGATCTTTGATGAAGTCAGGCTGGTTGATGTCGATATGATGGGAAGGAAGGCTCATATTTTATATTTTACTATGATTGGTCTAGATTTCAGGCTGACAGGTTATGGTTCTTTTTTCAGTATCCTAGCGTTTCTTTCCAGCACATTTTGATTGTTATCGTCAAAAGTAACTCGGTCATTTTTACCTTTGGTGTATTTGACTTGTACAAGCACCCCGGATTTTAAGAGATAGAAATGAGTGAACCCAACCTCCATGATTGCCTCAAACGGAGGTTCATCTGTTGGCTGCACCCTTACTTTGACCTTCAATAAAGGCTCTACCCCTTTGTAATTATTGTATTTTGGCTTTTTCATTTCTTGGTTCATGATTTCGCGCCCATCTTCAAGGACTTCTGCCATGGCTTGCGCTTCTTCTTTTTTACCGAATAAAAATTTCATCAAAACCTCTTCACTTTGTGACTATATAAAAGCTTATCGCAAAAACGCAGGGGTTTGCATTTTTGCGATAAGGCATGCAGTAACTACTTCTTTAGCTAAGGAATTGAATACGAAGTTAATTCTACTGTGCTATCCAAACCATTCCCGGCTGTGACCGTTTTGAGCAGCCCTACTTTTTCGGCATACCAGCTGGTGGCTGTGAACGAGATCGGCTGAGAGATCGGCGAGCCATTCATGGTGATGGTGATAGCCATGCTGGTGTTGCAATCCACGCGGACGGCATCAAAGGTCCCTGCGGCGACTGTGATCGATTCTTTGCCCGCGACGGTGCAGGTATTCGTGAATTCATTCTTGGCGGGCAAGGTTTCGCCGTTGATGGTTTCAGTCCCTTCCAGGGTGACGGCTTGAGTCCAAGTATCGCCTGGATTCAATGCGGCTGGGAGGGTCACGCCACTGGCGGATGTAGTTTGAAAATCGACTTGCACATTTTCTGAGCTGACGTTGGAAGTATTCCCGCCGGGGTCCAAGGCGGTGAGTGTGCCATTGTCACAAGTCCATTTGCTTTGGCGGGTCACTCCAGTTCCAAAGACATCCTGATCGGTAAATCCGCCTGCTTCTATGCTGACAATACTACGTGTGAACGTATCTGGCGCAGAACCGGTGAGATTGTAATTCCAGGTCGCTCCAACCACAATCGGGATGTACGGATTGCCGCACGCCGCAGCAGATTCATTCCCAGCGGGCGCTTCAGTGGAATTTGCTTGGCTATCATTTCCTTGCGGAACTTCAGTAGCTCCCGGCGTGGACTTCCCAAGATTACAAGCCAACATTGAAAGCACAAGGGTGGCAATTGCGAACACAACAGGTAATTTGTTTGTTTTCATATACTCTCTCCAAAAATAGACGTCCACGTGAGTATAGCATTTTCACATGGACGTCTATGAGAGGACGCTAAGAGGATATCACTTACTTTGGTACTGTTAATACTCCAGTTGCTGCCATCACTCCCATCACAGACACAAGCACAACCAACACAAAGAAAATTCCCAACACCCAATTCAGCCATTTCTTTTCAGGGTGATGGACCCAGTAATAAAGTAAACCTGCAAAGAGAAAAGCTTGCGGAACAACTTCTACATAGCTGAAAAAATTGGTCGGGTAATTGGTATAGATCATGCCTTCAATCGATGCCGGAGCCGCGCCAAAAGTAGAGAGGATTCCCAGCGCGGTGAGGACCCAACCCAGAATCAGCCAGCCATTCTTTTTATGGAAGAAAACCTCGCGCAATGGATAGAACGCCAGCGCAAAAATAATGCCGCGAATCCACTGTAGACCAGGTCCCGCCGCCACCCATGGACTATCGGTAGGACGCATGTAATTTTCCAGCGCACCGGCAACGAAACTGTCTTTATAGTTCAAAAAGTTATAGGCGAGGATGCCCATCAGGAAATACGTCAGGGTGTGAGCGACGCTGGATTTGAGGATGAGACTTAGCAAAGTAGGTTGATTGGTGGTATTCATTTTTATTCCCTTTCTTTATTAGCTTAGAACATTTATTTGAAAGATTCAAGAGGTTGTTATCCAAAACTCTATAAATTTTCTTCCTCCTCAAATTGCCCTCTGCCCTGTATAATAACTCCCAGTATGAAAACCATCTTCAACCTGTTTGCAGCTGCTCAAGCTACCGCCGCCACTACATGAGCGACCTGTGAACCTGCTACGGATTGAGACGGAACCGAAAGGAAACCCAGTCCCGAAACCAACAGGTTCTCGGGACTTTTCTTTATTATGACATTTTTTTCGTTCAAACCTCACACCCTTGATTCCAAACATGTAACCCTTGCACTGGGGCTAGCAGTCATCAGTTTGGGGCAGGCGCTTCAACATGGCAACGGTTATTTAAATTCAACCTCTCTCTTTTTTTTGACCTTATCATTGGTTTTTCTTGGGTGGGCGTTTTTTTTCCCAACTACTTTTGGAGATAAGTTTTTTGCCAAGACGACTTTCTCTTTTTTGCTGTTGGGTTTGTTGTTGCAGATATTCCAGTTGTCTTTTTTGTATTTTGGAGACTCTGAATTTCTTTCCTTATTACCCAATTTTTGGCAATTCAGAATTGAAACCCTTGCTGCTGGAACTCTGGCGATTATACATTTAGCCTTGTATAAAAAGCTCTCTACAAAATGGAATAATGTTTTAACTGTTTTAGTATTGTTAATCCTTTGGTTTTCAGGGGTATGGTTGATAAAAAATATTCCATATCCGTTTATTGATGTATTTGTATTTCAGCAAAATTCAGGTGACGCTTTGTTGAAAGGTGTTAATCCTTATACATTAAGCACGCCTAATATTTATGGAGATAAATACATTTATGGCTACGGGGCTGAGTTGATTCAAGATGGTGTATTGACGATTGGTAATCCATACCCTCCCTTGAGCATTTATGTTTCGTCTCTCGGGTACTTTTTGGGCGGTGATGTCCGTTATAGTCACCTTGTGGCGTTTTTGGCTTCAGGTGCTTTGATGGCTTTCTTTCATCCGGGGCGCATGTCGAAACTTGCAGCATATCTTTTTTTGTTCATGCCAAAATCATTTTATGTTCTTGAGCAGAGCTGGACAGAGCCGATCGTGGTGATGTTTTTTATGCTGGCGGTTTACACTGCTGTTCACTGTCCGCGATGGGCACCAATTATGGTTGGTTTATTTTTTGCGAGTAAGCAATATCTTATATTTGTTTTTCCATTAGTACTTTGGCTTTTTCCATTAAGAAAGCCTTTTGGGGCTTGGCTTCGTAGCTATGCAAATATTGTATTGGCTGCATTGCTAGTCACAGTTCCATTGGCTTTGTGGAATTTTCCCGCTTTTTTATGGAATGTCGGAGAAGCGCAATGGTATCAAATATTCCGTTTGGATGCCTTGAGCTATTTAGCGGCATATGCTCGTGTTACTGATGTACAACCATCCCAGTTGGTTGCATTTGTGCTGCTTGGACTTGCTTTTTTCATGGCTTGGTATTTTATTCCTCAGACCCCTGAGGGGTTTTCATCAGCATTTGCATGGTGCTTAATCCTGTTTTTTGCTTTCAATAAACAGGCATTTTGTAATTATTATTTTCTGGTGATTGGCGCGTTATGTGCCACTTTGGCTATGCTTTCTTCGAAACTATCTTCAAACCTCTTGAAACAAGAAGTCTCAGTGGTATAATTGCGCCCAGTATGAAAACCATCTTCAACCCGTTCGCAGCTGCTCAAGCTACCGCCGCCGCTACATGCGCGACCTGTGAACCTGCCACGGCTTGAGATGGAACCGAAAGGAAATCCAGTCCCGAAACCAACAGGTTCTCGGGACTTTTTATTTTTTAGGACAACGTAAGGGCGACCCTTCAGAGTTGTGCAAGACGTCTTCATCCCGCTGGACGGGTCGCCCCTACTGTATTCCGTTGGTATAATTCGCACGCCATTCTACAAATTTCGGAGTACTCATGACCAAAAAACTCACAGGCAACCAGATCCGTCAGGACTTTATTGACTTCTTCGTCGAGCACGGGCACACCGCTGTCCCGTCCATGTCCCTCGTCCCCGGTGGGGATGGCACGCTGCTCTTCACCAACTCGGGCATGGTGCAGTTTAAAGATGTCTTCATCGGCACCGACAAAAAGCCCTACACCCGCGCCGTCGACTCGCAGAAGTGCATGCGCGTGGCAGGCAAGCACAACGACCTCGACGATGTCGGTCGTGACGACACGCACCACACCTTCTTTGAAATGCTCGGCAACTGGTCATTTGGCGACTATTACAAAGAAGAAGCCATCGCCTGGTCGTGGCAATTGCTCACCGAAGTGTGGGGCTTGCCCAAAGACAAACTCTACGCCACTTGCTTCCGTGACGACAAAGGTAACGTCCCGCAAGATGACGAAGCCGCGAACATCTGGAAGAAGCAACCCGGCTTCGACCCTGAGCACGTGCTCTTCTTCGGGCGCAAGGAAAACTTCTGGCAAATGGCAGAGACGGGTCCCTGCGGACCTTGCTCCGAAATTCACATTGACCTCGGCGAAGAACGCGACAACCTGCGCGGCACCGACCACGTCTGCGGTGTGAATGGCGAATGCACGCGTTATCTCGAACTCTGGAACAACGTTTTCATTCAATACAATCTTTTTGATGATGGTCGTCTCGAACCATTGCCCGCCAAGCATGTGGACACCGGCATGGGCTTCGAACGCATCGTCTCCGTTCTGCAAGGCGTTGATTCAAATTACAAAACCGATCTCTTCGCGGGTTCGCTTGAAGTCCTGCGCTCACTCACGGGGCATAGCGAAAAAGAAATGCTCGCCAACTTCACGCCCTATCGCGTGATCTGCGACCACGTCCGCTCGGCGGCGTTCCTCATCGCCGACGGCGTCGTGCCGGGCAATGCCGGTCGCAACTATGTGGCGCGTATGATCGTCCGCCGCGCCGCACGCTTCGGCTCGAAGATCGGGCTCAACGAACCCTTCCTCGCCAAAGTCGCTCAAGCGGTGATCGATGAATACGGCGATTTCTACCCCGAACTGAAAAAGGCTCAACCCTCCATTCTCGATAACTTGACTCGGGAAGAAGTCCGCTTCGCACGCACAGTTGAGGCTGGTACTGCCCATTTAGAGAATCTACTCTCGGAGCTTCGCGCCTCCAACCAGACTGTGCTCGATGGTCACAAAGCCTTCGACCTGTACGCCACCTACGGCTTGCCCTTCGAAATCTCGCGCGACATCGCCCGTGAACAGGGACTCGATGTAGATGAAAAAGGTTTCACTGCTGCCAAAGAAGAGCATGCGGTTGCTTCCGGTGGCGGCAAAGCCATGGGCAAACTTGGCGGCGAAGATGCCGAATACTTTGCAGGCATTCTCAAAAACTTGCAAGCCAAAGGCAAACTCGGCAAAGACGGCGTGGAATACGACCCCTACAACGGCACAGATGTTGCCCGCTACTCGAACCTCGAAGTGCTCGCTCTCGTCGTAGGTGGACAGTCCGTAGACTCCGCCAACTTGGACGATCAGGTTGAGGTTATTCTGCCCAAGACCGGCTTTTATATCGAAGCGGGTGGTCAGGTCAACGATACTGGCTTCATTCGCGGAGAAGGCTGGGAGATCGAAGTCACCGGCATCCGCCGTGCATCTGCGGGTGTGATCGTGCATATCGGTGAAGTCATTTCCGGTCATCCCAAAGTGGGTGACAAAGCCACTGCCGAAGTGGACGCGACCCGCCGCCACGACATCATGCGCAACCATACCGCGACTCACTTGCTGCACAAGGCTCTCCATGAAATTCTCAGTGACCAAGCCAAGCAGGCAGGCTCACTCGTCTCACCGACTCACTTGCGCTTCGACTTCAATCACCCTGAAGCCATGACTGCCGACCAGATCGAACGCGTGGAAAAAATGGTCAACGAAGCCGTGGCGATGGATATGCCCGTGGTCAAAGTGACCAAGTCGTTGGATGAAGCCAAGAAGGAAGGCGCGATGGCGCTTTTCGGCGAGAAATACGGCGAAGTCGTCCGCACCATCTCGATCATGGAAGGCGAGAAAGACAAGTATTCTTACGAACTCTGCGGTGGAACTCACCTTGAGCGCACCTCGGATGTGGGCGCATTCATCATCGTCAGCGAAAGCTCAGCGGCGGCGGGTGTGCGCCGTATCGAAGCGGTCACCGGGCGCGGCGCGTATGAATTGATTCAGAAGCGTTTCAAGACTCTAAAGCAGACCGCAGGCTCGCTCAAAACCTCCCTCGATGAAGTGCCCACTAAAGTGGACGCCCTGCAGGACGAAGTCTCTGAGCTTAAGAAAGAACTTGCTGCCTTGCGCACCCAGGCTGCCCTTTCTACATTCAACTCACTCCTTGCGAATGTCCAAACCGCCAAAGATGTCAATGTCCTCGGCGCGGAAATCCCCAATGCGGATGTGGATACGCTCCGCTCGCTGGCAGATAAGTTCCGCGAGAAGTACCCCAAGAACGGCGCGGCGATCCTCGTTTCAGGCAGCACCGTCATCGCCACGGTCACCGAAGATGTGGTCAAACGGGGAGTCAAGGCTGGGGACCTGATCACAGGCATCGGCGGCAAGGGAGGCGGTCGTCCTAATCTCGCTCAGGGCAGTTTGAGCGGTGATGTCGCTGCGGCACTTAGTCGCCTCGGACAGGTTATTGAAGCAAAGGTCAAGTAAACTTAAAGGGTGGTTCGCCACCCTTTTTGCTTACTAGGATTGATCCGTCTATGTTAAATACGTCTGGCGTTAAGCGGCGACAAATCTATTTAACAACTTTTCCGGTAGGAGCACTCTTTGTTATAGTGTTTATTATTGTTGTCCGTGAAAAGTTAAACTTCTTCAGCGAAGTAGTAGGGATGGGTTCGGCAACACTGATTTTGCTGGGTTGCTTGGTCTTGTACTTTCAACCACTAAAAGTGTATACAATCGAAACGTCATTCTATTTTTTCATGGCGTTGTTTTTACCTGCACTTGCGGGGGCGTTACTAACAAATCCAAATACTATTTTAAATATGTCATCGGCATTATTTGCCGAGACTATTAACGGTTTGACCCTTTGGGTATCCATAATTTTTATGGGTGCTTTTCTTTCGATTTCCCCAAGGGCATTTAAACTGTTAGTAATCCTTGTTTTTTTAGTCATATTTTTGATTTATGTGATCTCGGCAGTTGCTTTGCTGCAGGTTTATAAATGGAATTTTACGTATTTATTCCATTTTCTACACTCTTTCTTTGCATTAGGAATTACGATGCTTTTGATCTCGCGGATCGGACGAATACAACAGCTCCATGCAACAACAGATAAATTAACCGGGTTGCTTAATCGATATGCAGGTTCAGCTAAACTAAGCGAAGAGTTCGAATATGGCGCAGGAAATTCAACAGATCTTGCGGTTATTCTGGTAGATGTTGATCATTTCAAGGAAATAAATGATTTTCATGGACATCTTGTAGGAGACAAAGTCCTGAAAGAATTTGGCGATGTAATATCCAATTTCATTCGCAAGACAGACTCTGTAGTTCGTTGGGGTGGCGAAGAGTTTTTGGTTATTTTGCCGAATACAACCATTGAAAATGGAGCGAGGCTTGCTGAAAGGCTGCGTGAGGAGATCGATCAACGAGTTTTTGCTACACAACTTCATGTAACTGCCAGCTTTGGTGTAGCATCACGCCAACATGGGCAGGATATGGAAGCCTTGTTCCATGCTGCTGACCAGGCCATGTATAAAGCGAAAAAAGGTGGGCGAAATCAAGTAGTTGTACACCCTATAAATTGAGTGAGCGTGCTGATGAATCCATTTCCTGCCATACAAAATGCCTGGTATATTGCCTGCCGTTCCTCCCAACTGAAGCGTAAGCCCATTACCCGCACTATCCTAAACACACCCTTTGTTTTATTCCGCAACGCGAGCGGAAGCGCAGCCGCATTAATAGACCGCTGTTCGCACCGCAATGTCGCCTTGTCTGATGGCTGGGTAAAAGATGGTTGCGTGGTCTGCCCGTATCACGGCTGGGAATTTGATGGAGAAGGAACTTGCCAAAACGTGCCCGGCTTGATGTATGAGCGACCTCAAAAGGCTCGCAACGTTTCTGCTTACCCAGTAGTAGAACAAGATGGGATGATTTGGATTTATCCCTCGCTAGAAACACCTACATCTCAGCCGCCGCGTTTTGAATTTTTACATGAACCCGGCTTTACACATATTGTTGCAGAACGTACATTGCCGGTTGCACTTCCAGATGCACTGGAAAATTTTTTAGATGCCACCCATACGCATTTCATCCACTCTGGGCTTATTCGCAGCGAAGGGAAACGCAAGGCGGTTAATATCACTGTCCAACGTGAGGCTGATCGTGTGCAAGCAGAATACATCGACGAAGGAACACAATCTGGGTTGATCTCACGCCTCTTTGGTGCAGGAATTGATAAAAGTTTTGGACGTTATATTTTTCCTTCTACGGCGCAATTGGAATACCGTGCTGGTGAAAACACTAAAATGCTGATCACTCTTTGTTTCACCCCTGAAACCGAAACCTCACAAAGATTGTATGCAGTTGTAGTTGGGCGCGGACCAGCTATTTTTAAGCCTATCATTCAACTCTTGTTCTTGCAGGCGTATGAGCAAGATAAACATATTTTGGAACTGCAACGAGAAAACCTGCAAAAATTTGAAAAAGCTCAATACGTATTTACCGATGCAGATGTTCTGCTTCCGCACATTCTTCACATCATGAAGCATGGACCTACTCCCGTCACCGCTTCCACCCGGACCGTGAAGCTGCTTCTGTAATTCTGATAGATGTCCTCTCCTGTAACTCCGCGCCTCAATCCATTCATTTATGCCCGCATCTTTTCGGTGCCCATTCTTTGGTATTTTGCATGGATGGATTGGCAGTCTGCCTTAGGCATCGGCATTTCCCTCTCTGCATTGACAGATATTTTAGATGGAAGGCTGGCTGCCAAAGACCCAGCTTATTCAAATCCGCGCCTTGATTCGTTTGCAGATAAATTGCTGACAGTTTCAGTCTTACTATGGCTGATCTTGCTCAAACCTTTTCTTTTTACAGAACATGCCATTTTGGTTGGAATTGCCAGTTTGACCTTTGTAACGTCGATACTGGTCAGTGTGGTTAAATTTGGCAAACCCACAACCTTGCATCTCTACTCAGGAAAATATGGCGGCTTGGTACAGGCTTTTTTTATTGTGCATGTGTTTATATCTACTGTCTATGTGCAGCTTTTGTTTTATATTGCGCTAGGCTCTTTTATTCTGGCTGGGGTGGAAGAGATTTTAGTACTTTTGCTATCAGATGAGATCGACGAAGAAAAAGTGAAATCCATTTTGCCGTTTTTGAATCGATGAAGACTTCTTTCAGTGCCGTACAAAAACGGTTTGACTTGCTCTTGGTATCCCCAAGATTACCTTTCACATTGGCTTTGTTAGCTTCTTTGCTGACCATTCCATCTCTTTGGGTAGGACTTCAATTTGATGACTATTTGTTAGAGAAATCCGTTCAGGAAGCACCAACCTTAGTCTCTGCCATGAACAAGATGTTTATCTTTATGGATGGAGATGTAGAGTACGCCCAAAAGAATATGGAAGATGGCACGTATCCGTGGTTTGCCTTGCCTGAAGGGAAAGTCGCATTTTGGAGACCGTTAAGCGCCCTAACGCATTGGGTAGATTTTTACTTCTTTCCAAATCAACCTATCTTGATGCATCTACAGAATATTTTATGGTTTGCATTGAGTGTTTTTCTGGTTGCTATTTTCTACCGAGAGTTTTTACCTGCTCCGGTTGCCGGGCTGGCTGCATTATTTTTCACCATAGATGACGCTCATGGATATGCCGTTGGATGGATATCGAACCGCAATGTGTTAATTGCATCTGTACTCGGCGTACTTTCTCTACTGCTTTATCACCGATCTTTACAGACTTTAGGCAGTAGAAAGCTTTTCTTATGGCTTGGAAGCATTTTTTGCTTTTCGCTTACCTTACTTTCTGCAGAAGCAGGTATGGCAATTGTCGGTTATTTTCTTGCTTACCTTTTATTTCACCCCAAACCTTCAAAGCGGACATGGGGTATGCTGTTTCCACATTTACTGGTTTTCATCATGTGGATAACATTTTACCGAACGGGCAATTTTGGCGGGTGGGGCACTTCATACATTGACCCCGTCCGCGAATGGAAGCCATTTTTACTGGCAGTAATTGAGCGTATTCCGGTTTTAGGGTTGGGGTTTTTCGCCTATCCACCCGCAGAGCTTTTCCCTTTTATTACCACTGCATCGATTAAGTATCTTTGGGCAGGAACTGCTTTAGGGTTGATGTTACTTCTAGCAAGGAGCTTTTATCCAATCGTTCGGCAAAATAAAAACTTACAGTTCTTGCTTGCTGGCGCTGGGTTCTCTTTGTTTCTCATTGGTTCGTCGTTGCCTGCGAATCGTCTGCTGTTTTTTATGGGGATGGGTGGTTTTGCCGTTCTCGCTTCTTATCTAATGGATGTGAACGAGCATGGCTGGCTCAAAAGACCTTTGTGGTTTATCCATCTTTTTGCAGCAATTGTTTTATTGCCAATCATGGCATACAGTCCGAAACTATTTGGAAATATTGAACCTACTATCTTATCTGCGTCAATCAAACCCACGGTAATCGTCATCTCAGCCCCAAGTGCTTTTCATACAGATTTTTTTCGACTCATCCGCTCGCGCTATGGCGCAGAGTCACCTGAACGCGTATGGAATTTGGGAGCAAGTCTCTCCTCCATGATGGTTTATCGCCAAAGTGAAAATACCTTAGTGATTAAAGCTTCTAATGGTTATATTTCAGGTTTTGATACTGTCTTTCGTGGAAGCGCTCATCCACTTCAAAAGAGACAGGTCATTAACCTAGGCGATTTGCAAATCACCGTTCAAGATTTAACTCCAGACGGGCGCCCTGCAACGGTGGTGTTTGAGTTTGCAGAACCGTTGCAGAACGATGATTATCAATGGTTGATCTGGGAATCAAACCGTCTGGTGGAATGGGATGTCCCTGATATTGGTCAATCTATTCAGATTCCGTAAACTACTATTTTGCTGTCTCTGCGCATCGGAATCCACGGCTTAGCCCCGCAGACTGTGGCTCGTGCTTGTAACGCGAGGTTGTGTATATCTCATTTGTATCCGCATCATATGCGCCGCTGCGCATCGAACGTTCGATGCCGGACTCTGGACCGGTTGGGTTATTCGATGGTGAAATGAGATAATAGCTTTTGTCAAACCAATCTGCGAGCCATTCGCGTACATTGCCAACCATATTGAGCGCGCCGTAAGGACTGGCTCCGCTTGGGTAGCGATACACAGACACAGGTTCACCGATCAAAGACTCGGCGTAGTTCGCGAGGCGCGGAGTTGCATCCGCTTCACCCCAAGGGTATGGACGTTGATCGGTGCCACGTGCTGCTTTTTCCCACTCTGCTTCAGTAGGCAAACGACGCCCAGCCCATTCACAATATTCAGTGGCTTGATACCAGTTCACAAAAGTCACTGGTAAATTGCGATAGACCCATTTGCCATAAAATGGATTTTCACCAGTAAAGGGTTGTGAACAGCCGCCTGCTTTCACACAAGCGGCGTACATTTGATTAGTTACTTCCACACGGTCGATCCAAAACGCATCCAAATAGACGAGATGTTCAGGTGAATCAAAATCTGGTTCACCGGGCTTGCCCATGATGAACTCGCCTTCAGGCACATACACTTGCACCATCCCATCGTTCGGCGATGTCTTTTTATCAATGGGCTGAATGCGACGCCAATCGTTCAGGTCGAATGCGGCAATCTCGTAACGGATCTTTTGTTCTGTCAGTGTGCCTGCTTGGTACGCATTTTTTAGACGGATAACCACATCAAAGTTGAGTGCAACGATCACCGCAACCAATACAAGAATATCGAAAACGATGAAAAAGGGGATTAATTTTCGGGCTTTAGACATGGGCGACATTATACCTAGGCAGATACCTTTATACAGAAAGGATCAGCCCGCCGAAACTGCCGAGATGTGCGGATTCGCCCTGCGCTTCATCCTTAACGGTGAGCCTGAATGCGGCGTTCTGGGACTTGAGGTTTACATCCTTGGCTGTTTCTTCGAAGTTCAACAAGATAAGGAAAGTTTGCTCATTATATGCGCGTTTATAGCCGAGGACTCCTGTTGGTAGTCCGTCTATAAATTCAAAATCACCTTCTTTGATGGCAGGGTTCTCATTTCTGAACTTCATTAGAGACTTGATGGTATTCAATAGCGAGTTTTCATCTTTACTCTCATGTTCCACATTTACATGGGCGTAATTTGGGTGAATCGGTAGCCACGTCCTTTCAGCGGACGAAAACCCTGCGTTCTTGCTTGTGTCCCACTGCATCGGCGTGCGGACCTCGTCTCGGTTTACTGTGATATCGAGCATGTCGAAGATGAAGCGTGGGGCAAAGGTATATTTATGCGGAATGGGATCAAGTGCTGTATTGAATGGCAATTTCAAATTACTCATTCCGATTTCTTCACCGTAATACATACAGGGCACACCGCGCACGGTCATCTGTAACATATGTAATAGTTTTGCTTTACGCGCGTCATCGCCAAGGCGGTGAATACTGCGGCGCTTATCAAGATTGCTGAAAACATAGACCGGCATAAACGGCGGGTGGAAATGCGTTTCGATGTCACCAATCAGCCTGCGGAAGTATTCGGCTGTAAACTTGAATTCGAGCATTTCGAAATCAAAGGCAAGCGTCAACCCGTCATTCTTTTCTTCTCCCGCAAACTTGCGGACAATATTACGCTTTGCCGTAATTTCACCAACCGTAAGACGTTCACCAAATTCTTCGGTCACTTGTCGCAACTCTTTGGCGAGTTCAAAACTTTCGGGTTGGTCTTGTGAGTATTGCGCCTTCTGAAAATACCCAGAGGGATCATCAGGTGTGGGGGCGAGCTTGAAAGTGAAGGGATTATTCCGAAACTGGGCATCTTTATAGATGGTGTTGAAAATATCCAAGCGGAAGCCATCCACGCCTTTTTCCAGCCAGAAACGGGCAATATCGAACATGGTTTGCTTGACTTCGGGATTACGCCAGTTCAGGTCGGGCTGGAAGGACAAGAAACTACACCAGTAGTATTGTCCGCGTTCTTTGGCGTAGTGCCAGCCATTGCCACCGGTCATGCTGTTCCAGTTGTTGGGCTTGTCTCGCCAGATATACCAATCTGCTTTGGGGTTGTTCTTTGAAGAGCGTGACTCCTTGAACCAACGATGTTCATCAGAAGTGTGATTCAGTACTAGGTCAAAAATGATGTGCATTCCACGCTTATGAACTTCTTCAATGAGTTGAAGAGCATCCTCTAGCGTGCCAAATTCAGGCGAGATATTCTGATAATCGGAGATGTCATATCCAAAATCCGCTTGAGGCGAGGAGAAGAAAGGTGAACTCCAGATGGAGTCAAAGCCCAAGTCACGGATATAGTCTAGCTTTTGAATGATGCCTTGAATATCGCCGATGCCGTCGCCGTTGCTATCCATGAACGAGCGCGGATAGATATGATAAATACTTGTTTTGTGATACCAGGGTGTAGTAGTCATGTTTTGATTGTAGTTAGAGTAGAGTAAAACTGCAAGTTGACATTTTTCTTTAGAAAAAATTATTGTAAATAAAAAGCCCATCCGTTTTGGAGATGGGCTTTTTATATGAATTTTTTATTCGGTCTTCAACTTCCAGTTTTGCACGCCCCAACTCATGCTACCCCAAGTGTTGAGAGTGTATCCTTCCAGGTTGTCTGCAATGCCATAATTATCTTGGAAGAGATACAGGTAAACCTGTGGCAGGTCATCGATCACTGCCTGACCGACCTCGCAATAGGCGGCTTTACGAGTTTCAATATCAAAGCTGGAACCGGCGGTTTCGAGGGCTTTATCTACATCCTCGTTTATCCAACGGAAGTAATTTCCGCCTGTGGGGTTGTTGGCACTCGGAATGCGGGAGGAGTGATAGGCATCAAAGTTGTAACCTTGAGGCTCGGTGGTGAAGCCGCGGTCGAAAATCAACATGTCGTAATCGCCAACGGCACGCGGAGAGTTATCTTCAAACGTCCCGAAGATGATCGAGAAATCGTAGTTTTGAATACGGGCTTCAATCCCAACGGCTTTCAGGTTTTCGACGATGTATTCTTCAGTGAGCTGCAAAGGATCGAAAGCGGTATACCCTTGAAGTTCCAGAGAGAGGCGGGTTCCATCCTTGGCGTACATGGCACCTTTCGCCACGCGGATGCCATCATCGCCCATGACCCAGCCTGCTTCATCCAATAATTTGTTGGCTGTTTCCACGTCATAGCCATACTTGCGCGGAAGTTTGCATTCATACCATCCATAGGCGAATGGATTGGTCGAATCGCCGACGCTGCCTTGCAATACATCCTGCTGTAAGGCTTGGTAATTGATGGCGCTTGCAATGGCTTCACGAACGCGGATATCACCCAAGATGGGGTGCGGCGCCGCAGCACTTGGGTCACCATCGAAGGGTGCGCTCAAGTTGAAATCGATCGCCATGTTCCAAATGCCCGGGATGAGATATTGCTGTGCTTTGCCAGCCAGCATGGTGTCATAGTCTGCTTTGAATTCACCAGGCCACAAATGAACTTGGGCTTCACCGTTCATCATCATCGCGGTCTGTGCAGCGGGCTCGGGCACAATTGCGAACACAATGCTATCAAGATAGGGTTTGCCTTCTTCAAAATAGTATGGGTTGCGTGTGAGGGTAATGCTCACACCTGATTCCCAATTGCTCAAAATGAACGGACCGGCTGTAACCGGCGCGCGATTCCAATCCCAGCTCGACATTTCTTCAGGTGCGCCCGTGGCGTGGCGGGGGAATAACCCGTAAGCAAATTGATCGAGATAGCCTGGGTATGGTTCAGAATAGGTTAAGACCGTGGTCAGGTCATCTGGCGTTTCGACGTTCGTAATCAAATCGAAACCGCTGGTGCCAACCAATGCGCCAGAATTCGGGTTTGATAAAACCTCTACTGTGAAGCGCACATCATCTGATGTAAGCGCTTCACCATCAGACCATTTCAAACCATCTTTCAGCTTCCAAGTGACAGTGAGATGGTCATCTGAGATTGTGGGCAAACTATCTGCCAACATCGGCACATAATTTCCTGTCTCATCGATTGTGACTAACCCGGTCATCGAAGTGGAATCTGCAACCTGGCGGACAATTGCAGCATCTGCCAGATAGAAGTTCAACGTAGTAGGTTCTTCTGGAATGATGAGGGTGACAGTTCCGCCTCCACCTCCGCCGCTAGCGGATTCGGTGGCTTGAGCATTTCCGCCGCTGGAGCAGGCACTAAGCACCAGACCCAAAATAACAAGCATTGTAAATAGTTTGAGTTTCATCTCTTCTCCTTTTGATTTATAAACTCTATTGCGATTTGGTATGAATCACATACGGGTCGAACGCATCTCTTAACCCGTCACCAATATAATTGATTGCCATCACGGTGATGAAGATCATCAAGCCGGGGTAAAACGCCAGCCAAGGCGCGCGGAAGACCTGATTTTGTGCAGTCGACAAAATACTGCCCCATGTAGGCGTAGGGGGCTGTACGCCGAAACCCAAATAGCTCAAGCCTGATTCGGTGATGATAGCCGACGCCATTTGTAATGTGCCGCTTACTAAGATAGGACCGATACAATTCGGCAAGATGTGGCGAATGATAATGCGCAAATTGCTCCCACCCATGGCGCGTGAAGCGGTGACAAATTCCTTCTCGCGCAACACCAGAAACAGCCCGCGCACGAGGCGGGCGGGCCACATCCACGAGAGGGCGGCGATAATAATGATGACCACAAAGATGCTGTTTTGCAAAATATACAATTGCTGTTCGCGCAAAAAGGCACCCAGGATGATGAGTACAAAGATGGTGGGGAAGGTGAGGAAGGCGTCCGTAATGCGCATCAGGGTTGAGTCGAGTAAGCCGCCAAAGTAGCCGCTTAATGCACCGACCACGACTCCTAAAGAGATGGACAAGAGTGTGGATAGCAAGCCAACTGCCAGCGAGACTCTACCGCCATATAAGATGCGAGTGAATACATCGCGCCCAAGTTCATCGGTACCAAACCAATGTTCGCCCGATGCTTTTTGGAAAATGTTAGTTGGGTTCTGTTCGGTTGGTTCATAGGGCGTCAGGCTTGCCAAGGCAGAAAATAATACTAACAATGCCAAGACTGTGATCGCCACGCCCGCCAATTTGTGCTTGAAGAAGCGACGCGTGATGACGGCTGCCATGCTTTGTTCTTTGGTCAGCGGACTCGTCTCATTCATATTTCACCTGTGGGTTGAGCCAACCATATGCCAAGTCCGCGATGATATTGCAAACGATAATAAGAACAGCAGTGAGCATTACAACGCCTAGCAGAACAGGATAGTCTCGCCCTTTTGCCGCGTCCCAAAAGAGACGTCCCATACCGGGCCAAGAGAAGATTGTTTCTACAAAGAGTGCACCTGCAAAAAGACTGGGCAGGTCAAGCGCGATCAAGGTGACCAGCGGTAGAATCGCATTTTGCAAAGCATGTTTGTAATACACGAGGTTGTCTGTTAACCCTTTTGCATGCGCCGTGCGGACGTAATCTTCGTGTAACACGTCTAACATGCTGGAGCGTAGAAACCGTGAATACCAGGCGACCCATCCCAAACTGAGAGCGGTAACGGGCAAGATCAAATGCCAGAGCGTATCTAACAGATTCCCTTCCATGCCACGTGTGTTCATTCCACCAACTGGGAAAAGCGGATTCCCCGTTAGCGGATTTTTGATGGTGACATAAAAGATCACGATGAGTCCCAGCCCAAGCCAATACACCGGAATTGCCTGCCCGATGAAGGTGATGGTCGTCATGGCGTAATCAAATGTAGAGTAGGGCTTCCGAGCGGAGAGAATGCCAATGGGGATGGCAAACAACAACGTCACAAGAAAAGAGGCGCCGACCAATATCAAGGTATTGGGCACGCGTTCACCGATCATCTCTGAAACGGGGCGGCGGAACTTGATCGATTCGCCCATGTCGCCTCGCAGCATATCACCAAGCCAGCGCCCATATTGAACGGGAAGGGGATCATTCAACCCAAGTTTTTCTTCAATGGCTTCGATCTGTTCTTTCGAAATATTCGGGTTTCTACGAGCGGCTGTTAACGGTCCGCCCGGCGCGGCACGCACCATCAGAAACAACAGAATACTGATGATGAAAAGAATGGGGATGGTTTGTAAAATGCGACGCAGGGCGTAAGTTCCCATCACTACCTCTACGCTTCGAAAACGACTTTGCCATTTACCATGGTCAAGACCGGCTTAGTTTCCATAATGTTTTCTTTTGGTAAAGCGAATAGGTCATGCGAGAACAAGACTAAATCTGCCAGATACCCTTCTTTGATTTGACCTTTTTCATTTTCCATAAACTCGGCATACGCCGCATCGCGGGTATACCCAATGATGAGCTCTTCAAGTGTCAGGTTGTGGGATGGCACACCTTCAGCCCAAGGTTCACGATTCAGCCCAACATGCAAATTGATCATCGGGCTGTAGGGTGCTACGGGCCAGTCGCTGCCGAATGCAATTTGATTGCCTGCATTCAAAATATCGCGCCATGCAAACGAAAGATGCCAACGCTGCTTGCCAACTCGGGTGGGCCATACATCGCCCTCGGAAATGCTGAACGGTGCGTGGCTGGTCTGCATGGATGGCAACACACCCAACTGTTTGAAGCGCGGCAGATCATCGGGATGATAGACCTCGATGTGCTCAATGCGGTGACGACTATCACGCTTCCCATTCGCCTTTTGAACGGCTTCATACCCATCGAGCGTTCGCCTCACTGCACCATCTCCGCAACAATGGACAAATATCTGCATGCCCATTTTGTCACACAAGGTTGCCATTCGCGTGAAATGTTCGAGTGAATAAATGCCATCAGGCTTGGCATCTGGCACGTCGGCATAAGGGTCAACGTTGAGCGCTGTATATGATTCCCAGACACCATCCATAAAGAATTTTGCTGCACCGCCACGTACGAACTCACCTTTGACTTTTGCCATCTCAGCGGCTTCACTGAGCATCTCTTCGGTGGTTTCCGGCTTGATGTGATACGGCTCATACACGCGGACTGTCATTTCGCCCGCATCTTCCACGGCAGCAAATGTCATAAGTTCCTGCATATCGCCATTCATGTTATGGACACTGGTCACACCAGTGGCGTTCATATTCGCCATGGTCATCTTAAGCAATTCGCGTTTTCGGGCTTCGCTCGGTTCAGGGATTAGGTCGGAGACCAGCCCCATGGCGGTCTCGCGCAACTCACCGGTGGCGAGCCCATTCTCATCACGCACGATCAATCCGACGCCTTCCGCCTCTTTCCCCGGCTGGAGAATGCCAGCCAACTCCAAGGCTTTAGTGTTCGCCCAAGACGTGTGCCCATCATAGGCGTTGATGTAGATGGGCTTATCTGCGATGATGGCATCCAGTTCGTGGCGGTTGGTGATCACATCGTACCGCACGCCGCGACCTTCAACCCATTCGGTGGTTTTATTCTTGGCGGCATGTTCCAAAAGGACGGTTTTTACGTCGTTTATGTCTTTGGCATCGTATAACTGTGCTCCGCCCATAGAAATGGCACCCCAAAGCAAGTGGAAATGTGAGTCGATGAAACCGGGTGTTAGCGTGCGCCCTTGCCCGTCTATGATGCGCGTGTTTGAATCTTTGAAGGCGCTGGCGCCTGCATTGGTGCCAACATAAACGATGCGCTTCCCCTTAACTGCCACAGCCTCGGCTTGTGGCATGTCTTTGTTGCTGGTGAAAACTTTCGCGTTTTCTACTACGAAATCTGCCATGGTAGTCATCTGTCACTCTCCTTGAGTTGTCTGACCTGAATATACATTATCTGACACTGACGGGCAAGAGAAAGCGCACAGCAGTAGTTTATAATTTCCCCAATGACTGAAAAGAAGAAAGTGGTTGTCGCCATGTCTGGCGGCGTGGATTCTTCGGTTGCGGCGGCTTTGCTCAAGGAGCAGGGTTATGACGTAACCGGGATGATGATGCGCCTATGGAGCGAACCCGGCAAGGAAGAGTCCAACCGTTGCTGCACGCCCGATTCTATGGCACAGGCGCGTCGTGTAGCGGGGATTTTAGACATCCCCTTTTATGTAGTGGATGCCAAGGATGTTTTCCGTGAGACGGTGGTGCAGTATTTTCTGGACGGCTACGCCAATGGCGAAACGCCCAATCCGTGCTTGATGTGCAACCGTCAGATTCGCTGGACGTTTTTGCTTAATCACGCGCTGGCTTTGGGGGCGGAGTTTATGGCGACGGGGCATTACGTTAGAATTCAGAATGCAGAACCCTTCGACGCAGCTCAGGGCAGGAGCGGAAGGCGGAATTTACTTCGCGCTGTGGATCATTCGAAAGATCAATCGTATGTGTTGCATGTGTTGGGGCAGGATAAGCTGAAGCATGCGCTTTTCCCGGTGGGAAATTATCCCAAGCCGGAGATTCGGGCGATCGCGGAGCGCTTTGGTCTGCCGACAGCTTCACGAAAAGATTCTCAAGACTTGTGCTTTTTGGCGGGTGAAGATTATCGTAACTTTTTACAACGCAATGCACCGGATATGTTACAACCCGGAAACATCGAAACGCCGGATGGCACCGTGATCGGCGAGCATAACGGCTTGGCGAATTACACCATCGGTCAGCGCAAGGGACTCGGCGTGGCTTCGCCGGTTCCGCTGTATGTGATTACAAAGAATGCGAAGAACAATGCCTTGGTCGTGGGTACACAGGAACAAATGGGAACAACAGAGTTGACCGCACGTGACGTCAACTGGGTGAGTGGAGAAGTGCCAGCCGAGCCATTCCGTGCGGAGGTGAAGATCCGCTACACGGCGAAAGAGGTTCCGGCGTTGGTAACGCCGACGGATGGGAATCAGGCAAAGGTCACGTTTGACGCGCCTGTACGAGATGCGACGAAGGGTCAGGCGGCGGTATTTTATGTAGGGGAGAATATGCTCGGCGGTGGGATTATCCAATAAAAAATTTTGCGTGTAGTCATTTTGTGTAAGTGTTCGATTTTCGGTTGGAATAAAGTTGATATTGACATTGCATAAAAGGAGAATCACATGAGCTATCGAATTGAGTCTTTGATGTCTGCGCGGTTGTTTGTCGCGCCGCAATATGCCGATGAGCGGGTTTATTTTTTGAGCAACCTTTCAGGACACTTGAGTTTGTATGCCATGTATCACGGTGGCAGTGTCCCTGAGCCGTTGTTGCCGCCAAACATCGCTTTACAAAACCCCGAGTTGATCGGCGGACATTCATTTTATGCCTTTCCAGAGTTGGACACGATCTTGGTGATGATCGACAATAATGGCGATGAAAATTATCAGCCGATGTTGATCTCGTTGGAGGGTGGTTTCCCCGAACCAGCATTTGATAATTTCTTCAAAGACTATCGTGTACATCTTGGCGAGTGTGATCGCGCGAAGGGCATTGTGTATTTAGGTGCGGAGAGACGTGACAAGCCGTGGAACGAGTTATATCGCGGAAATTTGAAGACCGGCGAATTGACCTTGATCGCTGAAAGTGATTTTGGTTTTGGTGTTGGCGATTTTTCACGCGATCATAATAAGCTGTTGTTGGGAACAGGTTATTCTGTGGGGGATGGTGTATTGTGTGTATGGAACAAAGGCAAAATAGAAACATTGTATGGAAAATTATTGGAAGACCGAGCCGAAGGTGAAGACGTTCCTTTGAATGGCTTGGGCAGTTCGGTCTTTTCGCCTTCGGGAAAAGGGGTTGTCGTAAGCAGCTCCGTTTTTGAAGATACTTACAGCCCCGGCTATATCGCTTTGAAGAAACCCGGTGTGATAAAACCGATTGCAATAAAAGGTTTGGTTCATAAGGGTATTGGCGAAATGGAAGGGCTCGCGCATGTTCATGATGATTTATACATTCTTCAATACAATATTGATGGTTGTACGTGGGTCTATGAATGTGCATTCAATGAAGAAAAACTTGAACTAAAAGTGAAGTATGTCTTGATTGGGCAGGAACCGTTCGATGGCGGCACGCTTGAACACTTGGATTATGACAAGGTTGAGGATATCTACACCTTCTCGCTTTGTACCGCCATCTCGCCGACCCAGATTTATTCCATTGAAGGCAAAAAGCGCGCGGATTTATATCTGCACACCAACGAGAAGATTTTGGGAATCCCTGATGCGTTGCTCTCCAAAGGGGAAGACGCCTCTTTCACCTCCCATGATGGTTTGCGTGTTTCCGCCCGGCTTTATCTCCCCGCCAAAGGGCTCGGCTTCAAAGGTCCGCGCCCGGTGGTGTGCTACATCCACGGCGGTCCACAGGGACAGGAACGCCCAAACTTCGCCTGGTTCTCGATGCCGCTGATCCAATTCCTCACCCTGCGCGGATTTGCCGTCTTCGTCCCGAACGTGCGCGGCTCCACAGGCTATGGTCTCTCCTATACCAAGCGCGTCGACCGTGACTGGGGCGGACAGGATCGCCTTGACCACGTCCACGCGATGACGAAGGTGTTGCCCAACGACAAACGTTTGGATGTTTCTCGTGCGGCGGTTGTCGGACGTTCTTATGGCGGCTACATGACCCTCATGCAAGCCGGTTTGCACCCCGAGTTGTGGAAAGCCTCCTGCGATATGTTCGGTCCCTATGACTTGATCTCGTTCTCAGAGCGCATCCCTGAAACATGGAAGCCTTATTTCAAACTTGCGATTGGCGATATTGATAAACCCGAAGAACGCGCCGACTTGGTCGAACGCTCGCCCAAGACGCATCTGCACAAAATGGCGGCGCCGATGCTCGTTATTCAAGGACGCAATGATCCGCGTGTAGTGGCTGCAGAGTCGGAGGATTTGGTCCGCGAGTTGAAAGCAAGTGGCAAACCCATCGAATTGCTGGTCTTTGAAGATGAAGGTCACGATGTGCTGAAATACAACAATCGGGTGACTTGCTATAACGCCATCGCCGATTTCTTTGCGAAGCATTTGAATCCATAAACTATGAATCTGCCAGCCATTTTGTTCGCATTGGTTGTGGCATTGTTGGCAGGCGCCTTGTTCCATTCCATTCGTGGCGGGGGCGGATGGCGCCTGCTGCTTCACCTTGCTTTGAGTGCAGCCGGGTTTGCACTCGGGCAGGGGATTAGCATCTGGCTTGGGTATATCTTGCTCCAAGTCGGAGTGTTAGATATTGGCATGGGAGTGATCGGTAGCTTGGTTCTTCTTGGCATCGGTGACTGGCTGAGCCGCATTAAACCGCGTAATGAAAGCAGTGTATAATCTCCGCCCGTTCGTTCAAAAAACATCATGAAAGCGAGTAAAAACAAATGGACTTCCTAAAAAGTGCGATCGATCTCTTTTTACATCTCGATGAATATTTGCAAACCATTATCACTACCTACGGTGCCTGGACCTACGGCATTCTGTTCGTTGTTATTTTCATCGAAACGGGTTTGGTGGTGATGCCCTTCTTGCCCGGCGACTCTTTGCTTTTTGCTGCCGGAACCTTTGCCGCACTCGGTTCCTTCAATGTTTGGGGACTAGTTGGGTTGTTGGCGGTTGCTGCTGTTTTAGGCGATGCGGTCAATTACTCCATTGGTCATTATCTCGGAGACCGTGCCTACAACATTAAATGGATCAAGAAAGAGTATTTGGAACAGACCCATGCTTTCTTTGAAAAACATGGCGGGAAAGCCATTTTCCTTGCGCGTTTTGTTCCTATCGTTCGAACATTTGCTCCTTTTGTAGCCGGCATTGGCAAAATGTCTTACTCTTATTTTGCCACCTATAACATTGTGGGCGGCATTAGCTGGGTGACAATCTTTACCTTACTCGGCTTTTTCTTTGGCAATATCCCCTTTGTGAAAAAGAATTTTGAATTGGTCATTATTGCCATCATTTTGATTTCGATCGTACCAATGATCTACGAATGGTGGAAGGCACGCCGCGCAACAAAACAAACAGCGTAATGTTCTGAAAGCATTCTTTACTTTAGAAAATACTGAGGATATTAAATTGAATCACATTGAATTATCTTCCAAGGAAGAGTCGTTACTTGGACAAGAAACTCTTGCCGAAAAAATGGAATTGGTCGTTGAAAAACTGCCTGCTGATGAAGTGACCTTGGTAGAGATCATGGACATTGTTGGTGCCGATAGCCTCATGTTGGTAACCATCTTCATGTCCTTGATTTTTCTAGTTCCGGTTTCCATTCCTGGTGTCAGTACTGTTTTCGGTACAGGCATCCTCTTGATTGGCATTACGCATCTCTTCGCACGAAAGCTTTGGCTACCCAAGCCTATCGCGAATCGCAAACTCTCGGCGTCCAAATTAAAAGAGGCATTCAGACGTGCCATTATTTGGTTGCATCGCTTGGAAAAGGTCAGCCGCCCACATCGCTTAAGCAAACTCACAGCAGAAGGCGGCATGACTATTTTCAATAATTTGAGTTTTATCCTTGCCGCGCTTTTGCTAATGGCACCTTTTGGATTCATCCCGTTCAGCAATACCCTTCCTGCTTTGGCATTGATTTTCTTTGCGCTCGGTATGATGGAACGAGATGGTGGCTCGATCATTTTTGGGCATATTTCCAACATTGCCACGATCATCTACTTTGGCTTTTTGATCGCTGGCGGCGGATGGTCTATTAGCGAATTTATCAAAGCACTTGGCTAGCTCGTGAGGCAGGCTGGGACTCAAGCCCAGCCTGTTTTTTTATGAAATACATTGCGATTCTGTTTACACTTTTTATCATCACGATCATTATTCTTGCAGACAAAAATGCCTTGCCGCCTTTTGTTCGTGCGATCTATGATTTTCCCAATGGCGATAAGTTTGGGCACTTCATCCTTTTTGGACTCCTTAGCTTTATTCTCACTCTCACTTTTCTCCGCACGCTTCCCAACCAAGCCCGCAGCCGGGTTGCTCTTTCAGTTGGCTTGACACTCGCTGTCGCCATAACGCTAGAAGAATTCTCGCAACGTTACTTCTCTGCCCGCACCTTCGATTTGATCGACCTGACAGCCAGTTTTCTGGGGTTGTTAGTGGGCGGGTGGGTTGCTTTCAAGTTAAAAAAATAGGTCACGCTCGAAGCGTGACCTATTTTTTTGTTTTATGGCTTTAGCACCAAATGCCCTTCGGCATCATCAATGATGGATTCTTGATCCCACCACATTGGGTAGTAGGAAACGTCTGCCCAGAACAACGCCATATCATCGTAGTGCGGATGATATGCATGACCAGATTGTCCGGTTGTGTGAACCGTGAGCGAATCGTTCAGGTTGTTAAAGTCTACGATCATGCGCATGGATGGCAACCAGTCCACTTCGAAGGAAGTGCCCAAGTCCCAGCCGGTGGCGTTGACGAGGCTCTGACCACCATTCGTCTCGAAAGGTCCGCGGTTGAAGAGGTCTTCGATCAAGAAGACGCCAGATTCTCCCAACGTGCCGTTTCTAAATGTGGCAGTATGCAATTCGCCCCAACGTGGCCATTTGGCGGGGTCTTTTCCGTAATCCTTTTCCAGTTGTTGAACTGTTTCAACCAACGAAGCGATGAAAATGTCATTTCGAGTTTCGGTAACATCGGTCGTAAGTTTGTCATCCCAGAAGAAATTATCTGGTTCTGGCAAGAGATGGCGGAAGGTTTCAAAATCTTTCGAGCCGCCGCTGACTGCATTGCGCTCAGGCACATCGTCGTTGATGGTATTCTGGTCTAAATTCCACCAGAACCGTTGGAAGAGAGCACAGGCTTGTGAATCGGCTTTACAGGTATAGTCCCAATTCTGCATCAGGTCGATTGCGTAGGCTTCATTTTCGGTAGCGGCTTTGTAATCAATCTCTTTCCAAATAGGAACAATGCTAGCGGCATTTAGGTCTGTCGCATCGCCCTGCATGGATTGAATGTATTCCTTATCAATCTTGCCGGGTGCATCCTTGATCATATCTACAATGCGCTGGGCGCGATAACCATAGTCCCAATCTTTGGTGATCATGTAAGGATAATCCCACGGATTGACTTGATTATTGGCAGTGACAATATAGCCTTCTTCAGGATTGAGGGCGTATGGTAATTCTTCGAATGGAATAAACCCTTCCCATTCATACTCATCTGTCCAACCGGGAACGGGCAAAGTTCCATCGCCGTTCTTACGAATTGGAATATCGCCTGGCATTTGATAACCGATGTTTCCTTCTACATCCGCATACAGCAAGTTCTGAGCAGGAACATGGAAATCGCTGGCTGCTTCGCGGAAGTCTTCCCAGTTCTGCGCTTTGTCAAAACCCCAAATGGCTTCAAACGGCGTCGATGGGGTTAGAGCCGTCCATGCAAGCGCAATCACATATTGCTCAGGTAGTTCTACTCCGCCTACACGGTCTTTGAACGGAATGAAGCTTGTATCTTCAGGGTCTCCAACATTTTTTGTCGGACCATAGGTGTCAGAGATAACCGGTCCGTGACGGGTCTTTTTGACCGTAATCGTAACTGGTTCGCCACCAACGACGTTGATGGTCTCTTCGTATGTTTCAAAGTCTACCCATTCACCGTTGACTTCATATTGGTTCGGGTTTTCCGGGTTGACCTTTTCAATATAAAGATCCATTACATCTGGACCCACGTTCGTAAAGCCCCAGGCAAGTTTATCGTTATGACCAATCACTACACCAGGAACCCCTGCAAACGAGAAGCCAGCTACTTCAAATGGACAGGCATCTGTCTTTTCGACACAATGTAGACCAACCTGATACCAGATGGACGGCATTTGGATTCCAAGGTGTGGATCGTTGGCGAGATAAGGCATGCCTGTATCGGTCTTTTCGCCAGATACAGCCCAAGAGTTTGACCCAATTCCATCGCCAAGCGGACCAAGAATCGGGTCCAGCAGAGAGGCGTTGTGTGAAAGTGAATCAAGATTGAGGGCAGAATAGTCAAAACTATTTGCACTATTTGTAGATGTGGCTTGTCCGCCTTCCCCGATCTTATTTACGATGACAGGATGATCTTGCGGGTATTCTGGATAAAGCAATGCCACTTGTTCTGGCGTGAGAGTTTTTAATAATTCTGCACGTTCAATTTCTTCACCCATGTTGCCGCGGAGATCCCATGCCATGGCTTTGCCCCATGTCAATGAATTGACAGGTTCCCACGGCTCAATGACGTAGTCTGGGCTGAGCAGACCCAGCACGGCATATTCCAAGCTGAGAGCGGTACCGCTATGATCTTTGAGATAGGCATTTACGCCTTCGGTATAGGATACCAAAATGGCGCGTGCATCGGGGTCGAGCTGCTCCCATTCTGCTTCAGCGGTTTTTCGCCAGCCGAGGGTACGCAAGAAGGCATCGGTTTCCACCTGACCTTCACCGAACATTTCAGAAAGTTGACCTGAGCCAATATGACGCCAGGCATCCATTTGCCAGAAACGGTCTTGCGCATGGACATAGCCCTGCGCAAAGAAAATATCATGAGCGGTCGTTGCGTAGATGTGCGGAATACCCATCGCATCACGATAGATATTCACTTCTCCATCTAATCCTTCCACTTTAATCTCCCCATCAATTTGTGGGAAAGACTTTGGTGCAACGGTTTTGGGCAAATAGCTTTTGAAATAGAAAAGCCCGCCTGAGGCGACCACCACAGCGATGATCAGAATTCCGATTAGCATCCTCCCTAAAAATCTGCCAAATTTTTTCATAGTTCCTCCAATGGTTTTTTCCACAGAGCTATCCTGTGGCAGTACTTAATACACCAGACGCAGAGTTTCGTGGCTCACTCTGCGTCTGATTTATGAATATGGGGAATAAACTATTATTGAACAATCCCCAAAAATCGGGGATACCAATACCACAATACATCGGCGGCTGGCTTGCCATGGATGGATGTGGATTTATCTTGCAAAACAACGGGTAGATAATAACCGCGGCTGACAAATCCAGATATCCATGGGCGGGCGTTGACAGCATTGAGCATGGCTTCGTAAATATCTGCCTGAGTTTGCAGGTTTAGGCTAACAGAGGATATGTCTATATTTGGACGCGAAAGCGCGTCAAAGTCTACACAGGCTCCAGACCCGTTGGATATACAACCTGTTGGTGCGCCTGCTGCAGAAGGATAGGATACAGCCAGGATAACCGGCTTGACCAATAAAGACGCCAGCGGGGCAACTTCGTTGTCGAGTAGGCGACCTGCCTCATTGGCATAATCTGTTTTTGTTGCAGTTGAGCTTGTTGCGATTGAGTTCGACCATAACAAGTAAATGCCATCGACATCCCGCAAGAAACTTACCGGTGTAGTGAAATTTGAAACTTCATATGGTAATGCCCACCACACCTGACCTTTGAAACGTGAACGTACATCTTGGAGAATGGAACGCCATTGTGCTTCTGCATCTGCTGGAACGTTTGAAGGTGTACCATCGGGCAGAAGTCCGCCGGGCAAGGCTGGGGTGATCCAATCGCCACCGAGAATGATCACCTGCGCTCCACTTTGTGCTGCAAGGTCTGCATAATTGACAAGGAAGGCGCGATAACGCGTAAAGAAGGTCTGCCACCAAGCAGCATCTTTAGGAGCATTTTTCCAGAACTGATCGCTTGCTGAGGAATTGGCATCCGTTGATGGTGGAAAATTAGGAGCGGGGAAGAGTGAGACGTTCAACCCCAAGGCACGTGCTTGTGAGACCATGATCGCAGTGTCGATCCAGAATGGGTCATTGCCGGGTTGAGTAGAGAAACGAAGCGGCGAAATGCTGGAGACCGTCCAACTTGGGGTGATGACGGTCATGTTAGCTCCGATGGCTTTGGTATTTGCAAATGCCTGCGGACCATAAGAAGAAAAGTTTGGGCGAAAATAAGGTTGGTATTCTACACCAGCCACAAAACCTGCAGCTCGTGGGGTGATTGTGCTTCCAACCAGTGCAAAACTTTCTGGGTTTTCAAACCATTTCCATGAACCGACACTGTCTTGAATATCCTGCCCAAGCAGACTGGTGCTGGCAGTTCTGCCTGCTGTAGTTTCACCAACAGTTTGGTTGTCATCTGCACTATTGCATTGACCGTTGCGGCAGTATCGATAGGAGAAAGATCCGAGAAAATTGAGCGGACCATATAACTTGTATGCCCAGCGATTGTTACCGAGCGGCCACATGGGAATGGGCTCCATCCACCCGGCAGATTTGAATTGCATGTAAACAATGTCACTGGGGAGTGTGACGGATGGAACACTTACTTCAAATAAAATGGGACCTGACTGATTCGATGCTAGCCACGAGGATACTGTGTCTTGAATGGTCACATCCTGGCTTGGAACCAAAAACTCACGCACGACCCAATTGCCATCGGATTTGTGCTCTGCATTCCAAAAGCCATCGCCCAATGTATATTTGTATTGAATATACGTTCCTGCTGGCAAACCAAGTGTGACGGAATAGCGCCCATCTGGTTGTAGACTCATGACAGGCATACGATCTGTGACGGTGCTTACCCCACCTTGTAAATCTGCGAAGGTATTGCCTAATTGCAGAATGTTTCCAGCAATGCGTACGGGCGCACCCGGAACAGTATCCTCAGGGACAGTAACGAAAAAAGTTACATTGACAAGATGAGTAGGCTTGATGCGCAAATCCACGATGGTGGGATTGCTTTCTGCAACGATGGCACCTTGTTGAAATGGAACGTACAATCCATCGAGGCTATATGCCACTAATTGATGCGTCCCTACGGGCAAGCCTGAAATTTCAAAGCGCCCTAAAGAGTCGGTAATGTATTGAATGCCGCCAGCTGTAACTAAAATATTTGGAATGGGGGAGCCTGTGTCTGCGTTATAAACTTGACCAAGGATGGTCCCAACTGGGCGAGAATAGGTTTTGTCACTCCAATCAGCAATGGTATCTTGAACTTCAGCAGAACTAGCTGCATTGTAGAGGCGATATCGAATCGAAGTTCCAAATGTTGTATCTTCCACAGCGCCCGACCCACCTAAGCGGACGTAACGATATTTGATCACCGAATTGACCGGCACAGGCAATGATGCCGTATAGGTCAGGCTATCACGGGCGGTCATGGGATATTTGGTTTCGTTAAAACGGATACCAGTCACTTCATCTACAACAGAGATGGCAAGAGTATCTCCGGCTTGAAGAGGCTCTGGCAAAGTAACGATAAAGGTAGTTTGTGTAGCAGCGTATGGGGTATTGGTTGCAATGACGGGAGTAGGTGTACCAGAATCTGTATTCCCGCTGGGAGGGTCAAACAGCGAGATGGTACAAGCTTGCCCAACAAGTGTCAAAACGATCGCCGCGGATATCCAACGGCGTAGTGGAATGATCGAACCTTTCATATTCTTCTCCTCAACGCGCATCAGTGCGCTTCTTTCCAAACCCTAGCCTAGCTCAACGTCACTGGCTGCTTCCTGAACTTCGGCGTTTCTGCTTCGCCCGGCGTAGGCGAGATAACTTAAGCCGATACTGATAAAGTATAACAAAATCATTGGAACCATTACCAACCCCATGTTGACCGGGTCTACGGTAGGAGTGATGGCAGCCGCAAGCACAGCAATAATGACAATTGCCAATCTCCATTGGTCAGCAAGGAATTTCGGGTTGACCAAGCCAATAGCAGTCAGCACATAAATAAGAAGCGGAAATTCAAAGAAGCCGCCAATCCATAACATCAAACCGGTGACAAATGAAAAATATTCCCGCGCAGACCAAAATTGAGAGATAGAGGTAAAGCTTCCTAAAAAAGGCAGCGCAGTTGGTAACAAGACATAAAACGTAAATGCCATGCCAAGCAGAAAAAGGAGGGTTGCAAGTGGAATGCCCACCAACCCTAGTTTCTTTTCGCGAGGTTTCAAACCAGGTGCCGCGAATAACCAAAATTCAAATGCTATATAAGGGAAGGCGATAGCAATCCCAATGGTCATTGCAACACGCATAAACACGCCGATTTCTTCTGTCACTTCAATGGCTTGAAGTTTTTCAAGACCGCCAACAGGTTCAGAGAGAAAAGCCATGGCAGGTTCTGCTACCCAGAATGCTGCAATCACCAAAATGGATAAGGCAATGATTGAGCGCAAAAGATGCATGCGAAAGGCTTCGATTTGTTCCCACAACTGATCGCGGACTTCTTTTTCTGTAATCAAGTCAGCAAAAACATCAGCAATGGGGCGTTCTTCAGGTTCGCTATTAAGCAGCTTGAAAAAACGATAACCTGCCCGGAAAGGGAAGGTTATGATGGCATAGACAAGGCGAAATGGCAGGGTGATTACCCACCAAACACCCTTAAAGAACTTACGCATTGTTCGGAGTTTCGCTTTCGGGGTTGTTTTTCTCTTGCGGGTCAGGAAGGATAATATTTTCGTCACCAGCTTTGACGGGCGGAGTGGCAGAGTATGGCTGAGGTTGTGGACGCGAGTTTGTGGGGCTGGTCCGTGCCGGGTCTGGGATTGATGCGGCGCTCTTTATCTCGCGATTGACTTTATCCAAATCCTCATTCGCTTCACGAATTAAGCGATTGGGCAAAGTGCGCAAGTCGCGCGAAGTTTGTTGAAAAAGTTTCCAGCCATCAGATGTGATGACATTTCGTAAAAACTTTCCGATGGTTTTGCCTGCCTTTTGCATATCTTTCGGACCCAAAATAAGCAAAGCAATAATCACTACAAAAATAAGTTCAGGCATTCCAATGCCGAGAATTTCCATTGGTTAAGATTCCAGATTTGTTTCTTGCGATATTTCGTTCTTCAGAACTTGGTAGATTTCCTGCTCGTGGTCTACCAGTGTGCCAAGCACACCGTTCACAAAACGGGCTGTGGAGTCAGAACCAAATAACTTGGCTAACTCCACAGCTTCGTTGATGGCAACTTTTACGGGAGTTTCGCGCGAGATGGCAAATTCCCAACACGCCATACGTAAAATGTTTCTATCGATTGCGGCGATCTGATCGAGGGGCCACTCTGGGGCATACTTTGCAATCACACGGTCGAGATTGTCTCGAATGGGCAGTATGCCAAAAATAATACTGCGGGCGAACTCGGCTAGATCTTGCGGCAGAGTGGTTTCTTCTAAACGAGTTTTCAACACATCACCAGGCAGGTGTGTGGAGAGATCGGTTTCATACAATACTTGCAGGGCGAGCGCGCGCGCCCGAGTTCGGGGCTTCATTTGATTATGCCTCGTCCCCTTCAAAATCGATGTCTTCGATGTGGACGTTGACTTCGCCTACTTCCATGCCAACCATTTCCTGAATCGAGCGGGCTACATTGGCTTGTACATTTCGCCCTACTTCGCGGATGTTCACTCCATCTTTGAGGATGAGGAACAGGTCAACAACGACCATGTTGTCTTTCGCTTCAATGCGGACGCCATCGCTGGTGCCGCGCCGAAAGAAGCGATTCACGCCGCCACTGATCGGTGCCAGTCGGCTGACGCCGGGGACTTCCAATGCAGCGAGGCTGGCAATGGTAGTTAATACTTCAGGTGAGACCGTGGTTTTTCCTTGCATAGATTCTGTCATTATTACTCCTGTTTTACATCATTGCCATGCCGCCATCCACACCAATGACTTGACCGGTAATATATGCGGCGCCATCAGAGGCGAGAAAGGAAGCGGTGAAGGCAATTTCTTCTGGTTTGCCCTTGCGCCCAAGCGGCACAAGTTTAAGTGCGGCTTCAAGGGCTTCGGGTGTCATTGCATCAAGAATTTCTGTATCGACAAACCCCGGTGCAATGGCGTTGACGGTGATATTACGGGCAGAGACTTCGCGTGCCAATGCTTTGGTAAACGCGATCTGACCGCCTTTGGAGGCAGAGTAATTCGTTTGCCCAGGGTTGCCCATTTGCCCGGCAACCGATGCCATATTGATGATGCGTCCTGTGCGTTTACGCATCATATGTTTGACGGCAGCCTTCGAGCAATTGAAGGTGCTTTTGAGGTTAGTATTGATAACGGCATCCCAGTCTGCTTCGGGCATCATCATAATGAGTTGGTCGCGGGTAATACCGGCGTTGTTGACAAGAATGTGCAGGTCGCCAAAGGTGTCAATGGCAAACTTTACCAACGCTTCTGCTTGTTTGAAATCAGAGACATCTGCTTGAAAGGCGGCAGCTTTTCCACCCGCTTCTTGAATTTTCTTCACCACTTCTTCTGCAGATTCGGGAGATTTGTTGTAGTTGACCACTACTGCCGCGCCGCGGTCAGCGAATTCGAATGCAATGGCGCGACCAATTCCGCGTGAACCACCGGTAACGATAGCTACTTTGTTCTCTAATGATAATTTGAAGGACATAAATGGGCTCCTGTAAAGAAATTATACTTCATCTGGAATTGAGTAAAAATTGAAATCAAATAGATGCCTAAACCCGAATTGTGCGTACAAACCGGCTCCGGCAGAACTGGCGGTTAAGGCGACTATTTTACCCTCACATTTGGCGGCTTCTGAAAGAAGCCGAGTAAGAACAGCTTTCCCATACCCCTGGCGGTGGAATTCAGGCAAAGTAGCCATCACATAAATGCCAGGGATACCTTCGGCTTCGATGATTGCGCCAATTGAAACAGCTTCACCCTCTTTCGGTCCGGCAAGGAACAAGCGAACCGGATTTTTGTTTGATAACCAATCTTGAGCCATATCTTCAAAGTAGGTCAGTGCTTCGCCTTCTGTAAACTGGAATGCGATCCGTCGAATGGTGCTTGCCATCTGTAGATCTTTGATAGATGATGCCTGCCACACATAAACATTATTCGCCACTTGTGGAAAGGACGAAGTAACTTGTTTTGTAGGGGCAATCATGGCAGGCAATGGAGGGGCATCGTACACGCAACCGAATTTCTCAAGAAAGGTTGCAATATTTGCAGGGCGTGGCTCCGCGTTCATCCACCAATACCAAGGGACATTTCTTTCAGCAAAGAAATCAATCACCTGCTTTACTTCCGATTCGATTTCAAAGGGATCTGTCTCATCGGGGAAGTTAGCACCAAATGCCAGATTTAAGAGTGGTAGTTTTAGCCCTGTGGAAGATGCCTTAATACCAGTGCCCTGAAATGTTTTTGCGATCGGGCTGCGTGAAGAAAGCCAGGCTTGAACACTTAATGTATGCGCATCTGCAGTGCGGATCAGGTCTATTCGAGAAGACCCAAATATCTCAAGACATTCATCATTGGTAAGAGGCATATTTTCTCCATTTGGTGAGATTCTATGGTGCCTGTGCTGATAAAAAAATAACCCCGAACCGGTGACAAAGATTTCAGAGAAATGCCACTCAGATCAGGGTAACTGATGAAAATTAAAGGATTAATTTGTTGTTTTTAATCCAAATGCCAAACCTAAGCCGCCGCTCAGGGCAATGACTGCCATGGCAATGACTGCGTCCTGCCAGAAGCGGATGGGGAAGAGGCGGATGAGGGTATCTGAGTAATAGAATAGCCAAGAGTCACCCTCAAAGAATAGAGAGTGAAACCATGCGAAGAAATTCCAGAAAATATCAGGGTTGAGCAAAATGCCTGCTCCGGCGATGAAGCCCAGTGTGACTGCCAGCCCGATCATCCACCAACCGCCGCGGCGTAAACCGGTGAGGTACAAAGGCATCCATCCGCTGCGTTGAGCGAGGATGGCGAGCAGAATGAGAACAGCAATGGAGAGATACCAAACCTTCAAGGCTCCTTGTACTACATTCTTGACGTCATGCATGTGACTGAGCTCAGCTTCACCGTAAATGGGGTTGCCATTATCGAATTTGAGGTCGCCAAGATAGGAAATATCGGCACTGTTGACGAGATATTCCACCGATGGTTTTGCCCATTTCAAACGATCTTCTTTGGTGAAGCCGTATTCATCTGCAGGGAAGTAGGGCATGTTGTATTCAACGGTGTAGTAGAGCGGAGTGAGCAGAATGCGTAGCGCCAACCCGATTAACACGAGTGGTATGGCGAGAGAGACAAGATAAGAGAGAAGAGTTGGGAGTTTCATTACTGTAAAAATTCCAATCCGCCTTCGAGGACGAATTTCACAACCATATCGTTGACGATCCATTCGATGGGCGCAAGGTCATCGGTGAAGACGGTTGTTGTTTCGTAGCCGGGCTTTAGGTTTGCATAGGCAGAGGACATGGTCGTCACGAGCAATGGATTTAGGCTTTTGTCTTCTGCGATGCGCAACGTGTTTGCAAGGAATGCATCAGTTGTTGTGGGTTGTTTTGTGGCATAGATCATGGTGTTGAGCGTGCCAGGGATATCCATGATGTGAATGGTAGGAAAGACCTGTGCCATGGTGGTGGCGAGTCCGTCAATGAGGCGGCGATCTCCCGGCGTGGATCCAACGTTGAGGGTCAGTACCCCGTTATCGGCTAGGTGAGAGGCGCAGATTTCAAAGAATTCAAGCGTCGTCATGTGCGGAGGAATGTAGGGCGGGCGGTATGCATCCACAGCGATGATGTCATATTTTTTTGTGGAACGGTCAAGATTCAATCGCCCATCCCCAAGAATGACATTCAAGTTCGGCGAACCCATGTGAAAATATTCGTAGCCAACTTCAGCGATCTTTGGGTCGAGTTCGTAGCCGTCAATGTGCAGGTCTTCGCCATAAACGATTGTGGCTTGACGAGCCGCCGTGCCTGCGGCAAGCCCGATAATCGCCATTTCTTTGATGTCGTCGGGTGAACGATTTTCATAGAAATACGGTCCGACCATGAAGAGTTCCCACGGACCATTGTAGAAAAGATTTTCAGGATGATATATGGAGTGAATGCCCTGACCGTCGTTGAGACGCAATAAGGTGTAGCCATTCGACTCTTGAACTTGAATATAGTTATATTCAGACTCGGTTTCGTAGACCTGCCCCTTGTTGCTTTTCAAAGCAGAGCTTGAGAAGATAAATGCGATCACTGCCAGCAGAATGGGCATCCAAATTAGTTTGAGCATATCGCGAGTGCTGGCAAAACGAGCCAGCCCTACCAGCGCAACCACTAAAAGCGTCATACCGAAAATGGCAAACGTGAGTCGCGTGCCAACAGTGGGAATAAAAACGAGAGTAGGCAGAAAGGTTCCAATGAACGAACCAAGGGTAGACACTGCATAAATTTGCCCGGAAATTTGCCCCGCTTTGCTGGCATCATCCACCGAGAGGCGAATGGCATAAGGCGAAATAGTTCCGAGCAAGGTGATGGGCACAATAAAGAGGATGAGGACAACGATGAAGGACCCCGCCATGATGCCGACACTCAACGCCTCGAACGCGCTCGCAGCGGACCTGAGAACGGGTACGGCGACATAAGGCACAAGCCCCACTGTGAACGCTGCCCATGCCAAAATGCGATACATTGCCAATGGACTTGGGTCTTTATCTGCCCATTTGCCACCGATGAAATAGCCCAAGGTGAGATAAATGAGGATCAAGCCAATGATGCTTGCCCAAACGAGATTGCTGGTACCGAACACATTCCCGATGAGGCGTCCTGCCGCGAGTTCGGCAGCAAGTGTGGTCATGCCAGAGATGAAGACCGTGAAGAGTAAGTATCGTTTCATGAAAATCCCTATAAGAAGATGCGCGGATTATAGCGTACTTCATGAAGCAAGAAATAAGAACTCCCTTAGCACCTAAGGGAGTTCTGGATGTTACTCGAGCGAACTGGTATCGTAGTTATATTTCTTGAAGTACTCGATCATTCTTTGTCGAATTTCATCGTCAGACGGCAAGAGATTCGGCTCACATTTTGCGGTGTGATTTTTTACCTCGCCGGTTTTGAATTCATTATCCTGTACATTCCATGAATACCATTTCTGACAGACGATGAATTGCAGACTTTTGATCTGATAGAACGGCGGTTTGATCTTTTTCGGCGAACCCGCTGTGGTGCTGATGATCTCTCGCATGACAGGCGGTTCGCCTTGCAAGAGCGAGGCGCCGGTCATCCATTCGGGCTGGTCGACGTTGACATAGTCCAGCAGGGTGGCGGGTATGTCAATGATCTGCGTGTTGTTTTGGATCGTTCCAGCATATTCATTGTTTGGAAAGTGGAAGATGATCGGGATGCGCTGGTTGACTACATAGCGATAGCCGTGGTCTGTATAGATGACGATGATGGTATTGTCTAACTTGCCAGACTCTTCCAAATATGTGTAAATCTCGCGGACGTGGTCATCAAAGGTACGAATGGCTTTTTTATAAAGTTCTACGTCCCATTCTTTTTCTGACTCAGCACTATCTTCATTTTCTTCCACGTGTTTGTCATCCGTCGAAAAGAGCGGACCATGTGTATTCATATAGTGCGAGAAGACGAACACGGGTCGGTCTGAAGTTTCAAGCAAGTTGATGATCTGTTGTGTCCGTTCTTCATCGGTCATACGAGCATTGGGATTGTTGACCTGTAAGAATGGGTTTTCCATTTCTTTGATGAAGAAAATGTGGAATAAACGGTCACTGGCACGTTCTGCTACGGTTTGAAGGAAAAAGGCTGAGGGAGAATTGCCCAACAGCGGTTGAACAGCATCCAAAACAGGGTTATCAACAGAGACATTGTTTACCAGTTCAAAGCCATCTGCCAAGTTTAGTTTTCTCGCATCGACATAGTAAGTGGTGCCAAGCTCCACGGTTTTGTAACCCATGTGTTTTAGGATGCCGGGCAAGTGCTCGAAGGAGTCTTCTTTGGAAAGGATATCGGGATAGCGAAATACCTGAACTTCTGCAGGCATTTTTCCCGTCAATGCAGAGGTGGTGGAACCGGTGGTACTGGAAACATTTGGGAAGGCATTTTCAGCTACGAGGGAGGTTGGGGTCAGTTCGGCGATGAAGGGCGTAGTGTTGCCTTCAAATCCATACGCAGAGAGATAGCTGGCACTTAAACCATCACTGCCCAGAATTAGGATATTGGGATGTTTTGCCGAGGCTTCTGTCGCTTCGGGGGTAAAGTCACTCATGTATGGGGAACGCGAGTTGTAAATGGATAGAATGACCACTGCTGAAACGCCGAGCAGTCCCAAAGAAAGGAAAGAAACACCTTTCCAAAGTTTTTGTCTCTCCACAAAGCGGAAGACCCAATAAAAGAGTAACACAAAGGCAACTGTATACAGCAATCGCCAGGCTCCTGCCGTAGAGACAATCCCGAATTTGAAAACGGTATAGGTGAAGTTATCGATCATCACCAAAGCGGTGACAGATACCATCAAGGTGGCTGGAACATACCCGAAGAACTTCCACTTAAGCGTAGGCAGAGCAAAAATAACAAGCAGCGCCAATAAAAGCAAAACGATCACACCGCCGGTCGAAAACAAGACCTCAAGCTTGTCGAGAAGGGAAAGCGTGGATAGAGACGAAGACTGCGTAACAAAAAACAGCCATTCCATAAGGGCGTGAAAGTATGCGGCGAGGACGGTCAGATTGAAAAATAGAGATAAGGAATTTGTAGATTTTGTTTTCATAAAGTCGGCATATTTTACACCCCTGCATTAAAAAAGGCTTTAGGAATTATGAAAAATAGACCTTGCCAGAATTAGTACCAACGTGCTCGATTTCATTTCTATCATTTGTATTTCAACATTGAACCCAGCGCTCACAAACGGACTTTTTAGCCTTTCTTTCAAGGCGTCGTCTAAGGCTTCTGGGCTTTCGCCAGTGACCTTATACAACCACTTTAGGAATCCATTTGATGGGAAGGCGGCAGGTAGAACGATCAATTTCCCTTCATTTACAAGAACCCGCTTTGTTTCTGCCAGTGTTTTGGGGTCGAAGATGTATTCACTTGGGAAGGTGGACACAACGGTTTCAAACGAAGCCTTTGCAAATGGCAAGTTTTGAGCGAGCCCGCGTGTCAGTTTTTGCTTGGAGCCGAGACGGCGTTTGGCGATTCGCCCCATCTGTGTAGATTCATCCAGGGCAACAGGATTCAGCCCTCGGTCCAGTAAGAAGCGCTGCAAGTGACCGGGACCATGACCCAACTCAAGAAGGCGAGTCCCTTCAAGGTGTGGGGAAATGCTACGAACCCAGTCATTCCACTTCCCAAACGAAACGACCCACGCCACCAGGTCATATGTGAAAGCGAAGGGATGGTAAAGCAGGTTAAAGAAAAAACGCATGAAGTGACGCATAGCAGAAATAAAACGAGGGTTTGACCTGAGTCAAACCCTCATCTGTTTCAATAAAGATTAAATAGGGGTGGCTTCGCTGCCGTCTTTCTTCGGCTTGCGAACGGCTTCGATGGCGCCCTTGCCGCGTTCTTTTACTTCAGAAGCGAGCTGTTCTGCACGAGTGCGAGCTTCTTTGGTGAGTTCTTCGGCGCGGGTGCGAGCTTCCTTGGCAAGTTCTTCAGCGCGAGCGCGGGCTTCTTTGGCGGCGGCTTCTGCGCGGGCATAGGCTTCTTCAGCGCTCACTTGGGCTTTATCGCGCAATTCAATCGATTTGTCCTTGATCAATGCACGAGTTTCTTCGCCAGATTGAGGAGCAAAGAGCAAAGCAACAACAGCGCCGGTGAGCCCGCCGACCACAAACCCTACGAGAAAGGCTCCAAATTCATCACGGTCAGACATGGTAGTTCTCCTTTTTAGTCAGATGATGTCATGTTTTATTTAGGTTTTACACCTAACAATTCTAACATACGCTTTAAGCCTGCCAAATAGCCATTAAGTTTGATCACTGGCTCAACAAAATTTTCTCCCAAAAATTCTGCAGTACCGCGCAGGGTGTTGACGGTTTCGGTGGTGGCTTGCAAGATCGGTCGTACTTCGTTCTGAAGCAGGTTGATGAGACTTGCCAATTGAATGACAAGCACGATTAACGCCACGCCGATTACCAGGGTCTCAAGCGCCACGACAATAATGAATACGTCGCGGATCTTGTCGGTGGGGGTGGTGGGCTGCAACAGGAAATAAATTGCAATGCCAAGCAATGCAACCAGCAAAACCACCACGGCAATAATGCCAGCCATGATCTGTTTTTGCTTGCGTTCCTGTTCGCGCAGTTCAGCCAATTGTTCAGGCGTTAATGGAGGGGGAGTTTGTGGAGTGGATTCAGGATTGGGCAGTGCCATATCTGTATTATAGCAGATTAGATATACGAAAAAAAGCCAGAGGATGAAACAAATCGCTTCTTTCTCGTGCCGCGCTTGTGTCTATCCATCTGGCTTTTTGCTTCTGCCAAAGTTGACTCTACCTACCGCCCCAATAACTGTTTCTCGTATTTGACCGTTTCTACCCAACCCTCGCTCACCGGTCGCGGATTGTAGCCCAGTTCACGCTTGGCTTTGCTGTTATCACCAATGTACGTCACACCAGAGATAATGCGCAACCCTTCAGATGTGTATGAATCGGGCATGATCGCATCAAACGGCTTGACCAATACCGACATGGCTTTCATCATGCCGGGCGCAGCCGCCATCGGGGCGCGGACTCCCGCCGTCTGTGCGGCGAGTTTGAAGGCTTCATACAGCTCATATTTTTCACCGCAGATAATATAACTTTCGCCGACTTTTCCTTTTTCCATCGCCAGAATATGACCGTGGACAATATCATCTACATGCGCCCAGCACATGGCGGTTTGACGAGGCAACATGGGCAGCCGACCCTTCAACAGGTCCAGCAAAGAGGCGCGGACCGATGAAGTATCGCCAGGTCCATAGATCAGCCCCGGTTGGACGATGACTAAAGGCAGTCCCTTCGCGATGAATTCATCCGCCAGTTTGTGCGCTTCTGCTTTGGAACGGTCGTATTCACTGAGGTGTTCGCCTGTGAAGTGGTACTTCTCGTCTGCGAGTACGCCCTTGGTGTCTGAGTTGATTGCCAATGTGCTGGTGTATACACCTTTGGCGATCTTCAATTCCTGCATCAATTCCAGCACATTGCGTGTGCCGTTGATGTTGACCTGTACCCCGCCGCTCTTGTCTTTTGTGCCAGCTTTGTACCAGCCTGCCACATGGTAAACCCCGTCCACACCGGTCATCGCCTCACGCATAGACTCTTTATCGGTCACATCACCTTTGAACAATTTCACGCCGAGCGCTTGCAGGTCTTTCGCCTTCGCCGGCGAGCGGACGGAGGCATTGACCTCATGCCCGGCTTCACGAAGTTTCTTTGCCAATACGCCGCCAACAAAGCCGGTCGTGCCTGTCACAAAATATTTCATGTTCGTTCTCCTTTAGGTTATGAACCCAGACAATTCTACTCTTGTAATTTTTACATCCCCTAAGTTGTGTAGAGGAGGGCTAAATCTCTTGACTCTCACTAATGACAGTAGTAAACTCTGCCTACCTACCGTTCGGTAGGGAAGGAGATATATGACCCGAGACGATGTTCTGGATGCAGCAGCACAGGTCTTTCGCCAGAAGGGCTTTCATGGCGCGTCCATGTCTGATATTGCGGCGGCGGTGAATGTGCAAAAAGCCAGTTTGTATCACCACGTTTCGTCCAAGCAGGAGATATTGCTGGCACTGCTCGACCGTGCTCTTGCCATGCTTACAGAGCATATCTCTGCAATCTCCACTCAAAACATTTCCCCAGACCAAAAACTTAGATTAATGATTCGCGGCTACCTCACAGGGCTGGCGGAGAATTCAGACCTGACCTCCGTGCTTCTGTTCGAGCATCGCTCGCTCGATAAGAAAAATCATGCCCGTCATGTGCCCCTGCGCGATAATTTTGAAAAACTATGGCATGACGTTTTAGAAGAAGGTGTAGCAAAGAAAACGTTTGCGTTAACCGATACAGGTCTCGCCACCCGCGCCATTATGGGCACCTTGAATTGGACATTGACCTGGTATCGCCCGAATGGTCCCAAATCCATTGAACAAATTGCCGATGAGTATTCGGATTTTATTTTGAAGGGGATGTTGAAGTAGGCAGGTAGACAAGTAAACACGTAGACAGCGGAGAAGTAAACCTGTGTACATGTGTACCTGTTTACTTCTCCACCACGACCAAAAGGAGAGAAGACAAATGTATTCGTTCGAACCCAATGAAGAACAACAAATGTTGATTGATGCGGTGGGGAAGTATGCCGCCAATGATCTGCGTCCCGCCGCGCACGATGCCGAAGAGGGTCGCGCGATGCCGCAAAAGCTCATCAACAAAGGCTGGGAGCTGGGTCTGCTGCAAGCGTCCACGCCTGAGGTGTACGGCGGCTTTGGCGAGCGCAGCGCTGTCACTGGCGTGCTGGCTGTTGAAGAGATGGCGTTTGGTGATTTGGCTGGCGCACTTTCTGTGATGACCCCGTCACTGTTTGCCACTCCCATTTTGCTGGGCGGCACGGAAGAGCAGAAACAGGAATATCTTCCCAAGATCATCGAAGGCGCATGGGCTCCTTACACTGGTGCGCTCATCGAATACAGTTTCAACTTCGACCCGAACGAACTCAAGACTACTGCCAACGCCGAAGGTGGCGCGTATGTTTTGAATGGCGAGAAAGCTTTCGTGCCATTTGCCAAAGATGCCGAAGCACTCATCGTGTACGCGAATCTCAATGGGGTCACTCAAGGCTTCATCGTTAAGAAAGAGGCGGTGGGTTTATCCATTTCTGATGAACGCGAAAAACTGATGGGACTCAACGCCCTGCCCATGTACCGAGTCAAACTGGAGAATGTGACCGCCGAACGACTCGGCGGCGCCTCAGGGCACGACTTTGGCTTGATCCTTGATGCGATGAGAGTTGCCTCCGCTGCTGCCGCTTTGGGCGTCGCCAAGTCCTCGCTGGATTATGCAAAGAACTATGCCAAGGAACGTGAAGCCTTCGGTGTGAAGATCGCGCAGAAGCAGGCTGTCGCTTTCATGCTGGCAGAGATGGCAGTTGAACTTGAATCGATGCGATTAATGACATGGGAAGCCGCCTGGAAAATTGACAATAACAAAGAAGACTCTTGTGTGTCTGCGTATCTTGCATTCACTGGCGCAGCAGATATGGCAATGATGGTGACCGACCGCGGCGTGCAAATTTACGGCGGTCACGGCTATATCCGCGAGAACCCGGTTGAATTACTCATGCGCAACGGGCGCGGTTTCCCGATGCTGTTGGGATTGGCAATTGTCTAATTACGAATCACGAATTACGTATTTCGTAATGCGTAATTCGTAAGGAGAACAGAACATGACCATCGAATTTGAAGCCCCGAAACCCATCGTCCAAATGAACGCGATGTTGAAAACTGTTGCAGAGAATATGATGCGCAGCACCTCTCGCGAATTTGACGAGAACGAACATGCCATTCCGTGGGATTACGTTGAATTTATGCACACTGCCATGCGCTCAATGGGCGGCGGCGGTGGCTTGACCATTACCGAACCGAAGCCCAAGGAAGGCGAAGAGAAACGTCCGCCTATTGGATATCAGAAACTGGCTTCGCAAATTGAAATGCTGGCATGGGGCGACGTAGGCTATTACCTCATCACGCCCGGCGGTGGACTTGGCGCGGCGGCTGTTGCGGCGGCAGGCTCCCCCGAGCAGAAAGCCAAATTCCTCGCTCGCTTCAACGATGAAAAACCGACCTATGCTGCGATGTGTATGACCGAACCTGGTGCAGGTTCAGATACATCTGCCATTCGTGCGCGTGCGGTTCTTGATGAAAAGACCAATGAATGGATTATCAATGGCGAGAAGATCTTTGTCACTGGTGGCGATAAATCTTTCAATGAATATGAAAAGCTTGGCAAAGGCTTCATCGTGGTTTGGGCAAGCATTGACCCGTCTGCTGGTCGTTCGGGGATGCGTGCTTTCGTTGTTGAATCCGGGACGCCTGGTGTGAAAATCGTCAAGCTTGAAAAGAAGATGGGCATTCGTGCTAGTGATACAGCTGCTATCTCGCTCGTCGATGCACGTGTGCCGTTTGAAAATGTGTTGGGCAGCCCGACAGTTGAGAAATCCACCACGGGCTTCAAAGGCGCGATGGCAACCTTCGATGCGACCCGTCCGCTTGTGGCGGCATCAGGCATCGGCGTGGCAAGAGCCGCGCTCGAATTCCTCAAAGAAAAATTGGAAGAGAACGGCGTCAAGATCCGCTATGGATTGCCGCGCACCAAGTTGACCTCCATCGAAAAAGATGTGATCGATATGGAAATCCAACTGCGCTCTGCCTGGTTACTCACCTTGAAAGCGGTGTGGATGGCAGATAACAAAAAATCCAACGCACTCGAATCGTCCATGAGTAAAGTGCGTGCGGGCGATATCGTCACCAAGATCACGCAGAAGGCTGTTGAGATCATGGGTCCGCTCGGCTACAGCCGCGAGTTCCTGCTCGAGAAATGGTTCCGCGATGCGAAGATCACCGATATCTATGAAGGCACGGGTCAGATCAATCGCCTCGTGGTGGCGCGTCAGATTTTGGGTTATACGGGAGCGGAGTTGAGGTAACCATGAAATACAACATCCACAAAGCAGTTGTTATCGGCTCGGGGACGATGGGCGCAGCCATTGCCGCGCATTTGGCGAATATCGGCGTGCCTGTGACCTTGCTCGATATTGTTGCAACAGATTCGCCTGATAAAAATAAAATTGTCAAAGAAGGCTGGGATCGCTGTATCAAAGCCCGCCCCGCCAATTTGATGGGCGATGAGTTGAAGACCCTCGTCAAACTCGGTAACCTCGAAGATGATTTTGGCGCCGTCGCCGAAGCGGATTGGATCTGCGAAGCCATCATCGAGAATCTCAAGATCAAGCAAGATTTGATGGTGCGCATTGACGAAGTCCGCAAGCCGAATGCCATCGTTTCGACGAACACCTCGGGCATTCCCGTCGCTTCGATCGCGGAGGGTCGCTCGAAGGAATTCAAGAAGCATTTCCTCGGCACGCACTTTTTCAACCCGCCGCGCTATTTGAAACTTTTGGAAATCATCCCCACGCCTGATACCTCCAAAGACGTTGTTGAATTCATTTCACACTTCGGCGAGTATCGCTTGGGTAAGGGCATTGTGCTTTGCAAAGACACGCCTAACTTTATCGGCAATCGCGTGGCATTTGGAACGGGCGCATTTGCGATGGACTTTATCCTCAACAACGAATATACCGTGGATGAAGTGGACGCTCTTACTGGAC
>JAXLVU010000010.1:0-130702 GCA_046328855.1 Anaerolineales bacterium | reverse complement strand
CGGTGGATGCCCCTGTGGCTGACCTCGATCAGGGTGGGATAGCGGATCTCCCATGCCTGACCGAGATCAAGATCTGACCGGCCCGCTAAGGGGACGGGTGATGTCCGTTCGAAGAAGGAGCCGGGATTTCTACGGGGATGGTCAGGTCATTGCCGGTGAATAACTGGATGAATGCCGCCGGATGGAGTTCGCCGATCGGCTGAGTTGCGCCCGGCGCACGGATGATGTAGTTACCGTTTGCAGCGATGCCAGCCTCAAGCTGCTCGCCAGGTTTGATCACACGATTATTGAGGTTGGTCTGCTGTTTGGCGGCGAAGGGAAAGAAGGCGGGCTGTGAATCAGTTGCGGGTTTCTCCGCTTTTTTCCACGGCAGGATGTTGAAGCGCGGCAGGCGCAGTTTGATGGGGGAGGATGTCGATGAGGAAAGTGAAGTAGAAGGTACCTCCTCACTCTTCCCTCCGGTCAGTCCAAGCTTCGAAGCAGTCCCGTAATTTTTGGTGAACTCGGTTTTCCACTCGCTGGCGATCGAGGGCGCCATGGTGCGGGCGAGGTCGTCGGTGTTTTTCTCGATCTCCGCCAAGGATTTGAAGAACAGAATATCCTTCTGAGCACCTTCCGCCATTTGACGGATGATCTCCATGTTGCCGAGGTGATAGGCGATACCAGCCAGAATATTGAGGGCGATCAGGATCGACATACCGATCAGAACCGTACGGGTCTCGGATTGTGTCAACTCTTTCACAACTCCATTTGCACCTGCCTGTTGCAAAGTGTCCATCGTGAACAGGGCAGCTTCACCGAGAAAATCCACGAGCACCATGAGCAAGGCAATGCCCTTTTGAACAATCCCATCAGCTTTGAACAGGAAGATGGTCAGCCAACCGATCATGCCGCCAGATGTTGCGAGTAAGGCAAACATGCCAAGGATTTGATTATCTTCATCCAGCGACGCTTGAATGAAATGAAGCGAGCGACTGGCTGCGTACACCAGCAGACCGATTGAGATCGTATAGAACGCGAGTTGAGCAAAAAAGCGGCCAAAGGCTTTCATGATTATTTACCTCCACAATAGGTTGCGTTGACCCAGCCGGTTTTCCCGTTGCTGGTTTGGACGTTGATCCAGGTTGTGCCTGTTTGAAGGATGGTGAGGGATTCGCCTTGCAGGAGCCACGCATCTACCGGGCAGTTTGTCCCGGCGCAAGAGCGTAGGTGGAGGACAGTTGCACTGACGGTGCAAGAAGTTTGTGAAGAGATAGATGACAGATCAAGAGTCTGTTTTGCTTCGATGGGAATTGCATAGTCACGTGCGATGGGGGAGGAGGTGGGCGTCACTGATGGACGTGTGGAGCTATCAGTCAGCGAACATGCGAGGGAGATTGCGCAGAGAGATATTGCCCATAAAGCTAATGAACGATATTTTGTGGATGGGTATTTTGAGGGTTTAATTTTCATTGTGTCTCCTAGTTGAAAAAATTCGTTATGTTAGAATAGGAGACGCAGATATTTTCTGTATGGGCGCTGTTGTACCGGCTAGGTATGTAAACAGCGCCCGTTCTTATCTGCGTCAAGTTAGGGTAGTGGAAAAATTAGCCAGCATCACCTCCTTGCAATAGAGATTTATTTTGTTCAAAATGAAAGCTCGAAATGAAATAATGAAGATGTGATGTTATTGATTCGGCAATGATCACTTGGGCTTAGGCTGAGCAATAAGATCTGCATACCCTGCTGATTTGAGATACTCAATGACTGCACGAGTAGGGATTCGATAGGTGCGTTTGCCAAATTTGATGGCTGGTAGCTTCTTCGCTTCGATCCAACGATATACAGTTTTTGTGCTAACTCGTGCCCATCTAGCAACCTGAGCGACCGTGAGGAATTCCACGCTGAGTATGGCTTCTTCGTCTGAGGGTATTTTTCCGGCTGTCATAGAATCTCCCTGGAGCCGGTGAAAAGGTAAAACAAGAAACCCCGGCTCCGATGAATTTCTTCATCAGAAACCGGGGTTTCTTTGCGCAGAGTTACGCTCTGCGGTCCCGACGGGATTCGAACCCGCGATCTCGGCCTTGACAGGGCCGCATGTTAGGCCGCTACACCACGAGACCAATTAGTTAAGCGGGCGATAGTTTACCATGAGGGTATATTCGTGTCAATACAAACTTTGGAAATTCATTATTCAATTTCAAAAGACGAATTACATGAATTATTAGTCGATTATGTATTATGATGATGCCTTGCCCTTTTGCAAACTACACAACAACGAACTTGACACAATGATTGCCATGTTCTAAAATTGTTCTGTTGTTTGAAAATTGACGTCCTAAGATTCTTGGGGCGTAATTATTCCCCCCAGGAGGGCTGGCTTGTCTAAAAATCGCACACAGCAAATGGTGGACCGCCTGCGCGAATTACAGGCATCTTCGCCGGATATTGAAGCGTCTGCAATCGTTAGCGTGGATGGTTTGAGCATTGCATCTGCCCTGCCGCAAGGCGTGGAAGAAGATCGTGTTTCCGCCATGTCTGCAGCAATGTTGTCATTAGGTGAACGCATCGCCGGTGAATTGGGACGTGGCTCCCTTGAACAAGTGTACATCAAGGGTTTGAAAGGCTACGTTGTTTTGATTTCCGTCGGTGAAGAAGCGGTTCTTACCGCCCTCGTACGTGAACAGGCCAGGCTTGGCCTGATCTTCCTTGATATGCGACGCGCCGCTGAAGATCTGGCGAAGTTGATTTAGTGGAGTCATTATGAGTTCCGTACAGAAATCTGGTTTGTATTACCCCAATAAGTTTGGCTTGATCACAATTAAATCGCTTGAAGAAGTGATGGGCAAGAATGGCTTGAATGCTATTCTCAACCTCGGTGGCTTAAGTCACTACATCGAAAACTATCCCCCTGATAACCTTGATAAGGGATTTGACTTTACAGAGCTTTCAGCCATTGGTACCGCGCTTGAAGAAATGTATGGTCCTCGCGGTGGACGTGGACTGGCGCTTCGTGCTGGACGTGCGACTTTTGCTGATGCGCTTCGCAATTTCGGTGCTTTGGCAGGTGCTGCAGACTTGGCTTTTGTTGTCCTTCCGCTTCAATCCAAGCTCAGAATTGGTCTGCCAGCTTTTGCAAAAATCTTCACCCAACTTAGCGATCAACAAACCACCGTTGAAGAAAAAGATACGGAATGGGTTTGGACTATCCATAAATGCCCTTGCTGTTGGGGTCGCACCGGTGTGGATAAACCAGTCTGCTTCATTTCTACTGGCTTACTTCAAGAAAGTCTTAAGTGGGTCTCCGGTGGAAATGAATTCCGCGTGAACGAATCCAAGTGCATCGCGATGGGTGACCCGGTCTGCGAATTCATCGTTCAAAAAGAACCGATCTCCTAGCCACAAGGCATTGAGCATGGCAGACCCAAAGTCGAAGATCCTCATAGTAGAAGACGACCCAGATGTGGCCGAAATGTTGACCGCCTATTTTCGGACTCAAGATTACGAAGTGTTTACCGTAAATTGGGGCGAAGATGGCGTCCGCTCTGCATTGCAGGTCAACCCTGATCTCGCCATATTAGATATTCGTTTGCCAGATATTGATGGCTATGAAGTTGCCCGCCGCCTTCGTACTGATCGTCGAACCGCCCAAATTCCAATTATTTTCTTAACCGAAAAAAGAGACCGTGCAGACCGCTTGCAAGGGTTGGAACTTGGTGCTGATGATTACATCACCAAACCTTTTGATGTGCAGGAATTACGTCTGCGTGTAAGAAATGCTTTGAAACGCGTCAGCCAGGGTTCTTTGACTAATCCTGTAACGGGCTTACCCGAAGGCGCACTCGTAGATGAAAAGTTATCTGAAGTCCTTGGAACAGATAACTCATCGCTTTTATTCATCTCCTTGTTGAATATGAGCTCATTTCGTGAAGCCTATGGCTTTGTCGCTTCAGATGATGTGTTGCGAGCCGTCAGTTTGATGGTCGTCAACACTATGCGTGAGTTTAGCCGCCCAGAAGATTTTCTAGGGCATCTGAGTGCCACAGAATTTATTTTGGTTGTTCCTCCCGCGAATCTTGCTGCATTGAGTGACAAACTAAATTCCCGCCTTGAGCAATCAGTAGAATATTTTTACCCGATTAAAGATCGTGAGCAGGCTTCCAAACGTTCAGATCGCCTTGGAGCAAAGCTCATTGAAGTTGCATCCCTCAAGACTTACACGGATGTTGTTAAGTTCAAAGCGGAGTTGCTTAGCTTTAAGAACTAGGAAAGTACATTGCGCATTACAGTTGTTATCCCTACTTATAACGAAGCGGAGAACCTACCCAAGTTGGTCTCCGCTTTATTTTCGCTTCCGCTAGATCTAAGCCTACTTGTTGTAGATGACAATAGCCCAGATGGAACGGGGCAATTGGCAGAAGACCTTGCAAAGCAGCATCCCGGGCGGATTGATGTTTTACGCCGCCCAGGCAAAATGGGACTCCGCTCTGCCTACCTGAACGGATTTCAAAAGATACTTGATAGCAATGTCGATGCCATCGTCCAAATGGATGCGGATTTTTCACATGACCCTGGTGTGTTGACAGAGATGGCAAAGTTACTTGAGTCCAATGATGTTGTTCTTGGGTCTCGTTATGTTTCGGGCGGTTCAGTCGACGAGAAATGGCCTATTTGGCGAAAATGGCTTTCTGCCTTTGGTAATTTTTATGCGCGGACGATTTTAGGTATGCCTTTGCACGATGTAACCACGGGGTATCGCATGTGGCGTAGCGCCACCTTGAAACAAATGCCCTTTGAACGCATTCAGGCAACGGGATATATCTTTCTGGTTGAAATGATTTACTTAGCCCACTGCCTTAAATTTCAAATTGGTGAGGCTCCAATCTATTTTGCAGACCGTCGTTTTGGAAAATCCAAAATGTCATTCAAAATTCAGATGGAGGCAGCTGTACGTATTTGGCAGGTTCTCTGGAATTACCGCGACTTGCGCAAAGCTGGAAAATCCGCAAGGATTTAATCACTCCCTTCCTCAAACCCACGCTCTCTGATAAAATACTGCCCGCAAGCCGAACGAAAAATCACCCCTCGGCGAATTGTCGAGGGATTTTTGTGCCTGTATATAATTGTAGAAAGAATAAAAATGATTATCGAACGAAACGACCTCAGAAATATAGCCATTATTGCGCACGTTGACCATGGAAAAACCACTCTCGTAGATGGGCTTCTGCGTCAATCTCATACCTTCCGCGAAAATCAACATGTGGAAGAACGTGTGATGGATTCGAACGACCTAGAACGCGAACGCGGTATTACCATTCTTGCGAAGAATACAGCGATTAGCCTTGTAGACCCTGCCACTAATCAGTCGATCAAGATCAACATTGTGGATACCCCTGGACATGCCGATTTTGGTGGGGAAGTGGAACGCGTGATGAACATGGTGGACGGCGTGCTTTTGCTTGTTGATGCTGCTGAAGGCCCCATGCCGCAGACGCGCTTTGTGCTGAAAAAAGCGCTTGAGATGGGACATAAAGCCATTGTGGTCATCAATAAAGTAGACCGCAAAGATGCGGAACCGGATCGTGTTTTGAATGAAACCTTTGACTTGTTCATTGAGCTTGGCGCTTCTGAAGAACAAGCGGATTTCCCTGTGATCTATGCCATTGGTATTCAACAACGTGCGGGTCTTACCCCAGACCTTGGACCGGACCTCCAGCCCTTGTTTGACACCATTCTCAAGCATGTTCCTGCACCGAAAGTAGATGTGGATGCACCGTTGCAAATGCTCATTACCACCCTCGGTTATGATGATTACCGTGGTGTAACGGCTGTGGGACGTGTGTTTGCTGGCAAAATCAAAGCTGGGCAAAAGTTGGCGCGTATCAAATTAGATGGCACTATTTTGCCTGAAACTGCTCGCTATCTGTACACATTCAAAGGTTTGAATAAAGTGGATGTAGAAGAATCCATTGCTGGCGATATTATTTCTCTCGCCGGGCTTGAGGATATTGCGATTGGTGAAACCCTGGCAGACCCGTCCAACCCGATTGCTCTACCTTCCATCAAAGTTGAAGAACCAACCGTTCGTATGACCTTCGGTGTGAATACTTCACCATTCTCTGGTAAAGAAGGCAAATGGGGCACCTCTCGCAAATTGCGTGAACGCCTGAATGAAGAATTACGTACGAATGTTTCGTTGCGTGTTGCCGATACAGACTCGGCAGAAAATTTCCTTGTCTCTGGGCGCGGTGAGTTGCACCTGGGGATTCTTATTGAAACCATGCGCCGTGAAGGCTATGAATTTCAGGTTTCCCGCCCAGAAGTGATCTATCATAAAGCAGATGACGGCGTTTTGCTTGAACCCTATGAAGAAGTTCATATTGAAACCAGCAACGAAACCGTTGGACCCGTGGTGGAAATGCTTGGCGCAAGACGTGGCAAAATGATGGATATGCAGGACTCGGGTCAAGGAACGACGCGTATGGTTTATATCGTACCGACTCGTGGCTTGCTGGGGTTCCGCTATCAATTCCTGACATCCACACGTGGTGCAGGCGTCATGAACACGATTTTCCACAGCTATGACGAACTCGCCGGACCCATGAATACACGTCAGAGCGGTTCATTGGTGGCATGGGAGCCTGGTACAACTACAGCCTATGCATTGAAATCAGCTGAAGAGCGCGGCACTTTGTTCGTTGGGCCGGGCGTTGATGTTTATGAAGGTATGGTAGTGGGCGAAAATGCACGCGCCGCCGATATCTCTGTCAATGTTTGTAAAAAGAAACATTTGACCAACATGCGCGCCTCACGTGCGGATATGGAAATTCGCCTCACTCCGCCCCGACAAATGTCTCTCGACGAAGCGATCGAATACCTCGCTGATGACGAGCTGCTCGAAGTGACGCCTGCTACATTCCGCATTCGTAAGCGCATTTTGAATACCGAAGAGCGCGGCAAGCAGACGAAGAAGGCGAAAGAACAGTTCGGCGAAGAATAAAATAAAAGAGCCATGCAATTGCATGGCTCTTTTGATTCTGATATTAGCAGCCTAGCGATATCGTCTGACTTTGAGTAGAGCCTGTGGCGTTGATGGCAATGATGCTATACCCTGCGGTCTGACCAGATATCAATGTGATAGTTTCTTCAAATGACGTGGTGTTTGCAGGCAATTCTGCAATGATCACATCGTTACGAACGACCTGATAGCTGCTCTCGTCTTCTTTATCTTTCCAAGCAATAGATACTTTAGCTTCGTTTGTGGCGTAATCACAGGCTACATCCCATTTTTGCAAGCTGACGTTTTCTGGTGCTCCGCCAGTGGGCGTTGGCGGTGCTGTGACCGTTGGAACCGCGCTCACACTGCCTGATGGAGTGACAAATTCGCCTGCTACCCAACACGGACCTTTGTCTGTTTGTACGATCCAATAGTTGGGCGGGTAATAGCCAACAATTTCTACGGCAAACCCTGGTTGAATTTGGGTGACACGCTCGTAATTCACGCCTGGACCCACACGGCAATTGGTGACATCTTCAAAACTCGCCATGGGGTTTCCCGTACTTTCCGGCGTGGACTGAGCATCGCCTGCACTGGTTGGGCTGGCAAGCGGGGTTTGATTGCCTTCAAGTGCGGCTTGTACGGTCATTGCTGCGGCAGTTGCCACATCCGGTGAAGGAGCGTCAGAACTAGGTATGGTGCAAGATGTGAGGATTAAGCTGGTAGTGAGGATTAAGTAAATAAATTGTTTCATTGTATTTTCCGATGTAATTTTTCTTTATTCGCCGTCGCCATCTAACCAGGTTTCCATATAAGGCTTTTCCATTTCAAGAGCTTGTTTGGTCAAATGAAGAGGATGGAAAGTATCTACCATCACGGCAAGTTCTTTGGTTTCTGTCTTTCCAATACTGGCTTCTGTCATGCCGGGTTGTGGCCCATGGGGCAACCCAAACGGATGCAAGCTGATATCGGAACGGTCTATGCCTTTGCGTGACATGAAGTTGCCTTCAGCATAGTAGATTACTTCATCTGATTGGATGTTGGAGTGGTTATATGGTGCTGGAATGCCCTCAGGATGATAATCAAAGAGGCGTGGTACAAAAGAACATACAACAAAATTCCAACCTTCAAAAGTTTGGTGGACTGGCGGGGGTTGATGTATACGCCCAGTAATAGGCTCGAAATCTTCGATATTGAAAATCCACGGATATAAGTATCCATCCCAGCCAATAACATCATGAGGGTGATAGTCTAGGATATGTTGTGAAATGTGGTCACGTACTTTTACGCGTACGTCAAACTCACCGCGCTCGGTGTGCGTTTCCAATTCTATGGGCACGCGGATATCACGCTCGCAATAAGGGGCATGTTCGAGCAATTGACCGTAGTGATTGCGATAACGCTTAGGAGGCTCGATTTGACTTGGGTTTTCGATGGTAAAAAATTTAGTCTCTTCGTTTAACTCCATTTGCCAGGTTGTGCCAAATGGAATCACGATGTAATCTCCTCTATGAAAAGGTAATTTTCCGAACTGTGAATACAATGTGCCGCTGCCGTCATGAACCCACCAAGTTTCGTAGGCTTGTGAGTTGCGATAGAAAAAATCCATTTTGCCTTTGGGGGCACGCGAAACACCGAGAATGACGTCATTATTTCCGAGCAGAGGAACTCTTCCAGAAACTGGATCCGCACCGAGCGGAGTGGGAGCCGTTTTGAACGCACGATGGCGAATCGCTCCATAGTCCACATACTCGGGTTTGGCAGATCCAAGATCCGCTGTCTTTTTTACGCGCGGCGGTAGGAAATGATGATAGAGAATGGATTGCAGTGATGAAAAACCTTCGAGCCCCATCAGCTCTTCGCGATAAAGTTTTCCATCCGGTTTTTTGAATTGAGTATGACGTTTGTGAGGGATTTGTCCGAGCTTGTGATAGAACGGCATGTCTTCTCCTTAATTTTCTAAAATGACAATCGAAGAAATCAATTTGTCCAGCGCGTTTAGTGAAGGATTAAATTGGTCGCCGCTGGATGTTTCCACAAGGTTATTCACATTTTGAAAATAGGTATCAAACTCTTCAGGCGTGGTCAAAGATTGCCCAACATATTCGTCAAGAAAAGGTGCATCAATAAGCATGATGAATGATACAAAGAATTTTCCATCATTGGTAACACCTTGATACATGTAGGTTAATTTCGTATTGCTAATGGGGTCTGCAGAGAAAGATTTTGCCACAAGATAACGATAGCCATTCCCATTTTGAAAAGCCAAAGGGAGCACTTGTGCGTCGATGATACTGCCCGCGCCTGCCAAGCGCGGAAAGTCGACATGGTGATCTACCTCGCCTTCGAGGACAGCATTAACACTTTCTACGGCTCCAGTTTCCAATGCGTTGACTTCGTCTGCTCGAAAAACTCGTAAGCCGTTTACCGTAAAACCATCTCCGCCTGTGTAGCCAGTGAAGATAATCTGCGCATTTTGTGGATAGGGAAAGTCATACGGGGCAACAGGCGTGTAAACGCCATTAAAACTTGTGCTGATACTTTGTGTAAAGCCATCAGGGTAATTGAAACCGACGGCAATTCCCAGCTCTGTGAATGTTGAAATATTTTCCGCCTCAAGAGCTGACGTTGAAACTGTTTCAGTTTCTGCAGGCGGATTTGTCGCTGATGGCTCCACAGTCACAGATGCAGTGCTCAAGATTTCGGTTGGCTTTGCTTTTGGAGAGCAGCTTATCGCTGTGAGTAAAAAAAATGTAGCTGCAAACATACGAAGTTTCATGAGTTCCTGCTTCCTATTCTTTCACTTCGTATACTACAACACTTTCCTGCTCATTCGGGTCGTTTCTGGCGACCACAGCAACGACCTGTTCTGTATTGCTTAGGTTCACAGGTTGATGGGGTAAATTAGGCGGAATAAAAAGAAAATCGCCAGCTTCATTGATAGTGGAATGTTCAAGGTTATGCCCATAGCGCGTTTCGGCTTTGCCTTCGATGATGTAGATCACAGTTTCGTAGCCATCGTGATAGTGAGCTACCGCTTTCCCGCCAGGTGGGATGACGACAAGATGCATGCAGAGATGTTTAGAGCCTGCCGTTTTTGCAGAGATGCCTTCAAAGTTCGGTAACTGTTGTTTGGTAAGATGAGTCCCTTGTGGGCGAACGGTGATCACTGTATCGGTCATGATGCTCCTTATTTAATTTGGATCGATTGAATGAGCGCATCCAGCATATTCAAATTCGGTTGGAAAGAATCTGGGCTGGCAGCATTGAGTAAATCAGTCATGCCTTGGAAGTACGCATCCAACGCACTGGTATTTGAAATGTCACTGGGGTAGATAACGCCATCGGCAGAGGGATTTTCTGCCGTAGCCTGTATGGGCAATGTGACAGGCACCATGATGGCAACCATATATTTGCCATCGTTGGTGAGACCTTCATAATGATAGTAGCTGCCATCCTTCAAAATGGGTCCTGGAAACTGAGCATATTGTGAGGTCATGCGAACGCCGCTCCCATTGGCAAACGACACGATTTTTGCTTGAGCCGCATATTGTTGAGCGGCTGCGCCATTGAAAGGAATGGTGGGAAGGTTATCGTTTGTCATCGACATGGATGGGCTTGCCAAGATTGCCTGTAGTTTTGCCAAACTACCTTGCGCCCATGAATTTACGGCTGCATATTCCTGTGCCGGGTAAACGCGAATGACCGGTGGTTTGAATTCATCACGAGGGGAATAGTCCATGAGGACAAATTCAATATATTCTGGTGCCACGCCCCAGGGTCCGGCAGTGGCTTCGTCTGCGGCAGGGATAACTTCACTGGATGCCCCGCTTGCCAACCCTTCTGGAATCACGAACTGGACGTTTTGGAAGGATACAGAAATACCAGTGGCTTCTGGTTGACTCGTTACAACGGGATTATTTGCCGCCTGTTGAGTGATGGCTTGCAAGGTGGCAGCAACGACAGTTTCTAGATTCGGCTGGTTTGCGGAGGGAACTGTCCCTCCGCAGGCGAGGGCAACGATTGCTAGACAAATCAAGGATGCAATAATTTTTTTGTTCATGGAATTTCCTTTTAGAAACCTTTGATTTGCATGGATTCGATCATTTCATCCAATGCATCAAGGTAGGGATTGAAATTGAAAGTATCAGTACTGTTGAGCTTTTGATTGACCGTATTGAGGTATCCAGGAAAATCTTCCATATTGAACGGGATGCCATCCGCGGGTAACGGACTATTGGGATTGCTATCTGCTGCTAAGTATGAAGTATTAATGGGCAAGATGGCTTGTACAAAGTACTGTCCATCGTCTGTGATGCCTTGATAATAGTAGAAAAGCTCCTGATTATTCACAGTATTAAAGTTTTGGAATATTTGTGTCAGGTAGCGCACTCCATGTCCATTTTTGAAATTGACTGCATGGATTTGAGCACTGAAATCGGCACCGAGACTTTCCGGCAATGACTGCCCATCAACATATTGCAAGGCTTGTAGTTGGTTGATAGTTGCGGGATTGGATTCACTATACTGTGAGTATTCTGAGGCACGGAAAATCAAAATTCGCGGTTCGTGGATGCTTTCAGTGATGGCATACAAATTTAGGGCAATAGAAACATGTTGGGGCATGTCACCTAAAGATGGGTTGATGTAGGGATATTCCACTTTCGCGGTCATAGTAGAGCTGGCGTCGTTGGCGACACCATTTGGAATGAAGAAAGAGATTTCTGCGGTATCTACGGGTGTGCCATCGGGTGTGAGTTGTTGGGATGATTCAGCGGTTGGCGGGACCTCGGCTTGTTGTTGCTGCGCCTCAGTAGGGACAGCTGTGAGGGCTTGCAAGGTTTGGGTCACTATAGCGGCTACATCGGGCGTGGCGGTGGGGGCGCCACAAGCGAGAATGATGAAAAGCCCAAATGTTAGCCCGAGGATAGATTTGCTTTTAGTCATGATGATTGCTCCTGAACGGAATAGGTTTTTAGGTCGCCTTGAGTTTAATTCTGTAGTAATGATTCGTCCCATGACCCAAAGATACTATTTGGAGCAGTTCAGTGGAGTAAGCCAAAAGGCAGACCCGCTCTCTGAAAGGGGATACAGGCAGCGGGTCTGGAGTGAGGCGATGATTTTTATCCGCAGAAGCTCATGAATTATAGATTGCCGCGGCGTTCTTGTTCCAATTCAAGTGACTCGAATAAGGCTTTGAAATTACCTTTACCGAAGCCCTGTGCGCCATGGCGTTGAATGATCTCAATGAACATGGTGGGACGGTCTTGAATGGGACGCGTGAAGATTTGCAGAAGATAACCCTCATCATCTTTATCTACAAGAATACCAAGTTCGTGAATGGTTTTGAAATCTTCTTTGATCTTGCCAACCCGGTCTGGCAGCATCTCGTAGTAGGTATCTGGTACGCGTAAAAATTCAACACCATTCTTGCGGAGATTTTCAACCGTGCTGAGAATATCGCCGGTGATAATGGCAATGTGTTGCGCGCCGGGAGACATGTAATAGTCAAGGTATTCTTCGATCTGACTCTTGCGCTTTCCATCGGCAGGTTCGTTGATGGGGAACTTGACACGTCCGTTTCCGTTCTGCATGACCTTGGACATAAGAGCAGAATATTCTGTTGAGATGTCTTTGTCGTCGAAGTGCATGAGCTGACGGAACCCCATCACTTGATGATAGAAGTTGACCCAATGATTCATTTTGCCAAGCTGCACGTTGCCAACAATATGGTCGATGGCGGCAAGCCCGGTAGATTCTGCTTCATGTTTAAGTGGACGATAGGTTGGGGCGAAGGTACCTTTGTAGTCATCACGGTCAATAAAGGCGTGGATGGTTTCGCCGTACGTGTAAATGGCAGAACTACGATAAATGCCATGGTCATCTTTTTCTTCGCGTGGCGCCCAAGCAGATTTTCCTCCGCGGCTGGTGGTTTCGCGCCAGGCTTTTTCAACATCATCCACTTCAAGTGCGATGACTTTGACACCATCACCATGGACCATGTGGTGCGAGGCGAGTGGGCTGGATGGGGAATAAGGTGCAGAAACAACAAACCGCGCTTGCCCTGATTCAAGTACATACGAGGCGAAGTCGCGGTTGCCAGTTTCTAACCCTGAATATGCAACAGGTTTGAAGCCAAATGCCTTCCACCAATAATACATGGCATGTTTAGCATTGCCCACATAAAAGTGGACGTGGTCGAACGATTTTATTTGGAGGAAATCCGCTTCCTCGGTCATGGGGCGCGATTCATTCTTGGCTTTCGTTACCATTTTCTCTCCTTGGGTTGGTTTTCCCATATGCATGGGATGAGCATCGTCTTTTTGATTCTACGATAAAAGACCCATGGATGCAATTAAAAAATGAATTAAGGTTTTGGGTGAGATGTGAAAAACGCCCACAACAATTGAGTGGCAGAAATGGTTTGATCTGGCTCATCGCCGCCGACCCAGCCGGGACCTTGACTGCCGGGCCACGCGTGTTTGCCTCCAACGATAGTGTACAACTCCACGGATGAGGAACCCACGCATCCTTCCCACACTTGGTGCTGAATCTCCTCAAAAGAATTGGTTTTTGGCTGTGAGTTACAGCCATTAAATTCAACCCAAAAACTAACAGAGTCTTGAACCGAAGCAAAATCTACACCGACAAGCGATTGAGACCCTACACCGCCGTCATAAGGAACATGTTGGTCTTCTGTACCGTGGAAATGGATGATCGATACGTTTTCGGTTGGCATGCAAGGAGAAAAATTAAGCGTACCAGATACAGACCCAATGGCGGCAAAAATGTCTGACGCTTCACATGCAAGCCGGTACGACATGATGCCCCCATTAGACATCCCTGTGGCGTAGATTCGTTTAGGGTCAACATTTTCAAGGGACTGAACATCCTTCAGGATTTCACGAATGAAACCAACATCATCCATATTGTTTTCCTGAGCAAAGCCGCAGCAAGTGCCGCCATTCCAGGTAAGGACAGCGTCATTGAGCCGACCTGTTCCATTTGGGTAAACGATCAACGCTCCGTTTTGGTCTGCAATCTCATTAAAATCGCTGGATCGGATGATATTTTCTGCATTCCCTCCTCCGCCGTGTAACACAAATACTAGTGGGGCGGGTTTAGATGAGTCCAATTTTGTAGGAGTGTAAAGGATGTAACTCCGCTTGATGTTTTGGTAATTTAAGGTGTGTTCGCTTTGAATACCTGCACTTGTGTTTGCCGTTTTTCTACATGCCATGCTAACGAGCATCAGTGCAGTGATTAGAAAAAAGAAATACTTAGTTTTCATGGGCAAAGCTAATATTATGCCTGACGAATTGTCTGCCCTGCTCGTTGATCTTTAATGAGAAACGGGATGTACAAGATAAAGAAAATAATAAATGCCACCACCTCAAGTTGTGGAATATACCAAGGCCAAGGAGAGAGCATATCCATGAGAGTGGGGGAAGGTGGCTTTTGAGCGATAAACAGGTAATTGCTGCCAATGACGCGGTTGAGAAAGAAAATAATGACCATATAAATATTCGTCCAGATAAAGATGCGCTTGAAAGACGCAAATGTTGGGCGATACCCTTCAACCACGGTCATAAAAATTGGAATGGTGATTAGCAATCCATGGGCGATTAGCGATTGTAAACTGCGATAGTGCGGAAGGTCGTACATAGCAATATCCACCGGGGTGAGAAAAGCCTGTAGTGCACCGCCAATGCCTAAAAAGTAAGTGAAGTCGTAGAGAGTTCGGTTATCTGTGAGAGCAGTATAGGTAGTGACCCAAACCATAACACTACACATATGCAGAGGAAGCATGGTTTGGATATTCCAAATGCCCCAATAAGCTGACCAGATATGTAAACCAATTTCATTCACTGCCAAAAAAATAGCAAGCGCGATGCGTATTGTGTTCTTTTGTTTTTCATTCCATATCTTGCGAAAATAGATGAATGAGAGCCAAATCAGAACAAAAATGGCAATAACGATCAAATGTTTGTACCCAAATATTTGGAGCGGTACGTCTGTATAGTTGACGGAGAAAAAATTTTGTAGGTTCATAGTTTATGCGATTTGAGATTTGCGCGTAGACACAAACAGGACAATTGCGCCAAACAAAAAGAAGATAGGACCACAGCAAAGCGTCCAAACGGCAAAGTCACTGATGGTGTCGCTTTTGTTCGTATCGGTTAAAGATTTTTCAGGGTTGGCAGGGTTGTAATACACCGTAATGGATGTTCCTTTGGAGGGTGGGTTACTGACTGTGCGCCCCGTATCGGAGTCCTTTCCGGTATAAGTGACTCCATCTACCACATATTCATATTCGTAATAATATTTTTCCTCGTCACTACTAATGTCGCTGCTAGACTCAGAGCGAGTAACTGTCCCGCTGGTTTGCGACCAATTGATTCGTTGTATCGTACTGCCATAGGCAATAATCCCTAAGATTATGCTCAAAATTACGGAGCCAACCATCATCACTGGTCCGATAATCTTGCCGCGCTTGTTCATTTTTGATTCATTAGCACGTAAAACTTCTGGGTCGAGTTTTCCGATCATAGCTTCTCCCTATCAATTGGATTTTTGGATGTAATAATATTCTACCCACTAAGAACCGTCTGTACTTCGTTGGATGGCATTCTCAATAAACATTTCCCAAACTGGATACGCATCTTCATCCCAAATCTTATGCATGATTTTAAACGCATCTTCTTCTTTCCAACCTAATCTCAAGATGCGGTAGATCGCTACAAATGCACTGGCTCTGAAGTTCGCTTCACAATGGACATGGATTTTCTTGTCCGCATTGGCATCCATTTTGTCCATAAAAATATTTAAGCCATCGCGAGTAGGGGTGCCCCAGTTAACCGGGATATTCAAATATTCCATGCCAAAAGATTCGATCACCTTCTGTTCTTCTGGAACTGCATTGGGTACATCATGCGGCGCAAGGTTGATAACTAACTTTACACCCGCTTCGGCAATGGACTTCACCTGTGCCTCTGTTGGCATACCGCTGCTGGAAAGTTTGTCGTTGTAGGATAGAAAGTTGTAAATGTCATTCATGTCACTTTTACCGCTTTGCCATCAGTCATTTTTTGTAAGTCTTCAGTTTTCAATTCAAAGATTGCTTTTGGCGTTCCTGCGGCTGCCCAGACCGTGGTGTATTTTGAAAAATCTTCATCGAGATAAGTTTCCATTGGTTCGACATGCCCCAGCGGAGGCACGCCGCCAATGGCATATCCCGTAACCGCGCGGACAAAGTCTGCATCTGCTTTGACGATGGGTTCACCAGCGTATTCACTGATCTGTTTTTCATTTACGCGGTTGGGACCGGATGTGAGCACAAGAATCGGTTTGCCGCTATTTTTCCCTCGAAAGATTAAGGATTTAACAATTTGCCCCAACTCACAGCCAGCTTGCTCCGCAGCTTCTTGAGCGGTGCGTGTGGATTCTTCGTGCTCAATAACAATATAAGTATAGCCAAGTGCGTTTAGTAAATCTTGAATTTTTTGAGCAGTGGGGGAGAGTGTCGACATTTTATTCCTTTTACGATGCCAGTTTTTTGGGAAAGACTGTTTTATAGTAGAATCTCCTTACTGTTAAGGAGGTAAGGATGGCAGATTTTTTAAATAAAATGGTAAATTGGATAAATATTGAGCCTACGGTTGGTCTGTTGATGATAATCACCGCCATCGTTCTATTTGGCTCTGGGTTTCAAAATTATAAAGAGACATCTTCTGATTTTTGGACATGGCTAAAAAAGCTTCTCGAGACTTCAGTTGGTGCAATAGTAGCAGCTACTTTGTTTGTAGGATTAATGTGGGGTTTTCGTATTATTTTAAATGATAATGTTGCATCATTTTACTCGACACATGGCAGTTTGAGCGATGCCAGCCGTTCTAGTGCCTTCACGATTTGGGGAAGACCTCACGAACAAATTGAATTAACAGTCAATCATTCGATAGAAGTTGAAGAACTCGAAGAACAACCACGAGAAAACCCCGAAGACGCGCCTACTTATAAAACAATCCTGGTTCGGAAAGATGTTCCCCAAAATAGCATTGTAGGCTTTGCAGGACAGGTCAATATGCGCTTGAGCGAACGCGAAAAGGGATACGCGTTTTATAGCGGATATGTTCTAGATGTTGCGTTTGAATACGACATATTGAATGATTCTAACCTCACTACAGATGCTACCTTTAACTTTCCTCTTTCATACGGACAGACTTTATTTGAGAACTTTGTGATTACGATGGACGGGCAGGATTTGAGCCCAAAACTCAGAATAAGTTCAGATGTTGTTACCTGGACAACAAAGATGAAGCCTCATCAAGAAAGCAAGATTGTTATCACTTATTCTTCTCGTGGTATGGATTACTTTTACTACCAAATCCCGATCCAACGTGAAATTAGAAACTTTGTTTTAACGCTTGAAGTTGATAGATTGCCGGTATCTTTGGTGAATTATCCTGATGGAACGATTACACCCACGGATATCAAACCGACAAAAGATAATTTGGGGTCAATCTTAACTTGGCAACTTGACCGGGCAATCACCGTTGCCGGAATGGGTATTTCTTTGTTGCCACCTGAGCAACCGGGTGCGCAAGTGCTACGAGTTTTAGTACTTTCCCCATATGCATTGACATTGCTTGGAGCAATGCTGGCATTGACTATGATCATTTGGGGCATGAAAGTACGTTTTCTAGACATGTCTCTTCTCTCCGCCGTGTATTCCATGCAATTTTTACTAATGGCTGCAATTAGCGACTATTTCTTTGGCTTTTGGGGTTCCCTTGTTATTGGAGCTTCTCTTACATTATTCCTGTCTTACCTATTATTCCGTAGGTTGCCCTCACGCCCAATGCGATGGTCTATCTATGGTTTAATTGCTTTCTTCACCATAATTTATCCTTTATCGGGGTTGATCACAGAGTTATCTCAGCAAAATGCTTTTCATGCTTTGATGCAAGTTGGGATGATATTGTATATTACCGGTTTATCCTTATATGTTGCCAGCTTAAGAAAAGAACAGGATATACAGGCATCATAATCTATGGTTGGTGAGATAAGTAATTTATTGGCAGGATGGTTTTCTTTGGAGCCATCGGCTAGTTTGCTTATTATTGCAGTTACTTTTTTAACGTGTAGTACTGCTTTAATGAACTCCAAAGATTCGAATTCCAGAAATTTAGGATGGTTTTCCCGACTGATAGAGTCTCTGATCATCGGTTTTATGTTTTTGAGCATTACCGGTGCTTTTTACTTTCTTTTGAATAGCAGTTTTAAGGTTTTTAGACCACAAGCCGAGAAACTGTCAAAGGAAAATGTTACAGAGGATGGTGATGTTTTTCGCTCTGGATGGGGAGGACCCTTATATCAAAATGAATTACATGTGGATCATAGCAGATCATATGTAATTATTAAAGAAATTCCAGACCTAACTGGCAATCAAACTTTATATATAAATGAAAACGTTGAAGAGGAAGTTGCTCAGGAGAGTATTACAGACTTTGATGGGTATGCAAATATTCACTTTGTTGATCAAGAATTTCAAACATATTGGGTTAATGCTATTTACAAATATGGAGTTGCAAATCAATCTTCGTATGAAACGAAAACGAATTTTTCATTTCCGATAGGAACATCTCGGATAATACAAGACTTGGTTGTTAAAATAAATGACAAAGATATAAAACCTGAAACAACAATCAAGAATGGTGTTGTCTTATGGCAAATTAGGATGAGTCCAGGTGAAAGGGTAAATATAACGATTTCCTATATTACCCAAGGTTCCGAAGTATTTGTTTATCGAGTTCCAACTAGCAGGCAGATGCAGAACTTTTCCATGAAGATTGATGTAGATACTAAAACTATATACCGAATAACACAACCTGATACAACTGCAATTAAGTTTGAACAAAATAATAATGATTTGGGACGTAGTTTTTTGTGGACGATTGATAATGCTATTGTTAAGCCGGAGCTTGGTGTTAAGTTTAAGCCCTTGGTCTTGCCTGACCCAAACCAAATCCTTTCTATTAAATTGCTACAATATGCCCCTCGTGGACTTATGTTTTTTGCATCTGTTTTTGTGCTTACTTTTCTTGTATTAGGTGTTAAGTTGGAACTATTCAAACTTGTATTAACCCTTGCAGTGTATTCTGCAAATTTTTTGTTTTTTATGGGGCTTGACTTGCTAAGAATAAATCATTGGGCTGTGTTGCCGGTTCTTGGGATTCTTACACTTGTCGTCGTTTATTTGATATACAGAAGATACGAAAAAATATCTCTTGATTTGATATTAATCATAGGTGTGTTTTTTATTTTAGGCTATCCATATGCAGGATTTTTAAGTACATCCGCACGGACAGCTTTCGATAGCTTTGTTCAAGCTTTTGTAATTGCATATATTTTTATTCTGTCCTTGTATGTGCGTATCTGGAGAAAAAACCCAGTATAAAGAAATGTAGCTGCTTTTACTCGATTTCAAGGAAGATAGCTATTCTGAACTGAATTTACGTAAGTACTTAATTTGCCACTTTAACTGCCAGGTTTTCCCCTCATCATCAGAGCGTTCCCAATTCCAGTCGAATTCATTTGCAGTAATGTTGTGCCAAATCATGCGTTGTTTGCATGTTTCTCCCTTTACGATAGCGTCCCGCGTGAGGATCATTTTTTCGTTTTCGAAGCCGCCGGTAAAGTCGAGATACGAGCCGTTGGTATCCACCCAGGTTTGGCACCATAGTTTCCGTTCTGGGTCATAACAAGAAACGCTCATTCCAATAAAATCTGGCGCTGTAAAATTCTCCTGTACCACTTTGCCACCAAATACCATTTCAACACGATTCGTTCCATTTCCACCTTCCCATGTTGCGTCCCATTCGCCAAGCCAAAAATCAAATTGATGTTCCGGTGTAGACATTTTCTTCTCCTTATTTTTGAAAAGAATAGCACAAGCTAAAAAAGGAAAAACCCTGCTGGAGAACTATTTGTGTATAATCTTTGAATGACAACACAAGAAGAAATTTATAAAACTGAAGGGGATAAATACGAAGCCCTGATTGCGCGTGAGGATTACCAAGGGAATATTCTCAACACACTGCGCGGAATTATCCCTCTCGAAAATCGCCACGTTCTGGACCTCGGAGCGGGCACCGGACGCCTTGCCTGTATGCTTGCCCCACATGTGAGTCACGTGCATGCCTTTGATATCTCAGAAGAAATGCTGCGGGTCTGTAAGCAGAAATTCGCTGCCAGCGGACTCTCCAACTGGCAGGTTGACCTTGCCGATCACCGCAAACTGCCTGTGCGAGATCAATCTGCAGATTTGGTCGTGTCTGGCTGGAGTTTGAGTTATCTCGCGGTCTGGAACCCGGACACGTGGCGGGAAGAGCTGGAAAACTGGATGGCGGAAATGAAGCGTGTGCTTAATCCAGGCAGTTTTATCGTCTTGTATGAATCGCTGGGGACTGGGAACGAGTCTCCAATCAAGTTGGATCACCTCAAAGATTTTTATCCATGGTTGGATGAAAAAGGTTTCCAAAATAAATGGATTCGCACAGATTACAAGTTCGAATCACTGGCTGAAGCCGAAGAGCTTTCCCGCTTTTTCTTCGGTGATGAGTTAGGGAATAAGGTTGTACAAAATAACTGGACTATCCTGCCAGAATGCACGGGTGTGTGGTGGTTGAAGATATAAAAAGTGGCAGTCACTTCTAAAGTGACTGCCACTTTTTATTTACTCTTGTTTTTTGAATCTGTTCTTGATAGCCATTACTAAGCCGACCAAAATCAACAAAATGCTTGCGCCTGCGAAGAGCCACTTGACTGTGGTAAGTAAAAACAAAACCCAGCCCAATGCCATTGACTTGGCAGGGAAAATGGCAATCAAGGACACGATTACGATATTTTCCAGAAGGTCTACAAACCAGGCGCCCAATGGCACGACATTAAACTTGCGCATGGGACTATTGGGGGCGAATCCGCGTTGGAAGAGCCAAGAGATTGCCAAGCCAAAGAAAAATAGATAAACAATAGGGTAGATAATATCGACGGTCAACTCCACGTTACGATAAAAGATGCGGGTAGAGTCGCCATATTTTTCGAGCATGGCAAAAAGCTTATCGGGTGTTGAAAAGAGCATCAGGTCGAGTGGAACGATTCCACCGCTGCCGCCTTGCATTAGCCCTTGAATAAGGGGCAAAAGAAACCCACCAAAGAAACCATCCAATACTAGTAAAACGAGCACCAGCCAGCCTTTTGCCCAGCCATATAACTTGCTTGAAAGATTTTGTAACATACTGCCTCCGTGAATAAAAATAAGCGACCATCATCGAATAATGATTGTCGCTTATATTAACCCATGAAATTGTTCTGGGCGTGGTTTTCAGTACTTTTGTAGGGGCAACGTGCGAAAATCAGCGCATCACCGCATCGCCGCCGCACATGGCATCTTCCACACGCAATTTATGCTCCCCGTGCATTGGCATGGAATTCATCTCTTCCAATGTGAAGTATCCATAATCGGTTGTTTCATTGCTTAGCCCCAAAGTCCCTTCGAGAATTTCCACTTCAAAATTGAGCACTACAAAGAATGCTTTGCTGCCATCTTTATAAATAACTAACTGATCAGGGTTGCTATACACACCAAGTAGTTTTACAGCACGAACTTTTAGCCCCGTTTCCTCCCAAACTTCCCGTTCACAAGCTTCTGCCGCGCTTTCGCCTGCTTCCATATGCCCGCCGGGCAGGCACCAACGTCCGTTATCCATTCGTTGGGTGAGTAAAACTTTCTGGCGAGTTTCATCGAAGAGGGTGGCACTGCACCCAACCCGAAGTTCACCTTCTTTTCCGAGCCTAGGTCCATAGAGTATGTTTGACATCCCCTAATTTTAATGCGAACGGCGGATTTGATCATCCGCCGTTCGTTTGTTATTTGATGAACGTGCCGTTTTGTAGTTCTCGTAGAGTCTGTTCGATCTCTTCGCGAGTATTCATGACGAAGGGACCGTATGGCACGATAGGCTCGTTGAACGGAGCGCCAGTCATAAGCATGAAGCGGACACCCGCCTCTGTCTTAACCTCAACTTGGTCGCCATCATCGTTGAACTTGATCATACTGACGGCTTCTACAACCTCGCCTGAAAACTCGCCTACGCCTTCAAAGACGTACATTAATGTGGTGTGTCCGCTTGGGATGGGGTAAACGAATTGGGAACCAGGTGCCAGTTTCACGTCCATGTAAAGAGGCGCGGCTGCAATCTCGGTCACGGGTCCACGAATGCCATCCACTTCGCCGGCAACGAGTCGAATCTGGGCTCCATCCTTTTCTACAACAGGGATGGTTCCGGCTGCAACTTCTTGATAGCGTGGTTCGCCCATTTTTTGGGCGGCGGGCAGATTCACCCAAAGTTGGAAGCCATAGATATTTCCGTTCGCGCTGCGACGGGGCATTTCTTCATGCAAGATGCCGCGCCCGCTGGTCATCCATTGCACATCGCCTTCAGCGATGGTACCTTGATTGCCAAGGCTATCCCGATGTCGCACTGTGCCTTCAAGCATATATGTAACGGTTTCAATGCCGCGGTGAGGGTGGGTGGGAAAACCACGACTAGGACCTTCGAGCGGATTGTTGAATGCAAAATGGTCGAAGAGTAAGAACGGGTCAAATTTATTACTGGCATGTGGACCGAAAGAACGGCGGAGTAAAACGCCAGCGCCTTCGATCACCATATTGGGTTCGATAATTTGGGAAATGGTTCGGTTGGTCATGAAATGTAGATGATTTGAAGAAGATGAAACTTACGAATGGGGATTATTTCAAAGCACACGTTTAGCCTTTTAAGTATGAAAACTTTTCGCAATACCGATTGAATGCCCCATTGAAATCAAGAACAACGCACATTCCCGACTCGATTTTTGCCATTCGAACAAGACTCATAAAACGCCTCTTTCTGGATGGGAAAGGCATTTCTCAAAACATACACTGGTTGGGTCGCCGACATAGGGTCCGAACGGTTCGATTTGTTGATATTCACATGCTTTGTACAACGAAATGGCTCGTAGTTGTTGGTTTCCGGTTTCAAGACGAATTTTGACGTATTTGAATTCGACCGCGGCTTGTTCGATTTCTCGAATTAATATTTGTGCTATGCCTTGTCCACGATATGGAGAAAGCACGTACATGCGCCGCAATTCAGCTGTATCTTCATCTAAGGGTCTTAATGCAGCACAGCCGACCGGCTTCCCATCCACGCGGGCAAGTAAATACACACTCCGCATACCCAATGGCTCATTCGTCGGTAGATTTATATTCGGGTCTTGTCCGTTATTGTATAAAGGACGAATTTCCCGCGCCGCTTCATGAAGCAGATAAATGGCTTCTTCGTGCAGCGGGTCAATGGGTACGATATGGAGTTTCATGGTTGTAAGAAATGAGTGATTTGTTTTTATTGTGATGTTCAATTTACAAGCCTGATACAACAGTCGTTTCCTGTAATTAATTGAAACAAGAGAATTGCACCAACGATAAGTATGGATAACATAAAAGCCATGACTATGCTACTTAAGATGCGTCCATACCAAAGCCAAGTTTCACTATCTATAAATCTTAAACGCCACCTTTTGAGGGTTGTTGGCAACCATGATTGATGACGGAATTCTTCCTGGATATCTTTGCGCAGTTTTTCAACATTGAACCATACGTTCCAAAAAAAACGACCTATTCCTACCAACCCTGAACCTGCAAAACTATAAGTATGATTGCGCTAAAAATATCTTTACTGTATGAATTCATGATGAACTACTGTGGACGGCGAAGCCGTCCAGCCAGCCTGTCTTGGACGACAGTCCAGGGAAAAAGGCTAAGGCGTGTGAAACTGCTTGGGATGTGCGCAGAATCCCCAGCGTCAGGTAGTATCTTTAAGGGAGGACACGGCAGATCGATGTCAGGTAGGTCGTCAGGTAAGACCGTCGTGCAGCAGGATCGCCGTGTCCTTGTATCAGGTGATCCCGAACAGTTGCAAGGTCCAAGAGACCGAATACTAGCGTGGGATCAACTTCCATTATACAAAGCGGAGGCAGGAATGACAACTAGTAACGAAAAGTTCGTTGGGATCGATGTCGCGAAAGACAAGTTAGACATCGCCGTGTTGGGGGAGAAGAAAGCCAGCCAAGTAGGGAATGATGAAGCGGGAATTGCCAGCCTGATCCAGAAGATGCAGAAACTGGCTCCAGCCCTAATCGTGGTGGAAGCGACCGGCGGATATCAGCGAGCGGTGGTGCTGGGATTGTACGAAGCCGGACTGCCAGTCGCCGTAGTGAATCCCATTCGAGTGAGACAGTACGCCCGCGCCAGCGGACTGCTTGCCAAGACAGACAAACTGGACGCCTTCAACCTGGCAGAGTTCGGCAAGCAGATGAAACCGAGACGTTTCGAGGCAAAAAGTGAGGCGGGACGTGATGTATCAGCTCTTTTAGTGAGGAGACGACAGCTGGAAGAGATGCTAAAGGCGGAAAAAAGCCGCCTGCGGACGGTTCCGCCCAAGATGCGAGGGTCTGTGGAGCGGATGATCGAGACATTGAAGGAAGAGATCAAACGGCTCGAAAAGGACTTGGACAACTTCATGAAAGAGAACGAAGACTGGCAGGCACAGGAGCAGATCCTAACGAGTGCCAAGGGAGTGGGGCGGATCACTGCCACCACCTTGTTGGCAGAACTGCCGGAGTTGGGAAAGTTGGACAGGAAGAAGATCGCTGCCTTGGTGGGGCTGGCACCGATGAACGCGGACAGCGGCAGGAAGCGAGGGTATCGCAAGACCAAAGGTGGACGAATGGAAGTCCGCAACGTATTGTACATGTCGACCTTGGTGGCGACGCGATACAACCCATTGATCCAGGCACAGTATCAGCAGTTGTTGAAGAGGGGCAAGGTGAAGAAGGTGGCTCTCACCGCTTGCATGCGCAAATTCCTGACCATCTTGAATGCGATGATGCGAGATCAGGTCCCGTTCAGGCAGAGAACGTCTGCTTGAGACGGTCAGTTTTTTCCTTTAAAGGAGGATTTTGCTCTTGACTTTCAAGACAGTTGCTGCACGCTTTGTTAGCTGGCTTTTTGCTTTGCAAGGCAAGATTGCTTAGAAAAGTACTTTGCCCGATGCTCTGAAAATTATTGCACACAATTTGGTCTTTCGCAATACTCAAAATCAATAGGTCAAATACATGTAATATGATGTTTTATTCGGGGCATAATAACAAAGTGTGATAAGAAGACCACCATACATCCCTTCTTCATAAACATATCTTTCAACATTTTCTAACTTTTCCACATCCCACCATTCTGGTGGATAAGATGAACCAGAGCAAGTACCTTCATCAGGAGATAATTTTCTATGGGAAACAATCTTTTCTAAATCTTCTCTGTCCACATAAAAACGGAAGTAATATGTCACATCAGGGTGAACAATAATGTCATCAAATTCTACATCGAGAATTTCAACACTTTGAGGGATTGGACTGATAACATGGGCGCGGAAAAGGTCTTCATTGTTTCCGAAAATCTGTGGTGGAAATTTAGTAGTATTCCAACATACCATTGCTATCCACAATGGAAAAGTACATATCCCAATAGTAATTAAAGCGCTGAATACAAAATCTTTTCCGTTTAGAGTATGTTTACCCACATCTTGTTTTTGTGAAGACATTTGATGTCCACCTTAATGACTTGCTTTGCTCTTAGCCAGCTAACGGTTTGCGTTACCTGCGCTGGGGCGAGGACGGCGAAGCCGTCCAGCCAGAAAAATGACAAGGCGTAGAAAACTGCTTGGGATGTGCGCAGAATCCCCAGCGTCAGGTGCACGCTTTGTTGGGCAACCACACCGAATTTAAGACTCTATGCCCGAAACAAGATACCGCCGTTAATTTGAGAAAATTATTGCACACCACTTAAACTTTAGCAATCACCAAAAAGATAATTGTTATAAAGCGATACCCATATTTTTCATACGCATTACTACTTCATCTACACCAAACGGACTTGTCACATACTCATGGTTTGGAGAAAAGAATACTTCCTTCATGTACTGATACCCGCTTTGATGCCTGGATGTTTCCGTTATTATCGTCACGGTTGGTATTTTCCCCCGAACCAATGAGATTATACCGTCTGTGTCATTGTCTTGAGTTGACATTGCCCAATCGGAAACAATAATAACGCATTCAAATTCCTTCTGCTTTTGTAACACCTCTAATGTTTCATCTTTTGAATAAGTAGCCATTACAGAAAACCCAAGTTTCTCCAGATGTTCGCAGACGAACGGACTCCACTCGTTTGGAATCGCCACTAAGATTGGATGAGATAATGACATGGTTTACTCAAATATCTACTTCATTTTGCGCGGGGTTGCCCAACGGATTGCGTTACCTGCGCTGGGGCGGGGACGGCGAAGCCGTCCAGCCAGAAAAATCTTCTTAATAACGCCTTACCCAGAAAGCCCTGCTTTTCGATTGTATCCATTCCACGCCATGGAGTGTAAAACGGATTTTCGAGCGGGGATGGTTTCTACACGCTTGAGCCAGTCCGTTTCGGCGGTGCGTTTTTCGGCATAGCAGGCACGGCTATATTCGGTACGTTCGGCAGCAGAGGCGTTTTGTAGTTTTATAGCGCCTGTTATAAAGCGTTGTTCCAGTTCGTTGCGTTCTTGGAGGTAAGACTCCATGCGTTCTTGATAATTTTCAAGTACGGTACGGTGTAGTTTTTCATGAGACCAGTATAAAGAGTTCGCATCTGCCTGATGGGTCGGAACAGGCTCTTCGTTAAGAAAAGAGGCGCAGCCCATCCAAAAAGGAGTGAACAGGCTGGTGCAGGGTGCCGATGTGCCCGTGGCAAAAATGATGGGCTGTTGTTTATCCAAATACACCACCATCGATGCCGTGCTTTGTGTAATGCGCACCGGACCAAACCCCGCATGCATACAAACATCTTGCTCGGTGATGCTGGTTTGCGGGTTGAAGTTTTCGTCTTTATGATGTCGCAAGGTAGACATCATTGTTTCTATATTGACTTTGCCTTTTTGCGAATCAAGTGTATTGAAAGTGGTTTCGCGGCGTTTCAGCCCTTTGCCAAAATTGGTGTAGAGAAAATCGTTAAAGTTTTGTGCGAAATGAAAGTCACTTTGTGACTTGATAACTTTCTTTTGGGTTGCAAAGTGAACTAGGTTTTCAGAAGAGAGATCGTATTGCTTGCCAATTGTTAGGCAGTTCGAAATCGAATATACATCTTTTACTTGGCGTGCTGCCCACTGCTTGTCGATTGTTTCTAGTACCCAGGCATCCTCAGAATTAGCGATCAAAAAACTGTTGTGATAGTAAAGCGGCTCATCATATAAGCAATTGCCGCCTTGCCCAAACTCTTGCAAAAGCTGCACGATTACATCCAATGCCTCGCGTGGAGTAATAGCCCGCTCCAATGCCAAGCGTAAGAGGTCCATCCCAAGCAGGGCAGGTTCTTTGTTGGCAGGCACTTTCGAGTAGATTGCCTCATTGCCAATGACCAACCCATGTTCGTTCACACCCATCTCTGCGCCCCACATCCAAAATGGCTTAGAAAGGAAAACGGCATGGGTGTGTGCCACTTGTGGAATTTCAATATACGTGCATTTCAGCATACTGCCTAGGGGGTGGTCAGCCGCAGATACTTGAGTTAAGTATTGCCCCTCGTTAGGCGGGCGGTCTGAGTTCTTTCCAAAAACGGCAATGCCGTTGGTGGTGGCAAGTCTTGTAGCAATAAGGGTGTCACACATAGTCAGATTCCTATTCTGGAACGCAAAATAAAGATTGAATCAAGTTTTTTGTATCAATTTGTAAATCTAGTAATTTGAGATTTTCACATGCTTGAACTTCAAGGCTGTGAACTTTCTTAATATGGCGCGCCATTTCTTTGACGGACTCTTGATCATTTAAGATCGCCGCAGCTTGAATAAAGGGCATCCATTCCACGGGGTCATTGGGTTCAAAACCTTTCTTTTCCGCCTGATTTTTCAGGTCTAGAACAGTTGCATATTCTCCACGCTGTAGAGCTAAAGACGCACTTTCATAGTAATAGCACCATGTGCGAGCAGGTTCTGCACCAAAAACTTCATTAGGCGGTGTCGAATTGGAGGCATCTAAAATAATATTTTGCATATTTGAACTATTCTTGATTTGTTGAATATCGCTTTGCTCTTCTTCGGAAAAGTAAGGTGAAATTCCATCTATTACTTGAACGCAAGAATTCTGAGTTGGTTGCGAAATAATGAGAATATTGTCGTAACCCGCAAAAGTAATTACTGAACGTCGGTCAATTTTGGCAGGAGCCTCTTTTGCTAAGATCTGCCCGGCTGTAGTGTCATTTAAGACAACTGCCCAAATAACAGGTTGTAATTCTGTTGGGCTCGCACTTTGCGGATAATAAATAAAATTTGCAGGTCCCCATACGGAATAATCCTCTTCAACTGCTGCATGTGAATAATTCGCTACGATGGATGTTCCGGGTTTCAGGTTGGGAATACGCCATGAAACTTGCCACCAAAAATCTTTCATACCTACTGCAGAACGCATCCATGTGAGCCCATTGAAGTAGTGTGTAATGGTCGCGCTGGAAAGTAGGAACCCTGCAAGCAAAATATATACAGTTCGCGACTTGAACTGCTCCATGATCGCTGCAACAACGATTGCAGCTCCCACCGCAGCTGCCAGCATATAGCGTGAACGATTTCCAAAATCTGCATCACGATTGGAAAGGATCACAGGGATAAGACCTGCAACTGCGATTAAAAAGCCAGAGATTAATGCTTCTCGGATGAATTTTCTTGTAGCGGTTCCTTGAGGTGCTTCAGAAAAATGTGTGTAAAACACAAATGCAATAAGCGCAAAACTTACAAGCCCTATGGCTCCACCCATAAAATATTCTCTTAGCCTTACAGGAGTATCCCATAGTGTAGAGAATGGAACAAACCAGGATAAGAACAAAACTTCATATAGATCTTTAGCTAAAGTGATTATCCAAGTGGATAAGGTAAGCAAAGGGTTTTGTGTTATGCCAGCTACCTGACTACCAAGATCTGTAGCTTTGCGACTCACATTAAAGAAAAAGGCTCGCCATATTACGAATGCGAGTGGACCTATAGAAAACGGTAGATACTTTAATATCCCATACTTAATGGACTGTAGAAAGCTTGCGCTAGACTTTCGTTCTGACACAATAAAAATTCCGCATAGTCTTAAAACTTCCAGCCCAGCAAAATGCTCAACTAACTCAATATAGAAAAATGCCATGATTCCAGAGAGGAGCCAGACCCCGACACGTAACGGAAGCTTAAGATCCGTTTTTGTTGCCCATACGCTTAATCCAATTGAAAAAGTGGCTAGAAAAAGGGCAACTTGATGCGGCTGATAATCAATAGCATTGGGAGTGGAAACAAAGCCTGGGTACACCGCAAATAATAAAGCCGCCATAAGTGCCGAATTCTTTTGCTCAGGCCATATTATTCTTAATACCCAATAAAACAACACTCCAGCCATTAACCTAAATAAAAAACCAGAGATATTGTAATAAATAGGATTCAGCCCAAATATTGAGAATTCCCATAAAAGCAGATATCCGCGCATTGGGCGATCAATGGCAAAAATAGAATGGAACACATTGGGTCCTGCTGCATTGGCAGCATACATCATGTACCAATCATCGCGGAAGTACCCAAACTGTGTAATGTTAGGCAGGTATGCAAATGCAGGTAATATAAGAATCAAAAAAAGAAAATCATACTTCTTGATGAATGCCCAAAACGAATTTATTCTGGATGAAATATTTTTCATTATTGAGAAAAGCCTTTATCACCAATGTAAATTTATATGTATTGTACCGTAAGCAATATTATAACTTTTCCCACACCGCTGCATGCATTTTTACTTGCACTCTTACCCGTGCATCGGCATTGGCAGAAGCCCACAATGAGGCAGTTGTGCGGTATACCTCTTCATCCAATTTCTCAAACCCTTCCCATTCGTTTTCCATAAACGCTTTCATCTCTGTGGGCGTGTCCCAAGAATAGAAGTATGGGAACTCTTCACTTATTTTTTGGATGAACCATCCGCGAGCTTCTACGTCTCTCATGGCTTTATTCGCCGCCGCATCATCGGCTACCCCCTGAGGCATATCGATCAAACGTCCCGCCACCTGCCAGCCCGCCGATGAAATCACCTCCACCGACCACGAATCCTCTAACGGACGCAGATCGAGCAGAGTCCCGTTGGGTTTAAGCACCCGGCGAATTTCGCTCAGAGCATGAACCATGCTCTCATGCGCCAGTCATCAGAGTGACCAAGCGAGGATGGCAATATCAAAAGTCTCTTTTGCGTAAGGAATATGGCTTGCACTTGCGCCCGTAAAATGTATGATGGGACGTAGGGCGGGGGGACAGTCTGCCCGGGCGATGCGCAAGGCGTCATGGTCGGGGTCGAAGGCTGTGACTTGTTTGGCAGAACCGGCATATTTAAACGTTAAGCGCCCTTCACCGCAGCCGACCTCCAGAACATGCTTATCCTGAAAGTGAACCAGGCGATGAAGGGCTTTCTTTTCAAGCGCTTCAGGGTCTTTTTGCAAACTCATGAGGTGGCTGAGGCAACAATTAACTCTTTCAAAACTTTCTTATCAACATCAGCCAGTTTTTTGATGTACAAACATCCCTTGCCCGTGGTGAACTTGCCGAGTTTCTTTAGCAAGCTTTCTTCAAGATGAACATACAAGGTGATATTTTGTTTCCGTGGCGAAAAGCCGATCTTCATCCAATCCAACTCACGCCCGCTTTCATAAACCAAATGCTGTTCGCCAAAGCCTACAATGCTGGAGCCCCACATTTTGCCTTTTGCTTTGGTGGCTTGCTCCATCATCTTCGCGATCTCTAAACAATCGGTGCGCACTTGCTCATCTTGGACGGTTTCTATAAAGTCTTCAACGCTGGCTTCATTCTTTTTTGTCTTTAATTCTGCTTTCTTTGCCATGGGTTTTATCCTTTCTTTATTCGACTCGACAACAGGACATATTTTAGCTTATTTGTTCTAAATTTGGAAAGGAAAAGTTTGCCTAATTGGCGAATAAAAAGCCTTTTGCCGTAGAGAGTTTAAACTTATCGAGTATGTTTCTGTAGCTCACTCCAATATCTTGAAATGAACCTGCGGGGACTTACGCTCAATAACTTTTTCTGAAGCTAAAGCCAGCCGCAGTAGAGTTGCTTCATCCCATGCCCGCCCCATGGCTTGTAGTCCAATGGGTAAACCCTTCTGCGTGTAACCAACAGGGAAGTAATGGCAGGTAGCCCGGTTAAATTCCCGGCAGTGGCGAAGCGCATGATTTCTACGGTGGTGCTCAAATCAGAGTCGCCATCTGGCAAGGCGCCTTTTTTGATCTCTGGTGCGGCAATGGCGGTGGTGGGGGTTAGAATGACATCCACTTCTTTGAAGGCATTATTAAAGTGACGGATCATCCTTGTACGGATGCGCTGTGCTTTGACATAATCGTCTGCACTGAACTTTCGCCCGAGCGCCAGATTGATGCGTACATCCAACCCATGTTCTTTGTGGTGTTGGTCATAGGTTGCGCTCATGCCTTGCACCATTTCACTGACGATGGTCACTGTATGGGCAACTCGGTTTGCTTCAAGGTTCGGGATGACGATCTCTTTGATCTCACAACCCATCTCTTCAAACTTTTTGAGCATGGCAGTACAGGCATCAACAACTTCTTTTTCTGCATGCTCAAACCACGGACGATAGATACCGATTTTGAGTCCTTTGAGATTGACATTATCCCAGCTCTCTAAGGTGGGCAAAGGCTGGTGAAGAGAAACCTCATCTTTCAAGTCGGGTCCTGCCAGAAGGGCGTAGGTCAATGTGACATCGGTGGCTGTGCCAGCAATGGGACCAATATGCGCCACGCTCCAATCCAAGGGAAATGCACCATATTCACTGACGCGCCCAAATGTGGCTTTCAAGCCGACCAAGCCGCAAAACGCTGCTGGAATACGAATCGACCCGCCGCCATCGGCACCGATGGCAACTGGTACCAATCCTGCTGCAACGGCAGTGGCAGAACCGCTTGAACTTCCTCCCGTAAAGTGAGCGGTGTTGTATGGGTTGCGGGTCGTGCCGTGATGTGGGTTCAACCCAAAGACATTGATACCGATCTCATGCATATTCGTCTTGCCGACCAACATGGCACCCGCTTTTCGTAAACGCGCCGCCACTTCTGAATCTTCCTTGGCTGGTGATTTTCCGAGGAAAGATGTGCCGACTGTTGTTGGATATGGCGTTACATCGATTTCATCTTTGATCGCCACCGGCACACCGTCGAAGATGCTGAGCGGTTTGCCATTCTTGAAACGCTCCGTCGATTCGCGAGCTTGGCGCATAACCTCGTCTCGGTTCACAACGATGAATGCCCGTAATGGCGCATCAGACTTGTCACTGGCTTCAATGGCATCTAATACCTTCTTTGCCACCTCTTCAGGTGTGGTTGTTCCAGCACGATAGGCTTTGGCAAAATCGAATATGCTTGCGAATTGAAATCCGCTTGTTTGAGATGGCATTGCGGGCCATTGTGTTTCAGGGATCGCTGCGTCTTTGGTTTGTAATTCACCAACATAATGAATCGGCAAATAAGTGGGAGCTTCATCAATTTGTTGCTTGCGTAGCCAAGTCAGACCGGCGCTTTCAAACAAGCTGGGAATCAACGCGCTTTGCAAAGATCCTTCCACTAATGATGCAAACAACTTTAATACCCCGCCCGCCAGATAGGGTAGCTTCACAGATTTGAGATCGTATTCATTGCTCATTGTTTCTCCTCAAGGAAAATGCTGGTGTCATTTGTCAGAGTGAGTACCAGTTTGGGATGTTGAACCCGCTTCAAATGAGTCGGAAGCGGAGTTGTATCCGATATGATTTGGGTATTAGGAGAGCGTTTGCTTTAATTCATCCAACCGTGCTTCAAATACTTTGCGAATGTGCAGCCCTGACCAAGCGATTAGAACGCCGTTGTTGATGCGTTTAGCGACAATTGGTAAATCTTCGGGGGCTCCCATTAGCCCCCAACCTTTTTCATGGGGTTCCACATCGGAATGTTGTGCCCAGTTATCACCACGCTCTGCTACTTTGTGCTTCCAAGTATTGAGCCAGGCATCGGTCAGCCGTGGATGGTCTGGGATGAAGACCCCAATGTAGGTGTGCAGAACTCGAGATTGCCCCGCACCTTCAGACCTCGACCCAAGCATGAATGTGAAGGGCATATCAGGTTTTAGGTTGCCCTTTGAACAGATCGGTTTTATGCTGGTGTAAATAAAAGGATGCTCTACAGGGGATGTCTCTTGGTAGACCATCTTATTGTCTTTGTAAAAAGCCTGAATATCGTTGAAGATTCTATTTTGACGCCAAAACAAGAATGCGATAAAACCAATGAGCGCAATAAATATCAATAAAGCGATTGTGGAAGACATTCTCAATCTCCTTTTGTGTATATTTACTTGGGGGGTAGGTTGATAGCAAAATCTACGCCTGTTTTTACCCAACCCTTAAGTTGTTTTGATGTTTTATATCCTTCTGGCTCCACCATGACCCAGCCCTTCATGGGTCTGGGTCCGTTTTTCATGGTGAATATTTTGACGTGTTTGCGTTTAAGAGTCTTTTCGTAATTATTCAGCGCAACACGTACGATTAAGTTATCTTCAAGAATGCCGCATGCCATGTTGCCATGCAACATATAACCAACGCCGCCAAACATCTTTTTCTCAATGATGGGCAAGCCTTTCACTTCGGCACGAATCCGTTCTGCAAGTTTCAGGTCGTATGCCATATGTGACTTGGTGTATCGTTTATCCTGTTCCGAACTGGCGGTCTCCAGCATCGCCCAAGCCGGGCACGATGTAAGCACGTTCGTTGAGATGATCGTCAATGGCAGCAACATAGATATCAATATCGGGGTGGGCGGCTTGCATGGCTTTGATGCCTTCTGGCGCTGCGATCAGCCCCACAAATTTGATCTTGGTCACGCCCCAACGCTTCAAAACCTCCGCTGTTGCTGTGGCAGAACCACCGGTGGCAAGCATGGGGTCTAGAATAAGGCAGACCGCTACGCGCGGTTCGAGTGGGAGTTTGTTGTAGTATTCCACAGGACGCAGGGTCTTCTCATCACGATACAAACCGATATGCCAGACTTCGGCGCTGGGCATGAGTTCCCAAATGCCTTCTACCATTCCCAGCCCGGCACGTAAGATCGGTACAAGCCCAATCTTTTCTTTGAGTTCTTGAGCTGTTGTGGTTTCCAGTGGGGTTTCGATCTCAACCGGAGTGGTGGCGAGGTCGAGTGTGGCTTCATAGGCAAGAAGTCCCGCGATCTCTTTCACGAGCTGGCGGAACTTCTTGGGTTTGGTGTTCTTATCTCTTAGGATGGAAAGTTTGTGGGCAATTAATGGATGTTTGGATGCGTAAACGTTGGACATGACATATTCTCCAAAATGAGTTGACCAATTATAGCCGTGAAGGTGATGTTTGTCTCGTGACTCGGCTGGTTACTTTTGTTACACTTTTTACAAAGGAGACAAAATGAACGGAAACGATTTTATGGCATGGATTTTGCGGTCCCCATTTCATGGGATGTTAAGCAATGGCATGATGATTATTAGCATCACTGGTCGGAAGACTGGACAGAAGATCACGACCCCTGTTGGTTATTATATGGAGGGTGAGTATTTGTGGGTGATTACCAGCCGCGAGCGGAAATGGTGGCGGAACTTGCAGGGCGGAGCAACCGTCGGCTTATTGTTGAGGCGTAAACCGGTTCAGGGATTTGCAGAGCTGGAATTGGATGAAAAGGCTGTTGAGGGGCGTATGTCTGAATATCTGCGCCACATTCCGCAGGCAGCCAGCAGAATGGGCGTCCGCATGGAGGATGGAAAACCGAATCAAGAAGATGTTGCCCGAACGGCGAAAGACCGGCTTTTCGTCAGAATTAAGCTGCAATAAGAAAGAAGCGGATGGTTGAAATCCCATCCGCTTCTTTTATAAGTTTAGAAAGATTTGAATACTGCCCAAAACGTAGCCCCAAGAACCAGCAGAACCGTCAACATGATAAACCCTGTGATCAAACAGCTAAAACCAAATGACCAGGCAGTGATCTTTTTGGCGGTATCGGTATAGCTTTGAACCATGGGGGCATACGCATTAGCAACGCTCGTGGTATAGGCGCTGACATCGTACACTTGTGTATTTGCCAGCCCTTCCACAGTGCGGCGTGCGTCCATTTCACTGATGCTGGAGAAGCTCATATATTTCTTAACGGCTTCTTCTTTTTGTCCAGCTTGGGCAAGCTGGACAACTTGAGACCACTGTGCCCCATAGCCCATCATGGAGTTTAAGTCTACGCCGAACACATTTGCAGAGGATGTAAGAGAACCCTGATCTTGGCTTGAAACTGCAGGCTTTCTCAAACTCTCTGGAATAACAACTGCACTACCGCAATAGGGGCATTTGGCGGTGCTTTCTCCGCTGGGTGGGTCAATGGGACCTCCACAGCTGGGACACTTAATTAGTTTCATGGTGAATTCAGACATAGCGCTTCTCCTCTGGTGTGCAATAGTTAAATTATATGAACACCAGAGTTTTAGCATAGGTGCCATTCGTACTAGTCCACTTCCTGCATTGTCCGCTGGCTGGCTTGGGGTTAGAATCGCTTCCATACCAACTTGACGAGGAGATGTTCATGACCGAACAGTTTACGTTTGGCGGTGAGATCGTTTGGCGACCTTCCCAAGCGCAGGTGGATGGGGCGAATTTGACGGCATTCATGCAAATGTGGAAAATCTCCGATTTTGATACGCTAATGCGAAAGTCAACGCAGGATGTTGCCTGGTTCACTGAGGCGGTCTTGAAATTTCTTGATATTCGGTTTTATGAACCGTATTCACAAGTGGTTGACCTAAAGAATGGAATTCAATTCCCTAAGTGGTGTGTAGATGGAAAGATGAACATTGTGCTTAATTGCGTCGAAAAATGGGTGGAGAATGAAGATCGTCGTAAAAAGATAGCAATTGCTTTTGAAGGGGAAGATGGGATTACAAAAACGCTGACCTACGAAGACATAGATAAAGAGGTCAATAAGACTGCTAATGCTTTGCGGACATTAGGATTGGGCAAAGGGGATGCTATTGGTATCTTTATGCCAATGACTCCAGAGATCGTTATTGCTTTATTAGCAATTGCGAAGATCGGCGGAATTATTTTGCCTTTGTTTTCTGGTTATGGCGTGGGTGCTATTGTCTCTCGTATGGTGGATGCGGATGCAAAGGCACTATTTGCGGCGGATGGAGCCTTTCGGCGAGGCAAGGCTGTGGAAATGAAGTCTGTGGCTGATGAGGCGGCGGAACAAATCTCGACCCTTAAGCATATGATCGTCTTGAAGCGGACAGGTCAAGATGTGAAGATGAAAGCAGGAAGAGATCATTGGTGGCATGAGTTGGTCGATGTGCAAAGTGATGTTTGCAATACTGAACAAACCTTTGCCGAAGACCCGTTGATGATTATTTACACCTCTGGCACCACTGGTAGACCAAAAGGTGCCTTGCATACTCATTGCGGGTTCCCAGTTAAAGCGGCACAGGATATGGCATTTGGCACAGATGTTCATTCAGATGATGTCATTTATTGGATGACGGACATGGGCTGGATGATGGGTCCGTGGTTGGTTTTTGGCAGTTTAATCCTTGGCGCGACGATATTTCTATATGATGGTGCGCCAGATTTCCCAACGCCGAGTCGACTTTGGGAGTTGGTAGAGAAGCATAAAATCAATCAAATGGGCGTTTCACCGACTTTAATCCGCTCGTTGATTCCGCATGGGGATGAGCATTTCAAGAAGTACGATCTGTCTTCGCTAAAGTGCTTCGCCTCAACAGGCGAACCGTGGAATCCAGATCCATGGATGTGGTTGTTTGCAAATGTGGGCGAAAAGAGAATTCCAATCATCAACTATTCTGGTGGGACAGAAATCTCTGGTGGCATTGTGATGGGTAATATGCTGTTGCCACTCAAGCCTTGTGCATTTTCTGCTCCCTGCCCGGGTATGGATGCAGATGTTGTAGATGAAAATGGTAAGTCGGTTCGGAATGCGGTGGGCGAATTGGTGATCAAAGCTCCGTGGATCGGGATGACGCGCGGCTTTTGGAAAGATCAACAACGCTATTTGGATACGTACTGGAGCCGCTGGGAGAATGTTTGGGTTCATGGCGATTTTGCAGCAATTGATAATGACGGCTTGTGGTATATCCTTGGGCGTTCAGATGACACGATCAAAATTGCTGGCAAGCGGCTCGGACCGGCTGAGGTGGAGTCGATTCTTGTACGGCATGAGTCCATTGTGGAGGCGGCGGCAATTGGGGTGCCACACGAGGTCAAGGGGAGTGAACTGGTCCTTTTCGCAGTGACCAAGCCCGGGGTAGAGCGAAGCGCGGTTCTTCGTCAGGAATTGCAAGAAATGGTAGTAGCAGAGATGGGTAAACCGCTTGCCCCGAAAGCTATCCTATTTGTGAATGATTTACCCAAAACACGCAATGCCAAGGTGATGCGCCGAATGATTCGCGCGGCATATTTGGGGTTGGAGTTGGGGGATACTTCTTCGTTAGTTAATCCGCAGGCGGTGGAAGAGATCCGAAAATCTTTATAGAAAACTCAATGCATTTCAAAAGGCGAGGATAACATCCTCGCCTTTTATATTTTAATGACATAAGTACTAGCTTTGCTTTTAGGTGAGACTATTTTCCTATTGTTTTATACCATTATCAAACTGTATAGTCTGGGTAAGAAAGGAAAGGTTGATATGAGAAACAACTTTAGAGGTTTATTGTTCGTGTTTTTGTCTTTAGTGCTTATGATGATGGCATGTAATTTAAGTGCCGCTGCGCCCACTGAAATTGTAAATGAGTCGCCCACAGAAGCTTTACCTGTGGCAACAGAAGCGCCTGTTACTGCGGAAGTTCAGCATGTGACTATGCCCGGTGAATTGCCAGATAAACAAAGTGGTTTGGCTGGTGATCAGGACTCATCCACAACTGCGGATGAAAAGCGTGCCCCGGCTGGAGATCGTTTCACTTATGGGCGTTATGAGCGTCCATTCAATGCCAATGAAATGGATGTGTATTTTTCTAACATTGACATTCTTGTGAGCGAGGTCTATCAGGATGATGTGTGGGTTTATGGAACCTTGACCCTCAAGGATACTGGTTCTGGTTGTAGCTTGGACGGCAAGTATGGGTTTGAAATTGATACCAATATCGATGGCGGCGGTGATTTGCTGGTATTGGTTACCAAGCCTACATCTACTAACTGGAGCACGGATGGTGTGGAGGTTTGGTTCGATGAGAATGATGATGTTGGCGGCACCAAAAAAGTATTTTCTGATGAAAGCTCATCGGTAGGTAATGGGTATGAAAGTCAGTTATTCGGTGCTGGGGCAGGGAATGACCCAGACCTTGCTTGGGCGCGCATTGCTCCAACAGACCCTTGTATGGTGCAAATGGCAGTTAAGCAGGCTGGGCTGACCGGACCTCGTTACATGATCGGAATGTGGGCTGGGAATGATTTGTTAAACCCAGCATTGTTCGACCATAACGACGGCTTCACACACGACCAAGCCGGCTCTTCATTGATTGAATTCGAATATTTTTACCCGGTTAAAGAAGTGTATGAATTGGATAATGTGTGTCGTATGGCTGTTGGTTTTGACCCTACCGGCTCTGAACCAGGAATTTGCCCTGTTCCGCCATCTGGTGGTGGAGATGAACCCCCGCCTCCTCCTGGGAATAGTTGCCCTCCGCCTTCCATTTTGTTTTGTGGTCGCAACGGCTGTTTTTGTTTGGAACCCGCCGGATAGATTTAGTATAGATATTTGAAAAAGTATGGCTGATAGTTCTTTGTCAGCCATACTTTTGTCTTAATGAATAAAAAACGAAGAGTGGTACTTTTACAAATTATTCTTTCGGGTTTCCCCTACTTTGCAATGATATTGCAATGAAATATAGTGTAGGCAAGCAAGTGACAAAACTTCGCTCACACTATAACAAGGAGAAAATCATGAAACGTTTCAGCACTGTCGCTTTGGTTCTTTTGACTTTACTTGCCTTAACAACGGGAACGGTTTTTGCAGGTACCGCAACTTCCATGTCTGTTCGGAATGATGAGGGCGTTCCCACCTTCATTTTTACGGTCAATGGATCGTTCAGCAAAGCCGAACTCAATGATGGATATGTTAAGGTTTCTGGCGGCGGCTCATACAAGTTATACTGCAATCAGACAAGCGATACAACCGTTCTCTGCCATACTTCAAAAGAATTGACCGGTATGGACGTGATGGTCTATTTTGCCGGGGCGAAGTTCTGGGTAACTTTGCCAGTTGAGCACCAGCCAGCTGCTCCTGTACATTCAAACCCTACCTAGACTTAGACAGGTATCATAAAAATCCGGGTTGACAGATAATGTCAACCCGGATTTTTGTACTTAATCAGATATATAAAGCTTTTACAAATAACGAGTTTGTTTAAAAACGGTGGTTGATTTTCTTTTATAATAAATCGTCTGCTATTTATGGCAGAAAAGGAGTTTGAATGAAAATCGTTCGAAATATAATCCTCGGCTTGACCCTTTCACTGGCGGTAGTATTTGCCTCCTGTGGATCGCCAACCCCTGAGGTAGTAACAGTCGTGGTCACAGCAACTTCAGCACCAGCAACCGAGGCGCCGACTGTTGTTCCAACTCAGCCTCTTGCCCCGGTAACCCTTGGTGGACCCCAAAGCGGTGAGACAATCAAGTGGATTGACGGTAGCACTCTCATTTACATCCCTGGCGGATCATTTACCATGGGCTATGGTGGTGATGCTCCTGTACACAGCGTGTCTGTGGATTCTTATTGGATGCAGGAGACTAAAGTTACAAATGAAATGTATAACCTGTGTGTAAAGGCTGGGGCATGTACTTCCCCCACTCAGGAACTTGGCGGACCGGTTTTCACCAACCCCAGTTTTGCAAGTAACCCGGTGGTGGGTGTGACTTGGGACCAAGCACAGGCGTACTGTACCTGGATTCAAGGCAGCTTGCCTTCAGAGGCACAATGGGAAAAAGCTGCTCGAGGTGTGAATGGCAATACCTACCCTTGGGGTGAAGCTGCACCAACCTGTGATCTTTTGAATTACTCGAACTGTTATGGGCGCACTACCAATGTTACGACCTATGAGGCAGGCAAAAGTCCGTTTGGTGTTTTAGATATTGCTGGTAATGTTTTTGAGTGGGTCTATGATTGGTACGATGCCAATTACTATGCCACATCTCCTGCGGATAATCCGACTGGACCGCAAACAGGGCAATACCGAAGTATTCGTGGTAGTTCGTTCGAGACAGCAGAAGAACAGGTACTATCTGCCATTCGGCGCTTTAACGAGCCGACCGATAGTGGGCGGGATATTGGTTTCCGTTGTGCTGTGGCAAACCCTCAGCCTTTTGCGCCGTATTGTCAGTTGACAGCTCATGTTCCTGCTAATCAATTGGATTCTTCCACTGCATGTCAGTTACCGGAAGTCGTTGTGGTGAACCAATATTGTCAGAATGGGGATGGGTATGGCGTAGTGCAAATCCCGTTCAATACAACTTGGGAAGAACGTGGAACGCGCATTCAATGTGTAGAACAAATTGAAGGCGGTTTACGTACCTTGGTTTGTAAGGGTCCGCGTGGTATTGAATCGACCAATGAAGTGATGGTTTGTAACCCCGCCTGTACCAATCAGCCAGATGTGAGCAGCTTAAATGCATTTTGCCCGGCTGGATATACTCTTGACCCTTCTACAGGCGCATGTGCTTACACCCCCATCCTCTCACAACCTACGGCAGGCGGATGTCCGCTTGGGTATGTAACTGTCCAACGCGGCGACCAGCAAGTCTGTGCGGTGGGTCCTGCCGCAGACAACTCCTGCCCGATTGGTTTGTATTTTGACGATTTGGCTGGAATGTGTGTACCGCCAAATGGAGAGACGAATGCACCATATGGTATTGATAACACCACTTTGGCTTCACAGACCTATGCAGGTTGTACTGCTGGGTATAGCTACAACGATAGCTTCCAGTGTTGTCAGCCTTCGGCAGGGGCTGCTTACCCAAGTTGCGAACCGGGCTTTACCTTTGACACCAATGCTGCTGCTTGTGTACCTGTTTTGGAAGAAGCATTGAATGGAACTGGTTGTGTGGCTGCCCGTGTTAACACTGTGAAGTGTGTACAGCTTGAAGATAAGGTTTGTGCTCCAATTGACTCTGAATCTCGTTGTGTAGCCAATTTGAACTGTACTTGGAATGAGAAGGATGCCACTTGTGACCCAAGAGTCAAGCCTTAATTTAGAACCATAGAACTAAGAATCAATAAACCCATGAAATATTCATGGGTTTATTGATTCTTAGCCCAAAATATATATTGTTGCCCAGTACCAAATGGTGGGGTGTTGAATAAGACAAATGGGTGATGCTCTTAAGTTCCTTTCGTCGACCATGATTATTATACTGAAGATATGTTTTCATATTTTGAAATCATGAATTTTTAGAAAAGGAGAGTGAAACATGAAGAAATTTTTAATGATTGTTTCGGTCCTAACTGTGTTGACCCTGGCACTTGGGGCATGTGGACCTACCGCTACCAGTACCGAAGCGCCACAGACTGAAGAAGCTCAGCCCTCTGGGGAGAGTGCTACAGCAGATGGTAGCGAACAGCCGACCGAAGCACCTACGGATGTTGCAATCAAAACTGTAGACTTGGTAGGACCGCCCATGGAAGTGGGCTCTAAATATATGTTCGTGGATGGAACCGTGCTGGTGGCTGTGCCGGGCGGGGAATTTACCATGGGCTATAACTTTGCTGATAACCCGGAACGCAAGATCACTGTGGGTGATTTTTGGATATACAGCACCAAGGTGACCAATCGCCAGTATGCCATGTGTGTTGCCGCTGGGAAATGTACACCTCCAGACCCTAAAAAGGCGCCTAATTTCGGTACTGTAGAATTTACCAACTTTCCTGTTACTGGCGTGACCCACACTCAAGCTGCCGAATACTGCGGCTTCGTAAAGGGACATCTTCCTACCGAAGCACAATGGGAAAAAGCTGCTCGTGGCCCAGAAGGCAATATCTTCCCCTGGGGCAATGGGGCACCGACCTGCAGCCTGACCAATTATGCTCTTTGTAAAGGGCAATCCACTTCAGTTAATGATTACCCAGATGGCAAAAGCTTCTACGAAGCTTGGGATATGTCTGGGAATGTGCGCGAATGGGTAGCAGATTGGTACAGCCCGGTTTATAACGTGGATAGCCCCATTGCTGACCCACTCGGTCCTGAACTAGGCGAAAAGCGTTCTGTACGTGGTAGTAGCTATGCTGACAGTGCCAATATGACTATTGCGGCTCACCGTTTCTCTCTCGACCCGAATGAGTCTTCGGAGGATGTGGGTTTCCGCTGTGTGATTGGTGAACCGGATCCCTCTACTCTTTTTGCTCCATGGTGTGAGTTGATTGGTTATGCAGGAACGGGTCCTGATGGCACTCCCGGTAGTTGTACTCCTGCTGTGAAGTGTAATGATGTAAAAATCTCTGTTGCACAATTTTGCGACCCAGGCAAACAGCCATATTCGGTTGTGACATTAGAAGTTGTGGATACCCCGCCAGATAGCTGGGAAGTAAACCCTCCTGCAGGTTGTAGTGTGATCGATGAGACTGCAGAGAAGAAGAAATACCTCTGTACAGTGGATAGCTCTGCCTCTGCCACCGGCTCTTGTGTGGATACGGTTCAATGTGCTGCGACCTGCCCAATGAATTACAACAAAGTGGGTGACAAGTGCGTTTGGGATGGCAGTGGAACCAATAGTACAGATTGTCTCCCCGGTGCGACCTACGACCCGTTGACTCAGTGTTGTACAGCGACTCCCGGTATGGGTGTGGATTTTGGCTTGTGCCCGGCTGGCTTCTATGATGTGAATGGCGTTTGTGTGCCGAACCCGAAAGGTATGATTAAGAGCGTATCTACCGTTGTAGATGTGATTGAGACCTGTGCTGTTCCTACAGACGATCCCAACAATCCTGGCGATCCTGGCGATGAACCGGACAATCCAGGCGGTGGTGGATGTACACCACCATCTAAACCTTGTCAAACTTGGGAAACGTATGACCCTGCAACCTGTACTTGTATTCCATAATTGAATTGAATAAAGAAAAAAGCTCTCAGCATTTGTTGAGAGCTTTTTTTCTATGGACTAGATATTTCGAAAACATCCCATGAAGGTGGAATCGTCTGTTTGCATTCAAATAAATGAGTAGAAGCATATTCTGCAGGAGTGAGCTTAATAAAAAATATATTCTGGTCGTTTTGTAACATCGCTATTTTTAACCAGCTTGGGATTTCTTTTAAATCTTTTCTAATGATATTTGGAATTGTTGTGTTGCGATTTTCAAAAAAGATGATGTGAAACCCTCTGCCAATAAGATATCTCCACCGCAAGTCCGATGAATTAATAGATGCAAAATTATTTAATTCTTCTGTCGTAGAAGCACATTGGATTAAATCTGGACGCAGCCAATAGCGGTGACGAGTGTACGTGAATATTCTCTCTCCAAGATGTAGTTCATTGTTAACTTGGTTTGTAATTAAGCAACGTATATTTTCATTACTGCAGTTTGCTTCTCCTGTAGCTACCTGTCGGAAGGTTGTTCCTGTTTCAATTGGATAACTAATGTAGCCAAGGATTGTATAAACCACATAGATAGTTATAGATAAGTGTATAAGCCGTTCATTTGATTTTCCAAGGGATACAAAGTCTGCTGTGATTTTAGCTACTGGTAATGTTAGAAGAAGGACGCAAGCCATAAAATAGCGTAGCGCAAAATTAGAAGGATAGAAAATGAACCAACATGCTAGCCCAAAGATTACTGTAAAACTTAGAACGAACAAGGAATTTCGCAGCCAGTTTTTCTGTTTTGGTAAGAAAAAAAGTAAAGGCAAGAAAGCCAAGATTAAAGGGCTCACTCCGCCACCCTGCCCCCAAAAAGCTCCAAAGGTCAGTGAAAGTGGCAGCAATGTATAGACTCTGCGAATCGTCTCTGCTCCATACCAAACCTGGCTGGAAATATCTTCGCTATGAAATGCCGCCAAAGGATCTCCAAATAAAATTTGATTTTTGATCGGCATTTGCACTGCAATAAATAAACCACCCATCCCCATGATCAAGAATGGAATAAGTTTTTCTTTAGGCTTTTTTTGACCGGGTTGCAAAAATATCTTCCAGATTAAGACCAACGCTAGGCTAGGCAGAAAGTTAACAGCATAGTTTAACTTCGCCATCACAGCCATACCGCTGAATAGACCAATAAGAATGGAAGCCTGAGTGCGGTTCTCTTCATCCAGCCTTAAAGCCCAATAATAAGCAGCAAAGGCAAAGGCTGCCCCATAGAGGTCTGTTTTTCCGCTACCACTTAATAGAATTACTGCTGAAGAAGTGAAAACCATGGCAAGCACTATCCATTGTCCGCGGCGTTTTAATCCTACTTGCCTACCAAGGGCTAATAAAAGCACACACCCTGCCACAAAGGTCACCCAACTAAAGAATTGTGTGCTTTCCGGGCTGCCCAAGGTCATTAAGGCAGCAAATTGCACTTCACCTTGCATGCCCAAGCTGGCTACTTCCTCATACCCCGGTAGAAGTTTAAGATGTTCCGATGCTGAAATAACTTTGGCGATTGCCATATAGTAGCGCGAACCAGAGGTCTCAAGTGGAAACCAAAACGGTAGCCAGATTAAACAAACCAAGAGAGTTGCGCCAATGGTGGCCTTCCAACTCAACGTTTCTTGCTTTACTTCTTTCCATATCTCGGTCAGTTGGTTATTTATAGGAAAGAGAGTCTTGTAATTAAGCCAAACTCCTGCAAGAAACAAAATGCTAACTAAGCTTTTTACAAAGAACGGGGAAAAAAAACCAGCAAGTGCTGTAAAAACCCATGCATTCGCTAAAATTCCTTGCCCTAGCAGGAATTTGGTGGCAAGAACCGTTAATGGCGATGCCGAAATTTTGGAAGAGAGTGTAGGGATAGAAATAAAAACAATACTTCCCATTCCCAAACAGGCAATGGCATAAACGATTGTTATAAAGAAAGCATAAGGAATAGACATAAAAAATCAGTCATTAAATTGAATGGCAAATTCTATGTTAAGGTCAGAGGTTTGAAAATAGGGCAGTACTTTACTTTGCAGAGAGGTGAACGAATCACTGCCACCCATTTTCTTGATGACCTGTAAAACAGGTGCAGGCGGGTACAGCAACACTTGAAGCCCGAAAAGGGCAAGCATCCATATTGTCAATAAAGCTTTGATGACTGTAGAAATAAATTTCCGGCTTAACTTAATTTCCTTTTGCATAATTTGAAAATTTTACCATTCAGCAGGGCAGTTCTTTTCAAAATATAAACCACAAAGCCACCCCTAACTTTAGTTAGATACCTTCCAAACCAATTTCCAACCAAACCACCCACCTTTACAGATTTTCATAATGTAAGGCTTCTACTATGATTCTCTCAAGCTGAGTAAGAATATATAAAGGAGAGAATAAATGAAACGCCCAGTAGTTTTTTTATTGTTATGGATGCTTGCACTACAAGCCTGCGGTGGCGGAACAGCCACACCAACTGCAGAACCTGTCTCAGAAACAACAGCCTCGCCAACAGCAACCCTTACTGAGATTCCAACTGAAGCGCCTACCGAAGCAGCCATTATCCCTGTGGACCTTGCAGGTCCACCCATGGAAGTCGGTTCAAAATATGTATTCGTTGATGGCACTACCCTTATTGCAGTCCCCGGCGGAACCTTCCTCATGGGTGATATCAACTCTGCCGACAATCCCGAACGTGAAATCACGGTCAGTAGTTTCTGGCTCTACAGTACCAAAGTTACCAATGGCCAATACGCCTTGTGTGTTTCCTCTGGCAAGTGCTCCCCGCCAGACCCTGTTAATGCCGAACACTTTGATAACCCAGCTTTTACGAACTTCCCTGTTACCGGCGTCACCTATAATCAGGCAAGTGATTACTGTTCGTTCGTCAAAGGTCATCTGCCTACCGATGCTCAATGGGAAAAAGCTGCACGTGGACCCGATGGCAATATTTTTCCTTGGGGCAATCAGGCACCTGAATGTAGCCTCTTAAACTTTGGGTTTTGCGAAGGTAAAACAACGTACATCAATCAATATCCTGAAGGCAAAAGTTTTTATGAAGCTTGGGATATGTCAGGCAACGTTCGTGAATGGGTCTACGATTGGTATGACCCAAATTACAACGTAGAGAATCCCATCGCAGACCCTCAAGGACCGGATACTGGCACGGAGCGCTCGGTTCGCAGCAATAGCTATCAAGATAGCGCTAATGCCGCCATTGCCGCAAACCGCTTCTCGCTAGACCCATCCCTGAATCAGCCAGACCTGGGCTTTCGCTGCGCTGTAAACGAGGAAAACCCAGCCAAGCTTTTTGCTCCATGGTGTGAATCAGTTGCCTTTGCCGGTATCGCCCCTGATGGCACCGATTCAGGCTGTACTCCAATCATTGTTTGTAACGACGTATCGCTAAGCATCAGTTCAGAGTGTGGCAGTGATAATGTTCCATTTTCAGTAGTCTCATTCCAGTTGAATCAACACCCACCCAACGATTGGACGTTTGATGTACCTGGTTGCCAAAATTTGGGCAGCTCCCCCCTGAAGGCAAAATTCTTGTGCGAAGTCCCTGGTTCTGCCGGTCCAGCTACAGTGACTGGCTCTTGCAAAGACACAGTTTCCTGCACCTCAGCTTGCCCAGCCCATTATGTAGACACCGGCGAAGGTTGTGTATGGGATGGAAGCTCTACAGGTTCTACAGACTGTCTCCCTGGTAGCACTTTCGATCCGTTAACGCAGTGCTGTACAGTGACAGACCCGAATCAAGCTGCCCAAGCTTTTTGTCCAGCAGGGTACTTCTCTGTGAACGGTGTTTGTTACCAAGTTCCGCACGGTGTTCCTGAACATATCGTGCAAGAAGTCGGGTTTAACTCCTGCACACCGCCTGCCACACCTGACCCAAATAATCAGAATGACGACTCTGGCGAAGAAAATAGCGGCGGTGGTGGGGCATGCCCAGCGCCTCAAACCTTGGTTTGTACGGTTACTCCGCGTGGTCAATTTTGCTCTTGCCAATAAAAAGTAGATAGATCACAGCCCCATTAAACCGCAATGGGGCTGTGACGTCTTAAACAAAACTTTTTAGATATAATCTATCTAAATTTAAATAAAATATAAATTTCAACCCATTTTTTGCAATTTAAGCGACTATTTTAGAAAAGGAGAAAAAATGAAAAAACTTTTATCGGTCTTTTTAGCCTTAGCAATTTTGTTTTCATTTTCGTACCAGCGAGCTTTAGCTCAAGGTACTTTAGAATTGCTTGAAGCTCGTAATGATGTAGGTGGTGGCGTGATTTTTGTTTTCCATTACACGGGTGATTTCACCACCAACGACTTCAAAGGCGGCTTGGTTATTCTTGGGGATAATACATTCCCAATGAACTGTAATATCACTGATAAAGCAGAAGGCATTGTACAATGCACATCTTCACGTGCCATGGCTGGGCATAATGTGCGGATTAACCTTGCTGGGCAAGTACTTTACGCTTTTGTCCCAGAGCGCAGTGGTGGCAATGGTACCGTTCAAATCTGTTATAACGTGTATGATACGGTTGAGGTGTCGGGTGGCAATGAATGGCAAGTATTTACAACACATTGTCAGGATGTGCCAGCTAGTTATTTCGATACTATCGATGAGTACAATCCTTATTATGGTGGTACATATACATATGTATTTTTAGGCAGTGACCCCGGCGGTTGCAGTGTTCTAAATAGTGTTACAGAAGATGCTTATTACTACGATTTCAGTGGATGCTAATTTTTAGCTTATGAGTATAGTAGCCCTCCTAAATGGAGGGCTACTTTTTTGCAGGCAGGTTAGGACTTTGAACGGAAGCGAAAAACAATTCTAGAGGAGGGCTTGAAAATTAGAAAAAATGTTCTATAATAGATAGTAAATATCGAATTAAGGAGAATGTCATGTCCAAACGAAATATTGTCCATGTTGAGATTCCAGCTGTGAATACTACGGCGGCAGGCGAGTTCTATCAAGAACTTTTTGGCTGGAAGACCACGCCCATGCCCGAAATGAATTATGTGATGTGGGAAGCAGGTAGTGGAGATGAATATGGTGGCTTCCCTGAAGTTTCTGCCGAAAACCCTGCCGGGCAAGTTCTGGTCTACATTGCCAGTGATGATATTGACGAAGATTTGGAAAAGGTCAGCCAATTGGGTGGCAAAGTACTGCGCGAAAAGACCGAGATTCCGGGAATGGGTTGGTATGGGGTGTTCCAAGACCCAACTGGCAATGTTCTGGCTTTATATACTGGGATGAATTCTTAGTTTATGTACGCCATGACCGGAACCCTCACAGCTCAAATTGGGAAGCGCGATCTTTTAGTGAGCATCCTTTTGCGTGCTTCGGCATTGGTTATGACCATGCCGGGCTGCAAAGCTTATATTGTGTTGGAAGACCTAAAAGACGAGCAAACTGTTGCCGTATTTGAAATGTGGGATGATAAAGAGGCTCACGATGCATCTTTGCAAGACCCTCGTGTAAGAAGCCTAATTGCCGAGGCAATGCCCATCCTTGCCGGAGCGCCAAGTGGTGACGAATACCGTGTAGCAACAAACCTGTAACAGAAAAACCAAGCTTAAGTCGTTACTATTTATTGACCAAGGAGAGTGTTATGAGCGGAGTACGAGTATTGGTTGGAACCCGTAAAGGGGCATTTATTTTGACCTCAGATGCCAAACGTAAAAAGTGGAAGGTGAGTGGTCCGCATTTTGCAGGCTGGGAGATTTATCACATGCACGGCTCTCCCGTAAACCCAAACCGCTTGTATGCCTCGCAGTCTACGGGTTGGTTTGGGCAGATTATTCAACGCTCAAATGATGGCGGCGAAACTTGGGAGCCAGTTGGAAATCAATTTGCGTACCACGGTACACCCGGCACTCATATGTGGTTTGATGGCACACAACATCCTTGGGAATTTAAGCGTGTTTGGCGTCTGGAACCCTCTTCGACTGATGTGGATACCATCTACGCTGGGGTGGAAGATGCCGCTTTATTTCGCTCTACCGATGGCGGGCAGACGTGGACCGAATTAGCCGGACTGCGTGACGTTAAGGGACATTTGTGGCAACCCGGTGCAGGCGGGATGTGCCTACACACCATTGTGCTCGATCCGATCAATCCGCAACGAATGTTTGTAGCCATTTCTGCTGCAGGAGCTTTCCGCACGGAAGATGGCGGTGAGACTTGGTCTCCGATCAATCAGGGATTGTCTTCCGGCGAATTGCCCGATGCCGATGCGGAGGTTGGACATTGTGTACATAATATTTCCATGCACCCTACACGCCCGAATGTTTTGTTCATGCAGAAACATTGGGATGTAATGCGCAGTAATGATGCAGGCGCTTCATGGCATGAAGTGAGTGGAAATTTGCCCAGTGATTTTGGTTTCCCAATTGCAGTCCATGCCCATGAGCCAGAAACTATTTATGTGGTGCCGATCAAAAGTGATTCGGAGCATTTTCCGCCAGATGGCAAGCTCCGTGTGTACCGCAGTCGCACTGGCGGTAACGATTGGGAGGCATTGACGAAAGGTTTGCCGCAGGAGAATTGTTACGTCAACATTTTGCGCGCTGCTATGGCAGTGGATACGCTTGACTCGTGTGGTGTCTATTTTGGCACAACTGGTGGGCAGGTTTACGTCTCTTCAGACTCTGGCGATAGTTGGATGCCCATTGTCAGTAATCTCCCGGCAGTATTGTCTGTGGAAGTTCAAACGCTGAAATGATACGGGTCGTGCTTCCATATCATCTGCAAAATTTGGCACGCACAGGCAGGGAAGTGCAGATCTCCGTCGATGGCGTACCCACGATCGGCTCCGTGTTGGAGGCGTTGGAGAAACAGTATTCCATGTTGCGCGGCACCATTCGCGATCAATCCACTGGGCAGCGCAGACCTTTCATCCGCTTTTTTGTTTGTGGTGCCGACTGGTCGTTGGAGCCTTGGGATGTTGAGATCCCGCTTGCGATTCAAAATGGGAGCGATGTGTTTCGCGTTGTAGGTGCCATGTCTGGTGGATAATTTGCTTTCTATATAAATTCCCGCTTGACGCATGTATAGCCAAGTGGTATGCTTGCGCGCAATGTTCAAACAATTTGTTGTTGACACCAATACCAATACTACCCGCACCAATCGTTGGTGCCCGGGGCATTGGTGGTTGTCAGGTGAACAGCAGCAAGTTCAACCCAACTAAGTAAACCAAATGCCCCGAGACATCGGGGCATTTTTCTTAATCTTACGAAAAGGCGACAGTCACCCTCAATATGTTTGTCACCTAAAGGAGCCATAATGATTTCCAACGCCACACCCGTACTTGCTGTAGACGAAAAGTATCTCGTACCTGTCAGCGATCATCTCAAGCAGATGATGGATATTCCGCCTTCCCGCATGTTCCTGATCAACAAGTCGTTGAAAGTGTATCTTGAGAAGAATGCCGGAGCTAAGATATTCGATGCTTCACAGGGCGATGGAGGCGCTTCCTTGCCTGGGACCCCAAAACCGATTCTGGAACGTGCGCTTCAACTCCAGCTCGAGCATGGTACGGCATACGATATGCCGTTCGGCACTGAAGCCTATCGCAAGTCTGTTATTGAGCAATATTGGAAGTTAGACTCGTCTTCTGGCTGGGGACCTGCCAACGTACTTGGCACTGCGGGTGGACGTGACGCTCTCAATAAAGCTTATCAAGCCATGCTGGCTCTCGGGCATGGACGCCAGGGCGACCTCATCATGGTCTCGCGCGTTCCATGGATTTCCTACAACTGGGGTCCGTATGGCGTGGGCGCCAATGTTCTTTGGGCTCCCGGTGACCCCGCACAGGGTTGGGCATATTCCGAAGATGCGATTCGCGAAAGCGTCAAATTCGCCGAATCAAAGGGACGCAAAATCGCGGGCATCATCATTACCAACCCCGATAACCCCACTGGTTTGACCATTGCCGTCGAAAAGCAGGTCTCACTTGCCAAAGCCGCGCTCGAAGCTGGTGTTGCTTTCGTGCTCTTCGACTGGATGTACCACTACGTTACAGATGAATCCCCGATGGATTTGAATTCTTTCCTCAAGGCATTCACTCCTGAAGAGCGCAAACGCATCATGTTCCTTGACGGAATCACCAAATCATTGGGCGGTTCCAATATCCGTAACTGTCACCTCATTGCAGATGAAGCCGTTATCAAATTCATCACCGCTCGTGCTTCCCACGGGGTTATTCCTTCTTTCTTCTCCTTGGCAGTTGCCATGGCAGCCTATGAAATGGGTTTCAACGAAGCAGCCAAGTCCATCATCGAACCGACCAACGCCAGCCGTGTGGCGCTCAAGAAACTCCTCGCCGAAAGTGGACTTCAACACATCATCGGTAAAGGCTATTATGCCTTTATGAACGTGGGTGAATTTATCAAAGCCACACAGTCCCCGTCGGGGGAAGGCTGGGCAGATACTGAACCGCTGGGTCAATACCTTGCTGAAAATCACGGCGTCGCTGTCGTTCCGGGTGCATTTTTCTCACCCTTCGGCGGCGAATGGATCCGCTTCTCGTATGCTACGCCCGTTGAGCGTACCGAAGGCGCATTCAAACGCTTGATAGCGGGCTTGAATGAATTAAAGAAATAGAAAGTTGAAAGTAGACAGTGGGTATTTACTCACTGTCTACTTTCTTGAGGTTTTTTGATGGATATTCTGCCTAACGACCCAATCTCCAATCTTCCTGAGCCGTACCGTTTAGCTTGGGAGGTTTTTCAAGATTCTGATGGTTATGAAAATGTTTTGAGAAAAGTATTAACATCTGCTCAAAAAATAGCAGATGCAGATTTGGTTATTGTGGTTATTAATAACGAATCTTCAAAATTCTTCCCAGGTTTTTATTGTCTGCCAGACGTATCTGATAGCACTGTACCAGTTGGTAATATTGCTTCATTTGCATATGCATTAGCGATGGATGTGATTGAAAATCCCGAACGTATATTGATTGAAAAAATAGATGAGACAACAAATATTGACACGGATTTATTAATAAAGACATACATTTCTGATGAAACGCGAAATCATTATTTAAAAATGGTGAGAGAAGGAAATATGAGGCTTCCATTTTTAGAAATAATAGATATTTCTCCTTTTACTTGTATGAGTATACCTGCTCAATATGCAGATAATGTGTTTGGTGCTTTTTATCTTCACCGATCTGTAGCGCGCGGTAGTTTCGATACAGAAATACTTAATAATTTAGATGTCTTTTTTAAAAATGTTGTGCCTGTTATTAAGAAGCTTTACGATGTGGAGAATATGCGTCGTTTGTATTTCCAACAGCTAGCAGTGCTTTCTTCTGAAATAAGGACCCCTATAAACTCGATTGAAGGGTTTGCAACCATATTAAAAGATCATCCACAGGGTGTTAAAGAGGATCTTGGAGAGAATACTACAACCGAAAATGAGTTTTTGAATTATATTCTTAATGGCACTCAACGTTTAAAAGACTTATTAAATTACATATTACTGGAAGCAAAATTAAATAACAACCCTAAAGAGAAAGCAAGCTTTAATCTCCGATCTGTTGTGGATGAAGTACTTAAAGGTCATATTTCAGCGACAAGGAAGGAAACTTTTTATTTTGAAATAATTTTATCAGACGAGATTGATGTTGAGGTTGTAACAAGTGCTTATTTAGAATCTATTATTGGCTTTCTTATGAAAAACTTAAATTCATATTTAGTTCCCGGTGAGAAAATAAAGATATCTGCTTCACTCGATAACAATTTTTTTGTTTTTTGTATTTCTAGTAACAATGAAAAGCCTCGATTTTCCTTTAAGCATTTACACGAAAGTTCCTTGTTCGTTAAGAAATCTATTGAAGCCTTTGGTGGTCAAATTGGCTCAGGAAAATCCTTGAGTCAAGTTGATTCCTTTTGGTTTCGATTACCAGTGACTATAAAAGAATAAAAAAATCGAAAATATCTTACTCTTAGGATTAACCCATGCCACAACAATTTGCCGAAAAATATTTACTTGCCCTTGAAGAATCCATTAAAGAAAAACCAAAAGGCGGTCTCGCTGGGTTTGAACAGGAATGGAATCTGCTTGATAACGATCTCCGTCCACTGTTAACTGTCGGTGCCGGACCCAGCCAACATTCATTTGTCGATTATTTGCGTGCTGAATGCATTCCTGTTTGGCAAAAGCAATTCAGTCAGCTCGAAGTCTTTCACTGGATGGTGGAATGGGCAACCCGCCCATATTACTCTCCACGCGGTGCGATTTACGAAGCTCGCCTGATGGAAGCCTCTTTGATGAATGCGTTGCATCGTGCTGGTTTGAGCTTTGGTGAACGTCTACATTATTGGCATGGTAATTTGCTCTTTCTCACCGATATTGGGCACCAATCGATTCCCGGTAATTGGTCTTTAGCTAAGCGCCGTTATCTCGAAAAATGCGTTGACCTTTATGGAGACACGCTCGCGACCACGGGCATTCATACTAATATCTCATTACCAGACCCGCTCTTCGCCTGGGACTTCATGCACCTCTCTGCCAGCGAACGAGGTGACAAACATTTGGATGATTACAAGTCGGAGTTTTACATCACTGCCACGCGCCTCTTACGTGCTTTTGCCTCGCTCTTCATTGCGACAAGTGCTTCTACGCCGATGCAAGCTCAAGTTAAAGATGGACGCGCCGCGGTCATCCTCACAGAATTTGACTCGATACGCAACCTCACCTTCCCCAATCCGCGCGAAGTGGATTTGCCCGACCTCTACCGTTCTTACAACGATTATCTGCAAATTTCTTATGATCTTGTGCGCCGTGGCGTGCGCTTCGGTAACAACAACTGGACTCCCGTCCGTGCCCGTAGTTTCTCTGAACCGGTCGAACGCATCATTTCCACGACGAGCGAACAGCTCGAATCACTCTACGCTCGCGGGCTCTTCGCCGCAGGTGAATCCACGCCGCCAGATGAAATGGCAAAACAGGTAGAGCGTCAAAACCTGATGGCGCGTATCAACCTCCCAATGGGGCGCGTCGAAATCCGTGTTGACGAAGGCGGTCACAGCCTTGACCTTGATGTCGCTAACATGACCTTCCGCTATTTGCTCATGCTAAAGATCTATGCAGACCCTAAATTTGCGCGTGGATTCCGTTACGACAGCGAAGACATTGCTCGGGCACGCACCAATGAAAACTTGGCTGCCAAATATGGCTTACGAGCGGAGATCGAAAATCCGCTTACGGGCAAGCCCATCCTTGTGCGAGAGTTTCTCAAGTGGACGTTAAACGAGATCAAGCCCATGGCGCAAGCCCTGAATATGTGGAATGACTTGAGTCCGCTTGTGGAAATGTCTGAGGGTGGCAAGAACACCGCAGAGAAGATTCGTGCGCGCCTCAAGATGGAAATTGGGAATAGCGACGAAGTGCCCATGGACTTGCTCAAGGAATTTTTGTATGAGCATGAAGCGCAAGTCAAATCGGATGTGGAACGTGTTTGCGCAGATTACAACGCCTTGGACAGTGACGCGTCCAAGATCGCTGAATACGTTCAACGTGGACGAGAAGATGCTCGTCAAATTCCGAATGCACCCATTCAATATCGTGCAAAAGCACATGCCGCGGTCGAGCTTTCCTACCCGAACAAGACTGCTGAAATTCTTGATCTTGCCCAACAATTGATTCGCATTCCCTCGGTCACTGCCTGTCCTGACGAGCGTTTGGATGAAGTCCACCGTGCCGGGTCATTGATCGATGATTATTTACGCAACGCCGGTTTGGACGTGAAATACTTTGATGGGAAGTACCCCGCTGTCTATGCCACCTTCCCCGGCGCTTCAAAACCGGACCCAATTCTGCTTACTGGTCACTTTGACGTGGTCGAACCCGAACCAGATGACTCTCAGTTCAATCCGCGCATTGAGGGAGATTACCTCCACGGGCGCGGTGCAGCAGATATGAAGACCGTTGTCGCCACCTATTTGGTATGGATGAAAGACCAAATGAAGGCAGGTGCTCCATACCCAAATATCGCCTTGATGTTGGTAGGAAACGAAGAAAATGGCGAAGCCGAAGAATGGGGCACACCGCATGTTTTGAAAGAATTGAACCTTACACCTTCGCTGTTTGTAGCAGGCGAACGCACTGGAGAAAAAGGCAATGAACTTTTTGGCGAGATCTGCATCGAAAACCGTGGTGTGATGCGTTTCGATGTCATCGCCCGCGGAGCCAAAGCTCACAGTGGGGTAGCAGGTACAGGTGACTTAAGCGAAAAGCTAATTGCTGCACGTACTGCTTTGAACGAGATATTCTCCAAGCACCTTACCCTCAAAGCTGCAGATGGCTGGCAATCGCAAGCCAAGTTCCCATTCATTAGTGTAGGCACCCCCGGCGTCTACAACGTCACTGCGGCAGAAGGAGTTTTGGGTGTAGAAATTCGCCCCATTCCGCAGGATGATGTCCTCGGTCTGCAATCTGCAGTTGAAGGCTATTGCGCTGAAAACGGGCTGGAAGTGAAGTTCACTGTCATGGAAAACGGCGTAGCCTGTGACCCGAACAACCCGGCGTTGAAAGCGCTGATTGAAGCGGTAAAAAATGCGGGTGAGTCTGAGCCGCGCATTGGCAGGAAACTGCCCGGCACCAGTGCCAGGTTCGCTCCCGGCGGTCAAGCCGTGGTGTGGGGACAATCTGGCGTCGGTCCACATGCGAAGAACGAAGCACACTTCATCCCCAGCATTGAGCCATATTACAAGTCGCTGAACGAGTTGGCGAAATTATGGAAGTAAAAAGATGGGCGACTGAGTCGCCCATCTTTTTTATCAAAATTATTTTTTCTTCGGCAAGAAGTCGAATGGCGGGCGGTAATTCATTTTCACCAAATGCGCCCCAGTTTCTCCGGCATGGATTGCCGTTAGTGAACCCGTATCACAACCCAGCCGTTGAAAGTGATCGAGCGGCATGCCAAGAAAATGCGCTACTGCCAGTTTGATCGGGTCTGCATGAAAGACCACTGCCACAATATCCTGTGGCTTGTTATGCTTTTTGATTACCCGTTCCAATACATTGGCAATTCGCAACTGACATTCTGGAAAAGACTCGCCTTCAGGAAAACGAAACCGCGATGGGGCATTCTGAACGATCTTCCACTCTTTTTTCAACGCCAGCAGCTTCCACGATTTTCCCTGCCATTTGCCGATGTCCGTATCCATCAGATCAGGCTCTTGCTGAATGACTAATTTATGCGACTCAGCGATCGGCGAGGCAGTTTCCATCGCCCTCTCAAGCGGACTCGCATAAAGGGCTTTGATCGGTACCTCACGCAGCGCCTCACCCAACGCCTGAGCCTGTTTCTGTCCCTTTTCATTCAGGTGTACGCCGGGAATTCGCCCTGCCATTTTTCCTGTTTTGACATACTCATTCTCACCGTGACGGATTAGTAATAATAAGGTCATCGAAACTCTCCCAAAAAATATTTTCGAATTTTACTAGCCTTGGTCTTAATCCCTAGTGAATGACAAAAAAAGACGGTCTCATAAAGATAGTCTCTTTATTATTGTTTGACTTTCCTCCTTATTAAATCTAGTCTGAACTTAAAGAATAAAGCATAGGAACGAATAATGGACTTAAATATTCGGATCCAAAAGAGGATAGATGATCATCGTCCTTGTATAATGAGTTACCATCAATTGCTACTTTGCATATAGAGTTGTTACAAAGCATTTTCCAAGGCTCAATCAACTGAAAATTAAAGTCTTTTTGAAAGAGAGTTAAGATAGTTCTAGTTTTCTTTGTCCGTTCTAAGTATTCTTCTAAGCTAGGAGCGATAAGATTATTTAAATCACGCCCTGTCCGCCGAGCAATATAGTTTGCGGAAGGGACATCGTATCCAATTTCAGGTATAGGGACTATTATATAGACTTTTTTTCCTATAGATTGCAAAACACTTAAGGTGCGTTCAAGACCATTCGTAAAGATAATTTCTTGAGACGGCTGGTCTTTTGTCTCCAATTCTAGATCGAAAAGCTTTGGATTCATTCCTTCTTCTTGTTTATATGTAGTTCCCTCAAGATAAATTGTTAATCGACTTGCTAATATAACGGTTTTTATCTCAGAGTGATTTTTTAAGTATTGCACAACCATGTTGTTGTAAGTATCACAGGAAATGTCGCCATGTTGGGGATCTACTTTCACGTCGAGTAAAGGTGGACAGGCTTTATTATATGTTAATAAACCAGAAACACTATTTTCTTCAGCAGACTTTTTAATTCCCTTTCCAAATGTTGGGGCATGCGAGTCTCCCCATACGATAAAACTCGCTTCTTGCGATTTTTTTCCTAAAACACAAACAGGAATTTCTGTTGGATTATCTAAAAGATTTATGTCGCATTCCTCAAAAGACCATTGCTTATTATTTAAGTCTAATGTTGTTTTGCCTACCAACCCAGAAGAATTAAGGAAGCCATCAAACACATAAATAATGCCAGAAGTAATTATTAGTAGTACCGATGTGATAGCAGCAAGCTTGTAAACTTTACTTTGACTTACGAGAATATTTGACCTGAATGGTGTTTCGATAAATTTCCAAGATAAAATGGAAATAAAAAAAATCAAACTTATAATATAAAAGGTTTCAGTTGTTGATAAAGGTTTAATTAAGTAATATCTTGTAAAGACTAAGAGGGGCCAATGCCACAAATATAATGAGTAGGATATTTTTCCGGTGAAAGTGAGAAAAGGAAACTCTAGTACTTTTTTTACTATCCCGGAATTTTTAGCATTTCCATATATCACAAAAGATGCACCCAGTACGGGTGGTAATGCTGCGATGCCTGGAAAAGAAGTATGTTCTGAATAAAAGAAAATTGGAAATAGTATAAATGTCACTCCTATTAAACTAAAACTACTCGCGATTTTTGGAGAGATCTGAATATTATCAATGTGAATTGACAATACTGAACCCATAATCAATTCCCAAATACGAAATTGGACAAGATAAAATGCTGTGGCTTGGTTTTGTGTAGTTTGATAAATAGCAGACCCTAATGAGCCTATACAGATAAAAACAAGAATTAAACTTTTATACTTGTTTGCATACCGAGTTAAAAAAATTAGAACGATTGGGTAGAAAATGTAAAACTGTTCTTCAACTGCTAAAGACCAAGTGTGCAAAAGTGGTTTTAACTGTGATGGTGCATCAAAATAACCTGCTTCTGACCAAAAATTAATATTTGCATAAAACAAAATGGTTCCAATCAGGCTCTTCACAAGAGGCTTCAGTCTTTCTATGTCAAATAAAACAAAACCTACTATCAGGACAAAACCTGCTATAGCACTGAGCGCAGGGAGAATCCTCCTAATTCGACGTTCGTAAAATTTTACGAAAGAGAATCGATTTTCTTCGATTTCCCGCACTATAATTTTTGTAATTAAGAAACCAGAAATAACAAAAAATATATCCACACCAACATACCCGCCCGAAAAACCTCGGATTTTGGCATGATTTAATATAACAGCAAGTACAGCAATGGCACGAAGCCCATCAATATCCTCACGATAAAGTTGTTTCATTAACTATGTTTTCCCTTCAGGCTGATGCGCCTGCACTATTTGATCTTCCTCTTCATCTCTATTATCTGCTCTTCGCTCATATCGGGGACATGTTTCACTTCTGTAATGCCCAGTGCTTTGCGCTGTGCTTCGCGCCACATTTCCAATCGGGCAGTGACTTGCGACTCGTAGCCTTCTTGTGACGGCGTATAGAAATACGTTCCCAGCAAGCGTTTGGGTAAATACTGTTGTGGGACGAAATGACCTTCACTATCATGCGGGTAAACGTAATCTTTGCCATGTCCCATCGCAGCGGCATCACGGTTTCCGTCCATCAAGTGACGCGGCACCGAAACCTGCCCCTCTTCTTCGATCTTTTTCATCGCCTTGAAATATGCCCCCGCCGTATTGGACTTGGGTGCAGTGGCGAGGTAAAGTGTCGCCTCGACGATGGGGTAGATTCCTTCGGGCAAGCCGATAAACTCAAAGGCTTGCATGGCGGAGGATGCCACAACCAACCCCATCGGGTCTGCCAAGCCTATATCTTCACCTGCCAAAATGATCAGGCGGCGGATGATGAACTTCGGGTCTTCTCCGGCGTAGATCATCTTTGCCAGCCAGTACAAGGCTGCGTCGGGGTCTGAGCCGCGCACTGACTTGATGAATGCCGAAATGGTATCGTAGTGCGCGTCACCGTCTTTGTCATACAGCACGGCGCGTCTCTGAATTGACTCTTGAGCCACATCCAAGGTGATGTGAATCACACCATCGTTATCTGGCGATGTGGACTCCACAGCCAGCTCCAACGCGTTGAGCGCGTTGCGGGCATCACCCGAAGCTACCTCAATGAGATGGTTTCGAGCATCATCGTCGAACTTTATTTTTTTATTGCCATACCCACGTTCTTTATCACTGAGTGCGCGGTCAAGTAGAGTGCCTGTTTCGGTCTGATTCAGGTTACGCAGTTGAAAGACGCGCGAGCGTGAGATCAGTGCTTTGATGACTTCAAAATATGGATTTTCAGTGGTCGCGCCGATAAGTGTGAACGTCCCATTCTCCACATGGGGGAGGAGGGCATCTTGCTGGGCTTTGTTCCAACGATGGACTTCATCAACGAAGAGGATGGTGCGTTCATTGTGCAAGCGACGGCGTTCGAGTGCTTCATCGATCACCACGCGCAAGTCCGCTTTGCCTGCCAAAATGGCAGAAATAGTGACGAAATGACTTTTTGTGCTATTGGCAATGACCTTTGCCAACGTGGTTTTGCCGGTTCCAGGCGGACCCCATAAGATAATGGACGAGAAAAGCTTATCGGCTTTAATTGCACGTTGTAGTAGTTTGCCTTCACCGACAATGTGCTCCTGCCCAATGTATTCTTCCAACGTGCGCGGACGCATACGCGCGGCAAGTGGCGCTTCAGATTTCATCCGTTCCTGCAAGGCGTGGTCAAAGAGATCGGGCATAGAGAAGATTATAGCGTGAAGTAAATAGCCTAGAAAGATTGAACGGCTTTTGTTTCGTCGTCGAATGTCTGAATGTAAATATCGAACCCACTAAGCGAGAAAATTTCTGCAATTTGAGGTGCCAAGTTGAAAAGTTTCAAATAGGGTGACTTGTATGCACCTGAACTCATTTGTTTTCGTAACTCATCGTCGTTTACATCTTTATGGATGTCACGCAGCTTGTTGAATAGATTATGGATCACACGCAACCCGGCACTGCTAATGCGCTTGACATTGCTAAAGTCTAGAAGAATATGCCGAGCGCCATTCTTAACCAGATCATCTACTTGTGTTTGAAAGGTTTGGAAATTTGACGAGTCGATATCTCCTGTAATTCTCAGAACACTCACTGGTACGCGCGCATTTTTTGTTTCAGCTTTGAAGTTCAACATTAACATTTCCTTTGATGAGGTTTGATTTTAGATACAGTGCTTTGGTCTAACGGCGGGAGAAGGAGAGCAGGTCGAGGGTGGGGGGTAGCTCTGAGAGTTTGCGCAAGCTAAAGTCAGGTTTGATGCGACGCATGTCCTCATCCTTGAACTGGGCACGGCGTGTCAACCAAATGGAAGTTATGTTCAGTTCGTTTGCCCCAATAATATCTGCATCCAAGCTGTCACCGATCATCACTGCTTCAGCAGGTGTAGCATTCCATTGTGCCAGCGCAATCTCAAATGCACGTGGATGAGGCTTACGATAAAAACAAGCTGCAGAGGTCAGCACAAAATCAAAATAGCTGCGAATCCCAAACGACTCGACAAGTTCTTGAACATCTTTATCATCGCCAGCATTGGAAAAAATGCCCATTTTGTAATTTTGCGACTTGAGTGTTTGGAGCGTCTCCATGGCATCGGACTCTAATTGCCAATTGTTTTGGGTGATGACGTACAACGCATCCAGCGCAGACCGTAAAACGGATTCTGCAACTTCGGCATGACCTAACTCTTTGAGTAATTCTCGCAACACAAGATGATAGGTTGTTTCGTAAAAATCTTTATCACGTTGCTGATAATAATCATGTAGGCGCGAGCGAAAAACCTTGGCGCTGACTTCAATGCCATGTTCACGCAAAGATTGAGACAGGGCTTCATCTGCTTGGTCGTGAATGGGACCCCACTCAGCACGTGAGTGCATTAGGGTTCCACCAAGGTCAAAAATCAAATATCGAATAGGGGTAGGCATGTTTATTTAGTAGGGAGCCATTTTTTGAACGGCTCCCTGTCTTATAAATGATAACTATTCTTGCACGTAGAATGTTCCTCTTTGTACAAGGATATTATCTGCATAAAGTTCCACGGTGTATTCACCCGGGCTGAGAATGAAAATATTAGTATAACTATAACCGAAAGTTTTATACCAGGTGGCACCGGCGCTTATATCCTCGGTGGAAACAATTCTCAAAGACTGGTCTTCATAGCCATTGACATACACCTTCCACAACATTTGCTTTGGCGGGGTGCCCGAATATGTAAATTCCAGTGTAAACGAATCTTCGCCATACGGAATGATGTTATTGTTTGCCGGTTCGAAGCCAGTGATAAAGCCTTGTGCATCGGTTCCGGTGATCTGCCCAAAGACGAAGGGCTCAACTTGAATTGCATCCTGAACATTCGGTAATTGACCAGTATATTCCAATGAAACGGTAGATTCTTTCAGGCGTTTCATTTGTGAAGTAGCAAAGTCTCGAATGGCTGTGTGGTCGCCTGTGATCAAATTTGCTTCTGGGGCTTGGGTCCAGTCTTTGGGGTTATTATCCAACTGATCGATCAGGTTTTGAAGATCCAAAGCACCGGCATCCATGTAAAACCATAAGGAAGCAGAAGGCTCTGCGCCTTGCGAGCGGGCTTCGGTAACTTGCCTTTGTGCTTCTTGGAGCAGAAGGTCGTATTGTTTTTGCGAATTTTCGAAATCCCCTTTGGAAAGATAACTGATGGCTTGATTCATTCGCATTCCAAGCACTTCAGGGTTTTCACTTAAGATGGGCTCGTTGATTTCAATCGCTTTATCGTACTGCCCAGCGAGATAGTACGTCCAACCTAGATTCCAATTCAGACTCACATCTTCTTGCATACCTTGGGAGCGAGCCTCTTCCATTTCAGAGATAGCGGTTTGCAAATCTCCCAATTCGTAATAAGAAAGCCCGCGTTCGTAATAGGCTTTTGCATAATACTGATTTTCGTTAATAGCTTGCGTGAACTTATCGATCGATTCTTGATATCGTCCTTGGTATGCCAACCCAACGCCTTCTGCATATGCAGTAATAGCATTTTGGTTTACTTCAGGGCGGATTAACAACTCAAGCAACGACCACCCCAGCCACAAGACACAAACCCCAACAATGCCTGAGCCTACAATAATGAACAACCAGCGGACACGTCCCTTCAGCGCCATCGAGAGACCATATAGTGACAAAGAGACCGTGAGCAACGTGATCTGCACGATCAGCGAATCGGCAACATTGTCTGTAAAGTTCCCTAGATCAGATTCGGCTAAATACGTCTCTGAGAGGCGTGTCGACTCGACTAAATAGGATTCAGCTTCATATTTGTATGATTCGGGCCACCCAACGGTCGGGTCAAAGTATTGCGGCGCCAGCATTTTGCTAAGTGGGGCAATACGGGCTTGCAATTCTTGATAGCGTTCCACCGCTTTTGTATCGCCATTTTGGTCGGCAGCTGTAATTTGCCAGCTTAATTCGCGCCAGGTTTGAAAAGCACCCTGCCAATCATAGCTAAATTGGATGGTTCCATTTACTTCAGTCTTTGTGGCTTCAATCGCATATTGTTGGGCGCGGCGGCGTGCCTGATCTGAAATGTTGGAAGCATAATTCTGAAAATAGGCGGTGATCGCCACCCAGATCGCAATCGAAGCGATCATGATGGTGACCATGTTTTCAAAACGTTGTTCAGAGAAGTTTTCTGTTTTCATTGTAAAAACCTCCCAACAAGAATGCCAATAATCCCTGCCAAGCCCATTAGACAGCCAAGCACCGCCCAAACATACTTGATTTTCTTTTCTGTCGCTTGGGCAAGAGTTAGGAACCAAAACGAAACAGCAAACAAAATCATATCAGCAGTGAGCGTTGCAGAAATACTTCTTTGCCTGTCAGACTCTTCAAAATACGGGGCAGGGTTTAAGTCTTCGCTTTGGGCGTCTTTTGCATATTCTTCTTGCAATTCGCGCTCAAGGTCATATTGCCCCTCTGGAGTAATGTAACGCGGGCTAAAGAAGACAGAGCTGATACCGCTGGCGATCCCCCAAACTTCGCGTTGAAAGGCACCATTGCGTGCATCTGTATCTTGATCTGCTTCGGGGTCGTACATCAAGTTGCCTAACTCGTTATAACGCACATAACTAGTAAAGGCGCGATAATGTTCATACGCCACCACATAGTTGATGATCTCTGCTTTTTGACCGCGAATGGAAGCATCCAAGCCGGCAAAGTCGTTGTCTCCGGCAGTAGATACCGCCACCGATGCCAGACAAGCTGCCGTAGCGCCTAACACTGTTACGATGGCGGTAAGGACGGCGATCAGTGACTTAAAGCTATCTTGTTTCATAACTCATCTCTCCTTTGGCTGATAAGACGATTATGCGGCACCCTTCAGATAGATACCTGTCGGGTCTAGTTCTTCACGAAGGATTCTCAATTCCTTTTTAGTGACTTGTTCCGTTGTTTTGAGAGTGGATGCTACTTTGAGATTCCAGCCTGTGTTGCCTTTCGCCTCTTCCGCCGTTCTACCTGTGTGCAGCGCCGTGAGCATCATCTCGCCTGATTCATCTGGCTCTAGAATTCCGATGTCAGTTACTACAGCGAGCATCCCACCACCACGCATACCACGCGCTTCACGTGCTCCTTTGCCGTCAATGAAACCAGCTGAAGTCATGAACTCCACTTTCTCAGGGAAACGTCGCTTCTGGTGAGGGGTCATGATGTAACAGCGATTTGCCCATGCCGCAATTTCCTGTGAGCCACCTGAACCCGGCAAGCGGACTTTTGGTTGCGTATAGTCACCAATTGTTGTGGCATTGATGTTTCCATACTTATCAATCTGCGCACCACCCATAAAACCTACATCGACATTGCCACGCTGAAGGTAATTGGCAAAAATATCATACATACTCACCACCGAAAGCGCACCACTGACCAGCGTCGGGTCACCAATGGAGAGGGGGAGGCGTTCTGGTTCAGCACCGATTACGCCGGCTTCATAGATCATTACAAGGTTCGGAGCATGGGTACGCTTGGCAAGATTACAAGCAAGATTGGGTTGACCTACACCAACGAAGACCACATCGCCGTCGCGTAAGAGGCGGGCGGCATTGATGATCATCAGTTCAGCGGAGGAATATTTGAGCTCGGGCATGTTGTTCTCCTAAATTGAATCATAGACAATGGCTCGCCTATGATCTGCTTTCTGTCGTCAAAAAGTCCTTAATAATGTCAGCCACTTCTTTTGGATGTTCAAGCGGCAGAATGTGGGTGGCTTTTTTCATGGTGTGAATTTGAATCTTCTGGTTTTTCTTTTTCACCAGGTATTCAGCGTTTGGCATGAAAGTGTCGGTTTCATCACCACGAATAATCAATGTTGGTACATCAAAATTTGCAAGTCCGCGCCAGAGGTCGTAATCGCGCATTCCTGTCATGTAGATATGCGTTTCCCATTCAGGCGTATAAACGAGTTCATACCCGCCAGTTGATTTGGGCTTGGTGATGCCTTCAATGTATTGCTTTAAACTTTCGTCGCTCATATACCGAAAAACGGGTTTTGTTCGATAACTGCGAAAGACACTTTCCAGATCTGTGAATTCACGTCTGCGCCGTTTGGCTGTTTGAATAAGCGGATGAACTTTTTCGCCAACACCTATGGCGCGGACAAAATTCCAGGTATTCATTGTGCTGGGAACGAAAAGCACGGGGTCCAGCAGAATCACAGCACGGAATCGCTTTGGTTCACGCATGGCTGCCCGTAGGGTGACAATGCCGCCGATGGAATGACCCACTCCGATAACAGGACCAATTTTCCGGTCCGATAAGAGGCGAAGTAGATCTTCTGAGTACGGGTGCCAATCGCGCAAGTCATCCTTCTTGGCTCCATCCCATAGCGGGCGGAGTTTCATCCCAAAGAGATGATAGTTATCTTTTAAATGTTCCAACAATCCTGAATAACATTCCGGCGGGTAGCCGTTGGCGTGAAGAAAATGCAGCGGTTCGCCATTACCGCCAAAATCGAAATGAGGAATTTGATTCACTTTAGTACTTGCCGTAATTGATCTTTTCGCTGTATTGAGCTTTAACCTTCAAGCGCTTATGAGTCTTTTCGCCGAGTTTCTTCCAATAGGCATTGCGGTCTTTTACGCCATACACCCATTCATCCAGATATTTTTGTGTCAGCTCTTTCGACTCGCTGATCTTATCCCAAGCAAGATAGAACTCGTTATCGCGGTCGTAATAGCCTTGAGAATATGATGGATGACTCGCGAATGGAACATGACATACCGCGCTGACGACAATGCCGGGAATCATCGTGCGGTTCGGGTCAGACCGGATGACTGATTCGTCGACAATTTCTTCGGCGGTGAGGATGACTTTTTTCGCGGCGAAGGCGGCTTCTTTCTGTTCGCCAATAATGCCCCAAAGATGAGCATTTCCGTTTTTATCTGCGCGCTGTACATGGACAATAGCAACATCAGGGTTTAATGCCGGTACAACGATGACATCCTTTCCGCCATAAGGGTCAGGGATGCGTTTGATCTGTGGGTTTACTTTTTCAAGATCTTCTGCACCGGTTTGATTCATGGGAAGGAATGGCAAGCCAGATGCACCTGCTTGCAAGCGGGTGATCATGCCGAAGTGGGAATACTCTTCCCATTCCAATTCACCACGCTCGATAGCTCCACGCACGATGCGTAATGAACCAACGCCGGGATTCCCCATGTAGGAGAAAATCACTTTCTTGGCACAACCCGCCGCAACCAGTTGATCGTAGATTAGGTCTGGAGTGGCGCGAGCGAGGGTGAGGTTTTTCTTGCCCTGGCGGATAATCTCATGCCCAGCAGCAAATGGGATGAGGTGAGTGAAACCAGCGGCGTAGACGACATCGCCATCACTAACATATTCTGCAATTGCTTTTTTGAGTGGAATCAGTTTTGACATAAAGAAAGTATGGATTATCCTTTTTTATCTTTTCCTTCACCGCCACCACCGCCTTTTCTACCCCAGCGTGTGTTTCCCCAAAAGCCTTTAAACCATTCAAAACGACCGGAAGGGGGAGGTGGGGCTTTTGTGCGGCGAAGATAATAACCAATGACAAGCAAGATTAGGGCAACGAAGAAGAAATCAAAATCCACTTTGTCGGTCAGGTCAGAGATCACAAATAGGAGGAATGCTCCCATTCCCATGACAACAAAGAAAGTGCCCACGCGAACTTCAAATGGATCTTCTGTATCCATACTCGTATTTTACCGCAAGGGAAAAAGCAGAGAATCGTGATTTATATCCCCCATTGGAATTACAAAAATAGCGGCGTTTTCGCCGCATATTTTTATGCTTTTTTCGTTATCTTTTCTCTGAGTTCGTGTAATGTTCCTGCACCTGATGTGAACATAGTTACTTCGATCTGGCGTTTTGTCAGTTTCATCATTTCTACGGCTCGTTCGGTAGAAATAGCAGCGGCTTTCAAAAACTCGCCTGCCATGCCGCCCAAGGTTGCACCAAGGGCGATACATTTGGCGATATCTAAACCATCTTTGAGTCCACCGCTGGCGAAGATGGCCATATCTGGAGCGGCTTTTTTGACATTGAGGATCGCATCAGAGGTAGGGATGCCCCAGCCTACAAATGTGGCTGCCAGTCTGCGGGTAAATTCATCAGGTGCACGGTGCATTTCAACCTGAGACCAACTCGTGCCTCCAGCCCCAGCCACGTCAATGGCTGTCACACCACAGTCGGCTAGGATTTTGGCGGTTTTTTCAGAGAAACCCCAGCCCACTTCTTTCGCAATAACTGGTACTTCAAGTTTTTTGCACACTTCTTCGATTTTCTTGGTAATGCCGACCCAGTTTGTATCGCCTGCATCTTGTACGGCTTCTTGGAGCGGATTGATGTGTAGATAAAGTGCGTCGGCTTGGATCATTTCCACGGCGCGGCGACACTGGTCAACACCGTAACCGTAGTTGAATTGAACGGCGCCGAGGTTGGCAAATAAAAGAATATCAGGGGCAACACGGCGTACTTGAAATGTTTTGGCTTGCTCAGGGTGTTCAATGGCGGCGCGTTGACTCCCCACACCCATGGCAACTCCGCATTCCTGGGCGGCTTCGGCGAGGCGCAGGTTGATGGCTTCGGCTTCGTCTGTGCCGCCGGTCATGGAACTTACCAGTGTGGGGGAGGCTAGGGTTTTGCCGAACAGGCTCAGGCTTGTGTTGAGGCGGTTCAAATCCAATTCAGGCAGGGCTTCGTGGGTGAAGTGATAGTCTTCCAGACCAGTTGTCAGCGCAGAGCGGACGTCCTGTTCTAAGTTGATTTTAATGTGGTCAGCTTTTCGCTGGTCAATGGGCGCAACTTTTGTCATGAGGGGGTGTTCCTGTGATTGATATGCTGGCTTGACAGTGCAAGCCATGCGATTACAATTTACAATAAATTCCAACTGGAGGATGTTATGTCAGACACATATTCTGAATTGAAAGTGATCATCAAGGATTTGCTTGGTGCCGATGAAGAGAAAATCACCATGGAAGCCCGCTTCCGTGAAGACCTCGAAGCTGATTCGCTCGACCTGGTTGAGCTGATCATGGCGTTTGAAGATAAGTTCGGCGCTGAGATCTCTGATGAAGATGCTCAGAAGATCACGACTGTCGGTGAAGCTGTAAAGTACATCGAAGCAAACAAAAAGTAATTAATCGCTTGTGATTATAACCGTAGAGCCGCCTGTTACAGGCGGCTCTATGTGATTCTTGATAGGATTTGATTGATGGTGTAGGGGAAGTTTTCTCGCCCATTTTGTTAAGCAACAAAAAAGGGGCGGGATCATCCCGCCCCTACAAAATTATTGTAAAAGGGTTGGAATTTCTTCGGGGTGCTTGGCGACTTTGACACCAGCAGCTTCGAGTGCCTTAACCTTGTCAGCTGCGGTTCCGGCTCCGCCTTCGATGATGGCACCGGCGTGCCCCATGCGTTTTCCGGGAGGGGCGGTTTGACCTGCGATGAAGGAAGCAACGGGCTTGGTCATTTTGGTGCGGATGAATTCCGCGGCTTTTTCTTCTTCGTTACCACCGATTTCGCCGATCATGATGACCTTTTCGGTCTTGGGATCGTGTTCGAACATCTCGAGCACATCGCGGAAGTTCGTGCCGTTGACAGGGTCGCCACCGATACCGACACAAGTGGAAGCGCCCATGCCGAGGTTCTTCATGGCGTAGAGTACTTCATAGGTCAATGTACCAGAGCGGGAGACCACGCCGACATTGCCGGGGATGGCGATATTGCCGGGGATGATGCCGACCTTGGCTTCGCCGGGAGTCAACAGACCGGGGCAGTTCGGACCAATGAGGCGCACATTCTTTTGGTCAAGATAGTTGCGGACGCGCATCATGTCGTGAATGACAACACCTTCAGTGATGCAGATCACGAGCGGAATGCCAGCGTCGGCGGCTTCGAACATGGCGTCTGGTGCGAAGCGAGCGGGGACGAAGATGATGGTTGCATTTGCATCGGTTGCATCCTTGGCAGATTTGACCGAATCAAAGACGGGGATCTTTCCATCCAAGACCCACTCACCGCCCTTGCCGGGGGTGATACCACCGACGATGTTCGTGCCATAGGCAGCCATCTGGGTAGTGTGGAATAAGCCTTCGTTGCCGGTAATGCCTTGCACGAGAAGGCGGGTGTTTTTATCTACTAAAATGCTCATTTGTATTATCCCTTTGCCGCAGCAACGGCTTTCTTGGCGGCGTCGGCGAGAGTTTCGGCAGTGATCATGTTTGCATTTTCAAGCAAACGACGACCTTCTTCTGCGTTCGTTCCAACAAGGCGTACAACCATGGGTACCTTGGGTTTAACTTCATCCATTGCAACGAGAATGCCTTTGGCTACTTCGTCACAGCGGGTGATGCCGCCGAAGATATTGAAGAGCACAGCCTTGACGTTCGGGTCGGTCAGGATGATGCGCATGGCGGCTGCAACTTTTTCTGCACCGGCACCGCCTCCCACATCGAGGAAGTTGGCGGGGTCGCCACCGAAGAGTTTGATCACGTCCATGCTTGTCATTGCCAGACCTGCGCCATTGACCATACAGCCAATATTGCCGTCTAACTTAATGAAGGACAATCCGTATTTGCGGGCTTCGATTTCAGCGGGTGCATCTTCATCGGTATCGCGGATTTCGGCGAGATCAGACTGGCGGAAGAGTGCATTGTCATCGATCATCATCTTGCCGTCGAGGGCGATCATCTTCTTGTCTTTGGTGATCACCAACGGGTTGATTTCTGCAAGAGAGGCGTCGGTACTTTGGTAAACCTGCCAAAGCCCCATGGCGATCTTGGTGAAATCCTTCCAATAATCACGTGGAAGGTCAATGGCAACGGCAACGTCGCGAGCCTGATATTCGCGTAAACCAAGCAGTGGGTCAATGTTTACTTTAATGATTTTTTCAGGGGTCTTGGCGGCAACTTCTTCAATATCCACACCACCGGCAGCGGAGGCAATAAGAACCGGTTTCTTGGCGGCGCGGTCATCGGTAATGGCGAAGTAGATTTCCTGGTCGATGGCAGAGGCTTCATCCACCAACACCTTGCGCACAGGGAGACCTTTAATCTCCATGCCCAAGATCTGAGTGGCAAGTTGTTCGGCTTCGGCAGGGTCTTTGGCAAGTTTTACACCGCCGGCTTTGCCGCGTCCGCCTACCAACACCTGCGATTTAATGACAACGCGACCACCAAGTTCTTCGGCGATCTGCTTCGCCTCTTGAGCGGTAGTCGCAACGCGTCCCTTGGGGATTGGGATGCCAAATTTCGAAAAAATATTTTTGGATTGGTATTCGTGGAGTTTCATTCTTCTCCCTCGGAGAGTATATTTTTGCTAAAAAGCATCGGCATTATACCACTTCGAAATAGACACGGGTTGTAAAATACTATATTTCTACTAAGAACTTCTAGCTATAAATTGCAATGGTATCCTTTTCCGCAAGTGGTAACATTGCTTTGACCTTAAGTGCTGCTAAAGGTAACTATGACGCGAATCCTAATTGTAGAAGATGTGCCTGATAACATGGAATTGGCTCGAAAGATCCTTACTTCGAGAGGGTATGAAGTTATTCATGCCATAAACGCTGAAATGGGATATGACCTTGCCATACAAGAACGCCCAGACCTTGTGCTACTCGATTTAGGTCTTCCGGATTATGACGGTTTGACGCTTGCAGGGCAACTTCGTGAAAACCCAGCCTTTGAACGATTACCAATCATTGCCTTTACGGCCTGGCCGCAGGATACAGCAAAAAACATGGCAGAAAGCTATGGCTGCAATGGTTTTATTAGTAAACCTATTATTCGTGTGAATGAGTTTATTGCTCAAGTAGAGAGTTTCCTCTTAAACGACTAACCCTTAAGAATGTCTTCTTTATCAAATATTGCCATTAAGTTAATCCCCGCTAGTCATTTTTCCATTGACGAATTGACTGGCATCTACAACCAAACTCGCGTAGATTATATGGTGCCCATGCCCATGAACTCTGCGCGTCTTATGGAATATATTGAGTTTTATGATGTAGATTTAGATCGTTCGGTTGTTGCAATTGAAGGCGGAGAATTACGGGGCGTAGCGATGTTGGGGGTTCGTGCCGAGCGGACATGGGTTACCCGTTTAGGTGTAATCCCGTCCACGCGGCGGGGCGGCGTTGGTGAAGCCTTGATGCAAAGCTTGTTGGAGCAATCTGCCATACTGGGTATAGACTTCACTATGCTGGAAGTTATTAAGAATAATGTCCCTGCCCATCGATTGTTCCTGAAGCTTGGGTTTTATGAAATTGGCGAGTTGCTGATTCTTAGGCGTGCGCCATCTAAAAAACTGGTAGAACCTGTGATTGCAGACGCACGCCGATTGGAACGATATGAAGCACTGGATCTTGTGGGATATGACCGTGGGACTCAACCATGGACGAATCAATCCGAATCGATGAGCCATGCACAAGATATTTCCGGTCTCTACCTCACGCTTCAAGACGGGAGCCAGGGCTGGCTCGTGTATCAGCGGCAGAAATTTACGCTGACGCATTTTATCTACAAGACCGAAGTCGGCGACCCTGCCACAATGGCATATGCCTTCTTATCCCATCTGCACCATCAGTATCCACGGTTGGATACGCATATTGAAAATATTCAAGTCAACGACCCACATTTACCGGGCTTTCAGAAAATGGGGTATGTTGAGTCTTTTCGCCGTATTGAGATGTGGCGAGGTAACCCTCCAGCATCCATTATGCCTACAAAATAAAACAGGCTCGCATGAGCCTGTTTTATTTTGTATTATTCAAACGTTCCAACGATCCTCAAAATATCGAACCCTTCCGCAAACGGACGTTCCGCCAAGGCGCCATGCCGCACCATAATGGATCGGGTGAGCTCGGCGTTGAAATAGTAGCGATCTTGATAGGTATCGTATTGCGCTAATGCTTCGATCTTTTTGTTCACATCTTCTTCAGTGACTTCCACGAGAAAGTGCGGGAAGAAACCATAAGATGAACGAACCACATCAAAACCCAATACAGTAATACCTCGAAAGGCGCGCAAGGCTTCATCCGTCATCGTATTGTGATCTTGGTGTACATCCTGTTTGGAATGAGTAAAGATCAGATCGGGTTTGAATTCTTTGCGTAGTTTTAGAAAATATTCAAGAATTTCCTGCCGCGAATCGGGGAAGACGCGTGTGGTGAAGGGACCTAATATTACATTATCCGAAGGCACACCCAGTACTTGCATTGCGTTAAGATGTTCATTCTTGACCTTTTTTAGGTCAGGGTTTTTTTGATTGTCGGAAAGGGTGACGCATAAAACACTTGCATCTGTATTCTTAACGATATGATGCAAAAGCGCCCCACATCCCAATTCGATGTCGTCTGGGTGCGCGCCAATAAAGAGGACTCGTTTGCCGAAGAAGTTCATATTGAAACCCGTAGGGGCGACTCGCGAGTCGCCCCTACATAACGTTTATTTTGTCGCCAGAATGCCGCCAACGACTTTGGTCATTACCAATTTGCCGTCACGGTCGAGCCACTTTTGAGCCACTGCGGTGATCTTACCGATTAAGGCTTCGTATTCATCCTTGCCATTGAACATGGAAGTCCAAAGTCTGCGATCTTCACTCAATGAAGCGCGGACGTAATCAATGAACGGCGCGACTTCGGGGAAGGTGAGGTGATTTTCGAACTTGTGCAGCTCAGTCTTGGCGAAGATGCCGTCAATGGTGTTGAAGATTTCGCCCTTGAAGCGCGAGGAGCCTGGCATGGGCGGGATGGTTGCATTGGTGGCTTCTTTGATGATGTCGTAGAACATCTGCTTGTTTTCAGGGAGCGGACCGGAAACGAAGAGCCGTCCGCCGGGCTTAAGCACGCGGTGTGCTTCACCAAATGTAAATTTCAAGTCTGAAGCGTAATAGATCGCAAATGCGCTGGTGCAGAGGTCAAAGGTATTATCTTCAAACTTGAACTTTTCGTTAAAGTCTAGAAATTGAAAATCAATATTCGAGCCACGTTCTTTATTCTTGGCACGCGCTTTGTCGAGCAGTTCTTCAGAGAAGTCACCACCGGTGATCTTCGCCTGGCGCTTGGTATAGTCATCAAATAAAAAGCTGAGCTTGCCAGCGCCGCAACCTACATCGAGAATGCTCATGCCTGCTTGAGGTTTGAGCAGGTCGTTGGTCCAAACATCGATGTTGGCAGAGCCATATTTTTCATGAATATCAATTCGCATTAAGAGGTCTTTGCTGGGTTCCTGATAGTCGATTTTCATATCATCTCTCCTTGAAGTTGATGACGGCATTATACCAAAATTCAGTGGATGAATTTTGAAATGCTTATTTACGATTAATCCTAGAGTAACTCATGTTAAAATGCTTGGCATTTGGAGTATACATGGCAAACAAGATTCAAGCAGTAAAAGGTACAAGAGAATTTTACCCAGAGCAGATGGCACTGCGAAACTTTATCTATGGTAAGGTTCGCTCTGCTGCGCATGCTTTTGGTTATCAGGAATGGGATGCGCCGTTTATCGAGACGATTGATCTGTATGCGGCGAAATCGGGGGAGGAGTTGGTCAAGAAGCAGTCATTTACGTTTGAAGACCGTGGTGGCGATTTTGTGACCTTGCGCCCCGAGCTGACTCCATCTTTGGCGCGTATGATCGCCGCAAAACAAGGCGAACTGACATTTCCCGTGCGCTGGTGGTCGTTTGGTCCGTTTTGGCGATATGAACAGCCCCAAAAGGGTCGTTCGCGCGAATTCTTTCAATGGAATGTGGATATGTTGGGAGTCAACTCGCCAGAAGCGGATGCGGAGCTAATTGCCGTCGGAGCCACATTCTTGCGCTCGGTCGGACTCAGCCCGGAGCGGGCTCTGATCTATGTGAATAATCGCCGCCTGATGGATTCTGAATTCGATGCCCTTGGTATTCCTGCTGAAAAACGCCTCGACGTTTCGAATCTGGTTGACCGCCGCACCAAAATGGAACCTGCCAAATGGGATGCCAATGCCTTTGAGTTGGGATTAAATCAAACTCAGTTAGATGGCTTGAAGGATATTCTTGGTAATTTTGACCTGTGGAAAAAGAGCGACGAATTGACCCGTCTCTTTGCCGCGCTGGAAGCGTTGGGTGTAAAAGAATACGTCAAATTTGACCCGAACATTATGCGTGGGCTTCTGTATTACACCGGCACCGTCTTTGAAGCCTTCGATGTGACCGGTTCACTTAAACGTGCCATCTTTGGCGGCGGGCGTTACGATAATCTTCTCGCCGATGTGGGCGGACAGCCCCTCTCTGGCGTGGGTTTTGCCATGGGAGATGTTGTCATTGGTATCATTTTGCAAGAAGCAGGTTTGGTTCCTGAATTTATTCCCAGCCCGGCACAGGTGTTGGTAACGGTTTTTGACGAGAAATTATGGATGCAATCTTTTGCGCTTGCCGCAGAATTGCGTGCGGCGGGTCTCAATGTAATGGTCTCGCCAGAGCCGACAAAGTTGCCCAAGCAGTTTAAGTTCGCAGACAAGATGAAGATGAAAGTTGCGCTGGTTATCGGTCCTGATGAGGCGGCGCAAGGCTTGGTGGTTGTTAAAAACCTTGGAAGTGGCGAACAGGCTCAGGTCAAGCGTGAAGCGGTTCTTGAGTCGATACAGAAAATCCTGTAATGGTTAGTCTCCAGCCTGTTACTGCTCAGAATTGGCGCGCTCTGATCAAATTGGAATTGGAAGAGACGCAAAAGGAATTTGTTGCGTCTAATTTGTATTCCATTGCAGAAGCACAATTTGGATATGAGGAAGAGGGGAGTTGGAAGTTGCTTCCTTTTGGTGTATATGTGGGGGAGACGCCGGTTGGCTTTGTGATGTATGGGTTGAATTATGGACATTCTCGTTTTCAAGCGTTTATCGCACGTCTGATGACGGATAAGCATTTTCAGGGCAAGGGGTATGGGCGTGCTGCCATGCAACAGGTTTTGGATGTTTTGCGACAGGATGCGGCAATTAAGGTTGTTGGAATTAGTTATGAACCCCATAATGAAATTGCCCGAAAGTTATATGCCAGTTTTGGCTTTGTAGAACCGGGCGAGATCTACGATGGCGAGGTGTTGGCGCTCTTGAAGCTATAGTGAATTGTGGTAAAATCTTGTCCGCTTTCATTATGGCGGATGTAGCTCAACGGCAGAGCATCACACTGTGGCTGTGAGGGTTGTGGGTTCGAAACCCATCATCCGCCCCAAAAAGACCTGGTACTTAATCTAGGTCTTTTTGTTTTAATGTGATATATACCTGTGCAATAAAGGTTTTAATATCGGAGGTCTTATGAAACAGCATTTGGTTGAACCGGGTAAAAAAATCAAATTAGCAGGGTTAGACCCGCAGGATACGGGTAAGTTTAAGGGTGGCAAGGAAGAAGGGCTTAAAGAAATTGCGAAATTAAATGAGAAACTGCAAGAATTGCAGGAGTTACTTTATGCCGAAGGGAAGCATAAAGTGTTGGTGGTATTACAGGCAATGGATACCGGCGGGAAAGATGGTGCTATTCGGCGGGTATTTGACGGAGTCAACCCGCAAGGGGTGAAGGTGGCAAGCTTTAAGGTGCCGACCTCAGAAGAGATGGCGCATGATTATTTATGGCGTGTTCATAAAGTGGCACCTGCCAGCGGAGAATTGGTGGTTTTCAACCGCAGCCACTACGAAGATGTTTTAGTGGTGAGGGTGCATAACTATGTGCCAAAGGAAGTTTGGTCGAAGCGTTATGAACAAATCAACGCTTTTGAGAAGTTACTGGCAGAAAATGGCACGACAATTCTGAAGTTCTTCCTTCATATTAGTAAAGATGAGCAGAAAGAACGTCTGCAAGCACGCTTAGATGACCCATCCAAGCATTGGAAGTTCAGTGTAGGTGACCTTGGCGAGCGCAAATTGTGGGACGAGTATCAGGCGGCTTATGAAGATGCCTTGAACAAGACCAGCACCGAATATGCCCCATGGTATGTGGTGCCTGCCAACCGCAAGTGGTATCGCGACTTGGTAATTTCCACAGTGTTGGTGGATACGCTCAAAGGCTTAAAGATGAAGTACCCTGAGCCGAAAGATGATTTGAGTGGGGTCGTGATTGAGTAAGCCTGCAAAGGGTGTAAAATAGCGCTCATGTCTAGAACAATCCATGTGCTTTTTCTCGCTGCCGAAGCCGACCCTTTTATCAAAGTTGGCGGGCTGGGCGATGTTTCAGGGGTGCTGCCGCGAGAGTTGCGCGCGCTTTCAGATGACGAGTTGAAATTAGATGTAAGGCTGGTTTTGCCGTATCACCCAGCGGTGAAAGCGGACAATCTACGCCCTATCGAGATATTTTCAATTCCACGCGGGGATACAGAAGTTAGCGTTGAAGCCTTTGAAACTACATTTAATGGAATGCCGGTTTATTTTATTGGCGGCGAACCGATTCATTCCAGCGGTTCGGTGTATTCCTTAGACGCAAAATTGGATGCTGAGAAGTATGCTTTCTTCTCACTGGCAGCGATGGAACTCCCCAAGCATATCAATTGGCAGCCAGATGTTATTCACGCGAATGACTGGCATACGGCACTCAGTCTATATGTCAATTTGACCAAACGTTGGGAAGCCGGTGCAAAACATATTGCCAATGTGCTTACTCTTCATAACATGCCTTTTATGGGGGCGGACGTCCGCACGATTCTTGAGCAGTATCGCATTCAGTTGGCTCAAACTGATTTGCCCGAATGGGCACGTGTTTTGCCCTTGCCCTTAGGGCTTTGGGCATCGGATGCGATCGTGGCTGTCTCTCCGGGATATGCGGGGGAAGTGCTCACTGAAGAGTTCGGCTGTGGCTTGAACGAATTTATGTCTCTGCGTAAAGAAACCTTGAGTGGTATTTTGAATGGCATTGATACAGTTTCTTTTGACCCAGAAACCGATAAATCCATTAGTGTCAATTACACCCTCGAAACACTCGACCGCCGAGTTGAGAATAAAGAACTTCTGCAAGAAAAACTAGGGCTCAAGCGTGACCCGAATATTCCTTTGCTCGCCATCATTTCGCGCATGGACGTTCAAAAAGGTGTAGACCTTGCTTTCACTGCGCTAAAGAATATGAAACGCATCGATTTCCAAGCTGTGATTCTTGGAACCGGCGACCCGAAGTTGGAAGAAGCGGCTCGAGAGTTGCAAAATCTTTACCCCGATAAGATCAAAGCCGAGTTAAGATTCGATGCGGCACTTGCCCGTCAAATCTATGCGGGTGCCGATATGATCCTCATGCCGTCTCGCTACGAGCCGTGTGGTCTCGCACAAATGATCGCCATGCGCTATGGTTGTATTCCGGTCGTGCGATCTGTGGGTGGGCTTAAAGATACGGTCATCCCAAATGAAACGGGCTTCATTTTTGAAAAGGCACATCATATGTCGTTGGTCAGTGCTATCAAAGCGGCATTGAAAATTTATCCAGACCGTGAAAAGTGGACTGCCTTGCAACGCAATGGCATGGCAAAAGATTTTTCATGGGAAGCTTCAGCACGCGAATACCTAAAACTCTATCAATCGTTGGTGAAATAAACATGGCATTTAAACGCTCTTCCGGTATTCTTCTTCATCCTACCAGCTTGCCCGGTCCATATGGAATTGGTGATCTTGGTCCGCAGGCATTTCGTTTTGTCGATTGGCTTTCATCTACAGGTTGCAAGATCTGGCAAATTTTGCCTTTGGGCCCCACAGGCTATGGTGATTCGCCGTATCAATGCTTTTCTGCTTTTGCAGGAAACCCCTATCTCATCAGCCCAGATGATTTGCTCGCCGAAAATTTGGTGACTGAAGAAGACCTTGGTGAACTTAAAAAACTCCCCGCTTCAAAAGTGGACTTTGGCTTGTTCATCCCTAGAAAGCTTGATCTTTTGGCGAAAGCGTTTCAGCGCTACCAAGCCGACCCCGAACCTTTGCGTGAAGCCTTCAACTATTTCTGCGCCGAAAACGCCTACTGGCTCGACGACTTTGCCCTCTTCATGGCATTGAAAGAAGCCAACGGCGGCGGCGCCTGGAACGGTTGGGACCCTGCTTTGCGCGCTCGTAAAAAGACGGCTTTGAATAAAGCGAAAAAAGAACAAGCAATCAATATCGAACGTTTTTCTTTCTATCAATTTCTTTTCTTCCGCCAGTGGACCCGTCTGCGAAAGTATGCGAATGAAAAGGGGATTCAAATCATGGGCGACATTCCCATCTTCGTCGCCTATGACTCGGCAGATGTTTGGGCAAACCCAGATTTGTTCTTCCTCGATGAGGCAGGCAATCCCACTGTCGTAGCTGGGGTTCCGCCTGATCTCTTCTCAACGACCGGTCAATTGTGGGGCAACCCGCTTTATAACTGGAAGATACACAAAAAAGATGGCTACGCTTGGTGGCTTTCCCGAGTCCGCGCTTTGTTGCAGACCGTAGATATTTTGCGTTTCGATCATTTCCGTGGCTTTGCAGGGTATTACGAAATCCCTGCCTCTCATACCACTGCCGAACATGGGCGCTGGGTACCGGGTCCTGCTAAAGACTTCTTCCGCGCTGTAGATGAAGACCTTGGGAATGGTGTAATTGCACCGGGAACTGGTTTGCCCATCGTTGCTGAAGATTTGGGCGTGATCACTCCAGATGTAATCGAGCTATTGAACGCCTTTGACCTGCCTGGTATGAAAGTTTTGCAATTCGCTTTTACGAGTCCAGAGAATCCTTTCCTGCCGCATAATTACGTTCCGAATTGTGTCGCGTACACGGGTACACATGATAACAACACTGCCAAAGGTTGGTATGCTGATGCTCCCGACACGGAAAAGGACTTTGCGCGCCGTTACCTTGCCGTGGATGGACACGACTTCTCGTGGGATTTGATCCGCGCAGTGTGGCGGTCTGTAGCAGTCTTTGCTATTGCCCCCATGCAAGATGTGCTTGGCTTGGGTGGCGAAGCTCGCATGAATTTCCCGAGTCGGCTCGGCGGTAACTGGGAATGGCGCATGTCTGAAAGCGACTTCCGTGAAGACCTAGCCGCAGGTCTGCGAGACCTGAATTGGATGACCTTGAGATAAGAAGAGCCCGCCTATAAGGCGGGCTCTTCTTATTTATCGTACTGGATGTTTTTTTATTTTTCAAACCAGTGATTTGCATCAACTACCTTGTCAAGCACTCAAGTATTTGAGTAAGGACTTAATAGGGGATACCTGCGCTGGGGCGGGGACGGCGAAGCCGTCCAGCCAGCCTGTCTTGGACGACAGTCCAGGGAAAAATGCTCAGGCGTGTAAAACTGCTGGGAATGTGCGCAGAATCCCAGCGGCAGGTGCACGCTTTGTTGGGCGTTTTTGTTATGCAAGGTACTATCCTAAGAAAGGATTATTTTGATCCGCAAGATTTAGGTGGAAGTAACACTAAATTTAGGTGTTAAACTTTTTGCCATAGTTATAACAGTTTCAATATCATTATTAGACTGGAAGGCTCGTACTGGAATCCAGAAGCCAACTTGTGGGTTTTGAAAAAAACAGAAACCTTTAGATGTTTTTTGTACTTCACTTATAGATGACCAATTATATCTAGTTTCATATAAGCCATCTGCTTTCATAATGATTTCATCAGATGTAATTGTTATATTAATGTTCTTGTTGCTATCTGGAAAACTTAAGAAACTCTTTTTTAGGTTATTCTTTTGCGCAAAGGAAAAAGCCGCCCACAAAACAATGAATAAAGGTAAATACATAATAATCGATGACAGGCTAAGTGGGACAGGCGTATAGGATGCTCCAGGCTTGGGTAAATTAAATAACATCCAAACAATAGCCAGTATTAAAACTCCATACACCAGCAAAGAGGAACGAGAAGGTTTATTAGATAACTTAGCTAAATTTGAAATCAATGCTGCTTGACGGGCTTTAAAATCATCAAAAGTCCAAACAAATGAGGCTGTGATATGGTTGTTATCATTCATTTAATTTTATAACACTCCTTTTATTTCAGATATGTGCTCAAACGCCCAACGGTTTGCGTTACTTGCGCTGGGGCATTGGCGCAATCCGCTTTGGGTGTAGAAAAAACTCGACAGCGGAGATAATGCTTGGGATGCCGCAGAATCCCCAGCGTCAAGTGCACGCTTTGTTGGGCGGTTTTCTTTTTATCTAAGAGCCTTGATTATCTTCCTTTTAGAATTATAGATTTCAAAGCCGTCTGTGTGCCAAAATTCTTTCAGTCCGACTTTATCATAAAACTCTATTTCTTTATCGTAAATTGGATACATGCCTACAAGACAAATTTTTCTGTCGGATAAGTTGAAAGTGAAATCCTCTTGTGTTGAAAAGGGCGGTGCAAATACCAAAAAACCATTCATTGAACTTTCAGGCGATATTGGGGTGTCAATTTTGAATACATCACCATATCTAAACCGTTTCTCGTCGAAAAATGCCGAAGCAAAATACGCAATACCTAAACCCCAACTTCTTTCACGGCTTTCGAGCGACACCATCAATTCAGGTTTTGCAACTTTCCACTCTGGATGATTGGCGTTTGAAAGACCGCAAGTAACGGCAGTGGAACATCCATTTTCAGGTAAATCATCAAAATAGAATACTTGAATTTTAGGTTTTCCATCGCTTTGGAATTCCTTAATTTCAGAAACAGCACCAAACTTATCTTCAAGTGCTTCAATCCACTCTTTGCCAAAATTATTTTGCATGACTACTCACTGATATTCTGCGAAGGAACCGCCCAACGGATTGCGTTACCTGCGCTGGGGCGGGGACGGCGAAGCCGTCCAGCCAGAAAAATGACAAGGCGTAGAAAACTGTTTGGGATGTGCGCAGAATCCCCAGCGTCAGGTGCACGCTTTGTTAGGCGCGGTTTGATTTTACATTCACTTTGTTTTGAAAATTGAACTTTATCATTTTCCTTTATCCTCCTGCCAATATCGTTGCTTGATAAAAAACAGAAATAGAAAACCCTGTAAAGATGAAGGCGAAACCAATAATTGATGGAATTGCCAAAATCATTCTTGAGATAATTTTATCTTTGTTTGGTGCTGACGGCAATGAAATAGCCGCTGAAAAACAACCCAGAAAACCAGAAATAAATGCTAAAACATATGAGGGTAGAAAATGGAATGAAAATGACTTTGGTGTAAAGCGATACATTGATTCCATTACGCTTGAATATAACGATTCGCTAAAAAGAGATTTACTGAAACCAAATAATCTTAATACAAATATCCAATTGCCTTGTTCTGTTCCACTGACTACGCCTTGACTTATAGATAGCAGAAATTGAGCAGTTATTATTACCCAGATTGTGCAAGCCAAAGCCCCGATTAGTGAATAGAAAAATATATTTCTTTTTCCTAGTGCAAATGAAATCCCTACCAAAATACCAATAGCAATTAAGCTATTTAATGAGAGAGCAATCCAAACCTCATTAATACTTGTATTTTCAAACAAACGAAGATACCAGTTTGCCATATCCTTTCCCATTATTATTGAGACTGATTGCCTTTTTCGCGCAGCGCCTAACGGTTTGCGTTACCTGCGCTGGGGCGGGGACGGCGAAGCCGTCCAGCCAGAAAAAGGCTAAGGCGTAGGAAACTGCTTGAAGTGTGCGCAGAATCCCCAGCGTCAGGTGCACGCTTTGTTGGGCGCTGGATGAACGCAAGACTCGCTAATTTTTCAAAAGCAATTTGCCCATTTTTATAAACCATTATACATATCTTTTATTCTTGTTGAGCAAAATTCATCGTTTGACGGTCTGCGAGTTTATTTAGTTTCGGATTTTCCAGCAAAGTTTTTATAAGAACTGCAATGTCAGAAGTATCAAAGACTCTGCTGAAACATGCATTTGCTCCAACTTCATAAGTTTTCTGAATACATTGTTTTGGAGTCAAGTCGAGTTCATCAGCCAAGCCAATAATTATTGGGAAAACGGGAACATTGGGTTTAGTTCGTATTTGCCTGCAAAATTCAAAACCATCATTTCTATCTTGATTCCAACGGGGTAATATCAATAAATCTGGTGGGTTATTACTAGCAACCGATAGACCTTCAGCACACGATGAAACAATCTCGATAATATAGCCAAGTTCTTTGAGAAAATATGAAAATAAATTTTGGTAATCTATATCTTCCCAAATCACAAGGATGCGCGCAGATAATTTATTTCCATTGCTCATAAATCTTTAGCCTTTTGTGACCAAGCGCCCAACGGTTTGCGTTACCTGCGCTGGGGTGGGGACGGCGAAGCCGTCCAGCCAGAAAAATGATAAGGCGTAGAAAACTGCTTGGGATGTGCGCAGAATCCCCAGCGTCAGGTGCACGCTTTGTTGGGCGTGGTAGAACTTGAAGACTCGCTTGCTATAAAAAGGCAAATTTGTTGCAATTATTTGCTGTTTCATGTCAAATTGAAAAACGCCTTAAGTCTTGCTATTTCGTTAACCAGGGCAGATATATCTTTTTGAACCTGAATGACTGGAATTAATTCGCTTTTTTCGGATTCATATTGACGCCTAATATTCTCAATTAGGTTTTCGGGTGTCTTTTTAATAAATTCGCCTTCATTGCAAATAAAACCGACAACTTCATCTCCTGATGATAATTTTTCAACTTCGTCTATTTGGATTATTTCATCAAGAACCCATTTGACTAGTTCACCGTCACCATTTTTGTACTCATGCTCTTCATCTTGTTGTATAGCAGTTCTTACTTCATCCACAGATTCTTTTTCGTAATAACGGCAAGAATAATCAATATCGCCAGCATACACCGAATCGATATAACATCTATAAAGGACGATAGCGAAATATTTTTTCATCACAACCCGATAACTTAATTTATTGCTTGTTGAAACTTTCTGCCAAACGCCCAACGGATTGCGTTACCTGCGCTGGGGTGGGGACGGCGAAGCCGTCCAACCAGAAAAAGGCTAAGGCGTGGAAAACTGCTTGAGACTGTGCGCACGCGAAGCGCCCCAGCGTCAGGTGCACGCTTTGTTAGGCGCGGTTGAACTTGCAAGTAAGTATTGCTTTCAAATGCTTTACTACTCTTTCTTTTGAATCTGAATTTATACTTGCTGACTTAAAATGTTTTCGTGATATTTCAATTCTGCTTCTTTTGCTTTTATCGCTTGGTTGATGTTATTTTCATTATTCTCCAATTTCGCCTTATTCGCTGATAGGTTTAATCCTATCATTAAGAAAAGAAGCCCAGGCAGAATGAATCCAAGATTTACAAACAAACTAAGAAATATCGCTAAACTACCAGCTACTAAACAGAATGTTTTCAAAGCTGCTCTGGTTGAGTAACTTACTCTATACGACTCCAATTTTGTACGTAATGCAGAAATTTCTTCTTTACATATCCTGATTGCTAATTCTGATGAAGTTTTATCTGTTTTCGCTTCAATTCTTTCTAGGCTTTCAACGACAGGCGCAATTGAAACAACTCCGCCATCTCTTTTTACAAAATGTTCGTTTCCGCAATATTCACAAGCGAATCGCTCCAGATACTTACTAACTCGTAATTTACCCCCGCAACTCGGGCAAGTCAATGTAACGATGTCCACCATAAAGAATGCCTTTCTTGATTAATTTGTCTTTGAATTTCTCTCGAACGTGAAGCGCCTAACGGTATGCGTTACCTGCGCTGGGGCGGGGACGGCGAAGCCGTCCAGCCAGAAAAATGATAAGGCGTGTAAAACTGCTTGGGATATGCGCAGAATCCCCAGCGTCAGGTGCACGCTTTGTTAGCCCGTTTTTTTCTTCCTGAAGCCGCTCTTAACTTTTGTAATTTTATTTGCCTCTAAAAGAGAATTAATCGTTTCTAATTCCTGAGGCTTCGTAAAAAACCTTTTAGGTAGCATGTGAATAAGAGAGTCGGACTGATACAAAATTATGATATCTTCATTCTCATCCCATTTTGTAAAATAATTCCATGGTACATTACTGTTTCCTAATTCATTGGATATATGTACGCCCGCCTCTGTTAACTCGAATTCAAATGGCAAACTTATTGCTTTTTGTTGCGCGAATGATTTCTTAGCTTGATTTGGTATTGAGATATATCGGTTTACTAATGAAGAACCAATTCCTATAGCTAAAATTATCAATATTGGAGGTGCAGTATAAATAAGACTCAGGTCAGTAAAAAGCCAATAAACAAATACACCGAGCATTGTTATGGCAAGGAAGTAAACAATAAAGTGTCTTGATGGGTACATATGGAGAAGATGAGCATTACGAAGATCTTCCCATGTATATTGAACTTTTATTTTCATAACGAATCTACCTTTTCAACGGGCTAACGGATTGCGTTACCTGCGCTGGGGCAGGGACGGCGAAGCCGTCCAGCCAGAAAAAGGCTAAGGCGTAGGAAACTGCTTGAGATTGCCACAGAATCCCCAGCGTCAGGTGCACGCTTTGTTAGGCGTTTTTTGTTGCGCATGACTACTCATCGAATTGCAGTTGACCAATCATACTGCATGTTGGAACATTCCATATTTGATATTCGGTATACGATTTCATTACTACTAATATTTCACCATTTTGACTTATCTTGTGTTGAGGTGAATTTGTAACGCCATCATAAATACATTTTGGCTTATCTTCTTCCCAAAAACTCCACTGAGGATTTGAAGTGTAACTGCTAGTAATAAAGCCATTTTCCTTGTAGAAAGACTGGATTCTACCTTCAATAGTCTTAAGCGTTTTATTTGACTGAGAGTCTAGAATTTTTGTTACTCTTGTTTCATTAGAAAAATCTTCAACCAGATATTTTTTCCCATCGGGCGAAACATCATAAAAATGCTCATTGTCAGTCCATTCTAAATTTTCTTTTGAAATAACCTTTCCTATGTTGCTTTCTACCCAATAGATGGAATAAGCAGGCGACATTGAGCCAAAGTAAAGAAAGATTCTATCGTCATAAGTGAACCTGAATTGAATTGGTGGATATATAACACATTTGTCGAGTTCAAAAAGGGTTGTATCTTCTGATAAATCAATTAGCGTAAATTTATCTTCTGGGGCTTCGCACCGCATGGATACTGGATAGGTATTCCTGATAGCCAATGTCTTTCCGTTTGGGCTGAATTCGATTTCGGTTACATAATGACCATTTGGAAGGCTGTAAAAGTACGTTAGTGCTTTTTTTGTTTTAATATCCCAAATTACAACAGGTTGGTCTTTGGATTTCCCAGAAACAGCTATCTGTTTGTTGTCTGGGCTAAAAGCAATTCCACCAGAACGTAAATCAGAGTATTCGCTATTATCAAACTCTAAAAAATTTGTTTTTCTCATTGTGGGCAAGTCGTAAAAATAGATACCTGTATTTGTGTAAGTTGCTAACGTTTTTCCATCCCACGACAAAGCGTATCCCAATAGAACAGTTTTAGGTTGGTTGTTTTCCGATTCTTTATTTGTGTAGGTTTGTGTAACAGGAGGTGTTGAAGAAGGAAATACTTCCATCGTTGATACTTGGGCAACAGATGGATTTTGGCAAGATGATAAACAGAACATGGCTACACATAGAGCGTAGATTTTTGATTTCATAATTTATCGGAGACAAACGCCTAACGGTTTGCGTTACCTGCGCTGGGGCGGGGACGGCGAAGCCGTCCAGCCAGAAAAATGCTAAGGCGTAGAAAACTGCTTGAGATTGCCGCAGAATCTCCAGCGTCAGGTGCACGCTTTGTTAGGCAACCTGCTGGCTTACCAGAACCTATGCTGAAAAAAGATGCCATAAACATATTTCTATTTTAGCCTGAAATATTTACAAAGATACTCATCAGACGATTTTCCGAAATTGAAACCTGACAATCTTCTGATAGCGCGAACCATTTGCATTGCTTGTTAGTCATTCCAAGAGTAATGTGAACAGCCGAATAATCTATATCTGTTACGGCAAAGACTCGATGCTCGTAATCGTAAATTCTTATCGTCGAATTATCAGACCTTCGTCTAATATGAGCATGTTTCCATTTGCCATGATAAGAAGTGACACCACGCAAGAAAATATCGGCTGGCTTGACTTCAGTTGGTTTGGCAAGAATTGATAATTTTTGCCAATGACTACGGGGTATTCCAAACTCAATATCTCTTAACTTTCGTTGCTTATCAAAATAGAGCAGGAGTGACCCTCCATCAATATTCACACAATATGCCATTTGCCTCCATTGAGGACTTTCTACAAGAAGAAGATGGCTATCAGGTTTGAAAAAAAGTCGTCCCTCACTTGAAGGCTGGCGTAACTCAATAATTGTTTCTGTCATTTATTTTTGGTTTGAAAACCAACTTGATTATGAAGAGGTTGCCTAACGGATTGCGTTACCTGCGCTGGGGCGGGGACGGCGAAGCCGTCCAGCCAGAAAAAGGCTAAGGCGTAGGAAACTGCTTGAGATGTGCGCAGAATCCCCAGCGTCAGGTAGTATCTTTAAGGGAGGACACGGCAGATCGATGTCAGGTAGGTCGTCAGGTAAGACCGTCGTGCAGCAGGATCGCCGTGTCCTTGTATCAGGTGATCCCGAACAGTTGCAAGGTCCAAGAGACCGAATACTAGCGTGGGATCAACTTCCATTATACAAAGCGGAGGCAGGAATGACAACTAGTAACGAAAAGTTCGTTGGGATCGATGTCGCGAAAGACAAGTTAGACATCGCCGTGTTGGGGGAGAAGAAAGCCAGCCAAGTAGGGAATGATGAAGCGGGAATTGCCAGCCTGATCCAGAAGATGCAGAAACTGGCTCCAGCCCTAATCGTGGTGGAAGCGACCGGCGGATATCAGCGAGCGGTGGTGCTGGGATTGTACGAAGCCGGACTGCCAGTCGCCGTAGTGAATCCCATTCGAGTGAGACAGTACGCCCGCGCCAGCGGACTGCTTGCCAAGACAGACAAACTGGACGCCTTCAACCTGGCAGAGTTCGGCAAGCAGATGAAACCGAGACGTTTCGAGGCAAAAAGTGAGGCGGGACGTGATGTATCAGCTCTTTTAGTGAGGAGACGACAGCTGGAAGAGATGCTAAAGGCGGAAAAAAGCCGCCTGCGGACGGTTCCGCCCAAGATGCGAGGGTCTGTGGAGCGGATGATCGAGACATTGAAGGAAGAGATCAAACGGCTCGAAAAGGACTTGGACAACTTCATGAAAGAGAACGAAGACTGGCAGGCACAGGAGCAGATCCTAACGAGTGCCAAGGGAGTGGGGCGGATCACTGCCACCACCTTGTTGGCAGAACTGCCGGAGTTGGGAAAGTTGGACAGGAAGAAGATCGCTGCCTTGGTGGGGCTGGCACCGATGAACGCGGACAGCGGCAGGAAGCGAGGGTATCGCAAGACCAAAGGTGGACGAATGGAAGTCCGCAACGTATTGTACATGTCGACCTTGGTGGCGACGCGATACAACCCATTGATCCAGGCACAGTATCAGCAGTTGTTGAAGAGGGGCAAGGTGAAGAAGGTGGCTCTCACCGCTTGCATGCGCAAATTCCTGACCATCTTGAATGCGATGATGCGAGATCAGGTCCCGTTCAGGCAGAGAACGTCTGCTTGAGACGGTCAGTTTTTTCCTTTAAAGGAGGATTTTGCTCTTGACTTTCAAGACAGTTGCTGCACGCTTTGTTGGCTGGCTGTTTACTTAAACATTTTACTCTCTGATTCAAGATTCATAAATGTGGATTTGAAAAAAGCTCCGCTTATTATTCCAATCGAGGCGCCAATTAAGATTCCTTGAGTGTAAGGAATAAAATAGAGATTAAGTTTTTTTATATAGATTACTGTTATTGGGTTTACAGCAATGGTCCAGCATAGTCCAGAAACTATAGCCCATATTAAAGATTCTCTTAATTTTCTGTTCGTGACAGCACATTGAAGCCAGCCTGCAAACATACCAGCGCCAATTACCACAGCAAACGTGCCAGCGTCGCTTGGATAGGTAATAGAAGGAAACAGCCAAGAAAAAACATATCGCGCAAAGAAATCATTAACCCAGAAGCCAATAATAGCGCCTAATGGGAGACCTATAGAAGTAGCCGGTATCCATATCCATGATTTTTTCAATTTAGAAAGAATAATCACCCATTGGAAAAAAGCGATAACAAGACCATGAACTGCTATTCGAGTCAACAAGGATAAAATTTGCTGTTTCAAAAAGTGCAAATCGGGAAAAAACCAACCACTAATAACATTGCTAAAATATTCGCCTAAAATCGATCCAATGATCGTTACAAGCATCCATGATAGCCAAGGCAGAGTGATGGATCTAAGCATAATAATATTTCATATTGAGGTAAGCCAGCCAACTATGTATTAACGGAACCGTTCGGCTTTTTGCCCCCCTGCGGGGTGTTATACCGAACTGTTCGGCATAATATCCTTTGTACGGATGAATAAATTATACGCCACTCCAACAGAAAGGGGGAACAAAAACACAACCTCACGCCGTTACCCTTCAACACCAACTCGCCCCTAGCTCGCAAACCCGTCTGGCATCTCTGTTTCTCCACCGGCTAACCCATACTCCAAAATATCTTTTTTGCGGTCTGGGTACAGCTTCAACAACTCGGCTTGCGTGCCCCCAGTAAAAATATCACCCGTAAACCCCGGCGCAAGCGTACAGCCAAACAACGAGTACCTTCCACCCTCCACACAATGACCCGCCTGCCACACCCCAGCCGGAATCACGAACTGCACCAACTGTCCCTTCAACGGTTCACTGCCCAAGATCACATCGCGGCTCGACCCATCGGGGTACAACAGAATTAATCGTAACGGGTCGCCGCCATAAAAATGCCACATCTCATCAATCGTCAACTTGTGAAAGCAAGACACACTGCGCGGCTCATGACAATACATCCCGATCATCCCCGTTCCATACGGCTTTCCGTTTGGCATATCTCCCGAGCGATACGTGCTCGCAAAAAGCGTCCCCTCCACTGGCAACGCCTCAAACTTAAAATGCTCGATTAATTCTTTAATCTTTGTATTCATTGGACCTATTTACTAGACCTCCCATTTTCGGTTCGAACAGACGATTTCATGGAGAAAATCACCTCGTACCAGGGCTGTTATAACTTGTCTGTAAATATTAATTCGCATTCCATTACTGAAATAATAATACTTAAAGGGAAGCCCTGAAACAAGCCGAATATGCTGCCAGACGAAAATCAGCCTTCGCAGAACCTTGGCAATTATCCCATTTCCTGAAGTTGGTAGCAGGCTTTTATTCAAAAATTCAGGGTGAATAGAAATGAACAATGCAATGTCATGGCTGTTGAATAAGTTCCTCAGCCTGGGGATTAATTCATATTCACCACCCTCGATATCCATTTTAATGAAGATACTATTATCAGTATTTATATGATGTGCTTTGAAAAAGTCTTCAAGGGTGGTGGCTTTAACCTCCCATTGTGATTTATTATTAGAAAATAAGACGCTGCTTGTCGAATCTCCGCCTGCCCCTCTATTTCCTAACCGAATACTCCCCGTATTTGGTGCCACAGCGATGTTATGGATTTTAGTTTTTATCACCCAATCCGAGTCTGAATTTAGGTCGAGATTAGCCTGTAATTCTTCAAATGCCAGTGGGTCTGGTTCGAAAGCAAAGGACCGTTTGGCAATTTGCGCGGCGTACATGAGGGTTGATCCAATCCATGCTCCAAGGTCTATATATTCCACATGTTCAAATACGAAATCGTCAAGGATCTTATATGTCGAAGGTTCCCAAGCTCCTGCATTGACTTTTTCCCAAAAAGCCAAATTTTTTCCAGGTGCCACTTTGAAAGATATTTGATTAATTTGGATTGGGATAGGTGAGAAATTGGTATCACTCTTATTTGAACTATTTTCAGAACTATTATCAGACATTTTGATTCCCTTTAATTAATGATTGAGTTTGATTTGCTTTAATGGGCAGTTGGAGCATCTCGTTCTGTTAAATTTACCACCATCGCCCCGCTTGCCTTCACCAAATTCTCCGGCGTAATCATAATCTCCTCGCCCCATTGTCCGGCGCCGGTGCCAAGCATCGGCTCATTCATCAGAGTCGCTTCGAGGAAGGAACGGAATCCTTCGGGCTGCCAGCCAAAGGCGGGGATCGAACCGATGATATACCCCGTCACTTCCTTCACCCGTTCAGGCGGCGCCATCTGAATATTGCGCGAACCAATCGCCTTCTTCAAATTTCCAGAGACCGCGTTCTGGTCACCGCCCAACATCACCAGCACGCATTCGCCCGTATCCACCACCTGAAAGACCAAGGTTTTTACGGCTTGCCGTTCAGGGAACCCCAAAACATTGGCGACATTTGCCGCGCCCTTTTCGGTTTCGGGTGAAAAACTTTTCGCCTCATAAGGAATATTATGTTGGTCAAGATAAAGATGAGCGGGGAGTTTCATGGATTAATTCCTTTTTGAATGATATGGATGATGTCTTCAGGCGTATGAGAGATATCAACGATGACCGCATCTCGCGGCTCTTCCAACGCCTCAAACTGACTCTGCAATAATTGTACCGGCATGTAGTGATCCTTGCGGCGCTTCATCCTTGTTTCGACCTGCTCAAACGACCCGCGCAGGTACGCAAACCGAACCTTTTCGTTCACTGCCAGCGTATCACGATAACGTTGTTTCAGCGCCGAGCAAGCCAGCACACAAGACCTGCCTTCTTCGAGATGCTTGCGAATCAACTCCCGCAATGCCGCCAGCCATTCCGCCCGGTCTTCATCGTTCAATGCCATGCCTTGCGCCATCTTTTCGCGGTTCGCTTCCGAATGAAAATCATCAGCATCATAAAACCGCCAGCCCAATTCTTGCGCCAGCTTCGCGCCAACCGTCGTCTTCCCCGAGCCTGAAACACCCATCACAACGATCACCTGCGCCATACACCCTCTCTTTACGAAGAACTTTTGCTCGAAAGAAAGATCCCGACCAAAATGAATACCCCGCCAACCATCGTCATCAGTGAAGGCGTTTCATTTAGCAAAAAATATGCCAGTGTCGCCGACCCAATCGGCTCGCCTAAAACGGTCACAGCCACCATGGCAGCCGTGAGATATTTCAACGCCCAGTTATACGTGCTATGCCCAATCAACTGCGGAATCGCCGCCAAGAGAAAGATCCAACCGTAGGTCTTTGCGTCATACCCAAAAGGAGTGTTGCCGGTTACGAACAGAAATAAGATCAACGCAATCGCGCACATGCCATATACCAAAAAGATATACGGCACCAGCGAAGTCTCTGCCCGTAATTTTCTGCCGATGATGAGATACCCCGTCACAGCCCAAGCCCCAGCCAACGCCAGAAAATTTCCCCACATGGCGCGTCCTTTCAAGATATCGTTCAGTGCCGGGCAGGCAAGTCCATGGTTCCATGTGCAGGCATCTGCCAGCCCAATGATAATTCCGCCGATCACCGCCAGCCCCAAGCCAATGATCGTTGTCCGTGAGATATTCTCTTTCAACAGCATGGGCGAAAGCAACGCCACCCACAACGGACCCGTTCCCACGAAGACGACGGAACTGGCAACGCTGGTGTATTCCAGCGAAGTGATCCATGTGGCAAAGTGGGCGGCGAGGAAAATGCCCGAAGCCACACCGAGCAGAAACTCGGTCCGCGTGAAGCGTTTGATCTCATCCATGTGGCGGGTGAGGGCAACCGGGGCGATCATCAAGGTGGCAAAGGTCACGCGCAAGGCGGCGATCACCAAGGAAGGCGCACCACCTGCCTGTGCAAAACGAATAAAAATGCTGGAGGTAGAAACAGCCACAGTGGCAACGATCAAAGCAATGGGGAGCAGGAAGCGGGTTTTTGAATCCATAATGTGCCCGAGTTTACCTTAATTCATCTGCGTCTATCGTGTACTTGACCTCTAATCTTGCACTACAAACTAAGGTGTGCTACATTCAAGTGATTACGAATAAAGGAGAAACCATAATGTCCACAGTTAAGTCTGAAATTGCCAAATTGGTCGTCAAAAAAGTGAAAGGCATCACCGAGCCGCAAGCCGAACAGGCAGTTGCCGTGGTGCTCGAATTCGTCGAAAAGAAATTACCCCCGCATATTGGCAGCAAGCTCGATGCCATTCTTGCCGGGAACGTTGACCTGAGCGATGGCATCGGTCTCGATGACGCCGCAGGTTTGCTCGGCGGCTTGCTCGGTGGCGATAAGAAGTAGTGTGTAGAAACCCCGTCGTAAGAAATTACGACGGGGTTTTTTGCTCCTGGATTTATTAGATATTTGTAATAAAATTTATTTTATCTTGCATCCAGCCCACAGGCGGGATACAATGGAAACACCAACTCAAATAATCAACTCGAAGGAGAACTATTATGGCTTTTGAACTTCCCAAACTTGCATACGCGTACGATGCCCTCGAACCCCACATCGATGCGCGCACGATGGAAATCCATCACACCAAGCACCACCAGACTTATATTACCAACCTCAACGCTGCCGTCGAAAAGACTCCTGAACTTCAGGGCAAATCCCTCGAAGCCTTGCTCAGCGATTTGAACGCAGTGCCCGAAGGCGTGCGCATGGTTGTCCGCAATCACGGCGGCGGCACCTACAACCACAACCTTTTCTGGGAAATTATGGGACCCAACGCTGGCGGCGCTCCCAAAGGCGACCTCGCCAAGGCGATTGATGCTTCCTTTAATTCCTTTGACGCGTTCAAAGATGAATTCACCAAAGCCGCCACCACTCGCTTCGGCTCTGGCTGGGCTTGGCTCGTCAAAAAAGGTAGCGGACTCGCTGTTGTCTCCACTGCCAATCAAGACACCCCGCTTTCCGATGGCTTGACTCCCATCCTCGGCATTGACGTTTGGGAACATGCCTACTATTTGAACTACCAAAACCGCCGCCCCGATTACATCACCGCGTTTTACAACGTGATCAATTGGGAAGCTGTCTCTGCAAAATTTGCAGCCTAAGGTTTGCGACAAAAAAACACCCCGTAGCAATACGGGGTGTTTTTTTATCCTTGTCACGCACGTAAACAAAGTTATAATAGTAAAAAATCGCTTATTTATCATCCCACAAGGAGAAAAGAAATGACTCATATTATTACCAGTTTGTGCGTTCGTGACCGCGGATGCATCGAAGTTTGCCCTGTCGAATGTATCGTCCCCGGCAATCCTGCTGATGGCTTCCCCATGGTCTACATTGATCCTGACACCTGCATCGACTGCGGCGCTTGCGTGCCCGAATGTCCTTTCAGCGCCATCTTCCCTGAAGATGAAGTTCCTTCTGCCTACACTGCCAAAGGCACAGAGTACATCAATCGCGTTGGTCTTTCTGGTCACTACGAAGCTTCCAATCACCACGGCAAGCCGGTTGTTCTCGACACCACCAAGAAGCTTGATGCTGGCGAAACCGTCGACCTCACTCCTGACACCCAGCTCAACTACGCCTTCTTCAAGAGCGGTCCTGGCTACAGCGCCAAAGACACCGACAGCGGAAGCTAGTCTATTGAAAATGAAAAGCCAGGCAATTGCCTGGCTTTTTTGATTCTATTTTCCGAGCACAGAGCTGAAGATTGTCTTAGCAATTTGCTCAACAAGCTGTGGATTGTCTTCTTCTACTGCCACAACGAGCGCTAAAGGTGCACCTTGCCAATCGGGTGGCGTTCCAGCAATTACCCATGTAACGGTTGTTTTGTTGATGATGCCCTGCCCGGTACTGCTCCAATAGGCATTCCCTTGCTGAACAAAAGGATGAACCGCCTCATCCGCAATTTCAGCAGAGAATAACTCTCGGGGCTTATCCAACGCTGGTAACACCACCCATCCCTGTTCAAGAGTGTTTACTGCCGTGGCAATGCGTGGCGCAGGGATGACCCCATGGTTGCTCAAGGCGGCTGTAGCCAATACAACCTGCAAGGGGCTGGCACGCAAATCTTGAACTTTTTCAGTGGGCTGGCTTTCTGCCACGGGTAAGGTAATTAATGGGGAACGGAAGAGTCCGAGTTGATCGTAAAAGGAGATCAATTCGTTGTCACTTACTTGGATATCGCCAAAGTTTGCATCGAGTAGCGGCTGCAGAGCATTCCCTATTGGATACATGCCTTGAGTGGCACGGTTTAGTAATGGCGCGGCATCATTCTGCGAAAGGGAGTCTCCCTCTTCATCAAGCTTATTCGGGTCGTAACTTGGGTGCGATGCCATGACTAAAATTTCGCCAGTCTCGGCATTCATGAGGATGATCGCACCGCGATGGTTACCTAATGCTGTATCTGCAATGGATTGTAGATTGAGATCAAGGCTGAGGCGCACATCCAATCCTGGGGGAGGTGTGCCATAGAGAAGCTGATTCCAGAGGATGAGGCTGGTTGGATTCCCTTGCAATCCGCGCAGATAATCGTCGAGGTGCGCTTCCAACCCAGCCTGCCCATAAATCGGATGCGTATAGCCAGTAACTGGCGCGAGGTCAGGATATAGGTACGCTCGAATGAATGAACCGCTTTCACCCGTGGAGATGTTGATGGGTTGATTGTTATTGTCTAAAATTTTGCCGCGCGGAACGTAGCGGTCTGCAATGGCACGGCGAGCATTGTCGGTGCGGTCGAGTAGGTCGGTGTTTCGTACAAGTCCCCACCAAGAGCTTGTGAGAGCACACGCAGCAAACCCAAGCGCGAAGATCCCCGCAAGGATGGAATATGGAGCAGGGTTGGAAAGTGCTGCGGGCTCATCATCTTCGACGTTGCTGATAGCCAGTAGTAGATACAAAGCAATGAAAGACGTTAATAAAGAAGAACCGCCGTAGGAAACGAATGGCAGAGTCACCCCTGTGAGCGGAAGCAGACGTAAATTGCCTCCAATGATTAACAGGCTTTGTACACCGAGGTATGCCACAATACCAGCAGCTAAATAGCGGCGAAAGTTATCTGGGGCGCGTAAGGCAATTCTTAAGCCGCGGGCGAGAAGCAGCCAGATGATGGCAATCAGACCCAACGTCCCGAGAAGACCCGTTTCTTCCGCAATGGCAGCAAAAATAAAATCAGAAATCGCCACCGGCACAAGCAGTGGACTGCCGATCCCGAGTCCTCTTCCTACTATGCCACCATTTGCAACAGCTAAAAGGGATTGGATGATTTGATATGAATTGCCGGTGGGGTCATCCCATGGGTTGAGCCAACCCACCACACGGACGTGAATGATATCAATAAGAAAATAACCGATGAGAAGCGCAATCAGTAAAAAAGAACCTGTGCCGATCAATATTCGTCGTTTGCCTGTTACGATAAAAATAAAAATAGTAAAGAGAAAAATAAAAATAGATGCCGTGCCAAGGTCGCGCTGCACGACCAATAATAGAAGCGCGACACTAGTAACGAGCAGGGTTGGGATGAGTAATGGCAAAGAGGAAAGACGGAAGTTACTTCGCTCTGCAAGATAGGCAGAAAGGTAAATGACGAGCAGGATCTTTAACGGTTCTGATGGTTGAAAATACACCCCGCCCAGCCCAAGCCATAAGCGCGGACCCGCTCCCATGGGGTTCGTTCCAAAGATCAATGTAAGGGCTGTGATAAGCAAGCCGCCGATTAAGAATACATACTTGTAATTTCTTAGGAACGAAAGGTTTCGAAAATAACGAACAGCAAGAATTAATACTACGATGCTGGTTGCAAACCAGGCTGCCTGACGAATACCGAAGCTCTCATCCAAGCGCCATACGGCGAGTAGCCCCCAGCCGCTGAGTAGTGTAGCCGCCGGGAAGATATAGGGGTCTCTCTCAGGAAGGTACTGATTAATGATGCGGTGGGCAATATAAGTGAAGATGCACCAAATGAGAAAGCCAAACCAATGGGAAAGCCGATAATCCACATCCCATGTTCGTTCACGCACAGCGGGCGCAAGCGTTAAGACGATGGATTGTAAAAATAGAAAGAGTGCCGACCATTGAAGGAGGCGGCTCTGCACTTGGTTATTCATTGGGAATCAGGTTTGTTTTTTAACCGAATGGTCGGCTCGATGATCACATTTTCAGAAAGGCTTACTGATAAATTTGAACCCCCGCACTGAATTTCATCTCCAGAAGTGATCACGGTTGGAGTGGTGATGCGCATTTCATTCAGCCATGTTCCGTTTGTTGAGGCAAGATCTTCCAACCACCACTGGTTATGATGATAGGTTAAATGAGCATGCCGTGCCGAAATGGTATCTTCTGGTAAAGGGATGTCACAGCCGGGGTCGCGCCCAATGGTGATTTCAGCTTGATGAAAGTACCGCAGTGTTCCCATCCCGCCTTTGGGGGTTACCATAATACTAATGCCAGGTACGCGCCGATTTGCCAGCACAATTCCCTGACGTTGAACTTCACGATATAAAAATACAAGCACCCAGCCGAGAAAGCCGTACAGTGCAAGCGCTGTGAGAATTCTCAGCGCCAAAACAACAGAACCACTCATTTTTTCTTCTTGAATTCAGCGGTGGAATGATCAGGTTTATTGAATACAGCGGTTGGACGGTCAGACGTCATTTTGTAGGGGTTGGTATCTTTGAGGTCTGGGCGGGGAGGTGGGTTGTCTTGCCCGAAAATGAGAGCCACACCAGCCAGCGAAATTACGTCGCCTGGGTAAAGCACACTTTGGCTGGTACGTTGACCGTTAACAAAGGTCCCACCCGTAGAGTTGAGATCGAATACAACGAAGCGTCCCTTAATCGCGCGGAGTTGGGCATGGTTGCGTGAGACGCGTGGGTCATCGATCACTAGTTGATTATCGAGCCGGCGTCCAATATTGACCACGGGAAGATTAAGCGGGTATATCTTCACGCCTTCTACAATTAAGAATGAATTTTCGGGTAACTTTTCGCCAGTAGCTTCCAAGCTGCCAGTATCGAGGGGGGTTGCGTTTGTTTCTGCCATCGTTTCTATCCGGTGAGATGTTTTGATCTCTACGTCATTTAATGGGATGGTTTCATCCCTTATGACGGTAATGATAGGGGGTATTGTAAACTTAAATCCGGCTTCTTGGGCTACAGTTGCCACAGAATTTAATAGAACTGTAAGAAATGGCTCATCTTCCCATGCTTTGGCGGTTTCAGGATGCAATATAAGCGTGTAGACATCCGGTAAAACAGTCATCCCATCTTGATGGAAAGCATTTTGCTGAAGCGCAGTCGCAAGTTTTTGAACAATCACATCTTCCACACGCCTGCCTGGCAAAACCTTTAACAGGTCCACTTCGATCAAGGTTTGAAGGCGTGTTTCGATTTCGCGTAAATTCATTTTGGTTGATGTTTATATAGGTTTCTTGCAGTTTGGGCAGGTTTTTTCATTCGGTCTTACAACAAAACCGCAGTGACGACAAGTAGTAGGTTGCACATTCCCAAGCGGAGCGCCACAAGCACTACAGGAAGGTTGCCCAACTGGGTTGGCAACATGGCAATATTCACAAGTAGTGCGTTTTAAATTCTCAGAGAGTTCGGCAGATGCACCAGCCGCGCGAGCCGCCTTGGAGATCACAGCCCAAACCCGTTCACTGATCTGTAAATTTTCAATATCTTGAGCAATATCGTCCAACCGCCCTAATAAGCTGAACGGGTTTCGAATGGCAGCAAGGGCAGTGGTACCAAGGCTGGCAGCCACCCCGAGCCAAGCTTGTTGACCCAACTCCACCATGATGCCTTCTTCAAGGGTTTGAATCGTAACTGTCATCGCGGTTTGCCCGCCAGATAGGGCATCTGGTCTCGTACCTATTTGCACGACCATCTTGTCGCTCTGACCTAAGATCTGAGCACGCATATTCCCTTGGTTGAACTCTGCAAGCAAAGCCTGTGCAACATCGACTGGCTTGATATTCCCGTGAAAGATTTTTCGCTCCATGAACTCGATTATAATCGCCTTTGCGATTCTCCTTTCTACACTTTACGAAATGACAAACTATAAGTTTCACCCCCTCTTACTGACGTTAACCTTTCTCTTAGTGGTTGTGTTTTGGATATTCAACGCCTCTTCTCCGACCGATGTCCATGCTCAACAACCTACGGATACCCCCGCCTCTACTACCGGACTCTTTGTTACCGTTGTAACCAATGAACCGCAGATCAATGTTCGTATGGGTCCCAGCGCAACCGTGTACCCCGTAATTGGCGTGTTATTAACCGGCTCAACGGTCCCTGCCTTGGGGCGTTCCAAAGGCGGTGACTGGGTTCAGATTGAATTTGCATCCGGCCCCAATGGCAAAGGTTGGGTATATTCCCCTCTGGTTGAGGTCTCGCCTGCAGGCAGCACACTTATTGTTGTAGATGCCCCACCAACACCAGTTCAACCTGCCACATCCACCATAGACCCGACCCTTGCGGCTCAGTTCATTATTGAGCCAACGAGCACACACCTGCCAACTTATACACCTGCACCAACCCTTGTCAAAGTTCAATTTGAACCATCTGCCAATTTAAGTTATAGCATTCCATGGGCTTCGATCATTATTGCATTGGCAGTTCTGGGTGTGATCGGCTTCTTGCTTTCTTTAGTGATTCGCCGTTGAAATTAACAATGTTCGACCTTAGAAAACGTTTAATCGCCTTTCTATTCATGATGGTTCTTGGGATATGGTTGGCGTTCTACCAGCCGACCCAGAACTTTGTCATTGCACAACAACCAACAGGCTCTATTCCAACTGTCACGGGCACCCCCTCCGGCATGATCGTGCGTGTGAATATTGACCAGAATTTTGAAATCGTCCCTGTTCATTCTGGACCGAACTCAACTACCTATCCTGTCATTGGGGTTATTCTCATGGGGCAAGAAATTCCAGCCGTAGGTATCTCTGAAGATCAAGATTGGATTCAGATTTATTACCCGGGCGTGCCCGGTTCAACTGCTTGGGTCTTTGGACCTTATGTCACCATCATCAAACCGGGACGACTGCCAGTCATTCCGGCTCCTAACACGCCGACGCCTGCTTCTACACCCACTATTGACCCTACTCTGGTCGCGGCTTTTGTAGACCCTGTCACCCCAACCCGTTTACCAACTTATACCCCGCCACCAGAATTGGTTATCCCTACATTTCTGCCAGATACAGGTTCTGAAAATCGTGTGCCTGTTGGCTTATTTATCATTGCCCTTGGGTTTATTGGCGGGTTTGGCACCTTGATCTCATTTTTACGCGGTCGATAAAAAGAAACAAAAAAGGACAGGTTACAAACCTGTCCTTTTGATTTAACGATCATTTAACGATCTTAGATTAATTTGCACAGCTGCAAGAACCGCCGCCGCACCCACAAGAACTTTCACCGCCGCCAGCACCGCAGGCGCAACCGCCTTCACCGTGGCTATGTCCCTGAGCGTTCGGGCTATTGACAGCGAAACCAGCGCCACGCATCGGATCGTTGACGAAATCAACGGTTGCATCGCGTAAGTAGTCGATGGAAACTTCATCAACAACGACCTTGACGCCATTGGCTTCGAAAGTGGTATCCACATCACGGAAATTATTATCGAGCGCCATACCGAAGTTGACGCCGCAGCAACCGCCACCAGCAACATATACGCGTAATGCGTAACCTTCAAGGTTACGTTCGGTCAATATATTTTTAACCGCTTCGCTAGCAGCTGGGGTAAGTGTAAAAAGTTGGGTGTTAATTTCTTGGAGCATAAGGTTTCTCCTTGTGTTACATCTAATTTCGGTAAATGTTATCAGGTTTAAAGTGGGCTGTCAACTTTTTTTGTATGAAGATTAATCCAAACTCATTTTCTTGACACAAATACTCTGCGACTGTAAAATCTCTTTGCTTTTAAAAAGGCGTCAGCCTTTATTTTTTTCATCTCTGTTGGAGGAGTATCCTTTCATGTTCACAATGGGATTGACCAGTTTTGAACAGATCGCGATTTGGGCCGTTTTTGCCGTTGCATGGCTAGGGCTCGGATACGCGATTTTTTTGCGCTCCCAGATCCTCAATGAGGATAAGGGAACGGAAAAAATGCAAGAAGTTTGGGGTGCGATTAAAGATGGTGCAAATGCCTATTTGCAGAAGCAATTTAAATCCATCTTGCCTTTGATCGGCATTCTCTTCATTGCCTTGTTCCTTTCCGTGTACGTGGTTCCGCCATCTCCTGAAGCAACTGAACGCTTCAGCGGCATGAGCGAAAGCCAGGTCAAGCTTATCATCGGTTTTGCGCGTGCTCTGGCATTTGTCATGGGTGCGGGCTTCTCACTGATGGTAGGTCAGATCGGTATGCGTATGGCGATCGAAGGAAATGTGCGTGTGGCGGCGGCTTCCAAGAAGTCGTTTGGCGATGCGCTTCGTATTGCTTACCGTGCTGGTACTATCACCGGTATGCTCACTGATGGTCTCGGTCTGCTCGGCGGTACCATCATCTTTATTATCCTTGGTATCGCAGCCCCTGATGCTCTTCTTGGCTTCGGCTTTGGTGGTACTCTCCTCGCGTTGTTCATGCGCGTGGGTGGTGGTATCTTCACCAAGGCTGCCGATGTAGGCGCGGACTTGGTCGGTAAAGTCGAAGCAGGAATCCCTGAGGATGATCCACGCAACCCTGCCGTGATCGCGGACCTCGTTGGCGACAACGTTGGTGACTGCGCTGGTATGGCAGCGGATATCTTCGAATCCTATGAAGTGACCATCGTTTCGGGCTTGATCCTCGGCTTGGCTCTTTGGCATGCTACGGGTCGCCTCGAATGGATCGTCTTCCCCTTGTTGGTGCGTGGTATCGGTGTGCTTTCTTCCATCATTGGTACCTATTTCGTGAAGGCTGGCAAGACCGGCAAGAGTGAAGATGCCATGAGCGCTATTTTCAGCGGCTTCTTGACTTCTGCTGTGGTCTCCGCTGTGATGTTCTTCATCGCGGGTTACCTGTATATGGGTAAGACCATGGCAGAATATGGCGGCTGGTGGCGTATGCCGACAGCTGTGGGTGTAGGTGTGCTGCTCGCGATTTTGATCGACCGTCTCACCGAATATTTCACCGGTACTCATGCTTCACCCGTGAATGACATCAAGAAATCTGCGGATACTGGTCCTGCGACCTTGATCCTTAACGGTATTACCGTTGGTTTTGAATCGTCTGTGTGGTCCGTGTTGGTCATTGCGTTGACCATCATTGCTTCTATTTTCATTTTCGGCACCATTCCTGGTGTTGAAGGTGCAACCCGCGCGACCTTCATCCTTTATGGTGTCGCCATGACCGGTATCGGTATGTTGACCCTGACCGGTAACAATGTTGCGATGGACTCCTTTGGTCCGATTGCAGATAACGCGAACGGCATTGGTGAAATGTCCTGGTCTGGCAAAACAGACAAGGCGACGAAAGATGCGCAGCAGATCATGGCTGACCTTGACGCGGTGGGCAATACCACCAAAGCCATCACCAAGGGTGTTGCCATCGGCTCTGCCGTGATTGCGGCTGTTTCGTTGTTCGGTTCGTTCCTTGTGGATGTGGAACGCGCTCAAAAAGTAGCTAATGATGCTGCTACTGCTCTTGGTAATGCGGCTCCGTTCTCGAAGTTCATTACTGAAGTTGGTATCCGTGTGGACGTTCCCCAGATCTTTGTGGGTATGCTCATCGGTGGCGCTTTGCCGTGGCTGTTCTCTTCCTTTGCCATTCAGGCTGTGACTCGTGCTGCTTCCCTCATTGTGTTGGAAGTCCGCCGTCAGTTCAAACTGGGTGTGTTGGATGGAAAAGTCAAGCCTGATTACGCTCAGGCGGTTGGAATTTCCACCACTGCGGCTCAGAAGGAATTGGTTTCTCTCGCGTTGCTCGGCATTGTGACTCCGATTGTTGTCGGTCTGTTACTGGGTGTGGAAGCCCTCGGTGGTTTCCTTGCCGGTATCATTGTCTCTGGTCAGTTGTTGGCGGTGTTCCTCAACAACGCCGGTGGCGCTTGGGATAATGCTAAGAAGTTGATCGAAGATGAACCCAAAGATCCTGCCAAGAACCTTGGTAAGGGCTCTGAACGTCACAAGGCTGGTGTGGTGGGTGATACCGTCGGTGATCCTTTCAAGGATACGGCTGGTCCTGCCCTCAACCCCATGATCAAAGTGGTGAACCTCGTGGCTGTGATTGTGGCTCCGATCGTGGTGCAATATCAGGGCTTGAATTTGGGAACGGGTGTGATCGCTGCTGCGTTGTTGGGTGTGTTGGCTTGGGCGGTGATGCGCTCCAAGGCTCCGGCACAGTCCATGACCGCTGCGGTTTCTGCTCCGGCTCCTGCGAAGAAAGCTGCTGCTCCCAAAAAGAAGACCACCAAGAAGTAGTAGAAAATCATAAAAAAATCCCGTCCTGTAGTATTAGGACGGGATTTTTTTATGAAGTCGCGTGATAGAATCGAGCCATCTTCCCTTGAAAGGAATCGTATCAAATGGCGGATGTGAAAGCATTTGGCGAGCGCGTGATGACCAGTTTGGAAAAGGTGATTGTCGGGAAACGACAATCTCTTGAGTTGGTAGTGATCGGTCTTTTATGTCAGGGGCACATTCTGATAGAAGACGTTCCTGGCGTAGGGAAGACGATGTTAGCGCGCAGTTTGGCGCGTTCTTTAGATTGTATTTTTAATCGCATCCAGTTCACGCCTGATATGCTTCCCAGTGATGTGACGGGCGTTTCTATTTATAACCAGCAGAAGAACGAATTTGAATTTCGTCCGGGTCCGATTATTGGGCAGGTTATTTTGGCGGATGAAATTAACCGTGCCACCCCGAAGACTCAAGCCGCTTTGCTTGAAGCGATGGAAGAACGTCAGGTGACCGTGGATGGCGTGACGCATGCTATGCCAAAACCATATATTGTGCTGGCTACTCAGAACCCCATTGAATACGAAGGCACCTTTCCGCTCCCTGAGGCTCAATTAGACCGTTTCCTGCTTCGGATGAGATTGGGCTACCCAAGCGCCAGCGATGAAATTCGTATTATGGATGATCAGAGACTGCAACATCCGCTCGAAGGATTAACGGCTGTTGCTTCAGGGGATGAAGTTTTGCAAATGAGTGAAGCGGTTCGGCAGGTATTTATTTCTGAAGTTGTGAAAAAATATATTGTGGACTTGAGCACTCGCACTCGTACTAGTCAGGATGTTTATCTCGGCGCCAGCCCACGCGGAAGCTTGTTCCTCTCACGAGCGGCTCAAGCTCGCGCCGCCTTGCGTGGACGTGACCATGTGCTACCTGATGATGTCAAAGCCTTGGCGGTGGCAGTTCTGGCGCATCGCATTATTGTCAGTGCGGCAGCCCGTTTGCGAGACGTGAGTTCAGACCGTATTGTTCAGGAGATTGTACAGTCCACGCCTGTGCCGGGTGGGTCGTTCGAAGCCACGTTCAAGGGATAGCTCAAGCATGGTGAAAGCCGGACGAGCCTTTATCGCCATCATGTTCTTTGTAGGGCTGATCGGTGTACTGGTGAATGGGGCGCCGATCTTTTCACGTTTTTTGTATAGCGCTGTTTTGCTTGCACTTTTTGCCTGGGGGTGGACGCGCCTTGTTATTCGCAGTTTGAGCTTTGAGCGTGTGACGCGTGAGTTGCGCGCCAATGTAGGCGATGTTTTCGAAGAAACGTTCAAATTTAATAATCGCAGCCGGTTGCCCATTCCATGGGTGGAGATTGTGAACAAGTCTGCATTACCGTTTGCGGCTGGGTCGCGTTTATTCACATTAGTGCTTGGAAAACAATTTCGCAGCTACATGGCGCGGACTTGGTTAACCCGTCGCGGACGATTTGAATTAGGACCCACTCGCATCACAGTGGGAGATCCATTTGGTTTGTTTGCTACCAGTAAAGAATACAAATCCAAAGATGCTTTGATCGTGTTCCCCATGATCCATGAGATTTACTCTTTCCGAACCCCACAAGGCGTGCTAAGTGGCGGACAGGTGATTCGAAAGAAATCGCCAGATATTACTCCACATGCGGCGGGCGTGCGTGAGTATGTGAATGGCGATGCCATGAAGCGCATTCATTGGTCTACAAGCGCACGGCGCAACCGTTTGATGGTGAAGGAATTTGAGCAAGACCCGCAAGCTGAAGTTTGGCTTTATCTCGATGCACATCAAATAGTACATTATCAAAAGCGGCATGAACAGCAAGAAATGGCGTTGCATGACATGCTATTAACCAAACGCCCCAAGATAAGTTTGCCGCCATCTACATTGGAGTATGGTGTAAGTATTGCCGCATCGCTAGCGCATTATTTCCTTCGTCAACGCCGCTCGGTAGGGTTTGCCAGCGCCGGGCAGACCTTTACTGTTTTGCCCGCAGAACGCAGTGAAAGACAGGAAGCGAAGATCCTAGAAACGCTGGCATTCGTCAAAGCAGATGGCATCCTTTCGTTGGCTGGACTGGTGGCAACACAAGCGGCGGTTTTGCCGCAAGGATCAACGGTCATTCTCATCACGCCAACCATTCGTTCAGACCTTTTGCAAGCCGTGGATGATTTGGTCTATCACTATCTTTCCCCGGTCGTTGTATTATTAAATGCAAAGTCATTTGACGGACCATCTGGAACCACAGAACTGGTATCATCGCTCAAAGAACGGCGCGTGCCAGTAATCTCCGTCTCGTGTGACGATGACCTGCCGCAGGCACTGGCAGAAATATCCTCTAATTTCAAACCACAGGAATTGCATGCATGGCGAACACCCCTATCGTAACGATTGACCTACAATTTCAAGGTAAGACTCAAGCCATCGCCTCGTATCTGATACGACAAGGCGATGCTGTTGTCTTAATTGAAAGCGGACCCGGCTCGACTCTTTCCGCGCTCGAAGCGGGTTTGGCGAAAGAGGGCTTATCTCCCCGAGACGTAACCCACGTTCTGCTTACACACATCCACCTTGACCATGCGGGTGCGGCAGGGTGGTTATCCTGTCAGGGTGCGGAGATTTATGTACACCCTATTGGGGCTCCGCATTTATTGAACCCCGAGAAGCTGATAGCTAGTGCCACCCGCATTTACGGAGATAGGATGGACACACTTTGGGGTGAGTTTCTGCCTGTAGCGCAGAAACAGCTCAAAACTCCGAATGATGCGGAGGAGATCGTTATTGGTAACCTGCGCTTCCTTCCGGTCAATACGCCGGGGCATGCAGAACATCATTATTCCTATGCTTTTGAAGATATATGTTTTAGTGGGGATGTGGGCGGAGTGCGTATTCCGGGCTTTCAATATCTGCGGGCGCCCATGCCACCACCCGAATTGCACTTTGGGCGTTGGCGTGAAAGCTTGGCGCGTTTGCGTGGAATGAATTTTGCTCGCATTGCCCCAACTCATTTTGGCATGTTCGATGATGTGCAATGGCATTTGAATACGCTTGATGAGACATTGGCAGCAATGGAGAAATGGCTTGAAACGGTCATGGCGCAAGAGCCTTCCATTGAGAAGTTGCGCGAAGAATTTACGTTGTGGATGGAAGAAGAAGGAAAGGCGAAGAATCTGAGTGAGGATGTGGTGCGTGCTTACTCGCTCTCCAACCCGGTGGCAATGAGCGCAGATGGATTGATGCGCTACTGGAAAAAGGTTCGTAGTGCGTAATTTGTCATATTCTTTGCGTGATGCTTGAAACATGGCAAAATAGACTAAAAAAGATATACTTTCCCCGAGGAGCAAACATGAAGGATTTTATTGCGATTTCTGACTATTCCACAGAAGAAATTGAAGACCTGCTCGACCTTGCTGTAAAGCTCAAAAAACAATACTTCAAGAAAGGTAATAAACCGATCTTTCAAGGCAAAGTGCTGGGCATGATCTTCCAAAAGCCGAGCCTGCGCACGCGCGTTTCTTTTGATATGGCGATGCGACATTGCGGCGGCGATGCCTTGTATCTTTCTCCAAACGAAATTGGTTTAGGTAAGCGCGAATCAATTGCAGATATTGCACGTGTGCTTTCTGGTTATGTTCAGGCATTGATGGCGCGCACCTTCGACCATGCCCATGTGGTGGAACTCGCAAAATGGGCAGATATTCCCGTGATCAATGGATTAAGCGATTACAACCACCCTTGTCAGGGTATGGCTGATGCGTTGACCATTATTGAAAAATTCGGCAAATATTCAAAAGGTTTGAATATTAGTTATGTTGGCGACGGTAATAACGTCACGGTTTCTTTGATGCATGTAGTGGCACAATTGGGTTGGAACATGACGGTTGGTACACCAGAAGGCTATGACGTCAACCCGCAGGCGGTGGAAATTGCTCAGAACATTGCCAGAAAAACGGGCAGCAAGTTGACCTTTGTCCGTGATGTGCATGAAGCGGTGAAGAATGCCCATGTGATTTATACCGATACGTGGACCAGCATGGGACAGGAAGAAGAAACCGCCAAGCGCGAACAGATCTTCCCGCCCTATCAGGTCAATGCCAAGTTGGTGAGCGAAGCAGATAAAGATGTGATCGTCATGCACTGTTTGCCTGCACACCGCAACCACGAGTTGACCGACGAAGTAGCGGATGGTCCACACTCGGTGATCTTCCAGCAGGCGCATAATCGCTTGCACGCGCAGAAGGCAATTTTGGCGCGTTTATTCGATGTCGCATAAAGATATTCATAGTTTTTTAGAGGATACCCGTTTTATGAATACCCAAGACTTTATCAAGATCGAAGAACAATACGGCGCGCATAATTATCATCCATTGGATGTTGTCATCGAAAAAGCAGAAGGGGTGTGGGTTTACGATGTGGAAGGCAGAAAATATCTTGATTGTCTTTCTGCATATTCTGCTGTAAACCAAGGGCATGTTCACCCTGAAATTTTGAATGCATTGTTGGAACAGGCAAAGAAAGTGACACTCACTTCGCGTGCTTTCCGCAATGACCAGTTGCCACTTCTTTATAAAGAACTCTCTGAAATGACTGGTTACGATATGTCTCTGCCAATGAACTCAGGTGCAGAAGCGGTTGAGACGGCGGTGAAGCTTGCTCGCAAGTGGGCGTATCAGGTCAAGAAGGTGCCGCGCCATCAAGCAGAAATTATTGTGGCGGGCAATAACTTCCACGGGCGCACCGTCACCATTGTTTCATTCTCCACAGAGCCGCTCTATCGGGATGACTTCGGTCCGTTCACGCCGGGTTTTGTGGTGGTTGAATATGGAAACCTTAACGCGCTTGAAAAGGCAATTACGCCTAATACCGCTGCGGTTTTACTCGAACCGATTCAAGGAGAGGCTGGGGTGATTATGCCACCAGCTGGATACTTGAAGAAAGTTGCCGAGCTTTGCAAGAAGAATAATGTGCTTTATATCTCGGATGAAATTCAAACGGGTCTCGGTCGGACCGGGAAACTGTTTGCCGCGAATCATGAAGACGTCCGCCCGGATGTTGTGATCGTGGGAAAAGCATTAGCTGGCGGTTTTTACCCTGTCTCTGCTGTTCTCGCGGATAAGCCCATTTTGGGTTTGTTTACACCTGGTGAACACGGATCCACCTTTGGCGGAAACCCGCTCGCTGCGGCGGTGGCACGTGCTTCATTGAAAGTGTTGCGCGAAGAAAAGCTGGCAGACCGTGCGGCAGAATTGGGAACCTACTTTGTAGAGCAACTGAGTGAAATTCCAAGCCCGCATGTCAAGGAAGTGCGCGGTAAGGGTCTGCTCATTGGCGTGGAGCTTAAGCCAGAAGCAGGCGGAGCCCGTCGCTTTTGTGAGGCATTAAAGAGTAAGGGAATTCTTGCCAAGGAAACTCACGATAATGTAATTCGTTTTGCACCACCTCTTGTTATTGATAAAGATACGATAGATTGGGCGCTCCCTGCGATCAGGGAAACTCTCAATATGCCGTAATAAATTAAACCAGACCCTAAAGGTTTATATACCTCTAGGGTCTTTTTATGGAGGAACCATGTACATTGGAATTCCGAAAGAAAGTAGACCGTTTGAGTATCGTGTTGGTCTGTCTCCGGCTGGGGTGGAGATTCTGTCTCATTTGGGGCATCAAGTTTTCGTTGAGCATGAGGCGGGAGCGAGTGCTGGCTTCAAAGATCAGGATTACGAAAAAGCTGGCGGGCGCATCGTCTTTTCTCCGCAGGAAGTTTTTGGGCGAGCTGACTTTTTATTGAAGGTCTCACGCCCGATCAAGCAGGAAATGGAATGGATCAACGATGGTGCTATTCTTGCGGGGTTTTTACACCTCGCTTCTGCTTCTCAAGACCAGATCGACCTGCTCCTAGAGAAAAAGATTACGGCGCTGGCGTATGAACAAATCACTGATACTCAAGGTGGGCGAGTTGTTTTGCGCCCGTTTAGTTTGATCTGCGGTGCGATGGTTGCTCAAATTGCAGCACGTTGGCTGCAAACCAATCGTGGTGGCAAAGGCATTATGCTCAGTGGCGTGCCTGGCGTGCCGCCTGCTGAGGTGGTAATTATCGGCGGTGGTGCAGTGGGAACTTCTGCTGCCCAAGCTATGCAAAATGCAGGTGCGCATGTGACCGTCCTTGATAAGAACATGGCGGCGCTGGAAAATATTCACGATAAATTACCTGGTGTTGTGACCATGATGGCAACCCAACGTAATATCGAACGTGCAACGGCGTATGCAGATGTGGTTGTGGGGGCTGTTCTGGTGGCTGGGCAACGTGCACCGATGGTGGTTACGCGCGATATGGTCCGTGCGATGAAGCCGCGCTCGGTCATCATTGATGTCAGTATCGATCAAGGTGGTTGTGTAGAAACCTCCCGCCCGACCATGCACGATAACCCCACTTTCGTTGAAGAAGGTGTTGTACATTATTGTGTGCCGAACATTGCCAGTACTGTAGCACGCACAGCCAGCCACGTCTTCTTGAATTCAGCCATTCCCTATATTACGGCGGTAGCCAACACAGGCATTGATGCTGCCATGAAGAACGACCCCTCTGTTGAAGCAGCGGTCAACACACATCAAGGGAAGTTAGTCAACCTTGTACGACTGGGTGGCGTGGAGGTGAAGGAATGAATCCCGCTTCCATTTATCAATCTCGTGTGACGACTGCAGAGGAAGCTATCAAGCAGGTCAAATCAGGGAATCGCGTCTTTCTAACCGGCAACGTTTCTGTGCCCAAGGTGCTTTTGTCTGCACTGGTGGGACATGCTCCCAATATCAATGACGTGGAAGTTTGCCAGGCATTGACGATTGGTGCTGCCGATTACGTAACTGAAGCCATGGAAGGGCATTTACGCGTCAATTCCATGTTTATCAGCGCCAACGTTCGTAAGGCAGTTCAGGAAGGTCGTGCTGATTTCACCCCTGTATTGCTTTCAGAATTCCCGCTCTTGTTCAAACGCGGAATTCTGCCTATCGACGTAGCATTGATTCATGTCTCTCGCCCCGATGAACACGGCTTCTGTAGCCTTGGTGTGGAAGTGGGGCTTACCAAGTCTGCGGCTGAGTCTGCTAAGATTATCATTGCTGAAGTCAATGACCAAATGCCGCGCACCTTGGGCGATTCATTCATTCATGTCAGTCGTTTGAATTACATTGTTCCTGTTAACTATCCAATCCCTGAACACAGAATGGCGGCTGAAGGTGATGCGGAGATCGTGCAAGGCATTGCCGGGCATGTGGCTTCCCTCATCCCTGATGGAGCGACCATGCAATTGGGCATTGGCTCCATCCCAGATGCAGTGCTGAAATTTTTGATGGACAAAAGGGACCTTGGCATTCATACCGAACTATTCTCTGATGGTGTCATTGAATTGGTGAACGCCGGTGTGTTGACGAATGCTCGCAAATCCCTTCACCCGGGCAAGATCGTAGCAGGCTTTATCCTTGGGACTCAAAAACTGTACGATTGGGTGAACGATAATCCGATGGTCGAAATGCACCCAACAGAGTATGTGAATGACCCATTCATCATTATGCAGAATGAGCGCATGGTGGCGGTCAATTCTGCAATTGAAGTAGACCTCACCGGACAGGTTTGTGCCGATAGTATTGGACCCAAGCTATACAGTGGCGTGGGTGGACAGTTAGATTTTATCTACGGGGCATCCCGCTCCAAAGGTGGTGTCCCCATCATTGCTTTGCCCAGTACCGCAACCATGCGGGACGGCACCAAAGTGAGTAAGATTACTGCCATGCTAAAACCAGGTGCCGGCGTGGTTACGAGCCGCAACCACGTCCACTATGTTGTGACTGAATATGGGATTGCTGACCTGTATGGCAAGACCATCCGTCAACGGACTCAGGCCCTGATTAAAGTGGCGAACCCGATTTTCCACGACGAGCTGGAAAAGCAGGCAAAAGAACTGCACTATCTGTAAAAGAGTACCCAAAAAGGGCATGGAGTTGGCGTAACTCCATGCCCTTTTTATTGTTAAACCCATAATAATTTGCCCCGGCTTGACATTCCTCTGTTTTAGACCTATCATACGGGGCGTTTTGAGATACAGACACCCCGTTCTTTTTTAACGGGTTTGCGATTGATTTTATTTTCAACGCAGAACAAATCATTATTGACAGGAAGTAGCACTATGCGTAACGCAAAAATTGTAGCAACGATCGGTCCCGCCTCAGATTCTGAACAGGCGCTGGAATCTTTGATTAAAGCGGGTATGAATGTCGCCCGGTTAAACTTCTCCCATGGCACCCACGAACAGCACCAAGTCCGTGTGAAGCGCATTCGAGAAGTCTCAGAACGGCTTAACATGCCGGTTGGTATTTTGCAGGATTTGCAGGGTCCTAAGATCCGTGTGGGTAAATTGGATGTCCCTCTTCAACTTGCGGTAAATGAAGAAGTTTGCTTGTATGCCACTAACGATACTCCGCCACAAAACGGCTGCCAATTGATTCCTGTGGACTTCCGCGAGTTGTTCGAGTCTGTACAGAAGGGCGATAAGCTTCTTTTGGATGACGGACGCCTCGCATTGCAGGTTACTTCGGCAGAAGGCAGGCAAGTCCATGCTACTGTGAAGGTTGGCGGTGCATTGTCTTCTCACAAAGGCATTAACTTACCTGGGGTAAAACTTCGCATTGCAGGCTTTACTTCAAAAGATAAAGCGGACCTTGCTTTTGGTATTTCTCAAGGTGTGGATGCGGTTGCGATTTCTTTCGTCCGCAGCGCCGATGATGTCCGTGAAGTCCGCGCAGCGATTAAGGAATTTTCAGCCGGTAAACATGAACCGTTGCTGATCGCCAAGTTAGAAAAGCCTGAAGCGATGGTTGAATTGGAAGAGATCCTTGAGGTTGTAGACGGTGTAATGGTGGCGCGTGGTGACTTGGGCGTTGAACTCCCGCCGGAACAGGTGCCGCCTCTGCAGAAAATGATCATCCGCGCGGCGAATGCCCGTGCCAAGCTGGTCATTACAGCGACTCAGATGCTCGAGTCGATGATCCAAAACCCGCTGCCAACTCGTGCCGAAGCTTCAGACGTTGCCAATGCCGTTTTCGATGGCACCGATGCAGTCATGCTCTCTGCTGAAACAGCATCGGGAGAATACCCTAGCTTGGCGGTAGAAATGATGTCTCGCATTGTGGCAGAAGCCGAGTCTCACTTCAAAGAGTGGGGCAGCCGCCACGACTCGAAAGCGGGCTTGGGTGAATCTGATGCGGCGTCGATGGCGCGTGCATCCAACGTGTTGGCAAGCGACCCCGAAGTGCAAGCTGTTTCGGTCTTCACCATGCGCGGACGATCCGCATGGCTCATGTCCAAGGCGCGCCCATCGAAGCAAATCCTCGCCTTCACACCCGAACGCGAGACCTTTAATCAATTGGCATTCTTGTGGGGCGTTCGTCCGCACCTTGTAAAGTTTGCCAAGACGATGGACGATATGCTCTCTGAAGTGGACTCAGTTCTGTTGAAGTCCGGCATTAGCTCTGGGCAACAAGTTGTGTTAGTTTGTGGTTTCCCCATCGGTGAACAACGCCCGCCCAACATGGCTTTGCTTCATACAGTGGCAAGCGACCCGAATCTTTCGCTGGCGCGCAAATTGGCAGAGAAAAACTAAATGAGCAAACAAGAAGCGGATGCAACAAAATGCATCCGCTTCTTTCTTAACCGAGGCTTGATTCAGCGCTTCTGACTTTTCACTCTCTCGAAGCGATAATGATCCCAACCCCGATCAATACCCCACCGATGATAAATAATGACGTGATCTGTTCGGAGAGAAAGAACCAGCCGAGCAAAGTGCCAACGACAGGCTGGGCAAAAAAGGTTAGTGAAGCAACTGCCGCAGGCAATTCAGCGAAGGCATAATTCCACAAGAACATGGCAAGCGCAGTGGATACAAACCCGAGAAATAATAATCCGCCAATGATGCCAAGTGTAATTTCGCCAACACCCTGCGTATTGATTTCCCAGAGCGAGAACGCCAAGCTAGAAGGGATTCCGCCTAGCAACATAATTGTGCTAGAAGTGAGCAGGTCTTGCGTTTGCGAAACTTTACGAACCAAGACCGAATACAATGCCCATGTCAACGCTGCTGACAACAGACTCATATTACCCCAGAAAAGGGACGGCGAAAGCTCAGCTGTGCGCGGGTCAATGACAGCAAGGACACCCAGTGTGGAGAGGACAAGCGCGATAATGCGTCTTGTTGTGGGCTTTTCGCCAAGTAGAAAAGGGGCAAAGAGCAAAACAAAAACGGGGGTGGCAGAAGTAACTAAAGACCCGTTCGAAGCGGTGGAAAGTTTCGTTCCTACGAATTGAAAGCCTAGTGAAATACCATAGCCTACAAACCCAACTAGAAAACTCTTCCAAAAGACTTCTTTTGAGACTGGTGCTGAAGTAGGTGATTTTCTATTTCGAAAATAAATAACAATTCCAAGCGCTGCTGCCCCCATAATGAGACGGATAAGAAGCAAGGTAAATGGTGGGATAACTTCCAAAACCACTTTGCTGACAACGTACATACCGCCCCAGATTGCTGCGGCAGTGAGACCAGAGATCAAACCTGCGAATGTGTGATGTTTATGCATAGCCCTCAATTATATAATACCCATGGTTGAAAATCTCTTTTTTAGAGGGTAGTATATGTATGGAACTTACTCTTCAAAACGTGCCTTTATTTGACGTAATTTCTTTACAGTGCCTCGTTTTTTCTTCTCTTTTATTCTTTCTTCTTTTGAGGCTTTCGTCGGCTTAGTCTTGTGACGTGTCTTCGGTTTTTCCCCGGCTTTGCGAATCAATTCATAGAACTTTGTAAGTGCATCTTCGCGATTGGCTTCCTGAGTACGGAAACGCTTTGCTTCGAGAATCAAAACGCCTTCAGTGTTGATTCTCTTCCCGGCAAGCTGAATCAGCCGTCCCTTTAAGTCAGAGCCGAGCGATGGAGAGTTGACCACGTCAAAACGTAGTTGCACCGCCGTCGCCACTTTGTTGACGTTCTGTCCCCCCGGTCCCGATGCGCGGATATATTCCAGTTGAATTTCGTTGTCGAGTCGTTTCATTATTGAAATTATAAAATAAAAACCCCTCTCCTTTAGGAGAGGGGCAGGGGTGATGTCAAACTAGAACATCAAGGCATTGATCTTGTCGATCATGGCGCGGTCTGGGCGCAGATCGGTTTCGGTCAGGCGATTGAGAGGAGTATCTACGAGGTTGTAGATGTCCGTGAGGGCAGGTTTGGATGTGTTGACGTAAATCAAACCAGTGAGCAGCCAATTGTTCTGCTGAGCTTCTTCGAGAGCCTGCAACGCCAGCATGCGATTGGTGGGGTCGTAGCCTTTTTCAAGATTCTTGAGAATAACGGTAGACCCATCATGCATGGCAACTTCACGAATTTCGCCTTCGTTCATTTCTCTTTCAAGCATAATCTCGCTGCGCGGTGCGATATAAGAAATTTCATGCAAAGGTTCTTCGTGGTCTTTACCCCAAGTATAGGAGTGGTACGCATTTTCCTGATTGTTGAAGGTCACACAAGGGCTGATGATATCGAGAACAGCAATCCCCTTGTGGGCAAAAGCTGCTTTGAGAAGTTCTTTCACCTGCTTCGGGTTACCCGCAAACGAACGAGCCACAAAAGTTGCATTTGAGATGAGACCTTCCATGCAGATATCAACCGGCATATAAGGATTTTCACCTTGCTTCTTCAATTGCAACCCTTTTTCCGCGGTCGCAGAGAACTGCCCCTTGGTGAGACCATACACACCATTGTTTTCCACAATGTACACCATGTTCACATTGCGGCGCATGGCATGTTTGAATTGACCCATACCAATGCTGGCGCTGTCGCCATCACCAGAAACGCCAATGCCTTTCATGTGAGCATCACCAAATAATGCACCGGTGGCGATGGAAGGCATACGTCCATGCAGAGAGTTGAAGCCGAAGCTGCGGTTCATGAAGTAGGTCGGTGATTTGGAAGAACAACCAATACCCGAGAACTTGATCACATCTTCAGGCAATACGTTCATTTCGTACATCGCCGAAATAATCTGATTCGAGATCGAGTTGTGACCACAGCCCTGGCACAAGGTGCTGGGCGCGCCACGGTAGTCATTTTTGCTCAAGCCAACGCTATTTACATTTGCGGGTGCGCCAGCCATGGGAAGAGTTTCGCTCATTGTTATTTACTCCTTTTAAAATTCACCGATAACTACTTCTGCTTCGATTTAACAGCGGATTTGGATTTGGCAGGCTTTTTGCTAACGGACTTTTTCACCGCTGCTTTCTTCGCCGGAGCTGATTTTGCCTTCGCAACTGTTTTCTTCACTGCAGACTTTTTGCTGGCAGCAGGCTTCTGGCTGCTGGCTTTCTCGTACTTTGCCAAAATCCCTTCGCGGACCCATTTTGCTGCTGCGGGCAAACCGTCGTGATATGCCACAGACTTGAATTTCATTGCGTACTGTGGATATTCGGTGTACAGCAACTGGAGTAACTGTCCATCACGGTTCATTTCAACTACGAAGATCTGGTCGTATTTCTTAATGAAGGCATCCACTTCTTTAGTGAAAGGAATGGCGCGCAAGCGTAACAACTCAGACTTGATACCGTTCTCAGCTTCAAGCTGTGCTTGTGCTTCGAAGATCGCATTTTCAGTGGAACCAAAGGCAATAATACCGACTGTCGCACCTTTCTTGGCATGCAACACCGGCGCAGGGACATACTCCTTGGCGGTTTGTTGTTTGCGAGCAAGGCGTTCCATGTTCTTCATGTACATACCGGAGTCTTCGGTGTACTTGGCGTATTCGTCGTGACCTGTTCCGCGGGTGAAGTAAGAACTCATTGGATGCTTGTTTCCCGGCATGGTGCGGTAGGCAATTGCATCTCCATCTTTATCAAGGTAACGACCCCAATTCCCCTTGATCTCTTCAAGGTCTTTTTCCCAAAGCACCTTGCCGCGATCCATTGGAACTTCAGGGTATTGGAAGGGTTTACTCATCCACTGGTTCATGCCCATATCGAGATCACTCAAAACGAAGATCGGGGTTTGGAGGCGTTCTGCAATATCAAAAGACTTCCAGCCAAATTCAAAACATTCAGACACATCGCCCGGCAAGAGGATGACAGAGTGCGAGTCACCGTGACCAATAAATGCAGTGAAGCTCAAGTCACCTTGCGAGGTGCGAGTGGGCAACCCAGTGCTGGGACCAATGCGCTGGACATCCCAAATTACAACGGGAACTTCGGCATAGTATGCCAACCCTGCAAACTCGGTCATGAGAGAAAGTCCCGGTCCCGAAGTTGAAGTCATCGAACGCAGACCAGACCAACCTGCACCAATTGCCATACCAAGGGCTGCAAGTTCATCTTCTGCCTGAACAACAGCATAAGTGTGCTTGCCATCTTCGCGTTTGCGAAGCACAGGCAAGTAATCATTTAGAGCTTCTGCCAAAGAAGAAGCAGGTGTAATGGGGTACCAGCCTGCAAATTGAACACCACCAAAGATAGAGCCAATCGCTCCAGCCGTGTTGCCGTCTGCCATGATCAAACCTTCGGTCTTATTCATGTGCTCAAGATAGAAGGGATCTTTCTTTTCGAGGTTTGCAGCAGCCCATTCGGCTCCAGCTTTAACTGCATTGAGGTTCATATCAATGGGCTTTTGTTTGCCCTTGAAGTGGAAGGTCAAAGCAGCGCGGATCGCTTCCATATCCATGCCAACAACTTGGGCAAGCACGCCTACATACACCATGTTGCCAACTAATTCACGAAAATCGGTGGGTACATTCGGGTCATTCTTGACGATTGTCTTAACCGGCATTGGGTAAATGGCAATGTCCACTCGGGTGATGGGTTGCTTGATATCGTCCGCGTAGAAAAAGGCTCCACCTGGCGTAACAGACGCGAGGTCCTTTGCGAACGAATCGGGATTCATCGCAATGACAATGTCACTGGTTTCCTTACGGGCAATGAAACCATCCTTGTTCACACGAATGGTGTACCACGTAGGCAGACCTTGGATATTGGAAGGGAACAGGTTCTTGCCAGAGACGGGAATGCCCATCTTAAAGATGGACCTCAAAATGGTGTTGTTGGCAGTTGAACTGCCGGAACCGTTCTTCGTACCAACGGTGATCGAAAAATCGTTCACTATCTTATTCATGGAGCTCCTCATAAAAATTAGGTCGATGTACAGAGATGGTTATAGCCTCATCTCTACCTATCGACGAAAATGACCTAGGGACGATGATACAAAAGGTCAGTATGACGTACAAGCGCCTCATACCCGACCTCAAACTTGCCACTACAAATTGACTCGACCATACGCTGATGGTATTGCCAAACTTCTTTCAAATATTCATATCCACCTGTGAATACGTTCAGCCCTACTGCTTCATAGGCTTCCCAATAAGCTTCCAACACACCGATTACAAAAGGGTTGTCCAGATTTTTGTAAATAGTGAGGTGTAACTTTCGGTGCTCTTCGTGGGGAACCTGTACATGCGCACCTTGAAGCTTCTCCCAAGCACGGGTAATGATGGCGTTGAGTTCTTTTTTATCTTCATCCGTCAACAGCTTAACCGCTTCATACCAATAAGCAGCTTCAAGATGATTACGCATTTCTGCAAACTTCCGAAAATGTTCATCATTGAGTGCTAAAGCGTAGCCTAAACTCTGACGGATTGCAGGAGTGAAGGAATAAGTCAATCGCCGCGTACCTGTCTTTTGACGAACTTCAACAAAGCCAAGCGCGCGAGCAACTTCTAGTTGTTCGCGTAGTGATGCAAGGCTAATATTCAACTCTCGGCTAAGTTCGTTTAAAGAGGGGAGTTTGTCATCTGCTTCAGGATGAGAAGCCAAATAACGAAGAAATTCGGAAATGTTAGGCGAAATACGATCACGCAGCATAAAATTGATTAATCCGATTAATCGTATTTTACGCCTTCGAATGACTTAGGTCAAGGATTTTTGGTTAAGAGTTTAGTTAATTCAAGGGAGAAATATTAATGAGTTTTAGTTTATAACGTTTATGGCATTGATGCATTCTGCTTATGCTTGGTCTTCATTTCATACATACGCATATCCGCATTGCTGATACTTTTCTCTAAAGAGTCTGTAATAGATTCGATGCCATAGGACAAGCTGACATGGGGATCTGGTACCACTTTAGAGAATTGGATGCAAATCCGTTCTAGAGTTTCATGTGCTTGATGAGGGATTGCATGGTTTAGTAAGAGGATAAATTCATCGCCGCCAATACGAACAATGTGGTCGTCTTGACGGATGTTCTTTTGTAAATTGTCTACGAATAATAACAGGAGTTTATCCCCTTCGGCATGTCCATGTTTATCATTAAAGTATTTGAAATTATCAAGGTCTATTAATGCCAGTGTATTGTATTGCCTTACCAACGAGTCTTTTAGTGCATTGCGGTTAAATACACCAGTGAGAGGGTCTATATTGGCTTTGACTTGAAGCTCAATGTTTTCTTGGTAAAGTTGATGAAAATCAAGGATTAAATTAATGCCGAAAAAGACAGCGCTGAAAAGAACGATATATTGGGTCATAAATGGCCATGGTCTGACAAATGCCATAACCAAAATAGATTCAAGAATGGAAAGAGTTAGGAGCAGTGCTGGCACAATGAGCCAATCTTTTCCTTTACTATTCCGGAAAATAAAGAAACACGCCACAGAAAGATTGATTAATAAAACGACATTTGAGTAAATCAAGGTGACCGAGAATTGATACTGGCTGGGCTGAACAGACAATATGATGACCGCCAGAAAGGTGGGAATGGCGATGATCTGGCTAACCTTTAATTTTCCTTGATAGTAAAGTTCCAGGCTGCAAACAAATAGCAATGCTCCTAAATATCCACTCGTTAAGCAGATTTTTCGAACAAGTAATAAGGTTTCTAAACTACCAGTCGAGGGGCGCGTATCAAAATCAAATACATAGATAGCTGCCAGAATTACTGCCATCCCCATATAGAATTCGGTGCTGAAAAGCAACCGGCGTGACCGGGCAATTGCGATCAAGAGAACACCGACCAAAAAGCCTGCCCCTTGATTGAGAATTAAGAAGTCATTTGCAAACCAATTAATAAATGCAACTCTTGTAATGCTAGCTTTTAGGTCATCTATATAAGGCGGAGTGCCTAAACCGACAGACCGATTGGCGCTGCTGAGCTTGATCTGTATAGTATTGGAACCTGGACTTAAGTTTGTAAGTGGAATGAGCTGTATGGAATTCCATACATTGGCAGTTGGCTCTTCAAGGTCTCCAATTCCCGCGATCTGTTGACCATTTAAGAACACAGAAAAAGCATATCCCCCAGGGCGGAAAATAAGGCTATTCCCTTGCATATCGGTGAGAGTAGTAGTCAGTGTGAGAATGTCTGCTTCTTCACTGTTGCGTTGAATGTATGGGATTTGAACATTAGAAGTTTGAATCCCTTTGTATTCAGCTGTCCAACCCCGGTCAAGAATTTGCCCAACTGGGCGCAATGGCAGATAGAGCGAAAAGAAAAGAAGAAAAAAAAGAAATAGGGAGAGAAAAGATAGAGAGATTTTGTTCCAACGCATTATTGTCATTTTCCAAATTTGAGATTTGTCTTAGACTTGCCTGGAATACATACTCTTTTTATTATCTAAAATTATACGCCCTCTTGCTTTTATGCGTTATTAAGACGCACGGCAGAGCTGGTGACTCTGCCGTGCTAACGACCTGCTGCCCTCAACAGGTAATTTGCTATTTCTTGTTCTTCAAATACTCATCAATGGCAAACCCGGCTTTGCGCCCGCCAACCATGGCAGTTACAACAAGGTCTGGTCCAGTTGCGCAGTCGCCACCAGCGAATACACCTTCACGGCTGGTTGCACCAGTCTTTTTGTCTTTTACAGAGACCAAACCCCAATTGTAGGTTTCCAGGTCTGGAGTGGATTTGCCAATCACCGGGTCCGGCCAGTAGCCGAGCGCCAGAATCGCGGTATCCGCTGCGACACTAAAGTTCGAACCTTCTACCGGTACAGGTTTGCGGCGTCCTTTTGCATCAGGCTCGCCAAGTTTCATTTCAATACATTCCACAGCGGCTAATTTTCCATCAGCGCCAGCAATGAACTTCACAGGCTGAGTGAGGAAGCGGTACTTTGCGCCTTCATCTCGTGCCATCTTCCGGTCTTTCTTCCCACCGGGCATTTCCTTTTCAGTACGGCGATATAAACAAGTCACTTCTTCAGCGCCAAGGCGAATTGCGGTTCGGAGACAGTCTGAAGCTGTATCACCACCGCCGACCACCACCACCCGTTTACCAATTTCAAGTGGTTTCTTCATGTCACTGGGGAGTTGATCTTCTGGAATATTCCCGCGGATGAGAAAATCAGTCGCTTCATAAACTCCGGGCAGGTCGGTGCCGGGCGCTTCTTCCATCTTTGCATCGATTTCGGAACCTACCCCAATAAAAACCGCATCGAAACCTTCAGCGAATAATTGGTCAATTGTCTTGTCTTTGCCAATGTAGGTGTTGGGTACGAACTTCGCACCAGCGCGCTCAAACTCTTCCCACTTCTCGCGCCATACATCTTTTGCAAGCTTAAAGTTTGGAATCCCATACACCAACAGACCACCGGGTGCAGGCTTCGCGTCAAAGACTGTTACTTCATGCCCTTTTTGCAGCAGAATATCTGCACAGCCCAAACCGGCGGGACCTGCCCCGATCACTGCCACCTTTTTGCCAGATGGAATTGTTAATGGAATGATATACCCCTGTGTACGACGTTCATAATCTACCGTAAAGGCTTCAAGTTCTCCGCATAGTACGGGTGTATGATGCTTATTCAACACACAAGACCCCTGACACAAAGACTCGTGCGGGCAAACACGCCCACAAACTTCTGGCAGGGAACTGGTCTTGTGATAAATACCAGCTGCCTCTACAAACTTGCCCTGCTCAATCAGCCACATGGCAGAAGGAATATCATTCGCTGTGGGGCACGCCACCATACATGGAGCCGGATCTGGGCAGTGGATACAACGAGCCGCTTCCACCATGGCACGTTCTGGGTCAAATTCGATCACTACAGCCCCAAAGTCGCATTTTCGCTCTTCGGCGGCTCTCAAATCTAAATCAAAAAAGGGACGGTTTGCCCGTTCCTTGCGGTCTATTGCCAAAAATTCACTGGGTACTGCTTGCATGCAGAATGCCTCCAAAGGGGAGAAAGATACAAATAAAGCGGTTTCCCGAATAATAACCAAATAAATCGGATAGAACTAGGTTTAAATGTCACCAAACCCCAAGACAATCGTCATAAGTTTATGAGTCTTTGATTAATAGGGAGCGCTCGCTTGTAATTTTGAAATGTCGCTTTTTTAACTGTCAAATTACATGATAAAGCGATAGAATCAATTAGTTAAAATCTGCACAAACTTTCCACAATCTTTTGCGTAGAGTGTGATATATCAATGTAAGAAAACCACATCGTATGCTTACTGTAACCTAATTGGAGGATTTCCCGAATGCGTCAATTTTTTTCTAGATTTTCCCGGCGAACATGGATCATTATCGCGGTTGTAGCGGTGGTTTTGATCTGCGTCGGTGTTTCCATTTTCCGTCCCAAGAACGAAGAAGCAGTTTTTGAAACAGTTGCAGTAGAGCGCGGCGACTTGGCAGCTTATGTGGGCGCCACGGGCAGCGTCCGTGCCAGACAAAGCGCCACCCTCACCTGGCAGACGAATGGTATTGTGGGCGAGGTGAACTCTGTGATTGGAGACCGCGTCGAACGTGGATTTATCCTGTCCAGCCTCGATAAATCCACCCTCAGCCAAAGCATTATCCTCGCAGAAGCCGACTTGGTTAGTGCTCAAAAAGCCCTCGACGATCTCCTCACTTCAAATACTTCCCTTCTTGAAGCCGAAAAAGCAGTCGATAAAGCTGAAGAATCCTATCAAAAAGCCTATAACTGGCGCATGGATCTCAACGGCAAAGTAGATATCAAAGAATTTTATTACGACCAGTTTGGCGAATTGAAGGTCAAGCAATACAAAGGCTATGCCAGCGCTGAAACTATAGCCGATGCCGATCGTGACCTCGCTTTGGCAGAAGCCAAGTTGGAAGACGCCCGCCGTGAGTATGAACGCCTCCAAAAAGGACCGGACTCAGACGAAGTAGCTGCGGCTCGTGCTCGTGTTGCTGCTGCAGAAGCGACTTTGAATATGGCAAAGATCATCGCTCCTTTTGACGGCACCATTACACAAGCAAGCCCTGTAGTTGGCGATCAGGTCAACCCCGGCACTGTGGGCTTCCGCATTGATGACCTCTCTAGTCTATTGGTAGATGTGCAGGTCTCAGAAGTGGATATCAACAATGTTGCTGTTGGGCAAGCTTCCACTCTTTCTTTCGATGCCATTCTTGGCAAATCTTACAACGGAAAAGTTGTTGAAGTAGGTCAGGCTGGTGACACCGTTCAAGGTGTTGTGAGTTTCACGGTCACCGTTGAGTTGACTGATGCTGATGAACAAGTCAAGCCTGGTATGACCACCGCTGTAAACATCATCACTGAAGAAGTGAAAAATACGCTCCTCATTCCGAACCGCGCTGTCCGTTTAGTGAATGGCGAACGCGTGGTCTATCTTGAAAAAGATGGGAAAGCTACACCCGTCACCATCACCTTGGGCGCTTCCTCAGATACAATGAGTGTGCTCACCAGTGGTGATATTAAAGAAGGCGATTTGATCATCCTCAACCCGCCCTCAGCCAATGGAGGTCCCTTCGGTGGAGGCTAGCATGGACTGGGTCATTGAAGCACGCGACTTAAAAAAGACCTACGTCATGGGTGAGATCGAAGTGCAAGCCTTACGCGGAGTTTCATTTACTGTGACTCGCGGAGAAGTGGTTTCCATCATGGGTCCTTCCGGCTCCGGTAAATCGACCATGATGAACACCCTTGGCTGTTTAGACCGCCCATCATCAGGTGAATACATTTTGGACGGCGAGTCTGTTGCGCAGATGAATGACGATCAATTGGCAACGGTTCGTAATCGCAAAATTGGCTTTGTCTTTCAAAGCTTTAATCTGCTTTCGCGCCTCTCTGCTGTCGGAAATGTAGAACTGCCTTTACGCTATGCCGGCATCACACAAGGACGCCGCGAAAAGGCACAAGCTGCTCTTGAAGCCGTGGGTCTTAAAGATCGTATGTTCCACCGCCCCTATGAACTTTCGGGCGGTCAGCAACAGCGTGTAGCAGTTGCCCGCGCACTCGTCAACAACCCTGCTATCATCATGGCAGATGAGCCGACTGGTAACTTGGATTCAAAAGTCGGTAAAGAGATTATGACTCTTTTGCTTAACTTGAATAAAGATCTCGGAACTACCCTTGTCATCGTCACGCATGACCCGAAGATCGCCGAGCAAACTCAGCGCGTAATCCGCTTAAAAGATGGCGAATTAGATTCCATCGATATAAACTCCGGAGGCGCACAATGAGTTTTGCACAAGCAATCATGGAAGCCCTCGAAAGTCTGAATGGCAACAAAATGCGTTCAGGGCTTACTGTGTTGGGAATTGTCATCGGTGTGGCAGCAGTGATCGCCATGTTAGCTGTTGGAAATGGCGCACAAGCATCCATCACCGGTTCAATTTCTAGCATTGGTACGAACTTACTCTTCATTTTTGGCGGCGCGCCCAGTCAAGATGGTCCTCCTGGGTCAGGTCCTCGCACCAGTGGAAATAATGAGCGTCCATTGACCTTGGGCGACTCTAATGCATTGTTAGATACCTTTGCGGCTCCCTCTGTGGAAATGGTAGCACCTGCGATTCAAGGCAATGCCTTGCTCACGTTCTCTAGTGAAAAAACAAGCACCTCTATTTCTGGGGTTACTCCTGAATATTCACAAGTCCGTAACTTGGAGATCGCCGAAGGCGAATTTATCAATCAAGAACACATTTTGGGACGCATGTCCGTTGTTGTACTTGGACCTGAAACCGCTATTGACCTATTCGGTCATGCCGATGGTATTGTAGGTGAAACCATTCGTATTGAAGGTCAGCCTTTCCGCATTATTGGCGTTTTGGTGGCGCGTGGCGGCGGTGCGTTTGGTAGTGAAGATAACAGTGCCTATATTCCGTTTACTACTGCTCAAGCTCGCCTCATCAAACGCGGCGCTCGCGATGAAGTGGATGTCATCTTTGTTCAGGCAACCACTGCCGATGCGGTTCCGTCTGCCGTGGAAGAAGTCTCCGATATTATTCGGCAGCGCCATCGCACACCCGTTGGTGCCGATGACTTTACCGTCTTTACTCAGCAAGACTTTCTAAGCATCTTTAGCCAGATCACCGGCGTACTTACCATCTTCCTTGGTGGTATTGCAGGTATCTCACTTTTGGTGGGCGGTATCGGTATTATGAATATCATGCTGGTTTCGGTCACTGAACGAACCAAAGAGATTGGTTTGCGTAAAGCCCTTGGCGCACGCAAGCGCGACATCCTTTTGCAGTTCCTCACCGAATCATCATTGTTGAGTCTCATTGGCGGCATTATTGGCACCATCTTCGGTTGGGTCATTGCACGCATTGTAGAACAAGTGGCAACCGCTACTGGCAATACTTTTGTGCCTATTGTTGGCTGGGACGCAATTTTGCTTTCGACAAGTTTCTCTGCCATGATCGGTCTGTTCTTTGGTATTTACCCTGCCAGCCGCGCCGCTAATTTGGAACCTGTCGAAGCTTTGCGATACGAATAACATGTTTAACTCTCGAACGTTTTTTGCCTTACTGCTCTTTATCTTTGCAGTAGGCTGTACGCCCGTGGCAACGCAGACCGTAGACAGTGAACCGCAGGTTGCGGATGCAACTGCCACAGATGAGGTTTTGTTGCCCACTGCGACAGAAACGCCTCTTCCCACGGCGACGCTTGTTCCAGCTACCGAAGAGCCTTCTGCCACGCCCGCACCTTTTGTGCATGTCACCGCAGTTAATGGCAACCTCTACATCCGCCGCGGACCCAGTACCGCCTACGACCGTATTGCCGTGCTGAAAAGCGCCACCTCTGCAACCGTCATCGGGCAAGATATGCTCTCAAAGTGGGTGCAAGTTCAGATTCCTAATTCTGAACAAACTGGCTGGGTTTCTCTTCTGACGCCTTATTCTCGAGTTGACGGTGACTTACAGGGAGTACCTGCTTTTACCTTTACCGAGTGGCCCGAGCCAGCTTACATTAAGAACTGTACTGAACATAATGTAATCATCTTGCCCAATGAACTGTACTTATATTCTCTTTGGACGAATGCCAATTATTTGAACTACGTCCAAGTGGACCCCGGTACCTATCAGATTCAGGATGCGACTCTGCCGGATGCTCCCGTATACGATACGATCGATGTACGAGAAGGCGAGACCTTCTACATTACGGTCAATGGTTCGGGCGATTATCATAAATGCCCTGAAAATAATTAGGATATACAGAGAACACGGAGGTCATTCCGTGTTCTCTGCCTTAATCGGCAAAGTGATACAATCATGACGAAAACGCCGCATACAGCGGGGTAACTGCTCAGGGATGTAAGACCAAGCCCCGGTCTGGTTGGAAGCGTTTGACGTCAAATATCAATGGAGAATTGTGATGTCTGAAAAACTCGCAAAGTTGAAAGAAATCCTTGGGGAAGTGTCTGATCTAGGCCATGCTGGTTCTGTGTTGAGTTGGGATCAACAAGTGAATATGCCTCCCGGTGGGGCTGAAGCTCGCGGGCAGCAGCTTGCAACCATTGGCAAGATCGCGCAGGAAAAATTCACGTCTGACGAAGTGGGCAGTTTGCTCGAAGACTTGAAGAAAGAATTCAGCGACCCTGAAACCGATGAAGGCGCTATGATTCGCGTGGCGGCACGTGGATACGACAAAGCCAAACGTGTGCCGTCTTCTTTTGTAGCAGAACAAGCCATGGTTGCAACCAAGTCTCTTGAAGCTTGGGTTGAAGCCAAAAGTAAGTCCGATTTTTCCATCTTCCGTCCGCATCTTGAAAAAAATGTTGAATTAGTAAAGCAATACGTTTCGTTCTTCCCGCCAGCGGATCATCCGTATGACACTTTGTTGGATGATTACGAACCCGGTATGAAGACTTCTGAAGTGCGTGAGATTTTTGGTAATTTACGCCCAAAACAGGTTTCGCTCATTAAAGCTATTAGTGAATCTAAACAAATCAAAGACGATTTCTTGCACAAGTCATTCAATGAAAAGAAAGTGTGGGATTTCAGCGAAAAGATCATCACCAAGTTTGGGTATGACTTTAGCCGCGGCAGACAAGATAAAGCTCCGCACCCCTTTGAGACTACATTTAGCGTCAATGATGTGCGCATCACGAATCGCTATGAGAAAAATGCTCCGCTCGCAACTCTTTTTAGCGCCATGCATGAATGCGGACATGCCTTATATGAACTGGGAGTGAACCTCGCTTATGAGCGCACTGCCTTGGAAGGCGGCACATCGCTTGCTGTGCATGAATCACAATCTCGCATGTGGGAGAATCTTGTTGGTCGTTCCATGCCTTTCTGGGAACATTTTTATCCCGACTTGAAGAAGACTTTCCCGTCTCAGTTGGATGGCGTTAGTGTAAAGAACTTTTATAAAGCCATTAACAAGGTTGAACCTTCCTTTATCCGCGTCAATGCCGATGAAGCCACCTACAATCTGCACATCATGTTGCGCCTTGAAATTGAGATTGGCATGGTGGATGGCAGCATCGCCGTAAAAGACTTGCCTGAAATTTGGAATGAAAAGATGCGCGATTACCTCGGCATCACTCCGCCAAATGACGCCCAAGGCGTGTTGCAAGATATTCACTGGTCGTATGGTTCGATTGGCTATTTCTCAACTTATGCACTTGGCAATATCATCTCTGCTCAGCTGTGGGAACGCATCAATAAAGACATCAAGAATCTTGAAGACCAAATTCGCAAAGGTCAATTTGCCGATTTGCGCGAATGGCTGCGTGAAAAAATCCATGTCTATGGTCACAAATATGATCCGCAAGATATCGTTCAAAAGGTCACTGGCTCCAAGATCGACTCGGCTGCTTATGTCCGCTATCTTACAAAGAAATACAGTGAAGTATACGGGCTGTAAATTGAATTGACTCAAGAGACGCCCCACCTGTGGGCGTCTCTTCTATTATCCATTATGCGACTTCGACTATTTTCCATCGCCTCTCTTCTTGGACTTTTATCTGCTTGCTCCTTACAGTCCACTCCTGCGCCTACGCCTTTGCCGCCCGATTATCTTCCTACTGTGGTTGCACTCACTGGGCAGGCTGCTTTTGCAACGGCTGCTGCCTTAACACCTTCGGCTACACTCCCGCCGACTGAAACGCTTCAACCTCCTGTAGAACAGGCGATTGCTCCTACGGCAACACCGACCCTTGCGGCAGGCTTTACAGAATATGCCCAAATCCGCTTTATTTCGCCGGGACCCATGTCCAGCCTAACTTCCCCTTTCATTTTGCAAGCCAATATTGCGGCGGGTGAGAGCGATAAAATCCAGGTGGATTTGCTTGGGGAAGATGGGCGAGTGTTGTATCGCGAGATCAAAAAGTTAACCCGCAATCCCTTGGGAGTTTTCCAACGCTTTGAGATCTCCTATGAGATTCGCGCCGTGTCTGAAGCGGGCTACATCCGCATTAGTACCGAGGATGATTACGGCAGAATGCAAGCCGTCAATACTATGCCAGTTTTGCTCTACTCTGTTGGTACGGCACAAATAAACCCACCAGGGAATTTTATTTATGAACGTATCGCCATGGATGGGTTCAAAGAAAAATCGAACTTCTATGCCGGGCAAGTGGCATTGAACGGACGGATCTGGCCCTTTAGTGATCAAGCCTTTGTCGTTGAAATGATTTCCACAGAGGGGAAGGTATTGTCTTCTCGCATTCTTGGTATCAATGGCATTGATACTCAGCCATTTGAGACTGTCTTGCCCTATAAAGTAACTGAACCTACACCAGTCCGCTTAACCTTCCGGCAGGATAATCCGCTCCTTGGTATCAGTGACCCCGTCCTTGGAAAACTTGCCTATCTTTATACAATTGAAGTCATACTCAACCCCTAATCTGACTTGCTAAAATAAATCAGAATGGTATAATCTGCCCGCTGTTCTTTCGGGGTGTGGCTCAGACCGGTAGAGCGCACGGTTCGGGTCCGTGAGGTCCGGGGTTCAAATCCCCGCACCCCGACTTTTTAGTTTTTTAAAAGTTGAAACCTGCATAGAGTTTGAAAGCCCTATGCAGGCCCAATGCACCTGGACTTCGCCGGAAAGCCAGGCGCGAGGATTGTACCCGAATGGCTACTCCCAGTTCCCCATCTCTCGTTCTTCCTAAATTCATTCCTATTACTGAGGCTGTGAAGAAGTCGCATTTGTCTGAAAAGGCATTACGCGATTTATTGCGCACTGGTAGAATCGCGGGCGGAGAAATGAATGGAGTGATTGTTGTGGACGCGAATACATTGCCTACCCGGAAGGAAGATCTTCCGGAGTATAAAAAATTTAGAGAATATCATGGGGTTGGCGTCTCGATAAATGAAGCGTCCCGAATGTTCAATATATCTTTCACTACCTTGCGGACGTGGGTGAAAAGAGGATATATCAAGACTATTCAGGAAATGCCCAGCAAAACACTTATCGACAAACAAGATGTTGCTTATTGTGTTGCTGTTTACAAAAAACAAGGTGGAAAAGGCAAGCGGGTTTTCAATGAAGACGGAACCCCGTATAAGCAAAAGCCAATAGCCATATAAAAAAAGCGCCCAGATCGGGCGCTTTTTTTATACATCAAAGGTATCTAAGTTGACTGAAAACATGGTATCTAAGTTGTTGACTTAACTTAGATACCAGTGATAGACTCGTCCTCGTTGACAAAAAAACCACGCCCCAGCAGAAGCTGAGGCGTGGCTGGCAGGTGCATCTGCCAGCGAGGAGATTGTAGCACACCCTTGCTCCCCGCTGGTACTTCTTCCAGCGGGATTTTTTTATGAAAGCGAGGAACCTATGAAATGTGAAGCATGTGGAAAAGAAAACCAAAGACTTGTATTACGTCAAGCGTGGCGCAAGAGTCCGATCAAGGTATGCGGCGATTGCGCGAGAGGGATTGATCAAGTCAAAGAAATGATGGAGAAACCCTCCTTCACTATTCCTCTTGACCCAAGAATCAAACATATTCGCGAACTAATGGGAACTACATCATGAAGGTCAATGTTGAAATTGGTGACACTGTAAAAGTTGCTAAGTGGGACTCGGAACAACGTGACTGGTTGCAGGATGAAGGTGAGGTAACGGAAATCAGGACCGTGAACCCCCGGCGCCGCGAAGTGAACGTGAACGGCAAATGGTGGGTAGTGCGCAACGAGGTGAATGTTCGTTTCGAGATAGTGAAGAAGAAGGATGACTCGATATGAAGCAGGATCAACAGCAGCCATTGCAACCTTTGCCTCGTGATCAGAGAGCCGCGCAGCTTCCCTCCCCTTTCAATAGCGATGTCGTGATGGTTCCTTTAGAACTCTTGCCTGCCTATCTCAAAATACACAAGCTGGAAGCAAGACGAACTTCCAAGGTTGTGATCAACAAAGAGTCCTATCCATTGCTTCATTGTGAAGCACCAAAAATGGAGAAATAAACATGTACATCCTTGAACGATATATAGACGGCACTTGGAAATATGTCGAATCAGGTCCACTGGATTATCTCCGAAGGCGCCAAGCCTATTTAGAGACGCTGCCTAACACACGCGTATATCGAATTCGTCCAAAGTAAGAATGGAGAATAACTATGGGATTAAAACGAAATTCCGATTCATCCCTTTGGTGCTTGGTTCATTGTCCTGAAATGAGGCACGCATGAAAAAACTAAAAATACTTTCTATCTTGATCATCGCGTTTTCTGTTTCATGCACAGCCTCTCTGCCCACGTTGGGAATGAGCACAACTTTATATCCTTCGCCCTCCCCTCCCCCTGCTGACTCCACCGCGACTTCAACGCTTACCACAGACGTTTGCACAGTTAAGGTTGGTAATTTGAATCTCCGCCGCGAGCCTGGCACGAATGCCGCGGTTGACGCTGTGCTGAACAGCGGCGACGTTCTCACCATCGACAAGGACACCCCTGCTCAAGAAAGTTGGCAGCGCGTTTTTTATGGTGACTTGGCTGGATGGATCAACATGAATTACTGCAAGTAACTTTACATGGAGGTATTTCAATTATGAAGAAGATTTTGCCGCACGTAATGGCAATCCTATTCGCTGTCTTCGGCTTGGCGATCATTGCCATGTTGATGATTTACTCGTTCTCTGCCCTGGGAAAACTGTTTCCCAATAACTTCTTAGGGCAAATTATGGGTATGGTTCTGTTTGATGTTGCCGCGCTTATCTGGCTTGGCACGATCATCTTTTTATGCAAGTCCGTGGGGCAATATGCGATTTCCACCATTGGCTTTGTACTTGGCTTGGTTGGGACTCTACTCCTGGTTGCCGTTGAGGTCATGATGGGTGGACAGGAACTTGCAAAAGTCCCTGCTTGGGCTGGTGACTCGATCGTGTGGACGTTCATCATAGCGTTGGTTGGACACGTGATCTTGTACTACTCCTTCAAGTTATCCGCTCCTGAAATTTCTGCCGAGATCGCACTTGGCTATGAAACTGCTGCGATCACCGACGAAGCCATGAAGCAAGCGACTGAGCAACTCATTCGTGAACGCGGCATGCTGGGCAATATGATCGCCCCCCGCATGATCACGGATGTCAAGCGCAGCTTGGGACTACCTGCCGGTGATGTGATCGAACTCACTGCGCAGAACGTGGATGAAGCAGCACCCCTGCCTGTTGTTCAGTTTGGGCAAGCGCAATTTATTCCGCAGAACGCAACCTCTCACCGTAAGGCAGGAACAGGATCAGATTTTATGCGTCGCTTGCAAGCCGCACGGGAAGCGTTCTCAAATCCCTGGAAGTTTGCTCCAGCCGCGCAGAACACTCCTGCACCACAGAACGCCCCTGCGACTCCTGTTGCTCCAGCCACCCCGGCGCAACCTGATCCTGCACCCTACCCCAGCGGAAATCCTACTCCTCTGCCAGCCAAGCCAATCATTCCTAACGTTGAGATTCCCGCAGAACCGGAACCTGCAACTGCTTCTCCAGTGCCATTGGTAATCCCCCCGGTACAGCCTGCGCAGACCCCTGATCCTGCGTGGAAGACTCCATTCGTTCTTCCTCCACGCAAGCCAGGTGACGCCCCGACCAACGAGGAACCGACCGTATCCCCTTCGTAAGCCGGATGGGTGAACGCGCAACAGTACTCGACCTGGATGACTTGAAGGACGTGAAGAGAGCCTTTGGCATCCGGGTCGCAGTCCGCGGCAGGCGTACCGATGCGTCACCCGAGGAAGCACGATCCCTGGTGGTTGGTGCA
>JAXLVU010000001.1:0-827039 GCA_046328855.1 Anaerolineales bacterium | reverse complement strand
CTCTCACAACCTGATTTTGGTTTTCATACCAACCTCGATGCGGTTCGTATCGCCGCCAGCCTTGTCGAATCGATCAAGAAATTCCGCAACGCTATGGAGCCGATTCAAGCCCTAACTGACTTTGACCTCGGCATGGAATACATTACCATGCTGCAAGATGGGGTTATTGCAGCTCAATACCTCGAATCATGGCGCAGTGAAGATAAAGAAGCCGTTTTGGTTGCCCCGGCATATACCTTCTTAATGATGAACCGACCCGCCGCCTTCCAATTCTGGCTCGACCCTGGCTCTGATGGTTGGTCGCAGCGCGTGTCACAACCGCTTACCCATCCCTATGTCCTTTCGCGCTATTGGGATTCATCCTCTGGTCGCGTTTGGCTCGACTCGGACGAAGTTGAAATGGAAATCGAAACCCTATCCCGCCTCGTTGGCGGACTGCTCGCCCGCTGCCGTGAAAAGGTATTCCTGGCATTGTCCGATCTGGGTGCAGCAGGGTTTGAACAGCGTGGTGCATTATTGCGGGCATTTCAGAAGGTATTACAACGGCAACAATAAATACCCCTCTTCAAAAGGAATTCATTAAGGCATGAATCTAAAAAGACGACCATACCTTATAGCAGGTGGACTTTTATTTGTTTTATCTTTCTTAATCAGATATTTGGCTCTGGAGTTAAAGAATGGGGATATTTATCTAATCCACACTTGGTATGATTTTTTACTAAAAAACGGGTACGAAGGGTTGGGTAATGGGGAGTTCTCAAATTACCCACCCTTGTATCTTTATTTTTTATATCTCACTACATTAACTCATCCCTGGCTTGACTCTTTTATTGCGCTTAAGTTACTCCCCACCACATTCGACTTTATTTCAGTTTTTGCAATCTACAAGATCGCGCGCACAAAGTACGAAAGCGATAAATCGTTTCTTTTCGCTGCCATCTTTTTCCTATTGCCAACAGTGATGATGAACAGTTCAAGCTGGGGGCAAATCGATAGTATGTATGGTTCCTTTCTATTAGTATGTTTTTACTTATTACTGACCAAACGCTCCTTTTGGGCAATGGTGGCTTTTGGAATTGGATTCTCCTTTAAGGCACAATCCATTTTCATTTTGCCATTTCTGGGTATTTTGTTCTTAAGAAAACAGATCCGCTGGTACGATTTTTTGATCATTCCAGTCCTATACATTGTCTTCGCCCTTCCCACCGTATGGCTCGGGAGAAGTTGGGAAAGTATACTTCTCTTATATGTAGGGCAGGCAGGTCAGTTTACTGAGTTGGCACGGTATGCACCTAATTTGTATATTCTGCTTGTAGGGGAACCCCTACACCCTGGCTTTGAAATTGGGATGATCATATTTTTTATCATCATGCTTGCTTGGGCATGGATAAATTGGAAAGCAAAGCCACCTGTCACAGAAAATCAACTCGCACTCACAGCATTAGCAAGCGCTGCCTTGGTGCCTTTTCTTTTACCCAAGATGTTAGATCGCTATTTTTATCCAGCGGACCTGTTTTCTTTTGTCACTGCTTTATTCATACCTGAGCTTTGGTTTTTTGCGCTATTATTTCAAATCAGTTCTGGTTTGGTGTACATGATCTTTCCTTTCGGAATGCCTCCACTGCTTGCCCTTCCGGCGGCATTGATCAACACGGTGTTGGTCTTCTTTATTATTCGTCGTCAGATTAAGTCTTTGAAAGAATCCTAGAAAAGAAACGCTTGCCTCCTTGTTACAAAATGGATAACTGCCTCGTCGCCGATCCATAGTAGAAGTGCCGTAAAATCATTCTAGGAATAACTATTATTGGTACCAAGAAAGGTTTAGAAATGAATATCAAAACTTTAATACCAGCCGCTTCGATCTTTCTTTTTGCATGTCTTGCGCTCACACCACCTACAGAAGAGCCTGCTCCGCCAACAGAAGAGACCACCGCCCCAGAAGATACAACTACCATCCCTGAACAACCCATAGGAAATGGACCAACCATTGAAAATTGCCCAATGTTCCCTGAGAATAATGTTTGGAACACACCAATCGATTCGCTTCCGCTTCACTCGATGTCTGATGCGTGGATCGAGAGCATTGGCTCAGCTGACCCCATTCACATGGACTTCGGCTCGGGGACGTGGGACGGAGGCTTGATCGGAATCCCATTCAATATCGTGGCAGGGTCAGCCGTCCCGACGTTTGAGCCGGAGTTTTATTATCCTGAAGAATCAGATGCAGGTCCATACCCTATTCCGGATAATCCGAATATCGAGTATGGCTCCGACCATCATATTCTGGTTGTGGATACAGAGACCTGCACCTTGTATGAGATCTTTGACGCCAGCTTCGAAGGCTCAAATTGGAATGGCGGCGGCGGCGCGATCTGGGACTTAAACTCAAATGCTTTGCGCCCCGATACATGGACCTCTGCCGACGCGGCGGGGTTGCCAATTTTGCCGGGCTTAGTGCGCTATGACGAAATTGTAGCAGGCGAGATCAAACACGCCCTACGTTTCACTGCCGAACAGACCGCTGGCTATCTCTGGCCCGGTCGTCACTTGACGGCTGACCCGGATGATAGCATCCCTCCACTGGGTGCGCGTTTCCGTTTGAAAGCCGATTACGATATTAGCGGCTTCCCTCCTGAAATGCAGGTCATCTTACAGGCGTTGAAAACCTACGGCATGTTCCTGGCAGATAACGGTTCAGACTGGTATGTGAGCGGCGCCCCCGATGAGCGCTGGGACAATGACATGCTGCATCTGTTAGATGTTTTGGTCGGGAGTGATTTTGAGGTGGTGGATGCTTCAGGCATGATCGTGGATGTGGATTCAGGAGAGGCAAAATAGAAAAAGGCTTTGAAAGCCTGGAGGAATATTTAACATGAGCAACTCAGTACATGAAACAATACCTCAGAACCGAAAAGGACGGTGGGGAAAATTTGGGCTTGCCATTAGTATTTTGAGTCAGGTGGTATTGCTATGTTCAATTATTTCCTTCTTTTCTAGCTTCCAATTCATGGAAGGCATGTTCGTGCCAATTCTATTCGTTAGTTTACCTCTAGCAGTGATCGCAATTTTCCTGATCGTTATCGGGTTGGTCTTATGCATCGTCGGAATTTTTACACAAGATGGTTCCAGAAAGACCGCCCTAATTGGGTTGGGTGTGTTATCGTTGACCTTCGTGTTTCTGTTGATTGCATATCTACGTCTTAATCCATAATAGTTTTATTAATTACATTTATGTGAAAGGTGACTTTAATAATGACAACCCCTCAACCTTCAACGAACGATACCAAAAGTAAGAAGAAGTATTTCACTACCCTGGCTTTTATTTTCAATGCAATGGGAATTCTGCTTGCCCTTCTTATCATCCCTGCGGTATATCTCAGCTACATACCGTTTGCCATTCTCTTAACAGCTCCAGCCATGCTTATCATTGGAGTTTTGGCTATCATTCTTTGGGCAATTGGCTTATACCAAGGCATAAAAGCAATTCGTTCTGAAGAAACTCGTAAAATCGGCGCATGGGTTGCAACCATACTAAATGGCTTCCTCATAATTGGCGCTACATGTAGTTTCATAGTAGCCATATCACTGATTTTCTCACCGACCACTTCAATTTTCTCAACGTATTATAGTGGCGCAGGCTTTTCACCTGATGGGAATGTAGTTGCGGTTGGATATAAAAACAAAATCCTATTATTAGACTCTAAGACCGGCGAAAAAATAAAAACATTGGGTGGCAACAAAAACGCTACTGACTTGATCATCTTTTCACCAGATGGGAATTTACTAGCTGATTCCTCGTATGGTAGGTTGACCCTTCGTGATATGACGACCTATAAGACCCTTAAGACCTTTACAAAAGAAAATGATAGGGTATTCGATTTTTATTTTTCGCCAGACGGGAAACTCATAACCATTATTTGGTTTAATAAAGGTGCTGAAGTAATTAGCACATCTACTTTTGAGGTCGTAAAAACTGTTTCCTTCGGGAATAATTTTGATACTGTTTATAACAAATATATTTCAGAGACAAGCCATCACTTTGGCAAGACAGATAATAGTGAAGAAAACCTATCCGTTTGGGAAATGAACGATTTCATCGAAAACTCACTAACAAAACCTATCATCTCTATTCCTCTGCCTCAAAGTTCTGAAAACACTTTTGTTTACTTTGACCGCTATGACGTTACTCCTGATGGGTCACTCTTGGTGGTGCCATTTCCAACATCCATTGACGGCGACTACAATAAATCTGAGTTCATGTTATGGAATACCGCTACGGCTGAATTGATCGCGACGCTAGAATTCAATCCAGTAATAGGGATAGGCGGGTATGATTCTCACCCAGACCCTGAATACTATTTCGCTTTTTCACCAGATAGCCAAACTCTTGCGTATATTAACGAGAAAAATAATATAACCTTAATCGATCTAAATACATTTCAAACCAGAGATATCGATGTTGAAGACGAATACGTGGCGCGATATTTGGCATACAACCATGATGGAAGCCAAATCTTTATTACAAATGCCAAATCTATCCAAATGATAAGTGTTGACTCTGGTAATATCGTATGGACGTATCCTTAATTACTAAATGAACTCCTTCACCCCTCGCCCATCCCAACAACAGATCCTCCGCTACAACGGCGGGAGGCTCGGCATTGCCGCCGTGCCCGGCGCAGGCAAAACGCATATTCTCTCGGCACTCGCCGCAAAGCTCATTCAAGAGGGGCGGCTCGGTGACGATCAGGAAGTGCTCATCGTGACCCTCGTCAACTCGGCGGTGGATAATTTCGAGACGCGCATCAAACGTTTCTTCGATAATCCGTTGCAGGCGTTGTACAAATATCGGGTGCGCACCTTGCATGGATTGGCGCATGACATCGTGCGCGAGAAACCGGCGAAGGTGGGGTTGGAGGAACGCTTCAGCATCATCGACGAGCGTGAGGCGGGTTTTATTCGGCGCGAGTCGGTCAATGCCTGGTTGGCGAGTCATTCAATCGATGACTATCTCGACCCGGCTTTGGATAATTCCAAACGGGATTGGGTCAAGCGCCAGCAATTGCCAGACTTATTAGACTCGATTGCCCTCGCTTTCATTCGCTCGTCCAAAGACCGGCTCTTGACTCCAGAGAGGCTGCGTCAACAACTTGATGCTTCGTTTGCGCCGTTGCCTTTAGCAGAGCTTGGACATGCCATCTACGCGGACTATCAACGTGCGCTCGCCTATCGCGGCGCCGTGGACTTTGATGACCTCATCCGTTTGGCGTTGACCTTGCTCGAAACAGACGATGAATTCCGTGAGCGTTTGCAATATCGCTATCCGTTCATTTTGGAAGATGAGGCGCAGGATTCGAGTCAGACACAGGAAAGGATTTTGGCGTTGTTGTCTGGTGGCGAGCCCCCCTCGCCCCTTCGGGGCACTCCCCCCATTTTTGAAAAAAATGGGGGGAGCCGGAGGGGGGTGGGAAATTGGGTGCGCGTGGGAGACCCAAACCAGGCGATCTTTGAGACCTTCACTACGGCATCGCCGGAACTCTTGCGTGCGTTCATTCGTGAAAACCCCAGCGTGGACATGCCCGAGTCGGGGCGGTCGCAGCCTGCGGTGTTGGCGGTTGCCAACCATCTCATTGACTGGGTGATGACTGCCCACCCCGACCCCAATGTGCGGACGGCGCTCTCTATGCCACATATTGTGCCGGTGCCCGTTGGTGACCCACAGCAGAATCCGCCGGATAACCCAGAGGCGATTAAGTTTATTTCGACGAAGTACACGCCCGAGCAAGAATTGGAAGCGGTGGCGAAGTCTATTAAGGGATATGTCGATTCGTTCGTGGATTTCCCCATTGAAGAGCAACCAACCATTGCGGTGCTTGTGCCGCGCAACCAACGCGGCGTGGAAATGGTCAATGCGTTGCGTCAGCGCGGGATTGAGCCGATTGAGTTGATCTCGTCCACGTCGGAGACGCGGGCGGCGGCGGGTGCGTTGAGCATTTTGCTTTCGTATCTATCGGAGCCGGGCAATGCACGCAAGTTGTCGAAGGCATATGAGGTCTATCGCAGGGACGTGTTTGGAAGCAATAGCAAAGGTGATTCGGACGAGACATTGGAGGGTCGCACCTACATTGAACAGATCCCAACTCTCTTGCGCAAGGCGGTAGATGTAGAAAACTTTATCGCACCACAAAATGCCAATGACTGGCTGTCCACTTTGGCTGAGTCGGAGCCGATGCAAGTCATCCAAGAGTTGACTCAATTCCGAGTCAACGTGCAACGCTGGTTAAATGCGGTGACTCTACCCATCGATCAGTTGGTGTTGACCTTGGCGCAGGATGTGTTTAGCAATGTGTCTGATTTAGCATTGGCGAATAAGTTGGCGTTGGTGTTGCGCGCCGCCGCGGATGAGCACACGGATTGGCGTTTGCCCGAGCTGACCGCGGAGCTGGCGGTGATCGCGAAGAATGAACGGCGCTTTATTGGGTTCTCGGACGATGACTCGGGCTTTGATCCGGAGAAGCATCGCGGACGGGTGGTGGTGACGACCATGCACAAGGCGAAGGGGCTGGAGTGGGACCGCGTGTATATGATGTCGGTTAGTAATTATGATTTCCCCTCGAACATGCCCAATGATCGATTCATTTCGGAGAAGTGGTTCGTGCGGCAGGGGCTGAACCTCGAAGCCGAGGCTTTGGCGCAGTTGACGGCACTTGAGTCGAACAGTGAATATGATTGGTACGAAGAAGGCGCGGCGACGTTCCGCTCGCGACAGGATTATGTGAGAGAGCGATTGCGTCTGTTATACGTGGGCATTACCCGCGCGAAGCGCGATTTGATCGTGACTTGGAATACCGGCAGGCAGGGCGATGCAACGCCGAGTTTGGCAATGAGTGAGTTGATGGGCTGGTGGGAGAAATAATGAGTAATTTACTAGAAATTACAGGCGATGATATTGCACAACTTGATGATGCTGCACTTCGAGACTTAATTGGATTATTGTGTGAAGCAGATTATCAGCTGGGTGGACTTTCAATCAACGGTATAACATGGGGAGGTCATCAAGATGCCCCTGATGGTGGATTAGATGTTGCTGTTAGGTGTGAAAACGATCCGCCAAGAGCAAGCTTTATTCCTAGAAAAACAACTGGGTTTCAGGTGAAAAAGCCCGACATGCCTAGTGCAAAAATTATTGCAGAAATGCAGCCTGACGGTTATTTACGGGATGAGATAAAGAACTTAATAAAAGAAAGCGGTGCTTATATCATTGTCAGTTCCAGTGGGTCTACAAGTGACAAGGCGTTAAGAACTCGCATTGAAGCAATGCAAAAAGCCATCTCAAAAGAAACTGGCAACGAAAAATTTGTCGTAGATTTTTTTGACCGTAATCGTGTTGCTTCTTGGGTGCGGTCACACTCATCAATGATCATATGGGTTAGGAACAAAATAGGTCGTAATTTTCAAGGCTGGCGTTCATATGATAATTGGGCAAATTCTCCTGATGGAATGGAAGAAGAATATCTTCTCGATGACAGATTAAGGCTACGTGATGGAACTCAGCCACAAAGCGACGAACTGCCAATTCAAGAAGGTTTACTATTATTACGATCCACTTTATCTGCCCCAAGAGCATCTGTTCGATTAGCAGGTTTATCAGGCGTAGGAAAGACACGGTTAGTTCAAGCACTTTTTGACAAAAGAATAGGCGCACAAGCCCTTAGTACTTCGCTCCCAATATATACGGATATTTCCTATAATTCTGAACCCAGCCCAGAATCAATTGCCGAGCAGCTAATTTCTCGAAAAGCAAAAGCCATATTGATTGTTGATAATTGCCCTCCCGACTTGCATCGTCGCTTAACAGAAATATGCTCTCAAAAAAACAGCAATGTAAGTTTACTAACTATTGAATACGATATTCAAGACGATATTCCCAACGAAACAAATGTTTTCAGATTAGAACCTGCCAGTGAAGAATTAATAGAAAAGCTTATAAGCAAACGTTACCCACACATTAGTCAAGTTGATGCTCATACGATAGCATATTTTTCAGGTGGAAACGCCAGAATAGGAATCGCTCTTGCAAACACTGTTAACCACAACGAAACATTATCAGGTTTTAACGACAATCGATTATTCGAAAGATTATTTTGGCAAAGGCAAACGTTAAATGAAAGTTTACTCGTCTCCGCCGAGGTATGTTCACTTGTTTATTCGTTTGAAGGAGAAGATTCTAGTTCAGAAAAATCTGAACTCAATTTCTTAGCTTCTCTAGTTAATAGGACAAGTGATAGCTTATATCGTGACATTAACACCCTAAGGGAAAGGGATTTAATTCAATCGCGCGGTGTGTGGCGAGCAGTCCTTCCACATGCTATTGCTAATCGCCTAGCGAAACGAGCCCTCAATTTAATTCCTAGAGATAAATTAATTGAAGCATTTCTGAGTTCGGCTTCAGAGCGCTTAATAAGGTCATTTTCAAAGCGCCTTAGCTACCTACATGATTGTGAACCTGCTATTGAAATAGTAAATGAATGGCTATCTCCAACAGGATTATTAGGAAAAGAAAATTGTAATTTCAATCAATTAGGACTAGATATTTTCAATAATATAGCATCTGTGTCCCCTGAAAAAACCTTACTTGCAATAGAACGTGCCGCAAATAGTGATAAAGAAAATCGTTTCTTCACTAATATCTACTACCGTAATTTTATAGATATCCTGTTTCATTTAGCTTATGAACCTGAATTATTTAGTAGAAGTATGGAAATCCTTCTTCGTTTTGCGTTATCAAAAAGCGAAAATAATACAAATAACTATGACAGAGATAAATTAAAATCTTTATTTTGGATTACTTTATCAGGCACTTACGCTACATTAGAAACAAGAGTTAAGGTCATAAAAGATTTATTAATCTCGGAAGACACATACAGTCAGCAACTCGGATTTGATCTCTTATCTGGAGCATTAGAGGCTTGGCATTTTTATACATCTCGCGATTTTAGATTTGGAGCAAGACCTAGGGATTTTGGGTATCAGCCAAAGACTCGAGACGAAGTTGAACTCTGGTTTAGTACATATATTAGTATATGCACTAACTTAGCACTTTCAGACAAGCAAAATGCACCAAGAGCTAGGAAATTGCTAGCTGATAAGATGCGAGGTCTGTGGACTAGAGGCAAAATGTACGATGCATTAGTGAATGTAGCTACAGAGATTCACAAACAAAAAGCATGGAATGATGGGTGGCTAGCAGTTCGACAAATTCTACAATATGATAGTAAAAATTTTAGTAAAGAGGTCTTAGAAAAATTACACGGGGTTGAAAGTCTCTTAAAACCTATAAACCTTATAGAACGAGCACGTCTTTTCGCTTTGAGCGACCAATTTGATCATTTTGATATTGATATTGATACTGATACTGATACTGATTTTAATCGGGAAGGCAGTGTGTCGCTTTCTTGGGATCAAGCTAATAAAATCACCCGAGAACTTGGTGTTCAAATTGCTCATGACATCGACACTCTTAATATTTTTTTACCGGAGCTTGTTTCCACATACGCATCGAGGCTTTATATATTCGGACAAGGGCTAGCAGATGGTAGTAATAATAAACAAGAGCTATGGGATGTTCTATACAATCAGTACAAGAAAACAGAGCCGGAGAAACGACAATTTGTTGTTTTGGTGGGATTTTTATCATCTTGTGCAGAAAGTGCATCAGAGTTTTATAACTTAATACTTGACAGTCTTATGCATGATGAATTGCTTGGTCAATGGTTTCCTGTATTTCAAAGCGATTTGATAATTGATCAACGAGGGGTTAAAAGGTTAATTGAGGCTCTAGAGGCTGGAAGTGCAAATGTCGGTGCTTTTCGGCATCTAGCTTATGAAGGGCGTCATGAAAAAATTAGTGATGACGATTTGGCTGACTTAGTAATAAAACTTCAAAAACAAAAAGATGGAGTAGGTGTAGTAATTGATATTCTACGAATGAGGTTTCATAGAATGAGAGAAAAGGAAGTTCAATATTCAATAAAGTTGATCGAGGCAGCCTGCACTTTTCTTGAAGAATATCCTTTCACAAGAGACTTTTCTGGGCAACACAATATTGGTTACTCGCTAGCTGAAATAGCTAAAGTGTGTTTCAGTAGTAAATTTGGCGTTAAATTTATTTTAAGTATATGTGAACGTTTCGCAAAGCTCACTGCTGACTATAGCATTTACCCATTTGAATATATTGATCTATTTAGCACCATAGCTCGCAGTAATCCGTTGATGTTCCTAGATGTATTTCTGGAAAACAAAAAAAATATTGATAATTACACACCACATTTAGTGTTTAGAGATAGCTTTGAAGATAGAGATTTATTTATTGATCAAATTCCAGACGATGTTTTAATTAGTTGGTGCGAGGCTGATCCTGAAAGTCGCTATCCCTTACTTGCTTCAGTTACTAAGATTTTTTCAACATCAAAAGAAACAAAAGAGGCAGAGATAAATCGAACTGTATTTCTATTATTTAATAAAGCTCCAAATTTAACTATTACTCTTCAGCATCTATCTAAATCAGCCAGCCCAAAATCTTGGAGTGGGTCTTTAGGAGATATCCTTGTAAAAAGGGCTGAACTTCTAAAAGAATTATTTGTTTATGAAAATGAGAAGGTCAAATATTGGGCAAAGGACCTATATTCCGCTTTACAAAAAGAGGCAAAACTGGCACTTGAAGATGAAGAGAAGCGTAATCGTTTTTACAACGAACGGTTTGAATAAATAAAAACGGTCTCGCGGACATTATGTCCCGAGACCGTTTTATTTTCCACATGACCAAAGAGGGAATACCTACTCATCGCTTGATATCGTCTTTATTGGTAGAAAAATATGGGCACGAAAACCTCGTCTCATCGTATTTATCTCTTTGCCAGCTGGAATCGCTGAAGATATAACAAACGGTCAATCCACAGAGACCAATTCTACAGACATAATCCGATACACGTTTTCAAGATAATAGACAATATATTCAGCATCCTGGATGATCACTTTATGCATCGAGCTATCGCCGTCGAATTGAACCCCACCCACGTTCAAGTCATAATACACATGCGAGTAGCGGTCAGAAAAACCCCGAATCAGATTTGCCCTTCCACGTACGCTCAGCAATTTCAAGTTCCTTTTGCCAATAAACTGACTGACGATCAAAAATATCCCTGCTGCACCGAGTGCAATTAGGATCAAGCCAAAGACCGCATCAAACGTGATCCACAAAACCCGTACCGCCTCAATTCCATGCATCTGGGTTAAGTCTTTTATCGAGTTGATCATCATTGGAGTGAAAAAGATCGGGAACAAAAGCAGAAATACACCTACCAAAACTCCGACCCAACGCCCACCTTTTTCTTCCCGGGTCGTGCGTTTCATCTGTTTTTCGCTAAGGATTCCGCGCTGGTTAGACATAAGATCCGCTTCTGTGAAACGAAAATGTTTGCGTAACTTCCTGGCTTCTTCTTCAACGTCCACACGGCTGAGGCGGTCAGCATCCGGCGCGAGTCGCTCCACGGCAGAGATAAACTCTAGCGAGACGATGGTATTCGAACCTTTTTCGTAATAGACAATATATTCATCACCACGGGTGATCATTTCACCGATATTGGTTTTCACCTCAAAACGTTTATTGCCTACCATGAGATCACCCCATGTTTGGGCTTTGCGTGCTTTGAAATTAAATATCCCCTCTTTCAACCCGACCTTGACACGTCCCTGCACGTGACCAAGTTTGTATTTCCGCTTCGTAAACGAACCTTCAATAAATCCCCAACCGATCACGCCCCACAACAAAGTCCAGCCAACGCCCCAGATCAGAATCCACCATAACCCGATCCCCCTTCCCAAAATAGCCGCGACAATGCCCACAGCAGCAGTCAATACAAATGGAATCGCCGTCCGACGCATATCGCGTCCGAACTCATCGCTGGCTTGTTTCAACATCTCAAGCTGTTTCTCTGAAAATTGTCCACTCCGATTCGCTTGCAGGTCTGCTTCATCAAACTTGAAAAAGTCTCTAAGCTTTTTATCTTCCATGACACAATCCTTGATGTTTTTGTGTCTATTATTCATGGAAAGTACAAGCCAACAAGAGTACTTTAGTTCTCAAAGTAGACATTAGAACTCCTATTAAGCAAACAGTTTCCGTCCCTCCTTCATAAGTTGGTTTCTGCTCTTCCCGTATGACCCAAGAGGGATATTCCCATCCGCCCCTTCTCTATATAATCAGCCCATTATCAATATCAAAGGAGAAATCTTTAGAAATGAAAAACGGAACTTGCACGGCATGTGGTTCTCACAATGTCTATAAAAGCGCAAACAATTCCTGGTATCAATCAGGAATCAAAGTTGCGGTACTGGGCGATAAGGTCAACGAGGTCTTTATGACGGAAGCGTACGTCTGCCTTGATTGCCGTCATCTCGAATTGGTCGTGGAAGAAAACGCCGCTGCCATCTTCGGCAAAGGCAAAGCCTTCAAAGATGCTGTCCCTGCCAGCACAAACTGGAAAAAAGTAGCTGGTTAATTTTCGTTTTCAGGCTTAAACAAAAAACGGTCTTGGGTGAAATACCCAAGACCGTTTTGCTTAACAAGGCATCTACTTCTTTTTCGGCTGAACCGTTGCGGTAATGGTTACACCAGAAACCAAATAGCCATAGCCAAACACGAACAGAATCTGCACCACCAGCGGAATCCAACCGTTTGCGCGGATCACGTCCACGCCCACCATGCCAACCAGGGTCAAGATAAAGCTCACAAGGGAGCTAACCAGCAACATGATCGTCATCGTGCGGACGGTACCTACATCGGTCAGGTCTTTGGCAACCCAAATGAACATCCCAGCCAGAAGCATGGCAGAGCCTAAAAACCGGGCGACCAAACTGGTGGCTGTGTAGGTTTCGGTGTTAAAGAAATTAAGCACCAGCACGGGCACGATCAAAAATATAAGCCCTACTACAGCTAGAAGAACGGCATTGATAGTCGCTAAAAGTCGGTAATTCATTGTATTCTCCTTAAGTCGGTGTGAATGTAGAACAAAGCTACTATACAACGCTCCGAAAACAGCGCAAAGGAATTTTGAAGCGCAAACCTTACATTTCCCTTGCATGGCGTCAAATTTAATCCCAATGTCACATTTTATTTTTTGAGAATAGAGGTATCATCAAGTCAATTCAACGCAGGAGGAAACCCATGGAAAACCCCACATCTGATGAAAAAATCCTTGCCGCTTTGGCGCACGCTTCGATCATCCTCATGTTTCTAGGTCCGCTCGGGGCGGTCATCATCTGGGCAATTCAACGCACCAAATCAAAATACGTCCGCTACCATGCGCTGCAAGCCATGGGCTACCAAACCTTTAGCTTTTGGATCTGGATGTTCATGATGTTCTTTTTTATGATCATCCTCTTTGGGTTTGGCGCCATCATCGGCGTATTGAGCAGCAAATCTCCATCCGCCATGCCACCCGATTTCCTCTTTTTTATTCAACCCCTGTTCATGCTGGTGATCTTTGGCATGTGGGGCATCATTTTTCTAGTGGGGTTCATTGGCGCCGTCTTCTGCGGGCTGGGTAAAGAGTTCCGCTATCCATTTATCGGGTCTTGGTTGCAAACCAAGATCCTCAACGCCCCTACCGAAGAAGAAGCCGAAAAGTGGGAAGATCTCTGGGTCGCGAGCATTTGTCACACCACCGCCATTTTGATGATGTGGGGCATGATCATGCCGATCATCGTCTGGTTCTCACAAAAAGACCGCTCCGCCCGCCTCAAGTTCCAGTCAATGCAAGCGTTCCTATATCAACTCATCGTAACTGTGGCATATTTCATCTCGTATGCCGGGTTCTTCTTTGTATATGTTTTTGGAATTGCTATTTTCGCAGCCAGCGGTGTGATGGCAGAACCTTCTCAAACTACCATGCCTGCCGGGTTCGAAATTGGTTTCTTCATTATCATGGCTATCTTTATGCTTTTCTGGCTCGCATGGATGATTCTCTACCCAGCCTACCTCATCACTGCTGCGGTTGCCGCCGTGCGTACTTTGCGCGGACACGATTTCAAATATCCACTCTTGGGCAAATTCCTTGCCAAACGAATGTCTCCCCCTGAGTCGCATGAAGTGATCCAAGCCTAAACCCATCCATGAATCAAAAACGGACTCAGACATTTCTCGCCTGAGTCCGTTTTATTTTATAAAGCGACGGAAAACAACTTCAACTCGATATCATCTGCCGATAAGCGGATCATTTTCTCAAAAGACATCCCCAGCCTCTCCAACACGCGGATCGAACCTGAGTTGGCAGGGTCCACGATCGCAACCACTCGTTTCAATCCCAGGGCTTTTGCCGTTCCCATCACAGCCCGCGCCGCTTCAACTGCATAGCCTTTTAACCAGAATTTTGGCAAAAAGGCATAGCCGATATCCACATCTTCCAAGGCATCACGCTTGATCAACCCGCACATACCAATTGGCTCGCCCGTCTCTTTCAACGTGACTGCTAACAAGCCGAATCCGTTCTTGGCATAGCTAGCAAGCGGACTGTTCTCGATGTATTTTTCTGCATCCGCCAAAGTTCGCACACCACGGTCACCGATATTTTGAATAAAAGAAGGCTCATTCACCAGCTCAAAAATAAACCCAGCATCGTCCAAGCCCAGCGGGCGCAACGTAAGCCTTTCCGAATAGATCGCTTCCATCAGAAAATTTACTTCACTGGCGTCAACACGATCACAGGAATAACCCGTGTCGTCTTTTCACGATATTCGTTGAAACCGGGCATTATCTCTGCCATTTTGTTATAGAGGCGGGTGCGCTCAGGTTCTTCTGCTACGGTAGCTTGAACCTTCAAGGTTTCTGTGCCCACTTCCACGGTGGTTAAAGGGTTGGCAACCACGTTATAGTACCAATCGGGGTTGGTCGGTGCGCCGCCTTTTGAAGCGATCACAACATAACGTTCGCCATCTTGTACACAGGCAACCGGGTTCACACGTTCTTGTCCGCTCTTGGCGCCTTTGTGGTGCAAGAGCAACAAAGGTCTGCCTTCAAAGTTTCCGCCCACTTTCCCGCCATTGGCGCGAAACTCGGCAATAATTTTCTTGTTCCAATCGTTTACTTCGCTCATGAAAATTCTCCTATGGTGTTTTATGTTTCGATGGTCTCTATTTATTTTCTCTTACTCTAAGAGAATTATTTATTGATAGAATCGCATATGAAACTTTATAGTCAAATTTTGGAGATGTAGTATGTTCAAATCAAAACGCAGACAAATTATCACCCCGCAATCTGAACATCTCAAACTGGTCGGCACATTGGCGATGTTATGGGGAAATGACCAATTCGATACGCCACCCATCGAACGCAACTCCATGGTGATGGGCATGGGTCTGCATGACCGCGGGTATGGTTATCTTGATAATGCTCCTATTGGCGCTCTACGCGACGAGGAATGGGAAGGCATCGCCCGCCGAACCTTCAACATGGAATGTTCAGACGTGATCGCCGATACCATCGTCAAATATCATTTTCGACGTCTCGCCGGGTATGGCAGTTCTGAGATTCGCAAAAAATTACATGCCGATTTTACAGAGGGCATCCACTCTCAATTAGAGAGACACAACCTCTCGAAAGCTATTTTCGACCGCGCCGACCGCATCACAGACCTCTTGGATACGCTTTCCTTTGAATTCTGCTTTGATGTTCCCGCCTCTGGCAGCGTATCGGTCTTTCCTCGCAATGGTGAAGAGACAGAGGTAAGCGTTGAATATCATGTCGAAAACGGTGAGATCAACGTCCACCCGTGGACTTTCTCGGTAGACGAATATCGCGGTTATCTTATCGCCTATCACGCTGAGGGCTACCCCGAACGGCTTGACCCATTCATCCTTCCTTATATTCTCAAGAGGAAATAAAAAAGGTCTCGCTATTCCAAGCGAGACCTTTTCATGAAGTTCTATTTTGCCCTAGAGATAAACTCTGCCGAAACGATCTTATTTGAATTCTTGAGATAGTAAATGGTGTACTCATCTCCTTGAATTAGGACATGTCCAATTTTCGAATCGACCAAAAACCTGCGTGGACCAATGTACAGGTCATACCGAGAGCTCACTGCACGGGTATCTGGGTCACGTGACTCTACTCTCACAATGTTGACTCGCCCAGTCTGGCTGGCAAGGTCCAGGTCGGTGTATGAGGCGGGCGGTAAGAGTGCAAAGCCTACCAACCCATATAGAGCGGGCCACACCAGCCCAAAGCCAATGCCAAATCCGATCCGCATTCCCAACCCTGAATCAGGGATGAACCAAATGCTAATAGCAATGGCAATGCCAATGGCGGCCAGAAAGAAAAGAAAATACGCCCAGCGAGTTCTACTTTTTCTCACCTCGCGAAGCTCAGCATTAAGCCTCGTCTTCTGCTTCTCGGTAAGGGTTCCATTGCGATTGGCATTCAAGTCGCCGGCGTCGAACTTGAAGTATTCCATCAACGTTTGTTCTTCCATGAGTGCTTCTCCTTTGAAGTATTTTTATACTTCTCAACATAGTTCGCAATAGTACATTAGCATCACATCCGTCAATTATCAATTCTGAAAATCGTTTTATAAAATCACTGCTTTTTTATGCATCACGTAGTACAATGAATATGAACGAGTTTGACAATTTTGTTTTGCCTATTGACTGGGGAATAAGCCAGAAACGAAATCTTGAAAACTCCAACTGAGTCCAATCATTCATATACTCTTTTAGGAGCGCATTATGCAAAAACCGAAGACAAAGTTCGACCAAAAATGGAAACTCATCCGCGGGCATTCCATGGAGTGGTGGAGTCTCATCGCTGAGCACGATCTTAAGAAGGTCGATAAAGCCGATGACAAGCTCGATAAATTCCTAACCATCCTTCAGGTGAAGTATGGCTACACCCGTGTTGAAGCACGCGACGAAGTCAACCGACGTTGGACCGCATACTCTCGGGCAAAGACCATCGTTGAATCACTAGCGAGCTAAAGAAAAGCGGTCTCAAACGAGACTGCTTTTTCTTTTTAAAGCTTTGGTTATAATTCGCCCTCATGAAACTGCGCCACCAACGAACCTGGCTGGTACTCCTTGCACTAATTATCGGGCTGGCAGGGTATGGCGCAATAGCAGGTACTCCCCCATTTGTAGAAAAAGCATACAACGCAACTTCCCTGCCCTATCAAGGCGCCGGCGGTGACCCCGCGCTTCTGGATGAACTACAACAAAAAGAAATCAACCTCGCAACCATCAACCAAATTCCACTCAATGAATTAAAAACTATTCTCTCACAGACCGATGCGATCCTATATCGCGGAGTTGTGCGTCATAACCTCCTGCGGCGCGGACTGAATGGATTTCAAGTCTGCGCCTATGCCAACCCCTTTGCCAATGGGCTTCTTCAAACGAAAGACGGACGCGAGATCATTTGCGCCATCACCGACTCAAGCGGTCTGTTCACCTTCGTTGGCTTGCCCAAAAATGCCGAAACCACTCTGGTCATCAAACGCGGCGGCTTCCTCAACCTTGCATTCACCACTCACCTCACCCACCCGTCCACATATCAGCAAGATTATGTCGGCAGCGTGCCAGTTTATTTCGTGCGCAGTTTATACGACCGCGACCCACGCTACCCGTTCTGCGCAGGCGGCAACTGCAACGACTTCGGCGAGATGATCTTCACTATTATCAATGAAGCCCGCTCCAACAATGACCTCAATTACGGCTACATCAGCCCGGGGATGTACGAAGGGAACGGCATCCCCAACGCGACCATTCAAATTTTTACTGACTCACAAGAGGATGGAAGCTTCGGCTCTCTCTACCCCATGCTTGCCGCAAACGACCCCAACCTTTCCCAACCCGATAATTTGCCCGACGGGCTGGTTTACTCTGGCACCATGCTTGAAGATATTGACCACACCTCAAATGGACAATACACTTCCATTCTCAACTTCTTTGCAAACATAGGTTTTGAAAGCGTCTTGCTCAAACAGGAATACCCACAACTCTGGCGCACAGAAACGTCCGCCTTTGGGCTGGCGTTGATGAAGGCTATGCCGCCGGGAATCTACGAAGCCGAAGTCACCCACCCCAATCTCACCTGCCTGCCCACCAAAGATGCGTGGATAGGCAGCACACCCACCCGCCTGCGTTTTGAGATCATCCCCGGCACGCTGGGCGATGTCCGTTTTTATTGCGAAAGGAAACCATGAACATTTTACTTACCGGTGCCACCGGCAACGTCGGCGGGCATGTCTTGCCCTTATTGCTCGAACGCGGACACAACGTCCGCTGTTTGGTCTTTGACTCAAAAAATGAACGCAAGGTCGTACAAAGTTGGAAGCGCAAACCCGAAGTGGTCTGGGGCGACATTCAAGATGAACGGGTGGTCGCATCAGCTTTGGGCGGGGTTGAGGCGGTGATTCATCTGGCAGCGATCATCCCGCCGATGACTGATCAAAATCCACTGCTGGCATATGGGGTCAACGTCAATGGAACTAGAAACATCGTGAACGCCGCAAGCAAACAGGCAAAACGCGTGCGCTTCATTTTTACATCCACCTATGATGTGTATGGCAATACGCAGAACCAAACGCCGCCACGAAAAGTGACTCTGCCGGTGAACCCGCAGGAGGAATACGCCCGCCACAAAGTGGAAGCGGAAAAGGTCATTCAAAGTGGTAATGTGGATTGGTGCATCTTCCGGCTGGCATCTGCGATTCCGGTGGAGATGTCTACCAAGTATCAAAGCATGATGTTTGATGTTCCGCTGGATGACCGGCTGGAATACATTCACCCTGCAGATGCGGCTTTGGCGATCTGTAATGCGGTGGAACACGCCGAAGTATGGGGCAAGGTGATGCACCTGGGCGGCGGTCCGCGCTGTCAACTGCGTGAGCGTGATATTGTGCAAGGTGCATTCGAAGCCATCGGCATTGGCGCATTGCCCGAAGAATATTTCAACACCCAATCCTATTACACCGACTGGCTCGATACCGAAGAAAGCCAGCGCCTGTTGAAGTATCAGCGCCACACTTTTGATGATCATGTGGAAGGGTTGAAAAGGTCATTGGGCTGGCAAATCCCATTTATCAAATTGTTTAGCCCACTTATTCGATATTTTCTGGTCAGACAATCCAAATACCATAAATAAAAAAAACAGCCCCAATCAAAAATTGGGGCTGTTTTCAACTACAGGCGCGAGCGGTGTTCCGTCATGCGTTCGTCAATCACCACATATTCTTCACGGTTGCTCAGTACCTGCTCGGTAGAAGAGACCATACCGTACAACACAGCGAGAATGGCGACAATTACAAGAATTTCAACGATCATGTTCCTACTCCATCTTTTAATTTCGACAGGCAGGATGATAATGCAAGATGATTGGAAATCCATTAACAATTGTGAAATTTTTCCTAACACTAAATAAATTGACTATACGCAGTTTAAATTGATGGATATCAAAACCCATTGAACCACTAGGAAAACTCTGTGCTATAATGCCGCCAATGTTGAACAGTAATTTCTTCGCCAATAATAATGATAATAATAATGACAATAACGATCCCTGTATCGTTGGGCGAAGCTTTGCTGGTTGACGAATAAAAAAAGTCGAAACCAAATCGCCCAACGCGAAAGCGCAGGGCGATTTTTTATATACATCATCATACCCCGTCATTGCGAGCCGCGCTCTTTGCGACGAAGCAATCCCCTCGCGATGACAAAAGAGAGGCGCAAGTATGTACAGAACTCATCTATGTGGAGAATTAAGAGCCAGCCATGCCGGGCAGACGGTTACGCTCGCAGGCTGGGTGAATCGACGCCGCGACCACGGCGGGGTGGCATTCTTCGACCTGCGTGACCGTGCCGGTCTCGTGCAGATCACCATCAACCCAGACCTTTCCAAAGAAATCCTTGATCAGGTTGCAAGTGTCCGCAATGAATGGGTCTTGCAGATCGAAGGCGTGGTACAGAAACGCCCCGAAGGGATGGCGAACCCCAAAATGGAAACGGGCGAAGTGGAGGTCATTGCGAAGAACGTGACCGTGCTCAACACTTCCAAGACTCCCCCATTCATGGTCAACACCGACGCGGATCTCCCAGACGAGAACATGCGCCTCAAGTACCGCTACATTGACTTACGCCGCGAACGCCTGACCAAAAACATGGTGCTGCGCCATAAGGTCATCAAGTTCATGCGCGACTATCTCGATGAACAGGGCTTCATTGAAATTGAAACCCCGATCATGTTCAAAGCGACTCCCGAAGGTGCGCGTGACTACCTTGTGCCTTCCCGCATCTACCCGGGACAGTTCTACGCTTTGCCCCAGTCGCCGCAGCAGTTGAAGCAATTGCTCATGGTGGCAGGCATGGATAAGTACTTCCAGATCGCGCGCTGTTTCCGCGATGAAGACCTGCGCGGTGACCGCCAGCCTGAGTTCACCCAACTCGATCTTGAAATGTCCTACGTCCATCGCGATGATGTGCTCGCATTGGTTGAAGGGTTGTTTACAGAAATGATTCCCGCCGTGGCGCCGCATAAGAAATTGTTCTCGTCACCGTGGCCCAAGTTCTCGTATAAAGAAGTGCTCGAACGCTTTGGTTCAGACAAACCCGACCTGCGCTTCGGCATGGAGTTGATCGACGTCACCGATGTGCTGGCAAAAAGCGAGTTCAAGGTCTTCCAGTCTGCGTTGGAGGCGGGCGGGGTGATCAAGTGCATCGTCGCGCCGAAGTCGGCGGAGATGTCTCGCAAGGAATTGGACGCGCTCACGGAAGTGGCGAAGTCGTTCGGGGCGAAGGGAATGCCCTATTTGGCGGTAACAGCCGAGGGCGTGAAAGGAAGCGCGGCAAAGTTCTTTAAGGAAGAAGAACTCACAGCGCTGAAAGAAAAATCGGGAGCAGGAGTCGGCGATCTGATCGTCTTCTCTTCTGATGCTCGTGCAGTTGTAAATAAGACTCTCGGCGGGCTGCGCTTGTGGTTCCGCGACAAGTTGGACTTGGCGGATAAATCCATGATGGCGTTTGCGTGGGTAGTAGACTTCCCGTTCTTTGCGTTCAACGAAGAGACGCAGGCGTGGGAGTCGGAACATCATCCGTTCACGATGCCGAAGATGGAAGACCTGCCGAAGTTTGACACCAACCCCGGCGACGTGTATTCGGAAGCGTACGATATGGTGTGCAATGGATACGAGACCGCTTCGGGTTCGATAAGAATTCATCGCCGCGATATTCAGATGAAGATGTTCCAGATGCTCGGCTTGAGCGACGAGGACATTCAGACTAAGTTTGGTCATATGCTCGAAGCGTTCGAGTATGGCGCTCCCCCACACGGTGGCATGGCTCCAGGCATTGACCGTCTTGTGATGCTGCTCGCGGACGAACCCAACATCCGTGAAGTGATCGCCTTCCCGAAGAATCAGAACGGACGTGATGTGATGGCAGATGCTCCGTCTGAAGTGGAACCGAAGCAGTTGAAGGAATTACATATTAAGTTTAGTTAGAGCGAATAACGGATGAGTGTTCGTCAAGGTGATGTGTTTTGGATCACACCCAGTGAAACAAATGGTGTCGAATCGGATCACCCTCATCCGCATGTTGTCATTCAGTTCAACGCACAAAATAATGTGACCGTTTGTGCGTTGACTACCAACCTAAAACGTGCCAAAGACCCCGGCAATGTGCTGCTCGATGAAGGCGAAGCAGGTCTTCCAAAACGAAGTATTATCGTCGCATCACAAGTTTCTATAATAGATGCAACACAATTAGGCGAGTTTATCGGTACATTGACCGGGCAAAGAATTCAACAAGTATTGGCTGGTATACATTTTTTACAGACGTTGACCAAGCATCATGAAAGCAAAAATGAGCGCTAACGAACAGCCTGTCAAGGAAGTTGAAAACTTACTAAATCATTTGTGTATACTAGCTATGATGTGGAGAAGCAAAATTAAAAATCACCCATCAATACAAGCAGAATACTTTGATACTTATAGAAAATTGCGAACGCTTGGCTGGAACGATGCAATAGACTGGGATTGTGAACTACCAGAAGAAAATATGCCAAAGGAGTATATTGAAATGTTTCCCCATCTACCATCTTCTTGGCATTCAAATGAAGCTATGGAAGAAGTCCTCCAAAAAAGTAGTCTCAAGAAAAATATATTGCAAAAGCTAAAGGATTGGCTAAAATGAGTCAAACCATCGACACAAAAACCGTAAAGCACGTCGCCTTCCTCGTCCGTCTCGGCATCTCTGAAGAGGAAGCTCAAACATTCAGCGGACAATTCTCGTCCATCATTGACTACTTCAACATGCTCAACGAAGTGGACACGGAGGACGTCCCGCCTGCTTCGGATATCGCCAATGCCGAAAACGTGCTGCGCGAGGACGAAGTCAAACCGTCCATGAGCCGCGAAGAATTTCTCAAGAACGCGCCGAAGTCTGAGCGCGGGTATGTCAAAGTGCCAACAGTCTTAGGCGACGAGTAAAAGGATCCACCACAAAGGGTCACGAAGGCACACAAAGGTTTAAGGCTTTTCCTTAGTGCTCCTTTGTGATACTTCGTGGTAAGAAAAACTATGGAATTAACTCAACTATCCATCCGAGAAGCCCACGAACTTCTCACCACCAAGAAAATCTCCTCCGTCGAGTTGACGCAAGCCATGCTTGACCGCATCCACGACGTGGACAAGAAGGTCAAGTCCTACGTCACGGTCACGGATGATCTCGCGCTTGAACAAGCCAAGAAAGCCGATGAGCGCATTGCCAAAGGCGAGAACGTCACTCCGCTGACAGGCATTCCCTTCTCAATGAAGGACTGCATCTCTACACGCGGAGTCCGCACCACTTGTTCGTCGAAGATTCTAGAAAACTACGTCCCGCAGTACAACGCCACCGTCACGGACAAACTCGCGGACTCTGGTGCTGTCCTCGTCGGCAAGACCAACATGGACGAGTTCGGCATGGGCTCCTCCTGCGAGAACTCCGCGCTCTTCAACACCCACAACCCGTGGGATCTGTCTCGTGTCCCCGGTGGTTCGAGCGGCGGCGCAGCGGCGGCGATGTCTGCCAGCCTCTCCACCTTCTCTATCGGCGAAGACACGGGCGGCTCGGTGCGCATGCCCGCAGGCTTCACCAACGTCACAGGCATCAAGCCCACCTACGGACGCGTCTCCCGTTACGGTCTCATCGCGCTCGCTTCATCTTTCGATTGCATCGGACCGATGGCGCGCGACGCCTACGATTGCGCAACTGTCCTCGAACACATCGCAGGTCACGACCCGCACGACAGCACCACCTATCAATCTCCAGTTACCAGTTACACGGCAAACATCAACAAGCCCGTCAAGGGAATGAAGCTCGGTATCCCCAAAGAATATTTCGTAGCAGGTATGGAAGCGGGCGTTGAGTCCGCTATGCAGGAAGCGATTCGCACCTACGAAAAACTCGGCATGGAAATTCACGAAGTCTCGCTCCCCCACACCAAATACGGCTTGCCCGTTTACTATCTGCTGCTCTTCGCCGAAGCCAGCGCCAACCTCGCCCGCATGGACGGCACGCGCTTCGGTCTCTCCGTTTCAGATGGCGCAAAAGATGTCATCGACATCTATCTCAAGACTCGTCACGAAGGTTTCGGGGATGAAGTGAAGCGCCGCATCATGCTTGGCGCATATGCTCTCTCTGCGGGATATTACGACGCGTATTACTTGAAAGCTCAGAAAGTGCGCACGCTTCTTCGTCGGGACTTTGAAACTGCTTTTTCCAAAGTGGACATTCTCCTCGCCCCGACCTGCCCCACCACCGCCTTCAAACTCGGCGAGAAAACCAGCGACCCGCTCGAAATGTACCTCTCGGATATTTACGTCGTCTCCACCAACCCCGCTGGCGTCCCTGCCCTTGCACTCCCCGCTGGCTTCTCCAACAACATGCCCGTCGGCATGCAACTCATCGGCAAGCACCTGGACGAGTCAACCCTCTTCCAAGTCGCACACGCGTATCAGCAAGTGACGGATTGGCATAAGCAAACCCCAAACCTATGACCGCGGACGACCGACCGAAGACCGCACAACCAGCAGTCATCCGTCGGCGGTCTTCGGTCACGGATTTTCGTACACGTAAAAAATGTAATCCTGAGATTTCGTGTCCACGCCCAGATCATGCAAGGCATGCAGAAGTTGAGCACGATGATCGGTGGCGTGATTAACAACATGAAGCAAGACCTGCCAGACGATTAAGTCCTTATCCTCTTCGGGATCGGTGATTGGCTTGGAAAACAATTGCTCGTCCTGTAATGCAGCAAGATAAGCGCGGACTTTTTCTTCCACCTTATCCCAGTGAGCGCGGATGACATCGCGATCATCAGCAGTGACAGTTTCCGGCAATGGATCGCTAGGCTGGATACCCTGCACCTCGCTGAACCAAACGTCTTCCACGTCCAGCAAGTGAACGACCTGCTCACGGATGGATCCGCGAGAATATCCGATCGGCTGGCTGAACTGTTCAAAGGTCAACGAAGCGACATGCTCCCAGACCTTGCGGTTCTCGGCAAAGTGATAGTTGTAAAAATGACGAAAAGCATCTGCATTCATAAAGTTGCTCCTTTGTAAGTAAATTTGATTATAACGAATAACTTTCAGGAAATACGAATGACCAAATTTTCAACCACCCTCACCATCAACGCCAGCCAGGAAGCGATCTGGAAAGTTCTATCCAACGTCGACCACTGGCACGAGTGGACTCCGACCGTGACCAAGGTCGAAGTGCTGAACACGCCTGAACTCAAACTTGGCAACCGCTATAAAGTGTTTCAACCCAAACTTCAACCTGTGGTTTGGACAGTCACCGAGCTTAATTCCGCCAACTTCACATGGGAGTCAAAGTCCCCAGGCATGCACATGGTTGCTGAACATATCATCAAGTCGGTCAATGCCGATCAATCCGAAGTGACATTGACCTTCGCCTTCAACGGCTGGCTTGGAAACCTCATTGGCAAAATGTATGGAAAGATGACCGAAGAATACGTCCAAACTGAAGCGCAATCGTTGAAAAAGCGAGTTGAAACGAAATAAGACCGAGGACGACCGACCGCAGACCGTACAAAACGGTCATCCGTCGGCGGTCAGCGGTCAATTACCAATCACCAATTACCAATTCTGCACCACTAATTACGCACAACCAAGAGACCACTATGACCCAATACGAACCCGTAATCGGACTTGAAATTCACGGCGAGTTACTCACCAACTCCAAAATGTTCTGCTCTTGCTCCGCGGACTATGGCTCTGCGCCCGAGCCCAACAGCAACATCTGCCCCGTCTGCACGGGGTTGCCAGGCGCCATGCCAGTCGTCAATAAAAAGGCGACCGAGCTTGCCGCGTTGGTCGGTCTCGCGTTGAACTGTTCCATCAACAAGCACAATACCTTTGCGCGCAAAAATTATTATTATCCCGACCTGCCCAAGGGTTATCAGATCTCGCAATACGAATTGCCGATCGCAGAAAAAGGCTCACTTGAAGTCAATGATGGAAGCGAGAATCAACTCAAAGTCCGCGTGAGGCGGGTTCACATCGAAGAGGATACGGCGAAACTCGCGCACGAAAAAAATTATGCACTCGTGGATTTCAATCGCGCAGGCGTCCCATTGCTTGAGATCGTCTCCGAGCCCGATATCCGCACCGTCGAAGCCGCGCTCGATTACGCCACGAAAGTCCGCGCGATCTTGCGTTACCTCGGCGTCAACTCTGGCGACATGGAAAAAGGCGTGCTACGTTTTGAAGCAAACATTTCTGTGCGTCCCGTCGGCAGTGATGAGTTCCGCACGCGCACCGAGATCAAGAACCTCAACAGCTTCCGCGCGCTTGTCCGTGCTTCGCAATATGAGATCGAACGCCAGATCAAACTTTATGAAGAAGGCGGCACGGTCGTGCAAGAAACTCTCGGCTGGGACGATGTTCGGGGCGTGACGACCAGCCAACGGTCGAAGGAAGAGGCGCATGATTATCGCTACTTCCCCGAGCCCGATCTGCCTCCACTTCAACTTTCTGATTCATGGATCGAGTCGATTCGGAGTCAACTGCCCGAACTGCCAGAAGCAAAGACCGCCCGCTTCATCGCGGACTTTGGCTTGACTCCGTCCGAGGCGCGTTTGCTTACATCCGAAAAATCGCTCGCCAATTATTTTGAAGGCGTGGTTGCAAAATCGAAAAGCCCCGCCAAAACCATCCACTCGTGGATCGCGGGCGAGTTCATGCGCTACTTGAACGACTCAGGCTTGAGCATAGACGATGTGACTCTCGCCCCCGAAACGCTCGCCAAACTGATCGACATGGTGACCGACAAGACCATCGGCGCAAGCGCAGGCAAAACCGTATTGACCGAACTCTTCAAGAACGGCGGCGACCCGGCACAGATCGTCAAAGAAAAAAATCTCTTGCAGATGACAGACGTGAGCGCCATTCAAGAGATCGTGACAAAGATTTTGAATGACAACCCCAAAGAAGTGGACGATTACAACGGCGGCAAAGAGACCCTGTTCCAGTGGTTCATGGGGCAGGTAGCACGAGCCACCAAAGGCAAAGCCGACCCGAATGTAGCGAAGGAACTGATGGTGAAGGGGTTGGAAGAACGAAAGAAGTAAATTACAGTGACAGTCATCTTAAAAAGGTGACTGTCACTTTTTATGGCAGATGATATACAATCTATCAGCTTTCCTCTTAAATAATATTCGAAAAGGAGTCTTTTATGCCAACCTCGAAAAAACGTTTGGTCGCTGCTGAAGACCTGTATTCCCTGCAACAACTTTCTAGTGTAAGCATTTCGCCCGATGGCGGACATGTCGTATATCGCATCCAGCGAGTGGACCGCAAGACCGAGAAAAAATATGGCAACTTGTGGATCGTCCCAACCGGAGGCGGGGAACCGCGCCAGTTCACGTATGGCAATCAGTCTGATTATTCTCCGAGTTGGTCTCCAGATGGAAATACGATCGCTTTCCTCTCCAGCCGCGCTGGGAATGATAACCCGCAGATTCATCTCATCCCCTTCGATGGTGGCGAAGCCCGCAAGTTGACCTCCATTGATGGCGAGATCAACATTGCAAGCTGGTCATCGGATGGACGCAAACTGCTATGTACCATCCGCAAAACGGATGCAGAAGAATTGGAACGTGAAAAGGATGAACAGAAGAAAAAGCTCGGCGTGGTGGTGCGTCACTATGACCGCCTCTTCTATAAACTGGACGGTTATGGCTACCTCCCCCACGAGCGGACTCACATTTGGACAGTTGATGTCCGCACGGGTAAAGGCAAGCAATTAACCGACAGCGCTGTTCACGATGAAAACTACCCAGTCTATTCGCCGGATGGCAGGACAATCGCTTTCATTTCAAATAGGTCAGAAGAACCGGATGCGACGCCTGAACGGGATGAAATCTTCCTCATGCCTGCGGACGGTGGCAAGCCGCGCAAACTTGAGAACACACCTGTGGGATTAAAGTCCATGCTTGCATTTTCACCGGACGGAAAATGGCTGGCATATTATGGAACCGAAGGCGAACATTTGGATTATCAGAACACCAGTCTATGGGTCGTGCCAGTGGACGGTTCTGAGCCTGCGCGAAACCTGACCAAGAAGTATGACCTGCACGCTCAAGCCGATGTCATCACCGATTTTGGCGCAGCGGAGACGGTGCCGCCGGTGTGGTCGAACGATGGAAAAGCTATCTATTTTCAGGCAGCAGTTCACGGGTCCACGGTTTTGAAGCGGATCGACATCGCTGGCAAGAATATGACGGAAGTGATCGGCGAAGGCGGGGCGCTGGGAGCCGTCTCGTTCGACAAATCCCAAAAACAGGTGGCGTATTTTTATGGCAGCCTGCACGACACGCCGCAAGTTCATTTGCGTGAGTTGGGCGGCAGCACGGTGCGATACCTCACGCACATCAACCGCGATTATTTTGCTGCGGTGAAGTTGCCCAAGGTGGAAGAGGTTTGGTACAAAGGCGCGGACGGCACCGACCTGCAAGGCTGGATCATGTTCCCGCCCAATTTTGACCCGAACAAGACTTACCCGTCGATCTTTGAAATTCACGGCGGACCGTGGACGCAGTATGGCAAGTTCTTCATGCACGAGTTCAATTATTTTGCGTCGAACGGATATGTGGTGTACTTCACCAATCCGCGCGGCGGACGGGGCTACGGCGAAAAACATTCGAAGGCGATCTGGGGTGATTTCGGCGGACCCGATTACGAAGACCTGATGAAGTTCGCCGATCTCATGGCGAGGAAGCCATACATCGACTCCAAACGCATGGGCGTGACCGGCGGCTCGTATGGCGGATTTATGACGCTGTGGATTGTCGGGCATACCAACCGCTTCAAGTCTGCGGTGGCGCAGCGCAGTGTGACCAATTGGGTCAGCATGTGGGGTTCGAGCGATTTCAACTGGATCTTCCAGTTCTGGGCAAAGTCTGGTTCGCCGCAAGAGAGCATGGACAAGTTATGGAATATGTCACCGGTGAAGTATTTGGGCGAAACCAAGACGCCCACGCTCATCATCCACAACGAGCATGACCATCGCTGCCCCATCGAGCAAGGCGAGCAAGCCTTTGTGGCGCTCAAACGTGCAGGCGTGGAGACGGAGTTCGTGCGCTTCCCCGAAGAACCGCATGGACTCTCGCGCGTTGGGAGAACCGATCGGCGCATTGCGCGGCTCAATCATATTTTGCGGTGGATGGATAAGTATTTGAAGTAGGGAAACCCAAGTGACAGTCACCTAATTAGGTGACTGTCACTTTTTATATTTCAATTCAATTGTGTAGATCTTAAGCAGTACGATCAAAACTCTCTAGAAGACGAGATGGCACTGCTCTTAGAAATACGAACAGCACGATCACACTCAACACGCCGCTGATCGCAAACATTGTGCGGATGCCTAACCACTCAGCAATGAAGCCTGCCAAGGCAGCCCCGATGGGTCCAATGCCCCAACTGATAAAACGACTGGAACTATACACTCTTCCCAAGAGATCGCCTGGAATGGTCATTTGACGGATCGAAGCGACGATGACAACCCAAACCGAAGCGCCAATGCCAGCCATGAAAGCGGAGAACCCTACCCACCATACATTCGTGGTCAATGCAGGGATGCCAAGCAGCATGATCGTTCCTATGAAGTCAAGCACAAGTGCGTTGCGTGTACCGATGTGTTTTTGAAGTTTCTCCACCACCATTGAACCCAAAAGACCACCGACTGCCATTGCCGTCAGCAATAGACCATATTCGAACTCATTCAGCCCCATAGCTCCCGGTTTGACGGCGTAGAGCACCAGCAGAGCACTCCATCCGGACCAGAAAATGTTCATCGAAGCCGTGAACAGGGTCAGGTCGCGAATGAGGCGGTTATCCCACAAAAAGCGCAGACCCCCTGTAAGATGAGTCCAAAATTCAGGATTTGGTGATGCATCCACTTGAGAGCGGGGAATGAACGTTCCTTGGATCAGATATAAAGCAAAAGCCGCAGAAAGATACAGCACAGCGCTCGAACCCGTTGCGATCCCCAAACCGACTCCGGCGAGAAAGCCTGCAAGCGGCGGACCAATGAAAGTGTTTGTGACCGTTTGCATGGCAGTGATCTGCGCGTTCGCCCAATTCAAACGGTCAGTAGAAACGATCGAAGGCACAATGGATGTCAACGCCGTATCGACAAGAGTCTCCCCGACACCCAGAGCGAAAGCGACGATGTACAATAAAGGCAATGAGACCTGATCCATCATCACAGCAAGCGTAAGCCCAAACAGGATCAACATGCGCCCACCCGTGACCCACACCATCACCCGACGACGATCAAAACGGTCTACAATGCTGCCTGCTTGCAAAGCAAAGACAAGCCACGGCAGGCTTAGCATGATGCTTAAGCCTGCAACGCGGGTTGGTGAATCCGTTAACTGGACGATGATGAGGGGCAGGGTTATTTGATACAGTCCATCGGCAAGATTCGAGAAACCGTTGGCAAACCAAAGTTTTCTAAAGTTGAATGTGGACGATTTTGAAGCAGGTAGAACAGCGGAGGGGGTGATCGGTTCGGTTTCCATTTTTACCATCTAAATTTATTTTGATGGTAAAATAGTACTTGAAATTAATTTACCTGTCAAGACAGTATTGGTGGTAAAAATGAGCAACGCAAAACGCACCCTTGAAAACTTGGAATTGGTAGGCGGAGCCTTGTGCCTGGACTTCGTCAACACGGTCAATTCACGGTATGAGCCTGAACATGATTACATCGCCTCCTATGCGGACCTTGTAGACTGGGCTGCCAAAATGGAGCTATTCTCCCCCGCCCAAGCCAAAACCCTGAAACAAAAAGCCACGCAAGAATCAAGCAAAGCAGAGAATATTTTAGAAACAACAAAAGACGCCAGAGAAACGATGTTTCGGGTCTTTGCCGCCATTGCCGAAGGGACGAACCCCAAAGAAGCGGACTTGAGCACCATCGCCGGGTTATATCAAGAAGCGATCGGGAATGGTCAACTCGTAAAAACAGGCGGTCTCTTTATTTTCAAATGGGAGCCATACAAATCACTCGATGGCATTCTATGGCAGATCGTTGCTTCGACACAATCTCTGCTCTCTTCGAAAGAAGTTGCACATGTAAAAGAATGTCCCAACTGCGGATGGCTGTTTTTGGATACCTCGAAAAATCATAGCCGTCGCTGGTGCAGTATGAACACCTGTGGTGTACACGATAAGATGCACCGATATCATAAAAAAATTAAGACAAAATCGTAGGGGCGACCCTTTCTTTTTAAACTAGCACATGGATAAACCCTAACAAGTCACCTCTACTGCGTAATTTAAATTAGGAACGATCCTGTCCGCTTTAGGCTCTATAGTGAATGTGTAAATCACACATCACAAAGGAGAATCTATGGAACCCAAAGACGGCAGGCATGATTTTGATTTTTTCATCGGTAAGTGGAAGGTTCGGCATCGAAAGTTGAAAGCACTGATGCAGGGATCAACCCAATGGGACGAGTTCGAAAGCACAGTGGAAGACCGCAAGATATTGGGCGGAATTGGCAATTTGGAAGAGATGACCTTTCAACGCGAAAAGGGCGCTTTGTATGGGGTGTCGCTCAGCCTCTTCAACCCGAAGACTGGAGAGTGGAGTCAATACTGGGTAGACAGTGCCAATGCGGTGCTGACGTCGCCGATGGTGGGCAAATTCTCAAACGGCGTTGGAGAATTTTTCGCCGAAGATGACCTGGATGGCAAGCCGGTCTTAGCGCGGGCGCTCTGGTCAAAGATCACGGCAACATCTTGTCAGTGGGAGCAGGCACTTTCGGATGATGGCGGCAAGACCTGGGAAACGAATTGGGTGATGGAGTTCGAACGCGTATGAGCCGCAAGACCTGTTCCCCCATCGTTGAGTTGAGAATGTATACCCTGCGCAAAGATCGGCGGGATGAGATGATCGAACTCTTCGACCTCGAATTGATCGAACCGCGCGAGGACGTTGGGATTCAGATCATCGGTCAATTTCGCGATGTGGACAACCCCAAACGCTGGACGTGGCTGCAAGGCTTTGACGACATGCAATTGCGCGCAGAGGCGTTGAACGCGTTTTACACCAGCCCCGCATGGAAGGCAAATGCCAAAGCCGCAAACACAACCATTGTCGATTCGGGCAATGTGTTGCTTTTACACCCTGCCCGCGCGAATTCAGGGTTCAAGCTCAAAGATGGGAATCGCCCTCCGCGTGGCAGTACAACGCCGCAAACTGGGTTTGTATCGGCGACGATCTATTATTTCGATGAACCGGTTAGGGAGGAATTTATTGACTATTTCGAAGAGACGATGCAGCCCATTCTCAAAAAGTGCGGGGCGAAGATGCTGGGCTATTTCGTGACAGAGGAAAGCCCAAACAGTTATCCGCGGTTGGCAATTCGAGAGGGAGAACATGTCTTCGTCTGGCTGGCAGGCTTCCCTGAGTCTGAGGCGCATGAGCGTTGTATCCGGCAACTGAAAGAGTCAAAAGCCTGGGGTGAGGTCCAATCCTTCATCCAGAAATTCATCATAAAAGAACCAGAGACCATGCGGCTCACACCCACACCCCGCTCACGGTTAACCGGCATTTAAAGGAGACAATCATGCAACAACAAAACGACGGACGCAACGATTTTGATTTTCTGATCGGCAAATGGAAAGTCCATCACTTCCGTTTGAAGGAAAGGCTCAAAGCTTGTACTGAATGGGAAGAGTTCGAAGGCGAGAGCACTGACCGAAAGATATTGAACGGTTTGGGCAACATGGACGAGAACATTTTGCATCGCGCAAATGGTTCTGTGCATGCCATTACCGTGCGCGTGTTTGACCCCAAGTCGAAAGAGTGGAGTTTGTATTGGTCAGCCGAAGGCGCAGGGACGTTGGATGTGCCCATGATCGGCGGCTTCAAAGATGGGCGCGGCGAATTTTATTCGCAAGAAGTTTTTGAAGGCAGGCATATCTTTTGCCGTTTTATCTGGTCGGAGATTCAGGAAAATTCTTGCAAATGGGAGCAGGCATTTTCCATCGACGGCGGCAAGACTTGGGAAACCAATTGGGTGATGACCTTCGAACGGCAATAAGAGTTTGCGCTGGTATACTGCCCGCATGTATCATCCCACCACCCGCGTATTGACCGTACTGGCATTGCTCCAAACACATGGGCGCATGACCGGCCCCGAACTGGCTCGTCGGCTCGAAGTGACCGACCGCACCCTGCGCCGCTACATCATCATGCTGCAAGACTTGGGCATCCCCATCGAAACCGAGCGCGGACGTCACGGCGCTTACATTTTATCGGCGGGATTCAAACTCCCGCCGATGATGTTCACCAACGAGGAAGCGCTCGCCCTCACGGTGGGACTGATTTCCGCCCGTCGCCTCAACCTCACTCATACCGGGCACGCCATCGAGAGTGCTTTTGCCAAGCTGGAGCGGGTTCTGCCTCTCGAACTCAAGAGCCGTGTGCGCGCGTTGACGGAGACCATCACCTTCGGCATGGACGCGGCATCCTCCACGCCGCCGCATGAGACCATCCTCAGCACGTTGACCGAAGCGACTCAATTTCAAAAGCGCGTGCATCTGCAATATCAATCCCGGCAGGACGAAACCAGTGAACGTGACCTTGACCCCTACGGCTTGACCTACTTCCAAAACAAATGGTATGTGATCGGGTTCTGTCACCTGCGCCAAGAGATGCGCTCTTTCCGGCTCGACCGCATCACCGTCATTCAACCTCTGCAAGAAAATTTTGAACGCCCGGCAGGCTTTGATCCGCTGGCATACATCACCCAAGCCATCGCCACCCTGCCGCGCACCTATCCCTTCGAGTTGACCTTGAAAACGGATCTCGAAACCGCCCAAAAAGAAGTCTTCGACGTGTTGGGCATTCTCGAAGCCGAAGGCGGTCACATCACCTTGCGCGGCAGTGTAGATGACCTCACCTGGCTGGCAAGGCAGATCGCCATGTTCTCGTTTGAGTTTGTCATTCAGGAGCCGATGGAGTTGAAGGAGGAATTACGGAAAGTGTCGGAGAGGTTGAGGGATGCTACGAAATAAAGCGAAGTGACAGTCACCTTGCCCACTCCGCTTCGCTACGAGGTGCTTCGCAAAGGTGACTGTCGCTTTTTATGCTGCCCTATACAAAACATGTTTATAAAAACTCATCTGCTATAATTGGCACAATCACAAACTAAAGGAATTCCCTACATGACCGAACACGTCAGCGTTTCAAAAATTTCAAACTACGTCGGACAGGACGTTGTCCTCAAGGGCTGGGTCTATAACCGCACAGATAAGGGCAAACTGGTCTTTTTGCTCGTGCGCGATGGCTCGGGCTTCATCCAATGCGTTGCCTTCAAAGGCGACCTGTCGCCTGAACTCTTCGAGACGATCTCCAAACTGCCGCAGGAATCATCGGTGATCATCACCGGCTCCGTCCGCGAGGATAAACGCGCGCCCGGCATCCCTGGCGGGTTTGAAGTCGGCATCAAGGACCTGCAGGTCGTCCAAGCTGCCGGGCTCGATTACCCGATGGCACTCAAAGACCATGGCGTGGACTTCGCGCTGGATAACCGTCACCTGTGGATACGCATGCAGAGCCAATGGGCGATCTTGCGCGTACGCGTGCGGGTCATGTCTGCTGTCCGCGAGTATTTGGATGGTCAGGGCTTCTTCAATCTCGACACCCCCATCCTCACCCCCGCCGCAGCAGAAGGGACGACGACTCTCTTCGAGACCGAATACTTCGACGAAGGCTCCGCTTTCTTAGCACAAACCGGTCAACTTTATAATGAGGCGAATATTTTCGCGTTCGGCAAAGTCTACTGCTACGGTCCCACCTTCCGCGCGGAGAAGTCCAAAACGCGTCGCCACCTGACCGAGTTCTGGATGCTCGAACCCGAGATTGCTTTCTGCGACCTTGACCAGCTCATGGATATCGAAGAGGGTCTCATCACCCACATCGCCCAGTCTGTGCTGAAAGATTGCTCCGCCGAGTTGAAATTCCTCGGGCGCGACCTTACACAGTTGGAGAAAATCACCGGTCCCTTCCCGCGCATGTCCTATGACGACGCGGCGAAATATCTGATCGACCTCTACGAAAAAGAAACCGACCCCGAGCGCAAAGAATTGCTCAAATTCGAATGGGGCATGGACTTCGGCGCTCCGCATGAGACCGAGATCACCAAGTTATATGACAAGCCAGTCTTTGTATATGGCTACCCGAGCGCGGTCAAAGCCTTTTACATGGAACCGTGGGAGAACCGCCCCGAAGTCTGCAAGAGCGTGGATTTGCTCGCCCCCGAAGGCTACGGCGAAATCTGCGGCGGCTCCGAACGCATGAGCGACCCGGATAAACTACTGGCACGCATTCAAAAGGAAGGTCTGCCTGAAGAAGCCTTCAAGTGGTATCTGGAGCTGCGCAAGTACGGCTCTGTCCCCCACGCGGGCTTCGGCATGGGCACGGAGCGCGTCACCGCCTGGATGTGCGGCATCGAACACATCCGCGAGGCGATTCCCTTCCCGCGCACAATCAAGAGAATTTACCCGTAAATCCTATAAAGGATAAAAACAGGTAGTCTGTAAACGGACTACCTGTTTTTTTTGTATGCCAAGCTCTAATAAATACTACTAAAAATATCCTATTTCATTATCTATAAAATTTGACGACAGTTTACAAAGCACCAACAACAGTCTATTAAGGTGTTGTCTATAAATTAAAACGTTATAGAATAGAAACGATGTAATCTTTATCGTTTCTATTCTATAGATGAATATTTTGTTTCGCAAGGCGGCAACTTAGAAACAAAATGTTTACAGGTCGGTTCGAACGCATAGCCTGTCTTAGAAATAAAACTTGATTAACACACTGAGTCTCATGGATGCTAAAGGAGCGAGTTTCTCGTTCTTTATCGAGTTATATTTCAAAACAGGAGTTATGTATGAACGACGTTTTCATTTCTTATTCCCGTCGCAACAAAGAATTCACTCAAAAGTTATACAATGCACTCATGGGGGCAAATCGAAATGTTTGGGCAGATTGGGACTCTATCCCCGCCGCGTCCGACTGGTTCGCAGAAATCAAACAAGGAATTGAAGAAACAAACTCTGTCCTCTTTGTACTCAGCCCAGAATGGGTCAAGTCTACTGAGTGCCGAAAAGAGTTTGAATATGCACTAGCAATGGGAAAACGGCTTTTCCCCATTGTATACGCAACAGTCGATCCGAATGATGTTCCGCCTGAATTGGCAAAGATCAATTGGGTTTACATGCGAGATACTGATGACTTTGATAAAGGTTTCCAAACATTATGCTCTGCCATGGATACCGACCTAGATTGGATCAAAACTCATACCCGTGTTCAAATCCGCGCCTTGGAGTGGGACAAAAAAAATCGAGATAATTCCTTTACACTGCGAGGTAATGACCTTATTGATGGCGAACGTTTCCTGGCAAATTCATCTGGAAAAAATCCAGATGCTACAGCTCTTCAAGGCGAATACATTTTTGCCAGTCGTAAAGATGCCACTCGCCGTCAGAGAGTCACCTTAGCAGGCGTCACGGTTGCTTTGATCGTCTCTATTGCATTAGGAATTGTCGCCTTATTTGCACGTCAAGCCGCCGTCTTTGCTCAAAACGAGGCGGAACAAGAACGTAACCATGCCGTAGAAGCTGAAGGTGTCGCTAAAACTGAAAGAGACCGGGCTGTGGCAGCTGAAGAAGAAACAAAAAAAGCACTTGCCCTTTCAGAAAGCGCAAGGCTTGCCGCTCAAGCACAAGTCGTTTTGGGTGACGAATTAGGTGACCCTGAAACTGCCATGCTCTTAAGCCTTAAATCTTTACAGACCCAATATCATGCTCAAGCCGATAAAGCATTGACAGATAGTATTCAAAAATTCAACTTAATATCCACGTATCCAGTTAGCCGGTTCATTGATAACAATATATGGGGTGTATTTGCTCTTTCTCCCTTGATCACTCTTTCTCCAGATGGAAAGGTGTTAGCCGCTGCCAGCAATGACGAATACAGAAAAAAAATCACCCTGTATAACACTGAAAATAAAGAGGTAATTCAAGAATTTAAGTTAATTGCGAATATCTATGGCTTACAATTTACTCCCGACGGGAAATATTTAGCCATTGGTGAAGATACGGGGGAAGCGGAATTAATAGACATATCAGACGGAAAGTCTGTAATGTCGTATAAAAATCATACAGACCGTATCACCTGCCTTGCTGTTTCAAATGATGGAAAACACTTAATCACTGGAAGTACCGACATGAGTGCTGTGATTTGGGATATAGAAACTGGTGAGCCAATAAAAAAATTATTTCATACTCAACCTGTTATTAGTGTTACATTCTCTCCAGACGGCAGATTTGCTTACACAACAGATCAAAATCGGATGGCATATAAATGGGATGCTATAAGCGGTTCAATGATAGGTAGTATTTATACTTACAACTATATTTTTGATATTACAGCCTCTCCTGATGGGAAGAAATTTGCAACTGCGACTGAAGGAAAAATTGAGATTTGGGATGCATCAAACTATCATTTATTAAAAACTCTATTTCAGCCTGAATTTGTATATGCTGTAAAATTCTCACCTGATGGAAAATATTTAGTCACTGGTGGAGCAGATCATACAGCAAGACTTTGGGATATTGAGTCTGGAAAAGCTGTAAAATCATTTGTAGGGCATACCGATGATATAACCAGTATTGTATATTCCCCAGATGGTTCTTATATTTATACAGGGTCAGTAGATGGAATGGCTCACAAATGGAATGCAATTGTAGGAAGCAATCCATGGGTGTTAAGAGGGCATATTAGCCGCGTATCTGATGTTGCCTTTTCACCTGATGGGAAGACTCTTATAACTGGAAGCTGGGACGAGGACTTAAAGAATGTGTTCAAGGTGTGGAATCTTAATACCGGAAGCATAAAAACCTCTTTAGTCGGACACCTATGGGTTAGTTCAAGTATTTCCTTCTCAGCAGATGGGAAATATGTTCTGACTAGTAGTGGAGATAGTACTGTAAAAATTTGGGATGCAGAAAACTATAAAGTACTTCAAACTATTGAAGCCGCTGAAGAAGGAAAATGGGTGAACCAAGCTGTATTTTCACAAGATGGAAAGTACATTTTTGTAGCAACTGATGCCGACGCAACCTATTGGGATTGGAAAGCAAAAGAAAAACTAGCAACATTTGAAGGAATTAGTATTTCGACGCGAGATGTAACATCCACGCGAAGCGTAGCCCTATCCCCAGACGGAAACCTTGCAGCGGTAGGACTGTGGAATGGAAATGTAATCATATACAATATCAAAGATCATACAGAGCGTGGGTTTATCACAGGCTATGATTACCCGAAAGAAAGTGACTATAACAACGTTGAAAGCCTTCAATTTACATCAGATAGTAAATACATACTCTTCAGTTCTATAAATGGGAATGTTGCCTTATATGATATAGAAGCTAAAAAAGAAGTTCAAGTGTTTGAACACGATCAAAAGATTTATGCAGCAGCAATTTCACCTAATGGAAAATATGTTGCTACCGGTGGGTCTGATCGAATCGTACGCATTTGGGATGTTGAAACCGGCAAATTGACACAAACGCTAATCGGTCATACCGATGCAATTTATGGGCTAGCATTTTCTGCTGATGGGAAATTCTTAGCTTCAGGTAGTGCAGATTCCACGGCGAGAATCTGGTTTGTCAATTATGATGACAAGCTCAATTTTGCCTGTTCATTAATTACCCGTCAGTTATCCCCTACCGAGATGGAAACTTACTTTGTCACCGATGATACTCCGGTATGTGAGCAACAAAAATAGAACTATCTTCAAAAAAACAAAAGCCTCTGAAAATTTCAGAGGCTTTTGTTTTACTCTATCTATATTATTAAGGAATAACAATCACCTGCCCCACAAAGATCAGGTTCGGGTTGGTCAAATTCGGGTTGATGGCTTTAATCGCATCTACGGTCACGCCGTATTTTTGAGCGATGGTGCCAATCGTATCGCCTTGTTTGACAGTATGTGTCCGCGTGGAAGAGGTTGCAGTATTCGTCGTGGAATTATCGCTGGCAATCGGCTTTGAGATAGTCGGAACTGGAATAGAGAGTTTCGTACCTTCAGCCAACAATTGCGGATTGGATGTTAGCAATTCATCCACGGTGATTTTATATTTTTCAGCGATCGCTTTGAACGTATCGCCACTCTTCACGGTATAGCTCACGGGTTCCTTGGGTTTCACATTTGCAAACGCGTAAAGTTCCTCTTCGGTACCGCGGAACCAGTTCAGGTCACATTCAGTAGGCTGACCATTATCACTGGTGACACCATCAACCAAGGTGGTCTCAGAATACTGCCAGAACTTCCAATCTTGCCAGCCTGCCGCCTGAGTGGGCATATTTTTGTTGGGCATGGTGTTGGCATCGAACACATAAGGATATTGCGCCAACCAAAGCGGATAATCCTTCGCCCACGAAGGTGCCGCTCCATTCCGCGAGACATGCAAATTCAAATACTGAGTGCGTGAATAGATCATCGGCTTTACACCGAACGCCTTCTCCACCCGGTCCAGAATCGCTTTACACGTATCAATGATCTGGGTGTTTTTAGCGCTCTCATTGTATTTATCTTCAAGGTCAATAATAGGCGGTAACTCACCACGGTCAGCGCTAATGTTGGAAATGAAAAGGTCTGCTTGTTGTTTCGGGTCTTGGTTGGCGATTAGGTAATGATACGCCCCACGCAAGAGACCTTCTTTACGTGCTCCCTCCCAATGAGCCTTAAACTTGGGGTCCACATAGCCCACCCCAGAAGTGGCACGAATCAAAGCAAACTTAAACCCCTGAGAACGCAGAGCCTGCCAATCGATTTTAGGCTCCCAATAACTTACATCCACACCATGTACTAAATTCATATTGTCGTCTCCTTTGATGAAAAAAACGCTCTTCAAAATAGCCTAGCACAATTTTTTGAGAAAATCAATCTCTTCCTTAAGAAGTTACTTAATGATTAACTTTCCTTGTCTCGCAGAGTATGGTATAAGAACCGCACCCTGCGGTGTTCGTGATATCGCCCTTCCGTTTTGAGCCAATACCCCTTAAAAGGGTTCTTAACTTTACAGTAACAACGCGATAGGCCTGAGCCAAGGCGGCGTTGCTTGGTAGGAACCCACCTGCAATAGCAGGTTCAAAACCCCGCGGTACACGGCACAGGCGGGGTACGCAATTGTGAAGCGGAATGTTCCATTCAGGAACATTCCGCTTTTTATTGTGTAGATCACTTGCTTGACGAAATCCACACCCCACGTGTAAAATCCCGCCCGTTGTTAGAGATGGGAAAACAATTAAATAATGGAGATACAAGCGGCTGGGTCTCGTTGCAAACGAGATCACGAGGTGGAGGTTCTCCCGTGCGAACGGGATGCTAACTACCAACCTACTCCCTTTCTAACAAGTGAGGATGGGAAACGTAGAAAAATCGGATAGATCAGCGGATACCTCTGAAGCCAGATTCACTGGCTTCCTTCTCCCTTCCAAAGCAAGCGCAAACAGAAAACCGCACGGTGACGAGCGGGACAATGGAAACGCAGTGAACAGGTCCATTCGCACGCGAGTGCAGCCTAGTGGTTTGGAAGGGCATTTTGTTTTAATACAACAAGTATCAAAACAGGCGTGCCCGGCATGCCTGTTTTTGGTTTCCAGACATCTGGTTGCGTGAAAGGAGTATCATAAGACATAAGAAAATGAGCAAGAAACGGGTCGCCCACAAACCGAACGCCGCATACAATCTCCCTCAAGAAAAGGAGATTGATATGGAACCCATGATTCGAGAACTGCAAGACCTTGAACCTTTACAACATTATCGGCTGATCGAGCAAGCTATTCAATACATCGAAACCAATGTACATCATCAGCCCGAGCTGGCACAGATCGCTTCTGCCGTTGGAATGAGCGAATATCACTTTCAACGTCTCTTCACACGTTGGGCGGGCATAAGCCCCAAACGCTTCATGCAATTTCTGACGAAGGAACACGCCAAGCAATTGCTCGATAAGACTGAAAACTTATTGGATACCACGCATCAAACCGGACTATCAAGCCTGGGTCGGCTCCATGATCTTTTTGTCTCCACTGAAGCCGTCACTCCCGGCGAATACAAATCCCGCGGCGCCGGCATCGACATTCACTATGGCATTCACCTCACCCCGTTTGGTAAATGTCTCATTGCCACAACAGAGCGCGGCATTTGTAACCTCAGCTTTGTGAACCTCAGCGAAGGGAAAGCCATTGACGACCTGGTCGCACACTGGAAACATGCCAACATGATCGAAGATTATCAAGCCACGGCACCTTTGGTCAACCGCATCTTTCTAAATGCCAAAACAGATAGCCCGCTCAAACTGCATCTACGCGGAACGAATTTCCAGATCAAAGTGTGGGAAGCTCTGCTCAGCATTCCCACCGGCGCATTAGCTACTTACGAACACATCGCTACACAGATCGGAAATCCACGTGCGGTTCGGGCAGTAGGCAGCGCCGTTGGCGATAACCCGATTGCCTATCTTATCCCTTGTCATCGGGTGATCCGTAAGAGCGGAGAGTTCGGAAATTATCTGTATGGTTCCGCTCGAAAAAAAGCCATTCTGGCACGAGAATTTGTAATGGCAGAGTAAATTAATTAAACAAAAGGAAAAGAATGAAAACAAAACTTTGGACCGCATTAATCGCTTTATGGATTGTTTGGGGCTCTACCTATTTAGCTATTCGTTTCGCTGTAGAAACCATTCCACCTTTCTTGCATGCCTCCCTGCGCTTCTTGGTTTCCGGTGCAATTCTGGTCACATGGCGTTATATGGCTGGCGACCCAAGACCTACTCAAAATAACTGGAAGTCCACTGCCATTGTAGGAACTCTACTCCTTGTAGGTGGTAATGGCTTTGTAAGCCTTGCTGAGCAAAGTGTTCCATCTGGGATTGCTGCACTCATGATCACCACGTCTCCATTTTGGCTGGTGCTTTTTGAGTCATTGCGCTCTGGCGGCACGAAACCTTCCTGGCAGGCGATTGTTGGTTTGTTGCTTGGGTTTGGCGGCGTGTTTGTCCTTGTTGGTCCAGGAGAGATCGCAGGTTCACAACATACCTTCGCCGCCAGCGGCGTGATTCTGCTCGTGCTTGCTCCGATCTTGTGGTCAATGGGTTCAATTTATTCACGCGGTGCCGATATGCCCAAATCCACCCTGATGTCAACAGGGATGCAAATGCTGGCAGGCGCGGCGTCGCTGTTCATTGTCAGCGTGGCAACCGGCGAACTGCGTGGATTCAACTTCGGCGATGTTTCGATGCGTTCGTGGTGGGGTCTGGTCTACTTGATTACCTTCGGTTCATTGGTCGGATTTGTTTCCTATGGCTGGTTGATCCAAAATGCACCTGTATCGCTGACCTCTACTTATGCATATGTGAACCCGATGGTTGCAGTGCTCCTTGGCTGGCTCTTTGCAGGCGAAGAGTTAAACGCACGGATTGCCGTCTCATCGGTAATTATCATCGGAGCGGTGATCATGATTAACCTTTCGCGAAACTCCAAACCCGCTCCCAAGAACGAAATGGCAATTCCAGAAGAAATCGAATAAGAAGCAAGTTTCAAGAGTTGGTCTACATGCGTACCAAGTGGGAAGAGTGGGATGAATTTCATCTGTGCGTGACCGATTTCGAAATTCAACGCGATTTGGAAACAGCATAAAAATTATTAATAACCATAATACAAAAGGGCATCCAGAGTTTTCTGGATGCCCTTTTGTATTACTCTTTGAAATTTACTTTGTCTTATAATTATTTTCAATGAAAAAAAGTTTTCTATCTGCTGCTGTATTTCTTCTGTTATGTAGTGCCTGCTCGACCAGCAAATCATACCCGCTTGAGTTGGCAACCTTCGTCAAGAATTCTGTGAGCGTATCAATCTATCTGGAAAAAGATACAGACGCAACATATTTCTTTTCGGCTACCTTTACCCCAGAACCCGGTTTTCATTTATATAGCAAAGACCTGCCCATTACAGGAGCAGATGGACTTGGGCGTCCCACTTTAATAGAAGCGGGAGCCGAAAGTCAGTATCATGTCACTGGGAAATTACTCGAAAGCGTGCCTGCCGAAATTCCAAAATTTGAGCCGAAGAACCTTTTGGTCTACCCGGTTGGAGCAGTCACCCTGCGCCTGCCCATTGAGCTTCCACCTGGGAATAGCTGGGTAGACGACACAGTTAGAATTACTTACATGGCTTGTTCAGATCGTGGCTGCAAAGCCCCGGTTATTGGTCAAGAGATTCCAATTCAGATTCCAGCGAAAGAGACTTCACACTAATTCAATAAAAGATGGGATTCCTATGAAAAAATATATTCTGATCTTGATCGCTCTTCTAGGGGCACTCGCCTGTAAAGCGCTGACGCCTAATCCGCAAGAGGTAGAAAATCCTATTACTACAACTGAAACGCCATCTGCTGTTATTCAAAGCACAGAACCATCTGCAGAAGAAACTGCTATAACTTCTTCTGTTGGATTTACCATCGTGCGGCTCAAACCAGACGATGGAGACTTAGCGACGATGCTGGCAAGTGAAAGCAAAAAAGCCTCGGCACTGGGGCAGATACCTGTCGTTGAGTTTGATGCGACTTGGTGCCCACCTTGTCAGGCAATTGACCAGTCGATTCGCGAAGAGAACGAATTAATGATGAATGCCTATGCCGGCACCTACATTATCAAACTGGATGTTGATGCATGGGGCTGGGACAATGGCAAAGTAGAAATGTTCCAGTTTGAAGCCATTCCTGTATATTTCAAGCTGGATGTTTCAGGAAAGCCAAATGGTGAAGTGATTGATGGCGGCGCATGGGGCGAAGATATTCCCGAAAATATTGCACCTGTCATGGATGCTTTTTTTCACAACAAATAACAAAAAGGCTCACTCTTGGAGTGAGCCTTTTTGTTATCCACTTAGTGGACTGTAGCGGTAGCCAATTCCATAATCTCATCTTTGTTCTCATACGTACGGATCAACTTACCATCTTGCATTTGCAAGACACGGTCTACATATTGACACATACGCAAGTCGTGCGTCACGATAATTCCCGCACGTCCGTTTTCATGGATGAGGTTGGCAAAGGTCTCAACTACCTGGAAGGCACGTTCGGTATCCAGTGAAGCGGTGGGTTCATCTGCAAGAACAAGCGCAGGGTTGTGGATCAACGCCCGGGCAATGGCAACACGTTGTTGTTGACCACCAGACATTTGCGCGGGTAAGTTATGTAAACGCTCAGCCAACCCAAGGCGGGAGAGTAGCTCATCCGAGCGGATGCGGCTAGCATGGTCAAGTCTCCCATTGAGGCGCAGCATGAACTCCACATTCTCACGAGCAGAAAGATATGGGATCAAGTTATTCGACTGAAATGTAAAGCCGATCTTCTCACGACGGAGGCGAACGCGCTCCTTTTCACTCATCGTGGAAAGATCTTGCCCATCGATGAGGACTTGTCCGCTGGTAGGTGTAAGCAAAGCGGCAAGGATGGAAAGCATAGTCGTTTTACCGGAACCGCTGGGGCCGACCAACGCTACAAACTCACCGAACTTCACTTGAAATGACACATGATCTACCGCGTTGATGGTCGTGCCATCAAGCGAGAAGGTTTTTACTAAATCACGAACTTCCAATGCAATGTCTGACATGTTCTACCCTAACCTAAGCGCCTTGAGCGGCTCAATACGAACAGCATAAATGATAGAGACCATTCCGCCAACCGGTCCAATCAGCAAAAGCAAGATCACAGCGATGAGTGAATTGATACCGTTGAACACAATCGGAATGGTTGGAGGGAACCCAAGCGAGAAGAAGTAGGTTAATCCGCTGCCGATCCCCACGCCCATGGCGGTCACGACGATGATTTGAATTACCGCCGAAAGCCCAACCATTCCATTTGCAGATCCAATCGCTTTTAAGACGCCGATCTGTGGAACTTTCTGAAGAATCTGAATCTGGAAGAAACCACCAATGACAAGTGTACCAATCAACAAAGTAAAGACTGCCTGCGTTTGGACTGTTCCCTGTTGAGCTGAATAGCCAGGAATATTATTAATCGTCGTTTGAATATCTGCTACTTCAATATTGGGTACACGCTCCATCAAACGGGCAGACATTTCATCGAGCTGAGTGGGGTCTTGTAACTTCACCGCAATTACATTGGGGTACGGTGTGTTACTTGCCATATCTGATTCAGATTGCGGGCGAATCTTTTCCCAAGTGGCTGGCGGAACAAAAATGGTAGGCTGGAAGGTATATGATTGACCATCGACCAAGCCAACGACCTTTAGCTCATAAAATTCATCGTCTGTGCCTTGGGTAGAGCGGATTTGAATCGTATCACCCACTTGGATATCTGACCTCAAAGCCACATTGCGGTCAATGACGGTTTCGCGCGCCTCTCCAGTGCGGAATTCACGCCCTTCTAAAATTTCAGGCATGCCTGGGTGACCGGGCTCCACGCCCAACATCGATACTTTCAAAGGTTCTTCTAATGACACAATTTCTGTATTGGACGTGTAGATAGCACCCGCATCTGCCACGCCTTCCACTCGCCGAATGGAACGAGCGGTGTTCACTTCCAAGCGGCTGGCAGAGATAATGTAATCAGATTTCTCCAAAAAGACGATCAAATCCGCATCCAAGTTAGCAATATATTGGCGGTTACCATTGCCCAACCCCTCCCCTAATGCAGCAATGAATAAGACTAACATCGTGATCAACGCGATGACGAGCGCCACAAGCAAAAAACGTCCGCGATTGCGGAACACTTCCTTGAGCGCAAGGTAAGTTGCAAGAAAAAAAGTTTTCATTATTTCGTACTTCCTAGACCAAAGGTTTTGAGTCGAACGGTTTCTTCCAATCCACACCCATGATGCCATGCAAAAGCAAGTCCACGGGTGGATGATCAGCAATATCTTCGTAGTAATAAGGCAAGCGAATTTTTCCATCCATACCAATAACAAAGGTGCCAGACATTTGATAAACATCCTGCCCCGGGGATGGTACACCAGGTTTGATCCCCTTCTGTCGCGCCAACCTTCTATTGGATTTCCAAATATTTGGGGAAAGGATGGTTTGCCAGAGCGTGCCACGGTAAAGACCATAGGCTTTGTAAACGGTACGGTCTGGGTCGGCGAGACAGAGTGCATTCGGAGCGCGCTGGTCGCAAAACGCTTTGGCAGATTCGGGCGAGGCGTGAGAAACGATTGCGAGTGTCAACCCAGCCTCAGTCAGAGTCTGATGCGAGTCGATGAGTTGATCCACCATCTCTTTGCACTGCGGACATCCAAAATGACGGGTAAATGCCAGTACGAGGACTTGCTTCTTCCAGAGAGATGAAAGCTGCACAGGGTTGCCTGCGCCGTCTAAGAGCGTGAGATCGGGAGCTTGGTCGTTGAATTTGAGATGAATATTCGTTGCCATAGTTACCTTTTTTGAATGCGCGAATTCTAGCACAATGCACAGGTTTTGTACAGGTTTTGCAACGAGTTGATTTTCCTGTATATCTGAGCAAAAAAAGAGGCACAGCAGAAGCTATGCCTCAAGAGCTTAAGATATATGGAGAATGGATTTCTCAACCTTGTTGCCTTTTTTATGCATCCGCCGCCAACTGCTATTGTCATTGAGCGAGATCCAACGACGTTCTTCGGTCCGATAGAACCAATCTTTATCTTGTTGGTAATACACCAAGACATCAGTCGATTCCCAAATATTGAGAATCTCATTCCCATGTGCATGAGTATCATCAAAATCTGTTGTAGCGCGTTGACCCATTTCACTATAAAGTTCATTGAGTTCAAGCAATTGCGAATTGATCTCTGGCGAAAGGCGGCTGACCTTCAAGCCGATGCGGTGTGCTTCTTCATACAAAATAGGATAGCCATGCGAAGGATATTTAGAATTGAGTGTAGATGCGATCTTCTCACCCACCTGCTCATCTTTGATGTGATATGCGAGTAATTCTTTGCAAAGCATAATAGACAGGGATTCAGCACGGTCCACTGCGCCAATCACGAGTGGATGCACATGTTGAAAGAGTTGCTGGTACGGGTTCTCGTTCGAGTCGGACCTTTGAGCTTGCCACAGTTTCACGACCCGATTCAATTCATCCAAGCTGACGCTTACACGGTCATTGTCACGGTCAATGGGAGATAACGCGTGGGTCAGCGAAGTATCTACCGAGGTGAGATAAGCCATGGGTCCCATATGGATCTCGTTTGCACCCAATGTGATCATAGTCGCTGCTGAGGCACATTCCAATGGAATAACTGCAATGAGTTCTTCACAGTATTGGCGCAAAAGATTCACAATACGCAAAGAAGCTTGTCCGTTCCCGCCGCTGGATTTTAGAAATAAATAGATTTTTTCCTGTTTGCCAATCTGTTCGAGCAGTTCAAATAAAGCCAACACATCGTCATGACAAACCGCACCACGTGGATTATTGAAATAGGTAACGAGCGTGCCGCCAAGCTTTTTGGTCAGGTCTGCAATGATTGCTTGAGTCTTGTCAAACAAAATTGGAGGTTGCTTTGCTTTGATTACTTTATTTTTGCCAGCTTTGCCGTTAGATTCCATATAATTCGTCTCCTAACCTTAATGATATCAATCCAATAAATGGTAACACTGAACCCTGGAAACAAAATAAGTTGATAGTACTATTTCTCGACACGCGACCAAACCCAGCCAGCCGCAAAACCTAATAACTGACCTGTAAGGGTGGCATAAAGCACGCCAGATATTCCCGCCTCTAACAACCAATTTGGAAGGTCAAAAAAGCCAAATGCCATCAGGTTATATACAAACAAACCGCCTAACAACATTCCCAAAGACCAACGCGTGGCAATGACCCGTTTAGTAAAACGGGAAGCGATCACGTATAAAGCGCCAGACCCGAGTAAAACAAAGAGCATGGCAAGCGACCAAGCCGAAACTCGGGGGTAGCCCTCCTGTGTTACAAATGCGTCGGTTTCTTCCACAGCTTCGGGGGTAGGGGTTGGCTCAGAAGATTGAGTTAGCTCAGGCACAACCACTGTCACCGCTACTTCACCAGTCTGTGAGACATCCAACTGTAATACTTCAGAGATCACAGCAGGTTCGCTGGAGACACGAATCTCCAACAGACCGGGCTTGTCTAAACCAAATGCAGCTCGTGCTACGCCGTCTGTCGTCACTGATTCCACTTGCTGCAAAATGCCCCCACCCTCTCCTGTCAGTAACATCGAGAATTGAACCACGGTTCCATCAGGAACTGGATTTCCATTATGGTCTTTGATCACACCCGTACGAAGAGAGATCGTATCGCCAATACTAAACAGCGGAGTCAGAGTCGCTTCGGGAAGGATGCCAGTATTTGGGGTTGCTGGGTCGGGCGGCAGGTCCAGAAAGATCGGAATGATCTGAATCGAGCTGGGCGATGTGACATCGATCAAATCATATCCAACCGCAGGGATCGAAACCGGTGAAGAGCCAGCGGGTGTCACCTCTTGGAATAACAAGCGTACTGCCACATCCACGAATTGGGGCTGTTTGCTATACAACGCATAATAAGCGGTAAACCGTGAAAGCGTAGTGGTATCAAAATAGTACGGTGCGCCAAACGAGAACAAGATCAACTGTTTGTTCAGCAGCAAGGTCGGGCGTTCGCGGAAGAGGCGACTAATCAATGCCGGTTGCTCACGAGATGAGTCGGTAATGGAAATCACTACCCAATCCGCATTATCCAAGTCATCTGCCACAAATTGATTTTCATCGGGGGCATCCAACCAGGCTTTTACATTATCAAATGAATAAGACTTAAGCCGGAACTCTTCCACCTGATTTCCGCTCTGCGGTCCATATAAACGCAAAACAACATTCTGCAGCGCATCTGTCGCAAGAAGTGGTTGCTCTGTACAATCTGTACATTGCGCTACACTGAGAGAATCGGTAAGGAATACAATTCTATCGCTGGGTTGCGGCGGCAACGGTAAGATCGAAGCCAGATCTTGCTGGCTGGGGCTGATTAATGTAGCAGAGTTCCGCGCCACTTGAAACGTAATATTACTTCCCGCATCTGACTGGTCTAACTCAACCGCAGGGACGGTTACATTTCCGATATCAAAATTCTCATAGAGTTTAAATTTTGCCGCAAGAATGCGCGCAACCGAAGCATCCACTCGCTGTGCAAATGCAGGGTCTTCACGATATTTCTGTGCAAAGAAATCAATTGTACGAAGCACAGATGTATAACTATCTGGCGTATCATCACTCTTAATATTGCCTAGGTAGAGTAAGTCATTTCCCGCAATGAAAGAATCGCGGGCTGCAATACGTGCCTGAAACTGACCTCCGCCTGCGGCATAGAATTCATGCACAGCCGTCGTTCCAAGATTGTCACTTACTAATAGTCCGCCATTACTGTACCACCCTGCTAACTCTGGCAATGCCATGATCTGCCCCAACGCCTGCTGGTCAAAACTGATCGGGCGTGTGGTTGCGCGAATGTTTCCTTGAAACCCTTGATAACGAATGTGGGAAACCAACAACCCATCAACAGTTTCTGACGGGAGTGTTGCATTTCCTGTTACAGCAAAGAAAGGTGCAAACTCCACCTGTTTCAATTGCTCAAGAGATTTTCGAACCGTAGCCACTTCTTCTTGCGGTAAACGATCTGCTCCGCCAGCCCCCGGAAAGTGCTTGGCGATCACCAACATATTTCCATTGGAGCCCGTATGCAACCCATTAATGTAGGCTCGCCCCATTTCGCCCACCCAAAACGGGTCACCGCCAAACACACGCGTTCCCAAATCACCACCGGATGAAGATGGAGTCTCTAACACATCCAACGATGGACCAAGGAAAATATTAAAACCTAAGGCAGCAATTTCCTTGCCGCGAACTTCTCCAACATTTTGCGCAAATTCCGTGTTCCATGTTGCGCCAATAGCCATTTCACTGGGTAAAGGGGTTAACCCATTCAGAATTTGGTCGGTTGGGTACCCATCCCCTTCTTGTGAAATACCAACAAATAATGGAACATAGACATATCGTTCAAGTGAGCCAGTCACCGGGTCTACAGCGGTATTCGCAGAGTTGTTCCACTCTACCTGTTGAAGTTCTTCGATCAACTGATGCGTACGCGTCAGCGTATCTGTCTCGCTGAAATTATCATTTCCAGCTGTTAGCACCACCCCACCCACATGCCGCTTGGTAATCAAATCATAGATCTGAGAGTCTGTACCGGTATTTGTCCCTGTAAAAGCAACCAAAAACAATTGTCCCACCCGCTCTTCGGGGGTCATGGAATTTAAAATAACTCGCACCGCAGTAGGCGGTGTAGGCGTTTGTGCGGCAACCGTGCCCGGCACAAGCGAGAAGATAAAAACACCTAAGAGAAGGATACGAATTAAGCGCATTGCCCCATTCTTATAACACAACTTGGTATTAAGACAAAATGGACGCCGTTCGTTGAACGACGCCATTGGATCTTCGCTTCAGACCGCGCTCGGGCTTGTTCCCGGCATTCGGAAAGCTTCACCTCGCCCGTCCAAGCGCCTGAACGGCGGTTCCGGGGTCATCTGTAAAGAGACCATCCACACCCCAATCGCGCAAGCGTTGAATCTCCGCCGGCGAGTTTGCCGTCCACACATGCACACGGCGATTGACACGATGTGCACGTTGAATACTCTCGCGGTTCGCATCAGAAATATGTGGATGAGAGGCTTGATAGTCACCAAACATAAAGCCGAAAGAACGCGCCCATAACCCCATAAAACCGGGTAACGCCAAAAGTCCGCGTGGAATTTCAGGGAGGGTTTGTTGAGCAATCTTTAGATTTGAAGGGAGGAAAGACGAAAAGATGATCTGCTTGGCGTTGTTATGGCGCTTAATCAACTCACAAACCTTTACCACCAACCCATCTCGCGAGGTGTAATAATTCGTCAGTTCGATATTGATGAGCTTATCTTTACCGACTGTTTCAAAAACTTCTTCCAACAAAGGCACTTTTGTGCCTGCAAACTTTGCATCAAACCATGAACCGGCATCTAACTTACGGATGGCTTCAAGAGAAAACATAGCAACCTTCCCTTTTCCATCTGTAGTGCGGTCCACTGTCTCATCATGGATGACGATCACATGACCATCTGTAGTTAGTTTGGCGTCAAGTTCTACACCGTCGGCGCCTTTTTGAATGGCTTGAGAGAACGCCGGGAGAGTGTTCTCTGGCGCTTTGGCAAGGTCACCGCGATGGGCAAGAAGGATAGGGCGAGGGAAAGTTTCAAGCATGGTTGGCAGGCTCAGGCAGGGTCCGAAAGAGGCGTTGAGTTTAAATGTCCACAAAATAAGCTTTGGCAGCTCGGTCTAGCATTTCACGAGACATGGAAGGTGGAACCGCCATGTAGGATGAAATATCCAGAATCTGATCGCACAAATCACGCGGATGAGAGGCGCGAAGCTTGCGATTGCGTTTGATATACCATTCTTGTAAAAGGTATGCCAAGCCTTGGTCGTTGTATTCAATACGCTTATCTTGGGCTACTCGTTTGAAAATTTCACGATACTCTTCAAAAGAAGGGTCGCCAATTTCGATCTTGTGGCGCAAACGGCGAAGGAAGGCTTCATCCACCAAGTCTTTTGGGGGAAGATTGGTTGAGAAGACGATCAAAACATCGAAGGGCACTTCCACTTTGCGCCCGGTGTGGAGGCGGAGAAAATCCATGCGGTTTTCGAGCGGAACGATCCAACGATTGAGCAAATCACGCGGACGCACTTGTTGACGCCCAAAGTCGTCGATCAGCAGAATGCCACCGTTGGCTTTTACCTGAAATGGGGCTTCATAAAACTTGGTGGTGTCATCAAAAACAAGGTCGAGACCTTCGAGAGTCAACTCACCACCTACCACAATGAAGGGACGGCGAATTTTTACCCAACGTGGATCACGGCGAGTATTGGAACGTAAAGAACCTGTTGGATTGGATGCAACATCATTATCAGGAGCAAGGGAATGGCTGACTGCATCATACACTTTGATAACCTGTCCATCCAAATAAAGAGCGTATGGGATGTACATATTCTGGCTGAGAACAAGGTTACCAAAAGCCCGTGCAATACTGGTTTTACCGTTCCCGGGAGGTCCGTACATAAAAATAGACGTACCAGAGTTTAGCGCAGGTCCAAGGCGCTGAAAGGTTGATTCAGAAATAATTAACTGCGAGAGAATTTGGCGCATGGTACGTGTAGTGACAGTGACACGCCCAGCCTTTTGCTTGCGAATTGCTTCGTTGTAAACTTCAAATGGCACGGGAGCAGGTCCAGCATATTGGCTACGTTCCAACGCCTCACGCGCACGGACGATCCCAGCACTGGTAATGCCATACGTATAAGAACCTTCGCCTAACCCACCAGCCGAAGATTTAACCTCAATCAGTTTTTCTTGTTTGAGGGTAGTGAGGAGTTGGTCAGTCACACCGGCAAACGGTAAAGCAATTTCATCTGAAATCTTGCTACCGTTCAAATATCCACGAAAATACAGGACTTTTAAGATTAGGTCCTGAAGCCAAAGTGTAGAAAGCCCTGTATCTTCAAGGCTGTTAATCTGCGGGGGTGTAAACCCGCCGGAAGAGGATGGGGAAATTTGTCCTGTTTGCTTTACTACCATATTGTCACCTAGTCCCAGGCGGAAATTTCTATCTTGAGAACTTGATTATACTTCCTTTCGTTTATAACTTAGCAGACCTAAACTTTCTGTCATTTTTTTGTCATCTAGCTTTTGGAACATAGAATTTCAGAGGTAAACTTGTATATAAGGGAAACTAAAAAGGCGCCGACATTCGGCACCTTTTTAGTTTAATAAGCAGGTCGTTTTATCCTGAAACGCCGTCTTTTCTGATAATCACTTCTATTGTATCTGTGCCAGAGGTTTGATTATTGATGAAATTGCCATTCACAGAGCCTGTATCGTCGTTTTTATAGGTGATCCATGCCCAGATAAAATAATATCCTTCTGGCAAACTGACGGTATAGCTTTGAGCAATGCCGATATTGATCGGGTTGTTAGGAAGATACCCACATACGCCGTAGGAATTTTCCTTCCACAAAAAGACACCTAATTGAATCTTGCCACCTGTGCTATTCCTAAAACGGATACGAGTAAGAGGACCTGCATCTGAAACTTTTAAGACCTTATCACAGGGACCCGCTGTAGTAGCTGCCTCAGGTGCTGGAGCCTGTACCGTAGGTGTAAAAGTAGGCGTCAGTTCTAAAGGTAAAACATTTGTCACAGTAAAGGTTGGGAGTGGGGTATCCAATACTACGGGAGTTGGTGTGCTTTCCACAGAAGCATTACTCTCTGCTATAACCGTCATTGCAACCGAAGTTGCAATGACAGCTTGATCATTAGCAGAAAGTGTAGGAGAGCTTGCTGGCTGAGAGGTACATGCAGTAACCCAAATAGCAACCAGAAGGCTAAACAGATATCTCCTCATAGAACTCTCACACCCGATTTTCGAAAAGTTATATCTAGTTTATGGGACAAAGACAGAATACTCCGAAACATAGTCACCAGCGGGGTAGTCACCCATTCCATCGTTGATGGGAGTCTTGAAGGTGACGGTCGTTGTGAGGTGATGTTCGCCGGTTGTCCAATCGGAAAGAGCAGTGTAAATAATACGGCACTGATTTCCACCAGAGGGCAGTTCTGCCGTGGCAAATTGATCCAACGGAACCACCTCCCCATTCAACTCAAACTGAACATTGATCTGGCTAAAGTTCTGATCGAGAACTTCTTTTGTGGTCGTACACCAGTAATATGCCCAAATCAACGTCTCAGATTTGGCTAGTGGTGCAGTATAGGTCAACACGCCGGGGACAGAAACTTCTGTATCGGAATATTGCTCTTTGACTTTATCATCAATAAATGCCGCGCCGCTCGAAAAAGCAGCTTCTGCTTCAGCAGGAGAAGCAATCTTCGGAGAGGCGGATGGGGTAACCCCAGCACCCTTGGGTTGACCAATTACCGCTTCTGCAGCTTCGAGGATGACATCATCACCTGCCAATTGACGCTGGAAGGATTCAACAGTGACAGGCACACGCACATCTGGAACAACGCCGCTGCCTTCGATGTGAATATTGCCATCGGCATCCATTTGGCGCGAAACGGTCATCTGCATATAGGTACCTTCAGGCATCATGAACGCTTCTACGCCACCACCTGCCCCAGAGGTCGGGTACTGACCAACAACAGTGGCACGGTCGTTGATAGTCATGTTATAGGAGAAGAATTCACAGGCACTAACACAAGCAGGACCCACCATCACCACCACTGGACCCGTATATTGCAACGCCTCACGCGGAGGAATCATCACCGCTTCACTGGCAGGGTCCATGTAAAAATCGCCGGTCACTTCATCATAGCTAGAGCCAGTACCAGCAACCACTTCTTTAGTAAAGAAATAAGCTGCCATCTGATCCGCCATCCATCCGCTACCACCACTGTTGTTCCGCATATCCAAAATCACGCCGGGAACTTCATTCTGGTTAAAGTAATCCAAAGCATATTCCCAAGCCTGAATCATCAGAACTTGATTATCTGAAAAACTGCTGATTTTGATATATCCATATCCACTGGGGAGAATCTTGAAATCTACAGGCAGGGAGGTTTCAGGCTGCCCAAAAGCGAAGGAAGTCACACTGAAGCTATCACGCTCCGAAACGACATCCAACGTTGCAGATTGTTCTGAACCACCGGGATTTACAAACGAAACTTCAACCTGTCCCTTTTCGGTGCGGAAACGAGTGGCATAACGCAGCTGCTGCAAACGCTTCACTTCAGGGTTACTAAACGGTGAAGACCAAGGTGTTACAGCAGAAACAACTTCATCCACAGGCTTGCCATCGAGAGAAACGATTTCGGCACCAAATTTGATACCCGCCGCATCTGCTGGGCTGCCTGGTGTAATGTAACGCGCCACAATTTGACCGTCACTGGTTTCGCCTAAAGCAAGACCAATGCCACCTGCAATGTCGGCAGAAAAGTCATCGTTAAGCGCAGAAGTATCCATGCCTACGTGAGTATCTGGAATAGACCAAACAAAGTCGCGCAATGCCAAAGCATAGGCATGAGCATCTTTATTCTTATCTGCCTCTTCAAAGCGCGGACGGAATTCTTTCTCGCGAGCATCCCAGTCAATATCTTTGAATTCGGTATAGGCATATTCCTTGCGGAATTTCTCCAGCATGGCATCAAATGCTTCGGTATAGGTCATCTGCGAGAAATCATCGAGGGCAGAGCTTTCCGGCTCGTAGAGATCAAGCGTCGGGGAGTCTGAGCGGTCGATCTTAAATGGCTTCTGATCCATATCGATCATAGACCAACCCGCAGGCAAACTCATCAATGGGTCGTCATCCGTAAACAGTTTTGCATCTGCACCAAAGTCTGAAGGGAATTGTTGATTCTCATCCGGTGCATAGACCAAATATTGACCACCATACACTTCAAGGAAAGAATCACTGGCATCGCTTACACGAGTTGAGGCATAGGCACTAGACCAACCACCACCGCCTTGATCGCGGCGTTCAAGATATGGGTCACCCCATGTGTTCGTCCAATAGGCAACAGCAAAGATCATCACGCCGGTATCTTTTTGCCCATCGTGATCCACATCGTTCAATGTACCTTTAGGCTCCGCTGGAAGGGTCAGACTATAGGTAAAAGGTGAAGTATAAAAATCGGATGTAATCTGCCCAAGCACCTGTGATTCAACTGGAATCACAAATTTGCGATCACGGGCAACAAAACCGCCCTGATCTTCCAAAATAACAATCGGCTCAGAAACGCCCATTGTGAAAAACAAGTCTGTATATTCAACACTACCGGTCACCACCGTCGGACCATTCCCACTGGGAATTTCCTCAATGGAAGGTTCGGTTGCATCGGTTCCTGGTTGTGCTGTTTCGCCACCAATCGGCAAAACCCCGCCACAAGCGCTAACGAATATACTTAACAAAACGATCCAAGTTAATACGTGAAACTTTTTAAGCCTCATATGCCAGCCTCCTTGAAATTTCAAGAATTATAATCCCAGCATGAACAACATCGAACTGGAAATCCAACGTGAATTTGAATCTGCTCAACGTGCCCGAGCCAACAATAATGAAGGGCAAGCTCGTGTCTGTGCTCGCCGTGCAGCTGGCATTGCCATTCGGGATTATCTTGCCCGCAAAGGGACTCCCCTTCCCAGCCGTTCTGCCCATGATTTGCTGAACTTCATCAAGGATGAAGCGCCTCTTCCCCCCGACTTGAAATTGGTCGCTGACCATTTAACCTTGCGCGTCACTGAAGAATTCAAACTCCCTATCGATGCCGATCTGGTAGCGGAAGCCAAAGCTTTATGTGACTGGTTACTGAAAAATTAAAAGAAAAACCCCTGAAAGGTATCTTTCAGGGGTTTTTATAGAAAATGCAGAGGTTACGCTTTGCGCCCAACCAGATAATAAAACGCACGCGCCAGTGTAACCAAGACCAACATGCCAGACATCACTCCACCAAACACAACAAACAATCTACGCCAATCTGAAAAACGCAACTGAATTTCAGAACGGGTCGGCATTTGCACACGTCCGCGCAGGCGTTCGACCAAGCCGTTTGGAGGCGGCACCCGCCTCAAGGTCCGCGAGAGATGCGATTCAAGAAATTGCAGATCAGTATCTTGGAAAGTGGAAGTCTGGTTTTCACTCATAGAATTTAATTACTCAGCAGGGTACAACACCAATCCAACCGTTCCGGGTCCGAAATTGATTACGAGGGAGATGGAAAGGTCGGTCAAAAAGCTTTCTTTGACATTGAAGCGTTTCTTCGCTTCTTCTAACAGAGACTTGGCAGAAGCCTCGTCACGAGCATGGACAACGCCGATATGAACCGGGCTATCGCCCACGTTTTCTTTTGCAAGGTCGAGCACGCGGTCAATGGCACCTTTACGAGTGCGCACACGGTCGACCATATCCACAATGCCATCTTTCAACATCGCAATCGGTTTGACGTTCAACACCGAAGCAAGCGCTGCTGAAAGGGTACCTACACGTCCGCTACGTTTGGCATATTCGAGCGTCTCAAGCGTGAGAATGACGTGGGTTTTACTACGAACACCTTCAATAAAACTCTTTATCTCATCTACACTCTTGCCAGCGCGTTCCATTTGACGGGCAGAACGGCACATAAATGCAGTGCCCATCGTTCCACATAAGGTATCAACTGGTACAACCGTGTAAGTTCCTTTTAATTCCTCAGCGGCAGCCACACTGGAAGCATATGTCCCTGAAAGCTTGCTGGTGATATGAATGGAAAGGATCGTATCGCCCGGTTGAGCAATCTTCTTATAGAACTCCGCGAACTGGTGAGGCGAAGGTTGCGAAGTTTTTGGATGCGGAAGGGTTTTTCCATCAACTAACTTGTAAAACCCATCTTGGTCCAACTCAACATCTTGAATGAAGGTTTTCTCTTCACCAAAATGTACGTTAATGGGAATGCGATGAATATCGTATTCCTTGTACCACTCCGTTGGAAGGTCCACAGCGCCGTCTGTCACAATTCTTAACATGCTTACTCTCCTTCAAGATTAAGATTTTGATCTTCCAGTTGGTCTCGAAGCGCCAGAAGAGTGCGGTGGTACAGGCTCTTCACGGCTCCTTCGCTTCTACCCATAATCTTGCCGATCTCAGCGTTGGACATATTTTCAACAAATTTCAAAATAAGCAAATTTTGCCTTTCAGGCGGTAATTTGCGGATCATTTTTAGCAGTGCATCTTGCTCTTGCGAGCGGACTAAATTCCTCTCAGGGTGGTCACCCTTCGTCGGCAAGATAGGCAAGTCATCGATGGGGATTTCCTGTTTTCGGCTGCGGTCACGGTGCCAATTGGCAACCAGATTGTGCGCAATACGATACAACCACGCCGAAAATGGCACACCCCGATCGGTGTAATTCCGAATGTGATTCATCGCCCGTTGAAATACACGCGCTGTCAGGTCTTCCGCATCGTGTTGGTTCCCCGTGCGATAGTACACATAGTTGAAGATACGCTCTGCATAGCGTTCATACAACTCGCCAAATGCATCTTTGTCGCCTTGTGAGGCGCGCATTAACACATCTTCTTCGTGATATTCCATATCCGACAAGTGAGAAACCTTACCGGCGGAACTTGAACAATAAAACACCGCCGGATTTGAGAAGTTGCACTCAGTATAACATGACCATTTTCCTATCAAAAAGTAGGGGGAATAGTGGGGTTAACCCCACCGACAGGGAAGACCGAATGTCCGATAATCTGCACACTAATGGTTTGTACGAATTTTATAAATAAGGAGAATCTCATGAAAAAAATTAATACTCTTTTATTGGCAATTGCGATCGCGACCATCCTGCTATTCGGTTCGAGCGCCACTGTTCCGGCTGCCCATGCGCAAACTACTTGTTTAGATGCTGCCGGTGCGCCCATTCCCTGCCCGCCAACGGAAGCACCAACGGGCGGCGGCGGAGGCGATGACAACTCAGGCGACGGCTCCCAGCCCGGTGGCGGCAACCCCAACCCCGCTACAGTTGCAACTGCCACCCCAGAACCCACCAGCACTCCATTGCCGCTTGCTGCGCCCGAAGGAGATTTTCTTGGATCATGTACTTCTGAAAATTTCAACGAATGTAAGGCTCAATTCGAATGTGAAGACGGTTTATTGGTCGTCAAAGTGGACTTATATGCCGATGGTGGTGCAAAGTACGATTTTTATTGCTATTCGCAGGAGGAAGTTCCTCTACTGGAACTGCCATTTGCCATCCCCGCACCCGGCGGAGCAGATGAGAACTGGGATGGGTTCTGCATTACCAGACCCGGGCTGACCCTTGAAGATTGCAGTAATATCTTCAAAGCCGCCTGTGATGCCGATGGCGGCGATTATCAGGAAGAAATTGGCGAAGATGGCGATACCTTGTTTGGACGTTGCGAAAACCAATCAGAAGCAGTTCCACCCGCACCTACCGAAGCGCCTGCAATTGCATCTGCACCAGAAGGTGATGGAAGCAACGAAGGAAAAGGGCAGGAATGCTCATGGGCTGGCTGTTGGTTTGACAGAGTTATGTGTGTAGTTAATGGTGGTTTTTATAATGACACCGTTGACCATAAAGGAGTCACCATCTTTACATGCAATCATTACAATGAAGATGGCACACCTGTTGAAGGAGGCGCGCCCGCTCCAAACTGGGGTCCCTGGGTTGTGGTTGGCGGGCTTGCTATTCTGATCGGTCTACTCTTGCCAGCAGTCCAAAAAATCCGTAATGCCGCCGTACGAATGCCACAAACAAAGGAACATGTACTTCTTAACAATGATAATGGTGGCACAGAAGCCCATGACGTGTTTCTTGATATCGGACACCCCCCTGGTGAAACAAAAGGAAGAATGCCCAACAACAAAAATCCCGAACTCGTCAAGAACAAGGATAATGGTGGTGAACAAGGCAAATCCAGTTTTCATCGTTTATTTGGTGATGCAGATGGCGACACCCCCCCTCCACCGCCGCCAACTAAAAAATAAAAATCTGAAACCCTTCAATTGTCCCTGAAGAGAGTTGAAGGGTTATCGTTTTTAGGAAAATTCAATGAAAAAATTATTTCTCACCTTCTTAATGACAATTTTCATCCTCACCGCCTGCGAAGGCGGGACACAACCCGCCGCAAACCCGACCGAGGAGCCTGTCACCACCTCCCAAACAGAATCCAGCCCCGCAGCGACGGAACTGGTCGAGGTCAAATTGGAGCCGCAAGCCGGAGACACCCGCAGTTATGTGGATGGGTCCACTATAGTCTACGTCCCCGCTGGGGAATTCAGCATGGGCGTCCAAAACGGGATCGATAACCCTGAACATGTGGTTTCCACCAATGGGTTTTGGATCTATGCCACCGAGGTGACCAAGTCTCAATATGATCTGTGTGTTGCCACGGGCGCATGTACTCCACCTGCCGCAGTCAACACATCTATTCCTGAAAATCCGCTGCTTGGCGTTCTCCCCATTACCAATGTGACACATCAGCAGGCACAAGCCTACTGTCAATGGGCGAACGGACGCCTGCCCACCGAAGCCGAATGGGAGAAAGCCGCCCGCGCCCCCGAATGGACCATGTACCCCTGGGGTAATGAAGCGCCTTCATGCTCACTAGCAAATTATGGAGAATGTCAAAAGATTTCGAGTGATCCTGTTACTTCGTACCCGAATGGGCAAACGCCATATCAAATATTCGACATGGCAGGCAACGCCTTTGAATGGGTCGCAGATTGGTACGGAACCGATTATTACCTCAACTCACCCACAGAAAACCCAACTGGTCCAGCCGAGGGCACAGTCAGTTCCGTTCGTGGCGGCTCATACCTATCAGGCGTTGAACAAATTGCGGCATATGCCCGTTCATCTCAAGACCCGCAAATACCCCGTGAAGATCTGGGGTTTCGATGTATCGTAGGACACGAAAAGGTCAACGCTTTTGCGCCCATGTGTATGCAACTAAATGTAATAACAGGTAATGTACAACAACCCTCAATTGAGTGTCCGGAAGCAAACGCAGAGACCAGCTCATTTTGTAAAGATGGTGTGCCCTATATTACCTATGCCAATGAAACTGAACCCGGATTCCACCTCTACACCCCTGCTTTTAATGAATTAGATGGAATAGATAAAATGGAGTTCAACAAAATATTACAAGGCTGCGAATCTGTTGAAGTAAAAACACAGGATGGCGAGGCTTACTATTGGAAGTCCATCTGCCAGGGACCGGAAGGCGCTTCCTTCAAAGTTGCAACAAACACAGCCTGTAATCTGGTCGACGTTGATACGTCATGCAGTGAAGGCTATGAATATGACCCCAATCAACAGGCTTGTATTTTCAAACCTAAAGAAGGGGATGAGAACATCCATGGCAGTACTTGCCCAACTGGCTTTGCTTATGATCCCAATGCCATGTGTTGCACAGCGGCACAGGGCATGATCCTTCCACTTGCCTGCCAGCCTGGTTTTGTTTACAACCCCAACTCACAATCATGTGTGGATATTAAAAATGTGGGCAATATTTACACAACAAGTGATTATGTTATTGCCACCTTCCCCTTCTGCACCATCCAAGATAAACCAGATGAAGAACCTGAGCCAGAACCTACCCAGCCACCCATCTGTATCCCCAACCCTGCCACCGGCGGCGGATGCCCCTAATATTTTTCAAAACAAGGTCTCACTACAATGTGAGACCTTGTTTCTTGTTTCTTGTTTCTTGTTTCTTGTTTCTTGTTTCTTGTTTACCCCCCACCCACCCCATTCTCCAACGCCCACGCTGCAGCCTCGGTGCGGTTCTTCACACCAAGTTTCCTGAAAATATTCGCAACATGTTTTTCAACGGTCTTCAGTACAACCACCAATTCCGTGGAAATTTCGATATTACTTTTACCCTGGACTATCAATCTTAAAACATCTGCCTCGCGTTCAGTAAGAAGGTTTCGTAACTTAGGTTGGGATCGTGCTTGACTCAAGATTTCACGACATATTTCAGAAGCAAGTTGAAATAATGTTGATATATTCTCTTTTCTTCCAATTTTATTTTGAAGTTCGTATTGTTCCTGCCCAATTTCTTTCTTTATGTTCTGTATCATCTCGTCTATAATCGCTTTATCTGCGGGGATAATGATGCGACCTTCTCCAACATAATTCTGCTCCCAAAAACCGAAAAATATTACAGCGGTCTCAAATCTTCCCAACGAGATACAAAAAACTATCAATGTCTCGAACATAGTTCGATACAGGTTGCGGTCTTTTTGATCTTCAAGTGCCTCCACACATTTCAAGATTAACTTTGCAGTTTCTTTATGCTTTTTAGTTTCGCCTAAAACACGCGCCAGACTTACCAATGCCCATGAATAGATAAATGGAACATCCATTCGTTCGAACAAAATCAGCGATTGAAAAAAAACATCTTCTGCTTCTCTTAATCGCCTCAACCTAAGTTCCAGGTAGCCAATTCCATGTAAACAAGCAGCTTGATAATATTCATCTCTTAACTCTAATGTTATTCGAAGAGCATTCTCAAGATAATCCCGTCCTCTTTCATATTCCCCCAGCCCAACACATGCATTTCCGAGATTAATTAGCAAACGCATCTCCTGCCAACGATCACCAATTTTTTGTAAAATCTGAACAGCTTGAAAATAGTACGTTCTTGCAACTTCGAAATGCCCCATATACTCCAAGTTAACAGCAGTATTATTAAGAGTTTCCCACAATAAATTTTCATCGTTTAAGGTATAAGAATCTGCGAGAGACACCTCATGTAATTCATTGGCAGTCACATAACGACCTGTAATCCAGTATAGATATCCCAATAAACTATAAACTTTTGACCTTTGGTAAAGCAAATCCGTTGAAATAGTTTTGGATGATATTAATACCTGTTTATCAATAATAGCTTTAGCCTTTTCAAGCCAGGACACACCTACCGTGTAATGAGCACGTAACAACCAGTATCTTTGTAGATGCGCCAACATTTGGCAGCTAGTCTTCCAAAATGAGCTTTCATATCCGCCTTCCAGTGCAAATCTTAATGCTGTCTCAATATTTGCAAGCTCCATATCAAGCTGGTTAAGCAATTCCACTTGGTTATTACCACGAAACCCCTGTTCAGCACCACGAACCAATGCAAGGTAATAGCCAATGAAGTTTTCAGTGAGTGCGTTTATGTTCTCTTGTCTCAAGGCTTGTGCCCAGGCAAACTCACGAATCGTGTTCAACATCGAAAAACGAGACTCTCCCGCCAACGATAAATTCGTCTTAAGAAGGTTTTTATCCACAAGAGAAGAGACTGCATCAAGAAGAAGCGCCTCATCCATACTTATTACTGGTTTTAGCGCTTCCAACCGAAAACCGCCCTGAAATACCGACACCATACGAAAGACATGTTTTTCATGATCATTAAGCAGGCTATAGCTCCAAGCAATGGTCTGATACAAAGTTTGATGCCGCTTGGGAAGGTCACGGGTTTTGGAAGTGAGAAAAGCCCAAACCGCAGAGTCTGCATCAGAAATGGCAACCCGGCTTAGGTCTACTGATTGAAAGCGAGCAAGCAGAGCTTGAGGTGAGAAAAGTGTGGTGTGTTGTGCGGCTAATTCAATTGCAAGTGGAAGCCCATCCAGTTTTTCACAGAGTATTGAAACGGCTTTAATTTCTTCTTCGGTCAGGTTCAACTTTGGGTTGAGTGCGCGTGCACGTTGAGTAAAAAGTTCAACAGCATCTTTCGCAGACATAGCATCCAATGGAAATATCTGTTCACGACGCAACCGCAGTGGTTCTCGACTCGTTACCATAATCTTAAGATAGACATGTTTTTCCAATAAGTTACTAACCAATGCCACACCATCAATAAGGTGTTCAAAATTATCGAGTACTAACAAAATCACACGTTGCGAGAGAAAGTCATCAAGCGTTTGTTGTGGAGTTGTGTTTTGTTCTTCTCGTAATTTAAGGGTCTGTAAAATGGCGGGCAAAATCTGGGTGTGATCGTTAAGTGGCTCCAAGTTGATAAAAAATACACCACTTGGAAATTGTTCTAGAAGCGAAGATGCAACCCGTAACGACAATGTAGTCTTGCCTGCACCACCAAACCCCGTAATAGTGACAAGCTGAATATCCTCACGTAGCAACAATAGACGCAGAGACATCATCTCATCGTAACGCCCAATCAACCGCGCAGCCTGTGTAGGTAAGTTGCTGGGAATCGTAGAGACAAGTTCAGGCGAAATGCTTGCTTGTTCTGTTGATACTTTGCTTTTTGTAGACATTATCAATAGAAAATTATAACGGGTTGGTCTCTTTTTTCAGGGAGAATGTACTCCCCAAAAAGTATGACTTGAAAAACATCGCAATTGATATCGAATAAAAGAATGTCGACTTGACCTGATTGGTATAATCATTTTTTCTTTTTGCTAGGCGCTATGATTACCAGAACACCTGTGCTATAATAACTTCTCCCAAAAGGAGTCTCATGTCTTCCAACAAAATCCGTGTCGTGGGCGCTCGCGTTCACAATCTCAAAAACATCACCGTGGAAATTCCACGCGACAAGTTCGTGGTCATCACCGGGCTTTCGGGGTCGGGAAAGTCGTCGCTGGCGTTTGATACCATCTTCGCCGAAGGTCAGAGGCGCTATGTCGAGTCGCTTTCGGCATATGCGCGCCAGTTCATCGGTCAAATGGACAAGCCCGATGTCGATTACATTGACGGGCTCTCCCCCGCCGTTTCGATTGACCAGAAATCCACCAGTCACAACCCGCGTTCCACCGTCGGCACGGTGACCGAGATTTACGACTACATGCGTCTGCTCTTTGCGCGTGCGGGCATTCCACACTGTCCGGTCTGCGGACGTGAAGTTAGCAAGCAGTCGGCGCAAGAGATCGTGGACAAGGTTCACAACCTGCCCGAAGGCACACGCATCCTTATCCTTGCCCCGCTCGTTCGTGGACGCAAAGGTACATACCAAGCCGTCTTCGAAGAAATTCGCAAAGCCGGTTTCACTCGCGCCCGCGTGGATGGAAACGTCCATTCGCTGGACGATGAAATTGAGCTTGACCGCTACAAACAGCACACCATCGAAGCCGTGGTGGATCGTCTCGTCATTTCACAGGAAGGTTCGAAAGAGGATAAGAAAGCCGCACTCACCCGCCTGACCGACTCGATTGAAACCGCGCTCAAATTTGGCGAGGGATACATCACCGTTAACCTCGTCGATAAAAAGGAAGATGTCGCCTACTCGGAGCATCTCGCCTGCCCAGAACACGGCTCAACCGTCCCCGAAATTGAACCACGTACCTTTTCCTTTAACACGCCCCAAGGCGCCTGCCCAGACTGCCAAGGACTTGGTTCCAAGTTAGAAATTGATCCCGTTCGCATCATCCCTGACGACAGTGTATCGCTTAACGATGGAGCAATCGCCAGCATGGAGTGGGGTCCGCGTGAAGAAGGCGGTTACTACTGGAGCACGCTGGTCACCGCCGCCAAGCATTACAAGATTGATCTTGACACTCCATTTAGAGATCTGACAAAAGAACAGCAGCATGTCATTCTCTACGGTACAGGCGACAAGCAACTGCCAATGAAGTACACCAACTCCAGCGGGTTTGAAGTTAAGTTCAGCCGTGCCTTTGAAGGTGTCATCACCAATCTCGAACGCCGTTACAAAGAGACCAATTCAGAATACATCCGCGAAAAAATCTCGGAATACATGTCTGACCGCCCATGCCCATCATGCGGAGGCAAACGTCTCAACCCCGCAGCTCTTGCTGTGACCGTGGACAATGTGAACATCGTGGAAGCGAATTCATGGCCTGTGCTACAAACGCTTGAATGGGTCAAAAAGATCTCTGGCAAAAACTCACCGCTTACCAATAAACAAAAGACCATTGCCGAACGAGTCATTCGTGAAATCCATGAACGTTTGAACTTCCTCGTCAACGTCGGCTTGGATTATTTGACACTCAACCGTTCGGCTGTCACTCTCTCTGGCGGAGAAGCACAACGCATCCGTCTTGCAACTCAAGTGGGTTCTCGCCTCGTAGGAGTTCTCTACGTTTTAGACGAACCCTCCATTGGCTTGCATCCGCGTGATAACACCCGTCTGCTTGAAACGCTCAAAGGGTTACGAGATCTCGGCAATACCGTTCTTGTCGTTGAACATGATGACGAGACCATTCTTGAGTCAGACTGGGTTATTGATCTGGGTCCCGCTGCGGGCGAACACGGCGGACAGATCATTGCAGAAGGCACGCCGAAACAGATTTTGGCGCACCCAAAGTCACTGACTGGACTCTATCTCTCGGGACGAAAACAGGTTGAGATCCCGAAAAAGAGGCGCGAAGGCAATGGGAAGTTGCTCAAGATTGTCAACGCTACAGCGAACAATTTGAAGGGCATTGATGTCAATATTCCGCTTGGGAAGTTGGTTTGTATTACAGGTGTCTCCGGCTCGGGTAAATCTACATTGATGAGCGACATCCTGTATAACGAACTCGCGGCGAAACTCATGGGCGCACGGACTCAATCTGGCGAGCATGAAACGATTGAAGGCATTGAGCATCTCGATAAGATCATCAATATCGACCAGTCTCCCATTGGGCGTACGCCGCGTTCGAACCCCGGTACATATACTGGCTTGTTCGATGAAATTCGCAAGTTATTTGCGGAACTCCCTGAGTCAAAAGTACGTGGCTATAAGCCGGGACGTTTCTCTTTCAATGTACATGGTGGGCGTTGCGAAGCCTGTCAGGGACAAGGCGAGTTGCGCATTGAAATGCAATTTTTGCCGGATGTGTACGTGCCTTGCGATGTATGCCATGGCAAGCGCTTCAACCGCGAGACCCTGCAAGTGATGTTCCGCGATACCTATTCGATTGCTGATGTGCTCGATATGACAGTAGACCATGCCCTGGAAGAATTTAAGAACTATCCGCAAATGCAAAATAAATTAAAGCTTTTGCAAGAAGTGGGATTGGGTTATGTGCGGGTGGGTCAGCCTGCAACAACACTTTCGGGTGGTGAAGCACAGCGTGTGAAGCTCTCGAAAGAACTTTCCCGCCGAGCCACGGGTCGCACACTATATGTATTAGATGAACCTTCTGTCGGCTTACATGCAGCAGACGTTCACAAGCTGATCGAAGTGATGCAGCGGCTCGTTGACACAGGCAACTCGGTACTTATCATTGAGCACAATTTGGACATTATCAAAGTAGCCGATTGGTTGATTGACCTTGGTCCAGAAGGCGGCAACCGTGGCGGTGAGTTGATCGCTGAAGGCACCCCAGAACAAGTTATGAAGGTGAAAGGCTCTTATACGGGCAAGTACTTGAAAGACCATATAAGCCGCTAATAATGCATTTTGAAAACAGGCTGGCAATGCCAGCCTGTTTTTTTGCCGCGTTCACGCGATTCCTCTTTTTCAGGTAGAATTATTTTGCACTGCAATTAGTTGGAAAATACATTTAGACCGACGTGCAAAAGGATTGATTAAATGACTATCAGAACTCCAAGCACCCCTCCTTCTGGAACCATTGGCTCCTACCGCAGACGAAACCGCGGCAGGCAGAACGCCATCGTCATCGTAGCCGGCGTTCTCCTGTTGGGAGGTCTCGCATTGCTGATCTATTGGATGACCCTCCCCGGCAAGCCCATCAACTTGTTGTTGGCAACCGAAACCCCCACCCCAACACTCACCTATACACCAACAAATACCAATACACCTACACCGACATTCACAGAAACACCTTCACCCACGATCACCTTTACACCAACTTTCTCGGCTCCATTCACGTACACAGTGCAGGATGGTGACTCTCTGGCAGTGATCGCAGAACGATTTAATCTTGGCGAGGATGCCATTCCGTTGATTCTTTTGCTGAATCCGTACGTTGTGCCAACAGACCCGGCTCAATTCCCCCAAGGCGTTGACCCAACAACCCTAAACGTGATTCCTGGGCAGGTGATTTTGCTTCCGAACCCAGATATGCAATTGCCTACAGCAACACCCATTCCACCCAACTTGCCACGTGGCACGAAAATTGATTATGTCATTCAATCTGGCGACTCTTTAGGTGCCATTGCCAATGCCTTCAACAGCACTATTGACGATATTATGAAGGAAAACAACATTACAGACCCCAATGCCCTTTTTGTTGGACAGGTTTTGGTAATACCTGTAAATATGGTGACACCCACTGCTACCCGCCCGCCCACAAGCACACCTATCACTCCGGGTCCCGGAACCGTTTTGCCAACGGGCACCTCCACCCCCATCAACGCGGCTCCGGCAACAGCCACCCCATAAACAAAAAAACCGCGGGCAAATTGCCCGCGGTTTTCTTATCATTTTACTGGACAAATATGCCTGTGCCATGTAAAATATGTCGCCGTCGTAAAGTAAGGCAAGAATTTTTTGGAGGAAGACCTTGGCTAACATTCAATCTCAGATCAAACGAAACCGTCAGAACGAAAAGCGCCGCCTGCGTAACCGCAATGTCCGTGGCGCCGCCCGTACTGCCGATAACGCTGCGCGCAAAGTTCTCACCAGCGACACCCCCGAATCCAAGCAGGCTGTTATGCAAGCCATCAGCGCTTTGGATAAGGCTGCTGAAAAAGGTGTGTTGCACAAGAACACCGTCGCGCGTCGCAAGAGCCGCTTGATGAAAGCCCTTGCAGCGTTGACCAAAAAGAGCGCGTAATTAGCACTCGAATCGCAACGGGAGTCGCAAGACTCCCGTTTTTGTTATCTGTAGTTGATATAATTTGAGCCATCATGTTTCAAAAAGAACAACAACTCATTGAAGAAAAGATTAAAGAATATTGTGCCGCCAATGACATTGCATTGGCGGAATTAAAGTGGCAGCCTATCCCCTTCTCGGGCGAATGGGGTTTTGCTACTTCGTTCTTCCAAACCGCAGCCAACGAAGCCAAACTCGGCAAAGGGGCAAAAGCCCCAGTGCCACAAAAGGCTCAGGAAATTGCCGAACGGGTCAAAGGTCAATTAGGAAGCGTGGAGGGGATTAGTCACATCGAAGCGGTGAAGGGCTATCTCAACGTCTACTTTAAGACATCTGAGTATGCACATCGTGTTGTAGAAGAAGTGCTAAAAAACGGCGCTGAATTTGGGCGTGGTGAAGCAAAACCAGAAACGGTGATGGTTGAATATGCTCAGCCAAACACGCATCACTCTTTCCATATTGGACATGCTCGCAATACCATTTTGGGCGAAGTGTTGGCAAGGTTGGTTGAGTTTGCAGGATACAAAACGATCCGCGCTTCATACCCCGGCGACTTGGGTTTGGGCGTCATCACTGTAATGTGGATATACGACAAACTGTATAAGGGACAAGAACCAACTGGCGTACACGAGCGCGGACAGTGGCTCTTGAAGTTGTATGTGGAAGCCAATCAGTTGTTGGAAAAGAAAGAGAACGAAACGCCAGAGCAGACCGCTCAGCGCGAATCGTACGAAGCTGAACGCCGCGAGATGTATCGCAAATGGGATACGGGCGATGAGTATGTGCGCGAACTTTGGCGTGTAACTCGCGAATGGAGTTTGGAAGAACTGCGCGAAGTACTGCACATGCTTGATGTGAAGATGGATGTGTGGTTTTACGAATCTGAGGTGGACGAACCCTCGAAGGTGATCGTGGAAGAGTTGATCGCCAAGAATATTGCAGATGATGAACGCCCGAACGGCGGTGCGGTGATCGTGAAGATCGACGAAAAACTTGGGCTGACCAAAGAGAAGTACCGCACGAACGTCATTTTACGCCGCGACGGTACAACTCTTTACCTGACCAAAGATCTGGCATTAGCCAAAGTAAAGTTTGAACAATATCACGTCGATCGTTCGATCTATGTTGTGGACTCACGCCAAGCATTGCACTTGCAACAGGCATTTGCCATTCTTAAGTTATGGGGTTTCAAGCAATCCGAAAAATGCTATCATCTCGGCTATGGTTTCGTGAGCCTGCCCGAAGGTGCCATGTCTTCCCGTAAGGGACGGGTGGTGCTGTTCAAAGAAGTGTATGACGAAGCCGTGAAGCGTGTACTCTCGGTCAATGCCGAAAAAAGCGTGGAGATCGCTGCCGAAGAGCGCGAAAAAATCGCGCAACAGATTGGCTTAGGTGCGTTAGTCTATTCGATGCTTTCCGTGGATAACAACAAAGACATTGTCTTTGATATTAACGAAGCCCTTTCATTTGATGGACGTACGGGCCCGTATATTCAGAATGCGTATGTGCGAGCCAATTCAATTTTGAAGAAAGCTGGTACCTTTACCAAAGCAGATTTCAACTATGATCTGACCAAGCAGGAAATCGAGCTAATCGAGCAAATGTCGCAATTTCCGCAGAAGGTACAACAGGCGGCAGAGGAATATCGTCCGCTCGTGATGGCGATGTATGCCTACGATTTGGCGAATGCTTTCCACTCGTTCTATCATGCTGTGCCGGTTTTGCAATCAGAAGATGAGAAGGTCAAGAATGCTCGTCTGCGATTGGTAGCGGCGGCAAAGCAAGCCATTGCCAATGCGCTCCATTTGCTAGACATTCAGTCGCCAGATGTGATGTAAAAATCAGTAAAGTCAACAGACTAAATCCTTGAGGGTTTAGTCTGTTTTTATAAGTGAAGGTGTAAATGATCCTTGATGAAACACATCCTTTAGAAGAGGTCTTGGTTTGGGGCGAGCCTGGCATTGAGGCATTGCTCGGTCAACTGTTACCGCAATCGCGCAGCCTGTTCCGCAGTTATTATGAAGTACCAAAAGCGCGCGGTGAATTTGCTTGTATGTCTTCCTTGATCGAAAGTGAAGGGATTAAAGTTACGCGAGCAAAGGATGCAGTAGCAGATTTATTGAAGACGCGCGAAATTCCTGAGTTGCCCGCCTCTATTCATGACCTAAAGCGGATTCTCCACCAAAAAGCGGATTCTACCTTTGAGCACTACCGTCTCGCCAAACAAAGCGACTTGGTCCGAGATGGAATCACCAACATCTCCCCTACAGATGTATATAACGCAGTCAAACGGGATATTGATAGTGTGCTTGAAGAGGATATTGCACAATACGGGGAACAAGGCGCTCTACGCTTAAATTATTTACTGAGCCTCTCCAAGCCCTGGCCCATGGCAAATATCTTTTACGGTCGCGACCAATCGCAAGCCCTCACAGACCGTATTATCCTTTCGTCTCTACGCTGGAATATTCGAAAACCGGAAGTACGAATTTTCAAAGACGCTCTTCATCATATGGGGTACGGAGCTGTTCTAGCAGACATTCGCGAAGGGACAATTGAAGGCGGCGATGTTGCCATGTTTAAAGGCTACTGCTTTATCGGCGTCGGTGCGCGCACCAATATGAGCGCGGTCAAAGAAGTGTACCGCCAAATCGGGGCGTCATTGCAAAAGCACCATATCGAACTGATCGCTGTCGTCAACAAACAGCATGAAGAAGATAGCAATTTCTTCATCAGCCCCACTAGTGAACACATGCAAGTCATGCATCTGGACATGTTCTGGATTCCGCTTACACAAGATTTGGTCATGGCGTACACCACCGAACTCGATCATCGCGAAGTTGTGCGTGTATGGCAGGAAAAGGGGCGCGTCTTAACGGAACGATTGGGAACGTTTCGTGAATTTATGTCCAAGATCGGTGTAGAAATTTTCGAAGTGGACGAAGCCGAACAAAAGAACTTCGCCACGAATTTGCTAAACTTTGGCAACAAAAAAGTGATCGCGGCTTTATCTTCCAATCCGCGTGTGAATGCAGAGTTGGAAAGACGAGGCTTTACGGTCAAATACGCAGAGTTGACCAAATTGGTCGATGGCTATGGCGCGGTCCATTGCCTCACTGCGCCTATAAAACGCCGCCGCCCAGATTCATAAAAATAGCATGTCATCCTACATTAGGGGCAGAATGACATTAATCCCCTCCCAAATCTTCATAAGAGTTTGCGTGTTATAACTATTGACATTCTACTTAGGAGATAGATTTTATATGACCACCCTTGCACCAACCATCTATAATCGCACCTTTCCTCGTGTTTCTGAAGTTGTGCGCGATATCACCCTCATCTTACTCGGTTCGTGGTTGATCGCGCTTTTCGCCCAAATTGAAATTCCGCTGCCCTTCTCCCCTGTTCCCATTACCGGTCAGACCTTTGCCGTATTGCTCGTCGGTGCCTTGCTTGGCTCCAAACGCGGAGCAGCTGCCATGCTGGTGTATATTGCCCAAGGCGCGGCGGGGTTGCCCTTCTTCGCAGGCGGCGCCAGCGGATTTGGCATTCTGACAGGCGCAACCGCTGGTTATCTCGTTGGCTTTATTGTGGCAGCGTATGTTGTAGGTCTGCTCGCAGAACGCGGCATGGAACGTAATTTCAAAACCTCTATTGTTCCATTTTTAGTTGGCACCATCATCATTTACGTCTTTGGCGTCACTTGGTTAAGCACCGTTGTTGGCGGTTTTGGCAAAGCCATAGAATTGGGATTGTTGCCATTTGTCGTTGGCGATATTCTCAAGTTAATCGCTGCAGCCATTGCATTGCCTGCAGCTTGGAAATTTGTTCGATAGATTGAAAGTGCTTCACGCCTAAAATTAAGTTCTTTACTTGCCATACGCTTGCGTATGGCAAGTTTTTATTTCACTGTGATTGTTGAATACGTATCGGTGTTATCAGTACAATACACACGATAGACCCCAGGGTTAGGGAACTGGGTTGAGAAAACAGTTTCAGGGTCAATCACAGAGAGCCCCGTATCGGTAACTTTTCCATTCTCATCCAAGAATTCGATCTTTATCGGCAGAGGAACCGTATCGACATTTTCCCAAGCGATGGTCATCCCTACCTCTGCAATTATGGAAGGGCAGTTATCCCGCGAAGCGTTCACAACAATGGCGGGCGGAGTGAGGAGCACATCCGGCACTTCATCACCTTTCGAACCGCAGGCGGATAAGATTAAGACAACAATAGACAAGAGAACTATGGGATATTTTTTCATATTTTTTCCTTGAACGGGTGTCGTTATACAAAAGATGCATCTTTTGTATAACGACACCCATAAATATTTTGTTCCCTGCTATGGGATGGACAAGTTCACTTCCCAGGTTTCATTCAGCAATACCAAGATCTCATCGAAGGAAACTGTCAGCTTTCCGGTAGCTAGCTCTCGGCAACTGACGGTATGCGTTGTCGTCGTGCCCGCTTCCCCATCTTTGTACCCGATACAATCGGCGTACCCAGACTCGTCCTCTGATTTACTGATAAAGAAATTCACATTCCATTGAATTGCAGGGTCAAGGGATTCAACAGTGATTTCATAGCCACTGTTGAGGCTCGGGTCGCTCCGCAATCCGGGGAAGAAAGACTCTTGCGGATCAAACTTCACCGCCTGTATCATCTTTACGACTCCCTTATAACCGCCAACCTCAAATTCTTGATCCATCGTCCATGTTTGTCCATATTGAGGATCATCCCCCGCATCAAAAATGAACGAATGAGCCTGAATCGCTTCTTTGAATACGTCCTGCGCTGGAGGCGTATCAAAATTGAAGGGTGTGTAGCGAACTTTTGCTTTCTCAATGGTCAGCTTAAGTGGACCTGAGGCGATCTCTTCGTCTGTGCTGTACTGCAACAAAGTGTCATTCGTCGCCGCATAATACTCAGGACTGTCGAGAGTGAGTTTTATTTTCTTCCCAGTTGAATCAACCACAGAAACTTCCACAGGTTCAACCAACTCAAACTCTGGGTTTTGTTCAGGGTTGGTCATATGAATAAAGAACAGATACCCATCTTTTGTTTTAACCACGCGATGCAATTCGGATGTAACACCAGAAGCGCCAGCAGCAGAGGAGATAGGTTCTAAAGCGTTGAGCAGTTCCTCCCCGGTCTGATCCGGAGAAGTCCATTGAAATTCCCAATGTCCTTCAGTCTTCACCGACTCTCCATTGACCGAGACGGATAGTTTCCCAGATGGAACTCCTTTTTCATAGAAAAGTCCAAAGGTATTTTTCAAGGAAGGTTCGCTGGTACCATCGGTATTGATGGGGAAGATTGAGCCATTAATCATGTGCGCAGGGTCGTTATCCATGATATCCAGCATGAAGGGCGTTTTGCCATCTGCAGACTCAAACGTGAATTCAAGTCCTTGAGTATTAGCCGTTCCTCCCCACATGGTTAGATCTCTTTCCACCACTGTTGCCGAAACGACGCGTACATCGGCGCCTGCAAGGTGCAAGGTTTGGTTGATCTCCCAAGTCTGCCCGACCTGCGGAGCTGCACCTAAATCGACTTCAAAGAAATTGCTGCCATCTTCATCGTAATAGGTAAATATCTTTTCAAGGACCAGTGTATACGGACCATAAGCAGGCTTTGCAACAGTTTGAAGTTCCCATGGCTCAGCCACATCATGACTGCCAGAGAAAGGATGCATATAAATCATCGAAACCTTCTGTCCGGTCGCATCAGTCAGGTACGCTGAGGCAGGGAAATACGCCTGCACAGCGTTATTGGGTTGCTCTGGAACAATGGTGAAATAGAAATTGTAGAAATCATTCTGAGGGACAACCTTCTCTAAAGAGACAGTAAATCCAGCGTCAGTTACAGAAGAGGCGGATGAAGGTGTAACCTCCAGAACCGGGTCACCGATCACAGTTCCGGCAGGGACAATCTGCAGCTTCAACGGTACTTCCCAATCCTCAGGCACAGCGTCAAGTCTTGTCCAAGGAATGCACTTGAGCACCATGGTTATATCCATTACATCCGCAGGGAGTGCAACTTCAAAGGCAGGCTTAGTTGCAAAAATGTTTTCAGGATATTTCTGCGTATCAAACGCCCGATTGACCATTGTGCCATCCGGCAGACGCAGGCGCGCATCACTGTCCGTAAAGGGCGGTGTGGTTTGTCCGCCACAAAAAGCAGATTGATCGATCGTGTTCATTTCTTCCATCGAAAAGGTAGAACTGTTGTTTTCAGGGGCAACACCGCTAAACTCATACACCAACTGAATGTAATTATCATAAACCAGTGCTTGCGTCACTGTCAGAGTTACGCCGTCCTTCGTCACAGAAACAGGTTCAAGGAGGGCACGCATTCCATTGCTATTTTCCACAAGCCCCACACCTGGGACGTATCCAAACAGTTTTTTCAAGGCATCCACTGCAACCGGTGCACTGGCGATCAATGCGACCACAACCACGGCCAAGGCAATTGCCCAGGCGGGTTTCAACACAAATCTCGGTTTCATTTTCACTGGTCTCCGCGCCAGTTCATTTTTTAATCGATTCACAAACTCGGGGTCCGCACCCGACACTTCCATTGCCTTACGAACCTTCTCTTCGAATTCAGGGGAGGGATTCATATCACTCATCGTTACTCCATTTGCCCCTTCAACCGTTCCAACAAACGGTACACCGATTTTTTCACGGCATCCTCCCGTTTCCCAAGCAATTCCGCGATCTCACCAAAAGACAGGTCCGCCACGTAGCGCAATCGAAGCAATTCTTGTTCTTCAGGATTTAATTTCTTGATGAGGAATCGGACCTGGCTCAACTCTTCGGCGCGAATCAAGGTTCCAAGCGCATCTTCCCGCTCGAACAACTCCCCTGCCGCTTCCAACCCGACCTCACGCCTGTTCCGGCGAAAATGATCGTTCATCTTGCTCTGGGCGATTCGAAACAGCCACGCCGAGAACTGTCCGCGTTCACGGTATTTTGGCAGTGTCTCATATGCTGTAATGAACGTCTGCGAAGTGACATCTTCTGCCGCATGGGCATCCCCAAGGCGGCTGAACAAATAGCGGTAAATCGGCTGGACATATCGATCGTACAGCCTTCCAAATGCAGCAGGGTCTTCCTGTGCAGCGGCAATGATTGCAGGCAAATCGTCCTTAGTCGAATTCTGCATTTTTTCTTCTGCATATAATCCTAACATGCAAGTCCTTTCTCTCATGAGTTTTCTTCATTCGTGAATGCATTCCAAGGGTTAAACGGGCAAAGAGGAAAAAAGGGACAAATTTCTGTCATGCCAAAATAAGGCTAAACGTTACTTCACCTTGCAAAGGATTTACCTTAGATTAGATATTAACTATCGTAAATGTCATCGTGGGTAAAAACGGAAGACTCAAATCCCACTCCGAGTTTGCCGGACACTGTCCTCAGGATGACATGCACAGGAGTTTCCTATGCCGATCAAAACCATCATCATGGGCGCCGCAGGGCGCGATTTTCACAACTTCAATACATTTTTCAGAGGGAATAAGGATTACGAAGTTGTAGCTTTTACCGCCACCCAGATCCCCGACATTGAAGGACGCGTCTATCCGAAAGAGTTGGCTGGTGACTTGTACCCAAGCGGAATCCCCATCCGAGCCGAGGAAGAGCTGCTCGACCTCATCAAAAAGTATGGCGCGGAACAGGTTGTCTTTTTCGTACAGTGATGTGCCGCATGAATATGCAGACGCACAAAGCTAGCATGGTCAACGCCGCTGGCGCAGACTCGCATTATGGGCACGAAGCACACACAGATCAAGAGCAACAAGCCGGACGTGTCGATCAGTGCCGTCTGGACGGGATCAGGCAAAGTCAGACGACGAGGCGCGTGGGTTTATGCCGTCTTGCAAGAGATGGGCTACAAAGTCGCAGCGATCCGTCACCCCATGCCCTATGGAAATCTCGTCGCGCAGGAAGTACAGCGCTACGCCAGCTATGACGACCTTGATGAATATCAATGCACGATAGAAGAACGCGAAGAATACGAACCGCACATCGACAGCGGCGTGATCATTTATGCGGGCGTGGATTACGAAAAGATCATCCGCAAAGCTGAAGCCGAAGCGGATATTGTGTTGTGGGATGGCGGCAATAACGACTTCCCATTCTATGTGCCCGATTATCAAATCGTTGTCGCAGACCCGCATCGCCCCGGGCATGAGTTCACTTATTACCCCGGCGAAACCAACGTGCGCATGGCAGATTGTTTCGTCATCAATAAAGTGGATACCGCCGATGCCGAAGCGGTCATCAAAGTGCGCGAGAGCCTGCGCAAGTTGAACCCGACTGCGGTGCAGATCGAAGGCGCCTCTCCCCTCTTCGTGGATGACCCCGATGCCATCTTTGGCAAGCGCGTGCTGGTCGTGGAAGATGGTCCGACTCTAACTCACGGTGAAATGGCATACGGCGCTGGCTACGTTGCCGCACGCCGCTTCGGCGCAAAAGAGATCGTGGACCCGCGTCCGTTCGCGGTTGGTTCGATTGCCAAAACCTTCGAGAAATATCCGAAGACCGGTGCCATCCTTCCCGCGATGGGCTACGGCGAAAAACAGACCCGCGAACTCGAAGAGACCATCAATAAATCGGATGTGGATATGGTCGTGATTGGTACGCCGATCGACTTGAGCCGGGTGATCAAGATCAACAAGCCGAGTCAGAGAGTCCGCTACGAATTGCAGGAGATCGGTCAGCCGACATTGAAGGATGTGTTGATGAAGAAGTTTGGGGTAAAGAAGTAAGCTGGTAAATTGGTAGATTGGAAGCCGGGTGATAAAATTCATCCGGCTTCTTTTTGTTGGGAAGCTGAAAATATAGAGAAAAGGACACAAAATGGAATATTGGAACGAAGGTGATCGTGTATTTGCCTATTGGGATGAGGATGATTATTTTTATCCTGCAACCATATTGAATATCGCAGAAGAAGATATCTTCATCCGCTTTGATACGGGTGAAGAAGAATGGACACAGGCTGACTACCTCGAAGAGTATGCTGTATCTGAAAACGAAGAAGTGGAATGCAAATCTTCGAAAGATGATATGTATTACGATGTGACCGTACTTGCGGTAAATGGCGAACAGGTGCAAGTAGGTTTTGGGGATGGTAGCACCGAATGGACCACGTTGAACCGCATCCGCTTTTATATTGAAGCATAGAGAATAAAAAGACTGACTTGCCAAAAGCAAGTCAGTCTTTTTATTCTACTGATAACACGCGTACCAGAACTTTCCGTTTATGCGGGTGAGCGCGATGCTCAAAAACATAAACACCTTGCCAAGCTCCTAAAGAAAGATTGCCGTTATCTACAGGAATAGTAAGGCTGGTATCGGTCAACATCGAGCGGATGTGAGATGTCGCGTCGTCGGGTCCTTCCAGATCATGGGTGTACCAACTGTCCCGTTCAGGAACGAGGCGTTCCATGAAAGTCTCCAAGTCTGCTCGGGCGGTTGGGTCCCAATTCTCGCTAATGACCAGTGAGGCGCTCGTATGCTGAAGGAATAAAAAGCACATCCCCTCATGCACATTCCATTCTTTTAGCTGTGCACGGATGTTTGCCGTAATATCGTAAAGCCCCTTACCGTGGGTGGAAATTTCATGCGTAGTTTTATACCAGTTCATGTCCAAAATTATAGCAGGCTGGTTCGTCAAAGCTTAGGAAAACAAGTCCTCGTACGATATACTTCGGCTACTCAAAATATGGTCGCGTCATTAATAGAACGAATCAAGCAGTTATTCATCCCACCGGTTTTTGAAGGATCTGAGGAAAAAACGCGCCGCGCAAGTGTGCTTAGTTTTGGCGTCAACATCATCCTTTTTGCCTCTCCGCTCATCATCATTGGAAACCTGATCGGGGGAAAAATTCCGCCTTCGGTTTCGGCAATCAATTTGCTGGTCATTGTGGCTAGTTTGATATTACGTCATTTGCTACATCGTGGCAGGGTTCTCTCAGCTAGTATTGTGTTTATGTCCATTGGCTTTACACTAAACACCCTGGGGGTTATAGGTCTCGGAACCATTCGCACCCCTACTACAGCAACTTACTTATTTTTTATTGTTATGGCAGTCATTCTATTTGACTACAAAGGGATCATCGTCTCAATCAGTGTTTGCTCCATAACAATTCTGGGATTAATCATGGCTGAAAATAGCGGTGTCCTTCCTCCGCCGAATCTTTCTGTTACCGTCACTCAATGGGTTTCATACACCGTCCTTTTCACATTAACCGCCGCAATCTCAAATGAAGCAAATCGCATGATGAAAAGTGCGCTACATAAAGCAGAAAACGAAAATGCAGAGCGTAAACGCGTAGAAACGGAATTACGTAGAGTTAATGACCTTTTGATACTTCAGCTAGAGGCGAACAATAGTCTACAGCTCGAATTGCGCGAACAAGCCCTGCGCGACCCATTAACAGGGCTATACAACCGGCGGTATCTTCGGGAAACCCTTGAACAAGAAGTAACAAAAGCAAAACGAGACCAAACCCCATTAAGTGTCATCATCTCAGATATTGACCACTTTAAGTTGATCAACGACTCATACGGTCATCAGGTTGGTGACCAGTTTCTGGTTGAGATCGCAAAACTGATGAAAACCCACGCACGGAGTACAGATTTTGTCTGCCGGTATGGCGGCGAAGAATTTCTGATCGTCATGCCAGGCACACCAGCAAACGCAGCCATAAAGCGGGCAGAAGAGATCCTCCAAAAATGTACGGACACCATCATTGTCCATGAAGGTAAAAATTTACAAGTAGCCATGTCACTGGGAGTAGCCACCTATCCCGATCACGGGCAGGAATTCGAAGAGATTATCATCAAAGCAGATAAAGCTTTGTATATATCGAAACAAAACGGCAGAAATAGAATAACGCTCTCAAATGTAGAAAATAAAATCGGATGAGGTCTCATCCGATTTTATTTATTCTTCAACATCACTGTGAAGGTTGTCCCCTCATTCAATTTGCTGTCTACAGAAATTGCACCATTCAACTCTTTCAAAATAGATTTGACAATGAATAACCCAATGCCACTACCAGGGATCTCTGCGGCACTTACATTCCGTGCGCGGTAAAAACGTTCAAATAGATATGGCATCGCATCAGAAGGGATACCTAACCCACTATCTACAACTGCCACATGCGTCTCTATATCTTTCCGTTCTACTCTTAAGATCACCTGGCTGTCGTCAGGAGAGAATTTCACCGCATTGCTTAGCAAATTTATAAACACCTGTTGAAGCGCACTCACATTTCCCATGACAAAACAAGGGTTGGCTGCTGTCACCATTTGGATGCTTATGTTTCTCTTTCTTGCAATTGGCTTCACCGACAAAATTGCATCTTTCAAAACAGAGTGCAGATCTATGGATGTAACTTCAACATGTAATGCCCCATTTTCCAATCGTCCTGCCATTAGCAATTCGTTGATCAAATTCTTTTGTCGATTTAATTCGCTAGACAACGTAGAAAGATACTCTTCTGCTTCTTCAGGGGTGCATTCCTGTCGAAGCAGTTCTGTCATCAAAATAGCAGAGGTCAATGGGGTGCGTAATTCATGTGAAGCCCAATTAATGAAATCAGATTTCATCTGATTAAGCCGTGCCTGTTCAGTAATATCGCGCACAATAATCAAGGCTTCCAATTTACTCAGCGGAAATAAACGTGCTTCAAAAGAACCTACTTTTCCGGGTAGCTTAAAATTTTCCACAGTACGCGGCAGGTTAAACAACGTCTCATCCGGAAGCCGCGGAAGTAATTTACTTGCAACATCATCATTCCACAATTCATGCAAATTTTTGCCAATGGCACTAGCTGGCTCAAGATATAGCGGATGAGAAGAGGTTACGTTATAGTCAAAAATTCGTCCCGAACGATCCACTCGCAAAAGCAGATCAGGCAAGGCGTCCACAATGATGCGGTTGCGTCTCTCACTTAGGCGCAATGTCTCTTCGTAATGCATGCGCTCAATTGCAGCGCCAAGCAAATTCGCAGTCGTCTGCACAATATCAAAACTGGTGGGCAACCAGGAGAGTCTATCTTCTTTATCAAACAATCCTAAAAATCCCCAAGTACCTAACGCTCCTTGAATGGGAATTGCTAGCATGGAAATTTTTGGCATGCTGGCTACTTTTTCAGGAATTTCTGGCAGCGAAAAGACCCGGTCTGGAAATTTGGATAGCGAATCCAAAAACGGTTGAAGGACGGTCTCCGCATCAAACTCAGGGACAGTGGGGTCCACCCATCGATGCCTAACTCTCAGCGAAGAATTTTTCACTTCAAATATCAACGTACTAAAAACACCTACCGCATATCCAAGTGACTCAAGCACTTCAGGCAGACTGCCCTCGATATTGGTCGAACGGAAAAGCGCTGCCGTCACTTCACCAATAACAGACTGAGCCCGCACATTTCGTTTGAGCAAGCGTTCATTTTTCTTACGTTCCCCAATATCCCGTACAATCAATTGAATGTAAGCGGGTTTGTCTTCCACATTGTAAACAAGTGAAGAGCTGAGCTCTGCCTGCAAGACAGACCCATCTTTCTTCCGCAAGTTATGCTCAAAAACATTCACCCGCTTCTCAAGGATCACTTCCTTTTGAATGTTCTTCTTCAGGTTGAGAAAAATTTCAGCGCTTGTTCCTTGCAGTTCCCCATCTACATATCCAAGCATTCGGTTCGCTGGAGGGTTTACAGCAAGGATATCGAAATCCAAACCAATGATAAAGACTCCATCGCCTGTCTGCTCAAATAAGGCGCGATAATCCAGATCTCCATTCCAGGAGGTATCTTTTATATCAACACCAATAGCTTTGAGAGGGAGAATCTTCTCATCCATATGCAATATCATCTTCCGCAAGATCTGGTAAGACTGCTTCCACACAACAGCCTTGTGCACTATCCAAGATTTTGACATCCCCACCTAAAGAGCGTAAAACTGCTCGGGCAAGTGTCAACCCTACGCCTAACCCTTGATGCAACCGTGTTGCTCCGCTACTGATCTGATAATAACGTTCAAAGACTTTTTCACGCAGTCCGACTGGGATACCAGGTCCTTGATCTTCAATAGTAATAGTCGCTCCCCCATTTTTACTTGAAGTTATTTTGAGAATTACAGTCCCATCTTCTGGGCTGAACTTAAGTGCATTATCCACCAAATGTAAAATTGCGCGCGGAAACTCCTGCCGTGGCGCTTTGATCTCGTCATTAATAGAAAGAATCGGTAAGAAGTGCACGACCTTCCCATCATATCGAGAGATCCTACGGCGAATTGGCTGCAAAAGGTGGATATCTGGGTTAATGGTTTGGCGAACACAATTAAGTAAGCCTTGGTCTAGGTCTGTTAAGAGCACAATATCACTAATCAGTGACTCAAGCCGCTCACCGCTGGAACGAGCAATACGAACGAACTCTTTTTGCTCTTCCAAAGACTCAAATTTGTGAGTCGCCACAATCTCCAAAAACATCATGACATTGTTCAATGGAGTGCGAATCTCATGATGAAAATTCTGCATCAACTCACGGCGCAGTTTTTCAAGATCATCCTGATCAAATTCTTTTGCTTGTTCATGCCCGCGCTTACGTTCGCTGCGTACACGCCGAAGCACCGCCTCCACCCGAGCCGCTAACTCATCAATATCAAATGGTTTGGTGACATAATCATCCGCACCATCTCGAATCCCTTTTACACGGTCTTCTATCGCAGTACGCGCTGTAAGATAGATCAATGGAATAGACGCCAGATCCGGATCAGCAGAAAGCTTCTTCTTCATCTCAAACCCGTCTAACACGGGCATCATGACATCCGAAATGATCAAGTCAGGATGATATTCACCCGCCTTTTGGATCGCATCATTCCCATTTTCTGCAGTGATCACACGATATCCCTGACGAGACATGGCAGCAGAAAGCCCTAAACGAATTGCTGCTTCGTCTTCCACAACCAAGATGATAGTCTTCAGGTCAATGCCTGGCTCAAAATTCATATCGCACCTAACCCGAATTATCTCCGCAACGGGCTGGTGTAGCATAATAAAGCCATGACAAATTTTCGATAATATATCTGGGATTAATTTATTTTTTTATTCTCATCAAAGACTACCATGCGATTCCGCCCTGCATTTTTGGCAAGATACAACGCCTGGTCTGCCAACATAACCAATTGATCTGCATTTTCCATATCAGGGCGGATGCTCGAAAGCCCCGCGCTTATCGTCACATTAACTCGTCTATTTTCCACTTGCACATAAGCAGATTGGAGCTTAAGATAAATCCGTTCAAGGACCATAGCAGCATCTTGCTGACTGCTATTGGATAAAAGGATTGCAAACTCGTCGCCGCCATAACGAGCCAATACATCGGAATAGCGCAATTCATTCCGAACTACTTCAGCAGCCTTTTTCAAGACTTCATCCCCCACTTGATGCCCATAAGTGTCGTTTATTTTTTTCAGAAAGTCCACATCAAACATCACAATAGAAAGCGGATGATCATATCGTCTAGATGCAAGGAATTCATATCCCAACAATTCAAAGAAATATCTGCGGTTAAACACACCCGTTAGGCTGTCTGTTCGTGAGGCGAGTTGTTCACGCTCAAAAGCACGCCGCAAGGTTAAATTAATCTGTTCAATCGACTCTTTCGTGCGACGCAGTTCATCTTCTGCCAGCTTACGTTCAGTAACATCGCGATTAATAGTTACCCCACCAATGTAATTTCCGCTGTTATCTTCCAATAATGTTACTGAAGCATCAACCCATACTTCTTTACCATTACGATGATTTTGCTTTAATTCTCCACGCCATGTCTTTTCGTGCAGAAGGGCATTTTTGGCAAGTTCTTGTTGCCCATCCAAAAATTCAGTGCCACATACTTCGTCAATGTTTCGCCCTAATACTTCTTCCTCTTTCCACCCATATAAATTTTCTGCACTTTTATTCCAATAACTGATCTTCATATCTGTATCTGTTGAAATCACTGCGCTGGAAATTTTATCCATCACGAATGCAAGAAAACGAACACGCGCCTCTTCTTGTCTTCGTGTCTCAATATTTCGAATGATCCCCATGAGATGCCCATCTTCCATTTTCTTCGCACTAATCTCAACAGGCACCAATTTTCCGTTTTTTCCGAGTAATTCTCGCTCGGTGATAATGACCTTACCATCCATTAATTCTTTTATTCGAAGAGGATTTAATTTTGTTCCCACAGCAATATCATACATGGTCAAATTAAGGATTTCTTCACGGGTGTATCCCAACAGTTCATACCCAGCAGGATTCACATCTACATATCGCCCTGATGGATTTGCAATAAAAATCCCATCAGAAGCTTGATCCATAATAGACCGATAATGGATCTCACTGGTGCGTAACGCATGCTCAATATGTTTCCTTTGAGTAATATCAATTGCAAAAACAGTAACTCCAATAATTTTCTTGTCTTTATCGTATATTGGCGAATAACGATTTTCCCACCACAAGCGGACATATTTCAACGCATCCCCAAACTCTTCTTCTACAATGATCGTCTGACCTTGTAAGGCTTTATTAAAATTATCTTGCGCTCTTTTTCGATCGTCTTCATGTTGAATACATTCAAGAATATTTTGCCCAAGATCAATTTCTGCTCCCCAAAGTATCTTCATGCTCTCTTTATGCGACTCTGTAAATGCCGTATATTGATAGTTAACATCGAGAGAAAAAATAATAACACCATGCAAGCCTGTCAAAGTTTCATGCTGAAGATGGTTTATTTTTTTCATCTCGCGGTCATCTTTCAATAAAACTATAGGGTATTACGGTCTTATTTATACGCTTTTTGCCTTTGAAGAAGTATATAGGCAGAGATTATTTTTATCCTAGCATCATTCTTCACATCATTTCATAGCCATTTATCATATTTATCATGCGTCTATTCAAGCAAATACCCCTTAATTTGTATTCCCTCGAAAGATCACTTATAGCCATTATAATGGGGGAATGTTCATTGACCAAGTAAATATTCATGTAAAATCTGGAAAAGGCGGAGATGGTATGGTTCATTTTCGCCGTGAAAAATACGAACCGAGGGGCGGTCCGGACGGCGGAGACGGGGGCAAAGGCGGCGATGTCATCTTTGAAGTGAAACCCATTCTTAATTCCCTTTCTCACTTTAAACCCAAACAATCTTTTGCAGCCGAAAACGGCGTCAATGGTGGCGGTTCGCAAATGACCGGGCGTGGCGGCAAAGATTTGACCATTCATGTTCCGCCGGGAACGGTCATCTATGACGCGGAAACCGGGGCATTGCTCGGCGACCTCACGGAAGCTGGGCAGCAACTTATCGTCTGCAAGGGCGGGCGCGGTGGGCGCGGCAACCAACATTTTGCCACCTCACGAAACCAGGCACCGAGGACCGCCGAACGCGGCGAACCGCATGAGGAGAAAATGCTGCGGCTCGAACTTAAGCTGATTGCTGATATTGGCATCATTGGCTTACCCAACGCCGGGAAATCCACTCTCCTCTCCGTTCTGACGAACGCCAAACCCAAGATCGGTGACTATCCCTTCACGACTCTGGAGCCCAACTTAGGTGTTGCCAAAATTGACGAAGAAGCCACCGTTGTGTTGGCAGACATCCCCGGTTTGATAGAAGGCGCTCATGAAGGCGCAGGGTTAGGGCACGACTTCTTACGTCACATCCAACGCACTCGCATTCTCATTCATATGATCGACGGTCTTTCGGAAGATCCACTCGCCGATTTCAGTCAGATCAATACTGAGCTTTCGCTCTTTGACACAAAGTTGGGCAAAAAACCGCAGGTTGTGGTCATTAATAAGATCGACCAACCTGATGTGCAGGCACGATTAAAAGAAATTAAAGCCAGCTTCAAGAAGAAAAAAGTGGAGATCATCACCGCTTCAGCCATGGCACGCAACAATACGCGCGAGGTCTTGCTCACAGCGTATCGAATGCTTCAGGAACTGCCATCAGAACTAATTGAGGATGATGCGTTACCCGTCTACAAACCAGAAGTAGATCCGAACTTGTTCGATATCCATAGAGAAGATGGAGATAAGTGGAGAGTATCGGGTGTAGCCATTGAACGTGCCGCCAAGATGACCTATTGGGAACACTTTGGTTCGGTACGGCGCTTCCAACGCCTGATGCAAAAGCTCGGCGTGGATAAAGCTCTGCGCGAAGCCGGTGTGCAAGATGGCGATACAGTTTTTGTGGGCGATTTTGAATTAGAGTGGCAGGAGTAATTAAGCAAAGGACACACTACATGGTGTGTCCTTTTTGATTCCACATTATTTCTTTACAATTTGAACATGAAAGCAGGGATAAAATACGCATATGACTAAACAACGTATTCTAACAACTGGGTTGATCGTCATAGGTTTGGTTGTCATTATCTTTTTTGGCATGAATACTCTTCGCGCCTTTAAGCACATGCGCGGACATGGTCCATTCAATGGCAAGCCACCGAAGGCGAATCAGACCGATGTTGAACTGATCCGAGATTGGATGACGCTTCCTTATATTGGGAGCATGTATGATGTTCCACCAGAAGCTTTGTTCTTCAGTTTAGGAATTGAACCCGGAAAAGAAAATGGAAAAAAAAGTTTGAAGGAATTGAATGATGAGTTCTTTCCAGATCAACCTGACTTGGCGATCTCGCAAGTAAAAGATACGATCAAGGCATTCCAAACACAGGAACGTCCTCCAGAACCATTTCCACCGGTTGCTCCTACTCCACCATCACCGTCTACACAAACACCATGACCGATACGATCTCTGGATTCTTTCTCACACAAGTTATTAACTACGGGGCGCCTCTTTTTGCCCTGACGCTTTTTCTTGGAGCGATTGGATTACCTGTAGGTGCTTCTCTGATGGTCATTGCCGTTGGTGCCTTTTCTCAGCAAGGGTATTTCGAATGGACAACCATGGCAATCCTTGGTTTGATCGGTGCAGTACTTGGAGATGCGCTCAGTTTTGGGATGGGTCATTATGGAAAAGATTGGGTTGAAAAAGGTTTTGGCGCTTCTCCTACTTGGAATAACGCTCAATCTTATTTTAATAAGCGTGCTTGGGTAGCCATTTTTCTCACTCGTTTTTTGGTAACGGCGTTGGCAATTCCAACAAACCTGATTGCTGGCGGCAGCGGATATAAATTTCAACGCTTCATGCTGTATGATGTTCTCGGCGAAACGACGTGGATCATTCTGTATGGTGGGCTGGGGTATGCTTTCGGTTCACAATGGGAAGTGGTCTATGATTTCCTAGGAAACTTTGGCGGCTTTGTATTAGGCGCTGTAATTTTAGGAGCCGGCATTTGGATGGCAAGAAATCAATTCAATAAACCCAAACAAGAACAACTGCCTGCATAAAAAAGCATCCTCTGTATAGAGGATGCTTTTTTATTATTAGTGATGATGTCCGTCGCCCTCGTGGACATGTCCATGGTCGAGTTCTTCTTCGGTCGGCTCACGAAGCTCAACAACTTTTACAAAGAATTCCAGCACGGCGCCGGCAAGTGGATGATTGAAATCAAGCTTCACAGTCTTATCGTCGAACTCTGCCACATAAGCGGCTTGATGATTGCCGTCTTCGTCAGTGACGTGTAATTCCATGCCTTCTTCCAATTCCATATCAGCAGGGAACTCAGTGCGTGGAACATCGACGAACGCATCATCTTCAAACTCGCCATAGCCATCAGCTGGCTGCACCGTGACATTTTTACTGTCGCCGATCTTCATTCCCATCATTTCGTTTTCAAGACCGGGGATAATATTTCCATATCCTGCCAGGAATTGCAAAGGACCTGCATCATCTGAAGAGTCCAAAACTTCGCCGTCTACGGTCAGTTTGTATTCCATGGAAACAACCAATCCGTCTTTTACTGTATCGTGTGCCATATATTTTCCTTTCGAATTTAATGTTCCCATTGTACCAGCAATAAATAGACTGCTAGGCTTCCGCAGAACACCTTCGGCTATAATGTTGGCGTCTTTTCAATGCTTTGCCAAGGAGAATGTATGAAAAAAATACGTGCCCGCGATCTGGGCATCCCCTTTGTGGGAACACCTGGGGCATTCAACGCAATCACAGACGTGCCTGGTATTACAGTTGGATACTCCACTATTATCGAAGGGACAGATGCGCGCACCGGTGTAACCATTATTCATCCACGCGGTATGAATAACCCCATTCCCGTATTTGCTGGAGTCCATTCTTTCAATGGCAACGGTGAAATGACGGGCGCTGCCTGGGTAGATGAAGGCGGTATTCTGGAAGGTCCTATCGGGTTAACCAATACACACAGTGTTGGTATTGTTCATCACACCTTAATCAAATGGCAGGTTGAACATCATAAATTAACTCAAAATTGGTTAACCCCTGTTGTCGCCGAAACCGCAGATGCCTGGCTCAACAACATGAATGGTTTTTTCGTACAAGAACACCATGTTCTCGAAGCGATCAACTCCGCGAAATCGGGTGAGATCGCTGAAGGCAACGTAGGCGGTGGGACAGGTATGCTGTGCTATGAATTTAAAGGCGGAACGGGCACATCATCCAGAAAACTGCCCGAAAAACTTGGCGGCTGGACGGTTGGCGCGATAGCACAATGCAACTTTGGCAGACGTTATCAACTTACGATTGCAGGCGTACCGATTGGAAATTATCTAACGGATGACGCTCCTGCAACCAATGGTGAAAACCCGTTTAAGCAGGATGATGGTTCATTAATCGTCATCATTGCAACCGACGCCCCACTTCTACCACATCAGCTGAAACGTGTCGCAAAACGTGTATCCCTTGGAATGAGTCGTACGGGCGCGATTGGTGGAAATGGTTCTGGCGATATCTTCCTAGCCTTTTCCATAGCGAATCCTGAAGCGGCAAAGGGACAGGGGCTGACCCAACTAGAGGCATTGCCGAACGGTCAACTTGACCCGATTTTTGCCGCCACAGCTTATGCAACAGAAGAAGCAATCGTCAATGCGCTTGTCGCAGCTGAAGATATGAAAGGTCATGAAATCAGTGCCAAAGCGTTGCCCCATGAAGCTGTGAAAGAACTTCTGAAGAAACACGGTAGATTGTAAACACCCTCATCGACTATACGAATAGATAATTGAAATCCCCTGCCATGAAAAATTTCATGGCAGGGGATTTCAATTAAAGGCAGAGAAAAAGGTCTTGACAAAGCAAAAATCATGATATATAAATAGTTATATATAAAAAATTATATATAAGGATGCCTCATGCTCAAATATGCCTTACTCGGATTTCTCAGCTACTATCCTATGACGGGGTACGAACTAAAGCAACGTATGGATAGTTCTACAAATAATTTCTGGAATGCAAACCTTAGCCAGATCTATACCTCGTTAAAAGCGTTAGAAGAAGATTGCTGGGTCAAGTCAAAGATTCAGGCGCAAGACGATAAACCCGACAAACGCATCTACACGTTGACCGATGAGGGGCTTAGCAATCTAAAGATATGGCTCGAGGAGCCAATTACAGACCCCGAGCAGAGAAAAAGCACGTTCTTACTAAAGCTTTTCTTCTCAGCAAAGGTGGACAAAGAAACAGCCCTTGCCCAGCTTAGGGTATCCAAAAACCTGCACCAACGCGAAAAGGAACGATACAAATCTGAAGCACAAACAAGTATTAAAGACATCGTCGCAACCTACCCAAGTATGAAAAAAGAAGCCATTTTCTGGGAAGCCACGCGAAGATTTGGAGAACTTTATGAAGAGATGTACGTACATTGGTTATCTGAAACGATCGAACTTATTGAAAACAAAATGAAGTGAACATAAAGGAACAATCATGGCATCTATATTGGAAGTACAAAACCTCGAAAAAAACTACGGTGACTTTAAAGCCGTAAAGGGGATTTCATTCGATATCAAAGAAGGCGAAATCTTCAGCTTGCTCGGACCGAACGGCGCCGGGAAGACCACCACCATCTCAATGCTTTCCACGCTCTACACCCCTACCGCTGGCGATGCGACCATTGCGGGTCATTCCATTACCAAAGCCCCCATGGCAGTGCGGAATGCCATTGGTGTCGTGCCTCAAGACCTTGCTCTGTACGAAGACTTAAACGCTCGTGAAAATCTCACCTTCTGGGGTCAGATGTATGGATTGGGTGGCTCAGCTCTCAAGAACCGCGTGGAAGAAGTACTGAATCAGATCGGGCTGGTGGATAAAGCCAAAGATCGTGTCAAAACCTATTCGGGCGGGATGAAGCGCCGCGTCAACATTGGGGTGGGCTTGCTCCACAAACCAAAGCTTCTCTTCATGGACGAGCCAACGGTTGGTATCGATCCACAATCTCGCCGTGCCATTCTTGACACGGTAAAAGACTTGAACAAGCAAGGCATGACCGTCCTCTACACCACGCATTACATGGAAGAAGCCGAAGAACTTTCCGATCGTGTGGGCATTATTGACCATGGTGAGTTGATTGCGATTGGTACCCAAAAAGAACTCACCAAACAAGTGGGCGAAACCGAAACGTTGATCTTGCACATTAGCGAAAATGAAGACCCCGAAGCTTTAGTGACGGCATTCAAAGGCATTAAGGGCGTGCTCGAAGCAAAATCGGTTGACCATGAAATTTCAGTCATCACACCTTCTGCAGCAGACGTTATGGCTCCTGTGGTGACAAAAGCTAATGAGCGCGGAATCAAGATCCACTCGATTGATATTCGCGAGCCGAATTTGGAAGCAGTCTTCTTACATCTCACAGGGCGCGCACTACGCGATTAACATCATGCTCAAAACATTTATTATCGGCATCAAAGATGTAAAACTTGCATTTCGTGACCGTGCAGCATTGATCTTTATGTTGCTGGCACCTTTCCTGCTCACCTTGGGCATGGGCTTGGTCACCGGGCGTTTTAGCGGAAATAATTCTTCTGGTATTTCAGATATTCCTGTGGTCATTGTCAATCAGGATGATGGACAGCTTAGCAAGGCATTGGTGGATTTGTTCTACAGCGAAGACTTGGCTGACTTGGTGGAACCCAGCCTTGGCACGAGTCCTGAGGCGGCACGTCAGATGGTGGACGATGACGAAGTTGCTACTGCCATCATCATCCCTGCCGGGTTTACGGATAGCATCATCCCACCCACTGAAATGGGCATGACCATTTATGTCGGACCCAAGCTAATCGAGATGTATGCCAACCCATCGCGCCCAACCAGCGCTGGCATCATCAAATCAATCGTGGACGAATTCATGAGCCGCGTAGATGAAAGCACCGTTAGCGGGCAGACTGCCATTCAGCAATTACTCACAAGTGGACGTGTTCCACCAGAGCAGGCGCAAGCGGCTGGTGAAGAACTAAATCAACGACTCACAAATAGCCAGCAAGATAACACGCTCGCGATCAAGCTTAACGCAACCACCGCAGATGGCGAAGAAATTAAGTTCGATGTGCTTGCCTATCTTGCCCCAGGCATGGCATTGATGTTCCTGATGTTCACCGTCAGTTATGGCGGGCGTTCAATTCTTGCCGAAAAGTCGCAAGGCACTTTGCCACGCCTATTGGTCTCCCCCACCAACTCCACGCAAATCCTTGGTGGCAAGGTCTTTGGTATCTTCCTTACCGGCGTAGCACAAATGTTGATTCTAATCGGCGGCACATCGCTCATGTTTCAATTGAAATGGGGTGATGCCCTCGGTGTACTTGTGTTGGTATTTGCGGCTGTCTTCGGTGCTACCGGCTGGGGCATGCTCATCACTGCGTTGGCTCGTACGCCTGCACAAGTAGGCAGTGTTGGCTCTGCCACAATGTTAATCTTTGGCATCCTTGGCGGAAGTTTCATCCAATTAGATAACATGCCAGCCGCCATACAAACCCTTAGCCATATTACTCCGAACGCCTGGGCATTGGATGGATTCACCACCCTCGCTCTCGGTGGGACGCTCACGAATCTTTCCACACCGATCACTGCTCTGCTAACAATGGGCGGAGTCTTGTTTGTCATCTCAGTGATCTTATTCGGCAAAAAGAATTTGGTGCAGAAATGAAAAAAATATTTGCCATTGCATGGAAAGATGCAGTTGTCCGCTTTGCCAGTTCATCTGAACTGCTGTTCTTTATTATCTTGCCACTGGTCTTTACCTTCCTTCTGGCGGGCGGAAGCCCATCCGGCAACCCGACCAACAATCGCGTGCGGTTGGTTGTGGTGGATCAAGCCAACACTGCCATCTCGCAAGAGATCGTTGCCGAGTTGGAAAAGTCCACTGCGGCATACCCCGAGTTGATGTCTCTGGCAGATGCCGAAGAAGAATTCAGCGCACGCCGCGTTTCGGCAGTGTTGGTGATCCCCGCTGGCTTGGAAATTTCTGCCATTCAAAACGGGACTGCCGAACTTGATTTTCGTCAACAGCCCAACGATATGGATGCCTCTATTGCACAGCGCGCCATTCAAACCGCGATTCGACATGTGAGTAGCGCTGTCAAGGCAGCAAATGTAGCCGTGGATGAGGCGAAAGCACGCGGTACGTTTGAGTCCGCGGAGGCAGAGCAAGCCTATTTTGAAGAGGCGTTGAAGGTTGCCAAAGACCTTCAAGCTAATGAAACCGAGCGTATCACCGTCATTGAAGGAAGCACGCCAGATAAAATAGACTATGACCCACGTGCCAATACATCGGCAGGGCAATTGGTGACCTGGGTATTTATTCCTTTGTTCGGTATCTCAGCGCTTTTTGCCTACGAACGTCAACAAGGCACATTGCGTCGCCTGCTCACCACGCCAACCAGCAAAGCCACTTTTCTGCTCGGCACCATCTTTGGTCAGGTGGTGATGGCGTTGATTCAAATGTCGCTGTTGATTCTGTTTGGGATGTTTGCCCTCCAGCTCAAATGGGGGCAAGAGCCGCTCGCGCTCTTCATCCTACTGACCTGTGCCGCTCTCGCCGCCGGAGCGATTGGTACGACCATGGGAACGTTCATCAAAAGCGAAGGTCAAGCCAGCGGGTTGAGCATCATGGCGGGCATGGTAATGGCATTGCTGGGCGGTTGTTGGTACCCGCTGGAGTTATTCCCTGCGGCAGTACAAAACATCGTCAAGATTCTCCCTACTACTTGGGCAATGCAAGGTTTACTTGACCTCGTTCTACGCGGCGGCGGACTCAACGATATCCTCCTTGAATCAAGCGTTCTGCTTGGGTTTGCGGTTGTGTTCTTCTCGATTGGGGTTGCAAGATTTCGATACGAGTAATGCTTAAAATAAAAACGGCGGATGATATTCATCCGCCGTTTTCTTTCTCAATTACTTTACAACACCGATCTTTACACTGACATTCAATGTATCCCCCACTTCTTCCAAAGCGTCACTCCAAGTGTTGAAGTTCAATTTCGGCGGGACAAGCACAACCCCTTTCATCATAAAGAGCGGAGTTCCGCTCATTGGCGCAGGCGTTGCACTGGTATCCATGCTTTCAATGTTGATTCCTTGCGAAGCCAGATGATGTGAAATCTGTTGAATGATGCCTTCATGGTCTGCACCAGTCACTTCGATTTCGTAAGGCAACCAACCTGCATATTTCTTTGAGACGTCTTCGGTCTGCATCAAGGTGATTTGATAGCCCTCACCGCGCATTTCTTGAAAATCTTTATCGAGGTTTTGGAACTCAGCGTCTGATACAGTGACCAACATCAACATGGCAAACTCGCCACCCAAACGCGCCATGCGGCTGGATTCTACATTCCCACTCCGCTTCACAACCAGACTTGTCACCTGATCCACCAACCCGATCCGGTCTTTGCCTGTGAGAGTTAATACAATATTTTTTGCCATGGCAGAACTCCCTTTCGACTTGTGAAATATAGTACCCAGTATAGCACAAGCACCTCGCGTTTTTATGCTATCATCCGCCAATCCATGCAGACCTTTCTTAAATTTTCCCGCACCATTGATGCGCTGACAGACAAGCTTGGTCACGCCTCTGCTGTTTGTGTGATGCTCACCATCGCGGTCGGCTTCTACAACGTCATAGCACGTTACCTTGGCAGATTTTTCGAGATCAAACTCACCAGCAACCTCTTTATCGAATTACAGTGGTATCTCTTCTCCCTCACCTTTCTGCTCGGGTTTTCCTACGTCCTCAAGCACGGGCTCAACGTGCGCGTGGACTTTCTTTACACAAATTGGTCACCAAAGACCAAAGCCTGGGTTGACCTTGTTGGTCACGCCTTTTTCCTTACAGCCTTCTGCATTATTGGCTTATATGTCACCACACACCCGGTCTTGCAATCGTGGGGTTTGTTGCCAGATGGTTCCTTCGGCAGTTGGGAACTCTCGCCCGACCCCGACGGTCTGCCGCGTGCCCCGATCAAATCCATGATGCTGGTTGCATTTGGAATGTTGTTCTTGCAAACCATTTCAGAGATCATCAAAAACATCGCCATCATTAAAGGTGAAGCATGACACATTACGAATGGCTCGCCATCCTCATGTTCGTCGGTTTCTTCGCCTTCATCATGAGCGGATACCCCGTCGGCTACTCCTTCGCCGCCACAGCGATTCTTTTCGGCGGCATTGGCTATGCTCTCGGCGCGTTCAATCTCAATCTACTCAAACTCATGCCGAGTCGCTGGTTCGGCACCATGTCCGATTTCACCCTGCTGGCGATTCCATTTTTCATCTTCATGGGCTCGGTCTTCGAACGCTCGGGGCTGGCAGAAGAGCTTCTCGAAACGATGGGCAAGCTTCTCGGTAGAGTCCGAGGCGGGCTTGCCATCGCCGTGATTCTCGTGGGCACACTCCTCGCTGCCACCACGGGCGTTGTCGCCGCCACCATCATCATGATGGGCATGATCGCGTTACCTTCGATGCTCAAACAAGGCTACGATAAAAAACTCGCCACCGGTGTCATCACCGCATCTGGCACGCTCGCGCAGATGATTCCGCCCAGCCTTGTGCTTGTTGTATTGAGTGACCAGATCGGCGTGCAAGTTGGGGATCTATTTGTCGGCTCGATCATCCCGGGATTATTGATGGCTGGACTTTATATCTTGTATGTCTTCGTCATCACCCGCCTCAAACCCGACCTCGCACCTGCTCTGCCCACTGAGGCTTTGCCTACCTTTGACAGTGCCATGCTCCGCCAAGCCGCACGCGTGATGGTTCCGCCGGGCTTGTTGGTCTTCATCGTCTTAGGGAGCATCTTCTTTGGGCTTGCCTCCCCCACGGAGGCTGGCAGTGTTGGCGCGGTAGGAGCCTGTCTGCTCGCGTGGATGAACAAACGATTTAACTACAAGTTAATCCAAGATGCTGCCAAATCCACTGCGCAGTTGACCGCGCTCGTCATCACGATCCTGTTTTGCTCATCCTTGTTCAGTGTCGTCTTCGACGGTCTCGGCGGACAACGTCTCATCACCGAGTGGTTGGTCAATCTCCCCGGCGGCTACTGGACGTTCATCATCGTGGCGAATATCGCCATCTTCCTGCTTGGCGTCTTTTTAGAATTTGTCGAAATCTGTTTCATTGCCATGCCGCTCTTCGTCCCTGCCGCCAAAGCCTTGGGCATAGACATGGTTTGGCTTGCCGTCGTTTTCGCCATCAACTTGCAGACCGCGTTTATCTCTCCGCCCGTTGGATTCTCGCTTTTCTATTTGCAAACCACCGCCCCCAAAGAAGTCCCCACCTCCGATATCCACAAAGGTGCATTGCCTTTCATGGCGCTCCAACTGATTGCGCTCATGATCGTCCTCGCCTTCCCTCAAACAGTGACCTGGCTCATTGACCTTTCTGCAAAAACTCTACCCTAACAAAAACCCCAGCCGAGACATCTCCGCTGGGATTTTGACTATCAGACTACCAAACTACCTGACTACGCGACTATCCACCTACTTCTCCATAAACTTCATCAAACCGAACTCGTTCGCAAAACTCCACTTCTGCACCTTCTCACGGAATGCAGACCAGTTCTCGTAGATCGCCTTGAAGTCGGCATCCTCCGCCGCTTTGGCATTCAATAGCTCAGTGATCTTGTCACTTGCCGCCTGCATGATCTCATCGCTATATGTGCGGAGTTCCGTTCCGCCCGCCACCAAACGATCTAACGCTTCTCCGTTTGCCGCTTCATATTTTGCCGCCATGCTGAGATTCGCTTCCGCCGCCGCAACCTGGATTGCATTTTTATACAAGTCTGGCAGTTTGTTCCACTCATCCAAATTGATCTGCAATTCCACGGTAGGACCCGGCTCCCACCAGCCCGGCGCGTAATAATATTTGGCAGTCTTGTTCAAGCCGAGTTTTTCATCGTCATATGGACCCACCCACTCTGCCGCATCAATTGCACCAGTCTCCAACGATTGGAAGATTTCACCGCCAGGGATATTCTGCACCTGCACACCCAAAGCAGACATGACCTGCCCGCCCAAGCCGGGGATACGCATCTTCAAGCCCTGCAAGTCTGCTACGGTGTTGATCTCTTTACGGAACCAGCCACCCATTTGCGCGCTGGTGTTGCCCGCCGGGAATTGAATGACATTGAAGGTCTTGGCATAAAAGGCTTGCAGGAGTTCAAGTCCGCCGCCGGAATACAGCCAGGCGTTTTGTTGAGCGGCAGTCAACCCAAACGGCAAGGTTGTGCCGAACGCCATCACCCAACTCTTGCCAATGTAATAATAAGAAGCCGTGTGCCCAATCGGCACCGCACCCGAAGAAACCACGTCTAATACTTCGGTGGCTTTAGCGAGTTCGCCGCCCGCCCGTGGTGTGATCTTGAACTTTCCGCCCGTCAACGCTGCAACACGCTCAGCAAAGGCTTGTGTTGTGCCAAAGAGCACGTCCAACCCTGCACTCCAACTGGTTGCCATCTGCCAGTCGAGTTCGGGCAGATCGCTGGCAGAAGCGGATGCTTCCGCAGCGGGTGCAGGCTCCGCACAGGCAGCCAGTGCTGTGGCGGCGATGCCCATGCCTGCGGCTTTCAAAAAGTCACGTCGGTTTATCATTCTCTCTCTCCTTCGATGGTTTCTATTATTATAAGTTTGTCGCTCAACTCACAGACTTTGGGTTTCGCGCCGCCAGATAATCGCTGTATCCACCTGCATACCCAGCAAGCTGACCATTCTCGATCACAAGCAAACGCTGCATGGTTTGGTCGAGGAAGTAACGGTCATGCGAAATGACCAGCACCGTCCCTTCAAAATCTTCAAGAGCTTGCTCCAACACTTCGGCAGAAGCGATGTCAAGATTATTGGTAGGTTCGTCCAACAACAGGAAATTCGCACCAGAGAGAACGACCAATGCCAACTGCAAACGGCTGCGCTCTCCGCCAGAGAGTTCACCGATCTTCTGCGAGACTTGTTTGTATGTAAAAAGATAGCGCAGTAAAAACGCCGTAGCTTTTGATTCGCTCATCTCGCCCGCATAGCGGACAGCGTCCAACACGGTTTGGTTGAAGTCAAGCGTCTCATGTTCCTGAGCATAATGCCCAATCGAAACACTTGGACCAATTTTGATCTCGCCCATATCTGGCATCTCTTTGCCAAGGATCATCCGCAACAGCACAGACTTCCCTGCTCCATTTGCACCGATCAGCCCTACCCGCTCGCCATGCCAAATGGTCTCGTTGACATTTGCAAAAACCCGCTTCTCACCAAAAGACTTGGAAATATCCGCCAACTCCAAGACTTTATTCGAGCCGCGCCAGCCGTTCAACTGCATCTCCATGCGGCGACGTTCTGTAACCGGTTTCTCGACCTTGTCCATCTTATCCAACCGTTTTTGCATGGTCTTGGATTTGCGTGCAAGGTCTTCGTTATCGTAAACCTTGCCCCAAATGGCAAGGCGTTTGATCGCGGCTTGCAAACGCTTAATGGTCACTTGTTGCGCACGGAACATTTCTTCCTGCCGCGCCAGGCGCATTTCTTTGTCCGCCATGTACGAGGTGTAATCGCCTTCAAAGACGGTCATCTTGCCGTCTTCGAGTTCAGCGATGTGCGTGACTGCGGCATCGAGCAAATACCGGTCATGCGAAATAATGACAACTGTGCCATCGTATTCGCGGATCAGTTTTTCAAGATACATCTTGCCAGGCAGGTCCAGATGATTATCCGGTTCATCCAACAACAAGATATCTGGATTCAGCAACAGCAGCCGCGCCAACCCGACCAGTTTTTTCTGCCCGCCGCTCAACACGGAGAGCGGCTTGTCCAATTCGCTTTGAGCGAGTCCCAGCCCAAGCAGGATTCCCTTAACTCGCTCTGGGTATGAGTCGCCGCCGAGGGCGTGATACTCTTCAATGAGTTGATGCTGTCGTTCCAGTGCGCGCTCTAACTTCTTTTCGTTGCCATACACTTCGGGGTCACCCAAACTGGCTTCGACTCTCTCAAGCTCGGCATGCACCTCCCCTACCCGCGGATTCCCCGCCATCGCGGCGGCAAGCGCTGTCAGTGTAAGGTCAAGCTCGGGGTGTTGAGGCAGGTATCCCGTTGTAATGAGGCGGGCGCGGGTGATGCTTCCGCCCAATTCGGGAGCATGTTCACCTTCGATGAGTTTAAACAGCGAAGACTTCCCCGCGCCATTCGCGCCGATCAGACCGATGCGCTGTCTGCGCTGGATCTCCCAGTTGAGGTTTTCAAAGATGCGTTTGGCACCGAGGACGAGTGTGATGTTGGAGAGTTGAATTTGGATCATGGTTTTCTCTACTACAATGTAGGTCACGCTTGAAGCGTGACGTCATGTTACAAACATAACCTACAAATTAAACAAAAACGCCGCAGACAATGCCTGCGGCGTGTGAAAGTAAAAACTTTCAGCGTACAGGCGCAATACGACAAGGAACGGCGTTATCAAAGCCATTAATAGCCATTGCGAAAAGGGGTTTGCCTACGCTGAGGATGTAAAGCATGTTTGCGATTATACCTGAGTTTCTGCGTCGAGCAATTCTTGAATATGGTCGAGCACTTTGGGGTTGCGCACTCCGCCATAAAGAATCTTAGCGGCAGTTTCTTTATCAAAGACTTCCGAAGCCCCGAGGTCACCAGCGATCAGGTGCAGCAACTTCTGGTCACATTTATTGAGCAGATCAGCGGGAGATTTTGTATCTTCAGGAATCAGCATTTTGCGATCCATGATGCGGTCATTGCTTTGGTCGAACTCGAAGCAGAAGGTGTGGAACAACTGATGTGCAGTATCCAACGCGAGTTGCGGCTCGACCTTTGTATTGGCAAAGATTGCTTGCACTTTTTCTTTTAGCTGATTGAAGGTAATACCGGCATCTTCTTTGACAATATCGTAAATCTTGTAAATCACCAGCGGACGGTTCGTGCTCGGCACCATGCGAATCTTGTGTGAAGAAAGAATGTTGAGATAACGCTCCAGGCGTTTTTCTGGTGAGATTGGCGCGGCAGGTTTGGGTGCGGGTTTTTCCTGTGGCTGTGCTTTCTCTTGCGGTTTCTCTTGTTTCTGCGCAGGTGGGTTATTCTGTTTCGCTGGCTGTTGTTTTTGCCCGCCGTTCGAAGGGGTTTCCTTCTTGAACTTACCCACACCTTGCCATTTGTCGTAATAAACAAATTTATCGCAAGCACTGACGAGATAATCAGCCGTGGTGCCACTGATGCCCAACCCAATGACGATCTTGCCATTGGCACGCAAGCGATGAACCAACTCTGTAAAATCGCCATCGCCAGAAGCTAACAAAACATGCGTAAAGGAATCTCGCCCGTTGTAAAAAAGCTCCATGGCATCGAGCACAATGCGAATATCGGCGGCGTTCTTGCCGCGCTTGCTGTTGACGTGGATCAACTCCACGCCCATGTTGAGCAATTGACGTTGTTTGGCGGCGGCTTCTGCCCAGTCGGCATAGGCGCGACGTAAAACCACGCGCCCAATCTGTGACGCGTAGTTGAAAACACGACTCCAATCTACATCGGTCCCCTTGCCAAAGGCTTCTTCCACACTTATTTCAATATTGTCGTAGTCGATAAAAACGGCTACTTGTGTTTCCTGTCCCATAAAACTCCGAAATTTTCATTAAGATGGTAAGGTTTTTCTCCCTATCCATCCTCGTAATATGACAAAAGTATAGCATAGGCACAAAATTCTGTGGCAAAATAAGACATGCCCATCGAACTGAACACGCTCAGCCAATCGTCTCTGCAAGACTATAACGACTGTCCGCGCCGTTTTGAGCTGCGTTATCTTCAGCATTTGGCGTATCCCGCTATTGAAACAGAGCCTGCGCTTGAAAACGAAAAGCATCAGCGCGAAGGTGAAAATTTCCATCGGCTGGTACAACAGTATTTCATCGGCATTCCGGAAAAGCAACTTGCGAAAACCGCCAATACTGAAAACCTTGAAAGATGGTGGAATAATTTTATAGGTAACACAGATCTGCGAGGTCTTAAAGACCTCGCAGGTCTAAAGACTGAGGTAACTTTATCGGCCCCATTAGGCTCCTTCCGTCTCATCGCCAAGTATGACCTGATCGCCAACGATGGAAAAAAGTTTTATATCTATGATTGGAAGACCTATCGCAAACGCCCCAAGAACGAGTTTCTTGCCATCCGTTTGCAAACCCGCGTCTATCGTGCGTTGTTGGCACAGGCGGGAGCATTCTTAAACGGCGGCAAGCCCATCCTCCCCGAACAGATCGAGATGGTGTATTGGTTCTCTGATTTTCCCAACGACCCAGCCCGATTCCCCTACCAGACCGATCAATTCAAACGGGATTGGGATGCCATTACGCGCTATGCCGAGGAAATAAAATACGCTTCTTCCTACCCGAAAACGGATGACACCAACCGCTGCCTTTACTGCCCTTATAGATCGTACTGCAATCGAGGCATCCGCGCGGGCGATGCGCTTGATGTGGAATTAGAGGCAGAAGCCGAAGAGTTGTTCGACATTAACTTTGAACAGATCGGGGAGATCGAATTTTAAAATAAAAATGGCGACCCGATGGGTCGCCATTTTTTTATTACCACGAAAGCGCGCCAGACAATCGATAATTCGCTGCCAGTAGCTCAAGGTCGAGGACGTTGATTACGCCGTCGTTGTTGAGGTCGGCTGCGGCGGGGAGAGAGCCGCTGTAGTTCATCCCGATGGTGAGTGCATCAAACTGGTCAATCACGCTGTTGCCATCAATATCACCGGCTGGCAGATTGATGGTCGGCTTGGTGACGATACCTCCGTTGGTGATTGTCAGGAAGCCTTGGGCATTCAAGAACCCATCTGCCGAAGCAATGATGGTATACGTTCCAGCAGGGGCTTGTAAGCTGAAGGTTCCATCTGGGTTGGTGACTTGTGAAATAACAAGTGTGTTTTGAGCATCATACAAGCGGATGGTGACTGGCTTGCTGGCAATCACTTGTCCGGTCACACCGCCTGTGGTTGGTGTGGGTGTGACGCTTGTATCTACAACCGTGACAATATCTGGAATGTAGGCAATCGCTTCAAGAGTGCCCTGCCCCATGGAGACCCGTGCCGTACATTGAACCGTGGTCTGACCGGCTTGCAACCCGCGTACCGAGAAGGTGAAAGCCGTTCCACTAGAAGTGGCTTTCTTCCCGTTACTGCCTGCAATGGCAAGAATGAACTGTCCATTCTGAGGTCCATTCAAAGAAGAAGCGGGGTCTGAGCCGAATAGTTCTGCCGCAAGGATGCTATTGACCTCAACAATTGCAGGGTCATAGGTACAAACAAACTCGGCGCTGGTGTACCCTTCGGCTGGCACATTGTTCAAGCTGACATTTACAAGGCTGGTTTGGTTGAATGTCAGGGTTGGTTGAATCACATCTACTAATACATAGGGTCCTACAGGGGTGGGTACAACTGTAGCAGTACCTGTTGGCGAAGGTGTAAACGTAGATGCAGATGCGGTCATCGTCAGTGCATTGGCTGTGGCAGTGCCCGCAATTGAAGTTTGGATTCCAGGCTGAGCGGTTAACGTGCCTGCAATGGCGGTTTGCATGGCGGCATCAGAGGTTTGAGTCGCAGCAATGGCAGTCTGTGTGCCCACATTTGCAGTTTGAGTTATAGCGATAGAAGTTTGCGTAGCTGCATCCGCAGTTGCGGTCAGTGTTCCCGCAATCGCGGTTTGAGTACCGACCATGGCAGTTTGTGTGGCTGCATCGGATGTGGCTGTGAGCGTCCCTGCAATCGCGGTTTGGGTTTGGGCATCAAAGGTCTGCGTGGCTGCAATAGCAGTTTGAGTAGCGCCATTGGCAATTGCCGTCAGCGTTGCGGCGTTTGCCGTTTCGCTGGCTGAAATTGCTGTTTGGGTTGCTTCGTTCGCAATGGCAGTTAACGTGGCTGCATTTGACGTTTGCGTCGCCGAAATCGCGGTCTGCTCAAAATCTGGCGTAGATGTTGGCGTGAATGTGGCAGTTACCGTTAGGGTTGGCGTGGGGGTATCTGTACTGGGTTCAGGTGTGTTTGTATCTGGGATACCTGTGGGAGTCGGAGTATGAGTCTCGACAGCAATTGCGGTTTCAGTAGCAGTCGGGGTTTCAGAACCGGTTAGTGTACCCGTTGCAGTTGGAGTTTCAGAACCGGTCAAGGTTCCAGTTGCGGTTGGGGTTTCAGAGCCGTTCAACGTTGCCGTCGCGGTTGGGGTTAATGTTCCAGTTTCTGTACCTGTTGGCGATGGTGTGACGGTGGAACCGCCTGATTCGCTTTTGGTGGCGATAATATTGTAGTACCCCGTCCCCGCCTCAGAACGGACATCAACATAATAGAACCCAGCGGGCTGGGTTGTGCTCAACGTACCGCTAGCCCGTGTGATCTCGTTTCCACTTGCATCTAATAAAACGATAACCGGTGTGAGCCCTGCCGTCTTCGGGCTGACATTCACCTCAAATTTCGCTTCATCAACCAACATAAGCGACCAACGTTCCTGTCGATATGGATCAATGTTGCCTTCGTAATTGATATTCCAATCAAGAATGCCGCGATTCGCGATTTGCAAATCAGGAATATTCATCAACGGCTGAAGCCTGCCCACCGTCTGCCCGCTCTTTGAGAAGGTGGTGATGTTCGTGAACAGGTTGTAATTGACCGTCCAACCGGCAAAACGCGTATCGAGTACTTTGGGTCGGAACACAAAATGCAAATGCGGACCCGGATACTCATTCCCGATACAGACCTGTTGGGTTTTGTTATTGTGAATAATAGCCAAGCGCTGATTTCGACTGACCTTGGTACCTGTGGTTACCTGAATCTTATCCAGATGCCAATATTCAGTGATCCAGCCATTGCCATGGTCGATCTTGACGTAACAGGAACCGACCTGATAGACGGTCCCCGCAGCAGCCGCAGTGACCCAGTCATTTGAGGTATCTTCCCCTACGGTCATCTTTGCACGAGGAGCAAAGTCTAACGCACCACCCATATTGTAGTTATGCGGGCTGGTAGAAGAGCGCTTTAGCCCATTATCAAGTCCGTCGTATGGATACCACGCTTTGCCTTGCTCCCAAGGCAATTGGAACATATCCACGGGGGGTGCCGTGCTCGCAAATACACTTGTTGGAACAGCAACAAGGAAGATCGCGAGGATCAAAAATAGTTTGGTTGATGTCTTTGCTTTCATAATGGCACCATGCCCTATCAAAACGGACTGTGGATAAAGTTAACCGCGTGGAGTTTCGCCACGCAAAATGCGGACAAGAACAAAAATACCGACAATGAGTAGTACACCAATCACCGCAAGGATGATGGTGGTACCGGCAGGTAGAGAAGAACCAGAATTCTCAGGTTCGGTACCCAATGCCAACGGAGTGCCCAACAAAGGCGCGTCGGCAGCAGTTCCTTTTTCTGCGCTAATGGCAAGAGCAACCGCTTTTTCTCCAAGGGCTACCCCAGCCAAAGGAGCTGCAAACCCAGATTCATTCTTAATAACGAGTGCAGCACTTTCTAACGTTAAATTGGTCTGACAGGCACCAAGAGTAATAAAGCGTACTTCAGCTAACACGCCATTGGCGACCTGAGGCGTGGTACTTGCAAAGGAAGCATCCACAATCCCGCTGATCTGTGGAAGGGAAAGCCCGTTCATGCCAGAAATGGGGCTGGCAGCGTTGACAGGTTGAAGGCATGCCGGGTCAAACTTGATCTGAAAGGTCAGCCCTTGAATAGGGGTGGCAGAAAGCCCGTTGACCGTGACAATCACCGTTTCACCAGTCTTAAAACTATTCGTGCTGGCAGCAATCCAAATCGACTCTGCAGATTGAGCCTTCACAGGCATAACAACAAAAAGACAGATAAGTGCAATGAGGGTCAGTGCAAATTTTTTCATTGAAGTCTCCATGGAGGGTGCACCGATTTTCATCGGTGCACCCTTTGCATTGCCAGGGAATTTATTGCCAGGCACTTGCGCCAGAAGCGCGGTAGTTCGCTGCCAGTAATTCAAGGTCGAGAACATTGATGGTGCCATCATTGTTCAAGTCTGCAGCGGTGGGTTCAATAAGGTTGTAGTTCATACCAATCGTAAGAGCGTCAAACTGATCGATCACATCATTGCCATCGATATCACCGGCGAGAAGAGAGATCGTCTGCATGGTCTTGGTTGCACCAGCGGTGAGGACCGGGCTGCCCTGGGCTTTGAGGAACCCGGGAGCCGATGCGACAACGGTGTAAGTCCCCGCTGGAGCCGTGATCGTAAAATTTCCGCTTGTGTCCACAGTAGTGGTGGCTTCTACAGTCGTATCCTGCTTATAGAGAGTCACCGTCACAGTCTTGGTAGCGTTGACCGTACCATTGAGAGTAGCAGTCACTTCTTCAATCGTGAGTGAAGCCGGGGTGGACGTAATGGTGCTCAACGAACCGCCAGCTGAAACGCGGACGGTACAACCAATATCCGCTTGCCCAGCAGCAAGACCAGTCACCGTAAAGGTGAATACAGCGCCATCTGAAGTAGCACGCTGGCTATTGCTGCCTGCTACCGCAAACACGAAGGAACCATCTGTGGGTCCATTAACGGCAACAGCGGGGTCAGAGCCGAACAAACCAGCATCGGTAATATTGCTAATCTGAACCAAAGCGGGGTTATAGGTACAAGTAAATTCTGCGCTGGCATATCCGCCACTGGGGATATTGCTCAACATCAACGTACCCGTGGAGGTTCCGCCGACAGGGATCACCGCCGGGTTCAATACCACAGAAGCGGTCGGTTCAACCACCTGTTCGGTGCGGGTGATCTCCATCAAGTAAGTACCATCTCCAGAATGCGGCTGGACCTGAATGAAGTAATCGCCCGCAAGCTGATTGGTAGTCAAGGAAGCGCTTGAAAGCGTACCCGTTGCAGAAGCGATCTGGTTCTCACTGGCATCCAACAAGTAGATATCCGGAGTGAGCGTGCCAGATGTGGTAATAATCGAGATGGTGAAGTTCTCAGGTTCAATCAACTGCAATGACCAGCGCTCATAGCGGTTCGCATTGACCGTCCCATTAAAGACTGCATCCCAAAAGGTGGTACTGCGGATAATGATCTGCGCGCCAAGGTAATTGGTGCTGTTTCCTTGCGCGTACGCTTGCGCACCCGTGCCAAAGACACTGATGATGGTTGCGAACAGCATCGCAACGCGAAACAAATTCTTAAATTTCATCGTATTCTCCTTTTCGAATCAAGGTGATATAAGGCACAATGCCTAAATAACAAAAGATGTATCGTTTGCGTATTTCCTCCAAACTGCCAACCGTGGCGGTTCAATGATGAAGACTTAAAAGCCAATTACATTCTATTGGTGCAACCTCATAATATGCGTTGCAGGTGAGTTGCCACGATATTGCAGAATAGTTGCGACACGTCTGCTTAAGAATCAAGACCCACTTCATTCGAAGTGGGTCTTGAAAAATCAATTTAAAAATTTGTTTTTTAATTACGGTGCAATTGAGACACCGATGTGATTCGCCACAGGCCGTTCACGCCCTGGAATATAGTTATCAATGGGTGAATTTAATATCTGCGTTCCGCCATTTTCATTTTGCACAACCAATGTAGAAGACCCTCCCCCATCCAACGCCATGGCGAAGAAGGCATCATACGCTTTCATGAGTTCAGCAAGTTCTTTGAATGTGGCACCTGAACTATAAAACGGCTGGCGACCATCCACCACAACCAAAATGACATAACGTCCATTGCGGTTCGTACCGATGGCAGTGCGCGGCTGCAACGTTATATCGTTCAAATCAGGTACAACCTCACCACTAAGAAGTAACATACGGTCGCCAGAAACCGCGTGTTGCACCTTACTCGGGGCGCGGTTAAACGTCAACTCATTGCGGCGGCTTATGTATAACGTCGGTTCTTGCGTGGGTTCTTGCAAACCGTCTGAGTAGATCTTTCCAAACGAGGCAGCAAACCCCAACGGCGTGACCGGATCTCCCTCGTGCGGATAATAATCCACCGGGCTGCGAGACCACCATGGCGAGAACCCATCGCCATTGATAGCGATCTGCACCCCAAACTCTTTCAGAAATTCAGAAGTGGTACGCGCCTTCACGGTTCCACCCTCGACTTGATCTGGCGGCGTGACCAGAAAACTTGCCTTCGCCTCTTTCCGGTCAATTACAACTACATGCGCGATCATGGCATGTGGAAAATAACGCACCACGCGATGATAAGTCACGCCGGGGTAGAGCTCATATTTTGCTGGGAATGCTGGCGGGCGCCCCAACATGGCAATCAGGTAAACACCGGCTGCTGCGAAGAAAAATCCAACTACTGCAAGCCAAATCCACTTTTGCTTTATCCATGCTCTCATATTGGAAATGCTATCAAGCCAAGATGAAGAAAAAATAAAAAGAGACGGGCGAAAACCCGTCTCTTTCTCTACGGAAAACAAACGTTATGCCGTTTCGGCTTCTGCCTTGCGCATGGCTTGGAAGGAAGCGATGGACACTTCAAGCATTTCCAAATCTGGCGGACGGGTGGTGAGCAGTTGCAATGCCAAATTTGGCTTAATCAACCATTGCACAATGGGATTGTTCAAGTGATTTGCCGTCCAGCGGATGTATTCGACCGCAATGCCCGCCAAAATAGGGATGAACAAAACACGGGTGACCAAACGCCAAACGATGGGCATTGGACCTAATAAGGTGAAAACTAGAATAGAGAGTAAGACCAAGGTCAACAAGAAGGCGGTGCCACAGCGGGGATGCTCAATGGGATATTTCGCCACCACTTCTGGAGTTAGCTCAGCACCGGCTTCAAAGGCGTTGATGGTTTTATGCTCGGCGCCGTGATATTGAAAGACGCGGCGAATATCGGGCATGAAACCAATGCTCCAGATGTAGCCGATCAAGATCAATAATCGCAACACCCCTTCGATCAAGTTGCCGATCCAAAGCGCGGAGGTGGTCTGCGCCATGGCATGTTCCACCCAGCCGCCAATACCAGCCGGAAGCAAAAAGAAGAGTCCAATGCCCATGGTGAGAGACAAGCCCAAGGTCAGATAAAGAGCCGGTCCTTCCAGTTTTTCATCCTCACCGGTTTGGGTATTAGCAGAAAGTGTCAAAGCACGCATACCGAGTCCGAGCGCGTCCCATAACAAGATCACACCGCGCAAGAAAGGGACTTTGGTAATGCCAGAGCGGTAGACATCTGCAAGCTTCTCGGTATGAATGACGATCTTGCCATCGGGCGCGCGCATGGCAACAGCAAAGGCTTTTTGTCCGCGCATCATCACCCCTTCAATCACAGCTTGACCGCCGTATGTAATAATTCGATCTTCCATAATTCTCGTTTCTTTCTTTCAATATAGAAGAGCGACCCGCCCATGTGGATCAAAGTGATTGATCGCGCCAGACGGGTCGCCCTTGCTGGTTATTTAGAAGTTGTAAAAGAAATGGGTAAAGGCTTCAATGCCTTTATACCAAGTGGGCAAATGCAAACGCTCATTCGGCGAGTGGACGTTATCATCGGGCAAACCAAAGCCGGTGAGGAGCGAATCGGCACCGACATATTTTTGCAACAACACGACCGAACCAATGGAGCCGCCTTCGCGTTTGAAGTAAGGGCGCTTGCCCCACACAGTTTCGAGCGCCTTGGCAAGCGCCTTCACACCGGCAGAATCAACTTCGGTCAAAGCAGCGCCAGCATTGTGCAGATTCTTCAATTCCCATTTAATGCTCTTGGGAGCATTCTTTTTGAGATAAGCACGCAACTGCTTCTCGGTTTGCTCAGGAGTTTGGTCTGGCACGAGGCGGCAGGAGATCTTCGCCATTGCCCAGGCAGGCAAAACGGTCTTGGAGCCCTGACCGGTAAAGCCGGAGAGCAAGCCGTTCACTTCAAGAGTAGGGCGAGCACCAACGCGTTCAGCAGGGATGAATTGCGGTTCACCCCACAAGGCTGGCACGCCTGTCATCTTGATGAGGTCCTTGTTGGTGGTAGGCAAGCGTTTGAAATCTTCACGCTCTTTCTTGCTCAACTTGCGGACCTTATCGTAAAAGCCTGGCAACGTAATTTTGCCGTTCTTGTCGTGCATGCCCGCTATGAGTTCGATCAGCGCTTGAGCCGGGTTGTGGACAGTGCCGCCAAACAAGCCGGAATGCAAATCTTTATCGGGACCAAAGACGCGCAATTCAAAATAAGCGAGACCACGCAAACCGGTTGTGATGGTGGGCTTATCGGGTCCGATCATACCGGCATCGGGGTTCAAACAAAAATCAGCGGCAAGCAGTTCTTTATTTTCCTTGATGAAATCGCCGAGATGTTCAGAGCCAATCTCTTCTTCACCTTCGACTAACCACTTCACGTTGACCGGCAATTTACCATCGGCTTTCATGATGGCTTCCACCGCTTTGATGGATGCCACGACCTGCCCCTTCATATCCGAAGCGCCGCGTGCAAAAAGATAATCGCCTCGCACCTCCGCCTTGAACGGGTCAGACGTCCAAAGCTCTAGCGGGTCGACGGGTTGGACGTCGTAATGTCCATAAATCATCACGGTGGGAGCCGATTTGCCCGCTCCCATCCATTCGCCATAGACAACGGGATGTAAAGCCGTCGGCATGATCTTCACGTTGTCCATGCCGATGGAACGCAGTTGACCTGCCACCCACTCGGCGGCGCGTTGCACATCCGATTTATTCTCATCCAAAGTAGAGATCGAAGGGATGGCAACCAGTTCCTTCAACTCGTTCAAAAATCTTTCACTATTCGAGCGGACGTATTCAACAGCTTTCTGAGAATCAGTCATGATGAAACTCCTTATAGTATGAATGACCCTAAAGGCTTTGAATGCCTTTAGGGTCTGTTTGGTTACGGTGTTGCTGCAGGTTCAGCCGTCGATTGCTCTTCGAGCGTACGACGAGTGACCAGATACCATTCATTGATCAGAGACAGCCTGTCGCTGACATCATACATCGGCGCAACTTGTACGCCCTGCACTTGAGAATCCACGCCGTAGGAATAGACGGGGTAATACAAGGGCAAAGACGGCAACTCCTTGGCGAAGACCACCTGGAAGTTATTATACAAGCGGATGCGCTCATTAAAGTCAGCGGTGGTGCGGGCAGTTTCGAGGAATTCGCTTGCGGTGCGGTCATCCCATTGCGAATAGTTCTGCCCGCCCGTAGCTTCGGCTTGATGCCAGAAGAGATAAGGGTCTGGGTCGGGGGTGCGAGTGGTGTTCAAGTCTGCCAAAGCGGCTTCGTAGTTGCGAGGCGTTAGGTATTCGTTCACTAATGAATCGTAAGATACAGACTGTAACTTGACCTCCACCCCGATCAACGCCCAATCGCTCTGAATGGCTTGCGCGATCTGGGTGTGGATGGCGTCATCTGGGTGGACGAGGGTGAAGGAAAGCGATTGCCCATCCTTCGAGCGGATGCTATTGCCCGCGGTGAAGACATAGCCTTCTTTATTTAAAATCTGAGCCGCTGTTTCAGGGTCGTATGGGAATTTTTCGATCTCATCATAATATGCCCACGAGCCCGGCAAAATGGGGCTATCTGCCACAATGGCTTGACCTTTAAGAATGTGCGACACAATTACGGTGCGGTTCAAACCCAACATCAGCGCGCGGCGGACTTTTGCATCTTGCATAAAGCCGACAGCAGGGTTGTTGGTGTTGAGGAAGACCAATCCCATTTGCGGAAGACGACTGGTATAGATGGAAAGACCCGGCTCTTGTAGAGCGGAATCCAAGACATCTTGCGTGATCTGGCTAATGCCCAACACCTCACCCTGACGGTAGGCATCTAAGGCGGTGGCAGAGTTGGGGAAATAGCGGAAGACCACCTGCTCAATGAATGGAGCGCCGAGGTAGTAATCGGGGTTGGCAACCAACACCACGCCGGTGATCTGACCGTTGCTGATCAAGAGCCGGTCAAACTTATAGGGACCGGTACCGATCGGCTTGAGGTTAAACTCTGCGGTTGGGAGTTGGTCGGCAGGGATGGATTCCAAGATATGCTTTGGCAAAATGCCAAAGGTGACATAATCCAAAAAGGGAGAGAAGGGTTCGGGGAGAATGAATTGGAAGGTTTTGTCGTCGAGCCGTTTCACTTCAATCTGCGACCACAAATCTTTGATATCTTGCGGGAAGAGCGAAGCCGAACTCTTGATGACCTCGATGGTGTAAAGCACATCGTCACTGGTCACCGGTTGTCCGTCATGCCAGACGGCGTTCTTGCGCAAGGTGAAGTTATATACCTTCCCATCTGCCGAGGCTGCCCATGAATCGATCAGGTCTGGGCGGGGCAAGCCGCGGGAATCGAACTTGATCAAACCGCTAAAGATGAGGCGGTTTACATCTCGATCGGCAGAGTTGTTCCAGTCCAGCATCGGGTTGAGGCGACCCATGGAACCAATGAGCGCCTCGGTATAAATACCGCCGGGCGCGGCCTGGGGCAGGGTCACTACACTAACCGGCTGTTGGCTGAGCAAAAGCAACGCCACAATCACAAGCGTTACCGCCACAACCAGAATCTGCCAGCGTAATCGTTTCATAATGTTTTATTGTGGAAAAAAAGAAAGGACCGCCACGCCCGGGTTGCGGGCTTCAACATGGCGGGCCTTTCAGGCAGGAAATGATTATTTTCCAAGGAAGATGATGGTAAGAACGAGCGCGAAGAAAACAACGCTCAAACCGATCGTCACCCAGAAAAGAATGCGCTCAATGCCGCGGCGAGCGGTGAATACACCACCCGTGTCCGCGCCGGTGAGACCGCCCAACCCTGCGCCCTTGCTCTGCAGGATGACGCTGAGGATCAAACCCACTGAGGTTATAATCAAAGCAATATCCAAAATGTTTGACATGCGAAAGTGCCTCCTAGAATTTAGCGGGCAAATTATACCTGTACGAGAAGTGAATCGTCAAACGAGCTTAAAAACCTCTCACCCGCAGTAAAACTTCAGACCTGACAGATTTCGAAACCTGTCAGGTCTATTACAACAAGAGGAATTGAATGCACGAAGTTATCGTCAACCTGCACATGCACACCCGCTACTCTGATGGCAGCGGACTTCACAAAGACATTGCCGCCGCCGGGCTCAAAGCCGGTGTGGATGTGGTCATCGTCACCGACCACAACATCCTCGTGCAGGGCTTTGAAGGCTACTACAAGGAAAAGAACAAAAAGCTCCTGATGCTGATCGGCGAAGAAGTCCACGATCAGGGACGCGACCCGCAGAAGAATCACCTGTTGGTTTTCGGCGCCAACCGTGAGCTGGCAACCTTTGCTGAAAACCCGCAGAATCTCATTCATCAGGTGCGTGAGGCGGGCGGCATTTGCTTCCTCGCCCATCCAGATGACCCGGAAGCCAAAGCCTTCAACGAGACCGACATCTCATGGGAAGATTGGTCGGTGCGCAATTACACCGGTATCGAGCTGTGGAACGCACTGAGCGAATTGAAGACCGTGGTGCCCACCAAATTACACGGCGCGTTTTATGCTTTCTTCCCCGCTTTTGTTGCCAACCAGCCCATTCCGAACACCCTCAAAAAATGGGATGAACTGCTCGCCAGCGGTGAAAAAGTGGTTGCCATTGGCGGCTCTGATGCGCATGCATTGGATATGCATATGGGACCCATCCATCGCATCATCTTCCCTTATGAATTTCATTTCCGCACCGTCAATACGCACGCGCTTCTCTCTGGACCTCTGACCGGCGACGTGACCAGTGACCGTGCTCTCATCTATAAGGCGTTCGCTGCCGGGCACTGTTTCGTAGGCTACGACCTACCCGCCCCCACGAAGGGATTCCGCTTCTCGGCGCAGGGACAGAACGAATCCGTCATCATGGGCGATGAAATCTCTGGCAAAAACGGTGTGACCCTGCAAGCCAAATTTCCCTTTGCGGCAGAGATCATCTTATACAAAGATGGTTTGCCGCTGCAAACTTGGAAGAATCAACAAGCCTGCACCCACATCACCACCGAACCCGGCGTCTACCGCGTGGAAGCCTACCGCAATTACCTCGGCAAACGGTGCGGCTGGATCTATAGCAATCCCATTTATGTGAAGTAACCAAAACCCCGCCCCGAATATTCGGGGCGGGATTAATAAGTGTATGAACGAGCGCTACAACTTTGAGCCCGCTCAGGTGACAGTCACTTTGAAAGTGACTGTCACCTAGGCATATCTGAGATTTAGTGATTCTTAAGTCCTATCAATTACTATATATTTGAGGCTAAACAGTTTACATTTTGCAGAGCGTTGTCGTACTACTCGAATTCCATATCTGGCGGGAAATGAAAACCCATATCACCACCATAACGAATTTTATCTTGCCTTTTATCCGCAAATCGCCAATCAAGATAACTGGGTGGGTTTAGAAAATGTTCATATGCTAAAGCCATCTGCCTTGCTGCTTGGCGATAAGGAACATGTCCCGTGGCTGTGCCAAGCCCAGGACATGCGACAATTTGAATTTTTCTTTCTGCTTTCAAGTTGTGTTGTCTGACCGCCAACAACATTGCCCACATAGCAAGATACACATGGTCAGTATGTGCTATGTCCATTGGAACTCGCATTGTTGGTGTGTGAGCAATAAAAGGATGTTTAGGATGGTTTGTTTCAACGATTATGGATGTTCCAACGGGTTGTTCGCCTAGAAACTCATCGATAATTCGATTTTGAACCCTCTCCTGTAACTCGTAGCCAAAGAATTGAGTAATTGCAGCGTCTACTCCGCCATCCATTAAGCCAAAGGAGTTAGCCGCGCTAACCATGCAATCAAATGAATTGAGATTTTCAAACTTACCTGTCACAATTTCGACATCAGGCAAAGACCTGAATTTCTCCTGAAATGCTTCACACAAATTAGGTTTTGGGTCAACCAAGATAAGTTTCAATTCATTCACCTTATGTTTATTTTACATAAATTCACATCAAATACCCACAAAATAATTTCCACCACTCGCAAAACAGCTCCAAATGGCATTATAGCACGCAGGTTGTGGGTGTATCCCTACGCGTGGCTTAAAGTTTTCGGTCCGCCCCTAAACCCGTAAAAGTGATTCCTGTGGTAAACTTTCGCCGCGAAATTAGGTACGTTACATTTCTATACGTGCCTTTCCGTTCCCGGCAAACCCACGGTTTGAACAGGAACAAACCCATGGAAAGGAGGTTTTCCCACATGCGTAATTATGAACTGATGTGCATCATTCAGCCAGACCTGGATGAGACCGCCATGAATGGCGTGCTCGACAAGGTGAAAGGTTGGATCACTGAAGCTGGCGGTAGTATCGACAAAGCTGAGGTTTGGGGTCGCCGTCGTATGGCGTATTCCATCAACAAGCACCGCGAAGGTCAATACGTTCTCTTGAACGTATCCATGAGCCCCGCCGCCACATCGGACCTTGAACGCAACCTGCGTTATCAAGAGTCCATTATGCGACACATGCTTTCTGTAGTTGGATAATCCGTTTTTGCCCGGCATTCTACTTAGGAGTGACTTATGAGCCGAGGACTTAATAAAGTACAAATCATTGGACATTTAGGGAAAGACCCCGAAATGCGCTACACCCCCAGTGGCAAACCCGTCACCACTTTCACAGTGGCGGTCAGCCGCACCTGGAACAGCGCAGACGGCGAGCGCCACAACGAAACCGAATGGTTCAATGTCGTGGCGTGGGGAACGCTTGCTGAGATCTGCAAGCAATATCTCGTAAAAGGTCAGCAGGTCTACGTAGAAGGACGCCTGCAAACCCGCCGCTGGGATGACAAAGAAGGCGTCAAACATACCAGCGTAGAGATCGTTGCCAATGAAATGATGATGCTCGGCGACCGGCGCGAAGCGAACAACCAGCCAGATGCCTCTCCTGCTGAGTCGAACGGCGCAGCAGATGAGGAATTTCCGTTTTAGTTCTTGCCATTCTGAACAAAAGCTCAGAGTGACATCAATTGGAGTAACCCATGAGTGACGAACGACCCGAACGACCTGAACGCTCAGGCGGCGAAGGCGGCGGCGAACGCGGTGATCGCAAATTCTTTGCGAAGCCCAAGTTCTGCCAGTTCTGCGCCGACAAAACCCTAACCATCGACTACAAAAAAGTCGATCTTCTTCGCAAGTACGTAACCGAAGAAGGCAGCCTGCGCCCTCGCCGCCAAACCGGCGCCTGCGCCAAGCACCAACGTCTCGTTGCGGCAGCGGTGAAGCAAGCACGCCACGTAGCGTTGCTGCCCTTCGCCAATCGCGGCGTCGACTAAACATCGAACTAACGCATCGGGGCATGGGCACCAGTCCATGCCCCGAATTTATATCCCTGCAAAACACAAACAGGGGCAATCCCTTTATTACAAAGCGAGTATCCCATGACCAACGAATCGGGCAAAAAGCCCGCTATGCATAAAAAGCATGTTGCCCGCCTCGAACGCGAGCTGCAGCAAACCCGCCTCATCCTTTACACCTTCTTCGGCATCCTTGGCGTGGTGGCAGTCTTGCTCATCTACGGCTGGCTCGATGTGAACTACCTGCAGTTGAATCGTGCGGTTGCTACCGTAAACGACAACAAAATCACGCTCAAAGATTTTGAAGCCCGCACCCGCCTTCGCAGACAACAACTGATCGACAACTACAACACCTACACCCAATACCAGCAATACTTCGGTATGGACATGAGCTCACAGCTCAACAGCATCGAAACCCAATTGAATACCCCCGAACTGGTCGGCACCTCTGTCTTAGACGCCATGATCGACGAAGAGATCATTCGCCTCGAAGCAGAAAAACGCGGCATCACCGTCAGTGAAGAAGAGATCGACAAGAAAATGGAAGAAGGCTTCAACTTCTTCCCCAACGGCACCCCCACCCCTTCTCTCACCCCCACCCCAGCCGACCTGCCCACCGACCCCGCAGAACTTTTGCAATTCATCACCGCCACCCCCGATGTGACCGCTACGCCTCTCTTCACGGCGACAGCTGAGTTTACAGCCACGGTTGAATCCCAGCCGACGGCGGAGGGCGATGCGACCGCTACTTTAGCGCCCACCAACACGGCTGAACCCACCGTCACCCCCACCGCCACGCTTGGTCCCACATCCACCCCAGAACCTACGGCTACTCCCTTCACCCGCGAAGCTTATGAAGTGTTGCTTGGCAAAACCAAAGACAACATCACCAAGTATGGTTTCGATGAAACCTACATTCGCGAATTCTTCCGCAACCAAATTTTGCGCGAAAAAATGTTGGAAGTCATCGCCGCAGATGTGAAGCCCTTCGAAGAACAAGTCCGCGCGCGCCACATTCTCGTTGCAGATGAACAAACCGCCAAAGACCTGATCGCCCGCCTGCAAGCCGGTGAAGACTTCGCCGACCTCGCCCGCCAATACTCCAGCGATAGCTCCTCTGAACAAGGCGGCGACCTCGGCTGGTTTGGCAAAGGACAGATGGTGGCTGAATTCGAAACCGCCGCCTTCGCTTTGCAGAACCCCGGCGATTTCACCACAGAACCTGTCGCTTCGCAGTTCGGCTATCACATCATTCAATTGATGGCGAAGCAAGAACGCCCGCTCAGCGCCAGCGAATTGCAGAATGCCAAAGAAACCGCCCTGCAAGATTGGTTGACCAAGGCTCGCGACACAGACTACACCGTTGAAACCTTCGACTTCTGGAAGCAGCGCGTTCCCAGCACCCCGAACTTCATCACCGCTGCCACTGAATCTGCTGCGGCGCAAAAGACCGCTCAAGCTGAATCTGTTGCCACTCTCGATGCAAAGAACAGCGCGGCTGAAACACCCACTCCATAAAGAATTACATCAAATAAAAAATGCTCCAGGTTTTCTGGAGCATTTTTTATTTAGAGAGAAAGTCATTCACCCAAGATTGCGCCATTCTTCCCAGCCCCTTTTACTTTATACAAACGCTTATCAGCAAGGTCTAACAGTTTATACAAATTGGCTTCCTCATTGAAGCCAGCAAACCCCACACTGACAGTAACTTCAATATTTAGTCTCTCTCCATGGGTTTTAAACACATGATTCTGAATTGCATTTCGTATCTTTTCGATTGCGATCTTTACGCCTGATTTTGACGTATTCGTAAACAAAACCAAAAATTCCTCACCACCATAACGACAAAAGATATCCCGCTCAAAGATCGCGGACTTGATGATGCCTGCCACCTCTGCGATCACCGTATCCCCAACGAGATGACCATAAACGTCGTTAATCCTCTTAAAGTCATCGATATCAATGATCGCGACTCCAAAGTTTGTTTTCTTGGCAGGGTCATATTTGGAGAAACTATCCAAACGTTTGAGCTCGATATCTAAATATTCGTTGAAGAAGCGCCGATTATATGCCCCGGTCAACGGATCGATCTCAGACATTTCCTGAAGTTTTTTCTTTAGGTTCTCGTTCTCAATAAAATTATGAAATTGCATGAACAAGATCGAAAAAAGAACCGCCGCCGCATTAAACAACCCGATCCGCTCCACCAAAACCGGGTTCAGGTCATATAGAGGCGTGAACGTCTTCATCTGAATGAAACTGGCAACGAATAAAACCATCAGAATGGTCACTTCAATGAGCTTAAGCCGTAGCGTAAGTGTGATTGAATTGATAATAATGATGGTGGAGGCGACCAGATACAGGCTGAAATAACTTTCCCATCCCAAATAAAAATTTGAGATTAAGGAGGCAACTGTAATTGCCCCTATGCCAATATGCATGGCAAGCAGATACTTTCTCTTTCGGAGAAGGTAAAAATTACCCCCAAATATAAAAATATTGATTAAGGCAACCAGAGCTAGTTCGGTGTTTTTCAAATAAAGTTGAAGAACAACAAAAAAAGCATGAATTACCAGGCTTAGAGAAAAGAATATTCTCAAGAGAGAATATTTTCTTTTCTCATCTAAATCATTCACATTCATATCAACATACTCAAACTTTGTAGGATTATATCCCCCACACACAAAAAAAACGCCCCTAAACCATAAGGGCGTGGAAAACTCTTACAATTTTCCAATTATTCCTTCACATTTCCTACCTCGAAGCGACAATATTCATCGCCCTTGGCAGTGCAATGGGTCTCAATCACCTCATACTCTTTGCCAGTTGCCCATTTCACCGCCTCAGAAACAGACCCGATGTACAGATGGCAAATGGGATGGTCACTATGGCGGGAGTTGCAGATTCCGCAAGTAGCATCGACATACGCCAGCCTTTCGCCACTTTCATCCACCCAGGCTTTGACCTGTGCATTGCTCTTCTTGAGCGCATCTGCCATACCATTCAGAATGAACTTGATACGCTGTTTCTCTGGCATTAATTTGAGTGCTACCCCGGCAACACCCAGTAAGGCTGCCTGTTCTCGTACCCCATATTGAAAGGATGCCCTGCCAATCCGCTGCAACATACCTTTGCCGCCGCGCCCATAAAAGTCCTCAATCGCTTGATTCAACTGAGCATATTGAGAAGTCTTAATGGCGGGCTCAAGGTTGTTTGGAGGGAAATTTCCCACAAAACGCTCCAATCCACAGGACTTTAAGACGGCGTTCAAACCGTTATCCCCCATCACCTCCTGCATGGAGGTCAATGCTTGCCGCACGAGCGAGTTGATGATGACGGCTTCTTCGGGGTTTGTCATATAGGCTCCTATCGTTATAAGTGGGCTATTTATATAGGTATATCTTAAATCCATATGACATAACATCCCCCAAGATGGGGGTACTCAATCCAACCTCTATTCTTAACATGAGGCGAAAATCATCAGCCGCGAATCCCACAAATTTGTTCCTAAAATTCGTGTAATCCGCGACTGCGATGTGCTTTTTTCGTTTTAGGTTGAAGGTAGCCCTCAAGTTAATTAAGCCAAGAAACTTTCAAGTTAAGCCAACAAACTTTCCGGTTAAGCCAAGAAACCCTAGCAGAAAGCAATTAATAATCTTTTCGATAGACCAGCACATCCTGAATGACCTCAAATCCAATAGACTGATAGAGATTAAACGCCTCATTGCGATAATTATCGGTTTCGACATAAATATCCTTCGCCCTCATCGAGCGGAGTCGACTCACCGCATGCGACAGCGCCACCTTCCCCAGCCCGAGTTGACGGTAATCCGCATGCACACCCAACGGCTCAACCTGCCCCGCGGACAGTTTCTCATTGAACCAGCAGATGCAAAACGCCGCCAACTCCCCAGTCGGTGACTCGACCACGAGATCCAGCTCCGCCCTATAAAGCGGACTTTGCAGTGTGCGCCCGCGCCATTCAATCGTCATGTTCTTGCTCTCAAACACAGACTGGTGCAACGCCACATACTTCTCTACGTCCCCACCCAGCGGGCGGACAGTAAACCCAGCAGGCGGCTCATAGAGTTTCGGCTCAGGCGCAAGCTTCATGAATACCTTTGACCACGAATCCTCGCCCACGTCCGATTGACAGGCAAAGCCCATATCTTCCAAATCTTTTTTACGAGACTCCTGCCCCGAGAACACGTTGACAAACCAAGCCGAGCGCTCATATGGCGTACCCATCACGGCTTGAGCACGTTCATCCGCCCATGCAAGGATTTCCTTGAACAAGGCTGGGTAGTTCGCATGACAAGCATAATCAATCGCCCAAAACGGACTTTGCAGCACCGCCCAAGCGACGAGATTCTCCCCATCAAACCACAAGCGGACATTTTCCTTCTCATCCAGCCCCCACGAACTCAGCCGATACGGCAGGTCCACTACGTGCAGGTGATCTGCCTGGAATTGACCAGCGAGGTTGATCATCAATTGCTTATCTTGGTCTTGCAGGAAAGAGCGGTGAGTTATTGTCATCAAAGATTTCCTTGTTTTATTTCAATCTCAATAGAAGATGAAGAAACAGTTTTATAGCCAAACCTTCTCTTATTTGATTGAGCGTCGAACATTTTTCTGAGGCAATTGTTTTTCGACAATTGAAACAAATTCTTTGACTGTTTCAATTGCAAGTGCAACATCTTCTGAAGAAATAACTATTGTTTTTCCTTCAACAGTTTTACCATTTCTGTGAACAATATCATGTCGACGCATAATAATTTTTTGAAGTGTAAGTAAATCTTGTGGAAAGCGTATATTTAACACGCCTTTATACATCTTTTCAACAATCCAGATATTGTGATAAGTAACTTCATTTAGAAGATAATCAGTAACTTCCTTTTCCAAATTCTCCATCAGCGTAAAGATATTTGACTTAGAAAATTTCCCCTCAATAAATTTCGGGGTTGTTTCCACAAGTTTTCGTGTGTATTCTTGATTATCCAATACTATATTTACAAAAGCATCAGATAAAAAGGTTTCCATCAAGGTTACAACATTGGCATATAACAAGCGATTGAGAATCTGTCTCTGTTCATGATTTGAAGGCTCTAATTTCAGTAACCTATTAATGTTTTTTATACCTTCAGCAAATGTACGAAAAAACTCAGTATTAGAGACAGCAGAAGAAGCAAGATAATCTCTTAACGCCTGTCCTTGTTTTTCTCGATGACAATGTGGGCAACCACTCTGGTTGAAACCACGATTTTGTGGCGTTGCTTCCCATTCATGCTCTGGATTTACCTTGCAAAGCCACCAGTATTTTTTCTGACTACTGTAAGGTACTTCATCTACTTTAATTTCCTCGTTTTTTGATGGATGCCACTCTTCGGCAATCTCAGGGTATTTATCCGCAAAGGATTTTCCAGATTGAGCACAAATTGGGCAATTCCCTTCACCTCTTGTTCGAGAGAAAACAAATGCTTCCCATTCATGTTCAGGATTTACCGAACATTTCCACCACACACGTCTTTTGCTTCCTTGTGTTACTTCCTCTGGATTTATTATGTTTTTAGTAGGATGCCATTCGGCTGCAAGTGCTGGGTACAAAATAGAGATACTTCTATTTCCTGCTTTATGACCTTTGCAATAAGGACAACCTTTTCCCTTAGTAGCCCTATTGCTGATCATCGCTTCCCATATGTGGGAAGGGTCATTTTGGCACTTCCACCATACTTTTTTCTCTGACCCAGCACTAAATTGATCTGGAGATAAATCTCCATTTTTTTCAAAATCCCACTCAATAATAAGTTCTGGTTTGTAAACCGAAAGCGGGGGTAGTTTTGCCGGTTTAACTCGTATACAAATTGGACATTTGCCACTAGTTTCAAGACGAGTTTTTACTAAAGCTTGCCATTCATGTTCTGGATAATCAAGACAAAGCCACCAAACTTTTTTCGGGTAACTCGGAAAAACATCATAAGGTGTTAATGTTTCATTTTTTGTCGGATGCCACTGTTTGGCAAACTCAGGATACTTTCCACCAAATGAATTTTCTCTTGTAAGAATTCTTCCAGAGCAATATGGGCACGGAACTTTATTTGCGGTTCTACTATAAACTGTAGCCAACCATTCATGTTCTGGATTGTTTTTACATTTCCACCAGAATTTTTTACTGCTTGCTTCGCTAACTTTTTCAGGCGTTATATCATTCTTTGTTGGATGCCATTCTAAGGAAATTTCTGGGTATGTTTCAGCAAGCGTTCTATACTTGTATCCAAGTTTTCTTTTTCCTGCACAGTAAGGGCAGCCTCTTCCTTTTGCTCTCGAATTTATTCGAGTTTTCCAAATATGTTCTGGATTATTTGGGCAAATCCAATATGCACTTATTCCACTACCTACAGATACTTCAGTTGGCTTAAGATTACCATTCAATGTTGGATGCCATTGTTCAGCAATTTCGGGGAATTTGTCTGCAAATGAATTTTCCATAGCACAATTTTATCTCTGTTTACATCCATTCTCTTAACAAAAAAGCCCCGCCCCAAAATCTGGGACAGGGCTTTCCATCGTCTATCGTCCGCGGTCAATCGTCCGATTATCCCCTCTTCAACATATCATCCGTCACCTGATCGAGCCTCAAACTGATCACCTGACTCGCCGAGTCGCGTCCCATCGTCACGCCGTAGATCACATCTGCGGCTTGCACCGTGTTGCGGTTGTGGGTAATGACGATGAACTGCGTGTCCTTGCTCAAGTCCACTAGAAGATCGCGGAAGCGTCCTACGTTGGCTTCGTCGAGCATCGCGTCCACTTCATCCATCACGCAGACGGGGGTTGGCGACACCTTCAACAAGGCGAACACCAACGCAATTGCGGTCAGACTTCGTTCCCCGCCGGAGAGCAACGCCAAGCCTTGCTCACGTCGCCCCGGCAGACGGGCTTCGATCTCGATACCGGTCTCAACCAAATTCTCAGGGTCGGTCAACGCCAGTCGCGCCGAGCCGCCGCCGAACAGACGCACAAAGGTCTCGCGGAATTGCTTATCCACGGCGTCGAAGGTCTTCACGAATTCCTGTTTGGTCAGCTCATCGAGTTCCGCCACCACCTGCTTCAAGTCCGCTTGGGCTTTGCGCAGGTCTTCCACCTGAGTCTTCATGAACTCATAGCGTTCTTTTTCCTGCTCGTACTCCGCCTTCGCATCCGGGTTGATGGCTCCCATGCGGCGCAACTGCGCACGGTTGTGCGTCAACTGTTCTTCCAAGTCCGGCGCGAGCTCGGTGACGATCGGCAACTGCTCCACCATCCCTTCGATCGGCAGCGGCACAGGTCCCGAAACGTCGGCGGCATATTCGAACATCACCAGACCAAAATCGTCGGTGATCTTTTGTTGTAAATTATCGAGCGCTTCCTGCTTGCGGGTTTGCTCCAACTGCACCTGCCCCAGCAAACGTTCCGCATTTGCGAATCCGCGCTGAGCGTTGTTTTCCAATTCCTGCAAACGCGCTTCTTCCTGCTCGGCGGCGGCAAGTTCTTTCTCGGCGGGTTCGATCTGAATGCGCTGGTCTTCGATCTGCAGGTTCAACGCCGACTCACGTTCACGCAGCGCCGCCTTCTCGGCATCCAAACTGTGCAAGCCGCCATCCAACTCGGTCAGGCGATTCGCCAATTCCACCCGGCGTGAATCCAAACGTGAAATATCGTCACCGCGTTCTTTCAATTTATTTTGCGCCGCGCTCAGGCTCTGTTCCGCCACCGCCGCGCGCGTCGTCCAGTAAGAGACTTGTTCCTGCAACTCACCCGCTTCAAGCTCCGCGAGTTTCGCCGCAACGATCTTCAATTCATCATGCGCCTGCGCCGATTGCTTTTCCACATCCACTTGAGCTTCGCCAATTTTTTGCTGGATGGATTTCGACTCTTCGGACTCTCCCAAAAGTTGACTTAACTGACTCTTCTGCCATTCCAACTGCCGGGCATTCGCCTCAGACTCAAGACCGGCTTGTTGCTCGGTCTCTTGAGCTTCACCTAGTCTGACGCGGGTTTCGCGCGCATCTGATTCGGCTTGCAATAGTTCACGTTGCGCTTCGGCATATTCGTTCGACAGGCGTTCCACCAAGTCATTCGACTCAGCGAGGCGTGCAACGAGTCCGCTCAAGGCGGAGTCAAATTCTCGTTTTTGGCGTCCCCGGCTCAAGGTCGAGGAAGAGGCGGTTTTGCCAGCGATGACCAACCCATCGCCGCGGAAGACTTCTCCGCGCAGAGTCACCACGCGTGCATGAGTCGGAAGATCCGCTTGCAATCTGCGAGCCGTGGCGCGGTCGCGGACAATGAGAGTCTGACCGAGCGTGAGTCGCACCGCACTGCGAAGCTCTTCAGGCGCGTTGACGAGTTCGGAGGCAATGCCGAGAATGTCGTCCGAAACCTCCGAGGTCTTTAAGACCTCGGAGGTTTGATTAACAGGTAACAACGCAGCGCGCCCAGCTTCATCAGCCTCAAGCAACTGCAACGCATTTTCTAATTCATTTGAATCGATTAGCACCGCATCGAGCGTATCGCCGAGCGCGGCGGCGATGGCGGTTTCAAGTTCGGCGGGCACATCCAGCGCGGACGAGAGCGCACCGCGTGCGCCATTGAGGCGCAACTGACGCGCGGCATCGAGCAGGAAGCGCGCGCCTTCGGCATAGCCAGCCAGCGACTGCTCAGACTGTTCGAGCACTTCAAGCTGCGCCTTCAAACGCGAATGTTCAGATTCTTCTTTCGTGCGGCGTTCGAGCGCGGCGCGGCGTTCGCCATCGAGGCGATCCACTTCAGCGCGTTTGGCGAGGGCTTTATCTTCAGCGCGTTGCAGTGTTTCGGTAATGCCTTCGCGAGTCTTGCGGGCGTATTCGTATTGCGCTTTTGCTTTTTCAGTTTGTGATTCAGCATTGGCAATCGCGCTTTGAGTTTGTGCGATCTTCTGAGTCTGCGCTTCGATGCGAGACTTGAGTTCATCGAGGCGGGCGTTATTTTCAGCACGTTGTTGCGTCAGTTCTTCAATGCGATTGCGAACCGCTTGAATTTGCTCTTCAATGCTCGAGCGTTCTGACTGACGAGTGGAAAGCGCATTTTGCGCATTGCTAAATTGCGCCTTGGCTTCGTCGGTTTCGCTTTGCACACGGGCGATGTCCGCTTCGGCGGCTTGATAACGCTCACGCGCCAAGTGCAATTCGTTCATTGCACTTTCTTGATCAGAAAGGATCGACGCCTGTTGCACGGTCAACGAACGGCGACGTTCTTCGAGCACAGCGAGGTCACGGCTGAGGGACTCGCGCTGGGTGTGCAACTCAGCAGCTTTGCGATGCCATTCATTTAAGTGCGCGCGCAAACCCGAAAGCCTCTCGCGGAAGTTGTTGTATTCAGCTTGTGCCTTCTCGTGATTCTCGCGTGCTTCCACCAAACGCGCTTCTTGCATTTTCACAGACTCGCGCGCGTCGGTCAGGTCACGCTGCGAGCGGTGCCAGTGATAGCCATACCACTCGCGCAGGATCACTTTCAAGTCCGCTTGGGCGCGGGCAAATTCAATGGCACGTTTTGCCTGCCGTTCCAAACTGCGGATGCGCGGCTCGAGTTCAGACATGATGTCGAGCACGCGTTCGAGGTTGTGTTCGGTGTCGTTGAGGCGTTTGAGTGCATCATCGCGGCGGGCACGGTAAAGACCAACACCAGCAGCTTCTTCGAACAAGCGGCGGCGGTCATCGGCTTTGAGTGCGAGTGACGCATCCACCAAACCTTGACCGAGGATGGTATACGTCCGCTCGCTCAAGCCAGCCTGGGCGAGCAATTCGTTCATCTCACGCAAGCGGACTTGCTGGTTGTTGATGATGTACTCGTTGTGACCGTCTCGATGCGCCACACGTCCCATCGAGACTTCGGTGAAGTCGAGCGGCAACCACTGGTCGGTATTGTCGAAGTTGATGGTAGCTTGTGCCATGCCTGCGCGGGCACGGTGTTCAGAACCGGAGAAAATCATGTCTTCGGTCTTTTTGCCGCGCAAGAGAGCATACGACTGTTCGCCCAGCACCCAGCGCAGTGAGTCGGCGATGTTCGATTTGCCCGAACCGTTCGGTCCGACAATGGCAGTGACGCCCGCGGCAAACTCAAAGGTTGTGCGCGAGGCGAAGGTTTTGTATCCCTGTAGTTCGAGTGATTTTAGACGAAGAGGCATGAGGTGATTTCAGATTTTCGATTGATGATTTTAGATTTTATTCAACGCATCCCTGGCGGCTTCACGTTCGGCGTTGGCTTTGCTGGAACCGCTTCCGCGCCCCATAATATTGCCATTTACTTCCACTTCCACATCATAGGTTTTGGCGTGGTCAGGTCCGCTGGTGCGAATGACGTGATACGCAATCGGTCCCATTTTGTAGGCTTGCACCTTTTCCTGAAATGTGCTTTTCGGGTCGTTCAACACTTCAAGAATAGTCGGCTCATATGGGTCGATGAAGGGCAAAACAAAACTCCTCACCTTTTCAAAGCCGGCGTCCAAGTAAATGGCACCCAATAATGCTTCAAAGGCAGAACCCAATACGCTCTCGCGGTTACTTCCACCTGTGGTCTTTTCACCGCGTCCCAACCGTAGGGCGCCACCAAGATCGATCTGTTGCGAGAACTTGGCAAGGTTTTCATTCTTTACCAGTTGTGCGCGGATCTTGGTCAAGTCACCTTCGGGCAGCTCCGGGAAATGACGATACGCCCATTCCCCCACAATGAGGTCAATGACGGCATCGCCGAGAAATTCCAAACGCTCATTATCCAATGAACCATCTTGATGTTCATTGGCGTACGAACGGTGGGTTAGCGCCGTTGTCAGCAAGGAAAAGTTGGAAAAGGACAGACCCAACCTCTCGTTCAGGCTGGAAGCGGATTCCACATCCCGCTTATTGGATTGTTGTGTCACGGGAACCTCCCAGAACTCGGGGAGCGATATCCACTTACTTCCCAGAGTGAGGGGATTTCGTTCCATGAGTTCCTATAAATTTTTTTAGCGAGCCGAATTGTAACCTGAATCTTTTGGCAAAGCGGTTTTTTAAGATAAAATCTGCGCCATTCAAGGAGACCCTTATGAACGAAGTCAGCAATGAAACCAGATTTTTGCATGCGGTGGAGATGGGTTTGGGTGCGTGGCAATGGGGAGATCGTGTCGTTTGGGGATACCAACCGGGGGAATCAGATAAGGGAGCGCGTGAAGGGTTTGATGTTTCGTTGAATATGGGCGTGCGCTTCGTGGATACAGCCGAAGTGTACGGCAGTGGACGGTCTGAACGTTTATTGGGTCAGTTCTTAAAGGAAACAGATCAGCCTGTATTGGTAGCGACCAAATTCTTCCCTTGGCCCTGGCGCTTTTCAAAAAATTTCATTCCACGGGCGCTCAAAGCTAGTTTGGAACGCATGGGTTTGGACTCGGTGGATTTATATCAGATCCACTGGCCGTCTCCGATCCTTAGCCCAGAGGCGTTGATGGAAGGCATGGCGATCTGTGTCAAAGAGGGGTTGGCTCGTACGGTGGGCGTTTCCAACTTTTGGGAATCGCGCATGTTACGTGCATATTCTGCGCTCGCGCAACAGGGCATTCCTTTGGCATCAAATCAATTGCCGTTCAGCCTTTTGAAACGCGATGCTGAAAAGAACGGTACGCTGGCACGCTGTAAAGAATTGGGGATTCGCTTCATTGCCTACTCCCCACTTTCGCAAGGTCTCCTGACCGGAAAATACTCCATTGATAACCCACCTCCGGGGGTGCGTGGCTCAAACTATGCCGAAGCTCTCAAGAAATTACCGCCCATCATCAAGACCCTGCAAGAAATTGCCCAAAACCACGGCAAGACCGTCTCTCAGGTGGCGCTGAATTGGACCATTTGCAAAGGTGCTTTACCCATTCCCGGCGCAAAAAATGCGCGACAAGCGGAAGACAATGCCGGTGGCGCAGGTTGGCACTTAACAGACGATGAAGTGGCGTTGCTGGACGAAGTCACTGATAATTTTAGAGATTATGGCGGATCTGCTAAATGAACGAACTATCGATAGCACAAAAAATCATCCGCTTCTTTGTCTCTGAAGAAGCATTCGATGCCATGAAAGCAGAGTCTGAGGCGTGGATCGTGAAATGCTTGAATTGCGGACACGAACGCAGCATCTGGAGCATGGGCGGCATTCGCTATAAAGCAACGGGAAATCCGCGCTTGTTTCGTGTTTGCCCAAATTGTGATCAACGTAGCTGGCAGACGATTTCAAAGCGACAATAAAAAAGCGCCGCAGGTTCTCTGCGGCGCTTTTTTATTTATATGTATGTTCCGAGTCGAACACGTGGGAGTGCATGTTGGCGATCCACTGCTTGCCATCTTCAGTCAGGCGCAGGTACACCAAGGCGTCTTTCAAATACGGGTTGACCTGCTCCCAGTAGAACTTGGCATAATTCTTACGCATGTCATTTGGAGATTTATAGCCAAGCTTTTCATTCGCCCCTAATTCTTGAAATTCATAGAACAACGCAGGCGTCTTGCGGAAGTAATCCGGGTCGCCCAACTGACCGACAAAATCTGCCGCACGAACCAACCCGCCCAAACCTTGGGTGTCCTGATAAAACTCACCTTTCGGTGAAGGGAAGCGCGTCATCTCAATATAGGTTGATATCAATTCAGCATTGAGATGTTCTTCCATGTCTTTAAGCAGCCCAGACCCAAAGCGTTCCATCACGAACAACTTACTGCGGTTCACATGATAGGGCGTCAACGCCACATCCGTGCCGTCTTTCGAAATCTTAATTCTCTCTGTACCCTCCCCCGTTGCAAACAATTCATCGGTGTCATTCTTACATACACCTTTCACATACCCAATGTCATGACAGAGCACTGCGATCATATAACGCATCCAATCGCGCGCACTCACTCCGCCTTCGCGCAAATGCTTCCCTTCAATGATAGCAAGCCCTGCAAGAGAAACCATAATGGTATGGTCGATGTCGTGATACAGCGCATCAGAGTTTGAAATATTTTCCAACGCAAGCCGCCCCACCCAAGAAACAATATTGCCATACTCCGATTGAATATCGCCATAGGTGCGGCGATACGAAGTACGCAACTGCTCCACGAACATATCAATGGTCAATTCCTGCCAGTTGATCATAAAGACATCCTATAAGGGTAAAATTGAATAGTGCCAAAAGTTTACCAGAAACATATAAAAAGAAAACAGACGGAAATCGAATTGCTATGACGAAACGCTGGATCTTTCTCAAATGGTTCCTGATCGGACTCTCAATCTTTATCCTGCTTAATATCCTTGCCTCGGCTCTTTCCTCTGACTGTGGCTTGCCAGCCCTCTTTGGGCTGGGTGGCTGCGCCGACGCCATTTCGCGCATCGGTTTCCCGTTCGTATTCTTTGAACAAGGCGGACTCGCCTATCACAGCAGTTTTAATCTGCCTATTTTTATTATTGATATTGCCATTGGAATTGGGCTCGCCGTATTTCTTGGTTCCTACAAAAGTAGGAAATCAAATCCCTGAATGACCAAAACACCCGTCATCCTCATCGTTGGTCCCACCGCTGTTGGGAAAACGGAACTTGCCTTGCGCCTCGCCGAGCAAATGAACGGCGAGATCGTCTCGGTTGATTCGCGCCTGTTCTATCGCGGCATGGATATTGGAACCGCGAAACCTTCGAAAGAAGAGATGGCGCGAGTTCCCCACCACTTGATCGATATCGTTAATCCCGATGAAACCTTGAGCCTGGCTGTCTTTCAACAAATGGCACAAGACATTATTGCAGGCATTCACGCCCGCGGACGGTTGCCTTTCCTCGTAGGCGGTACAGGTCAATACATCCGTGCCGTGACACAGGGATGGAGTCCGCCAGAGGTGACACCAAACGACACCCTGCGGTCTGTGCTGGAAACTCTGGCAGAAACTAACGGCAAAGAATGGCTACACGCTAAATTACAAATCCTTGACCCCCAAGCCGCTCAAGCCATTGACTTGCGCAATGTCCGCCGCACGATACGAGCCTTGGAGGTGATCTTCACCACAGGGCGGAGGTTCTCTGAACAACGTGGTGCTGGAGACTTGCCGTATCATTTAATTACGATTGGGCTGGCACGTCCGCGTGAGGAGTTATATCAACGGGTAGATGAACGCATCGAGAAAATGTTTGCTGATGGATTATTGAACGAAGTAAAAGGTTTGCTGGATCAGGGATACTCCCCCACATTGCCAAGCATGTCTGCGATCGGGTATCGAGAATGTGTCAGTGTAGTACAAGGCTCTATGACGGTGGAACAAGCCAAAGTCGAAATGAGGCGCTTGACTCGCGTCTTTGTGCGCCGACAGGGAAACTGGTTCAAAGAGTCAGATCCATCGATTCATTGGTTTTATCCTGCCCGTGAAAATTTGCTCAATGAAATTGAAACGCTAATTCGTAACTCTATATAAATATAGGGGTTGTAATTGACTTTTAATATCTTCACGTATATACTTCAAACCTAGGTAGAGAGTCATCTTCAGTTATCCAACAAACCAATGGAGGAGGAAGTATGAGCAACAAACCGTGGCTGGCGCACTATGATAAAGGTGTGCCGCAAACAATCGAATATCCCAAAGCGCCGTTGTTTCACTTTTTGGAAGAAGCCGCGCGCAAATACCCAGACCGTGCCTGTACGATATTTAAAGGCGCGGTCGTTTCGTATCGTGAGATGAACGAAAGATCCAATGCAGTGGCGGCTGCCTTGGTTGAGATGGGTGTCAAGAAAGGGGATCGGGTTGGTATTTTCATGCCTAACCTGCCGCAGTTCGTAAGCGTGTATTTTGGTATTCTCAAAGCAGGTGGCGTGGTGATCGCTGTGAATCCCACCTACCCTGTGGAAGAGATTCTCACCCCGGTAAACGATGCCGGGATCGAGATCATGTTCACGCTTTCACGTTTTTATGGCAAGGTTAAAGAAGTACGCGAAAAGTCGGGGCTTAAGAAAATCGTTGTTTCCAATTTGAAAGAGGCTTTGCCTCCTTTCACCCGTCTGTTGTTCACTCTTCTAAAAGAAAAGAAGGATGGCGACAAACTGGATGCGCTCGATAGCCGCGATGCGTGGCTGACAGACTTGCTGAAAAAGTACGCTGGCGCCTCAAAACCGAACGTCGATATTCAGCCGGATGATACAGCACTCTTCCAATACTCCGGCGGAACGACCGGCGTACCCAAGGGCGCTGTTGCCATGCACCGCAATGTGGTGGCAAACACTCTGCAAATCAAAAGCTGGATGACCGGGCTGGATGAAGGCAAAGAAGTGGTCTTGATGGGCATTCCGCTCTTCCATGTTTATGGCATGGTGGCAGGCATGAATTTTGCCATGGCAACCGGTTCCAGCATGGTCATGATCCCCAATGCACGCGATTTAAAAGACGTATTGGAGAATATCGCCAAATACAAGGCAACCATCTTCCCCGGCGTGCCGCTTTTGTATAACGGCATCAACAATCACCCCGATGTGAAAGCTGGCAAGTACGACTTGTCCTCCATCAAGGCTTGTATCTCTGGTTCTGCAGCATTGATGCGTGAGACTAAGGAAGAGTTTGAGCGCTTAACCGGTGGTAAGGTGTTCGAAGGCTTTGGCATGTCTGAAGCCCCCACCGCTGTAACTTGCAACCCGCTCAACGGTGTGAACAAGACTGGCTCCATCGGTATGCCTTTGCCTGATGTAGATATGAAGATCATCAGCCTGGACGATGGCGAAACTGAAATGCAATTGGGCGAGATCGGCGAAATCGTTGTGAATGGGCCGCAAGTGATGAAGGGCTATCACAATATGCCGACCGAGACCGCTAACTCGCTGCGTCAGCTGAAGGATGGAAAGACCTGGCTCTTCACCGGCGACATTGCCCGCATGGACGAAGACGGTTACTTCTATATTGTTGATCGCAAGAAGGAACTCATCAAGCCGGGCGGATTCCAAGTATGGCCCCGTGAAGTGGAAGAAGCCATTATGGATAACCCCAAGGTTCTCGAAGTGGGCGTGGGCGGTATCCCAGACCCGAAGAGCGGCGAAACGGTCAAAGCCTGGGTGGTGCTCAAACCCGGTGAAAGCATGACCGAAGACGAATTAAAGGAATTCTGCAAAGAACGCCTGGCTCCTTACAAAGTGCCGCGCTATGTCGAATTCCGCACCGAACTGCCCAAGACAACCGTTGGCAAGATCCTGCGTCGCGAGTTGGTCCGCCAGCATAAAGAAGGCGGCAAGTAGTTTGCAATCAATAAAAGAAAAGAGCCTCTCAAATTGAGAGGCTCTTTTTGTATTACAGGTATTTATGCGGTCAACTGCGGGGTGCCGCTCTTCTTGCCAAGCGGAGGCGGGAAGATCTGCTCAAACTCTTCGCGAGTGATGGATTCCACTTCGAGGAGTTTCTTGGCAACCGCATCCAACTGCTTGCGATATTTCTTCACCGTTGCGCGCGCCTGCTTGTATGCGTCTTCCACCAACTTGCGAACTTCGCGGTCAATCTGTTCCGCGACGGCTTCAGAGTAATCGCGCTGGTTAGAGATTTCGCGTCCGAGGAAGATCAATTCTTCCTGCTGACCATACACGAGCGTTCCCATTTCAGCACTCATACCGAGGCGGGTAACCATGGCGCGAGCCATGCGAGTGACCTGTTCAATATCGCCCGAAGCGCCAGAGGTAATGTCATCGAAAACAAGTTCTTCGGCGGCACGTCCACCCAGAGCATATGCCAAGGTGGCAAGCATCTTCTTGCGAGACATGAGCATACGGTCTTCATCGGGGCGGAACCAGGTCACGCCGCCAGCTTGTCCGCGACCAACAATGGTCACTTTTTGGACGGGGTCGGCTTCAGCGATGGCATTGGCTACGATGGCATGACCAGCCTCATGATAGGCAATGATGCGCTTCTCTTCGTCGGAGATGAGGCGGCTCTTGCGTTCCGGTCCCATCACCACGCGTTCAATGGCTTCTTCCAATTCGGGTTGACCGATGGATTTCTTGTTGCGGCGGGCAGAAAGAATCGCCGCTTCGTTGACGAGGTTTTCAAGGTCGGCACCAGCGAAACCAGGTGTGCCACGCGCCACAGAGGCGAGGTCTGCCTGTGGTTCCAATGGCTTGCCTTTGACATGTACTTTGAGGATGGCTTCACGTCCCTTCACATCGGGGCGATCAAGCGTTACGCGACGGTCAAAGCGACCGGGGCGGAGAAGAGCCGGGTCCAGAATATCGGGACGGTTGGTTGCCGCAATGATGATGATGTTGGTGTCGGTATCGAAACCGTCCATTTCAACGAGCATCTGGTTGAGGGTCTGCTCGCGTTCATCGTGTGAACCACCAAGACCCGCTCCGCGCTGACGACCCACCGCATCAATTTCATCTACGAAGATGATACAAGGGGAATGGCGCTTGGCTTGGTCGAACAGATCGCGCACACGGCTGGCACCCACACCCACGAACATTTCTACGAATTCAGAACCAGAGATGGAGAAGAAGGGCACGCCTGCTTCGCCAGAAACGGCTTTAGAAAGAAGGGTCTTACCGGTTCCGGGAGGGCCCACCAACAAAACGCCCTTGGGAATACGAGCACCGAGTTGGATGAACTTCTGCGGTTCTTTCAGGAACTCGACGATCTCTGCCAATTCTTGTTTGGCTTCATCAGCGCCAGCAACGTCGGCAAAGGTGACAGTGGGGTGTTCACCACTGAACATACGCGCACGAGATTTACCAAAGGACATCGCTGCATTGTTGCTGCCTTGTGCCTGGCGGAAAATGAACCAAAGCAACCCACCCATAAACAGAACCGGTAACAGATACAAAGCGCCGCTCAACACACCTGCCCATGGGGATGGTGCGCTGACTTCAATATTCATTTCAGCAAGCTGTTCGGGGGTTACACCATAATCACGGAGTTGTTCGATAAGGGTCGTATTTGACTCTTTGCGGGATTCAAGGGCTGTTTCTTCAGACCCATTGACCTTTACCACACGAATGGTATCGTCGCTCTCAATGATGATGCGTGCTACTTGCCCGCCCTGAATCATCCGTGCCACCTCACTGATGGTGAGCGGCTCGGCAGCGCTGGAATTGTCTCGCAAGCCAACAAAAATCATCGCTCCGATGGCTACGAGCAATAAAAAGTACACAAAAAACGATTGACTACGGGAATTCACGGAATCCTCCAAATTTGACGTACAAGGTCATTATACCAAGCCATACCAGTAGAGATACCGTCTGGGCTTTTATTATTACGATTTTCTAACACGGTTCAAAGTCTAGCCGAAACCTGCTCGCAAAACCAATCAATCTTTTGTCACCCTAGAGAATAATTTCAACCGAATTTAGGAGAAATTAATCAGCCATCCACAATGTTTACACATTTAAGATCAATTCCACAGGACAGTGATCGGAACCCATCACCTGCTCATGAATGATGACATCTTTTACGCGGGGCATGAGCGCCTCTGAAACCAGGAAATAATCCAAACGCCAGCCAATTCCGCGAGCACGGGCGTTGAGACGGTACGTCCACCAAGTGTATTGAACACGTTCCGGGTAGAGGCGGCGATAAGCATCGGCAAAGCCGTTATCTAAATATTTTTGAACCCACTCGCGTTCCTCTGGCATAAAGCCAGAGGTCTTCTCGTTGGCTTTGGGATTCTTCAAGTCGATGGGCATATGAGAGGTGTTGAAATCGCCAGTGATGACGACCAACTCCCCCTTAGAATGAAGCGTGTTACATACTTCAAGCAAACGGGCATAAAAGCGCAATTTATAGTCCACGCGGTCATGTCCGCGTTGTCCATTTGGGAAATAAATATTGAAGAGACGTACGTTCCCCCAGCGGGTTTGGATGATGCGTCCTTCTACATCGAACTCAGGCGCGTCCATTCCAAGTTTGGTTTCATCTGGCGGTGTCTTATAAAAAGTCGCTACGCCACTATACCCTGGGCGTTCGGCAGGATTCCATATATAAGGCAGCTTCAATTGAGCAGCCTGTTCTTCATCTAGTTGTTCGGGGCGTGCTTTAACTTCTTGTAAGCACAACGCATCTGGCTTTTTTTCGAACGCCCAATCAAGAGCGTTCTTTCCAAGTGCAGCACGAATTCCGTTTACATTCCAAGTAATGATATTCATACGAAGTTGACTTGTCTCTTTATGGTAAACTTATTTTAGAAGGCAAAAATTATGGATGAAACACCTACCAAAACCATCCTATGCGTTGAAGATGAACCCGAAATGATCGATCTTATTCGGCTGATTCTTTCTCGGAAGGGATACAGCGTAAAAGGCGCGTCTGGCGGTGTGGAAGGAATTCGCCTTATTAAAGAACTTCATCCAGACCTTGTCTTGCTTGATCTGATGATGCCAGATATGGATGGATGGGAAGTATATCAACAAATGAAAGCCGAAGCTTCTCTGCGCGAAATCCCTGTCATCGTTGTCACAGCCAAGGCGCAAAATATCGATAAAGTCCTTGGTTTACACATCGCCAAAGTGGATGACTACATTGCCAAGCCTTTCAGTCCACAAGAGTTGGTCGATAGTGTCGATAAAGTTTTTAGCCACAAATAATTTCATTCCAAAACGGGCGGCGAATACGCCGCCCATTTTTCATAAAACCCCATGCCCCGCCCCATCACCATACAAAACCTAAGCCGAATCTTGGAAAAGCCCGCCACTGTGGGCTACTGTGACTCGTTTCAATGCAAGCTGCGCGGATTGATGTTCCGCTCGCATCTGGACCTCGACGATGGCTTGCTCCTCGTTGAAAAACGGAATTCGCGCCTCGACACGTCCATTCACATGTTCTTTGTCCAATTTGACCTTACCGTCGTCTGGATCAACTCCGACTTGACGGTGGTGGATAAGGTTCTTGCCAAATCATGGAAACCCGCCTACTTCCCCAAGGCAGATGCGCAATATACGTTGGAAATACACCCAGACCGTTGGGCGGATTATGAGATTGGCGATAAAGTTGAATTCAAAAATGCGTAAACGTTTTTTCATAGCTCTTCTGCTCCTTACCCTCGTTGTTCCTTTCAAACCAGCGCTTGCTCAAGATACCGGACCTATCTACATCGTCCAGCCGGGAGATAGTCTGTATTCGATTGCAGCACGCTTCAGCATCAGCCTCGACGAACTCTTAGCCGCAAACGGTATTGTGGATGCCAACTCTTTAGCAGTTGGGCAACAACTCATTATTCCCGGGTTAGAAGGCATTACTGGAACCTTGGATACCAAGTTCATTAACTTTGGCGATTCCTACCGTGGCTTGATGCGCCAGACTCAGGTGCAAGCTCCGCTCTTTCGCAAACTCAACCATGTGGTGAGCCCCAGCGAATTTTATGTGGGCAGCAATATGATCGTACCTGTGCAAGACCAAACCCAATACAGCAAACGTATCTCCCCTACTACCGGCGAGTCTATGCTGGAATTGGCAGTCAAGAATAATACGGATGTCTGGTCGTTATCTGCAATCAATCAATTAAGTGGAAGTTGGGACGGTTTGCCCGGTGACACTTTGTATGCCCCCGGTGAAGCGAGTGGCACAAATGCCAGCGGATTGCCCTCGGCATTTGTCAGCGCAGAGATTCGCGACCTGCCCATTAAGCAGGGTGGCACAGGTGTAATCACAGTAGTAGCGCAACCGGGCGTTACACTCGGCGGTGTTTTGGTCGACCATCAATTGCATTTCTTTCCTCAAGAAGATGGTTCGCAAGTCGCTTTGCAAGGTGTGCATGCCTTGCTTGAGCCGGGGGTGTATCCTTTACGATTGGATGCTAAATTGCCTGATGGCAGTACACAATCATACGAGCAGTTGATTCTTATCATCTCTGGCAATTACCCTGAAGACCCGCTTCTATATGTAGACCCAGCGACGATTGACCCTGCATCCACGGAACCTGAGCTTCAACAGCTCGTTAATATCACGACACCTACGAGTCCCACCAAGCTGTGGACTGGGGGCTTTATCTCCCCTGCCATTGCCTACGCCGAATCGACTTACTTTACTTCGCGCTATGGAAATCGTCGCACCTATATTGGGCAAGGTACCGATCTTACAATTCAAGGGTTTCACACTGGGTTGGATTTCGGTGGCGGTGATGGCTTGCCAATCACGGCTCCGGCAAATGGGGTTGTCGTTTTCGCCGGTCCGTGGACAGTGCGTGGAAATGCGACAGTCATTGACCATGGTTGGGGTGTGTATAGCGGCTTCTGGCACCAGTCTGCTTTTCAGGTGCAGGTGGGGCAAACGGTCAATCAGGGCGATGTGATCGGTCTGGTTGGCGGGACGGGGCGTGTGACCGGGGCTCACTTGCATTGGGAATTGTGGGTAAACGGCGTCCAGGTGGATCCGCTCGATTGGCTGAATCAGGAATACCCGTAGATTCGAGGCGTTGCACTTCATCCTTGAATATGCTAAACTTTCCGACATGAATAACCTTGTCAACTTCCTCAAGCAGAGCGATATCTTTTATCAATTCACGCCAACCCAGTTGGAGTTGGTTGCTAATCTGTGTCAGGAAGCTGAGTTTGAAGCAAACGATACCATTTTTCAAGAAAATAGCAGCAGCAAAGAGCTGTATGTGATCGTCCAAGGTGAAGTGGATATTCTTATTAATCGCGGTACGACTGGTTCGTTGGGCAAAAGTGAAACAGTGATCGCACGCCTTCGCAGAGGTCAATCGTTTGGTGAGGTGGCTTTGGTAGATGAAGGGTTGCGTTCTGCCTCTGCCCGAGCAGCCGTCAAGGATACTCGTCTGCTGGTGATCTCACGCGATAAGATCGTGATGCTGTGTGAAACGTACCCCCAACTTGGTTATCGTTTAATGTATAACCTTGCGGCAGATCTCGCCATGAAAATTCGCAATACCGATCTACGTATCCGCGAACAGTTGCTTTACAAGCCTGCTGAAAATAAGAATTAATACTGCGTGATGTAGATAAATCCCCTCTAATTTTGCTGAAAAGTATAGACACAAACGCTTGACCGATGTTAAAAATCGACGTATTATTAGCCATTCGTACATTTGGTTAATGGTATTCAGGTAACGTCAAACAAGCCATAAAAATCCATTGAGTTAGGGTTTTTTGGCTTTCTTTGTATATCAACCAATTTATAAAAGGAGGTGATGCCGACTCACCCGCGCTTGGTCTGCTAGTTTGTCGTACCCGCGTATTGCGGGAATATACATCAACCTATTGTAAATTTTGGAGGAGTAAGATAATGAACAAGCGTTTATTCGCTTTGCTGTCACTTTTGGTGATTGCTAGCATGGCACTTGCCGCCTGTGGCACCCCCGCCGCTACCGAAGCTGCTGCTACTGAAGCCGCCGCTACCGAAGCCGCTGCTACCGAAGCCGCCCCTGCTGAATCCATGGGCACCATCAAGATCGCTACCCAGAGCCCCCTCTCCGGCGGCCAGTCCTTGCTCGGCGTTGCCATCAAGCAGGGTGCTGAACTCGCCCTCGAACAGCTCGCTGGTGATCTCACCGCTATGGGCTATGATGTCCAGCTCGCCCCGTACGATGATCAGGCGACCCCCGATGTGGGCGTTGCTAACGCCAAGAACATCGTTGCTGATGCTGACATCCTCTGCGGTGTCGGTCACCTCAACTCCGGCGTTATGATCCCCTCCTCTGAGGAATATCACACCGCCAACCTCGCCTTCGTCTCCCCCGCTAACACCAACCCCGTTGTGACCACCCGTGGTTACCTCGAAGTGAACCGTGTTGTGGGTCGCGATGATGTTCAGGCTCCTGCCGCTGAAGAATATGCGTTCAAGACCCTCGGCGCCAAGTCCGTCTACATCATCCACGACAAGACCGCTTATGGTCAGGGCGTTGCTGAATTCTTCAAGGCTGCTGCCGAAGAAGATGGTTTGGAAGTGATGGGCTTCGAAGGTACCGAAGAAACCGCCAACTTCGATGCGATCGTTACCCCCTTGATCGCCCTCAACCCTGATGTTGTGTTCTTCGCCGGTATCTACAACCAGGCTGGTGTGTTCTTCAAGCAGGCTCGCGATGCTGGCTACGAAGGCACCTTCCTCGGCACCGATGGTATGGATTCCTCCGACCTCGCTGACATCGCTGGTGATGCTCTCACCACTGGTGGCGGTATGGCTTACACCACTGTTGCTGGTCCTGCTAGCGCTTACCCCGCCGCTGCCCAGTTCGTTGCTGACTACACCGCCAAGTTCGGTTCTGCTCCTGAAGCCTACGCCGCTCAGGCTTACGATGCCGCTGGCATCTGCTTGACCGCGATCAAGGCTGCTGCTGAAGCTGCCGGTGGCAAGCCCACCCGCCTTCAGGTTGCTGAAGCCGTCCGCGCCGTCAACTACGAAGGTCTCACCAGCACCATCACCTTCGATGAAATCGGCGACCTTCCTGCCGCCAAGTACTTCATCATCAAGGTGAACGCTTCTTCCAAGGATGCTTGGGGCACCAACGAAATCATCGACTCCTTCGACCTTCCCTCCCCCGGTAAGGGCGAATAGTTCGAACCCTGTAATAAAAGCCTCTCTCCCGTATGGGAGAGAGGCTACTTTTCAAAAAGACAGGATTGAATCACATGAAGCAATTCACTGCAAATCCCGTTTATAAGTTTTTTATTTTCCCGATCGGGCAGATCATTGTATTTGCACTGGGAGCCAGCTTGGTCCTGTCGCTGCTTACCGTGCTGCTCGCGAACGTCTTCAAATTCAATGTCACTGACTTTGACCTTGTAGAGCGTACTTTATTGATCTTACCGCAAGTGGTAATCAACGGGCTAACCATTGGCTTTGTCTATTCCACCATCGCCTTAGGGTACACCATGGTGTATGGTGTTTTGGAATTCATCAATTTTTCCCATAGTGAAATTTTCATGGTGGGCGGTATTGTGGGCATCCAGTTGATGGCATACTTTGAACATATTGGAGTTTTGGCTACGATGAACCAATACCTTGTGATCGCCCTTGCGATCATCCTCGGTATGATCATCTCCGGCTCACTGGCTGTGACCGTGGAACGGGTTGCCTACCGTCCACTTCGCAACGCTCCAAAGTTGGTTCCGCTTATCTCTGCCATCGGTATGTCCTTCTTCCTTCAGGACCTTGTACGCTTGATCCTCAGCCTCACCACAGGCGAGTTCAACGTCATCCTCCCCAAATTCGGCACCTTTGACGAATTCTGGAAATTGGCAATCCCGGGCATGGAAGATCCCCTACGCATTCAGATCAAGTCTGTCATCATGGTAGGCATCGCCATCCTCATGCTTGTTGGCTTGAACTTCCTCGTCAACGGCACCAAGGTGGGTAAAGCTATCCGCGCCGTGGCGCAGGATCGTCCTTCTGCCAGCTTGATGGGTATCAACGTCAACCAAATCATTTCGATCACCTTCCTCATCGGTGGTGCTCTGGGTGGCGCGGCTGGTGTATTGTTCGCCCTGAAGGCTACGAAACTTGATCCATTCTCTGGCTTCTTCCCCGGTTTGAAAGCATTTACGGCAGCCGTTCTTGGTGGCATCGGCAACCTCACTGGCGCCCTCTTGGGTGGATTGGTGCTTGGCTTGCTCGAGTCTTTTGCGGCTTCATACCTTTCAATCTTCACGAACGGTGCTTTCGGCGCTGAGTACAAGGATATTTTCGCGTTTGCCATCCTGATCGTTGTGTTGGTCTTCCGCCCCTCCGGTATTCTCGGTCAGAGCGTTGGGCAGAAGGCTTAGTCCGTATTCAGGAAAGGTACACAACCATGAAAACATTTTTCAGCGACTTGTACAAGAAACTCAATACGGGCTCGTGGCCGATCGTGGTCGCACTTGCCTTTCTCATTGTAGGAACGATTGCTGTTTATCTCAGCCCACGTTCCCTCACCGCCTTCTTAATCTTGATGGCAACCCCGGTCATTCTTTACTTTATGAAAATGCCAGTGAAAGTAAAGATCTTCATTGGGTTGCTTTTGATTATCGTGGTCTTCCCGGTATTGGGCATTCGTAACATCTTCTATTTGGAAGTTCTCTTCCAAATAGCTGTAGCTGCCGCACTTGCTCTTGGGTTGAACATCGTAATCGGTATGGCAGGCTTGTTAGATCTGGGGTATGTGGCGTTCTATGCAGTAGGCGCTTATGCCTGGGCGATCTTTGGTTCAAAGCAAATGTCTTTGTTGCACTCGATCCCCGGCGCGGCTCCTGCTAATGCGCCCTTCTTCCTCGATGCAAAATGGTTTTGGTTATTTATTTTCTTGGGCGTAGGTTTAGCCGCTTTAACCGGCATTTTATTGGGTCTTCCCGTTCTACGCGTAAAAGGCGATTATCTTGCCATCGTTACGCTTGGCTTCGGTGAAGTGATCCAAGTGTTGGCGCTCAACCTCGATAAGCCCATCAACCTCACCAATGGTCCGCAAGGCATTACCCCCATCCAACGCCCGCCTCTTCCACCAGATGGCATTATGCAGTTCTTCCGCACGATTCTCACACCACTGGTAGGGCACTCCCCTACAGATGCTGAGTTCTACAATGTGATGTTCTACTTCCTAGCTCTCATCGTCATTGGGATTGCAATCGTTGTAGCCACCCGCCTCGAAGACTCCCGCATTGGACGCGCCTGGACAGCCATTCGCGAAGACGAGACTGCAGCCATCGCCATGGGCATTCCGCTCGTGAAGATGAAACTTGCCGCTTTCGCCGCCGGTGCCTCTTTTGCAGGCGCCATGGGCGCTCTCTACGCCGCCAACCGCACCTTCGTCAGCCCTGAGACGTTTGACTTCCAAGTTTCCATCGGTGTATTGACCTACGTCATCCTTGGTGGTTTGGGCAGCATCCCCGGCGTGATCTTCGGTGCCGCCACCGTTGTGCTCCTCAACATTCAGGTGCTCCAAAACTTCTCCCTCTACCTGAGCGGACTTCGCCAAAGCGATGCTGTCATCCCAATCATCAACTTCGCTTGGAAGAACCTCTCCAATCAGTTAGACCCGGCAAAATATCAAAAGCTAGTATTTGGTCTGATCCTCATCTTAATGATGATCTTTAGACCCTCTGGCTTGATTCCAGCCGAGCGCCGCAAACGCGAACTTGGCGAAGAGAAAGAATAGGCGGATTCCTACCATGGCTCTCTTACAAACCACCAATGTAGTAAAACGCTTCGGCGGTCTGACAGCCGTCAACAAAATGACCTTCTCGGTGGATGCCGGAAAGATCGTTAGCATTATCGGACCGAACGGCGCCGGAAAGACCACCTTCTTCAACAGCCTCACCGGTATTTACAAACCTGAAGAAGGGCAAATCCTTTTCAAGGACAATTCTTTGATCGGCTTGCGCCCAGATCAGGTTGCGGCTACAGGCATTGCCCGTACCTTCCAGAACATTCGTCTGTTCGGTAGCATGACCGTGATTGAGAATATTCTCGTCGGTATGCACATCCAATTGAAGCAAGGCGCAGTAGACACTCTCTTCCGCTCCAAGAAATTTAACGAGGAAGAAAAAGAAGCTGAAAACCGAGCCAAAGATTTGATGGCATATGTCGGCTTGAAGAATGTTGGGAATGAACTTGCGCGCAACCTTCCTTATGGTGGTCAGCGCCGCATCGAAATTGCCCGCGCTCTCGCTGCCAACCCCACCCTGCTCCTGCTCGATGAACCGACCGCCGGTATGAACCCGAACGAGTCTGAAGATGCGATCAAGCTCTTCCGCCGCATCCGCGATGAAAAGGGCATCACCATTCTCATGATTGAACACGATATGCGTGTGGTCATGGGTATTTCTGAACACATCACCGTGATGGACTATGGCGAAAAGATTGCAGAAGGTTCGCCACAAGACATTCGCTCGAACCAGCGCGTGATCGAAGCCTATCTCGGTCGTGGTGCTGCAGTTGCCCACGAGCAAAAGGTATAGGAGATTCTGAATGGGAACACTACTTGAACTCAACAATGTCCATTCCTATTACGGACATATCCATGCCTTGAAAGGTATCTCCCTTCACGTAAATGAAGGCGAGATCGTCACGCTCATCGGTTCCAATGGCGCAGGCAAGAGCACTTCTCTGCGTACCATCTCCGGCATCATCCATGCCCGCGAAGGGAAAGTGACCTTCGATGGCAAAGATATCACTCATGTAGATGCCCACCAAATCGTAAAGATGGGGTTGGGACACGTCCCCGAAGGACGCGGTATTTTCCCCAAATTAACTGTGCAGGAAAATTTGGATATGGGTGCCTATACCGTCAATGACGCGAAATCCATCAAAGAGCGCATGGAAATGGTCTACGAGACCTTCCCACGCCTCAAGGAACGCATCACACAATATGGCGGCACACTTTCTGGTGGTGAACAGCAAATGCTCGCCATCGGGCGCGGACTGATGCTCAACCCGCGCATTCTCATGCTCGACGAACCTTCGATGGGTCTCGCCCCAGTGCTCGTGGACTTGATCTTCGACACCATCAAAAAATTGAATGAGCAAGGCACCACTATTCTGCTCGTGGAACAGAACGCCTTGATGGCGCTCTCCATTGCCCACCGCGGATACGTTCTGCAAACCGGCTCCATCGCCCTTACAGACGATGCTGCAAAGCTCAAACAAAACGAGATGGTCCAGAAGACCTATCTGGGTATCGAATAGAACGAAAGACAAGAAACGAAAAACCCGTTTTCACGCGAAAGCGGGTTTTTTTGTAAAATGCTCACGCTCACAAATTCCACTGGGTATAAAATAATCTCACCATGACCAATCTTCCTAAAACAGCAGACGTACTCATCATTGGAGGCGGCGTAATGGGCGCCAGTGCCGCCTATCACCTCGCCAAGCGTGGCGTGAAAAATATTGTGCTCCTTGAAAAAGAAAGTCATTTTGGCACTGGCGCAACCGGACGTTGTGCGGGCGGGGTGCGTTATCAGTTCTCTACTGAAATCAATGTGACCTTGTCTAAACACAGCCTGCCGATGATCGAACGCTTCAAAGAAGAACTTGACCAAGACCCTGGATATCACAAGTATGGATATTTACTCATTGCGACGAATGAGCAAATTGTAAAAGAATTCGAACATAACGTCGCCATGCAGAATAGATTGGGTGTGCAAACCGAGTTGTTGAGTGGAGATGAAGTTTGCAGGCGTTTGCCGTTGATGCGCTTCAACGACGCTTTAGCCGGAACATTCCACCACAAGGATGGCACGGCAGACCCGAACAGCATCGTGATGGGATATGTCAATGCGGCACAGAAGATGGGCGTGACAGCACTCACCGGTGTAGAGGTCATTGGAGTTACCGTCAGCGGCGGAGAGGTTCGCAGTGTGAAAACAAACCTGGGTGAGATTGAGGCGCGCACCGTCCTCAATGTGGCGGGACCTTGGTCGGGTCTTATCGGCGCCATGGCTGGAGTAAACATCCCCATCACTCCCCTACGCCGGCAAATGTTTACGACCAACCCGCTAAAAGAAGTGCCAGAAGATTTCCCGTTCGTGATTGACTTTGCGAAGTCTTTGTATTTTCATCGTGAAGGCGAAGGCTTGTTGATCGGCATGAGCAATCAAAATGAAAAGACTGGGTTCGACCAAAATGTAGATGAAGATTTTGAGTTAGTGAACTTGGAAGCGGCGATTGAACGGATGCCGCTCATCGAGAAAGCAAGCCGTGCCTCACATTGGGCTGGGTTATATGAAGTGACGCCCGATGCGCACCCGATCTATGGTGCGACCGATGTGAAAGGCTTTTTGCTTTGCACCGGTTTTTCTGGGCATGGCTTCATGCACGGACCGATCTCTGGCAAGTTGATGAGTGAGTTTATTGTGGATGGAAAATTCTCAAGCGTGGATGTTTCAATGCTCGACCTGAAACGCTTCGAAGAAGGTCGTTTGATAAACGAGTACAATGTAGTTTAAACCTCACCCCTGCCCCTCTCCAAAAAGAGAGGGGGGATTTGAATATGACCTCAGCAGAAATCATTACTATCGGTACAGAAATATTGCTCGGCGAGATCGTGGATACGAACACTCGCTATATCGCGCGCACGCTTCGCAGCCTGGGCGTGGATTTATATCGCACCGTCACCATCGGCGACAACACAGATCGAATTGCCGAAGCCATTCAACGTTCGATGGAACGTGCCAACATCATCATCACCACTGGCGGGTTGGGACCAACAGTGGATGACCCCACACGCGAGGCTGTTGCGCAAGCCGTTGGCGTGCAAACCGAATTTCGTGAAGACTTGTGGCAACAAGTGGTAGAAACCATTGGTCGTTATGGGCGCACACCTTCTGAAAATCAAAAACGTCAGGCGTATGTTCCGCAAGGTGCGATTGGATTGCGCAACCCGGTTGGGACTGCCCCATGTTTTATTGTGGAAACAGAAACCAATGCCGTCATTTCATTGCCTGGTGTACCTGCCGAAATGGAACATGTCCTTCATGAGTCGGTCATTCCGTATTTGCAAAAGCGTTTCGGGTTGAATGAAGTGATCAAAGTCCGCGTGTTGCATTGCGCAGGCTTAGGCGAAGGCATGATCGATGAAAAGATCGCAGACCTTGAAGAGTTGAGCAATCCCACCGTTGGGCTGGCTGCGCACACGGGCATGGTGGATGTTCGAATCACGGCAAAAGCCAAAAGTGAGTCTGAGGCGAATGAAATGATCGCCAAGGTTGAAGTGGATGTACGTCAACGCCTTGGCAGTGTGGTCTTCGGCGCTGACGAAGATAAGCTCGAAGAAGTGGTATTGGATATGCTCGCCAAACGCGGCTTGACGTTAACCGCCGTTGAAAGCGGACTCGATGGCTTGCTTGCCCGCAAAGTTCCGCATACCGCCTCCAAACCGGACCTCAATCCTGCCGCCCTTATGGACGCTTTACGCGCCGCCCGAGCAGACTCAAAAGCAGATATCGCGCTTGGCGTTTCTGTTTTCGTTGAAGAACGTGCTGCAGAGATGGCAATGATCACTGCTAAAGGGGAAAAATCCCACCGTATCACCTATGGTGGTCCGCCCAAGAGCCTACCGCGTTGGAGCATGAATTTAGCATTGAACTGGCTGCGCACCGCCCTTGAGGAAATGAAATAATGGCAAAACCCAAGCCGCGCAAAAAGAATGACACACCATTGGTCATCCTTGCCTGGGGCTTGAACATCTTTGGGTTATGTGCGCTTGCATTGGTTGGAGTGGCGTACTTTGCGCTGAACCCGGTCTCAGCTGCCACACAGGCTGTTTCTGTAAACTCAGCCTATACTGCTACCATGCCACCAACCTATACGCCAGATGTTCTCTCTCTTACTATGCCCACAATCACCCCCAACCCACTTTCAACGATGATCGTGGTGCAATCTCCCACTCCCTTTGTGTTACAAAACGCAGGGACGCTGGGACGTGCCAGCGTCGCCACAGTAGGCTACTCCGTTTCTGGCAGACCCATTGAAGTATATATGTTTGGGAACGGCGAACATGAGAAGATGATCGTAGCCGGGATTCACGGTGGCTACGAATGGAACACCATTGCATTGGCTGATGAGTTGATTCAATATATCTTTGATCATCCAGAAGTGATCCCAAGCGATGTGACTTTGTATGTTCTGCGCAACATGAACCCCGATGGCGATGCCCGCGACCACGGCATTGACGGGCGTGTCAACGACCACGGCGTGGACTTGAACCGTAACTTCCCCGCCAATTGGGCAAAAACCTGGGATCGCACCGGCTGTTGGGATCTCACAAAAACCACCGGTGGAACAGGTCCCGGCTCAGAACCAGAAACCAAAGCTGTGATGTACTTTCTCCAATCACACAATGTTGAAACACTTATCAGTTATCACAGCGCCGCACTGGGTGTCTTCCCTGGCGGCATTCCTTGGGAAGCTGATTCAAAACAGTTTGCCAAAGCGCTTGCAAAAGCGACCAACTATCCCTATCCCCCCATCGACACGGGTTGTGTTTACACAGGCACCTTGGCAGATTACGCGGTAGAGCTTGGCATTACGGCAGTAGATATGGAGCTTTCTACTCACAAGTACACCGACTTCGACCAAAATGTAAAAGCATTGGAAGTGCTCTTAAATTGGAGATAGCTTCTATTTCATATCGCTCAGGGCGATAATCAAACTATAAAAAGGAGATTGAATGACCCAAAATATAGACACCCTCTTTATCAATGCCATTGTGTTGACGATGGACGAAAAACTTACTCAATATGACCCCGGTGCAGTTGCCATCAACGGTGATTCCATAATCGCTATTGGATCTGAATCCGAACTAAAAAAAGAATACTCAGCAAAAGAAGTTGTGGACTGTGGCGGCAAGATTCTCATGCCCGGTCTGGTCAACGCACACACGCATGTGCCTATGACTCTCGTGCGTGGGCTTGCCGATGACCTACGCCTTGATGTTTGGTTGATGGGCTACATGCTACCCGTTGAACGTCAATTTGTTTCACCAGAGTTCGTGCGCCTCGGAACGCTCATCGCTTGTGCCGAGTCGATTCGCAGTGGTGTGACCACTTTCAACGACATGTACTTTTATGAAGACGATATCGCCCAAGCCACTGCCGATGCAGGTATGCGCGCCGTGTGCGGTGAATCGGTCATGAAATATCCCGCGCCCGATGCCGCTTCTTACGATGACTCGCTTGCGTATGCACGTGAATTCATCAAAAAATGGAAAGGGCACCCGCTTATTGTTCCGGCTATCGCACCACATGCCCCCTACTCCACCAACCCTGAGATCATCCGTGCCTGTGTAGACCTTGCAAAAGAGTTCGACGTGCCGTTACACATTCACATTTCTGAAACCGCCTTCGAAGTGGAAAACATGCGCAAAGAACAAGGCATGCCTGTGGTTCCGTATGTTAAAAAGCTTGGCTTGTTCGAAGCCAAGGTCATCGCCGCACACTGTGTCCACATTGATACCGGTGAGATCCGCACCCTGCAACACTACAAAGCGGGTGTTTCTCATAACCCCTCTTCAAATCTCAAACTTGCCTCCGGTTTTGCACCCGTTCAAAAAATGCTCGAAGATGGTCTTAACGTAGGCATTGGTACAGATGGACCCGCCTCGAACAACGACCTCGACATGTTTGAGGAAGTACGCCTCGCCTCTTTCGTCGCCAAAGCTGCCTCAAACGACCCAACCGTTCTGCCCGCCGCCACCGCATTGACCATGGCAACTCGCCTCGGTGCTCAAGCATTGCACATCGGTCACATCACTGGCTCTTTGGAAGTTGGCAAACGGGCAGACCTAATTCTCGTGGATACCAATCCGTTGCACAATACGCCGCGCTTCAAGCGTGACCCGCAGAATGCTTATGCCCAGTTGGTTTATGCTTCTAAATCAACGGATGTCACAGACGTCATGGTGAATGGCAAATGGTTAATGCGCGATCATCAACTGCTTACGCTGAACGAAAAAGAACTCATCGCTCAAGCCCGCGAACTTGCCACAAAAATCGACGCATTCCTGACCGAACGCGAACAATCTGTACTTTCCAAACTAATTGCTCTCGGCGGCTCAATGGAAGAAGAATCCTTCGAGGTGCAGGTTAAAGTCAAGGTCGAAGAGCCCAATCTCATCGTCCAGAATGTGAAGCGCCCTGAAATCGAGATCAACGCCTACAAGCATTATCGTCAATTCGATGAATACTTCCTGTTCGAAGATCCCAATCAGGGACGATTGCGTTATCGCGAAGATAGCCTCATCAATGAAAAAGGTGACATCGTCAATGTGCGTTCACGTTTGACTCTCTTGGGTGTAAAGCGTGAAGATGAAATGGGAGAGGTGTTGCTCTCGCGTAGTCGCTTCCTTGCGCCTGCTGCACAGTCGCTGCGTTTTTATCGTGAATACTTCAAACCCAAATCTGAGATTTCCGTCGAGAAGAATCGCTTCCGTTGGCACATCAAGTATAAGAACACAGAGTTCTTTATCAACCTTGATGAAGTAAAAGAACCCGCCATGGGGCATTTCCTCGAAGTGAAAAGCCGCACTTGGAGCCGAAAAGACGCAGACCTCAAAGCAGATCTCGTGCGCGAATTGCTGGATATTCTTGGCGTTGGCAATGCTGAAACCGTCACCCAAGATTACATTGAAATTTTGACCGCTTAATCAATAACAAGGGCGACCTGTCATGGTGTTCATGGCATCAGGTCGCCCTTATGAATTTAAATACTATGGAATCCTTTAGAAAACCAATTGCAACATTCTTTGCCACATCGTTCGTTGTCACAGCCGTGATGGCGATCTTATTCTTGAACTTTGACCGCCGTGCTTTCAGCGCTGAAACCTATCAACAAGCGTTTGCACGTGAAGACTTTTACAACAAAATCCCCAGCCTTATGGCGCAATCCATCGTATCCGGTGCAGACATGGGGCAGCTACCAACGGTCACACAGGGCATGAACCTTGAGACCTGGGAGAATTTCATTCGCATTCTGTTGCCACCCGAAGTTTTGAAACCAATCGGCGATGATGTATTGATCTCAACCTTTGCGTATCTCAACATGGAGCGTAATTCGGTGCAAGTGAACCTTACGCCGGTCCGCGCCAGCATGATGAGCGAGAGCGGCTCACAAGCCATTTTGTTTTTACTCAATGGCTTGCCTGCATGCAGTGTAGAACAAATTGCGCAAATCACCTTTGACCTGCTTTCAGGCAGGCAGATCCAACTCTGCAATCCACCGGCAGACATGTTGCCCGTGCTCATGCCCGTCATTCAGGGAGAAATGCAAGCCACTGCCGCCGTCATCCCAGATCAATTGACTTTGTTTACCGCGCCCTTTCAAGATGACCCACGAGAAAAACTGCAAACCGCCCGGCTCTTAATGCGCCTGAGCTTGATCCTCCCCATCGGCTGCCTACTCGCGTTGACCTTATTCGCCGTCCGTTCATTGCAAGATTGGCTCACATGGTGGGGTGTTCCGCTTGCAGCAACGGGCTTCAGCAGTTTTGTAATTGGGCTGATTGGCGCTCCCATTTTAGGAGCTGTGCTTGAAAATATTCTTTCAAGGAAATTGCCAGGTTTTCTCCCCAGCTTTTTGCTGGATTTCACCAGCGATTTCGCCGCAGCCATGGTGCGTGCCTTGCTTACCCCCGTGGCATGGCAAGGCTTGTTGATAAGTTTTCTTGGCGCTTGTATGGCAGGCATTGGGTATTACCTAAAATACAAACAGCCTTAACCGTTTGCAACTTTTCGCCGCATCTTCTTGTATTACAAGTTATGCGGCGAATTTTTATTTTTCTTTCCTCTCTTCTCGTTCTATCTCTGGCATGCGGTGGTTCTCCCACTCCACCTCCTCCACTTGAAGTATCTGTCTTTGATTCCAGTGAAACGGCTTATGGCTTTTATCCCTCTCCACCAGAGGTGGCCCTTGAAAGCGTTATGCAAACCTTCAAGGCAATGGGAGAACATGGCGATTTTGTTCTCATTCAACAAAATGTGGATTGGGAAAGTTTCGCAAAAGGCGTAGAGGGCGAGTCTCAACTGCGGACAGATATCATCAACCAAGTGACCCTTTCCAGGGAAAATAATCTCGATACAGTTTTTGTCCTAGATGCGTTGAATGGATTAAATCGGCGCGAGTTCTTCAACTTGCCCAGCAATTGGGAAGCCAGCTTTGGCAACCCAGAGGTGCGCACTGCTTTTAAGAACTATGCCTTGTGGGTAGTGCGAAATTTTCAACCGCATTATCTTGGGCTGGCGTCTGAGATCAACACCTATATGGATGCTCATCCTGATGATGCGCAGAATTTCATCAGCTTATACAACGAAATCTATGCACTCGTCAAAGCCGAAGCGCCCAATATGCAGATCTTCGTCACATTCCAATGGGATGACTTGAACAACATGTTCACGCAACCCGAAGAGGGGAATGCGCAACGCTTTTCACCAAAATGGGAACAGATCGAAGCCTTTGAACCAAATCTGGATATTTGGGCGATCTCCAGCTACCCATACTTCATCTTCCCCACCGGTGCAGACATTCCTGCTGACTATTACTCCCCGCTTCTCTCGCGGACCTCGAAGCCGGTTGCGCTTGCCGAAGGCGGATTCTCAACCGTTGCCTTCAACGAACTAAACAACACCCCTGAAGACCAAGTTGCGTACCTGAATGCCATTCACGAGCAGTTAGGTCCACGCATGGCGTTTTGGGTAAACACCTTGTTGAGCGACTTCAACATAGACTCCTATGCCAAAGAAATGGGAAAACAAGGGCGCAATCCAGACGATGCCCAAATGCTTGGAAACTTCGCTTATATTGGCTTACGTGAATTTGATGGCACGCCCAAACCTGCCTTGGAAGTTTGGGATGGGTTTAGAAATTCCACACCTTAATCTCGAATATCACGGACTGGCAATTCGCCTAAAATCTCACGGGCTTTGAATACATCCTTGCCAATCACAAATACCCGAAAGCGCGGGTCGTGCCAGCCATGATAAGGAATGTCATTTCGGTAGGTTGGGATGTTGTGCTGTGCCAACGTCTCTACTAAGGCTTCAGCTTTTTCACGAGAGATGAAATAACCCACAATATGATTGTGCTGAATTTTGGTAGTCATGAAGGTGAAGAAATATTCACAGGCTTCTGATTCGCTTGGGCTTTCAAAGATCGGGGGTTGGTCTATACCGCGTTCGGTGTAAAAAATCCGCCAGATTCCATTTTGATTTTCAAGGCAAAAGACATCTGAGTCGCGCTCGCCAATTGAATAATTTGCGCGGCTACAGGCTTCTTCTTCCAAGCGCACTTTCAGGTCTTCAATGTTCATTGACATCCATTTGCGATCTGCTCTTCATAAGTTACCACAAAGACGTGATAACCAGAGCCATCGCATGCCGCTTGAAAATAATAATACGGCGTGGATTGTGGGTATGCCACCGCCATTAACGCTTCAATTCCTGGGTTCGAGATCGGTGTAGGCGGCAAGTTATTATTCAGATAGGTGTTATAAGGTGAGATGACTTCCAGATCAGTCAACGCCAGCGGACTCTTCCACCAGGAGCCGTTATCAAATTGATACCCCAATGCATACTGAACCGTTGGGTCTGCATCTAGCTTCATGCCGATGGAAATGCGATTGAGATAGACAGAAGCAATAACCGGCGCTTCTTCAATTTTTACGGCTTCCCGCTGAACAATAGAAGCAAGGATCACCCCTTGATAAACGCTAAGGTTTTGTGCAGCGAATCCGTTTTGGATATCGGTGGTCAGTTTCGTGGTGAAATTGCGCGCAATCACATCGAGCAATTGGTCTACCGTGGTTGTGCGCGGAAGGGTGTAGGTATCTGGAAATAAAAATCCCTCCATGGTGGTGGGAGCGGCAAAGGCGAGCACTTGAGGCGGAGTCTGCGCGGCGGCGAGAAAGGTTTCGGGAGCAATGGACAAGCCCGAGGTCGGGAGTGAGGCGGCGATCTCTTCCATCCGCCAACCGGGCAAGATCGAAAGAACCGCATCGCTGGGGTTGAATTTTTGGAGTGATTGAGCAATATCCACAACAGATTGAGCCGGGCTGAGATTGAAATCACCAGATTGAATGGTGAGGTCAATACCGGTATAAACAGCGTAATCAAAAAACGCATCAGCACTTGAGATAATTCCCAAGCCTTCAAGTCGATTCGCAATCGACGCCACGGACTCACCCGGCTCTACACGGAATGACTGTTCGAGTCCGTTCACATCGAATGGAGTTGTGAGTTCACTACCATGTGACAGCAAGCGTGTTGAATACTCAATGCGGTCTGATATTGAAAGATGCCCGGCAGGTGGACCATACAGAAGTGTGGCTTGTGCAGGGACATAATAGATAAACACAAAGACACATATAAAAGCGATCAACAGAACCGACCCTAAAGCAAAATAGAGTTGATAGCGGCGCATGGAGTTTCTAGGTTTTCGTCTTCGAACTGGGGCTTGCGGTTGAGTATCGTTCATTCGGAATTACGTTTCGCTTCTAAATAAGATTGTAAGATGACCACTGCGGCAAACTCATCTTGATGCCCGGCACGTTTTTTGCGGGAAACACCAAGTTCAATACGGGCGGCACGAGCGATCTGGGTGCTGTGAGATTCATCCCACATTTCGATGGGGAGATTGGTCTGATTACGAAGTTCATCGGCAAAGCGACCGGCTCGCCGCCCCGCCGGATTTGGGTTGCCCTCTTCATCATATGACTGCCCGACAACGATTAGCCCCACTTCATATTGCACAGCAATATCCGCTACCTGTGCCGCATCAATCACACGTGAGACATGTTGAATCACTTTCAATGGGCTGGCAATCGTGGCGGTTGGGTCGCTGAGGGCAAGACCGATTCGTTTTTCACCGTGGTCAACGGCAAGGATTCTCATACGATTGTCTACTGTACTTTCACTGAAATATTAAAGGGGATCAATGGCAGCCATTTCCACCAAGAAGGCGTGATCTCGATCTGCGGTTCATTTTGCAATACCAATGTATCTTTCACCAACTGAGCCGCCTTTTGGATGTTACGTCCGCGAATGAGGTCTAAAACCTGCACAATGTTCACATCACGCAAAGTGGATTGTGTCGCTTGTAACGAGAAGCGAGTAACTCCGGTGGCATCTGTAAATGGTGTTTCTGTGGGGTTCAACACCATGTCGCCTGTGGGTGAAAACCCTTGCGGGATGGATGCCATCACAGATGAAGATGCTAACGCTTTGAGGTCTTCTTCCAGGATGTAATGTGCAGTGAACTCTGCATCTACTGTATACGTAAGAGTTGGTGACTCTCCACCCAAAGGCGGGGTAAATTCTTCGCTCTGAATATCTTTCATTGTAAGCGCATCGTTGATAAACAAATCATTCGCCCCAATTTGCGAACGGATCTGTGTTTCGGCAAGAGCAGTTAAGCCAGATATTACAGAGTCTCGCAGCGTTGCGCGGTCTTCTTCGGTAGCGCCTAATACTTCTTCATCGGTTCCGCCTATAGTGGGCTCCAGATTCGTAATCTTGGCAGAAAGCCCGAGCATTCCTTCAATTACGCTAATTGCGCCAGCTTCCACATTTCCCTGTGCACCAGCTTCCAACGCCTCTACTTTTACTTCCACCGTTTCATCCACACCAGCGGGCAAACGTGTTTCATTCAGCGTTGCAAATCGAATCAGTGTATTCGAAGCTACAACCGTCCCAGCAGGGATGTTGATTTCGTCAGAGCCTAAGTTCGTAAACTGCACCACACCGGTCGCTTTTGTTTTGGGCACAGAAACCAAACTCGACACTTGTATCGTCTGTTCATTGCTAACAGTGATAGAAATGACTTGGGCGGGAATCTCTCCGCTTAACGAAACGGAATCAAAGAATGGGCTTGCATTGACTGGAATAGTGAGTGATACGGCTTGCGCTTCAGGATGTACCGTCACCACGGCTCGCGGGACAAACAAGCCTGCCAGCACCAAAACAGCCATCACCCCCGCTGTAAACGCCACCACCCTCCCCAAGAGCGACGTGCGCCAAGCCGGTTCCTGAATATAGACTTCATCTCGCAGTTGCCGCAGACCCTTCTGTGGCGGTTTCGGTGTACGCTGCACACGCGGACTTGGCTCCCCCCATGATTCTTTTTGTGCCGCCGTTGTTGTTCTAAAGACAGGAATGCCTAAAGACTCGGCATCGTGACGTACATTCATACGACGCGTCACCAACCCCAACTGCGCCCCCAGTGAATCCGCGTGACGTTGTAAAACCTTCAAATCCAATATTCGTAAAGTGACCTTCTCATACTTGGGCCACACCAGCAAAATACGCGGCGTCTTCGCCCACGATAATTTATCGCGGACAGAGATGAGGTCATCGTGAGATTCGAGGGTGATGATCTTGGTTTTCAAGTTAGGAAATTATTTATTCAAACTTCTTGTCTTCTCTACAAGCGAAGGTAACACCTGCAAGAAAGATTCGACGTGTTCAGGGGTTGTCCCAGTTCCGAGTGTAATGCGCAGCGAGCCTAATGCCCAATCGTGGGAATGCCCCAAAGCAGTGACCACATCACTGGGTTCGGGATTCCCCGTCTTACACGCCGAGCCAGAAGAACAGGCAAAACCGGCAGCATCAAGCATCTGCAAAAGCAAATTACCATCTACATCTTTGAATACAAAAGAAGCATGATTAGGGAGACGTTGTTCGGGATGACCAGTAAGTTTTGAATCCGAGATTGTTTCAAGCACGGTACCAATAATATGGTCTCGCATGGGTTTTACATGGGCAATTCGCGCTTCGCGTTCTTCCGCAGCTAAAGACAATGCCTCGGCAAATCCAACGATATACGTCACGTTATGCGTCCCCGCCCGCAAGCTGAACTCCTGACTGCCACCCGTAAGATGCGGCACCAACTTCGTCCCTTTGCGGACGTACAACGCCCCCACCCCTTTCGGTCCGTAGAACTTATGCCCGCCTAACGACATCAAGTCCACGCCGAGCTTGTTCACATTTACATCGAGATATGCCGCGGCTTGAACGGCATCTGTATGGAATAAGACATGATTCGCCTTAGCAACCTTTGCCAAATCGGCAATCGGGTTGATGGTGCCGATTTCATTGTTCCCATACATCACAGACGCCATCGTCGTGTCATTACAAATCGCCTTTGAAAGCGATTCAACCGTCACAACACCATGTTCATCTACATCCAACCACTCCAACGGAAAACCATATTCCTTTTCGAGTTGTATCGCCGTTTTGCTCACAGCAGGGTGTTCGGTCTTGGCAGTCAGCAACCACTTGGTCGAGGCTTTATTCGCCACCATTGCGCCGCGCAAGGCAAGGTTATCCGCTTCTGAGCCGCCAGAGGTAAAAATGACCTCGTCGGGGCGGCATCCTAAAACCGAGGCGACCTTTTCGCGCGCCTCATCCACTGCGGCTTCAGCTTTTTGCCCAAAGCGGTGAATCGAGGAGGGGTTGCCAAACGAATCGCGGAAATATGGCATCATTTTGGCGAGCACACGCTCGTCTATGGGTGTGGTCGCGGCATAATCAAGGTAAATCATGACTGGGATTATAGCAAAGGTTAATCATAAAAAGACCTGTCTCAAAATGATAAAATCATTCCATGCACAATCGGACTCAATGGTTAAAAATCGCAGGCGGACTCCTCGGAGCAGCCACTATTCTTTCGATGGTCTTTGCAAATCAATTGGGATTAGAGAGCTTCCCCACTTGGGGGGTACGTCGCGTTGCGATCTTATTTATCGGTATGCTTCTATTCTCGGTTTCTCTTTTCTATCGAGAAGACAACTTCATTGGCAAATTCATCCATTCAGCAAATGGTTCGCTTTACATTGCGCTTTTCATTCTAAATGCAGGTATTTTCTTGATTTACATTTGGTACGTCAGCACCGGGCTGATGAAAACCTTCACCAGTGAGACCAATTACTTCGACCTGCAAGCCAACGCCTTCGCCAAAGGTCAGCTCGCGTTGGATGTTCAGCCCGCCCCCGCACTTTTGGCTTTCAAAGACGAAAGCTTGTACGAGCCAGAAAACCGCATCGGCATTCCAGTCTTATGGGATGCGACCCTTTATCAAGGTAAATATTATTTATATTGGGGTCCCGCCCCTGCACTTTTATTAGCCGCCATCAAACCTTTCTATCAATCAGATATTGGCGACCGTTTGCTGGTGTTGATCTTTCTCACCGGCACCTTACTCTTTCTCAATCTCATTATTCTTGATCTGCGAAAAAGATATTTTTCTAACCTCTCAAATTGGGCTGTCCTTGCTGCGGTTGCTTTTGCAGGGACGGTCAACCCGATGTTATATGTGTTGGTGGAAGGGCGCATTTACGAAGCTGCCATCGTGGCGGCACAATTCTTTCTAATTGGTGGGTTTTATTTTCTTCTACCCGCATTTGAAAAACCAACTATTCCGCGGTTGGCGCTGGCTGGCTTGTTCTTCGTCTTTTCGATTGGGTCGCGCACAACAACACTACCCGGCATTGCCCTCATCTCTATTACGCTTCTATTGTGGGCATATCAAACCCAACGTCCACGCATGATTCCGATTTTGCTGGCATTCGCGCTTCCCATTGCGATAGGCGGCATGGCATATGCCACTTATAACTATGCCCGTTTCGGCTCTTTCACCGAATTTGGCTATCGCTATCAACTCACCAGCTATAACCTGTATCAAAAGATGGACGAGACTTTCGCCATTGAATACATTCCGCCCAATTTATATAAAACTCTTTTCAATCCGCTTGAAACAAGAGAGGCGTTTCCACGCCTCTTCCCCACTCGTTGGTCAGGTCCTGAATGGCTGACAAATTATCACCCCAAGATGTATCTGACTCTTACCGAAAACATCACCGGTGTGTTCGTGAGCAGTCCATTCGTTTTGCTGGCTTTGCTGGCGTTTTTCAAATCACGGCGAGACTTACGCTATGTCATTACATCCATCACCTTATGTTTTCTTGGCATCTTCATCACCTTACAAGCCTTCTTCTTCGTCGCCATGCGCTACATGTTGGATGTCATTCCAACACTATCCCTTCTCGTTATCATCGGCTTCTGGCATGGCTTTGAACTTTTCAAGAACAAAAAAATATATGCCTTAATCACCATACTCCTCTTAATCCACACCATCATATTTAGTTTATTGATTTCATTTTCAGGCAATTTGGAAACATTCAAGATTCTCAACCCTGAACTCGTACGCGAAATGACGTGGACCTTCAATGCCTTTTTAAAATAGCGGAATGTCTCCGCCTCATTCTTGACCTAGGCTTGATTCTATTTCCTCAAACCAGATTCGCATCTGAAACCTTTTGTTGTACAATGACCGTACAGGAGCTTCCATGAGCCGTTTTCTCGATTTTCTCAACACCGCAGACCTAAATACTCTCACGCAGGTATCCGGCGTGAACCGCCAACTGGCAGGGAATCTCATTGCCGCCCGTCCTTTCGATGCTGAAGAAGATGTGCTCAAGGTTAAAGGCATGGGCAAAGCAACTCTTGCCCGCATACAGTCTTTTGCTGAGGCGCAGGAAAATGCCCCAGAAAGCAGTGCCATGGTTCCGGTCCAGGAAGAGGCGATGCCCGCTGTGATGGAGAAGAATCCGCCTGCACAGGAAGATGCTCCGAAGAAAGAATCCTTCCTCGTACGCTTGGGGCGGGCAATTCGATCCTTCTTTGTGGCGTTGCTAAAGTTGATCATGCTGGCAATCTTGTTCGTATCGATCGGGGCGATGTTCTATTATGGGCTGCCTTACATTCAGCGGACCTTCATTGCGCCGGTGGAACAAAACACCGCACAAATTAAAACCATGGAAGCGGAGATCGAAACACTACAAACCCAGCTCGATGAAATAAACTCGCGCGTTTCTGCACTTGAAGGCTCGGTAGAAGCTCATACGGCTTCGATTGAAAAGTTGGAAGAGATGCAAACCGCGCTTGAAACTCAACTTGAAGAAAATCAGGATGCGGTTCTGCTGGAATTAAAACAGGAGATCATGTTTACGCGTGCGCTCGATGTTCTGGCGCGTGCGCGGCTCTACTTGGCGCAAAGTAATTTTGGCTTGGCGAAGGCCGATGTACAAACCGCGCGGGATTTGCTAGCTGAACTTAATGCCGAAAAAGAAGATGAGGTGCTTACCAAAGCGATTGAACGGGTTGACCTTGCTCTTGGCAACCTGCCAGATTTCCCTGTGGTTGCCTCGGGAGATTTAGAAATCGCTTGGCAGATTTTGGTCTCTGGGAATGCCCCCGCATCCACTGCAACACCAACCTTGGTTCCCACAGAATCTGCCACATCTACACCAACGGCAGCAGACACGGCTGCCACACCCACACTGGTTCCATCGGCAACTGCAACCCCGTAACGTAAAACTCCGAGGCAATAATGTCTCGGAGTTTTTATGATATTTACGCCCACGGCGGGTATAATTTCAAAAGTTATCATTCCCAAGAGGAGAATTCTCATGGCATTCAAAATCAAATTCGGCACAGACGGCTGGCGTGGGGTCATTGCTGAAGATTACACATTCGACAACTTGCGCCGCTGTGCGCAGGGGTTTGCATCGTATATGCTCTCACAAGGCAAAAAGGGAGAGTGGATCGTAGTCGGGCACGATAAGCGTTTCCATTCCGAAAATTTTGCCGCGGCTGTGGCAGAGGTGTTGGCTGGCAACGGCTTGAAGGTCTATCTAACCGATGGCGCGACCCCAACCCCGGTCATTGCTTATGCTGTGGTGGATAAGAAAGCGGCTGGCGCGGTGAATATCACTGCCAGCCACAACCCCCCCACGGATAATGGTTTCAAGGTCCGCAATGAGACGGGCGGTGCGATTGACCCTGAGGGTTTGAAGCAAATTGAAGCAGGCATCCCCGATGATGTGAAGGATGTCAAAGTCAAAAATTATAAAGAGGCTGAAGCGGCAGGCGAGATCGTCAAGTTCGATGCGGCAACTCCATATATTGAACATCTCACCCGCGATGGCTTGATCGACCTACAGCCCATCAAAGATGCCGGGCTGACAGTGGTGGTGGATGCGATGTGGGGCAACGGGGCTGGCTGGTTCACCCGTCTGCTTGGCGGCGGCAAGACCAAGATCATCGAAATTCACAACGAACGCAATCCTTCGTTTCCTGAAATGAAACGCCCTGAACCCATCCGCCCGAACATTGATGTAGGCTTGAAAGCCACCGTCACCAACAAAGCTGATGTTCTGCTTATCACAGACGGGGATGCAGATCGCTGCGGTATCGGCGATGAGAACGGCGAGTTCATCAACCAGTTGCGTGTGTATGCGTTGTTGGCATATTATCTGCTTGAAGTCCGCGGCGAACGCGGTGACATCGTCAAGACGCTTTCGACCACCGGCATGTTGAACAAGCTCGGTGAACTTTACGGCGTACCTGTGCATGAGACGGGTGTGGGCTTCAAGTATGTCGCCCCGAAGATGACCGAGACCAACGCGCTCATCGGCGGCGAAGAATCTGGCGGCTATGCCTTCCGCGGGAACGTCCCTGAACGCGATGGTATTTTGGCAGGCTTGTACATGCTCGATTTCATGGTCAAGACAGGCAAGAAACCCACTGAGTTATTGAAAGACCTGTTCGCGAAAGTGGGCGGCGAGTATTACTACGACCGTGTTGATAGTCCCTTCAGCGGCGATCATGAGACCCGCAAGCAGATCATCCGCGATAACTATCCCAAGACCTTGGGCGGCTTGAAAGTCACCGAAGTCATCACCGTAGATGGTTTCCAATTTAAGATGGAAGATGGCGGCTGGATGTTAATCCGCTTCTCGGGTACGGAGCCAATCCTGCGCGTGTACACCGAAACAAGACATGCTGATAAAGTTCAGGCGATTTTGCAAGATGGGTTGAAGGTCGCTGGGATTAAGTAAGTAAGATGTATTCAAAGTGTCAGGTCATAAAAGACCTGACACTTTTTTATTAAGCAAAAGGAGTTTATCGGTATGTCGAGACATTTTCCACCTTTTGGCGCATTAGGCAACTTGAAAAGTGATCACGCTTTATCGCAGCGATTAAAAAGAACCATGCTGATCTTTGGAGGGATTTGGTTATGTCTGCTCTGCATAGATATCGGCATTTCAATTTCTGTTTTCAACACAAGTTATGAAGAGTCTAATAACATACTCACGGCGCTTATCGTGCCATTAATATGTGTTGGCATTTTTGCTTTGCCTGGAGTACTGATTCTCTATCAACAGTGGTGGTCTGGTGTGTTCAATGTCGCGTTTTACGATCTAGGGATTTCTCTCCGCACCCGGCATGGAGTGACAGACATTCAGTGGCGCGATATTGACTCCATGTGGCTGGAATGGGCGCAGTCTGGGACTCAATCCTCCCCGAGGACAACTCTTGCTGCCTATGCCTTCCGCCTCAAAAGCGGAGAATTATTCCGTCTACGCAGCAATATAGAAGGGTTCAGCGAGTTTGAAGAAAAGTTCTACAAGCCTGCTTCTGCTGCCATTTTACAAACTCAAATGGATGATCTACAGATAGGCAAAAAAGTTTCCATTCATGGGATTGGAATTGATCCTTCTGGTTTGAGCTATGGGCTCAAGTCTATTCTGTGGACGGATATCGAAGCCCTGAAAGTAGAGAAAGACAAAATGCTTATCAAGCAAAATGGCGAATGGAAAATATGGGAAACCTTCGCCTTTAATGTGCCAGAAGAAGTGCAAATACTCTCAAAAGCATTTACGAAAATAGAATAAAAAAAGGCACTCCATATGGAGTGCCTTTTCTGTTGACTAGCGTTTACGTTTTGTACTCAAGACCAATCCAAATAATGCCGGCAGGAGAAATGCACTTCCGCATAAGGGGGTGGAGGCAGTCGGTTCAGGGGTGTTCGGAGGAATCATTCCCATGGTAAATGTAGCTGTAGGCGTAGGGATAGGCGGTATCGTTGGGGTGACATTAACCTTCCACACAAGTGGAGCGGGTGTAGCAGTGAGTCCAAGCAAACTAAAAGACCCGTCTTCATTTTTCTGGGCTGCCTCAGGGATAGTGTAGCTAATCTCTTCAAGTTTGTCCTTTGCCAATTGCAGATCGGGGTCAATCTCTAAGGCAGTATTGAGGCGCGTCAACGTTGTTGCCAACAGATTTTGGGTATCGGGCTGACCCATCATATAAAAATCGAAGTAATAATGTGCCCATAACAACTCAGCAGACCCATATAACCAAAGCGGATCATTTGGCAAGATGCCAAGACAGGTTTCATAGGCATTGCGGCTTAGCTCAAACATGATTAGACCTGCAGGATCGGTACGCAGGTTGCCATGCCTCATTAGAATAAGGTCTTTATATGCTTTCGCAAGCCTGCCCCACGCTTCGCCATCTTCTGGATTCTGGGTGACGTTCTCGTCTTCTTTCAACACTTTTCCCCAAGCAGATGGGGTCACAATCACGAATTGAAGGTTATTTTCAAATGTGGGTTCTAATTCTGTATATTTCCAATGCACTTCATTCCCGCTAAATACGCCGCCGGGTGTGGCATCGCCATAGCCTTCCACGCCTTCGGTCCATACATTGTAGGTATTTGCTTCATAAGGCAGGCGCAAAATAATCTCGGCACTTCCAATCGTGCCATTCCAGCCTGCTCCCGTTTCAAGGACATATTTGAAAACCTCATATGGATAATCACCAAAGCCATCTACATTGTAGACAACCTCAATGGTGACATCCTGATTAGGCAGAAAGGTCACATCGAAAACTGACCAGGGGATTTCATCGCGGTCTGAAGAGTTTGATTGGCTGGCTAAAAAGGGTTGCATCTCACGCCGAGTCGGCACAGTCTTCCCATCCACTTTTACGGCAATGGATGGCAACTCAGGGTAATTGAAAAAGCCATCTGATGCGCCATCAAAAAAAGAGAGCGGAAAACGCACTGCCATGCTCTCTTCTGCCGTTCCTACATTGCGCATGGTAAAAACGGCTCGTGTTTCAGCCACGGCACCATCAACATCTGCCGGATCTTGAGAGACAGTTAATGTGACCGTTTCTGCCACCATGCGGACTTGGGTCGATTCGCCGCCGGGCACAAGGTTCGAGCCAGGGACAGTCTCCGGCGGGGCGACGTCGGCATGGGCAGAGCGAGCGGGGATAGAAAGCAAAATCAAGAGAACGAGCAAGAGATGCGATATCTTTTTCATAGGGATCCTATATTGTTTATTAATATACAAGAATGAATCCCGTCGGTCAATTCGGCAAAAGTACCAGACGAATGTCACCAATACCTCACTTATTTTGTAAAAATCATCCATTTAACATTTTGCCCTAAAAGCAGACTGATATAATGCCAACGCTATGCAATTGACCGATACGCACTGTCACCTTGACTATCATAAATACAACGATGATCGCACAGATGTGATCCAACGTGCAAAAGATGCAGGGTTGGTAAAGGTTCTGGTACCAGGACTCCAGCACAGGTCCAGCAAAGAAGCGCTGAAGTTGGCAGAGTCAAACCCGATGGTGTATGCGGGCGTCGGCTTCCATCCTACAGATTTGGACGAGTTCTCTGAAAAAAACTTCCAGCAAGTGAAGGAATTGGCGAAGCATCCCAAAGTAGTTGCGATTGGCGAGATCGGCATTGACTACTATTGGGTCAAAGAGCCAGAGAAACGTGCCATTCAACGCGAAGTTCTCAGACAACATTTAGCCTTTGCCCAAGAAGTGAACAAGCCTGTGATTCTTCACATGCGCGAACAGGACGATGCCTGGTTCGGCGATGCCTCTGTAGATCTTTTAGAGATTCTGAGCGAGTGGCAAAACGGGTTGAGTGGAGAATTGCGCGAAAAACCCGGCGTTTTGCACTCCTTCAATGGCACGCTCGAAACCGCCCAAAAGGCGCTGGCACTGAATTTTTACCTCGGTGTTACGGGTCCGGTGACGTACCCGAGCGCAGAGAAGAAGCGTGAAGTCATTTCACAGTTGCCACTCGACCGGCTACTAATCGAAACAGACGGTCCCTACCTTACACCTGCCCCTCATAGGGGTAAAAGAAACGAGCCCGCCTACGTCGTTCATATTGCTGATAAAATAGCAGAAATCCATTCTAAAAGCCCTGCGGAGATCGCCCAAATCACCACTGCCAATGCAAAACGGCTCTTCGCATGGGGAGATTGACTTGAACTCGGTAACCTTTCTTTCACCCGTTACAGAAGAAATAAAACTCATTGAAGATCGCATGCGGATTCAGGCAGATGAAAGCCACCCTGACCTGCGTGCTGCTTTAGAACACCTCCTCTCTGCCGGAGGAAAGCGCATCCGCCCGACTTTGGGCATGCTCGTGGGCAACATGCTGGGTGCCCCGCTGGAAAAGCTCATCAACCTCGGCGCCGCTGTGGAGCTCTTGCACACTGCCACCCTGGTCCATGATGACTTGATCGACGGTTCATTACTCCGACGCGGCACGCCTACCCTGAATGCGCGTTGGTCTCCACCTGCCACCGTGCTCACCGGCGACTTTCTCTTCGCCCGTGCCGCCAAACTCGCCGCCGATACAGACTATTTACCTTTGATGAAGCAATTCTCTGAAACGCTGGCGATCATTGTCAATGGCGAGTTGACTCAAATGTTCACGTCGCGCGGGTTGATTAGCCGCGATAATTACTACAAACGCATCTATGCCAAAACCGCCTCCCTTTTCGAAATGACCTCCCGCGCTGCTGCAATGGTCAGCCCTGCAAGTGATGACACCATCGAAGCCATGCGCGATTTCGGCTATCAGATCGGGATGGCGTTCCAGATCGTGGATGATATCCTCGACTTTAATGGTGATCAAAATACCGTGGGCAAGCCGCTCGGCTCAGACCTACTGAATGGCTTGGTCACCCTCCCTGCCATTTACTTCGCTGAGATCAATCCCGATGACGTGGATGTGATGTCTCTACCTCAAGGCGGTTGGACTAATAACGAAAACATGACCCGTCTCGTGGAAAAAATCCGCGCCAGTAGCTGCACCAAGAAAGCCATGGTCGAAGCCGAACAACATGTAGACCGCGCTCTCACTCGGCTCGAAGAAATGCCCGCATCTGCCGAACGCGATGCGCTGGAAAATCTGGCAAAGTATATTGTTGATAGAAAAATCTAGTCGGTATTTGTAACTTGGTGAATTAGTTTTCCATTCATCATTCTGCATTCACCCTTCATCATTTTCATTATGCCTAACCCTCGTAAACCCTTTCGCTTTAACGTCGGCTTCATCATTCATGAAGAGGTCGGCTATAACCACGACTTTCCGTTCGAGTTCGATAAGGTCACGCTCAATGGCGACCTTGAACTACGCCACTTGGAAGGCAATGTCAACGTTGGTAAAACCCCACAAGGGCTGATCGTTCAAGGCAAGTTCAGCGCCGAAACGACCGTCACCTGCTCGCGTTGCCTCACTGATTTTGTGCAGTCCCTTGAATGGGAATTCACCGAAATGTATGCCTTCGACCAGCGCTCTGTAACCGAGTCTGGTTTGCTTCTACCAGAAGACGCCCAACTGGACGTGGAAGATCTCTTACGCGAGTACGCATTTCTGGAAGTTCCCATCAACCCCATCTGCAAACCCGATTGCCTCGGTCTGTGCATCGAATGCGGACAAAACCTCAATGAGAAAGATTGTGGTCACCGCCCCGAAGAACCCGATTCGCCCTTTGCGAAATTGAAGGATTTGTTGAAATAGGATATCCTCACACCCATGCAAAATAATTCCCAGAAATTATCTAAAATGCTGGGCATTGTAGTTACGATTGTTTTGTTGGCATCTCTATTTCAGTGGCGTGCTTCACAAAATCTTGCATCGCAAAACTACTACAAATCCAACTTCTTCGTGTTTTGGCTTTCTGGCAAATTGATACTGGAAGGGCAAAGCCCATATAACCCGAGCCACTGGGCAAATGGACATATGATTTACGGGCAAGTTACCCCACGTGAGCCGACATTCCTTTATCCACTCCCATTGGCAGTTTTTCTAACTCCACTCGGATTGCTTTCCACTGGACAAGCATATTATCTTTGGCAATGGTTTAGCCAAATTGCAATTGCATTGGTTGTATTAATTCTTCTTCACCGTTGGAAATCAACTACCTATGAACGGCTATTTATACCAATAATTATCTTTTTAACATTTTTTGGTCCCGCTTACCTTACGCTCCAGATAGGTTCCCTCGGTCCACTAACACTGCTCTTCATCTTTGGAGCATTATACTGTTTGGATAAAAATTATTTCATTCCTGCTGGAATTTTACTGTCACTTACCATGCTGAAACCCTCACAGGGTGCAACTCTCCTTCTCTTACTTGGTTGGGTTTTCCTTATCCGTCGACAATGGAGAATCTTTTGGGGTATAGCAATTGGTGGTGCTCTTCTTCTTCTTATCGGTTTTTTCGCAGATCCCAACTGGCTCAATGTTTTTAGGCAAAGTAGCGCAGCCGCCTTTGACAGAAGGCTAGGCGTTCAATCAACTGTATGGAGTTTTTCGTATCTTGTTTGTAACGGAAAAACACCTTGCGATACCATTCTCGGCGGTATTGGAACCGTTTTATTATTAGGCGGATGTGCTTATTTCATCTGGGTTAAACATATCCACATGACATATTGGCAGATATTCAATATCGTCATTCCAGTCGCATTTGTTTCGTCTCTCTATATGTGGGCATATGACCAGATTTTATACATCTTTCCCATTATATGGATCGGTGGAACATTAGTCGAAAAAAGCAAGAGCTATTTCTTTACCTTTTTGTTTTTCATTCTACTTGACCTAATATCTCTGTTTGCTCTGGTTCAGCAAGCCTTTACCGAAAAGGACTTGTGGAGCCTCGGCACGACTTTGGTCGTTCTGCTATTTTTGTTCGTGGCGTGGCGTATGAAACCGAAACCTACCATTGACAAAGCGCCCGCCTCTGCCTAAAATAACGCTCATGAAATTTACTTCCGCTTTCCCAATGGTGCCAATGACCATTGCCATGCGCAACATGCGAATGGAAATATCCCCCTGCGCCAAGTGGAAAGCATAGTTTTTCAATCCTGAAAAAACGGGCTGTCCATTTCGCGGACAGCCTTTTTATTTGGAAGCCTTCGGCGACCACCGACGGCAGACGATAGACCATAGCTGGTTTTCCCACTGTCAATCGTCCATAGCCAATGGTCGCCATACACTAGAACGAGGAAAATCCTATGTCTGAAACCATTTTAGTAGCCGTTGCCTGGCCCTATGCTAATGCCGAAATCCATGTGGGCAATATCACCGGTTCACACCTGCCCGGTGACATCTTCGCCCGTTACAACCGTCTCAAAGGGAATCGCGTGCTGATGATCACCGGCACGGACTCGCATGGCACACCCGTCACCATGAGCGCAGATAAACTCGGCAAGCCTGTCGAGGAAGTGTATAAGTCTTTCCACGAAGGCTTCATTGAGTTGTTCAAGCAGATCGGCATCACATACGACCTATATACCACCACCCACAGCGACAATCACTTCAAGGTTTCGCAGGCGATGTTCCTTGCCCTGCAAAAGAACGGATTTTTATTCCGTCAATTCAGTAAGCAATGGTATTCACCCAAAGCAGAAAAGTTCCTGCCCGACCGTTATGTTGAAGGGACATGCTACATCTGCGGATACGAAAGCGCGCGCTCCGATCAATGTGACCGCTGCGGTAACGTGCTTGAGCCGGAGAAGTTGATCAATCCGCGTGCCACCACCGGCGATGGCGCGCTCGAACTGCGTGATACCGAACATTCGTACCTCGATCTGTCCAAGCTTGAACCCGAAGTGAAGAAATTCCTGCAATCGCGTTCAGACCACATGCGCGATACGGTCTTGGGCGAGTCATTGCGCAAGATCGAAAGTGAAGGGCTCAAGCCTCGCTCCATCACCCGTGACCTCGATTGGGGCATCCCTGTTCCCATTGACGAAGAGGGTTGGGAAAGCAAAGTGCTTTATGTGTGGTTCGAAGCCGTCATCGGCTACCTCTCCGCTCCGATTGAATGGGCACAGCTATCGGGTACGAAAGAAGCGTGGCGCGACTGGTGGATCAACCCCGCCGCGAAGCAATTCCACTTTATTGGCAAAGACAACATCTTCTTCCATACATCACAGTGGCCCGCCGAGTTGATGGGCGCGGGCAGCGCTTTCATGGAGTTCTTTGCGGGTGAACAAAACGCGCCGCTCATCCTGCCGTTCGATGTGCCAGCCAATCAGTTCATGAATCTCGAATCGCAAAAGATCAGCGGCTCGCGCAACTGGGCGGTTTGGGGACGCGACGCCCTCACCCGCTACGACCCCGACGCCATCCGCTATTACCTGACGGCGAACATGCCTGAAAGCAAAGACAGCGATTGGGATTGGGCAGAGTTCGTAGCACGCAACAACAACGAGCTCGTGGCGACGTGGGGCAACCTCGCGAACCGCGTGCTTTCATTCTGTTACAAACATTGGGAAGGCGTTGTGCCAAATGTGGATGTGAGCACGCTTCGCCCCGCGGACTTGGAACTGATCGCCACCATTGAAGCTGGATTCAACACTGTGGGCGCCGAACTCGACGCCGTGCGTCTGCGCTCTGCATTGAGTGAGACGATGAAACTCGCCACGGTTGTCAATCAGTATCTCGATGTCAATGCGCCGTGGAGTGCTGTGAAGACCGATAAAGACGGCGCTGCCAAGACCATCTACACCGCGTTGAAGGCGATTGATTCACTCAAGGTCATGTTCGCGCCGTTCATCCCCTTCACCTCCGAACGCCTGCACGGATTCTTTGCTTACGAGACTCCGCTCTTCGGCGAGCAATACACCGAAGAAGTCACCGACGCCATCGGCACACACAAGGTGTTGCGCTATAAACCGGTTGAAGGTTTGCAATGGAAGCCCAGCGACTTGAAGCCAGGCGCGAAACTGAATCAACCCGGTCCACTGTTCAAGAAGTTGGAGCCAACAGTCATTGATGAAGAACGTGGACGATTAGGCAAATAAAAAAACGGGCGGACTATACAGTCCGCCCGTAAATATTTATCCTACCGTCTCCCTCGTCCTAACAAAGCAGCTATAACCCCGCCAATTCCGACAAACGGCGAACAAATCATCGCTGCAAAACCCATAAAGAGTAAGGCTTTAGCAGAGTCCTTTTGGTATTGCTCAAATGCCACCCGGTCACCAGCAAAAAGTTCTTCAGGCACCACTCCATCTCCAGAAGATTTTTTGCCAAGCACTGTCACCAAGTCTCCGCTGAAAAAGCCTGTATAACGAAGCGAGCCTTCTCCCAACTTCTGTCCTTTGTAATCGGCAGTGAAAGCGCTAGATTTTATCACTAACTGCTCATGAAGGTTGGAGCCACTTAATGTCGCATTATTTGCCGAAAGGATGTTAACCAACGTTCCGTTCATATCCAAAGTTAAGTCTGGCACGATCGTCTCCACATGTTCCCAAGAACCAGAAGGCGCTTGGGGTGTGCCATCGGTATTTTTGTTTTCACTCACGTCCCATTGTTCTGCTTCATAAGCAATAAACTTCGGCAATTGCGGGTTCGGTGCAGACCCATTCAAATAACCCGTGATCAAAATATCCGTGCCGGGGGCAGCAGCACTCACATAAGCAGCATCTATTTGCGGCATCTTCTCAATGTTTGCAGCTTTAATCGACTGTTGCGGCGCCAGTACGAAAGCCATAAGCGCACCGCACAATGCCATAAAGGTCGCAGCGCCCACAGCAGCCACTGCCCCACCAATTCGATTAGTAACTGTTCTACCTATATTGCCAGTAAAATTTTGCATCTTAATTCTCCTCGTTTGGTTTTGATGCGGCATTATAAAATTTATTCCACACTGGCATCATCCACTGGAAGTACTAATTGGGCTCCATTTCAATACCATGTTTGAAGAAGTTTTCAGACACAATCGCTCTAATTTCCACTGTATAATTCATCTATGGCAGACTGGATCGGACAAACGATTGGCAAAGTCCGTGTAGAAAAATATCTGGCACGCGGGGGAATGGCAGAGGTCTACTTGGGCACGCACCTCACTCTCGACCGCCCCGTAGCGGTCAAAGTGATGCATAGCTTCGTGGAAAGTGAACCCGAGCTGATCAACCGCTTCCAACGCGAAGCCAAAGCCGTGGCTGCCCTGCGTCACCCCAACATCGTTCAAGTCTACGATTTCGACACTCACGATGGGCATCCCTATCTTGTGATGGAATATCTCAAAGGTCCATCGCTGGCAAGTCTCTTGCGCGAACTTCACAAGAACGGCGCGCGCTTATCCCTTTCTCAAATTGCACAATTACTCAAGTCGCTGACGGCCGGCATTGACTATGCTCATTCGCAAGGCATCGTTCACCGTGATATCAAACCCGCTAACATTATCCTCAACAACAAAAGCGGCGACTATACCATCGACCAACTTCCACGCGATACCGAATGCATCATCACAGACTTTGGTTTGGTGAGGCTCACAAACTCCACAACTCAAACCGCGTCAGGGGTTGTCAGCGGCACGCCAGCCTATATGTCACCAGAGCAGGCACAAGGCTCCGGGGTAGATAGTCGCTCCGATACCTATTCTCTTGGCATCGTCTTATACGAAATGCTCGCGGGTCGTTTGCCTTTTGATGGTGACTCAACATTGGGCGTGATTCTCAAACACATCTCTGAACCGCCGCCACCCATCGAAGACATCTCACCTGAAATTCAAGCCGTCGTCAACAAAGCGCTTGAAAAACTTCCCGAAAATCGATATCAAACCGCTCGTGATCTTTTGATGGATTTTTACAACGCAGTGGGTATGCACGCAGAAGCTGAGACTTTATATTCCCTGCGCCTCCGCACCCCGCCGCCAACTGCCACTCTTAGCAATAAACCTGCTCCTAAATCAAATCGCTTCCTCTGGATCGGCGCCGGGATTCTGGCATGTTTATGTTTAGGGGTTGTCGCCACAGGCGCGGTCGGATTCTCCATTTATTCCTTGTTTCCCAAAGCGACCAATACCCCGCAAATTCTCACCGATGCAGCCACACCAGACCACATGTCGCATGGCAGCACAGCAGAACCCGGCTCCACGCCTCAGCTTATCTCTTTTGGTGAATTCTTTGGGGTGTTACGCTTCCAAGGCAACATGGACCAAGTCACAGTCACCGCCTCCCTGCCAGACCCGGCAGAAGGCACCCAATATGAAGCCTGGCTGATTGACGATGGCGGCGAATTACTCATCAGCCTTGGGATTTTGGAAAAGAATAGCTCCGGTCAATACACACTGACGTTTACTGACCCTGAAAGCCGTAACTTGTTGGATGGTTTCAATCGCATGGAAATCACGCTCGAAACCAATCCAGATGCCAGCCCTAACCCATCTGACACCATTTTGTACTCCTCCGGCATCCCCGCTGGTGCGTTGACTCACGTCCGCCATTTGCTGGTCAGCTTCCCCAGCAATCCAGACAAAACCCCCATGACAGGCGGGCTATTGGAAACCAGTAAGTTGATACAAGATGCAGGCAATGAGTTGGAAAAAGCCTTTGAGAATGGTGATAACACTACGCTCCGCTTGCAAGCTGAAACAATCATTAACTTGATTGTAGGGAAACAAAGCAACGAATATAGAGACTGGGATAATAGCGGGAAAATTAATGACCCTGGTGATAGCTTTGGTCTGCTTTTGAACGGCGGGCAGACTGGCTATATCGAAGGCTCGATTACACACGCCGAACTCGCTGCTTCATCAGATGATGCAACTGCTAATATCAAACTCCACAGTGGGCATGTTGTGATCAGCACGAAAAATGTTGAAGGGTGGGCAACCCAGCTTCGAGACGTTGCGAAGCGGATTCTCGAGTCTGACCAAGTCACTGAAGCGGATGTCCGCTTGGCGGTTTCGCTGGCGGAGCAAATCTATCAAGGCGTGGACATTGATGGCAACGAAAGTGTGGACCCGATTGAAGGGGAAGGTGGAGCACTGACGGCGTATCAACATGCAGAATATATGGCAGATATGCAAATTCTCGAAGGCGCAAACCTCTTCCCACCGCCGGGAAATCCGTAAACCAAAACGTCGTGTCACTTGGCACGACGTTTTTTATTTTCAAGAAAACCCCTGCCAAAGTAGGTTGTTTTATTTTTGCAAACAGTATATAAAGAATTATTATTCCACCAAGGAGAGACTTTATGACCACAGTAACTGCTGAGATTTTTGTACAAGCTCCTTTGAAGTTTGCCTACCGAGCCTTTACCAATGCCACAACCATTCGCGAATGGTTGTGTGATGTTGCCACCGTCGCTCCGCACCCACGTGGACGGATGTATCTGTGGTGGGCTGGCGATTTCTATTCCAGCGGGCATTATCTTGAACTGGAAGAAAACAAACGGGTGAAGTTCCGCTGGTATTCGAGCATTGACCCCGCCCCCACCGAAGTGACGGTCAGCTTGACCGAGAAAGACGGCGGTGTGAACGTTCGCATGGATCATGTAGTGCCCTCAGACGAATCGTGGAAGAAAATGGCGGAAGGCTTTCGTAGTAACTGGCAGGATAGCCTGCGAAACTTGAAGTCTGTGCTTGAAACGGGCATTGACTTGCGCATTGCAGAACGCCCGATGTTGGGAATTGTGCCAGGAGACTTTAGCCCAGAACAAGCGAAATCTCTGGGCGTCCCTGTTCTTGAAGGGATGCGACTTGATGCCACTGTGGAAGGAATGGGCGCAAAACGAGCAAGTATTGAGCGAGATGATGTGCTTGTGAGCATGGCAGGCAAGCCCATCACCAATGATTTCACCAGCCTGCAACTTGCCATTGCCGGGAAAAAAGGCGGAGATGTAATCGAGGTTGAGTTTTATCGCGGCACAAAAAAGAAAAAGGTTTCCATGGAACTGACCAAACGCCCCATGGCAGATGTGCCGTTCAACTCAGTTGAGTTGGCAAAGAAAGCCCGTGCGCTGATGGAACCCGCCCTGGCAGAGATCGAGAAATGTTTTGAAGGGTATACAGATGAACAAGCCATGAAACGACCCGAGCCAAACGAATGGAGCGCACTGGAAGTGGTGGCGCACCTCATTCAAGGTGAGCGATTCAATGTCATTTATCTTGCCAGCTTGGTCGATGGGTATGAAGCCGTGTCTGATGGGTTTGGGAGCAATATCAGTGAATCGATGGCGGCGATGGTGAAAGCCAACCCGTCCATCAAACTGATGATGGAGGCTTTACGCCGCAGTGTGGATGAGATTCTGCTCTTCGTAGAAATGCTCCCAGCAGATTTTGTGGCGAACAAAGGCAGTTACTACCGCTTTGGCAGTGGGTTGTTGCAACCAGAATTTCATTTGAATGCCCATACTGACCAACTTAGGAAAGCATTGGAAGCCGCGAAATAAGTTTTTACTGTTCATAAAATAAAAAGCCGAGTCTTTGACAGACTCGGCTTTTTTACAGAGAATTTACAAACTAATATTGAACAGAAAACAAAGGAGTGGGATACTACAAAACATTGGAGAATAAAACATGAAACAAAATATCAAAAAATTATCTGTCCTTGCCATAATCTTGATGCTTACATTGAGCGCTTGCAAAGCCAATATATCTCGTAACGATGATGGCTCTTTATCTGTTGAAACTTCTGTAACGCAAGCCCAGTTGCAGGAGATTATTTCTTCTTCCATTGCAGACCCGCTTATCAAGAGTCTGACCGTGACGCTACAACAGGGATATGTTTCTGTGATTGGCGAACGCGAACGTTTGAACAACGCCAGCAAGACCGACTCAATGAGTTTCAGGCTCGACCTCGGCGTGAGCAATGGCGAATTAACCGCCTCCATTTCAGATGCACAAATTGACGGAGTGTCCATTGAGCAAAACCGCGTTGATCATTGGAACAAGACCATTGCCAACCGCATCGCAAACATTGGCAGCCGAAATGAAAATGCCCAATTACAGTCTGTATCGATCACTCCCGAACAAGTCTTAATGACTTGGACTGTTGTCCGATAATAAAAAGAAGTCTATGAGTTCATCTCATGGACTTCTTTTTTTAAGTCACTTTGCGCCGATCAGGTATTAGAAAGAGCACAAACCCTAGCAATCGCAGACCAGCACTCACCCACAGCGCACCACCCAACCCGATAGAATCCGCGAACCAGGTCCCAACCGTCGGAGCGATAACAGCGGAGAAATATTGAAGGGACTGAGAAAAAGATACAAAGGTGGCGCTATATTCCGGCGGGACGGTTTTCATCAGCTCATCGAAGAAGACCAAATCCAAACCAGCTTGAAAGAGTCCGGCAATGCCCGCATATATAATAATCCACTCCACTTTAACCGTGGCAGCCGTCAAGGCGGGGTAAAACGCAAGCCCTAATGTGGTGGCAAGCAATACCACCCGTCCGCTATACTTGCGAGACATCCACGGCCAGAGGAAGTAACCTACCAGCATCACCATAGTCATCACCATGGTGATCGTGCCGATCTGCGCGTCAGTAGCGTGGACTTCACGCACAAAGAATAGAGGTAGGATGGGCTGTCCCAGTGCAATGGCAGAGGTGTACACAAACTTTTTGACGGTAAACGATTGAAAGGCAGGCTCGCGGCGAATGAGGGAGAAATAACTCCGAGCTGAGTCAGAAGCCGATGAAGAAGGGACAGGAGTGGGCGGAGTTTGAGGCGGAAGTTCTATCTTGCGTGAGAAGTAATAAGAAATCAAACCGCCCAACGAAAGCCCCATAAACATCAAACCATAATTGAGCGGGAAATCAACCCGATCGATCACACGCGTGATAAAGAACGTCACAACCACACCCGTTAGTCCGAAAATCGCCCAACGACGGCTGAGCAACGCATAGCGCCCTTCGGGTCCTGCTACGGCATTCATCACCACAGAAAAAGCAACAGCTAACCCTGTTTGGGGAATCGTTGCCAGCCCCCAAATCACAAGAATCAGAATCACGGCCGATTGTCCAGAGACCGTAAAGGCAATAATGCCTGTCAAGGTATAACAAGCGATCACAAGTAAACGTGAGAGCCCATACCATGGAACGATGTTACTGCGGCTTTGCAAAAAACGCCCCACCACAATGGCAAGGATCAAACCCGTTACCCCAGGCATGGAAGTTAGCAAGCCTACCTGAAAATTAGATGCTCCCAAGCGAGTAAGCAGCACGGGCAAAAATGGCGCGGCGACATTTGCAATACTCACGCCTACGCCGTCGATCAATACATAGCGAAAGTTGCGTTTTTGGATTTCAAATTGTTCGAGTGACATAGGAAGAATGGGTGACGCAGAATTTCGATTATAACGCCCACCCAAATGGATACAATGGAAACAAATACGCCCTGAGCAACGTCGGTGCGTAAAAGGAGAACTCATGAAAAAAATAATGCTGCTATTTTTGCTTTTTACCATCTTGCTTTCTGCTTGCAGTAGTGGAAGCTCTGCCGGGGTGGCAGAGTCTGGTCTGGCACGAGAAAAAAATCCGGATGTAAGCGTTGCGGACTTGCAAACGTTAGTGGATGGCAATAATGCTTTTGCTTTGGATTTATATCAAACGCTTCGTTCTGAAAACGGGAATTTGATCCTCTCCCCGTTCAGCATTTCCCTCGCCCTAGCCATGACGTACGCTGGCGCCCGCGGCGAGACTGAAACCCAAATGGCAGATGTACTGCACTTCGGGTCTCAAGAACAAACCCATCCTGCTTTCAACGCCTTAGACTTGGCGCTGGAAGAAAACCCCATTGTGTTGGATAAAGATCAAGAACCCATGCAATTGAGCATTGCCAACTCCGTATGGTCTGAACAGACCTTCACCTTCCTCCCAAATTTTCTGGATACTCTATCGGTCAACTACGGTGCAGGCATTCAACTAATGGACTTCATCAATAGCCCCGACCCTTCGCGCAAGGTCATCAACCAATGGGTTAGTGATGAGACAAAAGATAAGATTAACGATCTGCTTCCCGAGAATTCGGTCACAAGTGATACGAAGATGGTTCTGGTCAATGCGATTTATTTCAAAGCTGATTGGCTCTCACCCTTTGACGCGAATGATACCTACGACAGTACATTCAAATTATTGGACGGCTCTGAAGTCACCGTGCCTATGATGGGACAGCATCTTTATGCCCCATACTTTGTCGGCGATGGATATTCGGCTTTGGAACTCCCCTATGCAGGCGAATCTGCAGTAATGACCTTGCTCGTACCAGATGAAGGTCGCTTTGAAGAGATCGAATCTCAGTTGAATGGCGCCATGTTCAATGAAGTCTTGGCAAAACTCGCCCCTGCTGATGTCACATTACGAATGCCGAAGTTCGAGTATGAAAGTTCGTTCAATCTCTCCGATGCGTTGATTAAGATGGGTATGCCCCTCGCCTTTGACCAAGACCAAGCCGATTTCTCCGGCATGACCGACCAACAAGACCTGTACATTAGCAATGTTATTCATAAAGCCTTTGTGGCTGTGGATGAAAAGGGGACTGAAGCCGCTGCCGCCACCGCAGTCATCATGGAAGGAGCGGGCGCGATCATGCCCGAGAATTTACTGGTCATCGACCGCCCATTCTTGTACTTTATTCGCGATGTAGAAACCGGGCAGATTTTGTTCATTGGGCGAGTCATGAATCCCCAATAAAACTTGAGGCGGCAGTCACTTTCAGAGTGACTGCCGCCTCGTTATATTTTTATACCCTGCAACCAATCTGGAAGTTGATCGAAAAGCGTTTGCATCACTTCATCTGTTCGATCTTGGAATAACTGCAAATTATCATACGCTTCCCCTGCCTTTTCATTCACCAAGTCACTCACGCCGCGCAAAATTAACAAACGCGCGGCATTTTTATTTGCCACCCATGCCAAAGCCCCTGTCTCCCAATCGCCTGCGATCGCGCCCAATGATCTGAGGTACGCAATCTGTGCGGGTTGCAAGTCACTGTCGGCAGAGGCGAGAGTTCCGCGTCGGGCAGGGTGAGGCAAAGGGTCTGGCAACCAACTCAGGTCGAGAGCAGAGGCGTAGTATTCCATCACATCCGGGTCGCCCATCAATTCGACAATATCATAAATAAATGTCTTCTCCACCAACACCACATCCCCTTGATCAATCATCCCTTCAAAGCCGCCGCACGTACCAAGGTTCACGATCAGTTCCGGCTGTTCATGGTCGATCACATATTGCATTGCACCTGCCGAGGCCACCTTACCCCAACCACTGTGAAATAATTTCAGGTCAAACCCTTTTAGGCTTAATGCTGCTGTCTCACCATATGCCCCACGTTGAGGCACGAGTGCCGGAAAGATCTTTTTGACAGATCGCCATTCGGCATTGGCAGAGATCATCACAACGATTTTCACACGAGCCTTCCTTCCAAATAATCGAGGATGAATTGCAGCGCGGCTTCGCTTGAAAGATATTTATTGCGCACCCGGTCACCATCCCAGACGAAGTGCCGCGCCTCTTCCCCGCTCGGAGTTGCCAGCCCAACCCAAACCGTTCCTACGGGTTTATCGGGCGTGCCACCGCCTGGACCGGCGATGCCGCTGACACTCACTGCAATATCTGCCTTCAATAAATTTCTAGCTCCACGCGCCATCTCGATGACAGTTTCTCTTGAGACTGCGCCTTTATTGTTTAACGTGTCCCATGAAACCCCGAGAAGGGACGCTTTCACCTCATAGGAATACGCGACGATACCGCCTAAAAAATACGCGGACGAGCCTGATACATCCGTGATGCGACTGGCGATCAACCCGCCTGTGCAGGATTCGGCAGTGACAAGAGATTGCTTCCGTTCACTTAATATCATGCCTATACGCAGTTCTAATTGATTGTCCATTGAACTCCTAGCAAACCTCGGTATTGTATCAGCCGATTTCCTTTCAAAAATGTATTGACTCTTGCCATTTTTACATTAGAATATTATTAATCGACCTTACAGGAATGTAAGGACACTGGGAAACCAGATGTTTTTTTATCTCAGTTTAAAAATATATTTTTAAACCCATTTTGTCCGATATGGAGCAAAGTAATGGTTTTGTTACGAAAAGACTCCCAACATATAGGGAAAAGCATTGTGCAAGAATATGCACAACGACTTAACATGTCTTGTGATCAATTTATTGGGGAAATGCGAAAGTTAGGATGCAGTGAACCCACTGCCCTAAAGATTTGGCGCGGGGAATATGAAACCTTCGAAGATTTCAACGATAACAATGTGCAATTGAGTAATTTACGAAAAGCCGCCGTTGTTTTAAGAGTTGGCACCGGGTCATTATTGCCTGATTAGGCAAATTATTTTTATTTTTTTATTCATCCAATCCAACCACAGTAAGGGAAACCAACCATGAACAAATCTATTTTCTCAAAGTTCTTTTCTGCAATCTTGATCGTGATGATGGCACTGGGGGCATTGCCTATCACGCCAGCAAGCGCAGCTGCTTGTACCTTTACAGCAACTGCCAATGGTGTCTGGAATGCACCGGGAACTTGGACAAGCGTTGGCGTTGCCTGTTCCACCTATCCAGGGCAAACTTTTGCGGGTGATACTGTTATTATCCCCAACACGCGCACAGTGACCTTAAACATCACCCCTGCTCAATCCATTGCCAGTCTAACAGTAGGCGGCGGAACCAGTGGCACGTTGACTCTTGGCGATAATAATACCGACAGAACACTAACTGTAACAGGCACTGTAACGGTAAGTGCAGGTGCAACTCTTAATAGCGCAGGCAATGGTGGCAACCAGCTCACCATTGGTGGCAATCTTGCAAATGCAGGTACCTTTGATATGAATGTGGGTGCATCTGATGCCAATGTTACATTCAATGGAGCGGCGAATCAGACCATTAGTGGTGCGGGCGGAACAACAGATTTCGACACTATTGTCATCAATAACACTGGGGCTGCAGGTAGCGACATCGTTGAAGTCACTTCAACGAATTTCAGCGCAGCAGGTGGGTTTCTTACTCTCACAAATGGCTTTTTTAAGTTATCGGGTACATATACTCTAACGAATACAGTCTTTGGAGCAGCAGGATATACAATCGGTGCAGGCAATGGTATTTGGATTAATAACCCAAATGTAACCGTTACCGGGCAAAATGCGGATGTAACGCTAAATGGGACGCTCCGAGTAACATCTGGTATATATAATGTCGGCACAACTAATGCCGATGACCTTGATGTTGGTGCAGATAATGCATCTCTCATTATTGAGGGCGGCACAGTCAATGTTGGACGCCGTTTTTCAAGTGATACCAATAACACCACAATCTTCAATATGAGTGGCGGAACACTCAATCTCGGTATATTTGCAAATCCAAATACAGGCAGATCACTGTTCGACCTCGACGATGCCACTTCAACCTTCACAATGAGTGGAGGTACGATTGTCATTCAAAATCACAACACTGGCGGGTTAGATTTTCGTAATGACTCCACGACCAATACGATAACCGGCGGAACCGTTCAATTTGGTAATGCATCGACACCAGCCGCAACAACTTTCCAGATTGCAACAGGGGCTACTCTCCCAAGTGTTGTGGTCAACACCACGAACTCTCCAACTGTTCTTGTGAATGGTCCAATTACAGTACGCGGCAATGTTACGATTAACACAGGCTCAACCCTCAATGCCAATAATCAAACCATCACAGTAACTGGAAATTCCTCTGCAGTTGGTAATTGGACGAATAATAGTGCCTTCACCCAGGGGACTGGAACGGTCATATTCAACGGCGCTTCCGGTGCACAGACCATCAGCGGCACAACCGCGACAACATTCAATAACCTGACAGTTAATAACGCCAATGGAATCAACCTTTCCAGTAACATTACTGTAAATACAACCCTTACGTTTACAAGTGGCAGAATTACTACAGGTGCTAACACGGTCATCTTGCCAACCACCGCCACCGCCACAGGAAATGCCTCTTCGTATGTGAACGGTAATGTGCGTCGAGCATTCACCAATGCCGCCACGTCATTTACATTTCCAATTGGCGATGCGACAAATTTTGCTCCTCTTCAATTAGCATTTGGTGCAGTGACTGCAAACGGCAACGTGGACGCTAGTGTGACGAATGCCGCCTGCGGCTCACCTGGAATTAACTCAGCAAGAAACGTGAATCACTGTTGGTCACTAACCAACGGCGGCGTTACCTTTACCAATTACAGTGCCACCTTCAATTTTGTTGGCGTCGGCACCGATGCAGATGCCGGGTCGAATACCAATGCTTATATCGTCGGCAGGAACAATGCAGGTTGGACCTATCCAACTGTTGGCACAAGAACAGCCACCAGCACACAGGCAACCGGCTTGACCGTGCTTGGAAACACCTATGAAGTTGGAGAAGTTGCCAACACTGCACCTAACGCTCCTTCTGCGATCAACCAATATAGAACTGATGCGACTACTGTCATTGCACAGGGAGGGTTTACCAACCAGACTCAGGTTGTCTTCAAAGCCACAGCAACCGACCCTGAGGCGAATCAATATCAATTGCAAGTGGAAGTACAGCCAAACGCGAGTGCGTTTACTAATACAGCCACTTGTACAAGCCCATTAACCAACAGCGGAACAGAAACCAGCACAGGTTCCTGTGGCACGCTTGTAGATGGCACCTCCTATAAGTGGCAATATAGACTCCTCGATAGCCTCGGCGCAGCCACCGCTTGGACATCCTTCGGCGGCTCCGACCCAGACTTTACGGTGGATACCACTACTCCCGATACCACCATCACTGCCAACCCACCCCTCCTAACAAATTCCAATGCAGCATCGTTCTCCTTCACGGGTAATGATGCAGGCGGCTCTGGCGTTGCTTCCTTCCAATGTCAGTTGGATGGCGGCGGTTTCAGTGCCTGCAGCAGCCCGCAGAGTTATGTCGGTCTGAGTGATGGCAGTCACACCTTCCAAGTCCGCTCAATTGACAACGCGGGAAATACCGACGCAACCCCTGCCTCCTACACATGGACCGTGGATACCACGGCTCCTGCGGCTCCGGTGGTCACTACGCCAGCTAATTTTAGTGTAATAAGCAATCCGACACCCCTTGTCTCCGGCACCGCCGAACCTAATAGCACTATTACAGTGTATATCGATGGTTCTCCTGTTGGGACGACCACAGCCGATGGCAGTGGCAATTGGAGCTATCCTCCTTCCGCACTTAGCGATGGTTCTCACACCGTTAGAGCCACTTCTACAGACGCGGCAGGGAATACCAGTCCTAACTCGAACACCAACACATTTACAGTGGATACAACCGCCCCAGACACCACCATTACTGCCAACCCAACCAATCCGACAAACTCCGCCTCAGCATCGTTCTCCTTTACTGGCAGTGACCCCGGCGGCTCTGGCATTGATTCCTTCCAATGTCAGATTGATGGCGGCGGTTTCAGCACCTGTACCAGCTTACAGAATTACGTGGGGCTAAGTGATGGCAGTCACACTTTCCAAGTCCGCGCAATTGACAACGCGGGCAACACCGATGCCTCTCCTGCCTCCTTCACTTGGGTTGTGGACACAATTGCACCAGATACCACTATCACTTCCAACCCAACCAACCCAACGAATTCCACCACGGCATCATTCTCCTTCACCGGAAGCGACACCGGTGGCTCTGGCGTTGCCTCATTCGAATGTCAGATTGATGGCGGCGCTTTCAGTGCATGTACTAGTCCACAGAGTTATTTAGGCTTAAGCGATGGCAACCATACCTTCCAAGTACGTGCAATAGATTCGGCGGGCAATACGGATGCCACTCCCGCCTCCTACACATGGACGATTGACGCATCTGCCCCAGATACTACCATCACTGCCAACCCGACCAACCCAAGCAGCAATAACAACCCCACCTTCTCATTTACAGGTAATGATGGCAGTGGTTCTGGAGTTGCTTCGTTTGAATGCCAGGTGGATGGCGGCGCTTATGCTGCCTGCACCTCCGGCTCCAACTTTGGTCCTTTGAGTGACGGTTCACACACCTTCAACGTCCGCGCACTTGATAACTTGGGCAATACCGATCCAACCCCCGCATCGTACACCTGGGTGGTAGATACAACCGCGCCGGATACCAATATCACTGCTAACCCAACAAACCCAAGCAACACTAACAGCCCTGCCTTCTCGTTCACTGGCAATGATGGCAGTGGTTCTGGATTCGCTTCGTTTGAATGTCAGGTGGATGGCGGTGCCTATGCTGCCTGCACCTCCGGCTCCAACTTCGGTCCTTTGAGCGATGGCTCACACACTTTCAACGTCCGTGCCATCGATAATGTAGGTCTCGCAGACGCCTCGCCTGCCTCCTACACCTGGGTGGTCGACACAACCGCGCCGGATACCACTATCACTGCCAATCCGACGAACCCAAGCAACACTAATAACCCCACCTTCTCGTTCACAGGCAATGATGGCAGCGGTTCTGGAGTCGCTTCGTTTGAATGTCAGGTGGATGGAGGCACTTATGCTGCCTGCACCTCCGGCTCTAACTTTGGTCCTTTGAGCGACGGCTCGCACACCTTCAACGTCCGCACTATCGATAATGCAGGCAATACAGACGCCACACCTGCTTCCTACACTTGGGTGGTAGATACAACCGCGCCGGATACAACAATTGATAGCAACCCGACCGATCCAAGCAATAACACTACGCCCACGTTCACGTTCAGCAGCCCCGATCTGACAGCAGTATTCGAATGCAGTATCGATGGCGGTGCATTCTCTGCCTGTACTTCCCCCAATACTCTCGCAGCCTTGGCAGATGGTTCCCATACATTCGCTGTTCGTGCCATAGATCTCTTGGGTAATGTTGACCCATCCCCTGCTTCCTATACATGGACAATCAAGACCAACGCACCTGTCGTCACCAATGTAACTTCGCCCACTGCTGACGGAACGTATTTTGCAGGGGATACGATCACAGTCACTGTTACTTTCGATACAATTGTGAACTTACCTCCCGCTTGTACTCCCCAACTCACTCTTGAGTTGGGCACGCCTGATGGAGTTGCAAACTATACTGGCGGTTCAGGGACAGATACATTAACCTTCTCCTACACCGTTCAAACAGGGAATGTGTCACCTGACCTAGATTATGTAGATGCCAATTCGCTGAGTCTCAATGACTGCGCATCCCTTCAAGATGCGGCTCTCAACGATGCAGTTCTCACTCTCCCCACCCCAGCTGCAGCAGGTTCATTAGGCGCGAACAAAGACATTGTGATTGATGCAGGCTTGTTACAAGTTAGCGCAAATGGGATTAACTCTGCGCCTGATACTGGTGATGGATTTGTTGCAGAAAGCGAAGTAATTTCATCTGCCTTGAATGTTACGCAACTGAAAGTCACCTTCAACAAGGATGTTTTTAATCCAGCCGGTACGACTGATACAGATGATGCAGATAATCCTGAAAACTACATCCTTCTGTACTCTACAACTGGCACATTCAATACACCAGATTGTAAGACCGTAACAACAGGCGGCGGAGTTGTTGCTCCCGATATTCGACAACTCATCACTGGAGTGACCTATGATAATGGCGGCGGTTCAGGTCCATTTGTAGCCACAGTGACGTTAACCTCTCCTCTCACTACTGTTGGCTATTACCGTCTGTTTGTCTGTGGTACAACATCCATTGTCCAAGCCAACAACATAGCTCTTGCGCTTGCAGGTAACGGAATTGCAAACAATACTGATTTCATTCGAAACTTCAGTGTGGCAACACCTGCTGTTGCTGGCGGTGGTGGAGGTGGTGCAGGCGGCAAAAATGCAACTGCGTTAACCGTCGCAGCATTACCCGCTACCGGCTTTGCTCCGAACCGCGTCACAATCTTGCCCGAACAACCCGCAGACCTTGCTTATAGCGATTTGGGCGACCTGTGGATTGAAATCCCATCCTTGGGTGTCAAAACCAGTATTGTGGGTGTGCCCATGGCGAAGGAAGGCGAATGGGATGTGACCTGGCTCGGCAATAATGTGGGCTGGTTAGACGGCACAGCCTTCCCCTCCTGGGAAGGGAACTCCGTGCTGACGGCACACGTCACTAACGCCAGCGGTTTGGATGGTCCATTCGCGAAATTGACCAAGCTAAAGTATGGTGACCAAATCATCGTCCACGCCTTTGGGCAGAAGTATATCTTCGAGATCCGAGATTCTCGTGTCGCCAAACCCTTTGCTACCAGCTATGCTTTCGAGCACCTGGAAGATGAGTCTTATCTCACGCTCATCACTTGTCAGGTATATCTACCCAAGAGTGATACCTACCTCTATCGCCGTGTTGTCCGTGCTGTATTGGTCAGTGTTACAAGCGAATAAGTCTTCCCTGAAGTAGTAATAAAAGACATCCGAGGCGAAAGCTTCGGATGTCGTTTATTATGCAGAAAGCCAAAAATGTATCGGGTATAATCCGCCCCATGTCAACTTGGAGCGGAAAAACCCTCGGCAATGTTTTGATCGGTGACCTCATCGCACGCGGAGGTATGGCAGAAGTCTATTATGGCGTCCATTCCACACTCAATCGCAAAGTTGCAGTCAAGATTATGCGCGATCATGTGGAAGAAGACCCCGATTCACGTGCACGCTTTGCTCGTGAGGCACGCGTTGTAGCAACTCTCGATCACCCAAATATTATCCAAATCTACGATTATGCTTTGGTTGATGGGCGTCCATGCATTGTCATGGAACTTGTTGAAGGCACTTCTCTCGCTGGCTATTTAAAAGAACTGCACAAGCGCGGCGAAAAACTTCCACACCCCATAGTTGCCAAGCTCATGAAATCCATCGCCTCAGCCATGGATCATGCCCATGAGCGCAACATCGTGCACCGCGATATCAAACCTGCCAATATTCTGCTGCGGTCCAAAGAGGGTGTTATCGATTTACAAGCCCCCCTTCCAGAGGATGTAGAACCGGTTCTTACCGACTTTGGCTTGGTACGCCTCCTCGACTCGAATACGAAAACCTCAACCGGTACCGTCTCAGGAACCCCTTCTTACATGAGCCCTGAACAAGCTCGCGGAGACAGTGTCGATCATAGAACCGACATTTACTCTCTAGGCGTTGTGCTTTACGAAATGCTTGCCGGGGAAGTCCCCTTCGATGCAGAGTCGTCATTTGGTGTTCTCATGAAGCACCTAAATGAGCCTCCCCCACCCATTAATGGTATCTCAGCAGGCATGCAAGCCATTATTAATCGTGCACTTGCAAAAGACCCCAAAGATCGTTTCACTTCAGCCAGTGAAATGGTCAACGAATTTGCTGATGTCCTTGAAGGTAAATCAGTATCAAAAGAGACATTAAGAATCAATAGTTTGCCAAAAGAAACAACGGCAAATGCAAAACAAGCGACATCATCGTTTAAGACTCCCCTATTAGTGGGTGGAGGAATTATCGTCCTTGCCCTGATTGTTTCACTCGGCGTGTTTATCTTCCGTCAACCACGTCAAACAAATGTGCCATCCCAAAATAACAATCAATTACCCAATCCAAGTCAACCCATTGGTTCTGTTGTCTTTGATGATTACAATGAATTGGTCGATAATGCCACAGTTACTATCAGTGGAATCCCTCTACCGCCAGCCGGGCAACATTTTGAAGTCTGGTTCCTGGGTCAAGGCGGGGAAATAAAACTAAATGCAGGTCCGGTGATATTTACCGGGCAAAATGGACAATTAATTTTCTCAGACTCAAACGGCACGAATCTTCTCAGTCAGTTTGATGAGATGATGGTCACGGTAGAGCCGGATAATGATCCGAACCCCGACCAGCCCAGTCAGGAAGTTGCCGCCTCTTCGGTGTTTCCGCCGCAGGCGTTCGTCCATATAAGGCATATTCTCGTCTCCATAGGCATGACACCCAATGGAACTGCCCTCATCCAAGGTGTATGGGATACAGCCGATACCATCGATACATCCGTTTTAGCGCTTAGAGATGCGTTCAATGAAGGCGACGAGGCAACTCTTAGATTGAAGAATGAAGAAATCATTAATCAACTTGTAGGAGAAGGAAACCTTCAGTTATATAAAGACTGGAATGGAGATGGCGAGATTAACGACCCGAATGATGGGTTTGGAATGCTTGCGAATGGTACAGAACAGGGCTACATCCCCATGACAATCAGCCATACGGAATTCGCCATAGATGCCCCTGATGCAAGCCTAGGCATCATCCAAAGCGGACAAAACTTGATCGTTTGTCTTCAGAATATGGAAGGCTGGAGTGAACAACTACTTGAAGTAGCGCTTAAACTTCAGAATATGCCCTACGGCACCGGTATGGAATCGACCATTGCAGAAATAGAAACCTATTCAAGCCTCTTACTATATGGCGAAGATACAAATGGCAACAGTCGTATTGAGCCGCTTCCTGGTGAAGCCGGAGCCGATACAGCTTACTTTACGGCATATTCCATTGCCCAAATGCCCATCTTCCCAGGTGGCAGGCGCATGCCACAACCCGCCACTACCACACAGCCATAAAAAAAGGCTCTTGCATATTGCAAGAGCCTTTTTGCAACACCTTACAAAGAATTACGGAGAGAAATTAAAGCCTTGCCCCGTAACGCCCATATAAGCACCTACGGCACCATTGATACAAGCCGCAAGTAAACCAATTGCGCTTAAGGCAATACCAATAATCGCCAAGGTCTTCTGTGAAGGATCCTTCATACCGAAGATACCAAGCACAATACCAATTATGCCAAGTGGTGCACCACAGATAGGCAAAAACCACGCGCACAAGTTAATAACGCCGATCACGAGTGAAGCAATTGCCATCACACGTTCATTCCCACCAGAAGCAGGGGCGGGAGCAGGGGAAGAGTTGAAGGGCTGGGATTCCATTAGACATTCTCCTTTTTGATTTCTAAAATTTTACTTCAAACTCGGTATGAAGTTATCCATCCGAAGTCCTATCTGTAATCTTCAATGCCTCATCCAAAACATCAAAGCCTTCTTGCAATTCCTTTTCGCTAATAATCAACGGCGGGATGATCAACACCGTATGCCAATGAGTATATAGAAATAAACCATGATCAGTACAATATTTTTTCAAGGCAGTCATTTCCGGCGAGGACCCATTCCATGGTGCCATGGGCTCTTTCGTCTCGCGGTCCTTTACCAACTCGATAATACCAAATAGACCGATATTCCGCACCTCCCCCACAGATGGATGCGCTTCACCTAGATCAGACAACATGCGCCTCAAGACTCCGCCCATACTTGCAGCGTGTTCTACAACCTTATCCTCCCTCATAGCTTGGATGTTCGCCACTGCCGCCGCCAATGAAATAGGATGAGAAGTATACGTCAGCCCGCTTTCAAAGGCTTGCTCATCAAAAGCAGCAGCGATCTCTGGCTTCATTGCCACAGCCCCAAGCGGGGCATATGCCGATGTAAGCCCTTTTGCCATAGTAATCATATCTGGCACTACATTCCAATTTTCAATTGCAAACCATTTACCGGTGCGCCCAAAGCCACTCATCACCTCATCACAAATCATCACAATGCCGTATTTATCGCATAACGCACGAACTCCCTGCATGTAACCATCTGGCGGAATGATGATACCGTTCGTGCCCGTCACAGACTCCATTAAGATACCTGCAATGGACTCGGGACCTTCATACAGAATAACCTCTTCTAAATGATTGACATAATCCCGCGCAAAGTCTGTTTCAGAGATATTCGGATTGGTACGATGAAAGGTGGATCGATATCGATACGGGTCAAGGAAATGGACCACACCCGTCATCAAATTCGGCTCCCAAGCCACCCGACGCGGATCTCCAGTGGCAGCCATTGCACCAGCAGAGGCGCCATGGTACGAACGATAGCGCGTTAGTATCTTATGACGTTTGGTATATCCTCGCGCCAGTTTGATGGCATTCTCGTTTGCATCTGCACCACCAAGCGTGAATAGCACCTTGCTCAGTTTTCCCTGCGGTGTGACCGATGCCACTTCTCTACTCGCCAATGCGCGAATTTTCGTCGTCATGCCGGGAGCCGCATATGGCAACTCCGCTGCTTGTTCCTGCATGGCTTTGATGATACGTTCATCTCCGTGCCCAATATTTACGCACATGGTCATAGAGTTGAAGTCAAGATAGCGTTTATCGTCTACATCCCAAAAATATACGCCTTTGGCGCGTTTTACTGCAATGGGATTAACCTTGGCTTGCGCAGACCACGTCCAGAAAACGTGTTCTTTTGAGAGAGGGAGGATTTCATTATCGGGGAGATCGAACATGGAAAGTCCTTGTAAGGCATAATTCGTAATGAAGCATATAAACATTACGTACCACGAATTATAATCCTACCCCCATGAACACATTCCCTTACAAACGTATTGTTATTATTGGTACCACATCTTCAGGCAAATCTACGTTAGCTGAAAAACTCTCTACTATATTGAGTTTGGATTTCATCGAGTTAGATGCTCTTCATTGGGAGCCGAACTGGAAAGAAGCCGATACGCCTGTTTTTCGCCAAAGAGTGGACCATGCAACTCAATCAACCGGTTGGGTTGTTGCGGGAAACTACAGTGTTGTGCGTGATATTGTTTGGAACCGGGCAGAAGTTGTCATCTGGTTGGATTATTCCTTCCCTATCGTCTTTTGGCGTTTGCTCACCCGCACCATTCGCCGCACTATAACGCAGGAAGTTCTTTGGAATGGGAACCGCGAGACGTTTTGGTGGCATCTCAAACTCTGGTCTGAGGAATCTTTATTTCATTGGTTATTCAAAACATATTGGCGCAGAAAACGTGAAATCCCCATTTTGTTATCAAAGCCTGAAAATCAACACCTCTCACTGTTGCATTTTCATTCTCCACAAGAAGCAGAAGCATGGTTGCAGAGTTTATCACCCGCGAATGCCTAGCAAAAGCGCAATCAAGGCCGCCCCTAAAGAAAGAGTTCCAATACGTATCAAGTGACGCCTTGTCATGCCTTGTTTGTCTTCTCGCTGAGGCAGTAACCTCAGTTTTTCTTGAAATTCAGTAATATTCCATGCCAACACACTAAATACAGCGCCGCTAAACATAAGCCCAGGAACAAACTTAAACCAAACGCCATACCCGGCTAAAAACAGACCAAACAGCACAGCCGGAGCAGAGAACCATTTCCACTTGCGCCATTCCGCCAAAAGCCAAAAAGCTCCGAAAGCTATGAACCAACGAGCTGCTTCCTCATAACCAGCTTGAGTGTATCCCCACACAAACAAGCCTGTTGACATCAAAATACAAACGATAAGCACAATAAATAACAATTTTCCTCCAACACAAATTTTACCATTCGTATAAAACCTGCATGTTATACTCTCGATATGCCAAAGGAACAAGAAATAAATTCTGTTGAAAGAACAGTAGAAGAATGCCAAGGAAAGTTACACCCAAAAGCCATTGAAGGTCTTCAATTATTCAATCAAGGAGAATTTTTTGAAGCTCATGAAGAGTTGGAAACCGCTTGGCGAGATGAACCCAACCCAATTCGAGATTTATATCGCGGCATCCTTCAAATCGCTGTCACCTATCTACATGTTACACGCGGAAACTATGACGGTGCAGTTAAAGTCTATGGGCGAAGCATAAAGTGGCTGCAAGGCTGGAACGACGTCTGCCGCGGCATTAATATCAAAAAGCTTCGCCATGATGCAGAGACTGTTATGCAAGAAGTGACTCGTTTGGGGCGGGAAAGAATAAATCAGTTCGATAAGTCTTTATTTCAACCTATTCAATGGAATGAAAAACGCCTGTGGATCTGCGATCGTTGCGGTAGTGAGATGTATGAAAAAAATTGCAAAGTGAGTTGTCCAACCTGCGGCAACCGCTTCGACTGTTCGGATCTAAATCTTTATTTTGATTAATGCTCTGGAGACCTAATGAATTTTCAAAACAAAATCGCCCTCGTCACCGGCTCTGGGCGTGGAATTGGGAAAGCCATTGCCTTGCATTTTGCCAATCAAGGCGCAGATGTTATTGTCAACTTCTTTCGCAATCGCGCTCCTGCAGAAGAAACTGTCCGCGAAATCGAAAAACTTGGCAGACGTGCTTTGCTGGTTAAAGCCGATGTAGGCGATTTAGATGACTTGAACCGCCTCTTCGATGAGGTAGAAAAAGAATTTGGCGGCTTAGATATCTTCATTCATAATGCGGCATCAGGCTACAACCGCCCAACAATGGAACAAAAACCCAAAGGCTGGGATTGGACAATGAACATCAACGCCCGTGCATTGTTATTCGCCGCCCAACGTGCCACGCCTCTTATGGAAAAACGCGGCGGTGGGAGTATCGTCAGTATATCAAGCGCGGGGTCAGTGCGGGTATTGCCCGATTATGTTGTAGTGGGCGCCAGCAAAGCAGCCTTGGAAGCCCTCACGCGCTATTTAGGTGTGGAGCTGATTCAGCGTGGAATCAAGGTCAACGCGGTGTCACCCGGCGTGGTGGAGACAGAGGCGTTGCATCATTTTTCGTCCATGGGCGGGCAGGAAAATATCCTCCAGAAATTCATCGAGCGTGTACCCGCCGGGCGTCTCATCACACCTGAAGATGTTGCAGACGTGGTAGCATTTTTATGTTCCCCCGCTTCATCCATGATCGTTGGTCAAACCATCGTCGTAGACGGTGGCTATACGTTACCCATTCAATAACAGGACATATTATGTTTCAAGCTGCTCCTCCTACTCGTTTTGACTTACAGTTTTCAATTGCAGGCATTCCCGTGCGTGTGCATCCGCTCTTTTGGGTGATCGCTATTTTGCTTGGCTCTGGTTCAAGCAATTTGTTGATGATCCCAGTTTGGATCGCAGTAGTATTCATTTCTATTCTTGTTCATGAACTCGGTCACGCATTTGCATTTAGGCGCTTTGGTCAACCCTCGCGCATTCTCTTGCATTTTTCTGGTGGATTAACCATCCCCGAATCGATGCCATGGGGCGGCGGATATGCAACCGTGAGCCTGACACCCAATCAACATATCTTCGTCTCACTTGCCGGACCTTTTGCCGGATTCTTGCTCGCAGGCTTGACCCTCGCTGTAGGCGTTGCAATGGGCGGCACATTGATCTTTTCCACCATCCTAAAAGTCATCCCCTTCCCCATCGTCATGATGCCATACGGCAGCGGTATCTTGACGAATATCTTTGTGACCTTTTTGTGGGTCAACATTTTCTGGGGCATCATCAATCTCTTGCCAGTTTATCCACTTGATGGCGGGCATGTTGCTCGTTATCTACTCATCCAACGTGATCCGTGGAATGGCTTAAGCACCTCACTGTGGGTTTCGGTTATCACGGGCGGTTTGCTTGCTGTAGCAGGTCTTCTTTTGCTCAATAGTGTTTATATGGCGTTTCTATTTGGGCTCTTGGCATTTCAAAGTTATCAAATGCTGCAAGCCTCGGGAAGATATTAAACAAAAAAAGGGCGACTCCGTTTGGAGCCGCCCTTTTTTGTTCTTGTCGTTATGGGGTTGTGAGAATAAAAGTACCAGAGAAGTTGACGGTAAAGGTCACCATATTATCCACTTGCTGAACACCTGAAACGATAAGGCGCGGATCATCCGGGTTCTCCGGGTGGAGTGGGAAGCTAGTACCCGCTTCATACGGGGGTAGCTTCATCCAACCGCCCTTGCCATCGTTCAACGTTTCATCCCAGAATAAAACTGAGTGAGTTCTACCACGTGAACCTTCAGGGATCAAGAGATTGATTGTTACTGTCCCATCTTGGTTGAGGATCGTGTTCCCATCTGCATCGGTCAGGCTAAGAATAATGCCATTCAGGAACTTCACGCCCACCCCAAGCGGACCGGGTAACTGACCTTCAAGGATACTATCTAAGTTGCTGAAACCTTCATACGGGCAGCCAACCTTAACCCAGGTTCCATTTTCAAGTTCCAGAATAGTGCTGGTGAAGTTGACGCAATCCTGTTCCACAGGCGGGTTGGAAGGCGCAGGAACGACATTGGGGTTATCTTGTTCCTCTTCTTCTTGTGGCGGACAAATTTCTGGGTCGCTTAAGTCAGTCAGATAATCGCCCAAACCGTTCCCACCAAATGTGGAAGGTGTTACGAAGACCATGTCTCCTTGAGGACCTGGTTTAGCAAAGATTCCATAACCAGTGTTGTTTGTAAATGTACCGCCATCTACATTTACAACGATGTTGACTGGAGTATCATTGGCACCACGACAGCCCCACGTATAAGAACTATAAACTTCGACGCCATCTCCGCCATTTCCATCAGCCGTCACATTGACCAGTTCAATGCCTGTGCCACTGACTGCCACCAAGCCAGAATTTGTGTTCAAGTCAAATGTACTATCAGTAACAAAAACACTGCCCTGGTTAGAATAGAGAACGGCACCATAACTTCCATTGGAAGAAAACTCACTATCAGTAACGGAGACATTGCCTAATCCGTAAGAAGTGATGTAAGCACCTTTAGAAGAATTGTTAGAACCTTCGACATTGATTAATTCAATATCGCCGTCTTCTGTGGTTGCTTGAATACCGAATGTGCCATTACCGTTAAAATGCCCTGCGCCCCAGGCAGTATTGAAGACTGAGATAACGCCATTATCTTTTGTGTTGAGCACAACGCCCGCGCCAAAATCATTTCCATCTGCAATAACATCAGTCAAAGTGATGTTTCCACCATAGCTCTTGGCATACAAGCCAGGGTCTTGAGGGAAGTTAAAGTGGACATTTTCGTTGAATGTGCTGTTCGTTACATCAATATTGCCTTGGGCTTCAATGTATGTGCCGTTTGCGCCATTGTAAGATGCCATCACATTCAGTAATGTTACTGTGCTGCCAGATTCAATGTGCAAGCCGCTCCAATCGTTCCCGGTCACAGCACTGTCACCAAATGTGCTATCTGTGACTGAAACTAAACCAGTTCCAGCTGTGGTATCTAAGAATGTTCCCAGCCCATTGGAGTTAGCGATCACGTTGTTCAAGCTCAGGCTACCATCGGTATAAACATCCAAGCCATAGGCATTGGTATTGCCAGAAAATTCACTATCCACAATGGATACATTTCCCGTGCCATTATCATCTGCGCTGGTGATGACAGAGCCATCCAATCCATTGTTATTTGCTTGCGTGTTATCCATATCCACGCCGCCCCCCGCGTCAATGCTTAGACCGATAAAGCCATTTCCATTGAACACATTACCAGTAGCACTCGTAATGGTCACCAAACCATTTCCGGCGCAAAGCCCGGTCGTATTGTTGTAAAGACAGTTATCAAGGTAAGCTCCCGTCAGCGTGTTATTGCTTGCAGAAACAGTATCAAGCGTAATAGTCCCGGCTGAGGCGACTTGGAGACCATTCCCTGCATTGTCATCAAATTCGCTGTCTGCAATATCCACGTTCCCAGTAGTGACAATCACTGCACCATCCCCAAAGCCAGAGGGGTTTGCGGTGGTACTGGAAACAGAAACATTATCCAGTGCTACATCCCCAGTGCTGTTTACAAAAAGACCAAAGCCATTTCCGTCATTCGCAGAAATTGCAAGGTCGTTCAAGCTAACATTTCCGCTCCAATTTGCAAACACCAGAGAAACATCCAAATCGGATATGCCAGTAATATTTGTATCGTTGTTTCCGCTCCACCCGCCTTGAATGGTCAAGTTGTTGGAACCGATATTTGTGAGGACCGATCCATCAAATTCAATCTGAGCATTGTCATTGCCGTTATAACCATCTGCTACCCATATATAGCCATTGCCGGTATAAACGGGTGTTCCAGAAATTGCATCAGCTGTCAACGCATCGATCAATTCCTGAAAGGTTGCAAAGCTAGCTGTACAAGACGCATCGCCAGGGGTGGCTGCTTCCGGGCACCACATGGGGTCGCTATTATCAGAAGTAAGGATCTCGCTAGCTTCTTGGGTAGCAAGCGGCAGAACCTCTCCAGCTTCATTGACAACAATAACTTCCGTCCCTTCAGGAGCCTGCTCAAGCACCTCAGGGATGGAAACCGGCGCCTCTTCCTCCAACGTAACTGGAGTCTCTCCAGAAGGCTCTGTGACTCCGTCGCCATCATCTGCATAAACCGCAGAGGGGCCCACTGCCCCAGCCATCAATGCCATGATTAGGGCGGTGATTAATAAAAATAGGTGAGAATTTCGCTTCATACCATCTCCAATGTTGGTTTCTAAGATGTGTTTCCCCAAAACGGGATGCTCAAATTTTAGAATGCACTTGGAGATGCGTCAATTAAACGTGTAATGTTTGGCTAACATTTCTGTTAGTGCGGTAGTCGTCATGGAATACAATCGGATTATTGAGTTTCACCTTTACAAAAAACGCCTCGAGAAATCAGAGGCGTTTTTTTGATTAGAGCAAAAGCAATAACCTTATCCCGACATTCGAATTGCCAGCATCGTCAAATCATCAGCGAGATGTTCGGTATCGACAAAATCATTGAGACATTCTTCAATCGATACAATGACCTCTTCTGCCGTGCCTGCAGTCAACGATGCCATGACATCCAACAAACGGACTTCTCCAAACAATTCGCCGCTTGGAGAGAAGGCTTCGGTGAGACCATCTGTGTAAAGCAGAAGAGTCTCGCCGGGTTTGAAAGAAATCACACGCTGCTCAATTGAAGGCTGTTCCATCACCCCCAAAGCAATCGATGTACGTGTCAACTTTTCAAAACCGCCATCGGTCTTCACCCAAAAAGGCGGATTGTGTCCAGCATTTACATAAGTAAAAGTGCCTTGTTCCAAATCCAATTCGCCATATACGGCTGTGATGAACATACCTTGTTGTGTATCTGGCAACAACGAATCGTTCACGCGTCGCAGGGCTTCAGCAGGAGATGATGTTTCAAGAATTGCAGCACGCATTAACGTACGCGTCAACGCCATGAACAATGCAGCAGGCATGCCTTTGTCTGCGACATCAGCAATGAAGATACCAAGCCTATTATTCGGCAACTCGATCACATCGTAGAAGTCACCGCCAACTTGCCGTGCTGTGCGCCATCTTGCCGCAATCTGCCAATTGGGATGGGTTGGCAAAATGCTTGGGATGAAGGTCTGCTGAATTTGGCGAGCCAACTGAACTTCCGTTTCGAGGCGTTCACGCACCACCATCTCTTGTTGAAGCAAATCATTCTGAATCGCAAGCGCTGCCTGTTGAGCGATCCCAGTGATGATCTCCAAACGGCGTGACCGGAAACGGCGCGCATTCTCATCTTCTTCGATCAACATGACGCCAAAAATATCGTGCTTAATGGATAATGGAACCGCGATCAATAAACGGTCTGCATCCATGCCATGCGCTTCATTCTCCGCCCCAGGCTGAATCGCAAACCAATCCAATGGCGTCACCTCAGCCTTAAGCGGATAGGTCACCAAAGTATTTTGCTCCAATGCCCATACCAGGAAGGGAAAATCAGCCACAGGCAAAATCTTTTCAGTCATGATGGCTTCCTCTTCTTCAGAAAAGCCATATTCCTGTGATGCTTGCAAGGTTTGATATTCCATATCGAGACGATAGAGCACAACTCGTTTGACACCTACCAAGATCGGCATGATACGGATGATCGAGCCGAGAATCTCGTCCAAGTCGTTCAGACTGACAACGGCTTGTGCCACCTGTAATAATGCCGCCGAGGCGTAGGCTTGTTCTTGAGCAGCATCAAAGAGACGGGTGTTTTCCATCGCAACTGCTGCATAATTTGCAAAAGTCCCTGCAATGGCACGCGCTTCGTGCCCATAACGCCCTGACGTACGATGAGCCAACGCCAAGACACCCAATGGACGGTCTCCAACTCGCAACGGAGCAACGATAGAAGAATAATTGGGATCAAAGTTCATTGTCAACCCGGCAGGACCCATAGGATCTTCGGGGCGCCGAATGATAGGGACATCCGACTCGAGTGCCTCCGTCATCAAATACGTGGACTCAGGAAATGCAATACAAGTATTCTCGAGTTGGGCGCCATCAATACCATGTACAGCCGAAAGACATAGCTCGCCTTCTTGCAATAGCCAGATAGCAGAAACGTCTATCGGAAGGTTACGATCTAACTCGGCAAGGATCATTTCGAGCACTTCGTCCAAACCGGCATTGCTTGAAACCAAGCCTGCTACATCACGAAGACTGTCTGCTACTTGGCGCCGCCATTGCTCAGAACGATATAAATCTGCATTCCGAATAGCAGCAGCCATGGTGTCTGCCACTGCTTCGAACATGACCCGGTCGTCCTCAGTAAAAGCATTGAGTTGGTCTGATTGGATATCCAACAAACCAACCACACGCTCATTAAATATCAAAGGAACACATAACTCTGATTTTGTGTTTTTAGGCGGCAATGGCGATTGAACGTAACGCTTATCTTTTGAAACGTCATTCGCAAGCACTGTTTTTCCCTGACGTGCCACCCAAGGCATAATGCCAATTGGGTCGTCTAGTGGGATCGTAAAGCCTTCAAGTTTTTTACTGCGCTTCCCGCTCCCTGCTTCATACATGATCATGCGTCGATTCGGATGGACGGTGAAAAGCGAAACGTGAGGGTAGCCAAATTTTTCGTGAATCAAGCTAGCTGCGTCACGCATTAGTTGAGAAAGATCGAGGGTAGATGTAACGCTTTTACTGACTTCTGAAACCAAGGTCAATTGATTGGCACGTCGGCTTAGGGCACTATAAAGTTTGGCTCCGTCTACGGCGCGGGCAACATTGTCAGCAAGGGCTCGTAAGATGAGTAAGTCAATAGGGTGAAAAGCGCTCGGCTGATTACTTTGAACATCCAATGCGCCCAGAATATGGTCTTCTATCTTGAGAGGAATGACAACTTCAGAGCGTGTCTCGGGGAGGCTATCAATAAAACGATAACGAGCATCTGCCTGAACGTCGTCGCAGACGATCTCCATACCAGTTTTCGCGGCTTCACCGATCAGCCCCTGACCGATTTCCACCTCTAATGCAATGGAAGCTTTACGGCGACCTTTACGCGGCGCAACGGCACTGGCACGGAAATGAAGCGCATTATCTTGAGGGTCGAGGGTGAAAAAAGCAACGTAATAAAAGTTAAACGTTTTTTGGATAAGCCGTGTCACTTGAGTTGCCAAATCATCCACATTGAGTACGTTGGCGATCTGAGCGCTAACCTCGCGCACCAAATTTAATTGGCGCAGACGAAACTGTTCCACTTCGGCGCGATGCGAGGCGAATAAATTTACAGAGATGATATGACCCAATCCCTGAAGCAGGTTTAATTCATCGTCTGAGAATTCTGGGCCTTTTGAGCGGGATACTTGAAGTGCTCCCAGCGTAATCCCTTGATCTTCGAGGGGAATTGCAGCAAAGGTCGAGCGAGAGGCGGGGGTTTTCTTCCCATTACTTTTTTTCTTACGAGCCAGTTTCCCCGTTTTTATGGCACGCTTCATTCCGTCTAATACAGGCTGGGTTGGGAAGATGGATCCATCATCCCAATCAGGCAGACGGAAAATGTTTTCATGCAGCCAAACATCCACCTTTCCTTCGATCAGGCGGTTTGCCATGGCAGCGATGCGATCTCGTTGTGCACTAAGAGAGTCTTCGCTCCGCAGTTGCTCACCCAAGCTGGCGAGTTGAAGCCAATCCTTAGAGGATCGGGTTGCGGCGCTCATGAAACTATTCTCTCCGTTTGGTCATTGTCAGTAGATTGCCAGATTTGGAAGATTCGTAATGGACGGTATTCATTAACTTCCGCATGAGATACACGCCCAGCCCACCGATCTGCCGTTCTGATAGATCGGCTTTGAGGTTCGGTTCTTTGACCGTGGTTGGGTTGAATGATTTTCCAGTATCTCGCATGGTAATGACGATCTCATCCCCTTTCATATCACACGTCATATACAAAGTAGCATTCGACACGCCTTCATAGGCATGTTCAATGATATTAGAAGCAGCTTCGTCCGCGGCAAGTTGGAGGGAGTAAATGGTCTTTTCAGAGAACCCTCCGCTTCGCGCAATCTCTGCAACTGTATCGCGGATCTCGTCCAGAAATTCAAACTTGGCTGGGAATGTGTATGCTGGCATAAAGAAAATGAGATGCCGCCTCTAGTTCAAAAGAGACGGCATGTCGGTTCTTATTAAGAACCCTTCTATTAGAAACTTCCGACGGCTGTAACAGTGTCGTCGAAGGTTTTGAAGAGTTCGGTGAAGCCTGCTAATTCGAGGGCTTCGCGAATTCGGTCTGGAACACGAACCAGCACCACCTCACCACGATTGTAGCGTTTGCAGTTGCGTTGCGCTGCGAGCAAGGCGCGGAAACCTGCGCTGGACATGTATTCCAATTCGCTCATATCGAGGGCAAGCTTGAAACGTCCGTTATCGTTGGCAGTTTCAAGTGCCTTGGCAAATTGGGGAGCTGTCGCGCTGTCAACCCGTCCTTTTACTGCAATCAGGTCACAGTGCTTGAATTCTTGGGTCGTGATTTCCATAATTTCTCCTCCGAACAAGATATCGAGTGATGAATTAGCGGGATTATATCACGTAGATAAGAGAATTTTCTTACACATCCTCCCCCTCCCCATCGGCTATAATCTTCAACCATGCGTAAGGGACTTCTCCTCTACAACCCCGCCGCGGGGCGTTTTCCGGTTCGCCGCTATGTGCGTGGAATCATCAAACCGCTGCAAGATGCCGGCTGGAGCGTGGATATTGCAGAGACCCTCAGTGGTACACATGCGGTTCAAACCGCCCATCAAGCCGCACAGGAAAAATATGATGCTGTCTTCGCAATTGGCGGAGATGGAACAATGGGGCAAGTTGCCAGCGGGTTGGTTCATAGTGAAACCGCACTGGCAGTTCTACCTGCTGGCACAACCAACGTCTGGGCATTAGAGCAAGGACAAAAACCATTCAGCTGGTGGCAGCCGGGCAACTTGCGCGAGAATGCTAGGCTTCTTGCAAATGTTGAGCCACAATATGTAGATGTTGGAGATTGCAACGACCGTCCCTTTCTTTTATGGGCAGGCATCGGCTTGGATGCGCACACCATCAACAAGATCGAACCGCGTCCACGTATTTTCAAGCATATCTCCGTACCGCATTTCTTCGTCACCACGGTATGGGAAGCCACTTTTTGGAAAGGGCTCGACCTGCGCGTCCACGCTGAAGGCAATCTGGTAGAAGGGCGTATCCTTGTAGCTGTTGCATCAAACATTCGGCATTATGCAGGCGGCATGTCACTGATCTCTCCCAATGCTTTACTCGACGATGGAGAGATGGAACTCTGGCTGCTCAGCGGCGATAATGTTGCCGATGCGTTTCGGCACTTCTATGAATTGGTGTCGGGTAAACATCTCACTTCAGACCAGGCTCGCTGCATTCCATTTCGAAACGTTACCATCGAATCAGATGCGAATTTTTCCATGCAAGTAGATGGTGACCCCATGCTTAGTGGTCACAAAGCGGAGATCAAGGTCAAACATCGTGCCCTTAAAGTACTAATGCCAGAAAACGCTTTATACTTATTGAAAACCCCGCAGAGATAACATGGACTTAAGACCTTACTTGAATCGATTCGTAATTATTGGCTCCTTGATCACCGCCGGAATTTTGATTCTGATCACACTCATCCTCATCGGCTGGACGTCGCCTCGCTTCTCTCCCGAAGTTGGGTTTGCCCCAGCAGACCTAACCATGATCCCTGCCCCAACCCACACCCCCGCCGCAAGCCCTACACCTACACTCGATCCCTTTGCGCCTCCCACAGTGGACTCTACGACCATCCACATTGATGGATATGTGCAAATTACCGAAGTCGGCACAGACGGCTTGCGCATTCGCTCTGCACCTGGGCTTAATACCGAAACCGTCTTCCTTGGTGAAGAATCAGAAGTCTTCCTCGTCAAAGACGGACCTCAAGACGTAGACGGCTACACATGGTGGTATGTCGTCGCTTCATATGACGATACTCGTGCAGGCTGGGCAGCATCAGAATTCCTGGCAGTCGTCCCCCCGCCACAATAAAATCATTCGATCGAAATCATCAAAGGAATAACATGACCGAAAAACCAACTGGAATTACAGCCAATAAAAGCAAACGTGAATTTATCATCAACTGGGATAGCGGACACGTCAGTACATATCCATTCGGGTTGTTAAGAGCTGCCTGTCCCTGTGCCTCCTGCCGCGGTGGGCACGAGAATATGAAATCTGAGCCCGATGTCGAAGTGTTCACCAAGCAAATGGAAGATAACTCGTCCACCCGCATTGCCAACGTTGTCGCAGTCGGTTCGTATGCGTTAACCATCGTCTGGGAAGATGGGCACGACTATGGCATCTACAACTGGCACTATTTGCGAAAGTTATGTCCATGCTCGGAATGTAGAAAGTAACCTTTCCAAAAAAGAAAACAGGCTGATTGAAACCAGCCTGTTTTTGTTTCTCATTAGTCAAATCATGGCGTAGGGGTAACAGATGGAGACTTAGTGGGCGTCTTTCCCACTGTCGGAGTGGTACCGGGTTTCGGGGTCCCCGTAGCAGGCGCCGGTGTTGATGTGGGAGCGCCGCCTTTGGGTGTATTTGTCGGTGGTACAAGGGTCTTGAGATGCTCCTGTGCTTCCTGACGCATTTCCGGCGTCATCACGCTTTCATCCAACTTCAACAAGTCATTCCAAGACTTAATTGCATCGCGAATATCATTGCGTTGTTCTTGTATCTTTGCACGCCAATACAGTTCAAGCGCCTTCTCTTCGTCTGTATCTGCCAGCGAACGCATGGACTCGGCTTGCAAGAAAGCACTACCAAATTTGCCAACGCCATACAGGGCTTTGGCATATCCAAGCCGGGCTTCAAAAGACTCTGGCTCATCATCAACCGCAATGTTCAAATCACCTTCGGCTTCATTGAAATTACCAAGCTCCACATGCGACAAGCCGCGGTAGATCATGTATTTCTTCATGCCATTGCGATTGAGTTGCTCACCCGCATCGATTGCAAGCACAGCATTCTGATATTCGCCAAGATAGTAATACGCCTCACCCAACTTGCCAAAACCAGTAGCATCTTGAGACTCATAAGTTGTATATAAACGCAATGCTTCTGCTGCATTGGCATAGTCTTTTCCATCAATATAAAGGTCACCCAAGAGCTTATAAGTCGGGAGGTTAAGAACATCGGCTTCATAGGCTTTTTGGGCATATTCCAATGCTTTTTCTTTATCTCCATCGCCAAGGTAGGAATTTGCATATGCAAGATACACTTCGGGCGAGCCTGGCATGATCTGATCTGCAAGTTCCAAATCTGGCAGGGCATCGGCATAATCGCCACGTCGAATGAGCCAACGAGCACGTTCAAGATATGCCTCTCCCAAATTTGGGTCATATTCAATGGCTTGATTAAATAGCTTTTCAGGGTTGAAATCGGGGTTAGACATCAAACTTACGCGGGCAAGCCCTAAATATGCCGGACCAAAGGCTGGATTCATATTCATTGCCTGACGATAGTAACGCGCCGCACTGGTAGCATCTCCCTTAAAACGATAGGCTTCGCCAATGTAATAAGGAATATCTACTGAGTCTGGCTCAAGAGGTTCGATCAGAAGCATGTTCGAGATAAAGACATCCCAGTCTTTATTATCATAGGCTTCCTTTGCAATACGGAACTGGTCCACTGAGACTGCTGCGCGTGGAGTATTAACATACAGCGCTGTTGGCGTGTAAGTTGCATTCAAGAAGGCAGAAAGCGGGGTGGGACCACTAAAGACCTGAGTGGGGATGGCTGTTGCGCCAAAAATAGTTGGTGTTGCGGTAAATGTAGGAGAAGGTCCGGGGGTGTTGGTAGGAGCTAGTTGAACAGCTCCCCAACGTGGAAGGATGACCCCAAAATAAATCACGGCACACAAGCCAATGCCGATGATTGCCAACCCGCCCAGTCGGACCAACGGGCTACGCATGGCAACACGAACGCCACGCTCTTTTGGCTTTTCATGAGCAAGTAACAATTTCTCTTCCCACGCCCGAGGACGGTTCATTGGGAAGGGCTGAATAGTTTCATCTGGCGAAAGAGCTCCGAGTAGAATCAAGCCGCGTTTGGCAATTGAATTTTCAGGGTCCAGTTTAAGAGCCGTTTGCAAACAATAGATGCGTTCTTTATTGGCATCCACCGAGGCGCTTAACCAGATCCAATAGGTTGGGTTGTTTTGGTCGGTCTTTAGGAGGAGAGTTAACAACTCTTTAGCGCGGGGTTTGTCCCCACTACGCAAAGCATTCACGGCATCCTGAAAAATGGTGTCGTTGTTTTGTTCATTATTGGGATGGTTGAATTGCTCTTTGAGTTCGCCAGTCATGCGTCCATTTTAATTCAATTCATGGAATTCTTCGACCTGATATACATAAACTTGCAATTTTGTCTCCCGCCAAAGAGTTGACCGCTCCCCCATTTTATAGCAAAGTTGACTAAGAAATTCTTCCGGCTCGGGGATCTTTTCCCACACCTGCGGCAGGAATGTGGCCCGCCGAAATCCATGTTTGAGAATGACACCATCCACATGGGGCTGCAGTTTGGCAAGTAAATCCTGGCTATTAAGATACTGCAATTCTTGCGGTTTTGTGAGATAAGAAACTTCGATTTGAATACGGTTCAATTCTGCTTCATGCAGGGGTGGAAAACGTGGGTCGTTTAGTGCCGCCGCAACGGCGTGTTCACGGACATCTTCTGCAAGGGATTGATACGCCTCCAATGCGCCGATGCAACCGCGCAATTCTCCATGGATGGTGAGGGTCACGAAAGATGCTCCGTTCTCGCGCAAAACAGGTGTGAGTGTATCCTTTTCCAGTGGCGGTTGAGTGGTCCTCTTTACGGCGTTTTCAATGGATGTTCTAGCAATGCTTAAAAGAATTTGTCTTTCCTTATCAGTTAACAAAGCAGACATGGCATCCTCCATAAATACAAAGAACGCCAAGCAATTCGGCTTGGCGTTTTCTTTACTTACTTCAGTTTCGATAATTTCCAATATTCACGGTTGTGATAGATCAATGGATCACCGCTGCCTGTTCCACGAGCCGAAACCGCTTCTGCAATAAATAAGGTGGCAGAGCCTGCGTCATAGGTTTGGAGGACGCGGCAATCTAACCAGGCGAGTCCGCCCACGATTAAGGGAGAGCCGGTTACAAGTATCTCTGTCTTCAGTGTTGCCAGGCGATCTTCCACTTCGGGCATGCGCCCAGCAAACAAATCCGAGATTTGAGATTGCTCGGAAGAAAGAATGGTTAAACCAAAGGCACGCGATTTCATCACCAATTCATGTGTACGAGTATGCTGCTGTAAAGAAATAATAAGCAATGGCGGGGTCAACGAAATGGACGTGAATGAATTAACGGTCATGCCGTGAGTTTCGCCTTCATACACGGCGGTAGCCACGGTCACCCCCGCTGACCACGCACGCATGGCGGATCGCAGGGCTTCAGGGTCGAGTGTCATAACAGGGGAGTTCTCCATAGATATTTCTCTTTTTCATCATAATTGCCGCAAAAGGGCTAGTCAAGCCAAAAACGTTGGAGTTTTCAGTAGTTTTGAATCCTCTATGCAAGACATTGATTCAATGGCAAAACAAAAACTTACCTTAATCTTCCTTTATGCTTGCGTGGTACACTCACGCGCATGTCTCCCAAAGTTAGAAATATCCTGTTAGGGCTGGCAGGTTTGCTCCTGTTGGCTGTTCTTATCTACCAAATTCCAGCTGTCAAATCCCGCCTTGAGTGGCGGCTTGATGTGTTTCAAATTTACGTAAAGAACGTCATCGACCCGGTGGGTCCCGTTCCTACTGCATTGCCCGTTACCCCATTGCCCGCTACGCCTACGATCGCCGTAACCAACACAACCGTTGTGCAAGCCTTGCCAACCATTACGTCAACGCCTACATTCCAGCCATTGCCATCACAAGCAAGTATCAAATCGCCTCCGTACGAAAAGCAAACGGCTAACAACTGCGGTCCAGCCACACTTTCAATGGCGCTTCATCTGTATGGATGGGAAGGAAGTCAGGCAGATATTTCGAATCTGATCAAACCTGTCTCAGGCGACCGCAACGTCAACCCCGAAGAGTTGCGGTACTACATTCGTACACAAGCGGGGTGGCTCAACCTTGAATATCGCGTGGGTGGAAATCTTGAATTGCTCAAGCGTCTGCTTGCCGCGAATTATCCGGTCATTGTAGAAACGGTCACATCGCTGAACCCTGCCGATGCCCTAGGACCAAACGACGATTTATGGGCAGCACATTATATGCTCATCACCGCATATGATGATGCCAAACAAGAATTTACCATTCAAGACTCTTATCACGGTCCAGACCTTACCATTTCTTACGAACAGCTTGAAAAGGATTGGCGTCCCTTCAACAACGTTTACTTGTTGTTGTACTTCCCACAATATGAAGAGGAAGTGAAAACCCTTCTCGGCTCAGACTGGGACCCGAACCTGAATCGCCAACGAGTCCTTGCCGCCACTGAAGCCGCTACTACCGACCCCGCCGCCGATGGTTTTGACTGGTTTAACTATGGCAGTAACCTTGTATACTTCGAACGCTACGATGAAGCTGCCCGTGCCTACGATAAATCTCGCGAACTTGGTTTACCATTGCGCATGTTCCGTTATCAGTTCGGTCCATTCCTTGCTTACTTCCACTCAAACCGTAACGAAGACTTGCTAACCCTAACAAATTATGCTCTTGGTGTGACGGAAATGTCTGAAGAAGCCTGGCTCTGGTATGGATACGGTTTATATCGCAAGGGAGATTACTCTGCGGCACTCAAAGCCTGGCAAAAAGCAGATTCGATCAACCCGAATTTCTTCGAAGATCAGGCCCGCAATGCCATGCAATTAGTGCAATAATTGCAAATCCCACAAAAATATACCTTCTGTCATGATGAAAAAAACTCTACTCCTCCTTTCCTTTTTGCTTGTCGCTTGTCAGTCCACACCTACATCCACTCCGGTTCCTGAAGAAGTTGAAGCAACCGTGGAACCTCCCGTAGCTGTAACAGAAGCCTTGCCCGCCATTGATACATCAACACCTTTGCCAGTTGCTACTGCCACAGCCGATACACTTCGCATCTCTGCCAAAGATGGCATGACGCAAATTTATATCCCTGCCGGCACTTTCACCATGGGTGCCATGGACGTGTACCGCGAAAACGACGAACAACCGCCGCACGATGTTACTCTCGATACGTATTGGATCGACCAAGTGGAAGTCACGAACGGCATGTATGCACTCTGCGTTACAGCAGGAGATTGCCGCCCGCCCAGTGAACTCCGCTCAGATAACCGCCAGGAATATTTTAACAACCCTGAATTTCGTGATTATCCCGTTGTGTATGTCACCTGGTACGATGCGGATGCCTACTGCCAATGGGCAGGTCGCCGCCTCCCCACCGAGGCTGAATGGGAACGTGCTGCACGCGGCGATGACAAGCGCAACTATCCGTGGGGTGATGAGTTGCCGAATGAATACAATTCAAATTCCGAGAATACCGTTGGTGATACTTCACGCGTAGGCTCATATGCAGAAGGGGCAAGTCCGTTCGGGGTGTTGGATATGGCAGGCAATGTATGGGAATGGGTTGCAGATCGTTATGACCCTAACTACTACGCCAAGTCTCCAACTGAAAATCCGCAGGGTCCGAATGCAGATGAAGTTCAGAATATTTATCGCGTCATTCGCGGCGGTTCATTTCAGGAAGATGGTCTCTTCCTGCGGCTTGCAAACCGTAGTTTCTTAGAAGGTCCTAACCCCAAGGCAGACCCAAAGACAGAAGAATATTATGGAAAGAGTACAAACCGGATTGGTTTCCGCTGTGCTCAAAGTGGTGAATAGTAATTAGCCAAAGTTGCCCTGTAATTCGGATAGATAAGACTCCGGTTACGGGGCGAATTTGTTTAAATTCGCTGAATCAAGCTAAGGCTAAGAAAGAAGCGGGGTCCTATCCAAATAGTTTGCAAATATGTAAGATACAGGTATCTGATTTAACAACCTTTGGGGGATTAGGCTATTTTTCCTTATCCATATACTGGAGATATCAAACAAAGGAGTCTCCATGAAAAAAATCATCCCTATCCTTACCATTATTGCAGTCTTTATGTCTGGCTGCAGTATGGGAAGTGCGCAGCCTACTGCCATTTCCCTTCCTACTGCTTTTCCCTCTGTTACACCGCCAGCGATTAACCCAACCGCAGAAGTTGTCAACAATGCCCAGGCTGGGCAGGAACGTGTCTCACAAGTAGATGGTATGCCTGCTGCTTACATTCCCGATGGTTCCTTCCGTATGGGTGCACTTGACCCCGATGAACAGAAGGATGAAAAGCCCGATCACACTGTATCCATGAAAGGTTTCTGGATGGACAAACTCGAAGTGACGAATGCCATGTACGCTATGTGTGTACAGGCAAGCGCTTGTGAGCCGCCCCAAACTTTCAAATCACAAACTCGCGAATCATATTTTAATAACGCTGAGTTCAATGATTATCCAGTTGTGTATGTTACCTGGCTTCAAGCTGATACCTACTGCAAATGGGCAGGGCGCCGTCTCCCCACTGAAGCTGAATGGGAATACGCCGCCCGTGGTACAGACTTCCGCACCTACCCCTGGGGCGATGAACGTCCTGACTCTTCACGCGGTAACTTCAATTACTTTGTTGGCGATACTACTCGTGTAGGAAACTATCCAGCAGGTGCAAGCCCCTATGGTATTCTTGATATGGCAGGCAATGTGGCTGAATGGATCTCCGACTACTATGATGGTGATTACTATACTCAGGGCGCCAATGTAAACCCAACTGGTCCTGGCAACCGATCTGAATACTTCAACCGTGTGGTTCGTGGCGGAACTTTCCAAGATGTATTCAAGGATGTTCGTCTTGCCAATCGTGCTTCTGTTCGTGGATCTAACCCACAGGCAGACGACCCATTTTCTGAAGATTACTTGGGCGAGTTTTCACCGAAAATTGGTTTCCGCTGCGCCTCAGACTAAGCCGAAATTTGTTTCTACAAAAGCCGCCGGGTACACCCCGACGGCTTTTTTTTATTGACTGTGAATTTTTGCTATGGTATTATCTTTCATGCAAAACTAAATAGCCCGTAAAGACACTCTTATCCAGAGAGGCGGAGGGAACGGCCCTGCGATGCCTCGACAACCGATCAGCGAAAGTTGAAAACGGTGCCAATTCCGACAGGAGAAGCTGGAAGATGAGAGGGTAGCAAAAGCATAGCTTGAATTGCCCTTTCTGCACGTCTGAAAGGGCAATTTCTATTCTATAAGGAGAAATAAGGAAACATGTCAAATACTTTTATGACCTCACCGAAGTTGATGTTCACATCAGAATCGGTGACAGAAGGTCACCCCGATAAGATCTGCGATCAGGTCTCAGATGCCGTGTTGGATGCCGCACTCGAACAGGATCCCCGCTCACGTGTAGCATGCGAAACCGCCGTCAAGACCGGGTATGTGATGCTCTTGGGCGAAATCACCACCAATGCTCACATCAACTATGATGAGCTCGTCCGCAAGACCGTGAATGAGATCGGTTATGACTCCAGCGAAAAAGGCTTCGATGGAAATTCCTGCGGTGTGCTCGTTGCCATTGCCAAACAATCTGGCGATATCGCCATGGGCGTGGACAAGGCTCTCGAAGCCAAGTCTGGTGAAATGACCGAAGCCGAAGTGGAAGCCGTTGGTGCTGGCGATCAGGGCATGATGTTTGGTTACGCTTGTAACGAAACCCCCACCCTCATGCCCATGCCGATCTATCTTGCCCATAAGCTCACCCGCAAGCAGAGTGAATTGCGCAAGAGCGGCGCCATCAAGTGGCTGCGCCCCGATGCCAAGAGTCAGGTAACCATTGAATATTCCAAGGGTCAACCTGTCCGCATCGACACCGTGCTTATCTCCACTCAACACGCTCCTGAAGTTTCGCAGAATGAAATCACAGAGATCATCACCGAAGAACTCATTATGAAGACTCTTCCCAGCAACCTTGTGGACAAGAAACTCAAGGTCTTCGTCAACCCGACCGGTCGTTTCGTGGTCGGTGGTCCAATGGGCGATGCCGGTGTGACCGGACGCAAGATCATCGTTGATACCTACGGCGGCATGGGTCGTCATGGCGGCGGCGCCTTCTCTGGGAAAGACCCCACGAAAGTAGATCGCTCCGCTGCTTACGCTGCCCGCTATGTAGCCAAGAATGTCGTTGCTGCTGGTTTGGCTGACCGCGTAGAAGTTCAGGTTGCCTATGCCATTGGGGTGGCTCACCCACTCTCCGTCAACGTGGAAACCTTTGGCACCGCCAAGATCGCGGATGACAAGATTGCCAAACTCATTGACGAACACTTTGATCTGCGCCCCGGCGCAATCATCCGTGACCTCGGTCTGCGCAAGCCAATTTACCGCAAGACCGCTGCCTACGGTCACTTCGGTCGTGATGACATCGAATTCCCCTGGGAACGCACCGACAAGGCTGCTGCCTTGAAGAGTGCAGCTGGGCTGTAAAACAAACTTAAGAAAAGAGCTTCTGAAAATTCAGAAGCTCTTTTCTTATCTTCAACTTACCCATCAAACCGTTCCCCTAACTTCTCTTTGGATATTCGTCTCATCGCATCCCACCATTCTTCGGGACCTGAATTATTAGCATTGACATAAATCTTTTTGCCCTCTTTGTTTACAAACAAAGCATAAGTTCGAGTACGGCGGGTAGTCCACCCTGAGCTATCTTTTGAGTTATATGTTTCGGATGCAATCTTTCCACTTACGATTTCATTCCATGTGAATTTCTTGGGCACAAAGAAAAAGTTTCTTTGTGAAACACCATCTTCATCGATTTGGGTTTGTGCAGCACCAAATGCATAGCCAAAAGCGAACACAGCCAGGGGCAACCCCAAACAGACAAAAATCACGCCAGGGAAAGGAATGGTTAGACCTGTACAAGCCAAAATAAGAAGGACGGCGCCAGCCGTTCCAGAAAAAATACGTCCGCCAAGGTCTGGTTTTATAATCATGGGAACTCCTTGAGATTGAAATACCCATATTCTAGTAAAAATAAAAAAAGATGGGGAGTACCCATCTTTCCTATTGAGCAGTTATGGCTTTTCCAACCCATGAGCTGTAAGCAATGTTTCATTTTCTAGAATTTCTGAGGTTGGTCCATCGGCAACAACTCTTCCCTCGTCCATCACAACCGTCCGCGGAAAAAGCTCCTTTACCAGCGCCATATCATGCGTGGATACCAGCATGGTGATCGGTAAATCTCGCAAAAGGTTAATCAGTGTCCTGCGTGCACGCGGATCCAACCCGGCTGAAGGTTCATCCAACACCAACAAACTGGGATTCATGGACAATACAGTTGCAATGGCAATACGCTTCTTCTCGCCCACACTCAAGTGATGAGACAGACGGTCTCGATAAGCAGTCATGCGCACCGCTTCAAGCGCGGTATCCACTCGTGCGCGGACTTCGGCTTCGGGCAGCCCCATATGCAATGGACCAAAGGCTACATCCTCGAACACCGTCGGCGAAAAAAGTTGGTCATCTGGGTTCTGGAAGACGAGCCCCACCATCGCGCGGATGGCAGGCAAATTGTCACGAGTGAGGCGCATGCCCGAAATTTCCACTTCGCCTTTGCCGCCTAAGATCCCATTCAGGTGCAGCATCAATGTAGACTTCCCTGCGCCGTTCGGACCTACCAACGCCACCTTATCACCTTCATACAGCTTAAGTGAAACACCGCTCAAAGCAACATGCCCATCGGGATATGAAAAATGCAGGTCATTGACACTCAACACATCGCTACTGGAACGGGGTTGTGGAAATTGCTCGGTAATATGTGTAACAGGCATTAGAACCTTCCAAGAATATGAGTGATAAAAATAATAGCAATGGCGGCTGCGGTTGAAAAATAATCGCTGGATTTCATCTCATGCGGATTCAAAGTATAGAGATGACCCGAATATCCACGGGCAACCATGGCATTGTAGATGCGGTCACTGCGCTCGTAACTACGCAGGAATAATTGACCTGCCATATTCCCGGCAATTTTTGCACGCCATACCACGCCTCCACCCGACTTTGAGCCTGTCACTGCCGCCGAACGCGCTTCCCTCGCCCGAAGCAGACGGAAAACCTCATCCGTCAACACAAACAGATAGCGATAGAGAAACGCTATGATCGTGGTCAACACTGCCGGAACGCGTAAATGTTCAAAAGCATGGATCAAATCGGGGAAGCGCGTGGTTGCCACCAAAAGGATTGCCATCTGCACCGATAACCATGAACGGACCAGGATACTCAAAAACCGCAGCAGACCCATATCGGTGATCGTGTATTCAGACATCATCAAATGAAATGTGGCAAGCGGCTTTCCCGGCATGGAAAAAAGGATCGTAATAGCGATCAATGCGAACGGAAAAGCGATTATGGATCGCTTGAGCGTGTATGTAATTCCAAGCTTTGAAAGCAGGTTACAAACCAGTAAAAAAAGCCAGGCAAAGGCAAAAGCGACCCAGGCGGCATCTGGCAAAAGGGCATTCGAAATAATAAAAGCGACCGTCACCAAGACCTTCACACGCGGGTCGAGCCGGTGAAGAAAACTCTCTTTTTCGTGATAACGATCAAAAGCATCAAAATGCATGTGAGCCTATTCAGAGGTGCGCAAATAAAACTTTGCGCACCTCGATTCTATATCTACTTATGAAGACTTTGCTTTCATACCACGACCGATCAGCATAATAATGGCAGCTACTACAATCACACCCACCAGCCCAGCCATGATCGTGGAAACGGCTGTCTCCCCTAAAAACGGAATGGTGTAATCGGGAATGATCTGATAGGGTGCTGATTGTCCGGCATTGATAAACCCAATATCGGTGGCAACACGCTCCAAGCCGTCTGGGTCGGCAGAGGCAAACGGTGAAAGCAAAACAACGAACAAAGCGATAGCACCGCCTACATATGCCCAAGTCAGGCTTCCTTTGGCAGACTCAGAACCTGCTCCAAGTAAATCTGGACGGGTTTGTATAATGAACGCCAATGCTGAAACCGTGATCAATGCTTCACCCAACCCGATTAAGGCATGCACGCCCAACATGGCGGGGATGACAATCTGCAAATTCGAAGTTCCGCTAAGCCAAAGTTCAATGGAGGTTAATAAAGCTCCCGCCATGACAGAAAGCCAGGCTGCAACCCCGGCAACTGCCAACTTGACCGATTTTGATTGCCCTGCCACCGAACGGTAAAGTCCATAACCAATGGCAGCGGTTAACAACCCCATATTAAGAATATTGGCGCCCATCACGAGCAGACCACCATCTTGAAATAACAACGCTTGCACCGCAATAACAGCCGTCATCACCAACATGCCTGCCCACGGACCTAAAACGATCGCAGCCAAGGCGCCGCCTAAAAGATGACCGGAGGTGCCCCCCGCAACCGGGAAGTTGATCATCTGTGCCGCGAAGATAAAGGCTGCCATCACGCCCATTAACGGGATCTGTTTCTCGCCCAAGGAACGGTTTGTGCGCGAAATTGCAGCGCCCACGATTAGGGCAGTTACAACCCAACAGATGATCGAAATAACCAAGCTCAAAAACCCATCGGGGATATGCATTGGAACTGGGGAATACAACATGTCAATCTCTCCTTTTATTTTTGACACTCTGGACAAAGACCAAAAAAAGTAAGATGGCTATCGGTTAACTTATAGCCGCTTTCGGTTTCCAAGGTTTCATACATCGATTTGATTAATTCGTGATCAACCTCCATTTCGCTTCCACAGGTGCGACAGACCAAATGGTGATGCTCATGCCGGGCTATCTCATAGACGAGGTGCCCAGACCCGGTCAAGGCTGGGCGCGCCAAGCCATTCTCGGCAAGAAATTCCAATGTTCGGTAGACGGTTGTTTCCGTAAGGCTGGGGAGATCAACGCAGGCTTGTTCGTAAACCTCAACCGGCGAGAGGTGTTTCCCCGTATGATGAAGTACATGCAGAATCGCCAACCGTTGCGGGGTCATGCGATATCCGCGGGCACGCAATTGTGGGGTGTACTCATCAGCACAGGACATAGCTCTCCTTATTGCAACTTCTTGCAATAGTATGTTTATTAGAATATCACAGCTGGGGTTTTCTTACATTAATAGACAATGGACAATATCCCCACTTTTTCTTGTCCATTTTCCTGTTACGATCAAATGGTAGGGCTATGGCTCCCAAACATAGTGGACAAGGGCAGCAAGCATGGGTTTGCCATCTTTTTGAACGATCCCTACTGCCCATGTCTCCCAGTCCATGCCGGCGTATTGGTCTGTCCCCGGTGTGTGGACTGAATAAAAATTCATATCGGTATAGGGCCATTCGGGTGTGTACGTCGCACCGCCCACTTTGAGCTCATTACAGGTCATCACAGCATTTGCAGTGAAAACTCGGTCAAGGGAGGGTAAAACGATTTCCTGAAAGGGACCTTTCACAGGCTCCCCACTACCGGCAGCAAGTCCCCAATCTGCGGCGTAGGTGGTTTCAAAGATAAATTTGATGTTGTCAAAATACGTAATCACATTTCCATTGCGAATAAAACGAACACCAACCCCTGTCGTTGGATTGACCAAAGATGCGAGGAGTTCGCCATCACGGTTTTGGACGGCAGTTCTCAAATCAGTGATGAGTTGCAAATTGCGAGAGTCCTGACAAAAACCAGATGCAGAACCTTGAGGTGTGGAAGTAGCCATGACTGGAGCCACAGTGGCGGGCAGAGCTGTCGGGGAAGAAAAAGCTGGTTGGGGTGTATCAGAAGCAATGGCAGTCGGAGCCGGAAGTGCATCCACAGGGGTAAAACAGGCAGTAAGGGTCAGAGCAATTAACAGAGAAAAAAACGACCGTTTCATGGGTATCCTTTCAAAAGAAAACTGGCGGGGTCTCCGCCAGTTCATTGTACTATTTTGCGTTTGCGTCTTCAGCCATTTTTGCCGCAACCCGCTTGACCACTTCTGCCACACCACCCACAGGGTTTTTCAGCGTTTCAAAGGCAACTTCTACAATTTCTGGCGCCATGCGTTTGATGTTACGGAAACGCCGTGCAAGAAAAGTTTCATCAGGGGCGGTGCTTTCAAGCTCATTGCGAATCTCCTGTAATTCAGCATTCACATCAGCTTTATCAGCAGGAGCAAGGTTATTATTTTTTTCAACAGCTTTTTCGATGGTCTTAAACAAAGGAGTGAGCTTCACATTATTATTGAAAAGCGAAACATTGCTACCGCTCACATCTCCGCCGATCACAATACTGCCATCGCCAGCGCTTACATTACTACCATGTTTACTTTTTTGTGCCATATTTACTCCTATGCAATCTTGGGCGCAATTGCCACACGAAAACCTAGATCATCATTGAACATCAATGGAATCGACCAATTGCAGAAAGAAGCGCGCGCAAACCATTGATACCCGATCCATGAACCGCCGCGCACAATGCGATACTTTCTGTCTTCGTCGTACCAGGAACCTGTCCACTCCCAAACGTTACCGCTCATATCCCAAACATCCAATGGGCTGCTGCCTTGAGCAAAGGTGACCACAGCCGTGCTACCACCCAACCCTGAACCGGTTGAGTCGCTATCCCATGTGTTGGCAGCCGATTTGATAAAGCCATCGCCCCACGGATATTCACGTCCATCTGTGCCACGAGCCGCGCGTTCCCATTCTTCACTGGTGAGCAACCGCACGGTATAGCCTTCTGGCACAGCCACGATCTTTTTCGAAAGCCATTTGCAATAGGCTTCAGCTTCAAACCAGCACACCCCCACCACCGGCACAATGGGGTTGCTCAACTCGATGTTATGCCAATAATATGGGGTGCTACGTTTAGCCAGCGGACGATGTTCCAACCAATCACGTTCAATCGATTCCATCGTGCGTTGATCGAACTTACCCGTGCGCCATTCCCAACCCAAGTCGCTCCAAAACTCCCGATTCTGGTATCCATCTTCTTTGACAAAGCGTGCATATTGGATATTCGTAACCGGATACTTCGCAATGAAGTACATTTGTGGAATATTTTTCGGCTCTTTCCGGACCCCAAACTGAAACTCACCAGTGGGCACTTCCACAAACCGATCCAAATCTCCAGGACGCCAGCCAAGGCGACCGAGCAATATCCCGGCATGACGCCGCAATTCAGGGCGGATATTGCCATCTTGCATGGTGTTGACCAAGGCTTCAATGACATGGTCCCGGCTCTTAAGCGGTACGCCATTAGGATAAGTATCCAATACGGCATCGCCAGCCAACACCACGGCTTCTCCGGGTGGACCCGGTTGAACGTCTACCAACGCATCAACAACTTCGCCTGCGATCTTCGGCAATTGCTGACGGATGCCAAGATAGCCAATGGTGAGCAAGGTCACTTCACGCCAAGCTTGTTCACCTACATGGCGGGATAAGGTTTCAATAATCGGCTGGGAGTTGCCTTGACCCATCAATGCCAAAGCCACTGCCGCAAGATATTCTTCAAAGGTTAAATGGATGAAACCATATTCGCCCGGTCCGCGTTCAAGCAGTAGAGCGGCATGTTCACGAACATCCATCAAAAATTGACGTGCCGCTTGAATGGGAGATAGGTCGCCGCGCTCATGGAAGAGTTCTTCCAGTTTGCGACGCATATCCTCACGCCCCACCAACCCAACGCCTGGGCTAACCTCATGCATCCACAGCGCAAGCGGAGCAAGGATGCGCACGGTTTGAATTTCATCAATATCACGCCCGGGGGCACGCCCGCTTAAGCTACGAGCGCGATTCCAAGTGGAAAGAAGCGTGGAGACGTATTGGTCATAAAGCTGTACACGCCGTTCTGGCAGGGTCACTCCCTGACGTTTCATTAATGCCAGAATGGTGAGTAATAGTGGCGTAGAAGCGAGTTGACGTACACCCGCATTGTGTTGAATGGCATCTAAGAGATCACGGCGGTCGGAGTCGGCATCGGCTTGAGCGACCTGAGTGTGCCCTTGTGCTTGTTTCTCAAGGGCGCTCGTCCAACGTTCTACAAAATCTTCGATCTCGTCATCTTCAAAGTCAACAATGGTGCATTCTGCCAAATCTTCAGCCGAGGGGCGCACTGCACGATACCCCACGACACGACTGGTGAGTACAAATTTATTGCCCTGATGACGATGGAATGTGTAAAAGTCTACAACCCGTTCAACGACCGTGTTGCGCATGTTGATATCGCGGACTTCATCCAATCCGTCCAACAAAATGAGCGCACGCCCAGCTTTGAGTGCTTCTTTGAGCATGGGTCCGATGGGAAGGTCGGCACCAATACCGGAGAAATAGTCGGCAATGAAATCATCCAAACGGATGTCATCATTCTGTAGTGCGTTTGCAAATGCTGCCAATGGAAGCAAGATGGGAAGATAATCATCAAGCCCCATCTTTGCGCCTTCACCACGCGCCAAACGAACAGCTAGGTATTTGACGAAGGTTGTCTTGCCAGCACCAGGGTCACCTAATACGACAACCCCAGAATAGCTCTTAAGAACATTCAGCAGCGGGACAGGATCCCCAAAGTGCAATGGATCTTCATATTCGGATATATCACGCCCGGCAAGGCTCAGGTCGCGCTTCCAGGTCTCCCCTTCCGGGAGTTCCATACGCGCTTTGAGCGGAACATAGAGGTCAAGCAGTTTCAGCCTGAGTGGAACTCGGTCTGAGACCCCCATGCCTTTAAGGCTCAAATAGTAATGTCGATCTGTGAGATAGGCGAGAAAAGCGGCAGTGGCTTCTTTGATTGCATCGGGCGGCAAAGCAGGCTTGAGGTCACGCCAGAAGCGGTCTGCGAGCACGATCGTCTGCCCGTGGATAATGGCGCTATCCGTGACGGAACCGCCTACGGCAACGCTTGAATCTCCCGCCTGAATGTCTTGTTCCGGTGTTTGTTTTCTAGTTGGTTTCTTGGTTGGGGCTTTTTTGTCAGTCATACCCGGCCTCGATGTGTGTAGATTCAGTATACAATAATCCGGGTATGGGTGGCTTTACCATCTTGCAAGGAAGGGTATTTTAGGGAAAACCGCCATATGACTATACGAAAAATCCGCCGTAACGGCGGATTTTATACTTTATTTTATTGTTCTTTTGGTTCGCCAAAAACGATGACGATGATATGTTGGTTGAGAAATTTAGGCTTGGTTTCGTTATCCCAGGTCACCACTTGCCCAAGAGTGTAGCCGCCCGCCACAGGCACATTATCGCCAAGAATTTCTTGCACAGCGGCGATCTCGGCACCGGGCTGGGCTTTGAGGAGCATTTGCCAGGCAACATCCACCAGCACGAGTGCGAGGCGGGGTTTTGCATCCCCAAGCTTGAGAAGGGCGTGTTGAGCGGCTGTTTTGGCGGCACGTTCGCAAGAGGCACGGCTCCCCACTAACAAGAAAGCATCTACACCATCACGGATCACCGCGTTCATGCGGAAGCTGCCATCGGCTTCCACTCGAATAGGCGCACGTACAACCATGCCGTCACTTTGTTCCATGCCTAGCGGATACAAACGTGCAAGATAGCTCAACGGTGGGAACGCCCAATCGCGAGCAGGTTGCCCAAACAAACCAGCATACGCCTCAGAAGCCGGACGACCATCTAAAGTGCGGAGCCAGAAACCGCGCGAACGAGTGACACGGAATTGATTCCCAACGGGGTCCCAACCATGGTCTGAGCCGACACCGATATGAAGATTGCCACGCAAGAAGGCAGTGGTCATACAACCAGCACCAGTTTGCGCTCCCATCAATTGATAGGTATTGCCAGTATGCAAATCGCCGCTTGAAAGTGCGCCGGTTACATCCAAGGCTTGCGGAAGTGAATTGCAGAACTGTTCCGCATCACCATTGAAGCCATCTGCAAAGAAAAGCACAGACTGACGCTCTACGCGCGCAGAAGCATGTTGTTCGATTTTTTGAGCCGTCTCACGCCCAGATTGAGCATACCCCGGCAACCAAAGCGTCTCTGCCTGAAAATCACCGCTGAGTAATGCCACGACCACCGAGTGTGGATGAAGCCCATCACGCGTCAACCCGGCAGGAGAACTAAACCCAATCATCGGCGTATCGCCTAACAAACTAGACACACCATTCAAAACTTCACGCGCTTGATACTGATGAGAGGCGATCACCACCGCCAAGCCGGGGACATTCGCCCCAAGCTTGTTCAACGCCTGATGTGTTGCCTGCAACCCAGCTTCGCGTCCATCCAACGCCTGAGCGGTTCCAACAGAAGAGACTATCGCCATCGCTGATTACTCCTCTGCTACCGGCACAGTGAAATGGAATGTCGTGCCATGTCGATATTCACTTTCGAACCAGATCTGCCCGCCCTGCATTTCTACAAGGCTCTTGGTAATGTTCAAACCGAGACCGGTCCCTGGCGCTTCACGAGCCTTGGGGTCATCGGAACGGAAGAATTTCTGGAAGATCTTTTGCTGATCTTCGGGCGTCATACCAATACCGCTATCTTTTACCCACAAGTGGATAACGCGCGGAGCGCCATCGGGGTCCCAATGATTCGGGCTTTCTTCCACGCCGACTTGAATAGCCCCGCTTTCTGGGGTGTACTTGAAGGCATTACTCACAAGATTGGTCAACACCTGCCCCACACGAATGCGGTCTGCCCACATAGCGGGTAAGTTTGGTGGGATGCTTAATTCAAGAGTTTGCTTCTTATCTTCAAGTTGACGTTTGAAGGTGCGAATGACTTCATCCACCAAATCAGACGCCTGTGTGGCTTTGAATTCAAGGCGCAAACGCCCCGCTTCAATTTTGGAATTATCGTTGAGGTCTGATACCAATGTGGACATACGCTCCACATTCGATTTGATCGTACCGAGGAAGTTCGTCTGCATTTCAGTGATCTGCCCCACTGCCCCACTTGCCAACAACTCGGTGTAGCCCTTAATCGAGGTCATTGGGTTCTTAAGTTCATGCGCTACGAAAGAGACAAAGTCGCTCTTGGCAAGGTTGGCACGTTGCACTTCGCTATACAGTTGAGCATTTGAAATCGCGATAGCGGCATGGTCGGTGAGGCGGGTTAAGAAGTCAATATCCACTTGCGAACCGCTGGAACTTTCCAAATACAGCAAACCAATCACCATCGTTTCGCGGCGGATTGGAATCACCATTTGTGTTTGAGAAGCCATCAGTAATTTATTTTTCGAAGCACCACTGGCTATCTCCACGTTTTGTGGTGAACCCGTCTCCACAGCAGCAAGCATGGACGGCAGTTCGATCTTCATCACTTGATCGGGGAAAGATGCCATTTGCTCATCCAAACCTTGATGCGCCATCACGCGCAATTTGGTCTCTTCAAGCGTACCGATCAAACCAGCATCTGCACCGGATTGACGCAACGCCCAATCGAGAGTGATGCGCATGGCGCGATCCATTTCGAGACTGGCGTTCAATTCACGGTCAATACGCTGCATAACCGAGAGCTCTTCTACACGGTTGGCAAGTTCCTGATCCGTAAGGGTATACAAACGCGCATTTTCAATGGCAACCGCAGCCTGACCCGCAAATGCGGTTAACAAGGTCTGGTCATTTTGTACAAAGGGCAGACCATCGCGGCGATTGATGACTTCCACCACGCCGATCACGCGGTCTTTCGCTTGAAGTGGAACGGCGAGTAGTGAGCGGCTCACAAACCCCGTTTGTTGATCCACTCCATTGAAGCGATTCGACGTTTGTTCTTCATTTTCAATGATTGGTTTGCGCGTTTCAACTGCCCGCCCCACAATGCCCGTTCCACGAGCGAGGCGCTTACCGATAAGGTTGCCTGCTACAGGTCCTACCGTTACGCGGAAAACCAGTTCGTCGGTTTGATCATCGACCAGCAACAAGCTTCCTGCTTCGCAGTTCAAAATGCCTACAGCGTTTTCCAAGATATTCTGCAAAAGCGGATTCAGCTCAAGTGTCGAAGTGAGCTGACGCGTGATCTCATTCAAAGTTGTAAGCTGATGCGCACGTTCCTGAGTCTCTTTCAGCAAACGCGCTTTGACGATGGCACCCGCGGTTTGGTCTGCAATCGCCTGTAACAGGTCTACTTGAGCACGAGTATAGATTGTGGAGGCATCACGGCTACCGACGCTAAGAGCGCCAATTGATTCAGCACCGGCGTTAAGCGGCACACCGATCCACGCAAAGATGTTTTCGATAGTAGGGGTATGATTCCGGGCCTGACATTCACGAATGTAATCTTGAGTAATGATTGGGCGACTCTTGCGGATCACATCTGGAGAAAGCCCAACATTGGACGAGAAGGGTTGGTTTTCGCGTTCGTGCATACGCTCATTATTTTCAAGACAGAAACCATAATAGTAATAATCGCTGTCTTTATCATATAGCGTGATGTGGAAGTGAGACGTTGGAACAATTTGTGCAGTTTGAGCGTAGATCAATTCCAAAACATCATCGAAGGTTAAGGTGACGTTTACGCCTTGTGAAACGCGGGTCAACGCATTCATTTCTTGAATTCGACGTTCCAAGTGAGCTACCGTCTGCACGCGTTCAATAGCAACGGATGCCTGGTCGCTGATATTTTCAAGAAAGCGCAAATCGCTTGGGGAATATGCCTGATTCGTCAGGCGTGGACCCAAAGCCAGCCAACCATTTGGCTTATCCTTACCAGGGAATGCAATAAATAAACGGGCACCTAATAACGCAATACGCGACTGTTCCGGCTTAAGCACGTCGGGCAGATCGGTGCCATTGTCCAAATACAGAGGCAAGCGTTCGCTCTTGAAGTAATTTACCAAAGGGCTTGCAGATGTAAAACGAATATCGGTCGTAGTGCGGCGTCCGTCACCGGGAGAGGCGACGAAGAAATCATTGAGGGAGTCGTAGGTAAAGATGTGTATCTGGTCTGGGGCGAGGGTCGAGGCGATCTGATCCCGCAGAAGGGAACTGATGGCATTCAAATCCAGAGCGGTGGTGAGCTTGTGAGAGAAGTCTTCCAACTGTTCTGCCACTACCCGCGAGCCACGGAAGAATAGCACATCCGTCAGGTTTTGGAGGCGGGTGCGAAGCGGTTCCAAAACGATTGCCAGCACCAAAACAAAAAAGCCAGCTAGATAGTTTTGAGGCAAAGAATTCCCAAACAAGAATGCAGCACCAGCTGATACTAACGCATATCCCAACGTAACGATTACCGTTAATAAAACATACATCACACCCCGCCGGGCAAGATCATCGGTACGCAAGAAACGGAAGCGCATGATGTTATAGCCCATGACTGTTGGGAAAACAACAACTGGCAGGAACAACCAAGGAGAAAATTTAATGGAGAAAATATTGCCGAAGACCAAATAAATGGTCAATGGTAAAAACGCAAAGACGGCGCCGATCAATGTAGTACGTGCCTGTAACTTAACAACAGGCGACTGTGAATATAGTGAATAGTACAAATTAGACCCGAGCAAAGACAAGATGCCAACAGCAGCAAAGTAATAAAGATTTTGCCACTTTGCAATGTACTCGGTTGGGTTTTGTGAATTAAAAAGATACGGTATCGTAATCGCTGTCAAAACGAAACTAAGAATAAAGCCTACCCAACGAAGATATGGGCGGTTGATAATAAACCTGGGGGAAGTCGGAAACGATAAAGCCAGCGCTATATTCGCCCCGCCAGCAATGGCAACGGCTGCCGTCCATATGGTCGTAAATTCGTGGCTGGTCCACAAGTTGAAGATCGTTCCGGTGACAATTGCAAAGGAAGATGCAAATAAAGCAAATGCTCGCCCAGAAGGTTCATTGCGGCGTAAACCAAAAGTCCAAATACTAAGGACAAGGAAAACAAAACTGATAATCGACGGGAGAATGAGATAAATGCTAACCGCATCTTCAGGGAAGCGCTGCAATTCCACACTCAGGTCGCGCGTTTCGCCGTTCTTAAATTTTACAGTTGCGGTTACATTTTCGCCGGGCACAAAACTTGAAAGTACTTCTCGCACATCACGGCTGTTCTTAACGTCCGTCCCATTGATGGCAATCAATTGATCGCCGCTATTTACAATTTTATTGAATGCCCAAACCCCGGTCGAGTCGGCTGCTGGGTCTGTAAAAACCAGTGTATGTTCGTAGAAAGAACCCAAGAAAGGCTCACGTACCCACTGTGCAGCCACCACCAGCGCCCAAACAACGACAACCACAGCTATCGCCTGATACAAGAACACAATCCCCATCAGGACGCGCCCTATGGACTTTTCAGAAAATCGACCGTTGGATGAGTTGAAGTTCATAGCTTAATGACTGAAATTTTACTCCACAATCCTGCTCAAATCATATGGTACTTTCATGACAAAGGCGTAAGGTGGGATAGGAAAACCCCGCCTCTTTCTGGACTTTTGCCTGTTTTCCCCCTCCAAAACTTCCCTACCCGTAGCCTAAGGAAAAACGGCGCTTAGCGCGCCGTTTAATGTCCTACGGTTCATTTTTTGCCAATAACTTCTCATATACCGCTTCGGGAATATCACTCACTTTATAGATTTGAATGTACTCCAACCCGTTAATATAGATAACCTTTTCAGGCTCTACAACCCCTTCTAACTCACCTAGAATTTTTTCTGTCTCCGGCTGTTTTTCGCGAACAATCGGATATAACACCAAATAATCAGAGCTTCTCAACTCTTCTGTAATGGTCACAAAGTCACCATATAAAACATTGGCACGCTTCAAAACGATCGTTTTCCCCGGGAAGAAATACGAGAAGGTCCCCATACCGTTATAAACATATGCCGTCAGATCTTTTGCTCCCGGCTTTTGCGCCAAATAATCTGCTGCTTCAGAAAGACCCTCGCCATAACCATAAGTCGCTGCTTCTTTGGCAAATAGATTTTTGTATGTAAAATAATATGGCGCATATGGCAGTCCCAAGCCAATTTGTGCGAGCGTAATCACAACCAATGCCGCAACAGATACAGCTGTACTCGCCAGCCCCTGCCAACGTGAGCCCGCCCATAACAACGCACTCCCCCACCCAATCCCAGCAATGACATCAAATGCGACAAAGGTGTTCATAATGTAATGAGCGTGATTACGCCCTTGCGCGATACCAAACATCAAAATGAACAAGATACCCAACAACGCCAAATACCAAATCAATGACTTGACAATGGTAGGCATTCTTTTTTTCTCTTTAGAAAAGAGAAAAAAAGCAGCAAATAGCATTCCCAACCAAGTAATAAAGGTTGTACCCGACGCCCAATAGCGGAGATACATAAAAACGCCTTCTCCACGGGTTACCAAGCTAAATTCTGCTGGGTTTAGTTCCTCGGTTACTTCAAGGCGAGCGCCTTGAAAGGCGTAACTAAAAGCGTTACCGTAAACTTCACGCAACATTCGAGCAGGATCCACCCACATACCAGGCCAGAGAACAAAATATACCAAGGCTGCTACGCCAAACCAAATCATAAAGATACGAACTACTCCACCGAACTTTGTACCAAAGGTTCTGTCATCGCGTTTGAGCAATTCGAACAGAAGCATCAAACCAATCACTCCTAACAAAGCGATCGAAGTAGACTTATTCAATTGTGCCAATCCAAACGCCCCACCAGAAAGCACAAGGAAGAACCACTTTCTATCCTGAGATAGATATACATGCATGCCTAAAAGCGAGACTAATACAAACAGCGCCCCCATACTCTCCATATTTAGCAAATGAGAATGTCCTAAAAAAAATGGAGAGATCACTGCCAAAGCAATCGAAAGAAAAGCTGCATTTTCTCCCACAAGCAAACTAAGTAAAAAGAATGCTATCACAGCCAGTAGCGTCAATACAACTGCCTGAATATAACGAGCATTACGGACAAGATCTAAAGTTTCTTTGCCATGCTCCCGTAAAAATTCTTCAAAGAATGGCTTGCGTTGATCAAAAAACCCTTGCCCATAACCGCGATATTCAGGGAAGTACATATGCATTGCAGTGGAAATAATCCACATATTCGTCACTCCAGGATGATACTCAAAGTAAGTGTCTTTGAAATCACGGTGCGTGACTGCATAATAAAAATTAGAACTAGAAATCACCCACCATGGCTCATCGATATTGACCGCACGGTCAATATCGATAAAGCGCGAAGGAAGGGTCAATACTAATAAAAGTAAGGCAAGTTGAATTTTGCGAAGATGGAGTTTCAGAAAGTTATTCATTTTAAATGTGATAAAGCATCATATATCTCAGGTCCAAGTTCATCTACTTTATAAATGCGGACATATTCATATCCATTCAACCAAATAACATGGAAAGGTTTAGCCTTTGACATAGCCTCCACAAATTTTTTGTGATGTGCCAACTGCCCTTGATTCGCGTAATACACAATCAGATATTGAGATGCGCGCAAGTTATTCAATAAATCTTCAGTATGTTCTCCGTCCGAATAGTATGGACGGTAACTAATCCATGGGCCTGGGTAGTAATACGAAACACATCCACGACCATAATAAGAAAAGACCGTAGCATTTTTAGCATCGGGCAAGTTGGCAAGATAATGAGCGGCAAGTTCTAAGCCTTCACAATATGGGAAGTGCGGAAATTCTTTGAACCATCCAGCTGCTGAAAGGATAGGGTTACGATATGTAAAGTAATATGGATAATTCGTCACCGCACTCAAGACCTGTGCCAGCATCACCACAGTCAGCAATACATATTGAGTGATCATCCTCTTCGATGGGAACCGCTCCGCAAGCCATTGTGAAAAGTAGAACCAACCGAGTCCAGCCAAAAGGTTAAGTGATAAATAACTTGAAAGAATGTAGTGCGGAGAATTACGCCCCTGAGCAATACCAAACAACAGGACAAATGCCGCAGCATTAATAAGTAACAGTGTAAAGAAAAGCCGGTTTCGTGGAGACTGCTCTGGGTCCCGTGTGAACGGAAGTGCAAATCCTAACAGTACTCCAAGCCAAGTAAAAGGCGTCGTCCTGTAAAGAAGAATCTTGAACACTTCCCAAATATCAGCTGCACGCGTGTTCAAACTAAACTCGGCAACATCCAACTCTTGTGTGATCTTAAGGCGGGCACCTTGAAACGCATAACTGAAAGCATTGCCATACACTTCGTACAACATCTTGCCTGGTGCAACCCACATGCCTGGCCAAAAAACAAAATAGGTCACGACCAAAACACCAAACCAAATACCGAAAGATTTTAGTACGCTTAAGAAGCTTTTGCCCCATCCCTGCTCGCGGTCCTGAACCATTTTCCACAACAACATAACACCGACAGCCGCCAACATCGCAACAGCAGAAGACTTGGAAAGTTGTGCAAGCCCAGCTGCAGCACCAGACAGAGCTAAAAAGAAGAACTTATTTTCTTTGAACAGATATACGGCAAGCGAGATCAATGAAACCATTACAAACAAGGTCACCATGCCTTCATGATTCATGAGCCTCGCTTGGCTTAAGTAGAATGGGTCAAACATGGAAAATACCAGCGCAAAAATAGCAACTGGCTTTGGGAAGAGTTTTTGTAACAAATAATAAAGGGCAAGAAACAGTATTAACAAAACAAAAATTTGAATCACCCGCGAATAGATAAGCAATACCAACGGATCTTTGCCATGCTCATACATGAAAGGGTCGAGCCGCCCCTTTTCATAATCAAGATACCCCTGACCATATCCGCGATACTCCGGAAAATACAACAACATTCCAAGTGAAATAATTTCCATCGTTGTCACTGCAGGTTGATACTCGTACACAGTATTTTCAAATTCACGTTGCCCCAAGGCATAATAAAAATTAGCACCCTGACTCAACCATGAAGGTTCGTCAAGCGTTACGAACGAGCCGATGCCCGGCAAACGCGGTGCAAGAAAGACAACGATCAAGCCAATATAAATGGCAATATCTAATGATTTACTTCGATTCATAGTTTGGATTATACCGTCACATGCCAAATGGTAAAATTCTTGGTGTGAAAGAAAAATTCAACCAATTTCTTCAAAAACGGTTCGTGGTTCCCGCTACGCTTGCCATCCTCATTCTGCTCGCCTATGGCATCCTCACACCATGGATGGGATTCTACTGGGACGACCTACCCTTCGCATGGATCCTGCGCTTTTTTGGTCCCCTCGAGTTTATCGAAGGCTTCCGCCCATTCCGACCATTATTAGGATATATCTTTGCCGTGACAACCGTCCTATTTGGCGGAAATCCACTCACATGGCAATTACTTGGCTTGCTCGTCCGCTTCTTTCTTGGACTTCAAGTCTGGTCGCTGCTTCGGAAAGTTTTCCCAACTCGTGAGCGTTCGGTTCTATGTGTCGTCCTACTCTTCACCCTCTATCCTGCTTATGGACAGCAATGGGTCGCCCTCACCCACATTAACCAAGAACTTATTCCGCTTATCTTTCTTCTTTTTTCTTTCATCATCACCGTAAATCTTCTACGCAACGGCAAGCCATCTCTCCCTTTCACCGTTCTTGCTATTCTCTTTCAAATTCTCGGGCTTTTCTCCACCGAATACTTCTTCGGCTTGGAAGTCCTGCGCTTCTTGTTCGTCCTAGTCATCCTCTCCGAATCCATTGCGGATAAGAAAGACCTCTTCAAAAAATCCATCACAACCTGGCTACCCTACCTCATCGTGTGGCTCCTCAATGCCGCCTGGACCTATTCCTACCACCGTTCAGACGCTTACAACTCCTACCAGATTAGCATTCTATCGTTGCTATCTCCTCTGGCATTAGTCAACGAATTCATCAACACCTTATCTCTTTCCGGTTTTGTCTCCTGGCTTGGCACATTCACCATCTTTTCTTCTGTAGATGGTTCAGCAACACAAGCAATCGCCTTCGGAATTTTAATGGTTGCTGGCTTGGTGGTATATGTAATAACAAGTAACAAGGGACAAGCAATAATTGATACGGAAGTCACTCATTCCTCATCAATTATTGCTCATTACTGGTTCATTCTCATCGGTATCGTCACCATCTTTGCCGGACGTCTCCCCTCTTGGGCAGCAGGGCTCCCCCTCAAGATCGAGTTTGATTATGACCGTTTCTTCGTCTCCATCATGCTGGGAGCAAGTCTTTTCATCATCGGCTTGGCAGATTTGCTTTTGAAAGAAAACCGCACCAAACTTGTGTTTCTGAGTTTGGTCATTGGCATGTCTGCAGCGTATCAGTTCACAGTGGCAAACACCTACCGGCGAGATTGGGCGAATACCCAAGACCTATTCTGGCAGATGTCCTGGCGTATGCCAGCCTTGAAAGAAGGAACGACCGTCCTCACATATGAGTTTCCCCTGCAATATCTTTCAGACTATCAATTAATGTCCGCACTGAATTGGATGTATGCGCCGAATCTCGAAGGTCACGAATTGCCATATGCCATGCAATACCTCAAGACGAGATTTGAAGTAGCTGAAATTCGAGCAGATTATCCGATTAACATTACCTATCGCACCACCACCTTCAGCGGAAATACCTCTCAAAGCGTGGTCATCTACAAAGAGGCAAATGGATGTCTGCGCGTGCTTGACCCGATTTACAACAATGCCGAAACCGTCCCCGGTGCGAGTTTCTATTTGATAGATGCCATTGTGCTCTCAGATCCATCCTTGATCCAAACAAACGCCAAAACTCCAGCAATGGACAAAACATTGTTCGGCACTGAACCCACACATGGCTGGTGCTACACCTATGCCCAAGCAGAGATCGCCCGTCAAACAGGCGATTGGGAAAAAGTTGCGAAGCTATATAGAGATGCACAAGGATCTGAGTTATCCCCTGCTCTGCCTGTGGAATATCTTCCCTTCATAGAAGCCTTTGCGCGAATCGGCGATATAGATACCGCTGTAAAGTTGACTGAGCGAATGATCAAAGGTCAACCTATGTTATGTCCAGCTGTGAATACATTGTGGAATAGAGTTTCAAACGATACAGATATTTCTCAAGCAGAAGAGATATTGCAAAAAGAATGTAAACCATAAACAAAGAGACGGTCACTGTTGAAGTGACCGTCTCTTTTATAATCCATGTTGTATCGCAATAACCGCCGCTTGCGTTCTATCAGACACTCCTAATTTTTCCAAAATAGCGCTGATGTGGTTTCTCACTGTCCCTTCAGAGAGATGCAAGGTTCCGGCGATGTCGGTATTAGGCATGCCTTTGGCGAGCAGGCGGAGCACATCCAATTCTCGTTCGGTAAGTTTATCTTTCAGAATAGAGGCAGGTTGGGTCTGATTGTTGGCAACTTGATTGAGCAATTTCCCTGCCACAGCTGGGTCCACAAAGGATTTTCCATCCATCGTGCCGCGAATAGCTTCGATGATCTTTTGGCGCGGTGTGTCTTTGAGTAAATACCCTGAAGCTCCCGCGCGGATGGCATCGAAGACCCACTCATCGTCATCGTAAGTGGTAAGGACAAGAATTTTCATGTTCGGGTGTTTCTTACGAATCTCACGCGTAGCTTCAATACCGTTCATCCCTGGCATCTTCAAGTCCATCAGAACAAGGTCTGGAGATTTTTTTGAAGCAAGTTCCACTGCCTCAAATCCGTCTTGGGCAGAACCGATCACTTGGAAATCTTTCTCCAATTGAAGAAGCATTTCCAATCCATCGCGGATCACTGCCTGGTCATCACAAAGTAAAATTTTCATAAATAAATCGTAGACGATGGACGATATACCATGGAAGTAACCATAGGCATCGTCAAAATAATTAGATCGTCAGCACCACTTTGGTGCCTTTTCCCTTTCCGCTTTCAATTTTTAGAGTACCGCCCGCCAACTCAGCACGTTCGCGCATACCAACCAAACCAAAATGACCTGTAGAGTCTTTGGGTTTCATATCAAACCCAATGCCATTGTCTTGAATAATGAGTGTCGTACGTCCATCACTCGTAAGGCGTACGCTGAATTTTTTTGCCTGTGAGTGCTTGGTAACATTCTCTATTGCTTCCTGTGTTACACGCAGGACGGTTTGCTCTACGTCTGGGCTGAGAGAAGGCATGGGGTCTTGCAAATCCAGTTCGAGGTCCAGAGAGAAGCGAGAGGCGGCGGACTCTGCCGCCTTTTTCACGGCGAGTCTCAAACCCATATCCACCAAATCTGATGAGCGTAAGGCTTTCAAGGCGCGGCGGGTTTCATCCACCCCTTTTCGAGTCGCTTCGAGGGATGTGTCGATCATTTCACGAGATTGATTCAGGTCAATATCAAAATAAGCTTTGGCGGTTTCAAGGGAGACTGAAATGGCAGTAAGGGAATGCGCGAGGGTGTCGTGCAATTCACGAGCAAGGCGGTTACGCTCACGGCTCACCGTAAGTTGTTCCAAGGTGGACGCATAGTGCGTGAGATTGGCATTTGCCTCACGAAGCGACTCACGTTGCTTTCGCAAACGTGACACAATAAAGCTGATAAAGAAGCCTACCGCCACAAAGCTGATGGTGCGAATAATGGCGATGAAAATGTACACGGTGATGTTGCGATTATCTGATGGGTTAATCGCAACCAGCCCAAGCTCAATAAAAGTAGTAACGATACTAAAAAGTACAACATGGATAAAGCGATAGTTCCATGCAACAAGCACCAGCGCAACGAACATCACGGGCAATTGACGCAATGCCATCCCTTCTGCATTGGAAAGCGGACCCTGCGGAAAGCGCGGAATGATAAAGGCGTTGATCACAATCGGCGCCACCGATATCACCGACAATAAGAACGGATAATAGATATCTTCCAATTTAGATTGAATATCACTCCAATGTGTAAGAGCGAGGAAGAATAAGGCGGTTAATCCATTGGCTGTGTAAAAAAGAAAAACGGGGTAATGTGGTCCGCGCAAAGGGGAATTTTGCAAATTTCCTACGGGGTTAGGAGGCAAAGGCTGGTTTGGAAGAACAGGCTGTAAGCGAGTTGAATCTCCCAATAGATTTTGCACCTGAGGCATATACAGCGCAATATCCATCAGCGCCATGGCAAATAGAAAACCAAGCCAGATCCAGGCGGCAGTGCGAAGAATGCGAGTGGAGTCATCCGTGGAATGCATATCTGCATCTTATCATGAAGGGATTTTTCATGGGCATGACCCATGTAATGACCTTGTAAATCCACCCATGACAGGTGTCATGGGTGATCCTTAGGAATCATGATTTGGGGCACTCTGCGCTTTCTCGGGTGGAAAATAAAATATTCAACATGAAAACTATGGCAACCGTTCCTACACCCCTCCCAAAACAAGAAGTAACCCGCTTCGCACGCTTCTTAACCGTCGGCGCGGTTGGCACCTTGTTAGATTTCAGCATTCTGACTTTGCTCAAATTGGCAGGAATGCCCACCTTGTTTGCGAACTCCCTCTCATTCACGGCGGGTCTGCTCAACAACTTTACTTGGAATCGCCTCTGGACCTTCAGTGACACAGCCAAAGCCGATTGGCGCAAACAACTGGCACAGTTTACCTTGGTCAGTTTGGCAGGATTGGCTTTGAATAATTTGATTGTGCTTTCTCTAGAAGGTGTTTTAGGGAGTCTTCTAGGTCAACCAGAGTGGGGCTACATCCCTGCCAAAATTATCGCAACAGGCGTGATTGTCTTTTGGAATTATTTTGCAAACCGTACATGGACGTTCAAGAACCATTAACCGCTAAACTCATAAATAATGCAGCGCTTCACAAGGAGTACTAAATGACTACAGCAACTTTACCTGTTCAACCTCAACCATCAACTTTGAGCAAAAAGATTCTGCCCGGCGTGACCATTGGCACATTGATCGTGATTGCCATTATGGTCGCATCGTTTGGGTTGCATATGCTCAATATTGACGCCATCGGCAATGCCAATGAATACTACACTGCCGCCGTCAAATCCATGCTGCAATCGTGGAGCAATTTCTTCTTCGTCGCTGCCGAGCCGGGTGGTTCGGTGACGGTCGATAAACCTCCGCTAGGATTATGGATCGAAGCCATCTTCGCCTACTTCCTGGGCGTCAGCGGGTTTAGTGTTTCATTGCCCAACATCCTTGCGGGTGTATTCGGTATCGGTTTGCTCTACAGCATGGTCAAGAAATACATGGGCGAGTTAGCAGGTATTGTTGCGGCACTCGTGATGGCGATCACCCCGGTCTTTGTTGCCACCAATCGCAACAACACCATGGATGGTATGTTAGTCTTCACGCTCTTGCTGGCTGCCTGGGCGTTTATTCGCGCCACTGAAAGCGGTAAAGCACGCTGGCTCATGGTTGGTGCATTCATCGTCGGCTTGGGCTTCAACATCAAAATGCTACAAGCCTTTTTACCCTTGCCCGCTTTCTATGCCTTGTACTTCTTCGGGTCAAAAGAAGGTTGGCTCAAGAAAATCATCAACCTCGGCATCGCTACTGTTCTATTACTCGTGGTCTCGCTTTCGTGGGCAATCGCAGTCGACCTCACCCCGGCTGAAAATCGCCCCTACATCGGCTCCAGCGAGAATAACACGGTTATGGGGTTGATTTTCGGGCACAACGGTATCTCTCGCCTTGAAAACAACCGTGGAGGCGGAAATGCGCCTCAGACGGGCACTCAGCCTGATCAGCCCACCAATCAACAGACTCAGCCGCAAGGGAATCCCGGTCAAGGACAGTTCCAAGGTCCGCCTCCTGCTGCACTGGAAGCTTGTTCCGGGCAAACCCAAGGGTCTGCGTGTTCATTTACCACCCAAAATGGAAATACCATCAATGGCTCTTGTATTACGCCTCCCAATGTTTCAGAGTTAGCCTGTGCTCCTCAAGGAATGATCCCTCAAAACGGGCAAGCTCCTGCTGGTGGACCCACTGGGGTGCCAAATGGCGGTCCAAATGGACAGAACGGCAACACTCCGTTTGGGAATGAAACCGGCTCGCCAAGTGTCTTGCGCTTCTTCACCTCACCTCTCTCCAAGCAGATGTCGTGGTTACTCCCATTCGCATTGATCAGCGTTCTAATTGCCTTATTCAGCTCACGCATTCAACTCCCCATCGTGTCTGGGGTACATAAAGCCCTGCTTCTCTGGGGCGGATGGTTGCTCACCTGTGTAGTATTTTTCAGCATGGTTTCTGGCATCTTCCACGCTTACTATGCCATCATGCTTGCACCAGCATTAGGCGCCATGGTTGGCATCGGCTTTGCCCAACTTTATCAATGGGGAAAGCAATCGAATTGGGTCTTGGTCGGTCTGATCGCATCGGTTGTTGCCACACTTGGCTTCCAGATCTTTGCTGCTACACAATATAACGAATTTGCATGGTGGATGCTTGGAACGGGTATGCTGCTTGGGTTGGGAATCCTGCTCATGTCAGTTTCGAGGCGTGCAGCGTATGCCGTTATCCTCAGTGCGGCTCTGGTCATCCCCGCTTATTGGAGTGTTATGACCGTCACCAATGGGTCGAATAACAACCTCCCCACCGCTTATGAAGGTCAAAACCGCAACGGACAAGACGGCTTCCTTGCCAGCCCGCAACAACAAAATCAAGGCAATCGCGGCAACGATCGCAGTGTAAATACAGAACTTTTGGCATACTTGGAAGCAAATACGGTTGGCATGAAGTATCTTATGGCAGTTCCATCCTCACAACAGGGTTCACAATATGTGATCGAAACCGGACGCCCGGTCTTATACATGGGTGGTTTCAGTGGCGGTGATGCTGTTGTAACTGTGGATGATCTGAAAGAATTAGTTGCCAATGGAGATTTGCGCTACATCCTCTACGGAGGTGACAGAGGCAATCAGGAAATTACTAGTTGGCTAAATAGCTCGTGTGCAATTGTGAATGATTTCAACGATCTATCTCAAGGACAGCAAGGTCCGCAAAATCAGACAATGACTTTATACTCCTGCAGATAAAAAAAGCCCCGAGAAATCTCGGGGCTTTTTTTACAATCCAAACACTGCTTGAAAAGACCACAATAAAACCATACCCACCAAAATCGTAAGCAGAACGTTTCGTGTACGCCATGCCACCAATGCCCCACCAAGCCCTGCCAAGAGGCGGAAATTCGAGAACGAGATATCAAGGTGCCCCGCAGGGTGAGTCAACGCCGGGAAGACCAAAGCCGCCAATGCCGCCGCAGGGACAAACCTCAACGCTCGGCTCAACCAATTTGGCATTTCAACCTTCCCAAAAAGATAGATGAATAAAAACCGAAGTGTAAATGTCCCCGCCCCAATTGCAATAAAAAGAAGCCATACTGATAATGCGCTCATGCTTCTGCCTCTGCTTTTAGCTTTAAACTCTCGGCAAAATAGCCAGCAACAATACCAAGAAACGTAGCCAACACCAGCCCCGTGTTATAGGGCAATCCTTTCGCTAACACGGCAATGAAACCACCGGTCAATGCTGCCACTACTGTAGGGCGGTCTCTCAGTGCGCCAAACATCAACGCCATAAAACTGAGCGGAAAGGCGAAGTCAAAGCCGAGGCTGGTTGGCACAAGAGCACCCAATAATGTCCCGATCACAGTGCTAACCTGCCACGCCACCCAAATAATCAACGCCGCGCCGAAGTAATACCAACGATGATCCATTTCTTTATCGGTGGAAACAAAGCGGCTCATGCTGACACCAAAAGCCTGATCTGAGAGCATATATGCTAACAATGCTTTGCGCTCTGTGGAAAGTTTTTGTAAATACGGTGCCAATGTAGCACTGTACATGGTAAAACGTACATTCACCACCCATGCCGTTAAGACCATAATGACCCACGGTGTGCCGGCACTCATCAACTGGAACACCACCAACTGAGAAGCGCCTGCATATACAAATATAGACATTCCCATCGACTCCCAAAATGACAGCCCAACACTCACAGCCCCTACCCCAGTAATCATCGCAAACGGAATCACTCCGATCAAGATCGGAAGGGAGCCTCGCATGCCGGAAAGAAAATCCTTATTTAACTTCATGATCTTTTCCTTACTTGAATTTTCGCACGGGTTATTCTACCTTCCGTGAATAAGTTTTACAAACAATTTACATCCCCATTAAATTTGCAAAACAACACACCTATATGATTAGATATTCGCTTTATCAAGGAGATGAAATGTTTAGAAAAGCTACACTAATCCTGCCTATTCTTTTTTTCGCTGGCTTGTAGTTTTACTTCTACAACAATGACAGAAACCGCCAACGGCGATGCAACCGGACAAAGTCACGCAATGTATGAGCAAATAGTGAAATACGTCGCTTCGCAAAACAATCGTATCGGCGTCGTCAATCTGCCAGTGGTCTTGGACATGATCCAATAAAAATTATGAAACGATTTCTCTCCCTTGCTTTCGTATTGCTCTTCTTGATTTCCTCTTGCAGGTTTAGGTCCAACGCGTCTCTCGAAAATTCACCGACCACAGTTGTCTACAAAACTGTTGAAGGTGTTGACCCTGACCTGCTTAGCCTCGACATCTATGCCCCGGCAGAAGCGCAAAATGCGCCTGTGGTGATGTGGGTTCACGGCGGCGGATACGCCATTGGCGATAAAGCCAACCAGATGGCAGATAAAGCTGCATTGTTCAACGGACAAGGCTGGGTCTTGGTCAGCGTTAACTATCGCTTGAGTACGCCAGAAAAAGGCGCGGCGCAATTCCCCGATCACTTTTTGGATGTGGCGTCGGCGGTGGCTTGGGTTCGGGAGCACATCTCAAGCTACGGCGGAGACCCGAACCGAGTCGCTTTGCTCGGTCACTCTGCGGGTGCAGATATTGTCTCAAATGTGGCGGTCAATCCAACTTATTTGCAAGAATATGGTCTGGAACTTTCCGCGCTGACTTGCGCCGCTCCGCTTGATACGGCTGGGTTTGATAAAGCCAAGGCAGGCGACACTGAACAGGAACAATGGCAGAATGCTCTGGGTAACAACCCCAACTACATCACTGAAACCTCTGCAACGCTGCTCATTCAACCGAACCTCGGCATTCCGCCCATGCTGGCAGTGACCCGCGGAGATGAAAGCCGGCAAAAAATCCAAACTGAATTCATTGCTGCATTGCAAACAGCAGGAATAGAAGCCACGCTCGTAGATGCAACCTCGCTGACACACGAAGAAGTCAACAATCAAATCGGCGCGGCAGGCGATACTGTCATGACCGAACCATTGATCCATTTTTTGAAAGGATGTTTTGACCAATGAAACGCATCGCTATCTTTTGGATGATCGTATTAATTTCTTCTCTTGCCTGCAATTTCAGCGCCTCAGAACCCGCCCCGACACTTGCTCCAGTTTCCTCAACCTCTGCCCCCGCTGAAGCATTGCCCGCTACCGCACAACCAGCAGAAACCAATACCACTCTGCTTTACATCTCCGGCACGACCCATATTGAATCAAAGCCGCAGGTCTGGCCTGATGTGGATGCCTTCCTTGCCTTCCTTCAACAAGTGACCGCCCTCGGCATGAAGTGGTCTGTCGGTGCAGATATTGGCTGGCTCGAAGGTGAGCCGCGCGCCGCCGAATTGATCCAAGCCTCCGAAGCGTTGGGCGTGCAATGGGACGTTCACACACACAGTCCACAAGACCGGGCGAAAGCCGCTTATCTCATCACGCAAATGGGCGGGCATCCAACCTCTGTCGTTTCGGGCATGTTGGTCAGTGAGTTCAACAATATCGGACCACAAACCTATCAGGGTTTTACATGGACTCCGCAAGTGTTATGGGGCGGCACGAATTGTCCCGGTCACCGCCCGGGGTGTGACGACCTCGCAGCAGGCATCTGGATTCCACTTAGTGCCGAGCAATATACGACTCACGATCCCAATGGCACATTCATCCGCGTTGGCGGTGGCTCTCATCAATTAGCCGATGGTTTAGCTCTAGCGCAATCTATCGCAAATGGGCATTATCAATATCCAATAATAAGTTTCACCTTAATGGTCTCCCCCACCTCTCTAACCATAGTCAACAGCAATGATGGAATGGAACAAATCACAGCATTTGTAAACGAGATGAATCAGTATTTATTTGTTCATTGGGCAAATATTGAAGAGACAGCTCAAACTTGGGTCAAAGCTGGAAGTATTCCCAGTCGGATCGAATAAAATAAAACAGGTCACGTTGTAGAACGTGACCTGTTTTTATCAAGGTATTTTTAATGGGCAGTGCAATGGAGACTCTGGCGAACGGTTGTACACGTATCCATCACCAGAGGTTACAAAAACCACAACTGCATTGATGAGCGGGGAATATTGATCCGGTGTCCAGCATCCAAGAACCACCACATCTGCGGCTTGTAACGAAAGTCCATTCGGGAGCGGGTCACCAGGAATTACTACCCCAATCGCACTCGGAGAGTCTGGTCCGATTACAGTAAAGACTAATCTTTGAAAATGAAATTTCTTGTAGTGCGTATTTAAATCTGATTCGCCTTCACCCGCCGGATAGTAACGCGGATATAAAGCCCGTCCAGTCACGATCACAGCACCTGGCTCATCAAGAAAGGCAGCTAACTCATCCTGCGAAAAATTAGACCGTTCAATAAGTCCCATTTCATTCAAGGCAGAAAAAGTCTCAGCAGGAGTTCGGACCTGATAGAGTGGTTTAAACAAAAATTCTGGCAATGGAACCAAAATACCAATCCCAAAAATCGCCACAATGACCGGAACAAAAGCACGAACGTTAATATCAAGGTCAATCGGAATAACATCATGCAATACATGAGTAGGTTCTGGATCCACAATGTATCCAGTCATTGTCAAAAACCAGTAAAGCAATTGCACACAACCAGCAGCAAAGTAAAAGTATAAAATCCAGTCCACTGGCGTGATATAACGTCCACCTGAGGTAAGTCCAATGGAATTTGTTAATAGATAAGTGAAAAAGAAAAAAGCTGGTATTAGAGTCCCAACCCTACTCCGTTTCCAAATAGAAGCAATGCCTAGTGAAATCAGTGCCAATGAGAAAATAATCGCCACCCATCCGCCAATATCTATCTGTCCATCACGCCAGTCTTTGTTCCAATAAGGCAAGTCCGATTTCACAATATTGAATGTATCTTCAAAGGTCAATGAGGCGGGTAGTGAGACAAAGGAAGTAATAATATTATGAACAAAGTGATTGGTTATAGAACAGGGTACCGTTTCACATTCATCACTTTCCTTCTCGCGATTAAATCTTTGGCGCGGTGCTACCTCTGCAACAGATTCATGGGTAGGCGAAGTATAAGCGCCAATCCCATAACGATAACGCAGTATCAGTTCAATGCGAGAATAATATATATAGAACATAGGAATACCATGTGATTGATTCCGTATTTCCCAAGGCAGAGATATACTGAAAGACCCTATTAGGATTAATAAAGCCACCAAGACAACTCTCTGCCAACTCCATCCCAGTCGCAATAAAACAAAAAACAGAATAATTGGCAACAGAGTAATAACGTGAGAGCGGATCATGACAACCAAACCAAAGACAGCACCTGCCCAGATCAATAGTTTTGTTTTTGTAGGCTGTTGCCACCACTTCATAACAACGAAAAGAAATACAGAAATTCCGATAGCAGTCGGGAAATCGGTCAACATCATTTTCGGGCTGGCAACATCAATCCACTTTGAGGCAACAATAGCAGTCAACCCGCGTAAGGCAATCAATATTCCTGCCGTAATACCCAACGCCCGACTATGTAATTCCTTCCCTAACAAATACACCACTGCTGGAAAAACCGCATACACTGCCGCTTGAGCAGTGAGTAGAACTAAGTAATCTTGTCCGAAGAATAAATGTAAATATGCTAAAAAGGAACTATAAAGCATACGGTCAAAAAAGATGCCATTGAAGAATCCTTGTCCGATCAATGCAAATTGTCCACCTATATCAAAGGTCGCGCCATCAGAATATGGATAAAGAACATTATTGGCTGTGTCTGGTAAAAAATAATTTGGACTAGCTGGCGTATTCATCCACAACCAACCAGCAACAAACCAAAGTGCGATAAAAACAAAAACGTCCAGCCAAGCTTTTTCCACTATTTTGTGTTCATACAAAAGAAAAAATGTGCCAATCCCACAAGCAAACAAGATCTGCAATCCCGTCATGGGTACGCCCGCACCATACCAATACTCCCCCGGATATTGATATCCAATGCCCGTGGCATGTACGATTAAGCCAAAAATAAGGAAGCCACCCAATACTGAAGCACTTAAGACTAAAGTCCTTTGGCTTAATCGTATGGATGGATTCAAAGAAGTGCGCCGTTCAAGGAAAATGATCGAGCATCCAACCGCGCCAACAATTGCAAGCCATACAAGAAGAGAAGATAACCTATCACTGTATGCTGCCAGTACGCCAAGGCGGTAGGGTGGCATAACAAGTGTAATGACAGCCATACTAAAAATAAAAATAGCAAGCATGAACGTTAAATCACCTACCCATCCATGTTGTGTAAAACTCACCCACAGCTGAGCAGAGGTTTTAGGTATGCGTACCAGTTTCCAGGTTAAGAAAAGAAACATGAGGGTTAATACCAATAACCCACCGCTAAGAAATATCCGCTCGAAGGAGAATCCAAACAAGATCGAATTTTCAGGGTCTGATGGTGAAGTTAGGTTTAAGAATAGAACCACCATCGTTCCGAAAGCAAGGAAGCTTGTGAAAGCAGGAAGGCGGCGTGAGATATCAGGAATTGGAGGCATAAGTTTCATCTAGGGTTGTTTGTTGTTCGAGCCAAAAGAGAACGACCATACCAACCATAATCGCAGAGAAAAAAACGGTCAAGGCAAACCAGGAAGGCAGATATAAAGTGATAAATCCAAGCAAACCGATTATAAAGGTTGCTAAATGAACAGCGAACACGGCGATTTTTGGGCGTAACCCCATTACGATCAGACGATGATATGTATGATCACGGCGTCCACTACCAATACGTTGACCACGGCGAAGCCGCGATAACACTACAAGAGATGTATCAAAAATCGGCGCACTTAACAGCATGATCGGCACGATCCATGAAGACTCAGGTGCACGGTTCAAAGGATTGTACAAAATACCAAAGGAGGCGAGCAGGAATCCGATTACTTGAGCGCCAGAGTCTCCAAGAAAAAAACGTGACGCCCAGCCGTTCCAGAAATATAAGCCGATGCTAAGTCCAAGTAAGATGGCTGACCACAAAGCAAGCGTTAACTGGCTCGAAAGAACAGCAGCGCCCAAAAAGAACATTGAAGCAATCACACCAATGCCTGCGACAATACCATCCATGCTGTCGATCATGTTGAAGGCATTAGTAATGCCGACAAGCCAGAACAAGGTGATGAAGATATTCAATCCCTGGGCAAGTTCAAGAGATAAATTCAATTCACTAAACAAAATGGTGATGAAGCGCACCTGAACACCTGCACTAATCAGTAGGAGCGAGGCGAGCAACTGTCCGATCAATTTCGGATATGCTGTTAGCCCTTTTAGATCATCCAAAAGCCCGAAGAAAAAAATGACCAATCCTCCGAGCAAGATGATAATGATTTCACGGTTATAAGAAGGTTTAAGTAGAAAAGTTAGACAAAGAACAAGTAGTATCAAAAGCCCGCCCGCTAGGGGGGTTGGGCGAACATGTTGCTTATGTGGTGCAGAGCCGGGCACATCTATAAGGTCGAAGCGCTGCGCCAAAATTGCAGCCGGAATTCCGAGAGCAAGGCTCATTATTAAACTGGTTATGCCAAAAAAGAGTGGGTCACTCATGTAGGGTGTCTTCCAAGAATGTAAGATGCACCCAGTAGTTTATCAGAAATTGAAAAAAGCCCGTGATACCCCATTGGCACAGGAAAAAGAATTTAGCGGATTTTGCGAATCTTGCGATATACAGGAGAAGTGAAAAAGCGAAAGGCACTGCGAGTGTGTAATGCCAAGTAGTATAGTTTCACGCGGCTTGAGCGACGGGCATCATGCCGAACCTTTACATTTGAATCTACGAGTAGATTCATGCCTTGAAGTCTGGCACGGGTGCAAAAATCCACATCTTCAAAATAGAGGCGATAGCCTTTATCCATGCCCCCTAATTGACGATAGGTATCAGCACGTAGCAACCAGAACATGCCTGCAATCCAATCAGGACGGATCATGCCGTCTGCGTCTGGCAGAGGAGGCTGGAATGTATAACCTGGCATGCGGCGCTGAATCAGCTCAATGGGAGTGGGAAGCGAACGAAAGGAATCCTGGAGTGTGCCGGTCTCATCCACAATTGTTGGGGCAATCAGGTCTGCATTATGAGTTTGAAGGCTGGTGAGTAGCGAAGCAAAAACTGGTTGTTCAAAAATCAGGTCGGGGTTGAGGATGGCAAAGTAGGTACCGCGCGCCAGTTTGAAAGCGCGGTTATGATTTTCGGCAAACCCCAAAGGTTGGTCATTTCGCAACATATGCAAAGACTTCCAGGGAGCGGGGTTTGTATCGGGTAGGTTATCCTTCAGATTGTCTGTGAGGATCAATTGAAAGCGCGAGGCAGTATTCTGCTCGTGGTTTAGCAGGCTGGCGAGTACATTCGAAATCTTCTGTGAATCGCCATGACTGACGATGGAGAGGGTGATGAGAGAGGAGGTCATACTTTAACGATTGCTCGCTAGCTTACGCTGCCTCGATGCCCAGTAAGGGTCTAAAGTTCTTTTGCACATAAATGCAAGAATACCTTTATAAGATATTCTTCGGGAGCTTTGTATCTGTTTTCTTTTTTTCAGGATACGTGGGAGCATTCGGAAAGCATCCCATTTTGATCGTAGGATAGCGGAGCCTTTGCCTTTGAATACGAAAGAGAAAAAGAAAAAAAGATTCATCAATAAATGTACGGGCAGGTAAACCCAAAACAAAATGCCAGGCATATCCTTAAAAAAAGTCCAGACTAGGTTGCGATGTCCGTAATATACGACAAAATCGCTTAGCTTTCCCGTGCTAGCAGAGCCCACATGGTGAACCACAGCGTTTGGCACATAAAGGCAGCGTCCACCTGCTAGACGAAGTCGAAAACTCAGGTCGACATCTTCAAAGTAAGAAAAATAGTCTTCGTCAAAACCACCAACTTTCAGAAAGTCTGATCGACGATACATGGCAGCTGCGGCACAGGCACCAAAGACCTCCTCTGGTTCCAAGCCATATTCTTTTTCGACATGATTGTAAAAACGCCTCCACGCCAGTCCGCTGACATGGTATTCATCCCCTGCCCCATCCAAGAGATGCGGGTCGTTATATTGGATCTGTCTGGACGAAAAGAAGTTGTATTGTGGGTTCTGTTCTGCTGCCTTGAGAAGATTTTCGAGCCAATCTGGTTCCGGGTAGGCATCGGCATTGAGCAGAATAATCCATTCGCCATTGGCAAGTTGTGCGCCGATGTTGTTGGCTACGGCGAAGCCGAGATTGTTTTCTAGAAAGTGAGCATTTATTTGAATAAACGATGAAAACTCATGGATAGAAGGCTTCATATCAAATACTGAGCCATTATCAATAAGGATTACCTCAAAATCACGAAAAGATTGCACATTCAACTTATCAATGCAATCAGAAAGAAATTTTTTACTATTCCATGTAATGATAATTATCGAAACAGCCGGCATTGAATCTCTTTAATTGATAAAAACCCATCACTCAGTTATTGTTTATAGGATAAAAAAACTCATTATCTTCTGACGAAGAGGTGCTTCATAATACCTTACAACCACATCAGAAACGCAGATAATAACAAATAGAAGTAAAAGTTGCGAAGTCATACGATGTCCATCGAGATACGTATCTATGTTTAACATAACTGTCGTTCGGAAATAAGCAACCATTCCGCTAATGAATAAGGAATGGATCATAAACATTGTAAAGCTTAAGCTGCCTAAGTACACTAACAATTTATTAGAAAGAACAGTGGAAACATGACCTTTCTGAAACGAAAAAACAAATACAAGCAATACAGAGAAGGGAAGAAAGAATGAACTATAAAACAGGAAGGTGTATTTTGCAGAAAGAAACTGTGTGTAATAAACCATGTATCCGAATGAAAACAGCACCAATAATTCGGCAAATGTAAAAAGATTTGATCCTATCTTTGAAAGCAAATTCAACTCGCGAAACCGCAAAGTTATCAGACCTGTTAACAAACCGATCATAAAATCAAAAAAACGCATATATGGAGATATATAAATAAACCACCAGCCCGCTGACAGGTTCTCCAAATCGTGACGCAACAAATAGCCAACCAGAATAACAATAAAGAAACAAGCTACCGCAAGAAAAATCATGCTCCAAATGTTTTGGGGGATTTTCATCTTTTGGAGAGCAAATAATACAAAGGGAATCAGTAAATATATAAAAAAGAGCGTTGACAAGAACCAGGACACACCATTAAATGATAGTACTTGTTCTGCCATAGGGAAATAACTATGTAACAGTAAAACATGAAAGAAGGCATAATTTAGGTTGACTTCCCAGGGCATAAATCTAATCATTGGTAACGAAATTACAAACATTAGTAAGTGTAGAGGATATACACGACTAAGCCTAGCAATATAAAACTTCTTAAGTTTGTTAATTGATAATTGAGAGAAATAATCTCGATAAGCAAAAGCAAAAACAAAACCAGATAACACAAAGAAAAAAGTTACTGCAGAAGTTCCTAATTTGATTGTAGTATATAGCAAATGGTGAAAGAAGATCATACAGAATGCAATAAAGCGAAGAGATTCTAATGTTTTTAGCTGTTCTTTTTGCATATACACTTTTCCTGTAATATTGTTTAGGGGAAATTTTCTATTTTTCGCCCAAAATCCAACTAGTTTGAGTTATTTCTCAGCCATTCAGCTGTCTTCGCCAAGCCATATTGCAAAACAGTCTTTGGAACCCACCCAAGGTGGGTGGCAGCAAGATTGTTATTTAAGATACTAGTAGGAACGTCAAAGGGCCGTTTTTCAAGATAAGTGCAATCTAACTGTCTACCAATAGATTTACCGATCAGTTCCGCCAATTCATTCAAACTAGTTCCTATTCCAGAACTAATATTAAAAACTGACAAGTCGCCTGAATAGTCAACTGCGCGAAGAAAAGCTTCTGCAACATCATCAATGTATATATAATCACGTGTAATACTACCATCCCCCCAAATCTCAATTTTCTGATTATGTAGAGAACGATGAAAAAATGCAGCAACAGCTCCCTGCGCAGTTTCAACTCGCTGCCGGGGTCCGTATGGATTAGCAACCCTTAGAATCAAAACCTTCATTCTGTGAAGTACCCTAAACATTAAAAGGTATTTTTCAATTGCTAATTTAGTTATCCCATAAGAAACTACCGGATCCGTTGGATGATCCTCGTCAATAGGTATGTATCGCGGAACACCATAGACTGTTCCACCTGACGATATAAATACAATCTTATTGATTTTCATAGCAAGCATAGAATTTAAAAGCTGAATGGTTGCAATTAAATTAGTTTGAACATCATATATTAAGTCATCATTAGAGGTTTTGGGCAGGGTAAAAGACACCAAATGGATAACGGTATCCATACCTTCAAGGGCAGAACTAATATCGTGAATACTTAAAAAATCCCCAGTCATCCATTCTACTTTTTCTGTTTCAGAAAACAAACGATATGGTGTAACTCGTGGTCTCTCAAAAACTCGAACAGAATGACCACCTACAAGCAATTTATCCACAATGGCAGAACCTATGAAACCACCACCACCAAAGACCACACATTTCATTTTATGTCATCCTCATCTATCAATTGATGATAGATACTTAATAATTTTTCAGAATACATTTCAATTGAGTTTGGTTTTCTTGCATTTTCGGACAGCCTTATTAAGATTTGTGAATCTACAATTAGCTCTTCAATTGTTGAAGCTAATGCATCAACGTCGCCTACAGGAAATAGTAAACCATTTTTACCATGTTCAATGACTTCAGACATTCCAGCCATATTGGATGCTATCACAGGGCATTTAGCCGCTTGAGCAGAGTAAATTACCAAAGGCGCATTCTCATGCCAAAGAGAAGGCACAACAAGAACATCCAAGTTTGAGAATACATCTCCAATCTCACGATTGGGAAACGTTCCACAAAACTTAATCCTAGTATCATCAGCGGCAATATCTTGGAGTTTAGCCACGTAATTCGGAAAATCGCCCATGTTGCCATATATAGAGGCTTCCAGGGGTTGCCCTTTTAGTTTCTTGACTGCCTCTACTAAAATATGCACGCCTTTGTGTTCATATAGAGTACCAATATAACCAATCCTCAATCGATCTTTGCTTTCCGTCTTTTTTACAGTTTCAAGATGTTTTAAGTTCAATCCATAAGGATAGAACAAAGCCTTTTGTGTATTGAGCCCATTTGATACAAGGCTTGACATCATGACTTTTGTAGGAACAACTACTCTATCAATCAAGTTTAGCCGTTCTTGTAAAAAGTCTGTTCGTTCAACCAATGCCCGTACAATAGGAGAATATCTTCTATCAAAATTGATACCTTTTCTAATGTAAGACACGATATAGGCTATCAACCAATCTGGCATTCTTTTGAAAAGCCAATCAATTTTCTTAAATTGATGTAGAAAAACCATATGCCGAATACAATTCACGCCATTTTTATCAGGTCCTTGACAAACGCTATTATCAGGCAACTTTAAGTGAGAAGTTGGGCAAATGAACCAAAAATCTGTAGGGGTTAATACTGTAGGAACGCCCAACTCATAACAGGCATCAACTGGCAAAGCAGATAAACGTGACAAATGAAAAAAATGAACAACATCAGGTCGTTCAGCTAACAAGAATTCTCTAAAATAGGAGTGAACTAGGTTGTTTTTATATTCAAGTTCTAATACATTAGTTTGCCCGCCCATTGGGACAAACCCATGATAGAACCGCTCAACACGAATACCATCATGATAATAACGATCAAAGCGTTTATTATCTTTTATTGCAGTTAGGACAGGTTCTCCAGTAAATACAATAACATCATGTCCCATGTTTCGAAGAGCATTGGCTGTTTCGTAGGTCAACACTTCTGTGCCAGAAGAATATGTTGGGAAATATTGATGAACAACCAATACAATTTTTAGTTTTCTGAAAGCATGTGGATCTGTTTCCAATATTACATTGATACTAGATGGAATTTCATTCTCTTCAATCTTATTGTATTTAATAATAGTGGAAGTCTCTAGGATTTGACGCCCTTCTTCCTTTCCATATCTCAAATAGTGTAATAAAGGGTTTATACCTGTTATGCGAATATCATCATTTTCTTTAAGGTAATTTGAGCTGGAGAAATTTGGTCCAGGATCTTGTCCTTCAAAACCGCCTTTCAACAAATAATGTGCAGCAGGTTCCATCTTCCCTAAAAGTTTAGCATATTTATTTATATACCAATCTTCATCAAATAAAGCAGATTGTCTTATTAATTTAATATCCTCTTTATATCGAAAATATTTTTCAATCTTCAAAAGTTTAGGAAAAAACTTAAGAAAATTAGCTATAAAAGAACCGATTTTCCAAGCCGAGCTAGCATAAACAGCCTCCAAATCTAATTTCAAATTGGCAACCTGTTTTTTTGTAGTATCCAGTTCTAATTTCAATTCAGGCATCATTATTATTTTTTTATTAAAATCAACTTTTTGATTAAGTACACTATTTAATCTAGTGTGTCGTCCACGTATCATTTCAATTGCTTGTATTGCAGTTTTCAATTCCGATTCAGAAGTATTCTTAATAACTATTGGAATCTCAGTGGGATAATCAAAATATTCAAAATCTTTTTTATAAAGCTTTAGAATTAATTCAGATGCCCTCTGGGTAAATACTTCAGATGAGTAAGATATCAAACTTTCATTTGCTCTCCGATAGTTAAAAGGATTCTGAATTTCTAATCCAAGATGCATGATTAAACTATCTTCCAATTGTTTTGTGTTTTCTATTTTAGAAAGGTTAGAATAAGATATTAAGTCCGGCCGCAGTAAGTCAAACTGTGGAGTCCAGTGATAATCTAGATAACTTGGTGCTTCCTGTTCCATCAAGTACTCAAGAAATGACTCAAATGCCAACTTAATATCAAACATGCTCTTAATCTGCATCGAAAAAAAAGCTTTTTCGCTATAGAGTTTTGATTGAATTGGCTCCTGAAGCAATATCTTGGATTGCCAAGCCGAAAAAATCCGCTTGAAAGGATTACGAACGACAGCAAAGCGGAAATATTCCTCGGATACCAAGGGCTCTGTTAATTGCTCCGGTGAGAGACCGGTAACATGTGGTGCGACTTTTGGGTAAAAGTCATGAATAACAAGATCCGGATCTGATTCTTCGCTATCGACCTCTTTTGTTAAGAGATGTGCATGTCCTTCTAGGTCTGCAAACCACCACTTCAATGAGGTACAAGCTACCTTTGGTGTGGCAATGTAAAGCAGCCGCTTTTTCTTTGAAAGATAAGAATTACCACGAAGGTATTTCCATGTGGCAATGTTTCCGAAAGGCAAATATCTTTTTATCATTTATATAGACTTTATAGAAATTATATCAAATCCAATTTTTAAAGTATTATCCATTGAGTAAAGGTTTTTTCGCTTTAACCAGAATGTTATACGGATAAACAGGATCCATTATCTCAAGTTCATGAGTTGAAAAATCCTCTTGAACCATGCCTAGTAGTGATCCAGTTCCAACAAGAGAATTTCCTCCAAAAGTAACAATTTCAATATCGAATCCAGCCTCTTTTATTATCATTTCAAGACCGTCAGGTGTAAAGCGCCGAAAATCTGTTGGGTCATAATGGACTTGATTGATAAATGGGGCAGTCAGTAACAGAACTCCTCCCGGCGCCATTAACTTATAGAGAGCATGGGCAGCTTTTTCAGGGCTTGCTAGATGTTCAAATACCTGAGTACAAATAATTGCGTCAAAATGATCTTTGGGCATTCCAACTGGGTCATGAATATCACAAACATATCTGACACCAGGGCGCTCAACCACATCGGTAACATCATATTCAATAGCCTTTGGAAAATATGTACGATAACGGTCTTGACCAAATTCTAAGCAGCGCCCCATGATATTGTCCGCATGAGCTCTTAAGAATTTCTCAACATAATATCGTCCAACAGGAGAACCTCGCTCTGCACCAAAGTGGCGGCTATAGGGAAGAACTTTAATTCGATGTAGATAACGATGAAATTGTATGTATAACCAAAATAGGAAAAGACGAAAGCTGTCTCTTAATGAAGCTGTTGTTGGCATTTTCACCTTATAGTAAAGTAAGTTAAGAATGATTGATTTTTTTATTACAACTCACTACCTACCAACTAAATTTCTCTATTGGTAGGTAGTGAGTGCTTACTCTAAAAATTATGAGGCTAGAAAACGATTGCACACATATGCCCAGACACCACAGGTTTTTTGAACATCCAAATGATGATCTGTCGAAATCGGGTTGCGAAACAAATCATTTAATATTTTCTCTTTTTTATCCAAAAAGGCATCGGAAAGATCAAAATAATCCAATGAACGTTGTACCGAAAACTCCCTTAATACTTGGTTATACTTTAAGGTTAATTGAGTACGCTCGTAAAGCGAAACCTGAACTTCTGATCGTTTGTTTGCAACATCTCCAAAGTCAACACCATCACGAATAGTTGGCAAAGAAGCTCCAGTTATACAAATCTTTCTATACCCCATTAAGAGTACATCATCAATAAACCTTTTATAAGAAATCAACGAATCATTAAATTGTACTGTAATAGGCTCACCATATTTCTGTGCCCGCCACCAAATCACAAAGCCACAATCTACTTCTCCAATATGCAAGATAACATGTGAAGCACGATTACCTTTTTCAAGTACCTTTTTAAAAATCTCAAGTGCTTGAGTAGCAGAGTTTGGATTTCGCAATCCGACAGCAGTAGCGCCTGGAACGATACAAAATTCATTTTCTTCAGATAATAGAAGGTTTAAAGCTGCAGCATGCTTTAATGCCTCTAGATGGGAATCTCCCAATGCAATCAAGCGAGGCATACTAATATAATTCCATTCTACCCGGCTCTGACATTAAATCGCACATTCCAAATGAATAACGCTTTTCAGTATCCTGCACTCTAAACATAATTGCATCTAATATTCGATGAAGGCAGTTAGGATCATTGTACGACCAAACTCCCCCACCAACAAAATATATCCCAGGTAATAAAGCCATATTAAAATTGAATTTTACTCTAAATTTTTTCCCAGCTTCAACACTCTCTATACTATTACCTTCACTAGGAAAATGTTGCCCAGATATTACATTTCCTGAAACTGAGCGAATATGTATGGCGTAATAAATATCACTGCTTTCAGAAGTAAATTCCCCAGACATTTCAATACAATAGATGCCTTTTGAATAAAGAACATTTACTTGCTGCTCTTTTTCATTCAGTATCTTAATTGAAGTAATCCTTGCGCCTAATATAGGATGTTCGGAGGTCGTTTCTGGAATTAATCCTCCATCAAAATAATCATTTTCTTGTTCATCTTCACGTGAGAATATAGGAACAGTTTCAGTAGAAGCTTGTATTAACTGAAAGTTAGAAGATTGATCAATCTGTTTATATTCACTCACCAGTTTTTCGTAGTCACTAGCCGGAGCATAAATTAGCTTATGATATGCTCGCACCGTTGGCAATGGTTTTGATAACATTAAACGAGTGCCACCTTCAAGAAACATCGCCCGGTCACATATTTCAATGATTTGAGGACCAGAGTGAGAAACAAACAAAATTGATGTCCCTTGGCGTTTAAGTTCTTCAAGCCGCGCAAAGCATTTACGCTGGAATTTCTCATCACCCACCGCCAGTGCCTCATCCACAATAAGGATATCAGGGTCCACCATGGCTTGCACAGCAAAAGCAAGGCGCACAACCATTCCGCTAGAATATGTTTTCACAGGCTGCTCAATAAATTCGCCAATATCAGCAAAAGCAGCAATATCATCAAAACGAGAATCAACCTCTTCCTTCGTAAGTCCTAAAATGGCGCCATTTATATATACATTTTCCCGACCGCTAAATTCCAAGTTAAACCCGGAGCCAAGTTCGAGCAATGCGGCAATACGTCCCTGGGTCATAACCATACCACTTGTTGGAGTAAGTGTCCCACAAATAAGTTGAAGAAGTGTCGATTTTCCTGAACCATTCCGACCGATAATACCTACTGTCTCGCCTTTTTTAACGTCGAAGGTAATATCACGTAATGCCCAAAAATCGTGATAATAAAAATCGGGAGTTCTCCCTATTAGCCTTTGCAAGCGGGGAATCACAGATTGTTTAAGCCGATCCTGGGGCTGATTATAGACATGGTAGCACTTACTTAGATTCTCAACCTTGATGGAATATTGATCAGATGACATCCGCAAATCCTTTACGCATTTTTTGAAACCACCAGAAACCTCCCGACGCCATGCAAAGCCCAACAAGCCATGAAAACCCGAGTGCTGTCCAATCTGGTGGATTATCAAAAATTAAAACATTCCGGCATTCTGTAATAATTAATATCAGTGGATTTAAACGTAACAAAGACTGATATTGCTGCGGTAATGCGCTCAATGGATAAAATACGGCAGAAAGGAACATCATGATAGTTGTGACTACGGAAGTAATCTGCCCAATATCTCGTACAAAAACGCCCAAAGCTGCCAAAAACCAAGCAATTCCCATACAGGCAAAAATAAGTGGCATAAAAACTATTGGGAAAAGCAGGGCTGTCGCAGGTAGTGAAAAATCCACTGCCAACTGCAATATCAATAGAACCCCAAAACTCACTATACTATGAAAAAGTACAGATCCAATAGAAACCCACGGCAAAATTTCAAGAGGAAAAACGACCTTCTTGACATAATTGACATTTGTAATAATTAAACTAGGTGACCGATTAACAATCTCAGCAAAGAAATTATAAACAATCATACCTGTAAAAAGAACTATAGCAAAATCTGACCTATTAGCAATTTGGTCTTCTCCCCATCTAGATTGAAAGATAACCGAAAAAACGAACGTATAAACCATTAACATTACCAACGGATTTAAAAAAGACCAAGCCAAGCCAAGTAAAGACCCACGATACCTACCGGAAATTTCGCGGCGGGTCATTTGCCAGATCAACTGACGGTTCCGCCAAAAGCTTGAGAACATAGCAATTGGTGAAGAATTAGGTTTATTTTGAGGATTCATTTAATATATTTTTTAAGGAAAAGCAGTTTATTAAATTTAAAAATAAACTGTAGAAGTTATTAGATCTGACTCATTAAAATTCAACGATTGAATTTTGCCATAACGCGTGGATTGAGTCAAGAAGGGATACTTACAAGAATTAACAAGTAATAAAGATATTATTATCTTGCGTTATTCACCGAAATACCGCTGTGCAAAAGACAACAGTGTTTCGGTGAATAAAATTTTACTCTTACGGAGCGCCAAAGCGTAGCTGCGTATCGAGGTACAGGTTGTTGTACCAAGGGAACCAGTAGGAAGAATTCAAGAGAGAATTAGGCAAGCCCATCATCTCGGTGAAACTGACCGGCACCCCCCCGATGAGATAGATCTCCCGCTCCGCAGCCACAATCGGCTGATCACTCACGATCTTTACGGGACCATTATCAATGCCTGCAAAACTGATGCGCAAACTCTGCCCGGTCCCGGAAGCGGTCAAGGCAAAGGGACTACCCGCCATCTCAACCCCGCCAATGTAAACTCTGACAGAGGCAGGCACCCCACTGACATTCCCGAAACGGAGCTGCGTATCGAGGAAGAGATTGTTGTACCAGGGGAAATAGTAGGTAGTGTTCACCAACGACTCCGGCAAGCCCATCATCTCAGTGAAACTGGTATTCCCCGTACCTGGATTGTAGATCGTCCGCTCAGATGCGACAATCGGCTGGTTGCTGACGATCCGGACCGGACCACTATCGATCCCAGCAAAGCTGATCAACTTGCTCTGTCCTGCACCTGAAGCAGGTAAGGTAAAGGGACTGCCAGGCATCAAGGTTCCCCCGATGTAGACATTGACCGTAGCGGTCGAACCACTCACATTGGCAAAACGTAGTTGTGTATCGAGGAAGAGATTGTTGTACCAAGGGAACACAAAAGTGGTATTGACTTGGCTGGCGGGCAACCCCATCATTTCAGAGAAGCTAGTGGGTAGACTTCCAGTGGGATTGTAGATAATGCGTTCAGCCGCGACGATGGGTTGTGTGCTGACAATGTGCACCGGACCATTATTGACACCTGCGAAACTCACTCGCAGGCTTTGACCTGCACCTGAAGCGGTCAAGGCAAAGGGACTGCCGGGCATTTCCACGCCACCGATAAAGACCTGCACCGAAGCGGGTGCTCCACTGACATTTCCGAAGCGTAAGTTCGTGTCGATGTTGACATTGTCGTACCAGGGGAACCAGTACTCATCATCGATTTGGGTGCTGGGCAAGCCCATCATTTCGGTGAAGGAGGTTGGCACGCCGCCGGCATAGTAGATCACGCGTTCTGCGGCGATCACGTTTCCGCCATTTCCGTCTACTTTCACCGGTCCGTTGTCGACCCCGGTGTAGCTCTTTCGCAGACTGCTGCCGGGGGCGAGTCCATAATTGCCCTGGTTGGTTGCACTTATTTCCACACTTGTATTCACACATCCATTCGCTGCTGTGAAAGTGGAGGTGTAATTTTGGTTGGTCTGAGTTGTGCTTAGATTGCTATAGCTACGGCTTGCCGGGGTAAAGGTGTAACAGGAATGCGCTGGTGTGACTGTGCCACTCCAGCCTACTGGCACAGTGAAAGAGTAATTTCCATTCGTATCTGTGGTCACTGTTTTCGATGTGCCATCTATATAACTCAATGCTACTCCGCTTGCCCCTGTTGAGCCTGAAATCGTAACACCATTGCTACATGTGTAGATCTGAACATCATCTAACCACCAGCCCCAGCTATTTACAGAATCATCCAAACCCATACGCCATCGGAAAGAGACATTCTGCCCAGCAAGGGAGGCAAGGTTGACTCGTGTACTAATGTATCCATGGCTGGTTCCTACAAAAGCAGATCTACCCATAAGTGGGTTGTTGTATGCTGAGTATATGCTGCCTTTGTATCCATTGTGATCGATCAATGTACCTGCATCAACCCATGATGAGCCGCCATTGATACTATATTCCAAGACGCCACCATCGTAGTTATTGACTCCATAATATTCAAAATCATAAGCATGTGTAAAGTAGAGATACGCCCCTGCAGGGATTAGTTTTGCAGACCAGCTGGCGGTAGCATCGGTCACAACACCGGACTGTGGGTAGTCATTCCCATAAAGGAAGTGCGATCCAGAGTGAGCAAAAGGACCGTAGGGAGAATCCAATTGCCAACGTGGAGTTGCCCCGTTGTTGATAGTCCAATTTCCTAGCCCGCTTTCGAAACCCTCCTGATAGGCTGGTATGGCTGTTTGAGAAAGACTGCATAATGGTGCATCGGTATTGAAGTTGGCAATGGGTTGCAAGTTCATCTCGACGGCGTCGGTTGCATCACGCACTTCCTGACAATTGGCGTTCGTAATCCCATCTGGACCATTGACGAGGTTGAGGCAGGCTTGGTACAAAATATTGTATAAGTCGCCGTAGTCGGCACCAGATGACAGGAGATTGGTCTGGGCTTCATAATAAATTGCCAAAGTTTTATTGGCACCGAGTGCCGTGACTGTTTTTCCGTTGAACGTGCCGCCATCGACCATGAGATAGGCGGCCTTGTTATTGATGCCGCTATTGGTATGGACGCCCCCGCTATCGCTGCTAGAGGTATCGTAATAGGTACTGGTCATTTTATCTGGGTCGCCATAGGTGGGCGGGTTGCTCATGCTACGGATTGCGCCAATGGGTAGGTCTTCACCTATCAACCACTTGACACCAGAAGTGTCATTTCCCAACCCATTTTCTTGGTCATATAGTTCGCCCCAAACATCTGAGAAGGATTCGTTGATCGCGCCAGATTGATAATAATAGAACAAATTGGATTCGTACTGAGTGACGCCATGGGTGAGTTCGTGCGCAACTACATCATCTGCCAGCGAATAACCATCCCCATATACCATTTGAGTGCCTGACCAGTAAGCGTTCGGATACCCTGACCCATAGTCCACACTGGATATGATGTCCATTCTGGCATTGTCAATACTCAGCCGCCCGTGATGGTTTTTGTAAAAATTATAGGTACCATAGGCGAATATATGCGCTTTGTCTGCATCAAGATTAGCCCCGTTTGTGCAGGCAAGGTTATTTGTACCGCATAAGAACTGACCGGGCAGCGGAGATGTCATTTGATTAAGCGTGTATGTATTAATATTGATATCGATATTTGATAATGTGAATGAAGTATTTGCATCTAATCCTTGGACAGTTGCTATAACAGAATAATTGCCTGCGATTGCATTTGCAGTAAATGTACTAGCCAGCGCGATGCCATTGGAATTTGTTTGGGCGGTTGTAGAGATTGTATTGTTAGCAAATTTACCGCTAGGTCCACTTGCGGGTGCTGTAAACGTAACTGTAGCGTTTGATACTGCTTTACCTTCAGCATCCATTACAAAGACTCCGAAGTTTACAGGTAATGGTGTGGATACCCATATAATTTGAGGTGAGCCTTGATAATTGATAATATATGCTGGTAAAGTGCCACCAGTAGCAAATTCGACTGCACCTATATCACACATGCTACCTTGTGGGCGGATAATCCCGCGTTGGTCTACTGGTGGGCATGAATTGAGATTTATAGAATCGATAGCAAGGCTTCCAGGTATAAGAGGATGCGTTCCATTTTCGATCAAAAAAGAAAGTTTGGGGTCAATCCCAGTTTTATCAGTAGAGAGGGGTGTGAAAACAGGTAATCCAAATGAATAACAAGCAGGCGAAGATCCAAAAAGATTGTACCCATGCGAAGTTATGTTCACTGCAGAAACGGCACAATCGCCGTTATTTGTGTTCCCGGCTAAGATACTGTTTCCTATCTCGATTTTCGAATCTCCATTTAAGCTATAAATAGCGTATGATCCCCCAGAGTTGTTTGTTATTGTTGAATTTCTTATATCAACAAGTCCGCTTACGTTGCTTATGGCGCTTCCAGCTAATCCTGAGGCGGTATTTCCGCTGATAGTAACATTGGTAAATACGGTGCTACCGAAATTATAAATACCATTTTTGTTGTTGAGTAATGCACCCTGTTCGAAACTTAGTGAGCCAGAAGTGTGATTTATAGCACGGTTGCTATTCTTAACAATGAACCTTGAGATTGAGACGTTTGTTCCGCTAATTGTGAATCCGTCATATGCTTTATTGTTGCCATCTACGGTTGATTGCCCGGATTGTGCTGTGAAGGATGAATTCCAGCCTCCAGAAAGAGTTATATCTTTTGAAATATTTACTCCTTGGAAGCTAGAGTTAACATATAATCCAGATGCAACTTTAATAGTTTCTCCAAGGAAAGCTTTGTTTATCGCTCCATTGATAGTCAAGCAAGCAGCAGCAGGACTTTGACATGAGTTCGAGTCATTGCCAGTAGTGGAGACATACCATTCAACATTAGATAGTTGAAAATCTATTGTTCCAAGAAAACCAGAAACAACAGCAGAGACTGTATACGCTCCTATTTGAGAATTTGAAGTAAAAATTGGAGAAATAGCCAGCCCGGTATCGCTTGTTGTGACAGTAGCGGTATTTGAATTTGTTCCAGCGAATGTGCCACTGGCTCCGCTAGTTGGGGCAGTAAATGTAACAGAAACACCCGGTACCCCTGAGCCGTTTTCGTCTAATACATAAACTACAAGTGGATACGAAAATGTTTTGGCTAATGCAGTACGCTGGTTTGCCCCCCCGGCGATACCTGTTGATGTAGCTGTTCCTGCAGTTGCGAACTCGTACGATCCTACATCGCAGGCTGATCCCTGTGGGCGCGAAATTCCACGTTGGTCACTTGAAAGACAGTTGTCACCGGAGTTAATAGCTGGGCTTGTTCCTTTGAGCGTGTAGTAATGCATATCACCCACAGGATACTCTGAAATTAGTGGATTTATATTTAGCTGATTGTTGGTTCCTGAACTAATTATGCAGTTGGTTGAGTTTCCAATGATCGTGTTATTTGCGGTATTCACAGTTCCACTGCAGTCGCTTGTAACATTGCCACTAATGATGCTGTTTGTGATTGTAGTCATTCGGCTAGGACTAGAGGGCACTAGAGCAATTCCATTAAGTGCATTGCTTGTGATCGTTGAGTTTTGAATGTTTGTGACTTGAGATGTGGATGCACTTACTCCTGAAAGATAAATACCATATCCATTATTTTGGGCAATGGTGCTGTTATTTACTGTGAGTGGATTATTGACATATATTAATATGCCGGCACCTTGAGTACTGACGGATCTATTGCCATTGTTTACAATTGTAGTTTTATTTACAGTCAAGCTAGATGATGCAAATATTCCCCTGTTTGCGTTTTCTCTAACAAGGCTATTGTTGATTGTTAGCGGTGAATAAACATCGACACCGACATCAATTCCATTTTGGATGATAAAGTATTGGATTGTATTGTTAATACTATTGCCACCAGATGAAGCGATACCTGACCTTAGGTTTTGACCGTCAATGATGGAATAGCTAGTCCGGGTTGTAAAGGTGCTGTTCCAACCTCCGAACAGTGTTAGTCCCTTAATGATTGTGACTACATGGCTTCCGCTAGAACTGGTATATGTTCCCTCGGCAACATAGATGGTATTCCCAGCAGATGCTTGGGAAATCGCCCAATTTATGGTTTGACATGGTGTAGCAGGGGAACTGCAAGCGTTAGAAGCATCGCTACCAGTTGTAGAAACATATCTGCCATTTAAGTCTGCAGTAGGAGTGTTGGATAATTGGAAATTCGTTGAAGTATATCCGGGTGCCGAAGCCGTGACATTGTACGACCCAGTTGTTGCATTAGCAGTCAATACAGAAGTGGTTGCCCAGCCATTTACATCTGTAACAACAGTCGTTACATTTGTGTTTGTAGCGCTAAATTTGGCACTGGCTCCGCTGACCGGTGCAGTGAAGGTAACACTTACTCCGCTTACAGGTGTATTATTTTCATCTAATACCAATGCAACTAATGGAGCTGAGAAACTGGTGTTAATCATTGCAGACTGACTAGATCCAGTAAGTACATATACTGATTTAACGCTATTGCCGACCACTTCCACAGCCCCCATATCACAGGTAGTTCCTTGTGGTCGGATTGTTCCTAACTGATCGACAGAGGGGCAGCCGGTATTTGTGCCACTGTTAATCGCCGGGCTTCCGGTTTGTGGAGTGTAAACCTGGAAAGTTCCACTCAAACTTGCACTAAGCAAGGGATCGACATTCGAGTTATTACTGCTACTTGTAATAGTACAGCCTGATGCATTTTCAATAATGTTATAGCTGGCATTGCTGAGCGTGCCATTGCAATCAGGGTTACTGGATGCGGTATTGTTTGCAACAATACTATTAGTCATTGTGATCGCAGCGCTATTGGCTTGGGTAATCCCGCCACCGCTATTGCCACCGCCTGTAGTTGTATTATTGGAAATCGTAGAGTTCCTAATCGTAACGATAGCGCCAGTTCCATTGGCGAGGAACATGCCTGCCCCAGATGTTGAGGCTGTGTTGCCGCTAATGGTGCTATTTTCCACTGTCAATGTGCCCGAGCCAGCCATAAAAATGCCACTACCTCTATTGGCTGAGTTGTTCTTGAGAGTACTGCGCTTTAAGGTCAGGGTGCCGGTTACCATATAAATAGCGCCACTATCAGCAGAGGTCGAATTCTGAATAATGAAATTCTCGATCGTAACCGTTCCACCAGTCTGCAGGTAACCATTATTGGTATTTTGCCCGTCAATGGTGGAAACACCATTTTGCAACGTAAATCCACTGTTCCAACCGCCAGAGAGGGTAAGGCTTTTTCCATTATTGATGACAACATTAGGCGAAGGATTAGTAGACTTGATATAAACTCCAGATGCAACTTTAATAATATCGCCTGTCCCTGCCTTGTTGATCGTCTCTTGAATATCTTTACAAGGGGAATCCGTGGCAGTACAGGAATTGGAATTATTTCCTGTGGCAATGTCTACATAATAGGTGACACCCGCTTGAGGTTGTGGAGCAGATTTATCGGGTTGGTTGGTGTTGGGTTTTTCGGCAGGCAAAGTCGCTGTCGGTTGAATATCAGATTGAGGGGTAGAAGCATCTAAAGTCGGAGTTAGAGGCGCTTCAGGTGTGGAAGTAGGGATAACCGGTGTCGGTGTTTGGGTGGTCGTTTGAGGTGTATCCTCATTTTCCTCTTTGCCAGTACCTGCACTATTCCAAGCAGTATCAACTTGATTGAAGGTAATTGCAATATGTCCACGAGTTGCATCGATCAAAATGAATTCATTGACAGGCAGATTATTATTTGCTTGCGCCTCGATTCTCCAGACTAGAGCTGGAGCGGTGCCATCGGGTTGGAGCAAACGGGAATCATAGATCCACAACTCAGGCGTGGTGAAGGTGATTTCAGCAGCTGTGAGTTGGTAGGTTTTGTGCATGAATTCTGCGGCTGTTTCTGTTGCCTGTTGCGGAGTAATCGTTGGTTTGGGGTTAATGTCCAGATTTGGCGCGATCTCACCCGAAAGAGAGAGTAGCCCAGCACTGCTAGTTGCATTTACTACCATTTCCCCGGCAATGACTGGAATGCCTTTGTAGACTTGTTGAAAACGAGTCACATTTCGACTTCCTACTTGGTTCTCTGAAAGCAACTGCAGCTCACTTTGCGCGTCTCTTAACCCAAATTCTGTTTCGTATTGTGAGACCATAGCAAGCGCACTTTCACTCTTGCTTAAGCCTGGAGTTTTTGCGGCACGGACAACGATAGGGGCATTAACATCTGCACCAATAAATACGACCTTGCCTGTGCTATCGCTGTAATCGATTCGCGGCTTCCCATCTTGTTGTGGTGGTTGAGCCTGAACAACACTTTGCCCAGTCATGGTGATGATCACTAAAATAGTCAGCACTTTGTTGATAATAGAAACGAGCTTATGCATGAATTCCTCCTATGCACGCAACAATGCAATGTTATTTAACAAAATAAATATAAATTACTAGATAATGGGGAGAAACAATTTTCCCCGCTCACGATTTAGATTTTATATAGCTTTAAAGATTACGTCAATGCGCCGATTGTCATGAATTCTCTCAAAATTGCCATATAGATAAAAAGGAAAGCAGGGACTGAGAAATCAGTCCCTGCTTTGTCTTGTAGTAGTTGCAAACTACGGAGCGCCAAAGCGTAGCTGGGTATCGAGGTACAGGTTGTTGTACCAAGGGAACCAGTAGGAAGAATTCAAGAGAGAATTAGGCAAGCCCATCATCTCGGTGAAACTGACCGGCACCCCCCCGATGAGATAGATCTCCCGCTCCGCAGCCACAATCGGCTGATCACTCACGATCTTTACGGGACCATTATCAATGCCTGCAAAACTGATGCGCAAACTCTGCCCGGTCCCGGAAGCGGTCAAGGCAAAGGGACTGCCCGCCATCTCAACCCCGCCAATGTAAACTCTGACAGAGGCAGGCACCCCACTGACATTCCCGAAACGGAGCTGCGTATCGAGGAAGAGATTGTTGTACCAGGGGAAATAGTAGGTAGTGTTCACCAACGACTCCGGCAAGCCCATCATCTCAGTGAAACTGGTATTCCCCGTACCTGGATTGTAGATCGTCCGCTCAGATGCGACAATCGGCTGGTTGCTGACGATCCGGACCGGACCACTATCGATCCCAGCAAAGCTGATCAACTTGCTCTGTCCTGCACCTGAAGCAGGTAAGGTAAAGGGACTGCCAGGCATCAAGGTTCCCCCGATGTAGACATTGACCGTAGCGGTCGAACCACTCACATTGGCAAAACGTAGTTGTGTATCGAGGAAGAGATTGTTGTACCAAGGGAACACAAAAGTGGTATTGACTTGGCTGGCGGGCAACCCCATCATTTCAGAGAAGCTAGTGGGTAGACTTCCAGTGGGATTGTAGATAATGCGTTCAGCCGCGACGATGGGTTGTGTGCTGACAATGTGCACCGGACCATTATTGACACCTGCGAAACTCACTCGCAGGCTTTGACCTGCACCTGAAGCGGTCAAGGCAAAGGGACTGCCGGGCATTTCCACGCCACCGATAAAGACCTGCACCGAAGCGGGTGCTCCACTGACATTTCCGAAGCGTAAGTTCGTGTCGATGTTGACATTGTCGTACCAGGGGAACCAGTACTCATCATCGATTTGGGTGCTGGGCAAGCCCATCATTTCGGTGAAGGAGGTTGGCACGCCGCCGGCATAGTAGATCACGCGTTCTGCGGCGATCACGTTTCCGCCATTTCCGTCTACTTTCACCGGTCCGTTGTCGACCCCGGTGTAGCTCTTTCGCAGACTGCTGCCGGGGGCGAGTCCATAATTGCCCTGGTTGGTTGCACTTATTTCCACACTTGTATTCACACATCCATTCGCTGCTGTGAAAGTGGAGGTGTAATTTTGGTTGGTCTGAGTTGTGCTTAGATTGCTATAGCTACGGCTTGCCGGGGTAAAGGTGTAACAGGAATGCGCTGGTGTGACTGTGCCACTCCAGCCTACTGGCACAGTGAAAGAGTAATTTCCATTCGTATCTGTGGTCACTGTTTTCGATGTGCCATCTATATAACTCAATGCTACTCCGCTTGCCCCTGTTGAGCCTGAAATCGTAACTGATGTAGAAATAGTGCCAATACCGCTCAATGAGAGGGTGTTGGTTACGATTGAGTTGCTTGGAATAGTAACTGTACCATTTTTTGTACCATTACTTGATGGAGCAAAAGAAATTTTGAATGTACATGTATTGTCTGTTCCAATCGAATGATTGGAACACAGATCTTCAATAAGCATAAATTCTGCTGAAACAGATAATTGACCAATAACTAAATTGATATCGCCTCTGCTCGTAATTGTAAATATGTGAGAAACGCTGCTACTACCAGAAGCCTGACTACCGAAATTATAAGAAGTTTCACTTAGAGTATATGCTGCTGCATTATCAGAAGTAGGTGGAGTGTTTTCTGCAAAGTATTCGTGATTATCAGCATTCATAACAGCGTTTGCAGGATAATTGATTGCCAGACTCTTAGCACTGTTTTTTCCATACACATAATCATCGGTGCCGCCTAAAACTGTAAAATGGCTCATCTCATGTATAAGAGTCCCTGCCTTAGAATCTGTACCTGTAGCTGAAGCAGACCAGAAAGAGTTACAAAGGTAGATATTGTATGGTGAACTTGGATATACATAAGCATAAAAAGGATCTACACAGGTACAGTCAAAATTTACCGTGGCAGTATCCATCGCATTGCTTATTAAGTTGAAGTGACTTTTTATCAGATTAAATCGAGTTACATCATAAGCGCCAAACCAAAGTTGATAAAGCGCACCTGCTCGATTATTAACAAGATAGTTATTTGCTGTTTCTGCATAAGTACTTGCATCAACACGTGCTGTAAGCAAAGCAGTTTGTTGTGAGGCGCTACAAGCATTAAAAGTAGTACTTCCACTTACTATTTGCGGTTGAATGGCTTTTACGAGAGGATCTGCCCGACCGCTTATCTCTAAACTAAGTTCGTTTGAAATTAAATCGCCCTTAATATTAAGTCCATAAAGATTTTCAGAGCTAACACTATATTGAAATACATATGTACCAGACTTAATAAATGAATAATATTTAGAGAGGTCTACAATGTATTCTATACTCTTTCCAGCAGCTAACTTGATGTAATCCTGCTCTGTTGGGTCTGGACGTTTATAGAGTGCTCCTAGGTAATTTGACGGTTCCCCATTAAGTGTTACGTTAAATAGTGGTTCTAAAACACCATTATCAGGTGTATGCCATGAAAGTATGCTCAAATCCTTTGCGGTACCATTAGTAATGATAACCCGTACAAGGATTGCCTGTGAAGATGCAAAAGAAACTCCTTCTGCAATCAATTGAACGGATACATCTGAATTAGACTGTGCTTCAGCTGATGTTGATCCGCCTAAAAATAAGCTTAAGAAAGCAAACGTCAACAAAAATATTTTTGAATAGCATGATTTCATTATATATCTCCTAACATACACAAGCCTTTCACAAGTTTTTAGACAAAATTAAAATTTGATTAATAAAAATATCAATCAAATTTTATTACCTTAATATATTATTTTTTGTGTATGTTTTTTAAATTGCGTATTTATAAGATGTAAAAATAGGTTTGAATATTATTAAAACAATTTTTATACTAACCAAAATAGCGTAACCATAAAAACCTAAAGATTTACAAACCAAAAACCTGAATTTCCGCATGATTGTTAAAATGAACTTGTCTTATACTAACCACTATCTGACATCTCAACGTGTAACCTATCGAACCTGAGGTTACTTCAAAGAACATCTTGCTTTTACTACAGCAGCTTTTAAGCTTCTCTTTTAATCGCACGGTTTACAACCCGATCTTGATAGTTTTATTCATCTTTCAATTGCTGGGCTCAGCCTTTAAAATAGCACTATTAGTTTTATTAGGCTAAAACACCCAAAGTTAGTGATTTAACTACACTTAAAATTCAAAAAGTAAGGACTGATAAATCAGTCCTTACTTTTTTCTAAAAATGTTTACGGAGCGCCAAAGCGTAGCTGCGTATCGAGGTACAGGTTGTTGTACCAAGGGAACCAGTAGGAAGAATTCAAGAGAGAATTAGGCAAGCCCATCATCTCGGTGAAACTGACCGGCACTCCCCCGATGAGATAGATCTCCCGCTCCGCAGCCACAATCGGCTGATCACTCACGATCTTTACGGGACCATTATCAATGCCTGCAAAACTGATGCGCAAACTCTGCCCGGTCCCGGAAGCGGTCAAGGCAAAGGGACTGCCCGCCATCTCAACCCCGCCAATGTAAACTCTGACAGAGGCAGGCACCCCACTGACATTCCCGAAACGGAGCTGCGTATCGAGGAAGAGATTGTTGTACCAGGGGAAATAGTAGGTAGTGTTCACCAACGACTCCGGCAAGCCCATCATCTCAGTGAAACTGGTATTCCCCGTACCTGGATTGTAGATCGTCCGCTCAGATGCGACAATCGGCTGGTTGCTGACGATCCGGACCGGACCACTATCGATCCCAGCAAAGCTGATCAACTTGCTCTGTCCTGCACCTGAAGCAGGTAAGGTAAAGGGACTGCCAGGCATCAAGGTTCCCCCGATGTAGACATTGACCGTAGCGGTCGAACCACTCACATTGGCAAAACGTAGTTGTGTATCGAGGAAGAGATTGTTGTACCAAGGGAACACAAAAGTGGTATTGACTTGGCTGGCGGGCAACCCCATCATTTCAGAGAAGCTGGTGGGTAGACTTCCAGTGGGATTGTAGATAATGCGTTCAGCCGCAACGATGGGTTGTGTGCTGACAATGTGCACCGGACCATTATTGACACCTGCGAAACTCACTCGCAGGCTTTGACCTGCACCTGAAGCGGTCAAGGCAAAGGGACTGCCGGGCATTTCCACGCCACCGATAAAGACCTGCACCGAAGCGGGTGCACCACTGACATTCCCGAAGCGTAACTGTGTATCAACATTAATATTGTTATACCAGGGGAACCAGTACTCATCATCAACAAGGGTACTAGGCAACCCCATCAATTCAGTAAAACTCACAGGAGTACCGCCAGGATTATAGATAACACGCTCTGCCGCGATAATGTTCTCACCGTTCCCGTCTACTTTCACTGGTCCATCATCAATGCCTGTATAACTTTTGCGCAAACTACTTCCTACATATGGTAAATAATGTGAGGTATTAACAGTATTTCCAACGGTCACGTTTACAGGAATGCCCAAGGACAAGGCAATCGGTCCATAAGCATTATTGGTTTCGTTGCTTTCAATGTTAATACAGGTAGCATCGACATAAACCCATAATTGATGAAGGCCTGCTGTAAGTCCGTTTGGAATGCTAATTGCCTTTGTATCTGATCCCCCTGCTGGAATTCCATCATTGAAGTCTGAACGGAAATAATTTTCATATGGATCATCAGTCGACGGACAACCTGTTCCAGGATCTGGAGGTAAATTATTAGGGTCACCAGTATCTACAAAAACATGTCTGTACACGATACTATCACTTGTCACATCCCCTTGATTAAGAACGGTGACGCTGACCGAAATCGCCTCGCCTGGGATAGGGTTAGCAGGAGTAATCACAACATTAGTAACGACTAAATCTGTTCCACCCACTGCACCTACAGGGCTGGTTACGAATAGGGAAAAGATAAAAATCCCAATCACAAAAATTTGAACCATTTCTTTAACAATGAGATGGGCATTATTTTTAAGTTTCATAATTTTCAAACCTTTCTCCAAATTGATCCAAAGTCAAAGTGCTTCACAAAAATGAATACCTGATGTGTGGTGCCATAGAGATAAAAACCGCAACCTAAAAGTCACGGGGCAATCCTACATGTACATAATGATTATAAAACAAATTGCTCAAGGGATAATTTTCTGTTCTGTAAGGACAATTTTCCCCAAAAAAAAACTACGCATTCATGGCAAGGCGTAATGCTCCCTGCCAGGTGGGCAGGTTCACCCCAAAAGTCGTGCTGAAGCGCGAGCAGTTCAAAGGCGTTGTCAGCGGGCGCAGGGCTGGGGTTGGGAAATCCGCCGTCAGCGCGGATTCGAGGCGTTGGCAAATCTGCTCTTTTTTAAGGGGGTCGAGCCGCAGTATCTCTTGCGCAAAAGCTAAACGAGAGACCGCTCCTAGCCCGCCAAGGTGATAAACGCCCGAACGTTCAGAAAAATAATCAAAAAGGTTGGGGGCACTCCCCGCCAACATCAGCGCCGTTGTTTCTGCCAAAGCCCGCGCCCAGGTTGGGCTACCCACTTGATCACTAACGATTTTCAACGTTTCTTGATGCCGCGCCCAACGCAAAACCTTCGATACGAAGCCATCGCCCCGTAAACTATATACCCAACTCGTACGCAGGATGACGTGCGTGCCTCGCGCTTCCGCCACGGCTTGTTCGCCGTTTAATTTGCTTTGACCATACACGTTGAGCGGGTTCACCTTATCATTTTCTTCATAAGGCGTGGTCTTATGCCCATCAAAAACATAATCTGTTGAATAATGGACAAAGACAGAACGAAGTTCTTTTGCCGCTTGTGCCATAACGCCGGGAGCCTCGGCATTCACGCGCATGGCAATTTCTTTTTCCTGCTCGGCACGGTCTACCGCCGTATATGCCGAAGCATTCACAATCACATCGGGCTTGGTGGCGTGCATAACCTGTTTCAAAGCTGTCAAGTCTTGCAAGTCCAATTCGTTTTGCCCAAGCGCATGCACCTTCCCCAAAGAGGCAAGGGTCCGTTCCAATTCCCAGCCAAGCTGACCGGTCTTTCCAAATAATAAAATTTTCATAAAAAAGCTTTACGCCTATGCATTTGCCAGGCGATCAAGGTATTCGCTATAACTATTCTTGCCTAAATTTTTAACCAGCACTTTTAGTTGTTCACGGTCAATAAAGCCCTTGCGAAAAGCGATCTCCTCTGGAGAAGAGATCATCAAGCCTTGGCGGTCTTCCACAGCTTGCACAAAATTTGCCGCCTGTAATAGTGACTCGTGTGTACCGGCATCCAGCCAGGCAACGCCACGCCCAAGCGAAATGACCTTCAGCTCTCCATTATCGAGATACACACGGTTCAAATCTGTGATTTCGATCTCACCGCGCGGCGAAGGCTTAAGCGCTTTGGCAAATGCCACTACACGCTCATCGAAGAAATACAAGCCTGGCACCGCAAAATTAGATTTAGGCTGTTTTGGTTTTTCTTCCAGGCTAATAGCTTTGCCCTGTGCATCGAATTCGATCACACCATACCGTTCCGGGTCATTAACCGGATAGGCAAAGACCAGTGCACCTTTTTCGAGCATGGCAGCCTGTTGAAGTTGTTCCGGTAGTCCGTGACCAAAAAAGATATTATCGCCAAGAATTAGACAAACTCGCTCCCCAGCAATGAAACTCTCCCCCACAATAAAAGCATCTGCCAAGCCCCGTGGTTCCGCTTGTTCAGCATATTGGAAAGACATACCCCATGGTATCCCATCACCAAGCAAACGTCGAAATGAGGGTAAATCCTCAGGTGTGCTGATAATCAGAATCTCACGCATACCTGCCAGCATCAACATCGACAGAGGATAGTAGATCATGGGTTTATCGTACACGGGTAGCAATTGTTTACTCGCTGCCAAAGTGAGCGGATGCAACCTGGTACCGCGCCCGCCTGCCAAAATAATTCCCTTCATGTATTTCTCCTTTTAGCGGGCCTTATAGTTTTTATCGAGCCAGCCTTTATAGTCCTGCTGTTTTCGAATCGAATTCACCCATTCCAGATTATCCAAATACCATTTCACGGTATCCAACAATCCTTCATTGAGGGTATGTCGCGGATACCATCCAAGTTCAGAATTGATCTTATGCGTATCCATATCATAGCGACGGTCGTGACCGGGGCGGTCTTTTACGAATTGGATCAGATTCTTGTGGGGTTTATGAGTTGTTTCAGAGATCTCATCCAGAATATCACAGATGGTCTCCACAATAGTCAGGTTAGCAGGCTGATTCACACCACCAATGTTATAGGTCCCACCTGTAGTTCCTTTGGTCAAAACAAGATGGATCGCCTCACAGTGGTCTTCTACATGCAACCAATCGCGGATTTGTTGTCCATCTCCATATACGGGCAAAGGTTTACCTTCAATTGCATTTAGGATTATTAAAGGAATCAGCTTTTCGGGGAATTGATAGGGTCCATAATTATTGGAGCAATTTGTGATCGTGTACGGCAATCCATATGTGTGTCCATATGAGCGGACAAGATGGTCACTAGCAGCTTTAGATGCTGCATATGGTGAATTGGGGGCATAGGGGGTTTCCTCCGTCCATGCCGGTTCGTCTGGTTTTAGAGACCCGAAAACTTCATCTGTAGATACATGATGAAAACGAACATGCTCTAGTGGAAATGCCTGGTCTTTAATCCAATAGGCTCGTACGGCTTCCAACATGGTCAAGGTCCCCATCACATTCGTCTCTACGAATTGACGAGGTCCCAGAATGGAACGATCTACATGAGACTCAGCTGCGAAATGTACGACCGTATCAATCTCATATTTTCGCAAAAGACCATCAACAGTATTGGTATCGCAAATATTGCCTTGCACAAAACGGTAACGTGGATGGTTTTCCAACGAACTTAAGTTTGCTAGGTTTCCTGCATAGGTCAAAGCATCCAAATTGATGATATTGACATTCGCTTCCTTTTGAATCAAATATTGGATGAAATTCGAGCCTATGAATCCGGCTCCGCCTGTAACTAGAACATTTTTCATTATTTACTACTCTCTTTATTCGAACAACTCAGCATCTGCCAGAGGTTTCCCATTCAAATCTTTTTGGGAAAGAATAGGCGGGGCGTCCTTCGCAAGATGCCAGTCCACGCCGATCTGCGGATCATTCCACAAAATGCTGCGTTCCCATTCCGGTGCATAATAATCAGTGACCTTATAAACCACCTCTGCACGCTCGCTTAGAACATAGAATCCGTGCGCAAACCCGCTAGGCACCCAAAGCTGATATTTGTTTTCTACTGAAAGGATTATACCAACCCACAATCCAAAGGTTGGAGAGCTACGGCGAATATCAACTGCAACATCAAAAATTTCACCAGAAATAACGCGGACTAGTTTACCTTGTGTTTTTTGGATCTGGTAATGAAGCCCGCGAATTACGCCTTTACTCGAAGCAGAATGATTTTCCTGAACAAAGGGTTGAGAGATTCCGCCCATAATAAAGCGGTCCTCACGATAGGTTTCCATAAAGAAACCGCGCGGGTCTTCATATATTTTGGGCTTAACAAGGATAATTTCAGGGATTCGAGTAGGGATAAATTCCATATTCTGATAAAACTCCATCTCGTTTTTTTCTCTATTATATCTGCAATCAATTTCCAGTAAGGTCAGGCGCAAAAGTAGCGTCTGATAAAATTGAACAAACCTATTTGGAGAAAATTGAAATGACTACTATTAGAAATGATGTTCTTAAGCTGGGCGATAAATTCGCCACCCTTTTCGGGGATGATGTACAGGTTGGGCAGGTTGCCCCAGAATTTACCAGTGTTGTACCTGGCTGGGCGGCGGTCAACCCGATTCAAGAATCAAAAGGAAAGGTGATTATCCTTTCGGCAGTGCCCTCGTTGGATACAGATGTCTGTGACCGTGAAACCCGTCGCTTCAACGAAGAAGCCGCCAAGTTGAGCGATGATATTGTGATCTACACCATCAGCACAGACTTTCCCATGGCGCAAAAGCGCTGGTGCGGCGCCGCCGGTGTGGACAAGGTTAAGGTTGTTTCTGATGTGCTTGAAGCTGAGTTCGGCATCAAGTACGGGTTGTTGATCAAGGAACGCCGCTTTTTACGCCGCGCAGTTTTCATTGTGGGACGTGATGGTAAGTTAACCTATGTCAACTACCTACCTACTTTAGGGAATGAACCCGATTACGACGAAGTGATTGCAGAAGCAAAGAAAGCTCTCGGCTAAATAAAAGCCGAATGGGCAGTAACAAGCCCAAGTCTTGACTATGAGGCGAAGCCGTCCTGCATGTTGGGACGGCTTTTTATATCCTAATGATAAAATCCAAAACTATGAGCGATAAATCTGTCATCATCATTGGCGCAGGCATGGCGGGTCTTTCCGCAGCGCACGAACTTAACAAAGCAGGTTGGGCTGTCACTGTATTGGAAGCGCGTTCACGCGTAGGCGGACGTGTTTACACTGTGCGTGAGTTTTCGCATGGGCTTGTAGCAGAGGGTGGCGCAGAATACATCAACGAAAGTCAGCATCGCATGATTGCGCTGGCGAAAGAGTTTGATCTTCATTTGGGAGCCGTTGGCTCCTGGCAAAACCAAAGCGGAGATTGGGCAGCATTGCAAGGCAAGGCTGGATATTTACATGACGCTGCACTATGGGGTGCAGACCTTGATGCAGAGAATACAAAAGTTTGGGTGGCACTGGCAGAGCTTGGAAAACAAGTAACAGATCTTTCAAACCCTACAGCATCCAAAAATGCAAAAACTTTAGATAGCCAAAATGCAGAGAGTTGGCTTCAAAGCCTGAGCGTTCATCCTTTGGCAAAAGTTTTATTTGCAAATCATATTCGGTCGGAATATACGTGTGAACCAAAAGATTTTTCTCTTTTAGATTTAGCACGTAATGCCGCCATGTATTACAGTGACCCAAACGCCTCTGACCCGGCATATCGCATCATCGGCGGTAATGACCAACTTCCGCAAGCGATGGCAAGACGATTGACTGATGTGCGGATGAATGCCGTTGTAAACTCCATCAAATTACTGGATGAAAAAGTTGAGGTTGTTTATAAACAAGCTGATACTTTCCATACGTTGCAAGCTTCGTATGCCATTCTTGCAACGCCTCTCACCACTGCACGCCTGATCGACTTCGAAGGGACTTTACCACCCGCTCACCACGCCATGGTCCATGGACTTTCCTATGGTTCCGTTACTAAAGTGATGATCGAATATAAGAAACGTTTTTGGCATGACCACGGCTGGAATGGACGCCTCAATACAGACCTGCCGATTGTCTTCACATGGGATGCCACCAGCCACCTTGAAGGCGAACATGGCATCCTCACCGCTTACACAGGCGGAGAACCCGGTGCCGCCCTAACTCGCCTTTCTGATGCAGACCGCATCAAAACAGCCGTCTCAGCCATCGAATCTATTTTTCCTGGTTCTTCAAACCTGATCGAAAACACCCAAACCATTGCCTGGAGAAACGAAGCCTTCACATTGGGGTCTTACATGGCATATGCGCCCAGCCAAGTCACCTCTCACTGGCAGGCACTCTTCTCCCCCGCCGGAAGGTTATATTTCGCCGGTGAACATGCGACCATCTATCAAGGGTTCATGGAAGGTGCTGTAGAGAGCGGTCAACGCGCGGCGAAAAGCATCATAGAAAAAGGATAAAGAATGAGTGAAGCAAGAAGGAATTTTATTGAAGGCGTGCGTGCAGAAGTACCTATCTTGATCGGTGTGTTTCCCTTCGGGCTGATTTATGGCGCATTGGCTGTAAATTCAGGGTTATCTACAACAGCCGCACAATTAATGTCCTCTATTGTATTTGCGGGGTCGGCACAATTCATTACGGCTCAGTTATTTAGCGAAGGCGCACCCGCCTTCGTCATGATCCTTACCATTGCGGTCGTCAATCTGCGCCACATGCTATACAGTGCTTCTCTAGCACCTTATCTGAAAGATTTATCGTTACGCTGGAAAGTTCTTCTTTCTTACTTGCTGACAGATGAAGCTTATGCTCCATCCATTTTGCATTATGAAAAAGAAGGGCTGGCTACATACAAATACTGGTTCTTATTTGGCGCTGGTATTTCTCTTTGGACAAACTGGCAGATTAGCACAGCCATTGGTGTGTTCCTTGGTGCTGCCATCCCTGAGAACTTATCGCTCGATTTTGCTCTGCCCGTCACATTCATCGCAATGATCGTGCCCGTGATGAAAAAATCCCCGGTCATTGCATCAGCGCTCAGCGCCGGTGTGACCGCCCTACTCGCTTATCATTTGCCTTATAAACTCGGTTTGATCCTTGCCGCCTTGGTGGGCATTACGGTTGGAATGTTGCTTGAAAATCTTCAAGCTGCCCCAAAGGAGTCAAAATGAATAACATTTGGCTGGTCATGATAGTCGGTGGTTTGATCACTTTCGGTATGCGTTTTTCCCTCATTTATTTATTTGGAAAGTTTGAAATTCCTGAAAGTTTGCGCCGGGCATTACATTACGTCCCACCTGCTGTGCTTTCTGCCATCATCTTCCCCGAAATCTTTTTGAGCAACGGCACATTGGATATTTCTTTATCCAACGCCAGGTTACCGGCTGGCATCTTGGCAATCATCGCCGCATGGTACTCCCGCAGTACACTCGTCACCATTTTGATTGGCATGGCAGCACTATTCTTTTTTCAATGGATCAAGCTATAGAAAAGACAAATACACCTGATTGCCCCCCGCCTCTTTTGCGCGCGTCAGAGCTTGGCGCGCGTTTTGTATGAGCGGCTCCACTTCGGTTGTTGACGTGATGCGCATGATGGCAGCAATACCCGCACTAATTTTGACATTCAAAGGCGGCTCATCCGCGACCTCAATGCGGGTGCCTCGTACCCCAGCAATAATCCTCTCTGCCACCTTTTCCGCATCCGCGCCGATGATGTTTGGAATCACAATCACAAACTCATCTCCGGTCCAGCGACCAATACAATCATACGGTCGGCTCTTATCGCGAATCGACTTGGCAACTGCCTCAAGAACATCATCCCCTATTTTTGAACCGAACCGATCATTGATTACCTGAAAGTTATCAATATCCAATGCAATTAAGCATAAAGGAGAAGAAGAACGGCGAGAACGTTCCAACTCACCAGTTGCCTGACGCAAAAACCCTGCTCGATTTAAAAATCCGGTCAGCGAGTCAAAAGCCGCCTGGTTCTCCAACTGTTGACTGACGATGACCAGCTTGGCTGTCAACGCAATAAACCGCTTCGCAATTTCGAGGCGGTTCTTCAAATCCGCTGGGGTGTAAGGGCGGTGAAGAATATCGTCGCCTTTGGGGAGCAATCCATCGTCATTTCTAGATGTGATCAACAAGATGTAAACCGAATCTCTTAAGTTTCGGATCTTTGAGATAAGTTGAAAAGGCACAAAATCTGTGGCATCTATATCAGACACCAGAACCTGAATGCCACCCTTTTGAATGACCTGCCACGCCTCAGCACTGGAAGATGCCAAAACAACCGTGTTTCCATCTCCGCTCGCAATTTGCTGAATGGCTGAAACTTCCCTAGAATCCGTTCCTAATACAAGGATGTTCATGGATGCACCTTTGCCCCATTATAGCAGGTGACCTTACTTCTTTGACGATATTCCATCCACGTTGACAATTTGCATCCCCCATAGTAATATTGCGTCCGCTTTGACCACGCCGAGGTAGCTCAGTGGCAGAGCAGGGGACTCATAAGCCCTTGGTCGGGAGTTCAAATCTCCCCCTCGGCACACAAGACCACCAAGTTTGGTGGTCTTTTCTTTTCAAATTTCCTCCCTATGCTGAGGACTTCCCTCGGCACCACCAAAAACCCGCGCCACTGCGGGTTTTTATTTTTTCAAAATTAAGTCAAGTAACTCTTGCTCCACTTCCTGCCATGGACGAGACAAGTCAATGCTTTCCACTCGCATGGTGTGATGTTCAAGTTCAATAATTTCAGAAAGCCTTTGATTGATTGCTGGATAGAGCAATATTCCCTCAGCAGACTTATGATTCTCAGATATGTTCTCCTGCGTTCGCAAATAGGCGTAAAGTTGGTAAAGGTGGGTTGAGTCGAAGGTCTGGCTGCCCCACTGGTTTTCAACGAAGCTTTGGGCGGTGAATTTGGTGTCTAGAATAATAATTCGCCCGGTTTTGGTTTCTTCCATCACAATATCTGGACGTAACGAGGGCATAAACCGGTTCTGGGATTTGGCGTGCCAATCGAGTTGCTTCTGAGCTGAGACTTTCCATCCGCGTAGGTGGATGCGGTAGAAGTTGGCGACAAAACGTTCGTAGATGTTATGGAGAACTAGTGCCTCACGTTCGAGTTCAGGTAGGCGAGATTGCCTCTCTTGTTCAGAAGGCATTTGGCGCATCAGAATCAACTCGCAGATGGCGAGCATGAGGCGGTAATCACCGTCATTGTGGTTGATTTGCTGTCTGCGGATGAAGTCGAGCTTGAGTTCGATCAGGTCGATGCCATCGAGGGCGCGGACTAATGTGCGGAGGGAGTGGCGTAATTCATTTGCCTGTTTCGGGTTCGGACCAAACTCCCCTACTTGCACCAAACGTGCTAAGGTACTGCGGATGATCTGATTTATCGGAGCATTCGCGCTATATTGTTGGAAGTCGCAAATGGCTTGACCTTGTTCAAAGCTTTGATGTTTCAAGCTTTCAGCAAAGTCAATACGACCACGAATACCTCGAATGGACTGATGTTCGTTCACATAGCTTCGTCCCAGCCCAATGCGCAAACGTTGTTGGACGAGCTGTGCCAGCACAGAAGCTAGCAAGGCATCAAGAGTAGGTGCATCTTCGGCAATGTCCATGGAGCAATGATGGTGGATGGAAACATCACTCCACGCATAGAGGCACATATGCCAGAGATTGCGGATCGGGATGCCGTATTCTGTGTAATGGACGGAATCAGGCATGGGCAAGGTCGAGCCGCTGAACGTCATCAGGCAAGCAGTCTCCGCTCGGCTTCATCCGCTTTTGCAGGATTATCGAACCAGTATTCCTTCAATAAGGGCGTGATCTCAGTGCGGACGATGCCTTGATACCAAGCCTTATCTAATTTAGCGAAGTTATCACCCTTAGGGCAGAAGAAGCTGTGACCGACCTGATAATTTTCGCCGAGCAAAGAGTCTTCTTTGACCTGCTTGTTGAGCGCGGACATGCGCTCAATGATGAGATTAACCAACTCAGGTTGCATGGAGCGTTCGAGCAACCACTGACGATAAAGATCACTTTCGTATTGCGGCGTGAGATTGACGAACACAAAGCGACGACGCAACGCATAATCGACCATGGCGAGCGAACGATCGGCAACGTTCATCAAGCCGATGAGATAAAGATTGGGTGGGATGTAAAAACGCGGCTCGTTCTCGTGGCGATAAACTAAAGGAACTGCAAATTCGGGGTCGCGTTTATCGGCTTCGATTAACATGAGCAACTCGCCAAAAATTTGGCTGAGATTCCCACGATTGACTTCATCGATGATGAAAACATATTCGCGGTCTGGGTCGTTGACGGCGCGTTGACAGAACTCATAGAAGACGCCGTTCTGCAAAGCGAAGCTGCCCGCCTTGCCCTCTACAGGACGATAGCCACGCACAAAATCGTCATAGGAATACGATTGATGGAATTGCACCATTTCGATGCGTTTGTTATCTACTTCTTCCATCAAGGCGTAAGCAAGTTTGCGGGCGATAAAAGTTTTGCCCACTCCGGGCGGACCTTGCAGAATCATCGCCTTCTTGGATTGCAAGCGTTCTAAAATTTGAGCAAGTTCAGTTTCGGGTAAAAAGACGCCGGATGCAACCAGGTCCTCGATACTATAAGGCGGGTTCATGGATTCCATATCCTTGTTCGTTGTTTTTCCTGCATCATCGAAAATACCCCAGAGCTTAACCCACCAGGCATAATCCTGTTCTTTTCCATACCAAACAAAATCGCGTAGCTGGGTGGACAAATCTAAATATTTATACTCTGCATCCATGCGTAAATGCCAGAGCGTGCTGCGATTGGTATAGAAGTACCAATCTTTCTCTTGAAAGTTTTGCTCCCATTCCACTTCGACCGTTCTTCCATCTTTGTGATTCGCAACAATCGTGCCGATGGCTTTGATGGTCATGCGCGAAATGGTCTTGTTCTTGTTATCAAAAGGCAGTCCCTTGCGCTGTGTGGATGCGGCTTTGATGGCGATCCTATCCCCTACTTGCATCGCTTGCACATCCGCAATGAAACGATTGATATAACCGTTCTCCCAAATGCCTTCTTCTAAAAAGCGTTCGGTTTGATCGGCGGGGTCGCGGTCAGACCAATAGGCACCTCCCAACCAATAGTTGACATCCTCTGTGCGATACGGCTCTTTCGAGTCGGCGATGATCTTCGCGCGTTCACTGCCGATGCCCCAAGCCTGCAACGAAATTTCCGAGAAAGATTGTCCTTTGAATTTCTTGAGCACATCCGCATAGAACTTGGCATTCAGTCCCTCAGCAGGAAGTTTGATCTCTAAATGATTGCGGTTGTTTTGATCGAGACTCAAAAAAGTATTTGGGCGAATCCAAAAGAGTCCCATCGTGAGGTTGACATTGGTCTGTTTAACGGAAAGCGCTTCATCGAACGCCTTGAGAAATTCCTTGTTAGTCAGTGGCTTTTCCCCCAACCCAAGCTGAAAGACGCGCCACAGTTTTGCCACATCGCCGTCTTGCCGTGCTGTTTGATTGGTAAAGAACCACGATTTCAAATTATTGAGAATCGGCACTCCGTTGAAATCTTCAGGCACATCATGAGAGAGCGCGAAAAATTCTTTCATCTGCGCGAGGATAGCTTTACGTTGATCCTGTCGGATGCCGCGATTGAACACGCCAAAGAATGTGAACGGATCAATCTCGCTTAACAGAAAACGCGCACCATCCGTGTTCTTGTCATTCAACGGCGTGATGACATAGCCTTCCGTCCGCAGGGTTTCGAGGAACGCGATCAACTCACTTTGACGGTCTTGCCAGCCCGCAAGTTTTTCAGCCAACTCTTGATATATTGGAATCCAGCTAAAGTTTGGCGACATGTTTTGATTATAAACGCCCACACTATTGATTGTCACCCTGAGCGGCAGCGAAGGGTCTCTAAGATAATCTAAGAGATGCTTCGCTGAGCATGACAGGTCTTATTTAAAACCCAAATAACAAGGTCAAGTCATTGACATTCGTGCCTGTTGGACCGGGCTGGAGCAACTCACCTAACTTCTCGAAATAAGAATACGCATCGTTCTGACTCAGGAAGGCTTGAGCATTGACACCAAGCCTATCCCCTCGCTGACAGCTCTCCTCCGTTACTACAGCACCCGCCGCGTCGGTGGGACCGTCTTCGCCGTCGGTGGCGAGGGTGATGAGCATGGAGTTTTCGAGTCCGTTCATTTCGATGGCGGCGGCGAGGGCGAGTTCTTGATTGCGCCCGCCTTTGCCATGTCCGCGCAAGGTGACGGTGGATTCACCGCCTGCAATGAGACAGAAGGGACGTTCGTAGTTGAGGTTGAAATGTCCGCACAGTTCTTTGGCAACGTCACGGGCTTCGCCTTGCCAAGTGTCACCGAGGAAGTGCGTATGAAAGCCAAGCGACTTTGCCATTTCCAACCCGGCTTGGGCAGCGAGTGAGTTACTGCTCACTAAAACATTTTGCACTCGATCAAATAATGGGTCATCCGGCTTTGGCGTTTCAGGAGAATTTTCTAACACTTGCAAAATTGCAACAGGGACTTTCCCCAGCAAGTCATACTTCTTCAAAATGCTCAGCGCATCTTCTCTCATGGATGGGTCTGGCGCGGTGGGACCGGAAGCAATCGCTTCGAGCGGGTTGCCAACGACATCGGAGAGAATCAGGCTGGCAATCCGCGCACCGTTCGCAGATTTGGCAATGCCGCCGCCCTTCACACGGTCGAGGTGACGGCGCAGAGTGTTGATCTCGTCCACGCGAGCGCCACAGGCGAGCAAAAGTTTCGTCAACGCTTGCAGGTCAGTGAGTTGAAGTCCATGCTGCGGGGAAGTCATCAATGCAGAGCCGCCACCGGAAATGAGACAGAGGAGCAAGTCACGTTCGGTGAGGGATGAAGCCAGATCGAAGGCGGCATTACCAGCGAGCACACTCGCCTCGGTTGGGACGGGATGTCCGCCGGGCGAGACGGTGAATCCGCTGGCAGGGGAAGGAAAGGCTTGTTTTGGAATAAGCAAGCCGCGGCTGGGGTATGAGGCGAGTACATCCAATAGCGCAAGAGACATGGCTTCCGTCGCTTTGCCCAAGCCAAGCACAGTTACATTGTCAAACTCTTTCAAATCATATTTTTGGTTTTCGATAAACAAGAAATTTTCTTCGCGTCGTACAAAACGTCGAATGGCATTGCCCGGTTCGACGGCATCGATGCAGGCATTTAGAATCTGCATGATGTCGTTTCCGCGCGGATGATTTTGTAGCGTGGCAGTGGAAAAATTGCGCATGTTTCGAGTATGATAACGCAGAAGGAGATGCAATGCGACCCAAGGTATTTGTTTCGCGGAAGATGCGTGATGCAGGTTTGAATTTGGTGCTTGAGTTTTGCGATGCGGAAGTGTGGGATGAAGAGATGCCGCCCTCGCGTGCGGTGTTGCTTGAAAAAGTGCGCGGTGTGGATGGCTTCTTGAGCATGCTCACAGACCGCGTGGATGCAGAATTGTTGGATGCAGCCGGACCGCAATTGAAAGTGGTCAGCAATCACGCGGTGGGATTTGATAATGTCGTTGTGACAGATGCAACTTCAAGAGGAATTCCGGTTGGCAACACGCCCAGAATTTTGACCGACGCTACTGCTGATATTGCATTTGCTTTGTTGCTCGCCGCGGCAAGACGAATTGTAGAATCTGAAAAATATATCCGCGATGGAAAGTGGAAGACCTGGCATCCGTCCATGTTGTTAGGCATGGACCTTGCAGGAAGAACCCTGGGCTTGGTGGGGTTTGGTCGCATCGGGCGAGCGGTTGCGAAACGCGCGGTTGGCTTTGGAATGCGCATTTTGTATTACAGCCCAAACTCAGAACCTGAATTTGGTGCGATCAAAATGAACAGCCTTGATGAGTTATTACATGAATCAGATTTTGTTTCGGTGCATACGCCGTTGAATGAGTCGACGCGGCATATGGTAAATGCAGATTTTCTGTCGAAGATGAAGCCGAATGCGGTCTTTGTCAACACCTCACGCGGACCGGTGGTAGATCAAGTCGCTTTGTATGAGGCGTTGAAAGCAAAGAAAATTTTCGCCGCCGGGTTGGATGTGACCGACCCTGAACCTTTGCCCTTGGATTCTCCCCTACTGACTTTAGATAACTGCGTCATTGTTCCGCACATCGGCAGTGCCAGCGAACGAACTCGCGATGCAATGGCGAGACTTGCGGCAGAAAATCTCATTGCCGGGTTAAAAGGCGAGCGCTTGCCACATTGCATCAACCCTGAGATCTACGAAAACAGACGATAGACAATGGGCTTCCATAGTCAATAAGAGGTTTTATTATGAATAGAACAAAAGACGCACGTGTATGCATTATCGGAGCAGGACCTTCCGGCATTACGGCTGCGAAAAATCTTATTCAGGCGGGCATCACCAATTTCGTGATCTACGAAAAGAACGACCAAGTCGGAGGGAATTGGGTCTTCAATGACAAGACCAAACACTCGTCTGTGTACGAAACGACGCACCTCATCAGCTCGCGGCGGTATTCGGAATATTTCGATTACCCCATGCCTGCAGATTATCCAGACTATCCGTCGCATACGCAAATGCTGGCATATTTTCAGGGTTACGCCAAACACTTTGGTGTGATGCCTTATATTCAATTCAATACCGAAGTCCACAACGCTGAAGAATTACCAGATAAAACCTGGCGCATCACACTTGGAAATGGCAAAATAGAAATCTTTGACTTTCTACTCATCGCCAATGGACATCATTGGAATCCGCGTTATCCAACATATGAAGGCGAGTTCACGGGAGAATTCGTCCATTCTCATGAATACAAACGCGCCGCACCATTTGCGGGGAAGCGTGTGCTCGTCATTGGGGCGGGTAATTCTGGCTGTGACATTTCGGTAGAAACCGCACGTGTTTCGGCGTTCACCGCCATGTCCATGAGGCGCGGACAATACATTGTGCCCAAGTTCGTTTTCGGTCAGCCGCCCGACGTGGTCAATGGTCGTTTTTACTGGCTGCCTGCGTGGATTCGCCTACCCTTCTTTTATCTCACGCTCAAACTCGCGGTTGGGAGTTACAAAGATTACGGCTTACCCCAACCCGAACATGGCATCTTGAACGCGCACGTTACCAATAACTCGGAAGTCTTGTACGCCATCCGTCACGGTAAAGTTCACGTCCGCCCGGCGATTAAACGCTTCAACGGCAAACAGGTCGAATTCACCGATGGACGCGTGGAAGAATACGACTCGATCATCGCCGCTACTGGATTTAAGATCTCGCTTCCTTTCTTTGACCCAAACCTGCTCTCCATTGAAGAAGGGGTTCCTCCGCTGTATAAGAATGTTTTCCATCCCGACCACCCATCGTTGTTCTTTATCGGTCTCGTGCAACCGCTCGGCTCGATCTGGCCGCTCTCAGACCTGCACGCCAAGCTCGCAGCGAATTACATTATCGGCAATTACAACCTTCCTAAAGATGTACGTCAGCGCATTGCACGCCATATTGAATATATGAAAAAACATTACGTCAATTCGCCACGTCACAGCGTGGAAGTAGAGTTTCATCCGCACATCGTGGAGCTAAAGCGAGAGATTCCCAAATCTGCGCCGGAATGGAAGCATGGACATTCAGATCGATAAACTTGTGCGCGCCAAACGCCGCACCATTGCTCTGATCGTCGAACGAGATGGCAGTCTTACCGTCCGCGCCCCGAGGCGGGCAACTCTGAACGATATCTATGGGTTTATCCACGAAAAAACCGATTGGATCCTGCGTTCGCGCGAAAAGTTACGCAATATCAAACCAGTAACGAAAAAAGAGTATATGGATGGGGAACATTTCCTCTTCCTTGGGCAGGAATACGAACTCCGGCTCGTTCCACCTCAGCGGCCTGCCCTCAAATTCGACGGCGGATTCACCCTGTCCACTTCTGCAAAAGCCCGCGCTGAGCAGGCATTCACCCAATGGTACAAAACCCAGGCATTGGCAGTCTTCACTGAGCGCGTGAACCATTACGCTAACCAGCATGGGCTTAGCCCGAAACAAGTCAAAGTCAACTCGGCAAAGACCCGTTGGGGTTCGTGTACATCCACAGGCACGATCAACTTCACTTGGCGGCTGGTCATGGCACCGTTGGAAGTGATCGATTATGTTGTTCTGCATGAATTGGCACATTTGAAGATCCAAAATCATTCCCCGCGATTTTGGAAATTGGTAGAATCGCTCTGCCCTGATTTCAAACGTCACCGCAAGTGGCTGCGCGACCACGGCGAAAAAATGACCTTATAACTTTTCTCTGGAGAATACCCATGCTGCCCGAAACCCTCATCGAAGTCCGCGACCACACCGGACCAGATTACAAGCCCCTGGTCGATTATCAGTCTTGGCGGGTGGCACTGATGAACTATACAGATGATCTAACCCCCGAGAAGATTAACCGCATGCAAAAGCACACAGAAACCGATGAGGTCTTTGTGCTTATGGCAGGGCGTTGCATCTTGTTTATCGGTGAAGGCGAAGAGATGGTAACCAAAGTCCACGCTGTGGATATGGAGCCGTATAAACTGTATAACGTCAAGCGCGGTGTGTGGCATTCGCATACCTTCAGCAAAGACGCCCGCATTTTGATCGTAGAGAATCGGGATACCGTTGTGGAGAATTCGCCCTTTGTGGAACTATCGGAAAGTCAATGCAAAGATGTGGTGGATTTGACAAAGCAATTGTGGAAATGAAAACGTAAGGGCGGGGAAACCCCGCCCTTACGTTTTTTACCCAAACTCAAAGGTTGGCATACCTTCATATTTTGTATCAACTTTGAACACCCCACCAGAGAGCGGGTATTTTTGTAAGTCCGCTTCGCTCATGCCTTTGCGTGCGGATGTAACGTATAACTCATTCCTGTCTTTCCCGCCAAAGACGGGGCAGGAAGAATGCAACGCAGGCACAGAAACCTGCTCTAATAATTGACCTGAGTTCGGGTTCCAACGTGTGACCTGTGCACCGCCCCACATGGCGATCCATAGATTCCCTTCAACATCAGAGGTCATACCATCTGCCCAGCCAAGGGATTTGGGGACTTCAAACGCGCGGCGGCGATTTGCGATTTCGCCAGTCTTTAAGTCGTAATCATAGGCACGGACTTCGCAGGCGGGCGTATCAATATAATAGAAAGTCTTATAGTCTGGGCTCCATGCCATGCCGTTGGAGATGGTCACATCGCGGAATAAAACACGGGTGGATTTTCCATCATAGGAATAGACAGAGCCTGTGGGGTCTGTCTCGTTCAAATCCATGGTGCCTGCAACCAAGCGACCAGCTGGGTCACATTTGCCGTCGTTCATGCGATTGGTGGCAGGTTCATTCAAAGTGACAAGCACAGTCTGCTGGGAAGTAACAGGGTCCAGGTCCACGAAAGAGGCGCGTTTGCCTACAATAAGATGTCCGCTCTTGGTTGGCGCAAGACATCCGACATAGTCATCAAACTGTGCCAGAACCTCCATACCTGCATAGATCTTTTTCCCCATAATATCCACCCAATACAAGGTTTGTGCTTTCTCATCCCAAGCAGGACCTTCGCCCAAAGTTGCCTTTGCATCAAAAAACAGTTCAGTTTTCATTAGAACCAATTCCTTTTATAAAAGATATAAGTAGCCAAAGCTGTAAGTGCCAGAGACAAACCAATTACCGTTAAGAATGCCAGCGGATGCCCCTCCCCCGGCAAAGCTACATTCATGCCATAAAACGATGCAACGATGGTTGGCATGTTGAGGATAATCGTAAGCGCTGCAAGCGCTTTCATGACCACATTCAAGTTATTTGAAATGATCGAAGCGAAGGCATCCATCATACCAGAGAGGATTTCAGTAGCGATGCTTGTCATTTGAATCGCTTGCTGATTTTCCGTAAGTACATCTTCGAGCAGGTCTTGATCTTCTTCATAATAATTGAAGAGTTGCGTCTTTTGCACACGCTCCATCATCACTTCGTTAGAGCGTAATGCAGTCGCAAAGTATGTAAGACTCTTTTGATACTTCAGCAGTTCCAGCACCTCACGATTTTGAGTAGACTTTTGCAAGCGGTCTTCCACGGCTTCAGTAGCGCGGTTGATCTCACGCAGTAAGTTCAAATAGCGCACAGATGTTTCAAGGAAGATATAAAGCGTAAGACGATAGCGTTTACCGGTTTTCAAATAGCGGTGCTTGCCGTTGGTTAATGCGCGAAAAATATCGCTCTCGTAACGACAGACCGTAATGATTTTATTGCCGAGAATCATAATACCAAGCGGAACCGTGTTGTAAGGAATATCGCTATCTGGCTGATGGATGGGAATACGAAGAAGGATGAAGGTGTAATCTTCATCACGTTCCATACGCGCCATCTCATCTTGATCAAGAGAATAATTGATATAGTCCATCTCCATCCCCCAATCTACTAACTTTTCCATTTCATCTGGCGTTGGGTCAATCACATTAACCCATGTTCCGTTTGCAATCGCATCGAGTTTTTCGAGCCCATTCTCGGTCGTTTTGTAGATACTCAGCATAAAAGCCTCCTACGTGGAATCATCACGTAAGGGCATGGCACCTACGTGAAAGGTATTAAAGCGTTAAATACATGTTCACCGCTACTTAGCGGGTTACTATCTGAAGAACCTAGATCGCTTTCAGTGGTTAGATACATACTTTTGAACCGCGCCAATTTTAAGCCGGATGATGGAATTACACAACAGTTTTAGGATTTGACTTTGGGTTTGTGCCCATAAACCGCAAACACACAATGCGGAACATACAAGACGAAATCACTCCGCGCATCTTCCTTGACCTGCTCCTGCTGCAACCCTTCAAGCAGATTTTTCAACTGCGAGTCGAAGCGACTCACTTCTTCCACCGAAAGGCTGCCCCCTACCCCGGCACTCGCGCGAATGCGTCCGCGCCAGGCTTCGGCTGTGTAGGGCACATTGATATCGAATGAAAATGAAGTAACTGCCTCAAAACCCGCTTCCCTCAAGTCGCGGAACCAATCGGGATACGTTCCGTTCTTGTTCCCAAAGCGGTCATACCATTTTGGGTTATAGGTTTGGATAAGCCTCTCGGTTTGGTCGACAACATTTCCCGGCAACGGAAGCCAGTCGAAGTGAGCGATCAGCACCTTGCCGCCCGATTTAAGCAAGCGCTTTACTTCCTGCGCCGCCTGCGGACGGTCGAACCAATGCCAGCATTGCCCAGCAGAGACAACATCAAAAGATCCGTCAGGCAACCCGGTTTCTTCGGCTTTCCCCAAACGGAACTCCACGTCCAAGCCTTGTTGAAGGCTGAGGTCTTTTGCCTGCTCAAGCAGTTGCGCAGAAATATCCAAGCCGATGACTGAACAGTCGCGAGCGGCGAATCCGCGGGCGAGGGTGCCAGTGCCCGTTCCGAGGTCCAGTAAGGAGGCGTGAGGTTTTACGATCCCCTCCGAAAAAACACGGTCAAAAAATTCATCTGGAAAACCGGCACGATGCTTGGCGTAATCCTTAGCCGTGAGACCAAAGTCGTATTCCATACACTAGACTCTTTTCAAATACATCAATGCTTCAAATAAGACCGCAACATGCAAGGCATGTTTGAATTTACTTTGTCTTACCATTTCTATCACGTCATCGAGCGGGATAAGCACAACTTCAATTTCTTCGGTCGCATCAAAATGCTGTTCCCCCGTCAGTTCGACGTCGGTGGCAAGGTAGCAAAAAAGAGTATTCTCTTGAATGGCAGGGTTCGGGTAGATCTGCCCAACCTCAATCAGGTTCTCTGCAGAATAACCTGTTTCTTCCATGAGCTCACGCCGCGCTCCATCCAGCGGACTCTCACCATCATTCACCACACCGCCGGGCAATTCAAGCAACGTCTCTTGCACACCATGCCGATACTGCCTTACCAAAACCACTTCATTGTTTTTGGTTAAAGCCAATACGTTCGCCCAACTGCGAAATTCAAAGACGATCGGCTCAAAGGTCGTGCCGTTATGAACCTCAACCGTATCCACCCGAAAACGGGGATATATATGCCGCGAACTCAAAATCTTCCAAGGGGTAATGGACATGTTTTACACAGCCTCTTTATTGCATAGTTTTTAACTTCTCAATCAAACCATTATAATTTCCCTATGCCTATTACTACTGACTCCGTCCGCACGTATTACGATGAAAACACAAACCTCTTCTTGAAATTTAGCGGTCACAAAAAAGCTCAGAACATTCACCGCTCGTTGTGGATGCCAGATACCAAGTCGCTTGAAGATGCACTCAACACCTCGAATGCGCTCATCAAAGCGGAGATCGAATCTGTTGCCCAAACAAACGCCCGCATCGCGGACCTTGGCTGCGGCGTGGGCGCGAGTCTGTTCTATATTTATCCGCGTTTACTAACCCCCACCCCCGCCCTCGGATTAACGCTCAGCCCTGTGCAAGCGCGGCTGGCGCAAGAGTCGGCGAGCCAACTTGGCTTGCAAGACCACATCCGCTTTGCCGAAGGGGATTTCACTTCGGTGCCACTGCCGAGTGATTCACTCGATGCTGTCTATTCCGTTGAAGCGGTCTGCCACGCCGTGGACCCGGAGAAATATTTCAAAGAAGCGGGGCGTCTGCTACGTAAAGGCGGCAAACTCATTCTCGTGGACGATTACAAATCGGCGCGTTCATTCAATTCAAGTGAACAAAAATGGTTCGACGCCTACATCGACGGTTGGTATGTTCCCGGTGTGAGGACTGTCGAGCAAACGATTGCCTTTGCCAACCAGTACGGATTTCAACTCAAAAAGAATAACGAACTCACGCCGCATCTCCGTCTACGCAACCTGCCCGATTTTCTCGCCAGCACGCTGCTCTTCCTCGGCGAGAAACTTCCGATCAAGCATGCCATCGTCCCATCCATGCTGGGGAGCATGGCGCTGCAACAATGTTTATATATGAAGGTGGTGGAGTATCGGATGATGGTTTTCGAGAAAATCACGTAGGGGCGAGGTAACCTCGCCCCTACAACGACAAATGTCAAAAACCATCACTCTCTTAACCAGCGGCACCCTCGGAGATGTCCTCCCCTACATTGCCTTCGGCAAAGGATTGATCGAAGCAGGATACAACGTCCGCATTGCTGCGCCGCGTGGGTTTGCGAATCTTTTTGAAACAAACAATGGCGGGGGGACCCCGCCCCTACAATTACAATTTACTCCATTCGAGGGGAACCCTACCGACCTACTCATCGAACAAGGTGACTCTACGCCGATGACTCTTGGAACGAATCCGATTCGCTCCATCCAAGCTACGCGTGCATTTTTGCAAAAAGCCCGTCCGCTCTATCGTCACATGCTGCACACCGCTGCCGAAGCCTGCCGCGGTTCCGACTTGCTCATTCACGGCTTGCCCACCATCTGGGGTAAACACATCGCAGAAGGCTTGGGCATTCCCGCCGTCCGCGCCAACTTGCAACCCCTCACACCCACTCGCGAATTTCCGTCGGCTTTGCTTCCGTTTCGTTTTTCTCTTTTGGGGATCGGGAACTGGCTCTCGCATTGGGCTGTGACTCAAGCCACCTGGCTTTCGTGGCGCTCGGAAATAAACCACGCGCGTCACGCGGACTTTGGGCTTGGTCCCGCCCAACTACTTGACCCTTCCCTCCAAGCCGAATCACACCAACCTCTCACCCTCAACGCCTTCAGTGAACAAGTCGTGCCACGTCCTAAAGATTGGAACGCAAAACAACTGATAACTGGTTACTGGAAACTGGCTTCCCCTGACTGGGCTGCGCCCCAAGCGCTACAACACTTCCTCAATACCTCTCCAAACCCCATCGCCATCGGTTTCGGGAGCCCCGGCACGAGTGGATATTTACCCATGCTCGAAGAAGCCTTGCATATGGCAAATGTTCAAGCCGTATTGACTCTGCCCTCCAAATGGCATGGTGATGTGAAATCCAGGAACATCTTCCCCATCGAATACGCGCCGCATGATTGGCTATATCAACATGTGAAAGTTGCCATCCACCACGGCGGCGCAGGGACAACCTCCGCGAGTTTGCATGCGGGCATTCCCACTATCACGATGCCACTCGCCATTGACCAATTCTTCTGGGGCGAGCGGATTCAAAAACTGGGTGTGGGTCTGTCAATTCCGCAAAGGAAACTCAATGCAGAGAATCTCTCACAAGCTATCGTCAAGGCGTTGAACGAGACAGAGATGAATACAAAAGCAAAAATGATAAGCAAGGCTCTAAACAAAGAAGATGGGGTTGAAGTTGCGGTGAAAGCAATTCAAACCATCTGACCGCAGACGGACGACGGCAGACGGTTGCGGTCAGCGGTCTATCGTCCGCGGTCCATCGTCCACACCGCCACTGCCAACAGCGCAAACACACTCCCCAACCAATACGGCGCGGAGATGGCGATAACGTCGAACGAGACGCCTGCAATGGTTGGACCAAAAATATTCGTCAGTGCCAGCAGGGTTTGATTACCGCCCATGAGGCGACCTTGTTCATTTTCAGGAACGCGCAACGAGACAAGTGCCGTGAGAGATGGAATGCTGATACCTGTCCCAAACGCAACGACAGCCACAGCCGGGAAGATCATCCATGCAGCAGGGACGAATGCCATGCATGCCAAGCCGATCACCATAAAGAGCAGCCCGGCGGGAATCAACTTGCTTTCGCCGAAACGCGCTTGTAATTTGGAAAATAAAACTCCCTGCACGATGACGCCGCACAAACCGACATACAAATAGAAGTAACTATTCTGTGCGGGCGTCCAACCGAAGCGGGCATTCGAGAAAAGCGGAAAATTCGTCTGCAAACCAGCGAAGGCAAGGTTGAGCAGGAAGAGCACGATGAGAAAATTTTGAATATTCTTCTGGCGGAAGATACTGGTGAATTGACCTGCCCATGAAAAGACTTGCAAGAGTGGCTTGTCCTCGCGGCGTTCGGGGGATAAGGATTCGGGCAGGAAAAAGAATCCGAAGGCAGCATTGGCAAAGGCTAAGAAAGAGGCGACGAGCGCTGGGACGCTGAGTCCGTATCCACTGAGCAGTCCGCCAAGGATGGGACCCGCCATGATGCCCAATCCAAAAGCGAGTTGTGAATAGTTGATTCCTTTGGCGCGGTTTTCGGCGTTGGTGGTATCTGCCACGTAGGCATGCGCAAGGGTCAAGTTCGAGCCGGTGAGTCCATCGATGAAGACTGCCAGAAAAATGATGACGAGCGAATTCGCCAAGCCAAGTAATAGATATGAAGTTGCCGTACCAAGGATACAAAACAGCAAAATGGGTTTGCGCCCGTAGCGGTCGGAGAGTGCGCCGAGGATGGGACCAGAGACAAGTTGAATGGTCGAGTACATCGACATCAATCCGCCCGCAATGGCAGCACCGCCATCTTGTGCTTGCACAAAGAACGGCAGCAAGGGCAACATGATGCCGTAGCCGAGCATGTCTACAAAAACGGAAACAAGAATGATGAAAAAAGAAGGAGGCAAGGTTACCTTTAAGTGAGTGAGGATTATATCTATTAAAGTAAAAGAGAGATGACTTGTGCCATCTCTCTTTTACTTTAATGACTTCTACGGGATCTGATAGATTGAGATGCTGTTTCGTCCTTGGTTGACGACATACAACCTGCCCTCTGCACCAAACGAAATGCCCGTGGGCTCCTTGAATGGATTCTCAGGGATCATCTTGCCGCCCAATGCCCATAAGAAATTTCCGTCATTATCAAAAACTTGCATGCGCCCAAGGACATAATCTGAAATATATACATTCCCTTGTGCATCCACCGCAATGGCTTCTGGTGTGCCTTTTACGCCAACATCAGCACCCATTTGCCAGCCAACAACAAAGGTTCCATCGGCGCTGAATTTTTGTACACGTTTGTTTTCATAATCGGCGACAAAGATATTGCCCTGTGCATCTACCGCAATACCTGTGGCATGGCTGAACTGCCCATCGCCTTGCCCTTCCCCGCCGAATTTCATCAAGAAGGTTCCGTTATTATCAAACTTTTGCACATAGGGGTTGCCATCATCGGTCACATAAACATTGCCGTCTTTATCGATTGCAATCCCAATTGCACGAATGAACTGACTATCCTCTTTGCCTTGGGTGCCCCATTGCAAAACAAAGTTTCCATCGTTATCAAATTTTTGAATACGGTTATTGCCATTATCCACCACAAAGACATTGTCATTGGCATCAATTGCCAAGCTGCCAAAGCCCAAAGTCTTGAATTCGCCCTCACCGTTGCCTTGTTTATCCCACTTGGCTAAAAGGTTTCCATCTGCATCAAACACCAACACACGTTTATTCCCAGCATCGTTGACATACAAATTGCCAAGAGAATTCACGGCAATTCCATACGGTGCATTCATTGGGTCATCGGATAATTTGATCTCGGTAATCAGGGTCGGTGTTGGCATAGCTGTACTTGTAGGGATAACAGTCGGTTCAGGTGTAACAGTTGAGGGAAGTTCCGCGCTACTACAAGCGGATAAGACAAAAACACTTAAGAACCATAAAGCTGCCATCTTGGTCATGTACTCTGCTCCTCATAAGGTTTATAGGATTATAGATATACAGAAGCAGGATGGCACCATCCTTTAGAAGGGTTTTGACTAAAAGCGTTCCAAGCGCATCGGACTTAAACTGAAGGCTGGTTCCTGCCCATTGAGCAGTTGACTTACAACCAGTCCGGTTCCCGGTCCGAGCGAGAGTCCGAGCATGGCATGACCCGTTGCCAGCACAAGATTACTATGCTTCGGGGACTTGCCGATGATCGGCACACCATCAGGTGTTGTTGGGCGTAGCCCCGCCCAAGTTTCTTTGACATCCAGTTTTTCATCAAGCTTTAAGTACTCTCGTGCCGAATTTTCAATGCGCTGAATCCAAATGGGATTTGGTTTCATGCTGTAATTCCCCACTTCGAGCCGCCCCGTGAAGCGAAGCAACCCAGCCATCGGCGAGACGGCGATGCGACGTTCGCCCAAAATCAAGGCATGGCTCGGCATCGTCTTCGTAGCAGACATAGTCATGCTGTATCCGCGCGCCGGTTGGATGGGAATATTTAATTTCAAATCTTTTGCAACGGAGGGAGTCAACGCGCCCGCCGCAAGCACAATCTGTTCGGCTTCAAAATCTCCAGCCGTGGTTTTGACCTTAGTAATTTTGCCATTCGCCGACTCAAAACCCGTAACCTGTGTGCCATCCATCAACTCCGCGCCCATAGATTTGACGCGTTCCTTCAGCAAGTTGAGAAACACCGCTGGGTTAAGGTGCGCATCTCCCGTGAAATGCACACCGCCAAGGACATCATCAACTACGGCGGGTTCCACTTCGTGAATTTTGGTTCGGTCGTATACACTGACAGGAATGCCATGCTTTTGCATGAACTCGCCTTCGTGTTGCCCCTCGTGAAAGGCTTTCTCGGTCTTGAAGATATGAAGCAAGCCTTTCTCTTGATAGGCGCAATCAAATTTTTCTTCGGCGATGATCTGTGCAAAATTCCTCGCACTGAGTTGACCAAGTTGATTCAGCGGCTCTAGTGAGCGATCTACATTATTCTGGCTACACGCCAGCGTGAAGCGCAACAACCACATCAAATAATTCGGGTCGAGACTGATCTTCATGCCGAACGGACTGTGTGCAGGGTCTAGCATCCACTTAAGGGCAGAGGTCACCACGCCGGGCGCTGCCAGCGGAATGATATGACTCGGCACAATATGCCCGGCATTGCCCGAGCCACTGCCTTTGCCAATCTCTTTGGCGTCCAGCAATGTCACTTGTCTGCCAGATTTCAAAAGGTAATACGCGCAACTTAAACCTACAGGTCCCCCACCGACGATAAGAATATCCGATTTTTTTGCCATGATTTCTCCAAGTATTCCTTCGAATTCACTCTCAATATGCCATTATAATGACCCGCGCAATAAAACATGGGTTGTGGAGATTTCTTGCAGTTGCATAACCTCGTCTTGACAAACCCATAACCCCGTGAATAATTCACTGAATTTCTTTGAAACATTTACGCCAAAGGGTGTTTCGAAAATAAAATATTTCAAAGGTTTAAGAACATTCCAATGCAATGGCAAACTAATCCATATTTTGCTCCGATCATCATCTCCAGCCTGATCGCTATTGTCTGTGCGCTTTTTGTCATCACACGCAGAAACCGAGCATACGGCTCAACGGCGCTCCTTGGGTTGATCTTTGCCGTCATCATTTGGGGTTTTGCCTATGCCATGGAACTTGCCAGCGCCAACCTGAGATGGCAGATCTTCTGGGCAAAGATTGAGTACCTTGGCATTCCTTTTGTCCCCTTATTCTTCTTTATATTTGCTTATCAATTCACACAAAGCACTAGCAAATTATCGCGCCGGGTGATTTTCTTTCTGGTCATTATTTCCTCCTTATTTGTCGTGTTGGCATGGACCAACGAATTCCATAATTTGATTTGGACCGAGCTTGGGCAGAAAAATATAGACGGCTATTACATGCTGACGCTTGGGCATGGCGTCGCGTTCTGGCTTCTCATCGCCTACTCGTATATTTTATTAGCCATCGCTTCCGTAAGCATCGTTCGCAGAGTATTGAACGGTCCGATTGAAATTCGAAAACAAACTTATATCATCCTGATTGGCGCAAGTGTGACCTGGCTGGGAAATATCATTTATATTTCCGGGCTAAGCCCTGTGCCCGAATTGGACTTAACGCCGATCGGCTTCGTCATCTCCAGTGTCATCTTCAGTTTTGGGATTTTTGGGTACGGCATGTTAGACATTATGCCCATCGCCGGAGAGTTCATCCTTGAAAGCCTGGATGACGTGGTGATCGTCACCAACCCCAAGGGCATGGTGATCTATGTCAACCGTGCATTTGAATATTACTTCCATAACTCGGTAGCTTCTTTAATCGGCAGGCAAGCAACAGATGCATTCTCAAGTTTGCCCGTTCTCAAATCATTATTTGATTATTCAAATACCATTCGTAGAGAAATTACGGTCACGCCTGAAAATCGTCCGCTGTTCATCTTCAATGTGCGGACGTTCAATATCCGCCTCAGTGCCAACGAAGTGATTGGGCGAGTGACCATTTTGAACGATATTACCGAACGTCGCGCCGCAGAAAACCGGCTATCACAACAAAGCCTTGAAGCTGGATCTGGGGATTTGCCCTTGATGGTGATGTATCGCGTCAGTGACGATAAGATCGTGGATGTGAACCGCACCTTCTTAATCAACCTCGGATACGAACGCAAAGATGTTCTGGGACGCACTTTGATGGGCATTCAATTCTGGGGTGTAAGTCAACGAGCCGACTTTTTACGCATGCTGTATAAGAACGGCTCTCTCAAAGATTATGCCTTTGAGATCGGGAAGAACGGACAAAAATATATCCTTTCTGCCAGTCAGATCGAAATGCAAGATACAAAGTACATTGTGATCTTCGCTCAGGAAAATTGGTCTGGGTCTTAATTTCCCACTTAAAGAACAAGAGGCAATTTGGTGATACCAAATTGCCTCTTGTTTATTCCGTTATCCAATAAACTACAACTTTATTTTGGTACTGGTTTGTTTTTGCCCCTTACTTTTTGAAACTTGCCCCTTCCCATGCGAGATGACCTCTTCGATACTCGTGCCATAGAGCAAAGAACCTTCATAAATTTGAGTAAAGAACCAAGTACGGAACTTAAAGCTCTCAGAAGCTAACATCCAGCAAGCAAAGAGTTCAACAAAAGCAAGCAGCAAATAAAACGTGCTCATGGTCGTGAAGAAAGCGATCACATTCGCAAACGTCATCAGCAAAAGCCCAAAGGCAATGTTTCTCAACATAATGCTGTCGGCTTGAAAACGGTCAATGTTTTGTGCAGTTTCAAAACTGCGTTGGCGAAGAATGATCAACAGCGCTTCCCAATCTTTTGGCGCAAACTTAATATTAAGTTGGGGATATCTTTCTTTGATCGTATTCAAACTGATCGTTGTTGCCCCATTTTGGTTGCGTATTCGAAAAACAAACTGGAAGAAAAATTTCAGAGAGAGCGGGTCAAAGATATGCCCCACGATATATGCCGCAAACAAAGCCAGAGCCACCAACCCAAACGCTGGTTCCTGACCCGGCTGCGTGAAATTGGCAAGGTCAACATATTTCAAACCCAGCACTTTTAATAGGTCATTGATGGCATAAAGATAGACAAACCCGGGCAGCAAGTACGAGAAAAAATCATAAAAGCCTAAATTGATCGACATTCTATTTTCCTCTCACAGAGCAATTAAATTCCTTTTCCAAACGGATCGCGCTCATCCACCAGAATCATGCCTTCGGACATAACCCACGCCTCACCTGTGATAGTGGGTATGATTCGGTTATCCTGAATCTGGATACTCCCCTCGAAGATACTGCCAACGACGCTTTGCTGTTTCCATACCTGACCGACTTGCAGTTTGCCGTCACCGTAGAGACAAGCGAGTTTTGCACTCGTACCGGTTCCACAGGGAGAGCGGTCGTAAGCTCTGCCAGGGCAAAGGACAAAGCTTTTGCTATCTGCCTCAGGCGTGGATGCGAATAACTCGACATGGTCGATCTCTGCGCCGTTCGCGCCGGTGATTCCGTTGGCGGTCAATTGCTCGCGGACTCGCCACGAGAAATCGGTCAGCGCGTCGAGGTTGGACATGTTCACGTCAAGCCCGTGGTCGTGGACGAGGAAGAACCAGTTGCCGCCGTAAGCCACATCGCCATGGACGGTTTTACCATCGATAATAACGGGGATGTGAGTCAGGTGGCGGTAGGCGGGGATGTTTTGGACGGAGACGCGGTTGGGGTAGTCTGACCTCACCCCCGCCCCCTCTCCTAAAAGGAGAGGGGAGTCTGTGGGATGAAGCGTGGCTTCCACTATCCCAACCGGAGTTTCCACCCGAATGACGCCGGGTTGTACTTTGCCGAGGTATGCCAGCGAAGCAATCAAACCTATCGTGCCGTGTCCACACATGCCGAGGTAGCCGACGTTGTTGAAGAAGATGACTCCCAATTGACAGGTCGGGTCGGCGGGCGGGACAAGGTACGCACCGACGAGCACGTCCGAGCCGCGGGGTTCGAGCAGAACGGTGCGGCGCAGGTCGTCGTGATTCTTTTTCAGCGTGGATAACTTGTCAGCAACGGAACCAGTTCCGAGGTCGAAAGGAAGCGCGGTGATTAATCGCGTGGGTTCGCCGCCGGTGTGGGAGTCCAAGAATGGGATACGAATCATTTTTTACCACGAAGTGTCACAAAGGGTCACAAAGGTTTTAACGTCGTGTACCTCACCGCACTTGCGTACGGTGCAAGTGTCGTGACCCTTTGTGTTTAGATGCTCTTAAATATCTTTTCGAATTCAGCTTTATCTTCAGCGGACAGGGGCAACAGCGGCTGGCGTGGCTTTCCAACAGGGATGCCGCGCAGTTCGCAGCCAAGTTTGACCTTTTGGGTGTAGCCGCCGCTTTCCATGTTGCGGAGGAGCGGGAGGAGTTTGTCCATGTGCTTGCGGGCGGAGACGAAGTCGTCCTTGAGCGCGGCTTCGAGCACGTTGTGATGCTCGAGCGGAGCGCAGGAGGCGGCGCCGCCAATCCATGAGGTGGTGCCCCACAGGAAGTAGTCGAGCGCCTGATCGTCGGAGCCGCAGATCATTTGATAGCGGTCGCCGTAGCGCAGACGGAACTCGTAGACGCGGGACATGTCGCTGCTGGCTTCTTTGATGCCGATGATGTGATCGTATTTGGTGAGACCGTCCATCACTTCGTAGCTGACTTCGGTGCCTGCGCGCCAAGGGAAGTTGTACAGTACGATGGGAATTTTGACGGCTTTGGCAACGGCTTCGTAATGCGCGAGCAGTTCACGCTGGTTGGGGCGTGAATACGGCGGGACGGCGACCATAAGCGCGTCGTAGCCCATGCCCTCGGCGATCTGCGAGTAGCGAACGACGTCACGTGTGGCGCCAGAGTTGGTGCCTGCAATGAGCGTCACCCGCCCGTTGACTTTCTCTTTGGTGAATTTGAAAATATCCAGCCGTTCGGCTTCGGTGAAGGCGTAGACTTCTCCCGTCGTTCCGCCAGGGACAAGCCCTGCGATCTTGTTGCGAATCAGGTATTCGATCAGTTGTTCAAGGATGGGGTAGTTGATGGATTCATCTTTATTGAAAGGCGTTACTATGGGGGCGTATATTCCTTTGAGTTGCATGAGGGGTCTCCGGGTTGTATATATCAATATAGTGTATAAAATAAATCAAATGAATTATTTTACTAAAAATGGAAATATCCTGTTATTCAATGATGATTTATTAACAGGTGGGGCAATACAAATTCTAAATCCAATGTTATTACCGTTTTTTAAAGGATTATATTCACCTCGAGATGCACATCTTGCAAATTCTTTAAGTGCGAAAGATCCTCCACGGACAACACGTTTTACAGATTTACTAGAATAATATTGAAAGTCTTTTATTTGAAACGGGTACTTTTTCTTAATACTTCGAGTCCATTCCCAAACATTACCTACCATATCAGCACATCCATAGGGTGAATCTCCTTCTGGAGAATAAAAATGGACGGGTGTAGTCCCTCCCTTTCCGCCATTTCCAAAGACATTGCATTTACTTTCATCAAAATAGTTTCCCCACGGCCATTCACTACCACTTTCTCCACGCGCGGCTTTTTCCCATTCGAATTCAAAAGGAAGGCGTATCACCAAACCAAAAGGGATGTGTTTCTTGTAAATTTTCCTCAACCAATTGCAATATCTCTCTGCCTCTTTGCAAGTAACGTTTACTACAGGATGATCTTTTATCACATCCCAATCATCTTGAATGTATGCGATATTATGCGATTTGGCAAACAAATCAAACTGTTCATTTGTTATAGCAAAACGTGCTACCCAGAAGTCATAAGGAATATCAAAAACAAACTGAGGCTTTTCATCATCAGCAGCTAATAAATTTTCATTTTCACTCCCCATAAGAAATTCTCCTGCTGGTATCTTCACAAGCTCTATTCCATTTGGCAACAAGATTTTATTATCATCTTTGAGCCATTCAATTAATTTATTTTTACTATATGCTTTGGGTATTTCAATCACTTTAGTTTCTTCTATACCAACTTTAGTAATAGGGGTGCTATCAGTTATTTCCAAGGTATTGGCATGGTTTTTGAGACTTACTATCAATCTTTTTAAACCTCTTTCTCTCTGACCTTCAAAATAATCTGCATATTGCCAGCGCGCCAGGCGTTTGGGAGGGGTACATTCCTCTAAGCGGACAGGGATAATGAACAAAGCCCCTTCAGGTTTGTATTCTGCAAAATCTAAAGCCCGAGTTATTTCTTTTTGAACATATCCCTCTTTGGTGATGGATTTGTTGGAAAGACAGACAAGAATCACATCCGTGGCTTCGATGGCTTTTTCGATCTCCATGTTCCAATCCATACCGGGGAAGAGTTCTTCTTCGTCCAGCCAGGGTTGAATCCATGCTTCGGCGCGGAGTTTTTGATACAACTCGCGGACTGCGGGTTTGTCCGCGGAGGAATGGCAAAGGAAAACGCGAAGAGGGCGGTTAATATTCATAAGTTATTAGCTATTCAAAAAGTGAAAACCGAATTCCGCCATCAAATTATTTGCTTTAATAAGTTTTCTGGCAGCCTTTGAAAATTTATTCGCATGAGAATCATAGCAACGATGAGCATATTCAGCATTGCCTTCAGAAGTGCTATTACTTCTTGTATGATATTCTATAAACATCCAAAAACATTTTTCAAAATCAAAAAGAGGACATTCACTAAAAACATTGAAGTCTAAAAACTTAAGAACAGATAGCAGTTCTTGATCTAAAGGATTCTTTGTCCTACAATGAGTTACCCAACCTCTCGAATTAGCCCTTTCAATCCAAGATAATTGATAGTAAAAATCCTCATCTTCAGATTGTTTCATCTTTCTTACACTGCTCGCATTATGTCCGTCCCCCCCATAGAGGCTTTTAGTTCTTCCCATCCGTATCTCCGTAGGGTATCCAAAATATGCTAGTCCTTCTGGTTGATCTAGAAAATACCCACAATCACGGAATAAACTAGCTGAAGTATCAAAGTTCGAAAATGCTTCACCAAAATCTATTGCAAACTTGGAAATATCAAAACTGCCGTCCACCCATGTTGTATAACAGATTCTAGTAGAGACGAACTGACAAGATTCTTTTTGGAATCCCAAATAACTCAAAAAATCTGGTGACTGCATACCCCCAAGAGAAAATGAAGTAGGTTCAACATGAAGACTGTATCCAAAATCATTCTTTCCCCATTGCAATTTACTAACCAAAAATTTTACTCCGCCAGAAGACGCCGAAGAGATAACTTCTGAGAATAAAGCTGTATGATGGTCAGCTTTATTCTTTGGAAAATCAAACTTCTTGGCATCTTTCAGTTTATTTTCTTGATGAACAATCTGTTGAGTTTGAATATCAACTATATTTTGTCTTGGCTCTTCTAAAATAACAACAGTATTTATTACGTCATTCTTCTTTTCGGGCTTATCGAACTTAACCTTTCCAAGCGATTCACCGCGTTTTTCAAAACTTGAAAGTAGTCTTTTAAATGCTTCATCCCGTTGTCCTTCAAAATAGTCAGCATATTGCCATTTCGATAAACGTTTAGGAGGTTTACAGTCGTCAAGACGAATGGGGACAATAAAAACTTCCCCTTCTGGTCGCAAATCTGAATAATCCAATGCTATTTTGATTTCTTTCTGAACATATCCACGTTTAGTAATGGAATTATTAGACAAACAAACAATAATTATGTCAGTCGCCTCAATAGCTTGTTCGATTTCCAAATCCCATTCTTGTCCGGGAAGAAGTTTTATTTCGTCTAACCAAGGATCAATCCATGACTCGGCGCGGAGTTTTTGATACAACTCACGGACGGCAGTTTTGTCCGCGGAGGAATGGCAGAGAAAGACTTTAAGAGGGCGGTTTGTGGTCATATCAACATTTCCCCCGCTATTATAACTTTCCAACTTGTTCTGAGGGTACAACTCCCCCATTCTGCTTCTATTAAGAAATCAACGTCTGCAAGTCTGCGCAGAAGTGTTGCAACTCTACCAAATTGGAACGGTCGAAAACCTTTTCGATCACGGCATCGGGCTGGCAGCGGATCAAAAGTTTTACCCGATCATTCGTCGTCTCTTCCACCGTCAGCGAGTCCACGCAGCGTAGGGGGATGTATTGCCAAATCCCGCCGTAACGCGCCGGGCTGAGGTCCTTCTCATTGCCCGTCTCCTGAATGAGGATCAACTCGCGGTCTGTGCTCACCGCCATATGGGCGAGAGAGGCAGCTTTATAAAAGCTCATGCCAAAGATCGTAAAGAACGGATTCTTAATCCCCGGCTGAAAGACAAATCCATGCACGGTTTCACCGGGCAGCAGGCTTTCGCGTCCAAAATTCATGAACTTGAAATTGCGATTCGCAAGCGCATTAAATGTATCCTTTTGAGCCGCGAACGCATCCGCATCCGCTTCTTGAGGGAAACGGCGCAGCTTGTGCAAAATCCCTTCGAAGTGACGTTTGCTGGTCATGTTGAAGGTCAGCGTTGTCATTCGCATCTCACCGCCCTGAGTCTTGCCACTCACCATCAGCCACGCATCCAGCAGAATGTTTCCATCTTCGATGCTATACACATCTTCATACGCATACCAAAGCGCGCTGACCTGTTTGTCCTTTTTCTCGAAGATATACAACACATCCGGCGTATCGCAAATCAGCTTCTCAGTCGTCCACCCAGAAGTTCTATTCAAAGCAGGCATCCAAATCACGCGCGGGAACGGTGCCCCTTCGGCAAAATATTTGCTAAAAAGTTCCTGATAGATCGCAGGAATCTCCTCTCGCGATTCAAGCACCTTCGACCACGCCGTCATCGTCTGGCGCGCACCGGTCATCAGCATATTTTGGCTTTGCAAATCTTGGGTCATGGAGTTCCTCTATGTCTTCGGTGCAACGATTGTACCCCCAAGAAAAAAGACAAAAGAGATAAACATATTCAAACTAACCATGGACGGGAGATTTCCCGTCCATGGAAAATGTCAATTCGTGATGACTTGCCCCGCCGCCACAAGCTGACGCATCGTCTCCATGTACTCATACATCACCGTATCCGATTCAATAAATGGGATGCGTTCGCGGATCAAGGCATAGACGCTTCTTGTACCTTCGCCCAAACGTTTTTCTTCGCCGATCACTTGCTTGCGAAAATCCACACCCTGCGCAGCGGACATTAACTCAATGGCGAGAATTCGCTCCACGTTATCGAGCACGCCTCTCAACTTAACCGCAGCTGTTGCCCCCATACTGACATGGTCCTCCACGTTGGCAGACGTGGGGATCGTGTCCACGCTGGCGGGGTGGGCAAAGACTTTGTTTTCGGTTGCCAATGCCGCCGCCGTGTATTGCAGGATCATAAAGCCGGAATTCAATCCGCCTTGTTTGGTGAGGAAGGCAGGCAAGGTATGGATGTTCGAACTTTCATCGGTCAAACGCATGACGCGGCGTTCTGAAATATTCCCCAACTCCGCCACAGAGAACGCGAGGTAATCCATCGCAATTGCAAGCGGCTCGCCGTGGAAGTTCCCGCCAGATAAAACCGTGATCTCATCTTTCTCATCAATAAAGATCAGCGGATTATCCGTCACCGCATTCAACTCGATCTCAAACGCCCAACGTGCATACGCGATCGCATCGCGCACCGCTCCATGCACTTGGGGAATACATCGCAACGTATAAGCATCTTGCACATTCAACGACGAATGTTCGCGGGTGAACTCACTGCCTTTCAACAAACTTCGCAAATAACGGGCACACTCGATCTGGCGCGGAAACGGTCGCAGGTTGTGAATGCGCTCATCGAATGCCAAATCCGTTCCATTCAAGGCTTCGAGGCTCAGGCATCCGGCAATGTCGGCGGTCTGACTGTAGCGTTCCGCTCGCAAGGTCTGCAAAACTCCCAGCGCGGTCATGATGGTCGTGCCATTCGTGAGAGCCAGCCCCTCTTTGGCTGCCAGCTGAACGGGAGTCAGAGCCGCGCGTTTGAACGCTTCCGCACCAGACATAACATCGCCTTGATATTCCACCTTCCCTTCGCCGATGATCGGCAGCGCCATGTGCGCCAGCGGAGCAAGATCACCGCTCGCGCCGAGTGACCCCTTTTCCGGAATCACCGGATGCACGCCCGCGTTGAGCATGTCCACCAGCAGTTGCAAGGTTGCGAGGCGAATGCCGGAATGCCCACGTGAAAGTGTGTTGGCGCGAATCAACATAATGGCGCGTGTGGTCGGAATATCGAATGCGTTTCCCACTCCCACCGCATGGCTCACCAAAATATTTCGTTGCAACAGCTCCACCTGGTCAGGCGGGATAATGCGGTCTTTGAACGCTCCAAAACCCGTGGTGATTCCATATGCGATCGTGCCGCGCGAGAGCAAGGTCTGCACTGCATCGGCTGCACGCGTCACCAGTTTCTTCGCCGCATCACTGATCTCCACTCGCGGCGCGTTCGGCTGCCCATATGCAACTGCCTGCACCTGCTCAAACGTCAAACTCTGCCCATCAAGGTAAATAGTTTCCATGCAACCTCTTATGTTATTGATTTATGTTATGCGGTAGGGGCAACCCGCCCGTATCGTTGGAAACCTTGTTGAGCCATGAAAGGGCTGCCCTGCCAACGAGACAACCCTCCCTTTAGGATTAGTTTCTTGTAAGACCTTGACGGGTTGCCCCTACGGAGGGACGTGCAAAATAATTTGATGATTTTATTTTCTCAACTCGCCATCCGTTTTGACATGATAATATCCGGCTTGCCCAAGCCATTTGCATCTGGCACAACGCCGGTAATGACATAGCCCATCTTTTGATAAAACTCAAACGGGTGTCCTTTGAAATTCTGAATACGCTTTACCTTGTCCCACAAGTTTTCGTACAAGTCACCCATCGCAAGCGACGTCATTTCATCCTGGTCATCGGAGCCGAGCGTGATCGTCAACCCGCCACGCTGACGTACCTGCTCTTCAAACGCATGTACAAGCAAACGCCCTATGCCCTGTCCTTGCAAACCCGGCTGTACCGCCAGCGGATGCAACTCCCACACGTTGCCATCATAGTCGGAAATGCCGCCGATCATGCCGAGTAATTTGTCATCTTCAACAGCCACAAGGCAAATACGTTCTGCCTCAAACATCTCATTCACTTCTTCCAAGCCATCCTCAAACGTCTCCCACGCATCCGCCCAATGCTCGCGGAAGGCGTCCACCAACAACTGTGCCATTTGATGTTTGATGCCTTCGTTCTTTCCGTCAAAGGTCACAATTTGCATGACAGCCTCTATTTAATCTCAACCGGATTCCCACTTCGGATCGAATCGACCGCCGCAAACGTAGACTTGGTCACAGCCAGAATCTGCTCATACGGAATCGGCGGCTCTTTCCCCGCCTTGAGTGAATCAGCGAAGGCAGCCATTTCTGCCCTCCAGCCTTTGTCTTGCGTCCCTCTTTCCTCTTTCTTCCTTCCGTCTTTCACCACACTCAAAGAAACATAATCATCCAACACCGCCACCATTCCCCCACAGAAGACCTCCAACCGTTCCTTCGGCATGGACTTATCGCCATTAGCAAGATAATCCACTACACCAATGGAACCATCTGCAAAGGTGAAGGTCATCGAGACATTGTCATCTTTGTATTTACCGTTATTCGGCAGCGCATGAGCCGAGACTTTCACTGGCAAAGCGCCTACAAGGAAAGTGATCACATCAATGAAGTGACACGCTTCGCCAATGATACGTCCACCGCCAATGGATTCGTCTTGAGTCCAGTGATTGGCAGGGATGAAACCGGCGTTGACGCGGTAGTGGGCGTGCAAGGGCTCCGTACGATTTACGATTTGTGATTTTAGATTTTGGACTAGCGGTGCAAATCTACGATTGAAGCCAACGGTGAGCAATCCATGATTCGTAATGCGTAATTGTTTTTCGATACTCTTAAGCTGCCCTGGTGTGATGGCAAGCGGTTTTTCCACAAAGACGTTTTTCCCAGCTTTGAGAGCTTTCACGATCAAATCTGCATGGGTATCGTGACGGGTAAGAATAGCTACTGTGTTTATCTTAGGATCATTGATAATTTCATCTTCTGAAGACGTAGCATATTGGAAGCCGAATTTCTTTCCAGAATGCTGGGCGTGAAGTCCACCAGAGGAGGCAATGCCCACCAATTCAAAGTCTTTGTTGTTCTTTAGAACTGGAAGTAATGTTGAGTTTGCAAATAGCCCAGCGCCGAGAACGCCGAGTTTCACAGAACCAAGTGACGAGGAACGAGTAACAAGCGGGAACTCCACTCGTTTACTCATTTCTCGTTTCTCATCACTATATTTCAGCAACACCCCAAGGAAAGGCTCTTTCTTCTTCCCCGTAATGACCTCATACGCTTTCACACCGTCTTCAATGTCAAAGCGATGGCTAATAAGACTTTCGACCTTCAACTTTCGACTAGAAAGTAAATCCACAACCGCCTGAAAATTACGCCCCTCCGTCCAGCGGACATAACCGATAGGGTAGTCTTGTCCATTCTCTTCGTAGTTCAAGTCGTAGCGACCGGGACCGTAAGAACGGGAATTGACGAAGGAGATTTCTTTTTCGTAATAGACTTTGCGCGGGAAGTTCAACCCAACAGCACCCGTCGCCACCACTTTAGCGCGGTCTCTTGCAATGACACCAGCCAGCTCAACCGGGTCATTCGAGGAGGTGTCTGCGCAGATGATGATGCTGTCGAAGCCGCGGTTGGCGGTGAAGGCGGAGGCGGTCGCTTCGGCTTGGGGACGTGTAACCGCTTGAACGTTAAGAGAAGAGGCGAGCTTGACTCTCTTCGGGTCAATGTCAATGCCGAGGACGTTGCATCCCGCCGCAGACGCCAGTTGAATCGTCAATAATCCTAAAAGACCTAACCCAATAACGGCGACATTCTCGCCAAGCTGAGGTTCTGCGAGTCGAAAACCGTGCAAAGCGATCGCGCCGAGGGTGGTGAAGGCAGCGGATTCAAAGTCCACATTTTTTGGGAGCGGAGTTAAAAGATTGCGCGGCACGACGTTGTACTCGGCGTGAGTGGCATAGCCGCCGCCCGCACATGCCACGCGCTGACCCACCTTGAAGCCTTGCATATTTTTTCCGAGCGCAATGATGGTTCCGGCTGTGGAATAGCCCAAGCCCATCGGCTGATCGAGGCGATTGAAGACCGCATTGACCGTCGGCATGATGCCTTCACGTTTGGCTTTATCGAGCGTTTGCTTCACAAGGTCGGGGCGGGAACGCGCTTTGCCCAAATAACTTTTTTCAGCAAATTCAACCACCATGCGTTCGGTGCCAGCAGAGACCAAGCTGGCAGAAACCTTAACCAGCGCCTGCCCTTCGCGCGGGGTGGGGATGGGAACTTCTTCGACGATGGTCTTGCCATCTTTGATATTTTGCAAAAGTTGCTTCATAGGCAAAAGTATACCCAATCTGGGTCAAATTTTTGCAGGTGATATAATCTCATAATTCTGACATTTAGGAGCCCATCTTGGCAGACATTCGCGTTCAAAAATACGCAAAAATTCTGGTAGAACATTCCGCCCGTGTAAAACCCGGCGACCGTATTCTGCTTGAAGGCACAACCGCCGCTGAACCTCTTCTACGTGAGCTGTATATTCAAATTTTGGAAAAAGGTGGTCACCCGCACCTGATGATGGCATTGCCCGGCACCATGCCTTTCAGTCAGGATGAAATGTATCTGACCTATGCCAAAGACGCACAATTGGATTTCGTCCCTACATTTTATAAATTAGCCTACGAGCAATTTGAAGGACGCATCCGCATTCACTCGGCGACCAACACAAAAGGCACGACCAACATCGACCCCGCCAAGAGCGCCCGCCGAAACAAAGCCACAGGGGTGATTACTGATGCACAATTCCGTCGCGGTGCGACCGATGAATTTAAATGGTGTACCACCCTCTACCCCACCGAAGCCTACGCCCAAGATGCGGGCATGAGTTTGATGGAATATGAAGACTTTGTTTTTGGTGCAGTTCATGCCAATGAAACAGACCCCATCGCGTTCTGGAACAGCGTCAAGGCAAAGCAACAGGCGGCGGCTGATTTTATGAAGGGCAAAAATCAAGTCATCTTGCGCGGACCCAACGTGGACTTGACCCTCTCGATTAAGGGGCGTACCTTTATCAATTCATATGGCACACACAATATGCCCGATGGTGAAATCTACACCGGACCTGTGGAAGATTCGGTCAATGGCTGGGTGAAGTTCACCTACCCCGCCAACTACGGTGGCACCAGCGTAGAAGGTGCCGAGTTGACCTTCTCAAATGGCAAAGTAACTCAAGCCAACGCTACCAAAAATTTAGACTTTCTTCTCAAGACTCTTGATAGTGATGATCGCTCACGCTATCTTGGCGAGTTTGCCATTGGCACCAACTTCGATATTCAAAAATTCACGGGCAACATTCTCTTTGATGAAAAAATCGGCGGTTCCTTCCACATGGCACTTGGCAATGGCTACCCAGAAACAGGCTCAAAGAACAAGAGCGTGATCCACTGGGATATGATCTGCGACATGCGCACTGACGCAGAAATTCTTGTAGATGGCGAGTTGTTCTACAAAGACGGTCAGTTTGTGTTCAACAAGTAAAAAAAGGTCTCGCTTTTTGCGAGACCTTTTTTTATTCATCACCAAATGAGATGCCGATATTTTTTGCCGTGATGACGGCATCCCCTTGTGGGTCCACCCGTTTTGGAACAGCAACCGCCTCAGCCAACGGGAGGCTTGTGATCTCGCCACATTGTAACGCCACCATTCGGTCGAATCTGCCACTCGCCGCCAAACGGACCGCCGCCGCGCCATAACGGGTCGCAAGTCCACGGTCGAAGGCGGTAGGAGTCCCACCACGTTGAACGTGCCCAAGTACGGTCACGCGTGATTCGAAGCCTTGTTGTTCAATGAATTCGGCAACCACCTGCCCGATCCCTCCCAAGCGCGGCACATACATCTCATCCCCTTTACGCGAATAGACTTGCATGCCACCGATAGGCTTCGCACCTTCAGACACCGCGAGCAGACTGAATTTGCGCCCCTGCCCACTGCGCGACTGGATCTTTTTCATGATGTTTTCGAACTTGAACGGAATTTCAGGAATCAAAATCACATCTGCTCCGCCTGAAATGCCTGCATTCAACGTGATAAACCCAGCATCTCGCCCCATCAACTCCACCACCATCACGCGGTGATGGGATTCTGCCGTAGTATGTAAACGATCCAGTGCTTCGGTGGCGATGTTCAAGGCAGTATCAAACCCAAAGGTGATTTCTGTACCGCCAATGTCGTTATCAATCGTCTTGGGCACACCGATCACTGGCACCCCTTTTTGAGCCAGTTCATGTGCAATATGCAAAGTGCCATCCCCACCCAGCACAAGCAATGCATCCAAGCCTTGCTCTTTTATACCCTTCACAATTTCATCAGACACATCAATCGTGACCTCTTTGCCATCACGAATCACTTTACGCGCATACGGGTTGCCGCGATTCGCCGCCCCAAGGATCGTCCCGCCACGCGGGAGGATTCCACGCACTTCTTCCATGCCCAAAGGCACGATCCCATTAGAGTCGAGAAACCCGTCATATCCATCACGGATGCCAATTACCTCGCACTGATATTCATTAATCGCCGTCTTTACCGCCGCGCGGATCACCGCATTCAACCCTGGCGCATCACCGCCACCTGTAAGGATTCCAATTCGTTTCATGATGTCACCTCTATACGGAAGATGATAACGCAAAATATTAAATATTCCTCAAAAGAGAGATTTTCACATCAGGCTGGGTATAATCTCAAAATGCAAACAAATCCTCAACCTTCAAAACTTGAAACCATTGCCAGTTGGGTCGTTCCCATTGCCGCGATTGCCGCCGTGATCGCCTGGTTTATTATCGCGCCGGAAGGCGCCTTGGGTAAGCTCGATGCCATTGGCTATGCCGTCTGTCACCGCATTGATGTACGTTCCTTCCACATTGGCGACCGTCAACTTCCCTTGTGTGCCCGCTGTACCGGTGAATTCTATGCCGCCGGGCTTACCCTACTCTTTCAAATGGTTGTAAGTGGAAAACGCAGCCAACTCCCTTCGCGCGGAGTCATGGCGGTGCTCTTTGGCTTCTTCGTCGCCTTTGGCGTAGACGGCACCAATTCTTACCTGTACTTGCTGAAAGAAACCGGCAGAAACTCGGGTTTTCTGGCTCAAATCCCAAACCTGTATGTGCCCAATAATGTATTACGTCTCTTCACGGGCAGCGGCATGGGTATCGCCCTCGCTGCTATGCTTTACCCAGTAATTAACCAAACCCTTTGGCGCACTCTCGATAACCGCCCTACCATTGAATGGAAACAACTTGGCGTTCTTGTCGCTGGCATCATTGGAATCAATCTGCTTGTTCTTACGGACAGTCCATTCGTGTTGTATCCCATTGCTTATATCAGTGCCCTGGGCACACTTTCGCTGTTGGTAATCGTCTTCGGATTGTTATGGCTCATCATCATGAAACAAGACAATTCCTTTGAGCATCCACGTCAACTTTGGCTGGCATTCGCTGCCGGTTTGACCCTGGCTTTACTGCTCATCTTGAGCATTGACCTCATGCGCCTCAACTTCACCGGCACATGGAGCGGCTTTCCTGGCTTATCGGGCTAACAACGAATAGACTCAAAAATCGTATAATCAAGTTGTACGATCTTTGATAAGGAGAAGAAATGGAACTTTTACTCGGAATTTTTACTGCCTTTGGGCTTTCAGCCAGCGCCGGGCTGAATGCCTACATTCCACTTTTGGTGGTGGGTGTCATCGCTCATTACGCCCCCAATACCATAAACCTTGCCTCCCCTTTCGACCTGCTCGCCAACCCGTGGATTCTCATCCTACTCGGCGTGTTGGTCATCATCGAAATGGTGGCAGATAAAGTCCCTGCTGTAAATCACATCAACGACCTGATCCAAACCATCATCCGCCCGGTAGCGGGTGCCATTGCCTTTGCCGCCAGCGCAAACGTCATCACAGATATCAACCCTGTGCTAGCACTAGCATGTGGTCTGCTTGTAGCGGGTAGTGTTCACACGGTCAAAGCGGCAGCCGTACGCCCGGCGGTCACAGCTACGACAGCAGGGGCAGGCAATATCCCAGTTTCGATTGCTGAAGATGTGATTGCCACCATCACCTCAGTTCTGGCAATCCTCATTCCGCTAATCGCTGGAACTTTGTTCATCATTTTTCTGGTTCTTGTCCTCTGGTGGTGGGCAAACCGGAAACAAAAGGCACAGTCTGCCTGACATCGTTTATAATCCAAAAAAATAATTTTCTAAAAGGAGAGAAATCATGTCTGAAGAAATGCCCGTCGCCCCATCCGAAACCCCGGCGCCTAACAATAACAATCGCAATATCATCATCGGTGTCGTTGCCGTTGTCGTGTTGTGCTGTTGCTGTGTGCTTGGCTCCGGTATCGGTTACTACGTCTGGAATAATTTCTAATTTCCAACAAAAAATCCCCTGCTCATGGCAGGGGATTTTTTTGATTAAAGAACGCTTGCAATTCACGCAACCCGGCATATACATTTTCTTTCAATGCCTCGCCCAACTTCAATTCTTCCAATTCATCTTCATCCAAAACGGTCTGTTGTCCATTTGCAGAGACCCAAAGATCAAGCGCAAGGTCAACGTATGAAACCGAGTCAATTTCAATAATAGCGGGCTTGGTAATATTACAGTACCAGCCTTTCAGCTTGCCATCGTCGCGGTCGTAAATGGCAAAAATGTTGTACCATTTATCAGAATAAAAAGTTTCCACAAAGCGGTCATTGCGTTTAAGCACGATCTCTTGAAAAGGCATATCATCGCGGTTGAACAACGCTTCGATCGTGATCGAGTTTTCGTCACGTTCCAAAACCTCGCCCTCATATTGCCAGGTCACTTCATCGGCTAAATTCTTTTTTAGGATTTTCATGACAGGCATTTTACCTGAACCTCCACCGTGATGACATCTCCGATCTTTGGCGCGTCTTTCATGTGGATGACGATCCCGCCTCTTGCTTTGACTTGGAACTGGTCTTGCTTAAAAAGCACATCCTCTACTGTGAGTTGAATCTGCTCTATGACCTCACCCCTCCGCCCCTCTCCTGAAGGAGAGGGGGACTCGGTTATTAGTAATTGAGCTTTTTCTCCAACATTTTTTGTGCAGCTTATATCAAAAGTGCCAAATGCTGTTTTGACTTTATTCTCCGTCACCACTTCCCCATCGATAACGTTCCCGATCCCCAGCAGTTTCGCCACAAAAGCAAACTGTGGGTCTTTCCAAATTTCGCTTGGCTTTCCATCGCGGATAATCGTCCCTTCATGCAAAATAAGGATGCGGTCTGCGATGGCGAAGGCTTCTTCCTGGTCGTGGGTGACGTAGATGGCGGGGATTTTGGTCTTGCGCAAAATGCCGCGAATTTCATTGAGCAAGTCTTCTTTCAGGGATCTGTCCAATGCGCCGAGAGGTTCATCGAACATCAGCAAACGCGGACTAGGCGCAAGCGCACGGGCAAGTGCCACACGTTGCTGTTCACCGCCGGAGAGGTCGGTCACTTTGCGGGAGTCAAAGCCAGAGAGGTTGACCTGCTCCAGCAAAGCGGAAACGCGTTGTTTAATTTTGTTCACAGAAACATTGCGCATCTTTAACCCGAAGGCGATGTTGTCAAAAACGTTCAGGTGAGGAAAAAGCCCATAGTCTTGGAAGACCAAGCCAAAGTCGCGGAGGTGAGGCGGTGTACCGGCGAGGTCAAGGCTGTTTAGCAGAATCGCTCCACGGTCGGGAAAATCCAAACCAGCGATCATCCTCAAAATGGTGCTTTTGCCGCTGCCCGATGCGCCAAGCAAGCAGACTGTTTCACCTTGCGAGACAGTAAAAGAAATATCGGTGAGCAGCGGCTTGCCTTCGTAGGATTTGACGACGTTGCGAAGTTCGAGCATTAGAGTTCTCCGGCGTTGTTGAAACGCAATTTTTCGATAAGCAAAATGCTGAGCGTGGTCAGCAGCATGAGGACGGTTGCCATTGCCATGGCTTGACCGTAGTTGAGACCGCCCGGCTGCGAGAGGAAGCGCGAGATGGCGATGGGGATGGTGGGGTATTCAGGGCGGGTGATGAGCAGGGTGGCGCCGAATTCGCCGAGCGAGACGGTGAAGGCGAAGGTGGCGGCGCTAAGTGTGGCACGCGAGAGGATGGGAAAGTCTACGGTTTGCCAAACGCGCAAAGGCGATGCACCGAGAGTCGATGCGGCTTGGCGAAGTCTTTCGGGGATGGATGCAAGCGCGGGCTGAAGTGTGCGGATTACGAAGGGCAAGGCAATCAGTGTGTGTGCAATGGGAATGAAGAACGGTGAGGCAATGAGCCGCCCGAAGGAAAGAATGAAACCGAGTCCCATCATCACAGCGGAGGCTCCAAGCGGAAGCATGAGGAAAGGGTCGAGAAATTTTTCGAGGCGAGTCGGTTTGGCGAGGGCATATGCGGCGGGATAACCAAGAGCAAGCGAAAGGATGACGGTGATACCTGCAAATCCCAACGAGTTGACGGCGGCTTGCACAGGCGGGACGTAGAACAACGAGCCGCGTCGGTTGATGAAGAGTTCTTGGTAATAGTCGGTGGTAAATCCATATTGGACACCTTCACGTTGTCCGCGATCGGGTTCGAGGCGGGTGAGGGAGCGGATGGGAAGGGAGAGTAAGGGCAGTAGAAAGAAAGTGAACAGTGAACAGTAAACAGTAAAGACGAAGAGGCGTTCGCGGATCGTTTTTGGTGGACGAGCAGTAGAGAAGCGCGGGGCGGTTTGGGTGCTGACTTGGCTGATAGCTCGTGAGTAAAGAATGGAGAAGATGAGAGTGAAGATAAGTTGAATGACAGAAAGCAATGCGGCGAGATTCAAGTTTGGCAGTTGCAGGGCGCGGATGTAAATCTCCACTTCAAGCGTGGCGAATTGCGATCCGCCAAGCAGGAGGATGACGCCGAAACTGGTGAAGTCGAACATGAAGACGAGCAGGGCAGCGGCGAGGAGAGAAGGACGAAGCAATGGCAAAGTGACATAGCGCCATGTCCGCCATGTGTCCGCGCCGAGGACGCGGGCGGAGGCTTCGATGCGTGAGTCAAGCCGTGAGATGGCATTGCCGACGATGCGAATGACGATGGAGGTGTTGTAGAAAGTATGCGCAATGATGATAGCGGTTAGGGTTCCTTGAAATTGGTAATTGGCAATTGGCAATTGGGGAAAAAAGAAAGAAGAAAGAGTGGGAAAGATACCGTGTGTGCCAAGTAGGGAGTTGAAGGCGGCGGCAACGACGACCGTTGGCAGCATGAAAGGAACAGCGGTCAGGGCGCGAAGCAGGGATTTACCGCGGAAATTAAATTTGGAGAAGAGGATAGCAGCAGGCAGTCCGAGGGCGAAAGTGAGAAGTGTGGAGAGGATGGCTTGGTAGAAGGTGAAGATTAATGCGTGATATGTTATGTGTAGGTTACTGAGGTCAGTGAGGGTTTCGAGATTGAAGGTGAGTGAGAGAATGTTGAAAAGCGGAAAGAAGAAAAAGGAGAGGAGAAAAAGAAGAGTGGGAATCCAAAGCAAAATCCGCGAATTGGCAGATAAAAACGAACGAGTTTTTTTAGCAAGCGTTAGTGAGAGACTCATTTGCAAATTTCAACCACAGATAAACGCAGATAAATTGGATTTCTTTTTATCCACGTTCATCTGTGGTGAATGATATTTTTATTTCATCACTTCATTCCATGCTTCGATCCATGCGTCGCGGTTGGCGGCGATATCATCATAAGTAATGGATGCAGGCTGCTTAGCGACTTGAGCATATTGCATGAACACATCCGGCAGTTGTGCGGATTGATTCACAGGATAGACGAACATATTGAGCGGCATGTCTTCTTGGAATTGTTTGCCCAGCATGAAGTCTACAAATTTTTCGGCGAGGTCGCGGTTCTGTCCGTTCTTGAGTATGCCCACGAATTCGATCTGGCGGAAGCACATGCCCGAAGCGACGATGGAAGCAGTCGGCGCATCAGCAGGCGGTTCGGTGGCAAAGAAGACTTCGGCAGCAGGGCTGGAGGCGTAGGAAACGACCATCGGCTGCGGTCCCTGCCCGGAGGAGGCGGAGAAGTTGGTGTAGTAGGCAGTTTCCCAGCCGTCCACCACTACTACCCCATTGTCTTTGAGGCTTTGCCAGTAATCGAGAAAACCATCACCGAAGTAGGCGCGGGTGGCAAGCATGAACGCCAAACCAGGTGAGGAGGTTGCGGGGTTTTCAACGACGAGCAAGCCTTTGTATTCGGGCTTCGCCAAGTCTTCGAACGAAGCGGGCACGGCTAAATTATTTTCCGCAAAATATTTTTTGTCGTAGTTGATGCAGACATCGCCATAATCCACTGGCAAGGCACGATAAGAAGAATCCAGCATAAACTCAGCGGGTACATCGCTCAGCGCAGGGGATTGAAACGCATCGAAGATATCCGCTTCGAGGGCGCGTGAGAGGAAGGTGTTATCCACGCCGAACATCACGTCCGCGAGCGGGGCATCTTTGGCGAGGACGGCTTTGTTGAGCATGGAACCTGCGTCTCCGCTGGCGAGAAAGACGACATCGACATTATTGGCTTGCTCAAATGCAGTGACAACGTCTTCAGAAATTGCAAACGAGTCGTGCGTCATGATGGTGAGGGTGGTGGGTCCTTGAGGAGCGCAGGATGCGATGAGGAAAGAAGAAAGAAGAAAGAGAATGGGGAATGTTTTTTTCATGGGTGTTCCTTTTTAATAACCAGTGATCAGTTACCAGTGATGTGAGTTATGAGCAGTAATCCGCTCGTAATAGAAACCGTCGCAACATCCGCCGTCATTTCGTTGCTGATGCCGCGAGTCTTATCGGGATACAATGTTTCATAATGAAGATGCCAGCGCAGGTTTTCAGTGAAGACTCCAGTCACTTCGCCCTGCCAGGGGATGAGCGAGACGATGTCACCGCTTCTTCCTTCTACTTGGGCTTGGGTGCGGCAATAGAAGATTTCTTCTACGCCGTCAGCGAGTCGAATGTCGAAAGTCGAAAGTCGTGGATCAGAGAGGAGGGCGATATTAGCTAAGGTTTGATCCATACGACCACCGAGAGCGGCGAGGATGAGGATTTGGTCAGGATTCAAAGTCAGCGCATGGTTAATGGCGAGTTCGAGGTCGGTTTCGTTCTTATCCGTGGGATGTTGGATGAGTTGAACATTTAGCGTTAAACGTTCAACGTCAAAAGAATCCATGTCGCCGATGATAAGATTGGGTGCGAGTCCCAGTGCGAGAGCGTGGCGTGTGCCCCCATCGGCGCAGAGGATGAAGTCATCGGGGTGGATGAGGCGACGGGCTTTTTCTAGGTTAGGCAGATTGCCATTGGCAAAGATGATGATACGAGACATATTTATGAACCATAAGATTGCTTCGGCAGAAAAACACTGCCTCGCAATGACAGAAATAAAAAAACATCCTCACAGCAGCGGAGGATGTTGGCAGGTGTATTGAGAAATCCCTCCGCTGGTATTAACCAGATCAGGTAATGCGGATCGAGCGCGTTCACGCTCCTCTCAGCCTTTCGTAAAGGCTCTCCGTTCGGTTGTGGGTCAGAGTATAGGACTGTGGTGCGGGAATGTCAAGTAAAAAAAATACCGTGAGAAAAATCTCGCGGTATTTTTAGCGGACTCGGCGTTTCCATTCCTCTTTCATTTGTAACTCACTTGGGCTAATCCCCGAGTCTAGTGCGAGGAAATCGATCAGAAGGCGGTTGAATTGAGATACATTGTCGAGCATGGGATAATGCCCAGAATTTTCAAGGTTGATCTGGTGCATATGAATTGGCAGGTTACTTGCCTCTTGTGAAGGGACAGTGGTAAAGGCGGGATCATTGGCGCCATATACAAAAAGACAAGGCACACCAAAATTACGAACGCTCGGGAAAATACCGTCAACTTGTAAACTGCTCATGGAGGTGGTAACAGCCACCGGGTCCGCTTTGGAGGCGTCTGCGAGAGCCGTCAAGGCATCGGGCTGGCGAGCAGAAAGCCATTCCGCAAGTTCAGGGGTGGGAGCTGTCCGCATACGTGTGGCAAGTGCCTCATATTGCAAGGGCACACCAATTGCCATCATACGGTCCACACTCTCATAATGTTTCTTAAGATATTCAAAGGCGACAAGCGCGCCAAGGTCATGCCCTACCAAAGCGACCTTCCCGATACCCATTTCATTCAAAAAGCGTTCAAGTAGTAGAGCTTGTTTTTCAATGGTGTAATTATTCTCGTTGCGAATGGTATCGCCAAAACCAAAAAGGTCGATAGCATAGGCGCGGAACGATGTGGATGCAGCTTGCATGGCGTTAATCCAATATCGCCATGAGCCGACCCAGCCGTGCAGGAAGATGATGGGACGACCACGTCCCAACGCCTCATAATGCACCATCGAACCATCAAGAATAATTGCGCTCATTTATTTTCCAAATTTCGCAAGGATGGCTTTCACCCGTTCCACAAGTTGGTCGGGGGCAAAAGGTTTGAGCAGGTATTCTTCTGCTCCTGCATCAAGCCCGGTTTGAATTTCTGAATCCTGTCCTTTGGCAGAAAGAAAAACTACAGGAATATCCTTCAAGGATGGAATCTGTTTCATTGCACGGCAGGCATCGTAGCCCGTCATTTTTGGCATACGAACATCCATCATGATAAGGTCTGGAATCATTTCCTGTGCTTTATGATAGGCTTCTTCGCCGTTGGCAGTGGTGGTCACTTCATGACCAGCAAAGCGTAATGTAAACGCCACCAACTCACGAATATCCGGTTCATCTTCTGCGATCAAAATTCTTGCCATTGAAATTTATGCTCCGTTTTTATAGACAGGCAAAGTAAAGGAGAACGTGCTTCCTTCACCTGGGACGCCTGTACTTTTCATCCAAATACGTCCATTGTGCATTTCAACCAGTTGACGAACGATCGGCAAACCTAAACCAGTACCCGGTGTTGCCAACACGAGTGGATGTTCTCCACGGTAAAAACGTTCAAAGAGGCGGTCTTGGTCTTCAGGCTTTACACCAATACCGTTGTCTTGTACATCCACTTGCACTTCGCCATTTTCCGAGTGAATATTCACCATAATCGCACCATTTTCGGGGGTGTAATTGAAGGCGTTGTTGACAAGGTTACTGATGATCTGGCGAACACGTGCACCATCTCCTTGAATAGAAGGAAGATTTTTCGGCGCATCCAGCGAAAGTGCAATGGGCTTGCTTTCATTCTGAGAGCGGCGCAATACGTCTGCAACCACTTCTTCGGCAATATCGTATAGATTGACCTTGCCTTGTTCGAGTTTCACGCGTCCAGATTCGATGCGTGAAATATCAAGCAAATCACTAACGAGGATATTGAGTCTTTCAATGTTATTCCTCACCACTTCGAGGAAGTGCATCTGGTTTTCATTCAAAGCACCCGCTGCGCCCATGGTGAGAATATCGACATAACCTTTGATGGCGGTCATAGGTGTGCGCAACTCATGGCTGACTGTCGCCACAAATTCAGATTTGAGACGGTCCACTTCCACTTCACGGGTAATATCACGGAAGATGGACACCGTACCGAGGAAGTCATGGATAAGGATCACTGGCGCTAGATGGATAAGAACGATGCGTCCATTTTCCAATTCCAATTGTTCTGCATACATCTCACCCACTTTATATGTGGATGGATCTTCAGACCAACGGCGAATGGTCTTAATCCATTCGGTGGAAGAGCTACCGAACAAACCAGTAAATCCATCAAGCGATTTACCAAGTAATTGAGTATCGTCCATGCCGAGCACGCGAGTGATGGATGAGTTCACGAATGAGACGCGATTATCTGCACCCGTTACCAACACACCATCTGCCACCGCTTCAAGGATGGCTTGAGAGCGGCTTGCTTCCACTTGTTCCTTGCGCAACATCAACCCGAGGCGTTCTGCCTGATCGCGGATCAACTCATACAGGCGGGCGTTGTTAATCGCTACCGCAACCTGACCTGCAATCGCAGTTACAAGGTTGAGCAATTCAGGGCTGAAGAAATCTTTGGCGCGATGGAAGACCATCAAAACACCGATGGCATCCTCACCTACCGACATGGGCACGGCAATAGCACTGCGGTGGTCTTGACCAGTCGCTGTACTGCGTACCCAACGCGGGTCTTCAAACAAATCATTGATAAGCACCGACTGACGGTGTTTAACGACCCAACCCGCCAAACCTTCGCCAATCTTCAAGGTAAAGCCCTTGTTCGATGAAGAAGTGCGGTCAGACAAGTATCCATACCCCGCGCGATAATGCAGTAAATTGTCTTCTGCATGGACTAGCAAGATCGTGCCCTGTTCCGCACCCGAAGCATCATTCAACAATGAGAGCGTGCGGTTCAAAGCCCGGTCAAGGTCGAGGCTCGAAGACACCTCGGTCAAAATACGTAAGAGCGTATCTGTATTCTGTTTTTCGCGCTGCAACTGAGCCGTGCGGTCTAACACGCGCATTTCAAGCTCAGCCGCCAGTTTCTGCGTCTCGTTGAAGAGACGTCCATTCTGGATAGCAACGATAGCCTGGTTCGCTAGCGTACCGAGCAACTGCACATCTTCTTCTGAATACACACCCGTCTGATAACTTTGAGCAGAAAGCATACCCAATGCTTTACCACCCAAAATCATTGGCACGGCAAGAATAGACTTGGTAGTATCCGCCTCATCCCCAGCTTGGACGTAATCAGTAGCAGTGTCCTTTGTAGCATCCAAGATCAAGAAAGGCTTGCCAGAACTGATAACTTTACTGCTCAACCCTTTGCCGAACGGAACTTTTTCTCCGGGCAAACGTTTTCCGCGATCATAAAGATAAACAGCATCTACTTCGTTTGCGGTTTCATCAAACAAGGTAATCACAAACGAGTCAAGCGGCATGAGACGTTCCGCCGCATGATGGACGGAAACATATACTTCTTCAGGGTTGAGGCTGGCACTCACTAAGGAACTGGTTTCATTGAGCACCGCAAACCGGTCTGCCATACGAACAGACGATTGATACAAGCGAGCATTTTCCAACGCAATACTTGCCTGATTGGTGATCGTACGTGCAACTTCCAACTCATTGATACCAAAACGGGTCTCGCCCATAAGCTGCACAAAGACCAAAGCATTTAGCGAACCACCACTTACCAAAGGCAAAATCAGCAATGCCCGAGCCTGGTCTCCCAACATTTCAAGAATGGATACAAGATCCGGCTCACTGCGGACATCATCAGTATTGAAGATACCTTGTGATTCGCGCAAGCGACTAAAGATAGGAGCATCTGGCAGCATACGCGGAAGTTTGGCACGAATTCGCGGCAAGGTGTATTTCCACAAGTTTTGTCCGCGTTCAAAGGTCACAATAGAGACGCGGCTGGCACCCAAGCCTTGGAACAACTCTTCCGCAGTTGCAGTAAGAATTTGATCCGTATCAAGCGAGCGTGTCAGTGTGGATGTAAAGCGATTCAACGCTGTGAGACGTTGTGAACGTTGATCCAATTCAGTAGCACGTCTCACGCTGTCTTCAAAGAGGCGCGAGTTATCAAGTGAAACTGCTGCCTGTGAAGCAAAGGTCAACCCGGCTTGCATCTGCTCGCGGGTATAGAAATTCGCCTGCCACTTTTCAACAGCAAGCACACCCATCAATTCATTTTTATAAATAAGCGGAATGCCCAACCAAGAAAGGCGTGGTGCATCCACAGGTGGGAAGCGCGGGTCTTCACGCACATCTTTGACGAAAATTGGCTGACCAGTCTGTGCTAATTCTTTGAACAAGGCGCTGTCACTGACAGAGATAGACAAGCCTTGACGTTCTTCTACATCCGAGAAGCCGCGGGTAGAAATCACGGTTAAGCGATCACGCTCGCGAAGCCAGAGCGTCGCTGTATCAAAGGGCAAGATCGGTCCGAGCTGATCGAGCAAGGATTGAATCAACTGATCCGTGCTCAAGCTGGTCGTCAACGAAGCCGATGCATCATTCAACGCTTGCAATTGACCTGCGCGCTCTTGAGAGGTTTGTACCAAGCGCATATTGTCAAGCGAGAGCGCCACTTGTTGTGAAAGTGAGGTCAACAAGGTTTCATCATCAGGGCGGAAGGCTGCAGTGGTGTTGAAGTTATCAAGTACGAGCAGACCCAGGTTTTGTTCTGCGGAAACAATCGGCACGATTAAACAAGATACCGGCAAACGCCCGCCCGTTGCCTGACGGTAATGAGCAAGATTTTCAGTATTGAGGTTGTAATCACGTGGGAAGTTAATCTCATCCACGCGACGTGATTTTCGATTCAAGAATGCCGTACCGGGCAAGGCTTCACCGAGACGATAATTGATTTTCATCATGCTGTCGTTATCGGCATAGCCAGAAACCGCACGAGGTACAAGGTGTTCAGTCTTGCTATTCCAAACCAAAACAACACCTGCATGCGCATGTGGAATCACGCGGCGAGCGCTCGCCAACAGAGACTCAACCACCGAGTCAGCATCCATACCAGATAAGCCGCGGCTGAACTCAAGCAACAGGTTCACTTCGTCTAACCTGCGGCGGGTTTGGTTCAAGAGCGAAATGTTTTGCAGAATAACCGAGGTCTGCTGAGAGATCTGGGTATATACGTGACGGTCTTCATCTGTGAAGGATGGCATGGGTTCTGGGCTTGCCGCCAACATGGCTGCCACCGGTTTGCCTTCCACTACGATAGGCAAACAGATCACACCTTTAGCGCGTAAAGATGTAAGCAGTGAAGCGTCGCGCCATTCATCATCTTCATCAAGGTTCGGGATCAAAATCGGCAGACCGTTTTGCAAACAAGCACGCATCGGGTTGCGTTGACCGAACAAGGCTTCCACGTTTGTAGCCCGTGGCAAGCTGCCCATCACATGCAACAAGCGTGGACCGTCGGGTGTGTTTTCAGCCACCAGCGCAACAGACATTCCAAGTTGGGTAAGGGTTTCACGCCCGAGCGCAGAAAGAGCCGAGCTTGCATCCAACTGGCGGCTAACTGACTCAGTGATCGCCAAACCCGCGCGGACGCGTTGAGCACGTCGATCCAAGTTATGAAGAGAGATGGTCTGCTCAAGGTCTTTGCGAAGCAAAATAGGCAGATCATCCTTCGCCATATTGATCAGCTTTTGCTGACGGTCAAACGCCGCAGAAAGCGAATCGATGCGGGAACGCAAGTCCGTTTGGCGCAAGGTATTGCTAATAAGCAATGCGGCTTGTGCTGCGAAAACTTCCACCGCTTCAATCGTCGCTTTGTCTGGGCGCAACCCATCAGAAGGATCATCCACACTGATAAGCCCAACAATCTGCCCGTCTGAATTTTCAAGCGGGAGCAAAAGGAAATCTTCTGGCTGCCAGGTATTAACACTATTTGCAGCCGTCTTCGTAGCATCTACAATGACCCGATGAATATCCGGCGGGATGATCGGGGTTTGATCCGCTGGAATAAAGTAAGAATGGCTGACCTTGAACTCAGAACGCATTAACTGTTGTACGCTGGTCAGAGGCTGTTTGCGGGAAGAGAGTTCATTCCATGCCTCTTGAGAAAGCCCAACGGATGTGACACGACGCAACTGACTGGTTTCTGCTTCAAAGATGCTGACCAATACAACACGGAATGGAGTAGCATCGCGAATTGCGCGTGCAATCATTTGCAATGCCTGATCTAACGGTTGATCATGCCCCAAGTTATAGCTGACGTCCGTCAGGCGCACGAGGGTCTCTGCACGGCGGCGCATTAGGTCGCTATGTTGTTTTTCAATCTGATAACGATTGGCATTATTGACAGCAATGCCCGCCTGCGAAGTAAGCATTTGCAAGAGTTCTATAGTTTCAGTCGTGAAGAAGCCTGTACGACTTGAGTGAACTGTGAGCAACCCAAGCACGCGAGTCTGGAACATCACCGGCAAAATAACCGCAGACACCGCATTTTCATGCGGCGGCAAAATGGCTTCTCGGGCATAGTCTGAAATTACAAGCAGGTCGCCGCTCTTGATCACAGTCCATTCAGGGGGAGTCACTGATTGAACGCGGTCACAACCCACTGCCAATTGGATGACAGGCTCAGTTTGAGAACTGGGCAATTCAAAGAGAACTACTGAAGCGCAATCGGCTTGCGAGATACGAACAGCTTCTTCCCTTAAGACACCCAACAGATGACGAATATCGAGCGAAGAAATTAGTTCTCGATTTACACGTGTAATGAAGGAAAGTTGGTCTACACGGTGACGGAGAGTGTTATCTGTTTGAGATAACAAACCCGCAGACTCGATCGCCGCCGCCAACTGACCTGCTGCTGTGGAAACCGCTTGCAAGTCCGATGAATTGAAGTGATCTTGCTTCTTGCTACCCAGCATCAACTCACCCACACTGCGGTCGCGAACCACCAGTGGAACAACCATGGCAGATTCCATGGCAAGCGCTGTGGCAAGTGGACGATATGCAGGCAGAATTCGGCGCTCTGAGCTAAGATGCCCTGAAAGGAAAGGACGTTTACCGCCAGAAACGGTATGACGAAAATCAGGGTCATCCAAGAATATTTGGATGAAGTTATCCCCAATCTCAGGTGGAACTCCATACATGGATGGAGAATTAAGCATCAACATGCCGCGAGCTTCGTCCAACAAGAAAACCGCGCCGCGATCTGCATTGAAAAGACGCGCCAATTCCAGCACAGAATATTTTAGAATTTCATCGAGGGTGGCAGAAGATGCCGCCAAACTTGCAATGCGACGCAATGCATCGGCACGCTGAGCACGAGTCCGCGCTTGCTGCACGAGCAGAATATTGGCAATAATCGAAGCGGACTGATTGGCAACGATACTCATCAGGCGCAATTCTTCAGCATTGAAAGAAACCACACCTCGAGCGTGGTGACCAACCTGAAGAAAGCCGAGCATGCGTCCCGACGAAAGAAGCGGAATGAGAGCGATATCGCGCAAACTTGCCGCAGTAGCAATATCCGCTAAGCCTAGTGCACGCCAACTTTCATCTGCCATGGCATTGGTTGTAATCACTGGTTCCTGGCGCGCGATAACAGCTTCGGCGGGGCTATCAGCCAGAATTGTGGCACGATAAATTTCTACAAAGTGGGCAGGCAAACCACGGAAAGGATTTCGTCCTTCCAAGGTGCGTTTATTTTCATCATACAGAAGAAAACCAACAATCTCCGCATCAAATAGCGGAGCAATACTTTCTACCAATTGCGCAATCACATCCTGCCCATCACGGACAGCCCCAAGTGCCTGATTTAAATTCGCGAGCCCCGTTAATTCAGCGCGGCGTCTTTGTTCATCTTCATACAATCTTGCATTGCGAATGGCAATCGCCGCCTGCCCAGAGATCAAATGCAGAAGATTCAAGTCATGCTGACCGAAAGCACCACTACTGAGCTGACCCGCTTCCAGCGTACCAACCAGTTCCCCACCAGCCATGAGCGGAATGCCCATATACGAATGAATGGGATTTAATTCATTGCCTGGTAACACTTCATGAATAGATTCAAAATCATTAAGAATGACCGGTTCTCTCCGCGCTGACAACTGGTCTGTAAGACCGCCAAAGCGCGAAAGCGACGCTGTAACCACTTTGCTCGAAGCTGCTTGCTGGAAGCGAAATGGTGTCAGGATCTGGCGTTCTTCATTCCAAAGCTTCAGTTCTAAAACATCTGAAGGAACCAAACGTCCAACATGGTCAAGAATCGAGCGAACCGTTGTATCCAAATCTAAACTGGCAGCAATGGTCTGACCAAACTCTGTTGCCACGCGCAAAATTTCATCTGATTCAGAAGAGTTATTTGAAATGCTTGCAGAATTTGCATCTTTTCCACGCACAGAAATCAACATGCGCGGATAGGCTCCCGGCACCTCATAAGAAGAAAGCTCGATTGGCTTTCCATTGATAGAAACGCGTCGTATCCCTGGCGTTACACACAGATCAATGAAATCGTCCGAAGGACGCACATGCCGTGCTAGGCGTTCAAGGTCAAAAGGCTCGTCTTCGCGCAAATTGAAGTAAGGGCGTGCAGCCGCACTAAGATATTCCACCCGTCCACCGGGTTGAATAACAATCACCGCATCGCGCGAATTTGATTTTGTAAGAACGGGGGAAGCTAAACTTTCCTGGGGGTCTGAATGGGTACGAGCAACAAGGCGTAGCATCAAAAGAGCTAGTGTAATAATCACCAGCCCGGCGATGAATACACCCACGCCCAACCCAATAGACATTTAAGACTCGCTAACGTTTAGACACCAGTGGCTGTTGCAGTATCTTGCCTTCGCGCTTCAGCCGCCAGTTCTGTAATTTCTCGGATATCGGCAAAGGAGTGCAGTTCAGGCGAGACAAGACCCGCTGAAAACGTCATGAAACCCACTTTATCCACTCCACCTTCTGCCTTCGGAGCTTGAATAAAGCCCTGTTGGCGATCAATGAAGTTGTAGTGACTCTGAACTTCCTCTGCAAAACGATCTTTGATCTTCTGGCGGATCAAAGGAGCCGCCTCATTGGTGGTGATAATAATGAAGTTATCGCCACCGGCATGACCAATAAAGTCATTCGGCGTGCCCAACTCATCCACCACTTCACCGATCAACATCGCAGCGAAGCGCATTACATCATCGCCTGCTACGAAACCATATACATCTTTGAATGCTTCAAAATTGTTAACCCGCAGATCCAGCAAAGCCCAAGACTTTTCGCGGATGATGCGGCGTAACTGCTCTTCGATCAAACGTCCTGCTGGCAAACCCGAGCGCGGGTCGGTGAGGCTTTCCCGTTCCGCACGGCGGATCGCGCCTTGAACACGTAACTTCAACTCTTCAATATCAAAGGGCTTGGTGATGTAATCATCCGCGCCCAGTTCCAACCCCTGCAGTTTATCGCTGCGTTCATCTTTTTGAGTAAGGAAGATGACAGGGATATGGCTCGTGCGCGTATTGGTGCGCAAGGTACGGCAAACCTCATACCCATCGATGTCGGGCAACATAATGTCCAACACAATGAGGTGCGGTAAAACCTGCCGGGTCTTCTCCAGCGCGTCACGTCCACGGTTGGCAACATCTACGTCATATTGCAAACCCGTGAAATAGATTTTTAGCATGTTGGCAATGTCGACATCGTCTTCCACTACCAAAAGGCGAGCAGTTCCCATGTAAGCCTCCTGCTGATTGTCAAACTCTTATTCGAGCAAACAGCATTGTTCCTTGCATTTTTATTGTTCTACTTTGCAGCGCGTCCTCGGCGGGCATTGCGGCGAACGGCTTCGATCTGTGCTTCTGTCACTTCTTTTTCGAACGAACGGAACCCGCTCATTCGAAACCCGTGTTTCTCAGCGATCGCTGTGATCTCTTTCACGCGGCTCAAGGTAATATCTTTGCCAACCGTGTAATCTTCAAAGCGACCTTCTAAAGCAAGGGCAATCGTCTCAGCCATACAAGCATACGCTTTGCCCTCAGGAAACCCAAAGTTAAAGTGGAAATCTACGGGACCTGGCACATCCACCATGCCACCGTCAATCACTAATATATCATCTCTCACCGCAGCGACCATTGCAGAAACATCGCGGGGGCGAGCCACATCACAAACCACACTACCAGGCTGCAAATGCTCTGGCTGGATGACATCATGGATCGCACTGGTAACCGTGAGGATAAGCTGTGCTTCTTTTAAGACATCCATCTTGGTGCTGATGCACAGCTCGCTTCTCGCTTGGACCTTAAGCCTGTCTCGCAGATCCTCAAGCTTTTTCTCATCCCGGGCGATGAGTAAGGTCCGGGCGGCTTCCCCAGCAATCAGCTCCGCACAGACCCGCCCGATCGAACCCGTGGCACCCACCACAGCAACCGTGGCATCCTCGATCTTGATATCCATAACGCTGGCTGCTTCACGAATAGCTTGAACCGCCATCATCACCGTGTACGAGTCGCCGGTGGTTACAGGGATATCCAGCCCATTGGCAATGGTTACCCCGGCATCCCCCACCACCGAAGTAAAAGCACCCAGCCCGAGGATATTGGCGCCAAGTTTCTCAGCAGCTAGCCCTGTCTGGATAATTTTACGATAGACCGTTCTCTCAGGCAACTGCATCATACGTTTTGGAGTATACGGACATGCAAGGAACCAGCCTTTAATCTGTTTTCCGGTCGCCTGGGAGGTGATTCCCTCGATTTCAGAGATATAAACCGGGGGGAAAAAGGTAGAAAAGAAATCGATCTGCTTCTCGGTGAGGACCTTCCCCAAAAACGGGTATTTTCGGCTGACATCGCGCTTGGGATCGATGGGGTGAATGATGAAAGCGAAACTATCCATTTACCATGACTCAACTTCTGCTTTGCGGTTGCGATGATAAGGTGTTTGATGCAGGTGAGCCAGCTTTAGCTTGTGATGGTCACTCTGGTCGAAAGTAATATCGCGGTCAATTACACGCCGTTCGGCAGAAGCCGCCAACACCACATCCGACTCAATCGTACGTGCCGGGTAAATAATCATACCCGAACCAATACGACAATTATGCCCTACTGCCCCACCCAACACCGGGCGATTGGAAATACTCAAATTGCCGTTCCCATCCCGGGCGCGGAGCGGAGCGGGAATCAAGTTGTAATCTGTGAATGTAGAGCCTGCGCCGATAAACGTATTACGTCCCACCACACACATCTGCAAACACGTATTTTGCGCCACCATGCTATTTTCCATCACGGTGGTCATAAACAAAGCCGTACGGAATGGGAGAAATGCGCCATCTCCCACAACTGAAAGCATCAACTGCACATCTTGCGAAACATTGACGTTATTACCAATAACACAGTTTTCAATAACGGCACCTGCATTAATGGTGACATTATCTCCAATGATCGTAGGTCCATGAATCACAGCACTTGGGTCAATTACACACCCCTTCCCCACTCTTACAAGTTCTGAACATTCCAAAACCTGACGTCCTTCATAAACGGCTTTCCCCAAAATCTTCAACTTGAACATCAAGTCTTCGTTCAATCTCTTTTCAAAGCGAGCGCCGCGGGCAAATTGGCTAAACACCATGTCTGCAATAAAAATATGCACCCATGAATCAATAGCGATCATACACCGCAATGGCACCTGAAAAACCAAGTCACCGCTTTGATCTGCCATGTACGTTGGCACATGATAGTAGCCAATTTCTTTTGCCTGCATATCAATAACAAGCGGCTCTGCCCCGGCAACCGGACCGTTCGGGTAATACCAAAGGTCTGCAAGATATAAACTGCCTGCGGGAGTATATGATGTAGATAAAGGAAGCGCATGTTCGCGAAACGCCGGGTCATCCACACGGAACGCAGCCCGTACCGGGCGATTGAGTTTCAATGCCTGCGTCATGAATTCCGTAATAAATGCTTCATCAAAGAATAGGTTGTCACGGTAAACAATTGCAGGCTCGCGCACCGGCTGGAGGCGTTCACCCTGCTTTAGTTCCATTTCGCGGGTCACATAAGGAGCAAGCAAGTTCCGCTGATGAAGCCAAAGAGGAGTATTTTGGATGCGAAGTTCACGCGCCGGTTCGCAAAAAGGCATAATCGGGGTGGGCGCATGAAGAATAATCTTAAGCATGGGCAGAATTATAAATCATAGCGTGCCTCTCAGCACGCTATGTAAAAAAACAAAATTGTTATGCAATTTTAGGTTAAAGGGGTCTTTTGAATGGTAATAATGCAGTGCTCATCGCCCCGAGCGTGACAGGCGGTTTCTTCCACACTAAAGACCTTGCCCCCACTCAGCCAGTACAGCGCCTCTTGAAGCAGACCCACCGCCAAATGGCAAACTGGCTCTTCTGTCTGCCTCTCCCAGCACAGCGGACACCGCTCAATGTGCCAGAGAATCTGTGTCTCAGTCTCTTCTACGCGCACCTGCTGGTCAGTATGCTTATTGAAAAGGTCTGCAAAGGAACGAGCACCCGTCCGCAGTTTTGTGGGAAGCGGTAACAAACGGAACGCCATCTCCGTCAAACCGAGCATTGAGCCGTATTCCTTGATCCCATACTTGAAACAAGCTCGCCCCGCACGGAGTGCCAATCCCCGCCCCCCGCGCGGACCGTAGGACTGCTCCAACGACTGATGCAGTGCACTCACCGTTTCGAACGAAAACGTCCGCTCATTGGTAGCGGACGGCTGTAAGCTATTTAACGCGGCAAGATTGAGAACGGCATCCAACCCGCCCTTGCCGATCACTTCCTCCATGCCGAGAAGCACAATCCTTCCCATCTTTTGGGGGTAATGATAGGTTTCACTCATTGGTTTTGTATTTACTCATCCAGGAAACTTTTTAGTTTTTGATTGAATGTAATCGGCTCATCCAACATAATAAAGTGACCAGCCGTATTAAAGCGCTCAATCCGCGCTTTAGACACCCCATCCAATAGAGGCTTCCATTGATTAGGGTTCACAACGATATCTTTGTCACCATACATCCCCATCACCGGGGCTTGAATGGTGTGCAAGCTTGGGCGTAGGTCTGTGCGGCGCAGGGAGCCAATGCTTGAAAAGAACGCTTCCAAAGAAACCTGCGATACATCGCGATCCATCATCTTTGCCCAATTTTTGTCTTTTGAATAAAAAGGAGAAAGGATTCGGTAAAACCCTTTGTAAATCCAAAGATTATGATAGGTTAGCCAACCAAATGTCTTATAACCAAACACACGCGGGAAAAAATAAAGAGAAGAACCAGAGATCGGCGAACCGATCACTACTACCTTTTGGATTCGATCTGGATGCTGCATCGCAGTCATCAAGCTGACCGTTCCACCCATGCTGTGACCCACCAATGGCGCACGGACGATACCCAATTGTTCCATGAACTGGTACACCAAGCTGACAAAATCTTTTACCGCATATGTGGAACGTTTGGTACCTGATTCACCGAACCCCCAAAAATCAAGCGCGTAGGTGCGATAAAACGCACCCAAGTATGCCATGGTTTCCTGCCACAACCCCCATGAACCCTGATACCCATGCAAAAGGATGACCGGTTTCCCCCGACCGAAAACCTCGTAATGAACGATCCCTTGATCAGTTGTAATTGAAGACACGGTATGTCATCACCCGCCTGCTATTTCCCTTCCATCTCGCTCATAATGCTGTACAACAACTCAAGCAAAATGGTCTTAACGGAGTTGCGGTCTGTCGCAACGCAGGGCAGCAGTTTTGTATTTTTATCGAGGCGTAATGCGTGACCCATATCTTCCAAATCCCAAGCGTCTTCTTTATCCTGCTTATTGGCAGCCACAACGAAGGGAGTAGGAGCATAGGCGCGGAACGTTTCAAGGATTGAGCGCGCTTCACGGAAAGTCTCTGGGCGTGTGCTATCTACCATTACGATGAAGCCCAACATACCTTCAGAGAGAATCTCCCACATGAAGTCGAAACGTTTCTGACCGGGGGTACCGAACAGGTACAGGACCAGATCCTGGTCAACTGTGATGCGCCCGAAATCCATTGCCACTGTCGTGGCAGATTTTACCGAGCGTTCCTCATCTGAGGAAATCTTCCGTTCTGTGGCAACCACATCAATCTCACTGACAGACTGAATAAACTGGGTCTTGCCAGCGCTGAATGGACCTGTGACTACCATTTTGACCGTTTGCATAATTCCTATCCTTTCGGCCTGAAAAAATTATAACGAACGAATGCGGCCGATCAGTTTGTTGACCAAATTCTTTTTGTCTTCCACTTCTTGCGGGGCGAGCGGCTTTGCAGCTTGTGGCGTAGGTGCATCGGCAGGGCGAACCAATTCCACAAGACCTGCCTGCAATAAACCGTATACAATACGGCGGACTTCAACTTCCGTTAACTTGTTCGTCTTCGCGATCTGGCGCATCGTATTCTTCGGGTCTACGAACTTGACCACTTTCCATTCATCCACGCTCAAGTTGACATTGGTCAACGGGCGGTCGGTGAACTTCAACGCCATATCCAGGCTTGGAATTTCATCCTGCAACTGCTCCAATTCGCGCAGTTGTCGCGAGCCTTCAATAATAATGTTTTCAAGGTCAAGCCGCACATTGATACGGTCTTCAGGGGGCAGCATTTCCGCTTCAAAGCGAAAAACACCTTCCACCCATGTAAACATACGGCGAACCATATCTGTGAAATAAGCCTGCAAATTCAGCAGAATATCATCACGAGAAACGTACCCAGCATTGATCAACAACAACCCCAACTCTTTATCAGACATCTGCCCGGCACGGTCGATAATGGCTTTGTACTGATTGGCATTGATCTTATTTGCTTTATAAAGAACCAAAGCAAGGCTGCCATCTTCCTTGCCAATACGGGCATAGGCTAACTTACCCTCGCGGAACGCAATATGTGCCTGTTCCGACGCGCCATCAATCACCAAGGTTCCCGTTTTGCTGGCGAGATTGATGAGGTTCAAAAGTTGAGTGATCGTAAAATCTCTTAAATTACCGCGCAGAGCCATAATTCCTCAAATTCCCTTCATAAGGGAGCGCTCGAAATTATACTTGGTAAACAGATAAAGCGTCAATTAAACCTGTTTGCACTCTTGTATGGGTAGGTTTTATCAAATTTCCCCCGCTGTTCCGACTTTTAATCACCTGTCAACTCCCCTACTGGATCAACTTCCGCCTCATGCGTGGACTGTGAGTTGGCTCTACGAACCAAGCCGAGTGCTGGTCCAAGCAGAATGCCCGAAGTTGTAATAGCTGCCACCACCGAGAGATAACGCGCAATAAACGCCGACCCGCCACCCAGAATTTGTCCAATCGAATCTACTTGTCCCGTCATTGAGTGGACGGTGGCGCGAGTCTGCGGATCTAGCTTATGGTTGACCCAAGCGGTTTGCAGGGGGATTCTCACCTGACGCAAAATGTAAATGGTGAGATACAAGCCCAATGTCAAAGGAAGAAGCGGGGAGAGGGCGAATCCGACAATACCAACGGCAATGCCTCCCGTCACAATCATCATCGCCCTTCCAATCGAAAGTGGACTGCTCGCATCTACGCGTTTTTCGATGAACTGCATCACAAAAACCGTAAGCAAGCCTGCTGAAAATCTTAACAGCGAAAAGAAAGCAACTTGATTGCCGCCAAACAGGACTGGGATTTGAAAGGTGTCGAGTAAGTGCTTTACCCAAAGACGGTCGAAGCCTTCACTATATAAGCCATAGAAAAAACCGACCCCTAAAATATTCATTAAACGCGGGCGCGCCCTAACAGACTTTACACCCTCGTTGAAGGTATGCCACATATGCTGCCATGTATTGCGATCTTCCATGGCTGTAGGCTTGAAGCCTGTCTCAGGCATGATGAAAATCAAAACAATGCCAATCAGAATCACACCAATGGCACCAACAATAATTGGCATGGCTGCATTGTTCGCTCCGATAAGCATCGTTGCCCCCATACCAATCAACGAAGCGACCAGCCCCACTCGTGCCGCCCGCATAAAAAGCGGATTGGCTTTCTCCTCCCCCACTTCGTCGGTGATCCAGGCTTGTGTAGCGCCGCTGGTGAAGGTGTAGCCCACGCCCCAAATTACTTGTGCCAGCAAAATGGGAAGAAAAGATGGGAATAGACCTTCGACTAAAAAGCCTACTCCCATCATGATGTACCCAATGATGATGGACAGCCTACGCGAGAAGACATCTGCCACCACACCAGTTGGAATTTCAAACAAAAAAGCAGAAACCTCCAAAGTCGTTCCGACTAGTACGAGCTGCATGGGTGTCAACCCAGCCACAGTGGCTTCATAAAGGGAAATCACCACGAACATCATCGAAAAGAAAGCCGAGGATGTGAACTCGATGAAATAATACACTTTGGAGGCTTCTACACGGAACATACTACGACACTGCCTGCACAAACGAATCGCGCTTCGGGAAAAGCGCGTTGACCAATACACGTGCTGTGGGGTTTTGTACATAACAATCCACAAACGCGTGACGTAGTTCATCTAGGCTACGGTGACCAAACAGAACGTGCAAGAAAGAATATTCTGGGAAGGCAATATCTACGTCACTATCTGTGGTGTGTTTTAACGCTTCAATTAAAGTGATGTGTCCGTTTTCAAAGACCATACGAAAACCATCTTTATAGAACCCAACCCGTAGTTCACCACTATAACCTACTGCAACAGAGTTGCTTAACCGTTTTTCCAAAGCGGACTTTACTTTATTCAAAAAGGCAGGCACATCTGGCACGCGGACGTAATATGCATAGGGCTTTCTCACCGCCGGCAGTTTATCGTCTAGCATTTCATAAACAGGATGCTGTTCGCCAAGATTAAAACTGAAGGTAGTTCGTGTCGTAGATTCGCGTTGGGCGTATTCTGCACCTTTCTTCCACAAATAACGCACTACGCTTGGCACAACTGCCAACCAAGACGCGCCCTCTGCCAATGCAAAGTAGACACATCCCACACCGCCAAACCATAATTCAATGGAATGTTCAAAGAAGCCAAGACGTTTGCTGTTTGTATCTTCGATGACTGCAAATTCATAACGGCTGAGGTTCATGGCATCTTTGCCATTCATTTCATAACGAAGGATATCTGGCGTACGTTTGCACGAGATTGCTTGTTTGCTTTCATGGGCTGCATAGGTCGCCAAAATGAAATCAACATCATCCTCTTTCGCCGGGCGAATGTTGAATGGCTCCGTCTCCCCTTCTTTCAAAACAGGCACATGTGGTTCAAACCCGCGGCGAACCCCTGAAAGATTTAGCGCCATGTCGTACCCGAACTGACGATAAAAATACGGAATGCCTGTAATGACCTGAGCCAAATGTCCGCGGTCTGCACTCCACTTGTGAACCTCGTCCATTTGCACGCGGATGAGTCCACGTTTGCGAAACTCGGGCAAGGTGCAAACCAGTTCTGGGCGCCCTACGCCAAATTCAATGCCATCAAAGGTCCATGTTTGAGGGATGAGACATAACGTAGAAACGATTTTCCCAGTGGCTGTTTCTTCCACTACGGTGAAATCGCTTGGCACAAGGGTTGGGTGTGGTTTGGATGCCAAGTCTCGGATCCACGCACCAATTCCGAGGTTGGGGTGATCCGGTCCTTCGTCGCTATGCATACGGCTATTAATATCTGCCAAGGCGTCGGCATCTTCCACAGAGCCATGGCGCAAGATCAATCCGTCACCAAGGTCACGGATAAAAAGTTCAGATTTTGTTTTCATGATTTATTCTTTCAAAAGTTTCTTTAACTGTTCCATTGATGCGTGCGGATCTTTGAAGTGGATTCCTTTCATCCCGACCTCTTCACACGCTTCAATATTCGCGAGGACATCGTCGACAAAGACCGCCTCACCAGCTTTGACCTGTGCCTGCTCCAACGCGAGTTGATAGATCTTCGCTTCAGGCTTTGCCACACCTACCTCCGCAGAGATAGTCAGGTGATCGAAAGCATCATCAATCTTCTTGCGGACGAGATACTCACGCATATCTGACCAAGCATTGCTGATGAGTCCCGTCACATAGTGTGGACGTAGCGAACGCAAATATTCCAGAATGGATAAATCCAAAAGGTCACCGGCAAAAAACTCGGCTTCTACTTTTTCGATCTCTTTTTTATCCACTTTTAAACGTTTGGCAACTGCATCCCAATGTTTGTTGACCGGGATCTCCCCCACTGTCGCTTGTTTCGCAGTTGGGCTGTTGAAAACAATGTTGTCAATATCTTCATATTCCATGCCAAAACGCTGTGCTAGTTGTTGACGCGGCGCTTGATATTCGGTACGTTGGATCACTCCACCAAAATCGAAAAATACGGCTTTGATCTTCATATTCGGTCCATTCATTGATGTGCGGATAAAAAAATCCCGCAGGCGGATACACACGCCTGCGGGTTATTCACAAAAACCAGCAAATTACTTCTTCTTGCTAGACTTCGAAGACGTTTTTGGCGTCTTGGAAGTTTTGGAAGGAGAAGATGGCGTAGTCTTTTTTGTTGTCGATGGCTTGGCGCCAGCCGATTTGGCTTTTGCCGGAGCTTTGGTTTTGGTGGCAGCCGGTTTAACCGCAGCAGCTCTCGCCGCTTTGGAGAGCGGTGTTGTTTTTACAGAAGTAATGGCGGGCAATTCATCATCCACCACCGGTTTGGATGCAGCCTGTTTGGCAGCCTCGCGCCAATTGGGAAAGAAGAGTTCCATACGCTGGCGTGAAATGGAATTGGCACGACGACAGCGCGGGCAGTGCGCATCGTGGTGGTTCTGGTGCTTCTCTTCCATGGTGATAAGTGCGGTCAACATCTCCGCACGACCTACGGTGAATGGGGTTTGACAATAAAGACAACGCAGATTTAGCATGGTAGTGCCCTTTCGTGGATTGTACTCATAGTACCGCTTGATTCTACACCGAATTTTTCTAGGTTGCGAATCAAGTTTGGGCAAAAATGCTTATTCGCGCTGTTTTGCATCCTCCAAATCCCTACCAGGGCGGATTTCCTTCTCAAAAGTGACAAATTCGCTGGCAATTTGCATCCCAGCACGCTGATACAGGCGGGTTGCCCCGGTCTTATTGGAGGCATCTACGCCCAAACCGACGGTTTTCATGCCCCTTCGGTAAAACTCACCAAAGGAATGTTGGAGGAGAGCCAATCCCAGCCCAGTTTTGCGCCATGGCTTGCGGACGCCCAAAGTGCTTACCCACCCCACTCCCATACGGAGGCGGTTCTGCGAAAAACCAGCAATCTGGTCGCCATCCCAAGCAATCAGCCACAAGGTGGGGTCAAAATCTGGGTTTTCCAATTTGCGGTATGCCCATTCCTCAAACTCAGAAGCATGGCTGCCCCAATGTTCGCTAAAGGCTTCATTTTCAGCATCCAGCACAAGGCGGGCATGGGCTTCTTTATCGAACGGACGTAGTTCAATACCTGTTGGGAAGACTGGCGTAGGCGGGGCTTCGGTGAGGTTGATCTCCATCCGCCACGCAAAGCGGACAGCTGTATAGCCAGTGGCTTCGTGTGCCTGACGTGCTTCCATGTCTTTGCCATCCATCGTGCTACGGATAAAAACCCGCAAGCCTGATTCAGCAAGTTTCATCTCTTCATAGGCTCGTGTCTCGATCCAAGCTAAGACGGGTGCGAACAGCCCTTTGCCTTTGAATTCTGGGTGGATGTAAATATCGGCTCCAAGATCAACATGCCGATTGTGATTATAAAACTCGCCATAGGCGATTACCCGTCCATCAGATGTTTCGATGACATGGCTATCGGTCTCGGGGTTAAATTTTTCGCTACGCCACTGGCTCTCCAATTCTTCAACAGAGGTCGCAACGGTTGTGTCGCCATCCGCTTCACACACGGCATAGATCAAGTCGGCTACGGCTTTCACGTCTGTCCGGGTGGTATTGCGCAGGTTCAGGTTAAGGTCAAGAAGCGTTTTTTCGGTCAACATACTGTTTTGCCTTTTATAAACAGAGTTCTCGGTATTCTGAGTTCAATAAGCCAAATCCGATCACATCCCAAAACTTGCCAGCATGGTGCAAAGCTCGGGTGCGGCGAGACTCTTCAACAAAGCCAAATTTTTGGAATAGACGAAGCGCCCCTTGGTTATATGCAGGGACAACAGCCGTCACACGGTATAGGCTTAGTTCGCAGAACGCATACTGCAACAGCAAGGTCAAAGCCTGTGAACCATAGCCCTTGCGGCGTGACTCTGCTTCACCAATACCCAAACGGAGATAGCCATTACCATGCGACCAGTCCACGTATTCGATGAGGGCTTTGCCGATTAAATGGTCATCTTCGCGGGCACGGATGGTGAAGTAGAACAAGTCTTTCTGTTCGTTCATTTCTCTTTCGATGACTTCATACTGTTTTTTTACCATCGCGGGAGAAAGCGGAAGAGACGGACTCAACTCCATCAAGTGCATAAATTCGGCGTCGTGCGTCCAGCGGGATTCGACAGCGGGATGCGTTTCAAGGTCTATGGGACCTAAACGAACATCCTGTGCTTCAAGCGACTGGGTTTCAATCGTAAACATGATTTCCTTCTTTACTAAACAACAAAAAACGGTCACAAGAGATTCTCTCCCGTGACCGTTCTAAGGCGGTTAAAGAAAAACGACCACGGGCTTGACGCGCCGTGGTCGTGGGTTTCTTGGGTAAAAAAACCTAACGACGAACAGGCGCACTACGGCTATCACCAGCAAGGCTGACAGCTGCGGAAATGAAGAATTGCATCATGAACATGGGTAGTGCGCTCCTTTCTTTAGAATTCCTTTTTCAGGTAACGCGAGTTTATCACGCCCGAATAAAACCAGTCAAGTAGGACATTTAGGTGAATTAAGACCCTTTTCAAAGTTTTCAACGACCTAGTGTTTATAGAGAGGTAGCCATGACCGTTAGCAATACTTCAACTCAGAACAGCATCCTGATCATCTCACAAGATGTAGACATGACTCGTGTTTGGAAGAACTTATTCGAACAGAAAAATTGTCGCGTCATCAGCGAAACAACAGCGCGTGACGGAGTACATACAGCACGCACCCTCTCCCCTACACTGATTATTCTTGACTTGGATATGCCAGATAAAGATCGGCTAAATCTTTGCCGTGACCTGCGAGCCAGCACTAACGGCACTCTACTACTCATCAATGCGAGCCACAAACAAGTGGATGTACTCGAATATCACCGTGCCGGGGTGGATGAAACCGTATCAGACTCGATCAGCCCGATGGCATTATTGGTCAAATCACTGGCATGGTTAGCTCGGCAAGATTGGATCGTTCCGCGAAAACAATCGGCGCAACTTTGGGCATAAACAAAAAAGCCCCGCGAAATTCGCGGGGCTTTTTTTCTCAATTTTTATGGGTTGGAAGGAAGGATTCTACCTGCGATCAACTCATCCAATACTTGTTGCACGAGGCGCAGTTTTGCTTCTGTCAACACGCCAGTATCTACATCTGCAATACCAAGTGGCGACTGAACGTTCTGCCCGCCTTGCCCTGCAATCAATTGGGGCCAGGCAGTTTGAATGGCTTTGATGGTATCAGGGGTAATGGTCATTAACCAACCGCCGGGGCGCGGCTCTGGCATAGCCGTCCCGATCTGATAAACACCTTGGGTGCCTATGTAAGATAGAAAATCATCTGTAGCTAGGGTGGGGTAAATATATAAGCCGCCCACTTTGTTATCGTTGATCAATACGTTGGCGTACCCGCCAAATTTACCAGGGTCCTCATTGGCAGGGACACCCAAGATCGCTGGATAACTTATAGGGTCGATATAAATACCATCACAAATTCCACAGTAATACCGCATTCCATTGCTAAAAGCGTTTAAGGCAGCTTGTGAGTTCGGGTCACCTTCTGGGTAGAGCATACCAATATGATATTCATAGGTCATCATCGCCAAGGTATAACCAGCAAGGAATGCCGGCAACTCCACCTGAGTGTTCGGGGCAAGGACACTGACATTTCCGCCCGCAGTAATATTGGGAATGTTCACCGCAAGGAATTGCACATTCGGCGCAGTCGGTGCATAACTTGCCACACCAGGATCGGGAGGCAAAGCAATGACTACTTTCAAGGTTGGGTCCGCGAGGTCTTCGGGAGTGATTCCATTGCGAACCTGGAAACGGAAACCAGAAGCCAAAGCCAGGTCATAAACCGTTTTTTGGTATAAGTCCGATGTTTCCTGATCCATGTCTGTGGGGAGGATAAGTAATGCTAACGGCGTGGATAAGGTTGGGATGGGCGTCGCAGATGGCGGCGGGGTATGAGACGGAACGACTGTCGGAGCAGCAACTTCTGGAGTGTTGTTCCCTCCACAAGCAGCAAGGATCGCGACGAGAAGAATTGCAAAAAGAGTTTGTTTTACGCGCACTGAATTTCTCCGTTACAAAATGTCCGGAACATTATAACGGGAAAAAAACAGGTCACGCACAATGCGTGACCTGCGGCTTGATTAGTGAACGTTGACTTTAATCTTCTTCGGTTTAGCTGATTCTGCCTTGGGCAGTGTCAGCGTTAGGACGCCTTCTGCGATTCTGGCTTCGACCTTGTCTGCATCAATTTCAGACGGCATTCGCAAGCTGCGGCTGAAGGCTCCGCGTGGAAGCTCGCTCAGGAGGAAGGATGTTTCTTCATCCTTATATTCGCCTTCGATGCTGACAACATTTTCGATCACCTGAATGTTCAGATCTTCAGCTTTCAAACCGGGGACGAGAGCATAAAGAACATATGCATCATCTTCTTCGCGGACGTTAACACTAAGAGCGCGGGACTGAGGTTGGGCGACGGTACGGCGAACCATACGGCGAAACGGATAAGGTTGGATATAGAGGGTCATATTTGATGTCTCCTTTTGTTTATGTCAATGATGCAATATTAAGTCTGCAATGTAAGAAAAATGCTAATGCTTGGTAGATTTTTTATAAGAAAGTTCAGGGCGGTATAATCTTTTGAATGTTGAAAAAGATATTTCCGTTTCTGGTCCTTGCCGTTATTGTTGTTGTGGCAGGGATCTACTTGTACTTTACCTATTTTCGCGGCAGGTCTTCTGTGCGAACCGCTCAGGTATTTGACTGGTTTCAAGACCAGACCTCTCGCCCTGAATTGATGATGACCAGCGGCTCGAAATGCGGTGATGCCCCCTTCATATTCCCCACCAATGGCTTGATCGGTTTTATTTGGGACGATTCGTTCCGCCCCGGTCACCGCCACAGCGGGTTGGACATTTTCAGTGGGACGGAGGTTGGTGTAACACCCATCGTAGCTGCCTACCCGGGTTATCTCACCCGTGAAGCAGATTGGATTTCTACGGTAATTATCCGCGTGCCGGAAGACCCGTTAAAGCCCAATCGCCAGATATGGGTGTATTACACCCATATGGCAGACCCAAATGGGAATTCTTTCGTCTCTTCTGCCTTTCCGCAAGGCACCAAAGAAGTCTTTGTCGAAGCAGGGACCTTCCTTGGGTATATGGGGAACTATTCCGGTGACCCGGCAAACCCGGTGGGAATCCACTTGCATATTTCGGTGGTTAAAGATGATGGCTTTGGAAATTACACAAACGAATTGGAAATTAACAACACCTATGACCCAAGCCCATATTTTGGGATGCCGTTGAATGCAAACGAAAACACAGATGTAATACCAGTGTGTAATTAAGAAAGGATGAATCCATTGAAAGGCAAAGTGATTTTAATTACCGGAGCAGGAAAGGGAATTGGTCGCAAATTGGCAGAAACATTGGCGGCTCAAGGTGCAATTGTGGCCGCCAATGACATATCCCCCATCAATGTGGATGAGGTGGTGAGCGGAATCCGTGCGAAGGGCGGGCAGGCAAAGGCTTATTTGGAAGATGTTGCCAAAAAGGTCGGCGCACAGATGATCGTCAAAAGTGTAGAAGATGAATTTGGGGCGCTCGATGTCTTGATTAACCATGCAGCGGTGGAACCCCACACCCCTTTGCTCAATATGGATGAATGGGATTGGCACCGCGTGTTGGATGTAAACCTGACGGGTGCCTTTCTTATGTCACAAACGGCGGGGCGGGTGATGAAAGAAAAAGGCTCCGGCGTGATTATCAACTTGGTGGCAGGCGCAGGCGAAAGGTCGAAAGAGGCGGGCGCGTTCCTAGCCAGCAAAGCCGGCTTGGATGAATTGTCCCGCCAGTTGGCGCGAGAATTAAATCCGCATGGCGTGAAGGTGGTCTCTGCTTCGACGTTTGAAGAGGCGCTTAAAGCATTGGAGGAGGCATGAAAGAATTGTTCGAATATCGCGAGAAATTTTTAGCACGCCTGCGTGAAGTAACGGTTGAGTTTTGTGATGCATGCCGAGCATTCAAAGACCCATTTACAGCTGTGGATGGTGAATGGACGGTACATCAGATCGCTTTTCATGTACGCGGCATTGAACGAGAGGTGTATGGCACACGGGTTCGCCGCACATTAAAAGAAGATAACCCTGAATTCAAAAATTTTGACCCTGAAACATGGATGACGGACTCTTACAATCGCGACGAGAAACTTGAAGCGATTTTGGAGGAATTTTCGAAGCGCATGAATGAAGTCTGCGATCTATTGGGCGATATGCCGCAAGAAGGCTGGTCGCGTTTGAGCCGACATGAAGCCTTGGGCAAAGAACTAACCTTGCAGTTATGGGCAGAGCGTGGGTTGGCACATATTGAAGATCATTTGAAGGCTTTGAAAAAAGCACAAACCCTATAATTTTTGCCCGTTTTTCCAATTTCCTGCGGTAAAATAGTGCCTATTATGAAGAAACAAAGAATCATCTTGGTTGACGATCATGAAGTTGTGCGACTTGGACTGAAGTCGCTTTTAGAGAGACACCCCCATTTTGATGTTGTGGGTGAAGCCGGGTCGGCGCGTGAAGCGTTGGAACAGACATCTCTCCTCAAACCTGATGTGGTGGTGATGGACATCCGCCTGCCGGGAACCTCTGGCATTGAAGCTTGCGAACAGATTGTTGCGCAATTCCCAAATACGAAAGTTATCATGCTCACTTCGTATGCAGAAGATGAGATGCTCTTCTCCGCCATCCGTGCGGGCGCTTCGGGCTACATTCTCAAGCAAATTGGCAGCGAAGACTTGGTGAAAGCCCTTGAATCGGTAGGACGCGGTGAAGCCCTGCTTGACCCCGCCGTAACCCAGCGCGTCTTCCAAGAAGTGCGCCGTGCCGTGAAGGAAGAAGAAGCTTCAGCCTTTGCGCACTTAAGCCAGCAAGAAAAACATGTACTTCTGCTCGTCTCTGAAGGCAAGACCAATCGCGAGATCGCCAAGAACCTCTTTCTCGGCGAAGGAACGGTCCGCAATTATGTTTCGAGCATACTCTCGAAGTTAAATGTGAACAACCGCGCTGAAGCTGCTGCTTATGCGGTGGAACACAATTTGAGAGACTACATTTCCTAATTCGTTTTCTCAGCCGCCATGAAAGAGACACTTTCGCAACCCGCGTGAAAAAGTGTCTCTTTTTTTATTCCCTCCTCAAAAACCATGTTCCCTTTTGTAAAATTGACCGATGATGTTGTGATGATACGCCCGTATGAATTTGGCGATGAACATGAATTACATGCAGCAATTCAAGAATCACTGCCACAGTTAAGTCCATGGATGAGCTGGGCAACCGAACGGTACACACTCAATGTAGCCCGCGATTTTGTCGCCATCACCCGTGCAGAATGGTCGCGCGGCACGCTATATTCTTTTGCCATTTTGAATGCCCATACAAATGAATTTCTCGGCGGTTGCGGGTTGAGTCATTTTCACCCGGTCTATAAATTTTGTAACCTCGGCTATTGGGTGCGAAGCTCCAAGCACGGCAATGGCTATGCCGGTTGTGCCACAAAACTTGTAGCAAAGTTTGCCTTCGAGCGTGCCAATGCGATTCGGGCAGAAATCGTAATTGCAAAAGATAACCATGCCAGCAAACGAGTGGCAGAGAAAGTAGGAGCACATTACGAAGGGGTTTTGCTGAACCGCATGACCGTCCGCGAGAATATTTATGACGCGCATATGTTCTCGCTTCTCCCCTCAGACTTTGGGCTGGTTGCCCAACTCTAAGCATTTTCTCCGCTGAGTCTGTCCCCCATTTGTAACCCAGCTCTATTGACGGACACTCATCTTTTTACTATGATGGGGTTATTATTTCATTAATCACTTAATAAGGAGAGAGAATTCCATGAATGAATCCAAATCAATTCATGAACGGAAACACGTTTGGCGTGACGAGTTCCTGCTCGTTATCGGCTTGTGTGTCTTCGTTGGCATCGTCTATGCACTGGACAATGCCCTACACCCCGTGTTTACCCCCACCACCCTGCTGCTTACGGGTGTTTTTCTTGCCATTGTCCCTGCGTTTATTTGGATGATATTCTTCTATTTGCAGGATAGCGCCGAACCGGAGCCGAAAGGCTATGTAATCGGTGTCTTTGCATTAGGCGGACTTTTAGCCGCTGCCATTGGCATTCCCGTTGTGGAAAACCTCTTCCGCGTTTCACACTGGATCTATACCAATACAGTTGCCACCATTCTCGGCGGGATTCTAGTAGTAGGCTTCACACAAGAGTTCCTGAAATATGCTGCAGTCCGCTATAGCATCTATCATTCCGACGAATACGATGAACCGACCGACGGTGTCATCTACGCCACGGCTGCGGGGTTAGGCTATGCCACTGTGCTTAACATTAACTTTGTGATCTCCAACGGCGGTGTGGACCTTGGCACAGGCATCATCCGTATGGCGGTGGTTGCGCTTGCACATGCAGCATTCTCAGGCATTACGGGCTACTTCCTCGGGCGTGCCAAGTTCGAATCTGAACAAATTTGGTGGATGCCCCTCGGCATCACTCTGGCTGCCATTTTCAACGGCTTATTCAATTGGTTGCAAGGTATCGTCACCAGACCGACCATTACTTTGAGCGGCTCGACTAATAATCCCTGGTTGGGCTTGGCGCTTGCGGCAGTCATTGCTCTGGTCACCACCGGGCTTGTGCTCACGTTGGTGCGCCGTAATATTAAATCTCTGCAGGCTGAATAGGAGAACAGACATGGCAAACAGACAAGGTTCTCTTGGTGACCGCTTTGCGGAAATCACCGTTGTTCTTGTGACCCTGATCGCACTCACAGCGGGGTGGTTCTATAAATCGAGCATTGAAAATGCCTCGGTCCCGTTTGAAGCGGATGGCATCAGTGCTGCTGCACCCAAAGGCTGGTTGCAAATCGGCGCAGAGGGCGATGAGCTGCTCCGTGCCGTAGACATCAACTCAAGCGGTTTCGGCGCCGTCTACACGATACGTCAGATCGCGATTACATCTGAAGCGACAAGTTCCGAAGTGGCGAGCCTCGTCACTTTGGATCACGCCCAGAGTTTGATTGCATTCAAAGTGCTAAACCAAACAGAAGTTGTAGATAGCAACGGGCGCAGTGCGTATATGATCGATTATGTTTACGTTGAATCGAATCCCGATATAACGCATGCCGCCCTTCCAAGTGTGGTGCGTGGCACCGATTTTGTGTACCTGAGCAGTGACCGCGCAATCGTGGTTTCCTTTCAGGCAGATGAGAAAAATTATGAGCGCGATCTTGGAAGGTTCTACCTCTTCCTTGAATCGATTAAGTTTTAGTGAAGCGAGGCGAGCATGAAACCAATTTTCAATAAATATCTGTGGATGTTCTTCACCATCCTTGCCATTGTTAGCTTGGCATGTAAGGCAGCGTCTCCTTCCATAGAACCCGTTACAACGTCAGACGAGCCGGTTTCTTCCGATGGTTCTTTATCTTCCAACGCACGTGCCAACTTGATCTCTGCCACTGTACAGATCTTTGGTCTGTTTGACGATAATGGCGAGTTGGTGCCAGGGTATGTAGGCTCGGGCACGATCCTCTCTCCCTCTGGCTTGATCCTCACCAATGCGCATGTTGCCAGCCCGGCATCACAAGGTGAACCCGAAAGCGAGCCAGATGCGCTTGGCATTGCTATGATCGTTTCTGAAGACAAGCCCGCCGTACCAACCTATATTGCAAAAGTTCTAGCTGTGGATGGCTTCCTAGACTTGGCTGTAATCCAGATCACATCAAGCATCAACGGCTCTCCCGTCGACCCGAACAGCCTCAACCTGCCCTATGTGCAGTTAGGCAACTCCGACACCGTTCACGTGGGCGATACGATCAACATCTTTGGTTTCCCTGCCATTGGTGGGAACACGATTACCTTTACAAAAGGGATTGTCTCCGGCTTCTCTTCTGAAGACCAACTCGGCGACCGAGCGTGGATCAAGACCGACGCCACTATCTCTGGTGGGAACTCAGGCGGTCTCGCCGCAGATGCAAACGGACACATTATCGGGGTGCCCACCATTGCCGCCGCCAGCCGCGACACCGAAACTTCTGATTGCCGCCAAGTGCAAGATACAAACGGCGATGGCACCGTGGACCAAAACGATAGCTGTGTGCCCATTGGTGGCTTCTTGAACGGCATTCGCCCGGTCAACCTTGCCCAGCCGTTGATCGATGCCGCATTGGCTGGCAGACAATACAGCAGCCCTTACACTCAATCAGGTGTGGTGAGCAACCCCGGCAGCGGAAATGAATCTGCCAGTGGTTTTACATGGTTAGATACTTCCAGCAGCAACGACCAAGGTTGCGACTGGTCTGACCAGACCGTCAACTCGTATGGTGACTCGGTCTTATGCATCGCCGCCGGTTTCGACTATGCCGGCATGACCGATGGCGAACTGGTAGTGGAACGCTGGTTCCTGAACGATGAACAAGTTGGCGAGTATAGCTACACTTGGGAATGGGGCGAAAGCGGACTCTTCGGCACCTTCCTACCGAACGATGGCAACCCGATGCCTGCCGGAACCTATCGCCTCGAAATGTACGCCGGAGATGCCATGACCCCCATGGGCAATTCATCCACGGTCACCGTTGCGAGCGGAGGCGGTAATAGCGGTCAACAATCTCAGCCTTCATCGAGTGGCGATACCATCTCGGTTTATGGACAAGTCTATGATGCCGCAACAAATAATCCCATTTCTGGAGCGTATGTTTTCGTGCTCACCTCTGGCACAACCTACGACGAATGGGAAAGTTCTGATTATGCCGATAAATATATAGAAACTTATCTGCAAACCGACTCGAACGGCAAGTACAAGGTCACAGATATTTCGCGCAATAAAGAATTCACCCTGGTCTTTGCCGCCCAAGGCTATTACGATGCTTCGGCGGATAACATGATCGCAAACTCCAGTGACCCGGACTCATTTGAATTGAATGTCGGATTAAATAAGTAAGTAGCAATTGGCAAGTAAAAGCGCCGCTGAAATTCAGCGGCGCTTTTTGTTGGATAATAAAATGAATTGTTTTACTTCTCTTTTTCTCCACTAACCTTCATCCAAGTCTTTTTCATCACCAAGGCATCTTCTTCCATAATGGGGCTTTCGCAGAGGATGCGACCGCCACAGTCAAATTCATGCAGGGCTTTGAAGAGGGCTTTCAGGTCAAGGTCTGCTTCAGAGAGGGGCAGGTGGTTCTTCTCCCCTTTCGGTCCGTACTCAATGCCAGAGAGGTGGATGTGTAACTGCTTCAAAGCTTTGGTGCCCAAGGTCTTGCCATATTTTTCAAGCAAGCGAGACCATTCATCATAGCTGTTCATTGACCCATCACCAGGGCGGGCGTGGAGGTGGGCAAAGTCGATACAGGGTTGCACCCAATCTACAGCTTTTGACATGGCAAGCGCATCTTCAAAAGAACCAAGCATGGCAGATTTGCCCATCGTTTCAGGGCGTAGGGTCACTTTGTCACCGTTCTTTTGCAATTCTTTCACACAACCTTCCAAGCGCGGAATTGCCACCTTCAATACCTCGGCAGGGTCATTGCCAAAATACGAGCCAGGGTGAAAGATAATATCTGTTACTCCAGCAAGGTAACCATAATGCGCCGCGTCCATGAGGCGTTTGCGCGATTTGGGCCATTCTTCCTTCTCTGCATTCAAGTTGATGAAATATGGCGCATGGACACTCAATGCGAAATCATGTTCGTCTCTTGTGGCTTTGATCAGAGCACAGGTCTCTTCGCTCACCCGCACCGACTGCACCCAGCCCAATTCGAGCGTTTCCAAGCCGATCGATTTACTAAAAGCAATTGCCCCTATCGTCCCACCGGGTTTCTTGGGTGTGCCAGAAGGGGAGCCAACCGTGCCAAATTTGAAAGAGAGTGCCATGAGAGTCTCCAGAAAATAGAAATGAGTAACAGTAATTCGTCAACTAGAAAGCATAAATGGATTTGATCTTTTGCAACAATGGCGGACCCAAAATGAGCAAGCCAATGAGAACTGCAGCCAGCGCCGCCACTAACACAGCCGCCGCACCCACATCTTTGCCAATCTTTGCGAGCGGATGATGATCTTCTGTAGCCAGGTCTACAACGGCTTCAATGGCAGTATTGATGAACTCAGCAGAAAAGACCAATGCCGCCGTAAGAATGATCACCGCCCAATCTCGTGCCGGGAGTTGAAGCCACAAACCAACGATGAAAACAGCCGTGGCAATAGCACTATGAATCCACGCGTTGCGCTGCGTACGCAGAACATAGCCCCATCCTTGAAAAGCATATCGAAACGAACGGATGCGCGAGAGGATAAACTCTTTCACGGCTATTCCTGTATCTTGATGCGAGACAAACCGAGTCTTTCTAAAACTTTGGCTTGTTCTGCCCACATGACGGCTTTTTCTTCATCCGTGCTATGGTCGTAGCCAAGCAAGTGTAATGTGCCATGCACCACAAGCAATTGCGCCTCGGCTTCTACAGGGTGCCCCCCATTCTGCGCTTGTTGTGTGGCGCGTGGAATAGAGATGGCAAGGTCACCGAGGTAGAGCGATTCAGTCTCCGGGTCCACTTCGCCAGCAGGAAAGGAGAGCACATCTGTAGGGGCATCTACGCCGAGATAATCGAGATTCAGTTCGTGAAGTTGGCGGTCATCGGTTAGGACGATGGACATATCTGCATGGGCAGAGTCAGGTCCGAGGTCCGGGTTGAGAGGCGTGACGGTTTCAAGAGTCACAAGTGCAGCACGTTCAAGCAGTGCAGTATCGCGAAAATCCATTTGGTTATCAATATGAATCATTTTTATTTTCTCGTAACTAACAGGGTCGTATCCTGATCGGGTACGGCGGCTTTGGGATATTGAATGCGCGGATGGTAGGTGCCGCGCAAGGTGGTGACGAAAGAATCAGTGATGAGGCGCAAGTCACGCAAAGTGAGGAGGGTATCGTCGAGCTGGTTATATTTTTGGACGGTCTGAATCACGTTGGTAACGAGTGCGCGAATTTCTTCATCGTTGGTAGGGCGCTCAGCACGTGCACGGGCTTCGGTGGCATCTGCCAACATAAGTAAGGCAGTCTCGCGCGAAGCCGGGCGTGGACCCGGATAACGGAATTTCTCAATGTCCACTTTGGAGATGTCACCACCGGCGGCTTCCATGGCTTGATTGTATTGATAGTGCGTGATGAGCGTGCCATGATGTTCGAGGATGAAATCATGCAAGCGGCGCGGAAGGCGATGCTTCTTGGCAAGTTGCACCCCATCGGTGACGTGCCGAATGATGGTGGCAGAGACTTCTTCAGGGTTGGCGTTATTATGTGCGTTGAGATTACCCTGCACTTGATTCTCAATAAAAAAGTTCGGGTTGAGGGCTTTGCCGATATCGTGGAATAAAGCGCCTACGCGAGTAAGCAGCGGGTCTGCGCCGATCTTTTCGGCGGCTTGTTCAGCAAGGTTGGCAACCTGCAAACTATGTTGATACGTGCCGGGCGCATTGCGCAAGAAAAATTGCAATAACGGGAAATCAGGACGAGAAATATCAAGCAATTGCAAGGCGGTGGTCAGCCCGAGGATTTGCGCAAAGATGTATTGCAACAGAAGCGCGATGCTTGCAGAAGAAAAACCCGCAAAAGCAAGCATGCCAATGTATTGAAGAATGCCAAGCCAATCTAATGTAATGAGGGGAATGCGAAATGCCATTAGAACTGCAGCACCCGAAAGGGAAATGGCAATACCTGCTCGCAAGAAACCCCAAAAACGGCGGGCGGGTCCAAGTGCCAACAAACCGATTAGCGACGTGAACATGTAGTAGGGAATTAAATCGGCAGAATTTGGCAACCCAAATGCAGATAGCACTGCCAATGGAATAGCAAAGACCAACCCTACTTCCATGCTAAATAAAGCGGTTAGTAATAGTCCTGCCGCTTGGATTGGATAGCCATAAGGTGCGAGAGTCCGCTCTGCGAGCAAGCGCGCGCCTGCTAAAAAGACAACAAAGAGCAGTGAAATAATCGTCAGGTTTTTCGGGTCGTTCAGGAATACAGAGCGCGGCTTGCGATAGAAATAGATCGGAACAAATGCAGCACAAAGCAGAACCATGGCTGCAGCGGCGGCAATGTCCTCCCAACGTTGACCGGGACGGATCATGCCCAATTGTTGAAAAGCTTCCACATCGGCGGGTGTAACAATCTCCCCTGCCGGGACGATGGTCTCACCAGCTTTGTAGGTTTGCACAATGGGCTGAATGGCTTCACGCGCCCGAAGTTTCTCGGCATCGGTCAATTCCTGGCTGAAGAAGCTGTTTGCGATCACAAACGGTGAAACAAGTTCTGTCACCAGTTCAGTCTGTTGTTCATTAAAGGTCAGGCTTACAGAAGAAGAGATGCTCGATTGTGCCGCTTCAACGCGATCTTCATAAATGGCGCGGCGCATTACCTGCTCCAGAACGCGCACGGCTTCATCTTGCACCGATTCCCAACGCGTGCTTGAAATCCCCAGCAAATAATCGACCGTCTCGTCTTTCAGACGCAAGTCGCTCAGCGATAGCAAACCTTGCCGCATTTCCTCGCTGGTCAATTCTTTATTATCTCGAATGGCAGATATATTCAATAGAGACGTGCGCAAGCGTTCGATCTGTCCGCGGGTGATGGAAGGGTCTGGCGGGCTATACACCGATTGCACCGCGCTCTCAGCGGCTTTGCGAGCTTCTTCCGTGCGAATCTCACTTACATACTCAATATCACGGGGCGAGCGGATCGAAGATTGCGTCACTTCCCCAATATCATAGGTCTGCTGATTGGGGTTTAAGCTCAAAGGTGAAATGAGCATACCAAATGAAGCCAGTGCAACGACAGCGATCATCAGGTATTGCAATATTCGAGTGCGGCGTGGAACGGGGGGGCGTGTGGTCATACGAACGCCTGCAGGGAGACAAGCGCCTCCCTGCAGCGGGGTTCTTACTTATTGAGTAGTTCTTTTACCATCGAACTGATGGCATCATTCGGGGCGCGACCGGCAACTTTAGGCATAACGATCTTCATCACTTTGCCCATATCGCTTGGGGCAGCAGCGCCCGTTTCTGTAATGGCGGCTTGTACCAGGGCACGCAATTCATCGGCAGACATGGCTTTGGGAAGGAATTCTTCCAACACCTTGATCTCCGCTTCATTGTCAGCAATCAAGTCAGAGCGATTAGCTTTCTTCGCCTCTTCCAACGCCTCACGTCGGTTCTTCACCTCTTTCTGGATCAAGGCTGTGACCGCCATCTCATCCAAGTCTGTGCGCTTATCTACTTCCACTTGTTTGACGGCAGCCAATACCATACGGATGGTACGTTTACGGAGTTCATCTCCGCTCTTCATTGATTCTTTCATTGCTTCGTTCAGTTTTACTTTTGTATCCATGGGTTTGATTATACCTTTCTTGAGTGACGCAAAAATATTAAGATTTTATCGGTCTGTAAACCTTGTAAACATTTCAGTAGGTAAGAGTTTCTGAAGTAATTCAAATTCGTGAGTAGTGCGCTTGGTTGCAGCGGCAATGGCATAGTCAAATTTCGGTCCCTGATCAGGGGTGTCGAGGTTCATCCAGCCGTGAGAATCTTTGGGAAGAAATTTCAAGACCATCGGGCGAATGGGTTTGATAAAGTACAAAGCATCTAAGGGGAAATAGATCTTCCCAGAATGAAGGCTTGGGCTTTGGGTCAGATTGTTCTTTAGCGGTTCAATTTCGGGCGGAGGTGGAGGCGTGCCTTCGAATTGGTCAAGCCACAGGGTGATGTAATTCGTATGAGCGTAGAAATCCTGTGCGGTGTGGAGCATCCGCCCGAAGGCAACCCATGCGCCGAGAATCCCCGGCGAAAGTAAGGTGGCAATCACCAACCCACGCTGTTCATTGATATAGCGATCTCCCGCTTCGATGGCATTGTTGTCATAATGAATTTCATCATGCCCGAATTGGTTGCGAAGTGCATCCTGTTTTAGGTTGGCGGCGATAATAACCTCCAAGGCACGTTCACTGAAATGCGGAGCGAGTGCATGGGTGGTCATTTTGATATGGTATTTGGAAATCATGCGCGACATTATAATCACTTATCCGCTATAATGCCCGGCATGACATTTTATACAGCAAAAGGCGACGACGGCACAACCGGGCTTCTAGGCGAAGGACGGGTGCCAAAATATCATGTACGAATGGAAGCGGTTGGCACGCTTGACGAAGCTTCTGCAGCATTAGGGCTGGCACGCGCGCAATGTGAAGCGCCTTCCCCAGAGGGGACGCTGCAAACTCCCCGAATTCTGCTCACTGTCCAACGAGATTTATACAAGTTGATGGCGGAAGTTGCCTCCACACCAGAGAATGCCGAGAAATTTCGCGGTATTGATGAAGAACGTGTGAAATGGCTTGAACAAATGACCGACGAAATTAGTAAAGTGGTGGAGATGCCCAAAGAATTTATCCTGCCGGGTGATTCGCTAGGAGGGGCTGCTCTTTCGATGGCACGAGCGATTATCCGCCGGGCGGAGCGACGCGTTGTGGAACTGTATGACGGCGAAGTGGTTGTCAACTTACATTTGCAGCGTTATCTCAACCGCTTATCGTCATTATGTTTTGTGCTGGAGCTTTTGGAAAATCAACATGCGGGTAGAAAGACTTCTTTGGCAAAGTCTGAATAAAAGGGGTTGGGGTTTTTAAAGAATATTCACATAGAAGAATATCACTCTGAGCGACATCAAAGAGTCTCTAATTAATAGTAGAGATGCTTCGATGTCGCTCAGCATGACAGTAGAAAAGAGAATCATGACTGGAACTATCATCAATGTTGTTGCTATTTTGCTTGGGGGAATGGTCGGTCTGTTATTTGGCTCCCGCATTCCAGAACGTTTCAAAAACACCATTATTGCAGGGATGGGGCTGTTCACCGTAGGGATGGGGCTGCAAATGTTTCTCAAGAGCGAGAATCAATTGATCGTATTGGGCGCCATTCTGATTGGCACCATCTTCGGGGAATGGTTTGGGATAGAAGAACGCTTACAAGATTTTGGCTTGGTTCTGGAAAAACGTTTTTCTAGTGATAGTGAAAATGGCGCCGGCTCACGCTTCGTGCGCGGATTCATGGTTTCATCTCTGCTGTTTTGTATTGGTCCGATGGCGATCCTGGGATCCATTCAAGATGGGTTGACAGGGGACTATAGTCTGCTAGCGGTTAAATCCACGTTGGATGGGTTTGCCTCTATTGCCTTTGCTTCCACAATGGGAATCGGAGTGATGTTTTCTTCGATCATTATCTTCTTTTATCAAGGGGGTATCAGTTTGCTGGCAGAGAGGCTCTCCTCTATCATCAGTGACCCCATGATGAATGAGATGACCGCCACAGGCGGAGTATTGTTGATGGGAGTGGGCGTCAGCAATCTTCTGGAACTCAAAAAGATTCGGGTTGGGAATTTTCTACCGGCGCTGGTCATTGCTCCACTCATTGTGTGGGTGTTGGGAAAGTTATAAACAAAAAACATCCCCAAATGGGGATGTTTTTTGACTGGTGACTCCGGGGGGATTTGAACCCTCAACCAATTGATTAAGAGTCAACTGCTCTGCCATTGAGCTACGGAGCCATTTCGTGCGGGCGGTATTATACCGCAAAGGGGTATTGTGTCAATAATTACAACTCGTACGTTTTTTGCAAGGGCAACTGCTGGAAAATAGCTTTTATAATCGAAAAAGGTTCTCATGCAAGCTGCGATCATTTTTTTCGGCATTCTTATCCTTCTCGTTCTAATTTGGTTGCTTTTCACTGAATTACGAAGAGAAAAACCTGAAGACCAAAATGAACCTGTTTCTGAAAACAGCCAAGTAGTATTTTCAAAATGGCTTGAAAACTTCAAAGCATGGTCTGGAGAACGTTACCCGATCAGTATCGAACGAGTTGGGTTTACCGTCCTCTGGAGCATCTTCTTCCTTTCGCTATTGGACCACTTACATACTCGCTCTGGCTTAACCGGAACATTGATCTATTTTCTGGTGATTTTGCCTCACGAAGCCGGGCATTTCATCTGCTCCCCTTTTGGCTGGTTTCTAAGTATTGCAGGCGGATCAATCTGGCAGGTGCTTTTATTCGTGATCTTCGGGTTCATCGTCCTCTTTCGAAAACGGCGCAATGAAGCTTTGGGTTGGTGGGCAGTTGCGGGTCACAGCCTGATCAGCCTTTCCACCTACATTGCAGATGCCAGCGCCCGCAGTTTGACCCTCATCCCCATCCCAGACCCGTCACGGCATGATTGGGGCAATATGCTCGAATATTTGGGATTGCTACAATACGACTGGTTATTTGCGAAGATTTCGATTATCACCGGTGGAGCAATTGTTCTTTCTTGTGTTGTAGCAGGGCTTTTCTTTACTTGGTATCAGCCTCAAAACTTATTTAATAAGCCAGAAACAGAAACCGATACTGCAAAATAAAATAGCGCTGACAGATGTCAGCGCTATTTTTGTCTTTTTATTTACTTATCGCATAACTGCTGTATAAGCCAGTGTGAAAAGGAATTGCGGGATGAGGCTCACCGCTACGGTTACCACTGCCGTCAGGGCTGTAGTTAAGCCGAGCCACGGTTCGCGTTCAACTTCAGGGTCGCCTTCTTTCATGTACATGTTGACCACGACCCGAAGATAATAGTATGCAGAGATAAGAGACGTCACTACGCCGATAAGGGCAAGACCGGGGAATCCACCCGCGAGGGCAGAGCGGAAGAGGTAGAACTTACCCACCATGCCAAGGGTCGGGGGGAAGCCAATGAGGGAAAGCATGAAGACGGTCATGGCAACAGCAAGAGCAGGGTATTTCTTTGCCAAACCAGCGTAATCTTCAATTTCGAGCCCCTTGCCTTCGGCTTTTTCAAGAGCGATGACTACACCCCAAGAACCAAAATTACTGAGAGCATATGCCACAAGATAGAACAAGCCTGCCGCAATCGCTGTTGGAGCGACTTTTGCATTTCCATAAGGGACGAACGCCATGAGGATGTAGCCTGCATGTGCAATGGCGGAGTATGCCAACATGCGTTTGATATTCGTCTGAGAAATAGCGGTGAGGTTACCAACGATCATGGTCAATGCAGAGAGCGCCCAGAGGATGTCGGTCAGGTCTGAGGAAAGGGCAGGGAATGCAGTGGCAAACACACGGAACAAGGCTACAAAACCAGCGATCTTCGCGCCGGCTGCCATAAATGCCGTAACTGATGTCGGTGCACCTTGGTAGACATCGGGCGTCCACATGTGGAAGGGAACAGCGGCAACTTTGAAACCAAACCCTACCAGCAACAGTGCCGCCCCAATGGTGAAGAGCAAGCCCGAGGTTGCGCCAGAGGCGGCTTGGGCAAATATTACGGATAGATTCGTTGAGCCCGTCGCACCGAAGACGAGGGCAGTTCCATAGACCACAAATCCGCTGGCGAAGGCACCGAGCAAGAAGTATTTCACACCAGATTCTTCAGAGGTTAGCTTGCGGGAAATTGCAGAGAGAACATAGAGCGGAATAGAAAGCAATTCGAGCGCGATGAAGACCATGATGAGGTCGTTTGCTTGCGCCATGAGCATCATGCCGGTTAGACTGAACAGCAGCAAAGTATAGTATTCACCGCGTTCAATGCCCATGCGTTTGGTGTAACCATAGGCGAGAGCAATGGCGAAGAGTCCACTTCCGAGCAGGAGGATATTCGCGAAGGTGGAAAAACCGTCGAGTGAAACCATGCTGTTAAAGCCGGTGCTTTCAATGCCGGTTTGCGTGATCGCATACCCTAGCGAGGTGGCGATGCCCAACGCCGCAAGAAATGCTGTGATGCCTTTGCGTCCCTTCGGGATGAAGAGATCCACAAGCAGCAACACACATGCCCAAACGGTCAGAATGAGATAAGGAATGAGTGTATAAAAGTCGTCGTAGGTTGGTTGCGTCATGAACGCTCCATGTCTTCGTCATTGCAAGGCAGGTATTCTTTCTGATGAAACAATCTCATAATTAAGTCTGAGGCTGTTTCGGGCTTCACCCGCGCAGTGACAAAAATATTATTAATGTAACAAGGCCGTTATCGGTAACAGCAACTTCTCAACCGCAGGGGCGAGGATATCGAAGAAAGGCTTGGGGTACAAACCAATCCAGAACATGAAGATGACGAGCGGAGTGACGGTGAGGATCTCGCGCCAATTCAGGTCTTTGAGTTCATGGTGATGCGTGATCTCTCCGGCAGGTCCTAAAAAGACCTTTTGGAACATGTAGAGGATGTAAACCGCAGCCATGATCACGCCAAGAGCAGAGAGTCCTGCAAACCAGGGGTTGCCGATGGCTTTTGAACCAAAGGCACCAAGCAAGATGGTGAACTCACCCACAAAACCGTTGAGGCCGGGCAAGCCCATTGAAGAAAGCGAAGCGATGAGCATCATGGTGCCGAAGACCGGGGTGATCTTCCACAAACCACCGTAAACTTTGATCTCGCGCGTGTGAGTCTGTTCGTAGATCATACCGATGAGAAGGAACAACGCGCCAGTGCTAAGACCGTGGTTGACCATCTGCAGAATTGCGCCTGCCACGCCTTCAGGGTTGAGAGCAAAGAGACCGAGCATCACGAAACCAAGGTGGCTCACTGAAGAATAAGCGACCAGCTTCTTCACATCTTGTTGGGCATAGGAAACCGCAGCACCATAGATAATACCAATGGTGGCGAGAAGCGCAATCCACGGAGCGGCTTTCACGGTAGCATCTGGGAAGAGCGGGATGTTGAAGCGCAAGAAACCATAAGTACCCATCTTCAGCAAAACGCCCGCAAGGATAACAGAACCAGCCGTGGGCGCTTCTACGTGGGCATCTGGCAGCCAAGAGTGGAGGGGCCACATCGGAACCTTGATGGCGAAAGCGGCAGTGAAGGCAATAAAGAGCAACATTTGCACGCCAGCAGGTATCTTGCCAGTAGCGTACAAGTCTGGCAAGCGGACGAGCAAATCTGGTACGTTGAAAGTATTCTTTGCTTGAATGCCAAGGTAAATAATCGCCAACAGCATGAGAATGGAGCCAGCCATCGTGTAAAGGAAGAACTTGACCGAGGCATACACGCGGCGTGGTCCGCCCCAGATGCCGATGAGGAAGTACATCGGCACGAGCGTGAATTCCCAGAAGATGTAGAACAGGAATAGGTCCTGCGCAAGGAAGACGCCCATCATGCCAATTTCGAGTAGAAGGAAGAAGATCATGAAATCCTTCACGCGTTCGTCAACGGCTTTCCAAGTGGAAAGAATGGAAATTGGAGTGAGGAAAGCGGTGAGCATCACAAGCAAAATACTCAAACCGTCTACGGCGAGATAGTAGTAAATGTTCCAGCCCGCAACGTGTATCCACGCATACTTGGCTTCAAGCTGCAGGTCAGGGTTCGATTTGTCGAACATTGAGAAGACCCACAATGAAACGACAAAGGTAACCAGTGATGTGACCAACGCCGTCCAGCGAATCGCGGCTTTCTGCTCGGCATTGATAAACAAAAGCACAAGCACACCCACCAGCGGAAGGAAGGTCAGGAGTGTAAGAGGTTGCAAAAGAAATTCCATGTTCTATCCTCGGTTTCTACGAGTTATTTCAAAATCAAGTAACCCAAAATCAAGACGACGCCCAACAACACAGAGAGTGCATACGAGCGGACGAAGCCGTTTTGGATTTTACGTACATTTTCAGAAAGCCATTGGGTGAACGATCCCCAACTATTGAAGAAGCTATCAATACCCTTCTGGTCGGCATAGCGACTAAGCGCCACTTCACTCAGCCAGTTATAGGTCCCGGCAATGACAGTGTCATGCACAAAATCATGCCAGAACTTCCAATCGATCACATCGGCAAGGAATTGAGAAAGCCATTTGAACGGCTTGATAATAAGCACGCCATAACCTTCGTCTACAAACCATTTATTTTCCATGCCGGTAAACACAAAGCCAAGCGGTTTCTTGAGCGGGTCAATCTGCCCAGCCTTGAGAGGATTACGTCCGTAAATGAGCCATGAGATGAAGATGGCAAGCAACGCCAAAGCAGTTGAAACGCCCGCAACCATCAAATTCAATGGGAGACCTTCAACTTCGCCAATTGTGTAGCTAAGCCAATGACCAAGATTGTGGAAACCTTCGAACGGAAGGTTCAACGCGCCTCCGGCTACGCTCAAAACTGCCAGCACCATAAGGGGTACGGTCATCACTCTGGGGCTTTCTTCTGCATGCTTCGCAGCATCACTGCGGGCTTCACCGAAGAAAACCATCCAAATTTGACGTCCCATATAGAAGGCAGTGAAGAAGGCCGCAATGGTCAACTGCCAGTAGACACTGGTGAAGTGCAAGCTGGCATCGAGCAGAATTTCATCTTTCGACCAGAAACCCGCGAACGGAAAGATGCCCGCCAATGCAAGCGTACCGATCATATACAGCCAGAAAGTGACAGGCATGGTTTTGCGAAGTCCGCCCATGTTGCGCATATCGCCGGGGTCGAAAACTTCGCCGTGGTCGTCATGACCATGTCCGTGTTCTTCTTTCTTGTGCTTGCCTTTCGGCTTCTCGTCATGAGCAGCGTGATGTGCGTGCGCGTGATGTCCGCGCTCTAAGCCGAGGATGACGGAACCAGCCGAGAGGAAGAGCAATGCCTTGAAGAAAGCGTGAGTAATTAGGTGGAACATTCCTGCTACATACGCGCCCATCCCCACTGCTGCGACCATGAAGCCGAGCTGAGAAATGGTGGAGTATGCGAGGACTTTCTTGATATCGTACTGCCCCACTGCAATGGTGGCGGCGAAAAGAGCTGTCGCAGCGCCGACCATGGCAACAATGTATTGTGCCTGTGGAACAAGTGTATAAAGCGGAGCCGAACGAGTGATGAGGTAAACGCCTGCGGTCACCATCGTCGCGGCATGGATGAGGGCAGAGACTGGGGTTGGGCCTGCCATCGCATCCGGCAGCCAGATGTAAAGCGGAATCTGCGCGGATTTACCAGCCACACCCACAAGCATAAAGAGTGTGATGGCAACGATAAGCCACGGCTGCGTCTCGGCAATTCCTGGGGCAGCTTTGAAGACATCATCAAATTGGAAAGAATGTCCAAGATGCCAGAACATCAAGAAGCCAGCCATGAGGAAGCCAAAGTCACCAACGCGGTTTGTGATGAAGGCTTTCTTGGCGGCGTTGGAATTTGCCCAAGAGGGGCGACCCAAGGTATCCATCTCGTACCAGAAGCCAATGAGCAGGAAAGAGCACAAGCCCACGCCTTCCCACCCGACAAAGAGCATTAGGTAGGAGTCGCCTGAGACGAGGATCATCATGGCAGCGATGAACAGGTTCAAATAAAGGAAGAAGCGGTTGAATCGTCCTTCTTCATGTTTGAAGCGCACATCCTCGTGCATGTATCCAATGGCATAGATATGAATGAGAGTCCCAACACCCGAGACGACCAACATCATCGTCGCCGAAAGCGAGTCGACGCGGAAGGTCCAATCAAGTTTGAGGTTGCCAATGTGGATCCATTCTGCAAACGGCACGCTTACGGTATGACCATGATTGATCGATACCGAATATGCCAGCAGCACCGAGATGACAAATGCCGTTCCCGATGCCAGGCTTGCCACCGTGCCGACCATCTTTTCGGAAAAATTCTTTCCGAAAATTGCGTTGATGAGCAGACCAAGAATCGGTACCAGCACCAACCCGGGGGCTAGAAAATAAAACCCTGTGTTTACTGTTTCGCTTAAGTGCATTGCATTCTCCAGATTGCTTCGGGCTTTGCCCTCGCAATGACGCAGTCATTATCCTTTTAGAGAATTCATCTCGTCGATGTTGATATTCTTTTTGGATTTGAAAATTTCCACAATCAACGCGAGACCGACCGCAACTTCAGCCGCCGCCACAGCGATGACAAAGAAGACGAAAATCTGTCCATCAAACAATGATTGTCCTTGTGCGATTTCAAATGAGCGCGCAAATGCCACCATGGCAAGATTGGCTGCATTGAGCATCAACTCAATGGACATAAAAATAATGAGCGGGTTACGACGTGAAAGCACGCCAAGCGCGCCGATACTAAAAAGGATCGCTGATAAAACAACGTAATAATTTACAGAGACCATTATTTCGGCTCCTTTTCCTGACGGGTTAGAACAATGGCACCCACCATGGCAACCAGCAGCAAAACGGATGTGACCTCAAAAGGCAAAAGGAATTTTCCAAATAAAGTCAATGCCATTTCACGCAAGCTATCCATATTATTCAAGGCAGCATTTGGAGCCGTAATCGCTGTCGTAGAACTGGTCTTGGCAAGCAGAATATAAACTGCTTCCACGGCAAGGATGACAGAAAGGAGACTCGCTAACGGTTTCTGCCAGGGCAAGTTATTGGTAGGGGCTAAATTCTCTGCACCCAAAAGCATGATGACGAAGAGGAACAAGACCATGATCGCACCGGCATAGACCGTGATCTGTGCCATGGCAATGAATGGCGCACCCAGCAAGAGATAGAAGATCGCCACAGTGACGAAGTTCAACACCAGAAACAAGGCTGAATATACAGCGTTCTGGCTGAACAACATTCCCAGTGCGGTCGCAATTGCGACGAGGGAAAGAACGAGGAAGACTATTAATTCAGAAGACATGGCACTCCATTTACGATTTTCGACTGACGATTTTCAACCCAATCGAAAATCTGAAATCGTAAATCGTCAATCGGTTGGGTCTTTCATCTCCGGCACCGAACGGGTGAACACACCAGCATCCACTTTGCGCGGGGTCAGCATGGACTCGGCAGGAACGGGTTCCAAAAGGCGGTCTTTGGTGTAGATCGCATCTTGGCGGTTTGTAAAGGAAAGCTCATAGTTATCCCCTAGCACGATCGCTTCAGTGGGGCAGGCATCTTCACAAAAACCACAGTAGATGCAGCGCAACATATTGATCTCGTAGGTAGAGGCATAACGCTCACCGGGCGAGAAGCGCTTTTCATCGGTATTGGCTGATGCCTCCACAAAGATGGCATCGGCAGGGCAGGCAGCCGCACACAAAGAACAGCCAATGCACTTCTCCAAGCCATTGTCGTAACGCTTCAAGACATGACGACCACGAAAGCGCGGACGCACAGGGCGTTTCTCTTCTGGGTAACTAACCGTTACGGTTGGCTCACGCAGGAAGGAACGTAATGTTTCGCCCAAACCTTTTGTCAGTTCAAAAATGGGATCAAACACGCCCATGAGATTTTCTCCTCAGATCGCGGTTAATAAATGAAACAAACGCAAAAAGAAAAACGACCGAAATCACAGGCACGCCCCAAATGATGACAGGGTTACCTATAAAGTCAACCAGTAAGATGCCGACTGCTGTTACAAAAGCCAGGAGTAAGCACAACGGCAAAAGCACCTTCCAGCCGAATGCCATTAAGCGGTCATAGCGGATGCGGGGCCAGGTAGCGCGCACCCAAATCATGAAGAACAACAAGGCAACCACTTTCAGCATTAAGTAGATCGGTCCAAGGAACCAGAAACGATCCACGCTGAAGATGCCGCCAAACAAATTCGTCATAAACCAGAACTCACGATATCCGCCAAAGAACAAAGTGGCAGCGATCATGGAGATCACGATCATCTTTTGATATTCCGCCATAAAGAACAAGGCAAATTTCATACCCGAGTATTCGGCGTGATAACCAGCCGTCAACTCTTGTTCCGCTTCAGGCATGTCAAATGGAGCGCGGTTCACTTCAGCAAGCGTCACGATCAAAAAGATCAAAGCGCCCGCTGGCTGATACACCACAAACCACATATCCTTTTGGGCTTCCACGATCTCGCGCAAATTCATCGAGCCGCCATCAGGGTTGCCGAGGGCACTCAAGATAATGGCGATCACAAAGCACAAGCCCAAAGAAAGTTCGTAAGAAATCATCTGTGCCGAAGAGCGGATGCCGCCCAACATGGCATACTTATTATTGCTCGACCATCCCGCCAGCACAATGCCATACACGGCAATCGATGCAATCGAGGTCAAATACAGCACGCCCACATTCAGGTCTGCAACATACAAATTGATCGTACGTCCAAAAAGGCTGAATGAAGTACCCAGCGGAATGACTGCCGCAATAATGAGCGATGGTACCACCGTCAACACAGGCGCAAGGATAAAGACCAACTTATACACATGCCCCGGCGTCAATTCTTCTTTGAAAATCAACTTCACGGCATCTGCGATCGGCTGCAACAAACCTTGCGGACCCGCACGGTTCGGACCAACACGCACCTGAATACGAGCCAGCGCGCGGCGTTCATACAACGTCAAATAGGCAAACCCCGTCAAAAGGATCAAACAAAGCACGAAGCCTTTGATGACCCATTCAACCCACATTGTCCAATCCATAATTACTTCGCCTTCCCAGATGCGGTCTTCGCTTGCACTCGCGCCACCACAGGTTCATGGATCGCAATGCCCATGCTGCGTGGAATAAGTACCACACCCGTCGCAATAGTTTCATCGAGCCTGGCTACCGCTTCTGCCTGAACACCTTCAAAGCTAACCTTCACTGCCTGCCCATCTTCCACTTCGAATTTCTTCGCTGTGGTCGGGTGCATAGCAACTTTCGTCTCACCGATGCGCTGATCGAGAAACTCTGCGGTTTGGACAGTGACACCGAGGTCATACAATTTATTGGCAGGTACAGCCAGCAATTCTTTTTCTTTGGGACGAAGAGCCGCCTCTTTGCGGACCTTTTGAATTTTCACCGAGCCCCCAGCCTGAGCCACCGGGACGAGTTGAACACCCAAGCCCTTCGTGTTCTCATAAGTCGTGCCGCCATAATAAACATCATTACGACCCACGATCGGCCACTGCTCCTTGACCTGAGCCAAGGCTTCATAGGTCAATTCATTGAAAGCTTCCACAGAGTTCGCAAGAATGTCAAACACCACCGAAGCAGAGGTTCCTTGAAGGATCACACCCATCTGCTTGGCAAGCATGGAGGTAATGGCATAGTCTGGTTTGCTATCGCCTTTGGGAGCCAGCGCCGCATAGAAGCGCTGTACACGGCGTTCGCCAGAGACAACAGTACCATCACGTTCGGTAAATGCCTGAGCCGGGAAGACCACATCCGCAATTTCAGTCGTTGCGGTTTCGCGTAATTCCTGCACGGCTACGAACTTGGCGCTCTTCAATGCCTTGGCAAGGTTGGGGTCATCCCCCACCGGGTCTGCTCCAACAATGTAAACGGCTTTGCCCTTCAACGCCTTCTCAAGGTCAGCAACGGGACGGAAACCAACTTCGAATGCGCCCTGGTCATTGGCACGCTGCCACACACCGATCAAACCGTTGTTGGCGCTGCCAACATGATTCGTTTCTTTCAGTAAGTCTGCACAAGCTGAAGCGAGTGCAGAGGTTCCTGCCACACCGAGACCTTCGCTGCCATAGAAGACCACCGCATTCTTCGCCTTTGCAAATTCATCCGAAATTTTGCTCTTCTTTTCAAAGTCGTGAATGGTCTTGATTTCATCACCATATGCATAGCGGATGGTGTATTTAGCGAAACGGTCGAGCTTGGTCTGGCGGGGGTTGGCAATGATCAAGCTCGCACCACGGTCCGCTGCCTGCTTCACACGTAACCACCAAATGGGGGCTTCTTCATACAGGTCAGAAGCGATCACGAGAATCGCATCGCCTTTACCCATCTTACCAAGGTTGGTGCCAGCACCAACCCCCACAAGCTGGGTCAATTCGCCGCCTGCCATATCAGAGTACAAAATGGCTTCGCCGCCAGCCGTATCGGCAAGAGACTTGAGGTTGAAAAGGTCTTCATTGGAAAGACGACCAGAAGCCAAGACCACAAAGTCCTTCTTGTTCGCAACAAAGTTCTCTGCCGCAGCCTTGATGGCATTATCCCATGAAGCGCGGGCAAGTTTTTCATCCTTACGCACCATCGGCTTGGTGAGGCGTTCTTTGCCTTCGGTATAGTGATATGCAAAGCGTCCCTTATCGCACAGCCAGATTTCGTTTACTTCTTCATTCTGGCGCGGCATGACACGTTTCACTACCACTTCCCCATCGGCTTTGGCTTCGCGACGGGTATTGAGCGTGGTATTGCATCCCACTGGGCATTGAGTACAAATAGAAGACTCTGCCTTGAGTTCCCACGGACGGGCACCAAAGCGGAAGTCAACGGTGGTCAATGCGCCCACGGGACAGATATCGGTTGTATTCCCTGAGAAGACAGAGTCGAAACCGGGATCTGAGAGAGATATGATTTGAGTATGGCGTCCGCGTTCATCGAAACCAAGAACCGCCTCGCCCGCAACATCGCTCTGGAAGCGGATACAACGCGCACATTGGATGCAGCGTTCGCGGTCAAGATAGATCAACTCACCGAGCGGAACCATCTTTTCGAGGTGCTGTTTCTCGTTGTAGTTGAAGCGGCTCTTTCCCGGACCATGTGCCATAGTCAAATTCTGCAGCGGACATTCCCCGCCCTTGTCACAGATCGGGCAGTCTAATGGATGGGATGTCAACAAGAATTCAACTGTACCGCGTTGACCATCCGTTGCCTTGGCAGATTCTGTAAGAACCACCATACCGTCTTCCACTTTGTTAGTACAAGCGGTTTCGAGTTTAGGCATGAATTGGATCTTGGGCTGTCCATTTTCCATGACAAACTGACCGGTAGCACGGTCACGCACGGGGCGACCAATCTCCACCAGACACATGCGGCACATGCCAACAGGTTCAAGTTTGGGGTGATGGCAAAAGACCGGAATATCGATCCCTGCTAATTTTGCCGCGTCTGCAACGCTAAGTCCTTCCGGCGCGGTAACTTGTTTTCCATTGATCGTGAGAGTAACTTGTTTGCTCATTATCTGTTACGCCTTTACCGCTTTCTTGAAATCGTCTGGGAAGCGTTCGATGCTGGTCACCACTGCCATGGTGGAGAATTCACCCAACGCGCACAAGCATTTGCCCTGCATTTGCTTGGCAACATTCAAGAGTAATTTAACATCATCGCCAGAACCCTTACCCGTGTGAATGCGTTCCGTCAGGTTGCGCATCCAGTGGTTGCCTTCACGGCAGGTGGTGCACTTTCCACAGGATTCATGCTTAAAGAAGTGAATGGTCTTATTGATGACCCAATCCATATCAACTGTGTCATCGAGCACAATGACCGAGGCGGAGCCAAGGTCTGCTCCGAAGGTACGAACCGAGGCGTAGTCCAGAGGCGTGTCGAGAACTTTTTCATCCACAACAATTACAGAGGAAGAAGCACCCGCAGGCATAATCGCCTTGATGGGACGTCCTTCTTGAATGCCCATGCCATGTTCGTAAATCAACTGGCGGAAGGTGGTGCCAAAGGGCAATTCGTAGTTGCCCGGTTTGCGCACACGCCCTGAAAGTGAAAAGATCTTCACACCGGCACTATCTGCAGTGCCCATGCTCTTGTACCATTCTGCACCGTTGGCAAGAATCATTGGAACGTTGGTGAAGGTCTCAACGTTATTGATAATGGTTGGCTTGCCATACAGACCCACAGAGGGCGGGAATGGCGGGCGCACGCGGGGTTGTCCGCGTTTGCCTTCAAGGGATTCGAGCAAAGCGGTCTCTTCCCCACAGATATAAGCACCGGCACCCAAGTGAGTGTAAATTTTCAGAGAATAATCTTTGCCAAAAAGGTTATCACCAAGATAACCGGCTTCTTCCATCTCTGCGATTTTTTCATCGAGCCAGGCAGCAACCTGCCAGAACTCACCACGCAGATAAATGTATGCAGCGCTCGCGCCAACCGCATAGGCACCAATTGCCAGACCTTCCAAAAACTGGAAGGGGTTCTTTTCCATGATCTCGCGGTCTTTGAAGGTACCCGGTTCAGACTCATCTGCATTTGCCACGATGTAATGAGGCCAGGCGTTCTTATCAATGAAGGACCACTTCATACCAGTCGGGAAGCCCGCACCGCCACGTCCGCGTAAGCCGGAGTTCTTGACCACATCGATCACTTCATTCGGCTGCATTTTGGTGACGGCGTTTTTGAAAGCAGAAAAACCGCCGTTCTTTTTGTAGACATTCATTTTTTCGATATCAGGGATATCGCGATGGCGTAAAAGGACGTAAGCCATGGTTACTTACCTCCCTTCAAAGCTTCGATCAATTCCATGGTACGGTCAATGGTCATGTAATCGTGATATTTAATTCCATCCGGTCCCTGAGTTTGGAACATGGGGGCACGGTCACAGGAAGCAAGACAGGTCACAGCTTCGAGGGTGATGAGACCGTCTTCAGTGGTCTCCCCCACTTTGATGCCGAGGTTCTCGCACAATTTACCGAGAAACTCATCAGAGCCACGCAAGGCACAAGGCAAATCGTTGCAGACTTGCATACGATACTTCCCAGCCTTCTTATCATGATACAGAGAGTAGAAACCAATAATGGAAGCGACTTCTGTCTCGGTGATGTCAAGAATAGAGGCGATGTCTTTCATCGACTCTTTGTTGACATAGCCTTCCTCACGCTGGGCAAGGTAGAGGAGCGGCATCACCGCAGAGCGTTTGTGCTCTGGCGGGTATTTAGCAAGGATCTGTTTAACTTCCTTCGAATATTTCTTTTCAAGACTCATCGGTCAATATCTCCGAGAACGATGTCAATGGAGGCGAGGATCGCAACCAAGTCGGCAACCAAATGTCCCTTGACGATCTCAGGGATGACGGAAAGGTTGTCAAACGATGGAGTACGCATGTGGACACGGCGCGGCTTGGGACCGCCATCGCCAGCCAATAACACGCCGAGTTCGCCGCGCGGGGATTCAACGGCACTGTAAATGGAAGCATCTGGGGCATGGAACCCTTCAGTCCATAGTTTGAAATGGTGGATGAGCGCTTCCATGCTCACGCCGATCTCTGAACGTGGCGGAGGGACGAACTTGCGGTTCTCCGAGCGGACGGGTCCCATCGGTAATTTATCCAACGCCTGTTCAATAATGCGCAGAGACTGACGGAATTCTTCGATACGCACCAGGTAACGAGCATAGGTGTCGCCTTCGGTTAGAACCGGCACATCGAAATCATATTGTTCATAACCCATATAGGGACGGGCTTTACGAAGGTCCCAGTTGACACCTGAGGCTCGCAGGTTCGGACCCGTTACCCCGTAGGAAAGAGCCGTTTCCTTGCTCAGATAACCAATATCCACCATACGATCCACAAACAGGGGATTCTTCGTCAAAAGTTTTTCATATTCATCAATGCGCTTGGGGAAGATCTTGAGGAAATCGCGCACGGCTTTTTCAAATTCAACCGGCACATCGCGCCACAAACCGCCGGGACGGAAGAATGTGGTCATCATGCGTTGACCAGAAACGAGTTCAAAAATATCGAGGATCTGTTCACGTTCGCGGAAGCAATATAAGAACATGGACATGGCTGCCAAGTCCAAGCCCCATGTACCGATCAACACGAGGTGAGAGGAAATGCGTTGAAGTTCCGCAAGGATCACACGCAAAGCCTGCGCACGCGGCGGCACATCCAGGTCTACCAACTTTTCTACAGCCATCACATAGGAAAGGTTATTTCCCATGGGGTTCATATAATCAAGGCGGTCAGTCATCACTTCCGCTTTTTGGTAGGTCTTGGCTTCCATATTCTTTTCAATACCGGTATGCAAATAGCCGATATCAGGAATACAGTTCACCACTATTTCACCGTCGAGCTCCAACAACAAACGCAACACACCATGCGTGGATGGATGTTGTGGTCCCATGTTCAAGAGCATGGTCTCGCCGGTCAGCGCGCGCTCTGAAACAAGATGTTTAAATTGCTCTACACTCACTTCTTGTAGTTGTGTCATAAATTATTCCTTTGCATATGGCTTGCGAAGGTCGATCTCTTCCAAGTTGAAGGTGAATTGCGGTTCTTCGTAGCCAAGCGGGAAGTCTCTGCGCAACGGGTGCCCCTCGGTGCCTTCGGGCATCAGAATGCGGCGCGGATCTGGATGACCTTCGAACTCGATGCCAAACATATCGAAGACTTCACGTTCGCGCCACATCCCGGTCTTGAACACGCCGGTCACGGTCGGGACTTTGGGCTGGTCATCGTTGACAGGGACGCGCACCTGCACCCGTAAATTTTTCGAGAGTGAATTGAGCTGGTACACAACATGAAAACGAGGTGAGGTCTGTGGGTAGTAATCAATGGCATTAAGCACTGAGAGTAATTCGAAGGAATGTTCGTCGCGCAAGGTCTTTAACACGTCAACGATATTCTCAGCTTTCACCATACATTGCACTTCACCACGAAACTCTTCGTACGTTGCGCCGAATTTAGTCTGCAGATCTTTTACAATCGGTTCGAGGTTTTTTTCCATAAATACACCTAAGACCTGACAGGTCTTGAAATCTGTCAGGTCTGTTTTTTTATTTTGATTCTGCGGGTTTTTCTGCCAACTTCATCGCGTTGACTTTTTCATACAAGGTCATCACGCCGTGGATCAATGCTTCGGGGCGCGGAGGGCAGCCAGCCACATACACGTCCACAGGCACAACTTCATCCACACCTTGATAGATGGCATAGTTATTGAAAACGCCGCCACAAGAAGCGCAATCGCCCATGGCGATCACCCACTTGGGTTCGGGCATCTGGTCATACAAACGGCGAAGGACGGGTCCCATTTTCTTGGAAACACGCCCAGCCACGATCATCAAGTCAGACTGGCGAGGGCTGGCACGCATGAGTTCCATACCGAAACGGCTCATATCGTAGTGGGCAGCTTGGGCAGCCATCATCTCAATGGCGCAGCAAGCCAAACCGAACAACATGGGCCACATAGCATTGGTACGTGACCAGTTCACAACATTTTCAAGCGTGGTGGTAACCACGCCCATATTTCCGAGTTTTTGCTCTACTCCCATTCCAAAGCTCCTTTTTTCCAAGCATAGACATAACCAATAAGAAGGATCGCAATGAACACCACCATTTCGATCAAACCAAAAAGACCGAGCTTGCGGAATGCGATCGCCCAAGGTAAAAAGAATACAACTTCAATATCAAACAGAATGAATAATACGGCGATTAAATAGAAACGCACCGGCATACGACGCGTACCTTCACCATACGGATTCATGCCCGATTCATAGGGCGTATCTTTCCCCGCAGATTTCTTTTTTGGACCAAAAAGCTCACCTAAGCCGATCGCAATAAAAGCGATTAGCGTGGCCACTAAGATCATGACCCCAATGGCAATATATTCCAGCAGCATAAACACCTCTATGGATGTGTGAAATCTTGCACAGTTCGCGAAAGTATATCACAAAGGTTTTTTTAAGCCCAGCACTTGTGCTACATTACACAAAAATGATGATTTTTGTCATGTTGGGCAAAATGTAATCGAATTCATAGAAAATACCCCGTATCTATAAAAAAGTGACAGTCACTTTTGAGGTAACTGTCACTTGATTTGGCTAATCGCCTAAATAATCTCTTAATTCTCGGCTCTTGCTCGGGTGTCGAAGCTTGCGGAGTGCTTTCGCTTCAATTTGACGCACCCGTTCACGGGTCACATCAAAGAAGCGGCTGACCTCTTCCAAGGTATGTTCACGTCCATCCTTAAGCCCGAAACGCAACTCCAAGACATCTCGTTCTCGGTCAGATAAAGACTCGAGAGCGTGGGTAATTTGCTCACGCAACATCTCACGGGCGGCGGCATCCATGGGCGAAAGTGCGTCTTCGTCTTCAATGAAGTCGCCTAGAGCGCTTGAATCATCATCCCCCACTGGACCTTCAAGCGAGATGGTCTCTTCGGCAGAGCGCAAAGCACGAGTGACCTTTTGCGAAGCGACATCTAACTTGCGTTGCAATTCTGGGTGGACAGGTTTGCTCTCAGCGTGTGCCCGCAAAATGGATTGCACATCCACCGCAGAAAGATAGCCTACTTCCAAAGCGATATCTTCGTTCGTGGGTTCACGCCCTAAAACCTGCGTGAGGTGACGTTGGGCGCGCAAAATGCGCGAAATCGACTCAAAGAGATGTACGGGAATGCGAATGGTGCGGGCTTGTTCGGCGATGGAACGGTTAATGGACTGCCGAATCCACCAAGTGGCATAGGTGCTAAATTTGAATCCACGCCGTGGGTCAAACTTGCCAATGGCACGCAAGAGCCCCATATTGCCTTCTTGGATCAAGTCTAATAATGGAATGCCGCGCCCCAAGTACCGTTTGGCAACGCTCACCACCAAACGCAAATTGGCGCGGACCAATGCCTGCTGGGCATCGATGGCGCGCAAATGAACCGCTTCCATTTCAGAGATCAACTCTTCATCGGACGGCAGATTACGGAACAAGGTCCGCTGGGCGGGGAAGCCCTGATGCGCACGCACATGCGACAACAGCCATTCTGCATAGGGATAAGGTAATAAATACAGACTCAAAAAGACACTATAGGCATGGCGTGCGAGGTTATCCCATAGGTGGTCGCTCCCCCACTGACCGTTGTCGAGATAGGCACGCAGATAGGATGGAGAATCAAATTCCCACCCGGCATGAAGCGATTGAGCCTCTGCCAGCAAGAGCGCCAGATTCGGCTGGTCATGTTCAAGGCGCTCGGTGTCCTCCACCAAACGATCCCAAGAAGTAAGCGCCTCTGAAAGCACGGAATGATAAGTGGATGCCGCCTGTGAAACCCCTTTGCGCTGTTTGAGCTTGTTCAATGTTGAGATGAGGCGGTCGCCTTCGATCAGCGTGGCAAGACGAAACTCGCTATCTGCCGCCAATAATTTGACCTGCCCGATCTCGCGCAAATACAAGCGTACCGGGTCTTCGCCCGGCTCACCCGTTAAATGCGCATGTACATTAATCGAGTCGTCAATTTCTTCGTCTTGTTGTACAAAAAGCGTATCATCGGGTTCAGCAAAATCATCTGTTGCAAACTCTGGCAAAGACTCATCCCCCATGGCACCCAGTGCAACATCTCCAGAAAGACCTTTGTAAGGTTTTTCTGGCAAGGTTTGTTTTACAGCCTTTTTCTGTTCTTTTTCCACGACCTTTTTCTTCGTTGTTTTGCTGGCAGACGTTCGTTTCGGTTTCATGGAACTCGTCTCCTACAAAGCGATTTACGCCTGTCGTTTCGATAATTTTAACTTTGCCTGGTCCAAACCATTTAACAAACGGGTAAAACGCATCGTCTGTTCGATATAGACCTTGATATTTTCCCCACCCTGTTGTTGTTCATCATCCTGCATGAATTTCAACTGTGTCACGCTGCTCATGGCGTGAAAGCGCCGCAGGTCTAAAAAGCGAGCCAACAGGTCTTCCAATAATTTATCGTCTGCTGATTCGAGTTTTTCTGTTTGTGCAAGTAATTCATTCACAAGGGGCGCGAGGTCTTCTGGTATTTGCGAGGTGACGTACTGGGCATGATCTTTTTCGTCCTGTCCCATCGCCTGCCTCAATACATTGAACAGTAACTGATGGTCAGTATACTCGAAATCTTCGCTTGCCAATGGGCTTAAGCCAAACTCTTCCAACTTACGGTCTAAACGATAGACCAGATCAGGCTTGCGAATCAAAACACTCAAACAATAGAACTCGATATTCTTTCTTGGATTCACTGCCGCCACTGCAACGGATTCTGTTTTGCGGCTGGATTCCGTCACACGCGGCTTACGCCTCATCACCGCGCCCTTGGGCTGGGCAGCCATCAAGGTGCGTTCGTCAACCCGTAACATTCTCGCCAACGCCTGACGATATGTATCGCGTTCCATGGGTGTGCCCATGTCATCGATCAGTGGCAGCACCTGTTCAGCGATCTGATTCTTAATCTTGGGGTCGTTCAAATTCTGCCCGGCAGAAAGGGCTTCCATCACATGCGTGATAATGGGCTTGGCATTTGCGATCAAAGTAGCCCATTCTTCTTTATTACGTGCCACGATCTCATCTGGGTCAAGATCATCGGGCATGGTCGCTACACGCAAGTCAGCTTGGAGGCGGGCTTCGTTGCGCAACAAACCATGTGCATCGAAGGTCAGTTCCCCTTCTTTATCCATGGCAGAGCGAGCCGCTTCAAGACCACGTAACACGGCTTTTTGCCCTGCCACATCTGGGTCGAGCGCGAGGACAATTCTGCGAGTAGAGCGTTTGAGCAAACGCAGTTGATCTTCGGTGAGCGCCGTACCCATCGGCGAGACGACGTTCTCATACCCTGCCTGATGCAAAGCGATCACATCAAGATAGCCTTCTACAATTACGGCTTGATCTGCCGCACGAATGGGCTTGCGAGCACGGTCAAAGCCATATAACAAACGCCCCTTGGTAAAGATCGCTGTTTCGGGTGAATTCAAAAATTTGGGGTTATCGTTCGGGTCTACGATGCGTGCGCCGAAACCTGCCATCCTGCCAGTTTCATCGCGGATGGGAATCATGATGCGATGACGGAAGCGATCAAACAAACCGCCGCTATCCCGTTCAGAGAGCATGCCCGCATCCACAAGGTCTTGCGGAAGATATTTACCCGAAAAATGCTTGAGCAAATTATCGTACCCTGGAGGGGCATAACCCAAACCAAAGGTCTCAATGGTGGCGTCAGTCAACCCGCGTTTTTGGCGCAGGTAATTTAATATTTCATTGTTTGCAAATAACTGGCTGCGGTAATAAACAACAGCATCTTCCAATAAAGTCCGCAAATGGTCGTAGGCTTCACGTTGTTGCTGCGTCTCGCGTTGGATCTGTTGAACTTCCACACCGGCTCGCAATGCAAGTTTGTTCAAAGCCTCTTTAAAGTCTACGCCTTCGCGCTTCATCACGAACTTGAAAATATCTCCGCCCTCGTTGCATGCACCAAAACAACGCCATGTGCCTGATTCGGGCCAGACCACAAAAGCTGGCGTATGCTTGTTATCATGAAACGGACAAAAACCGGTCATGTTGCGACCGGCTTTTCGTAACTTCACCCCCGCTTCAGATACGAGGTCAACGATATCTATCTTAGACTTGATCTCATCAATGGTGGACATGCACGTGAATTATAGGCGTGAATGGTAGGATGTGCAAACGATAAATAAAATAAGGCAGCCATTTCGCTGCCTTATTTTTACAACATTCATTTTACAAGTCACTGGGGTTGATATTGTTCTCAGACTCGCACCCACCATGACCGCCCTCTCCACTACTGCCGGGGAAAGGGGCGACCTGATTCTGGTCTGGCGTTCCACCTTCGGGTTGTTGCGGTTTCAATTGGTTGACCAGCCCACCGCTGAGCACATACATGCCCATGCTATTGCGCTCAGAGTTTGCTGAAACCGCTCTATACGTGGTAAACGCTCCAGCGACGAGAATCAAAACCAAGGCTGCGAATAAAAGCATTCTAGGGGATAACTTAGACATACGATTTTCTCCTTACGTGTAAATACAAAACGATCCGATCGATGTACAAAGTTGGAAACATTCACTTCCCCCGTAATGGACACTAAAAATTATACCCAATTTTATCCAATTAAAAGAGGAGACTCATTGCGCTCTAATTCAACACAATGAGTCTTTTCCCCTCCCCCGCAAAATCTCGAAACTAAGGCAGCCCCAGCAACGGCTTGACCTTATTGACCAAAGACCAATAATCCATACCGCCAATATCGATCGATGAGATCACGCCTGAAGCGTCGATAAAGTAATGAGTGGGGTACCCCGTCACGGCGTAGTCTGCGGCGACATCTCTTCCGGCATCGTTCAAGATGGAGAAGGTCAGGTTCTTCGCTGCCCCATACTGACGTGCCGCATCGGCGCCTTCGCCAACATTCACAGCCAAAACCACCAACCCATCATCTGAATAAGCTTCGTGCACCATCTGCACAGCAGAGATCTCTACGTTACAGTAAGGGCACCAGGTTGCCCAAAAGAACACCAGCACCGCCTTACCGCGATAGCTATCCAAACTAACGCGCTCATTCGTGTTGACATCCACCAAGGTGAAGTTGGGTGCGTAATATCCATTCGCGGCTTCGATGCCAGAGGCTTGACGGGTGGGCAAGGCTTCCACTTTGGAAAAGCCCAGCGGCGTAATGGTGGGATACGGCGTCAGCGTAGGGCGAGTTGTAGCGGTGGCAGTCGGGGTCCATGTAGCGGGCATGGAGATTTCCGTCTTATTCGAGTCTTGTTGTGCTTGTGGCAGGGTTTGTTGTTTCTGTGTGAAGGCACGCATACCGAGAAACATCGTGCCGCTAAGCACAGCCAGAGCGACTACTCCAAAAAACCCTAAAATTGCAATTTGAAAAACGGAAAGACTCGTTTTACTCTTCACCTCTTTTTTTAATACAGGCTGTTTCGGAGGTGTCGTTATCGGCGTTGACCTAGGTTGCGTAATAGGCTTAGACTCAACATAAGGAACTGGAGCCGGGGTTTCCTTAACAAGCGGGGCAATGGGCTGAGAAGGCGGTCTGCCCAGCAACGTATCCAAGCGGACGCGCGCTTGAACATAGGATGGTCGCAAATGCAAAACTCGTTCCAAGCAATCGATCTGCCGCTTGGTATCTGGTACGGCAAAACTTAACAGCCACCAGCCTTCCACCGAATCAGGATGTTCTTTCAAATGAAGCGCCAGAATATTGAGCGCCTGTGAGTTATTGCCTTTTTTTAGATAGATTTGAGCTTGTCGTAGTAAGTCATTTCCCGTCTCATCCATGAGAACTCCTATCCCCGCTTTGAACCCAATCGATTGAAACCAGCGGGCATCTAAATTATAGACCAAATTACATATCGGTGTAATAAAAAAGGACGGGCTTTTACCCGTCCTTTTGACTAGAAACCTTCAAGCGTGCTTAGGTCTGCAATGCCGTTTGACAAGTTCGCAATGCGTTGTAGCAAGCCAAGGCGGTTTTCTTTCACCTTTTTATCTTCTGCCATCACCAGCACTTTATCGAAGAAAGCGTTGATGGATGGAATGAGTTTGACAACGATGTTCAAGAATTCGTCCACCGTGGCAGGTTGAGATTTGGCGTTGTCTTGAATGGCTTTGAACAACGCTTTTTCCTCTGCTTCCACCAAAGCCTTTTCATCCACTTTGAAGGATTCTTTTTGATCGCGGGTGATACGGACGCAGCGGGCGTAGCCGGGCAAAATGGATTGCCAATCTTCGCGGCTCACCCACGCCGATAACTGCTTCACCGCCCGAGCCGATGCCGCCGGGTTAGCGGACTGTTGAGCCAGCACACCTTCGACAACGTCGTGTTTATAACCGGAGTCCTTCAACACCACGGCGAGACGTCCTTTGATGAATTCGAGGATTTTTGCCTGTGCTTCATCGTTACATTCGATAGGCTGAGTTTTTGCAGACTTTTTCACAGCGTCGGCGAGATCGAAATCCACGTCATGTTCGATGAGCGGTTGGACAAGCCCAATCGCGGCGCGGCGCAGACCGAACGGGTCTTTCGCGCCAGTGGGAGCGAGACCTGCGGCGAATAAACCAACCAACGAATCGAGTCTATCTGAAAGAGCGAGGACCAATCCTTCTTTCGTCTGCGGCACGGTTTGATATTGCTCGGCAATTGCTTTTGCCACTTCGGCAGGTTCGCCGGAGCGCAACGCATATTCCCCGCCGATGATGCCTTGCAAGGAGGTCATTTCAGTGACCATTTGAGTCACCAAATCCGCTTTGGAGAGGTAGACGGCGCGCACGTAATTCTTGACGAGAGCCGCTTCTTTGTAACCAAGCATGGCGCCTACTTCCGCGCCGAGTTTCAACATGCGTTCGGATTTATCGAGCATGGAGCCAAGCTTGGTGTGGAAGGTCAGCGAGGAGAGTTTGGGGCGATATTCTTCCAGCTTGAGTTTGACATCTTCGCGGACGAAGAAGTTGGCATCGGCAAAGCGCGCGCCGAGGACGTGTTCGTTCCCTTCGCGGACGGTGTCAATGTGAATATCATCGCCGTTGCGGATGGCGATAAAATGCGCCAACAAGCCCCCACCCTGCCCTCCCCCAGAGGGAGAGGGTTTTTGGACAGGGAAATAACGTTGATGTTTCTTCATGACCGAAATCAAGACATCGCGCGGCAAGGCGAGGAATTCTTCGTTGAAGCCACCCATCACAGCGGTCGGCATTTCGATCAGGTTGGTGACTTCGTTGAGCAGACCATCTTCGATGATGGCTTCCCCACCGACGAGGTGTGCGGCTTCGTTGACCTGTGCCACAATGGCGGCTTTGCGTTCTTCTTTATCGAGCAGAATGCCTGCTTCGCGGATGATGTCGAAGTATTTGTCGGCGGAAGTGATCTTTACTTCTGGAGAATCATACGGACGGAGTCCGCGAGAGGTGTTGCCGCTTACGACGCCAGCATATTCGAAGGGGATGACCATGTCACCGAGCAGGGCAACATACCAGCGAATCGGACGAGAGAATGAAACGCCAGAGTCATTCCAGCGCATGGACTTCTCGAATTTGATATCTGCTACCAGTTTGGGCAACGCTTCGGCGAGGACTTCGGGAGTTGGGCGTCCCTTTTGTTTGACGAGGGCGAAGACGTATTTGTTATTGCCTTCTTCGCGCACTTCCAACGCAGACGGGTCAATGTTGTTTTTCTTGGCAAAACCCAAGCCAGCCTGAGTGGGCTTGCCGTCTTTGTCCAAGGCTTTATCAGCGGGCGGACCTTTGACGAGGTCTTCGCGGTCGGGCTGATTCGGGGAGAGAGAGGCTACTGAAACGACGATCCGCCTTGGGGTCGTGAAGATGCGGACGTCGCCATGGGTGAGATGAAGTTCGGAGAGAAGTGACGGGATACGAGTAACGAGTTGTGAGTAGGCAGAGTCGACGTCATCGGCGGGTAATTCCTCAACACCGATTTCCAGAAGGAATGACGATGGACCATTGACGATGGACGATGGTTTGGCTATGGTCGATGGTCTATCGTCCGTGGTCTTTTTCAACAACGGATACTCCAACCCCTTCCTCTGCTCTTCATACGCCAGCGCCACGCCTCTCGCCAGTTCGCGGATGCGACGGAAGAAGGCTTGACGTTCGGCAACGGAGATGGCGCCGCGGGTGTCGAGGATGTTGAAGGAGTGCGAGCATTTGAGGACGTAGTCGTGCGCGGGGACGATGAGACCGGCGGCGAGACAGGCGTCGGCTTCGGCGGAGAAGAGGTCGTACATGGCGCGGACGCGGTCGATGTCGGCGGTTTCAAAATAATATTTGGAGTGTTCGAACTCTTCCTGACGGCGAATCTCGCCATAGGTGACGCCTGCACCGAATTCTTCGTTCCAGATGGCTTTGGCGTTGTTGAGCGCGATGAGAATGCGTTCGAGACCGTAGGTGATCTCAACGGAAACGGGGTCGAGCGTCACGCCACTTATCTGCTGGAAGTAGGTGAACTGCGTGATCTCCTGCCCGTCGAGCCAGACTTCCCAGCCCAAGCCCCAAGCGGAGATGGCGGGCTGTTCCCAGTTATCTTCCACGAAGCGGATGTCGTGCTGGCGCGGGTCGATGCCGAGGGCTTTGAGCGACTCGAGATACAACTCTTGCGGATTGCCCGGATCAGGCTTGAGGATGACCTGAAATTGGGTGTGGAGTTGGAAGCGGTTGGGGTTCTCGCCGTACCGCCCATCGTCGGGGCGCACAGACGGCTCGACGTAGGCGACGTTCCACGGCTCGGGTCCGAGCACGCGCAGGAAGGTGGCAGGGTTCATCGTCCCTGCACCGACCTGGGTGTAGTAAGGCTGTGTGATGAGACAGCCCTTGGATGCCCAGAAGTCTTGGAGTTTGAGGATGATTTCTTGGAAAGAAGAGTTCGTCATTCGATATTCGCTATTCGGTTTTGGTGTGGTGGTTGAGTAGTCCCGCGTGTTTGTCGCGAGACGTATCGAAACCCGGGGGGATTATAACTGATGGTTATTGGAAGATAGGTAATGGAGGTTCCATTATCAATCTTTTGAGCTTGTTTTGTTGTTTTGGTTATAACTGATTGCGAAGCAATCCGTTGACCACCTACTCCCTCCATCCAAACAGCTGAGCGACCATCGTTATTCGTTTATTCATGGATTTATTCGCAGACGGTGATACCTCCAGCAAACCTTGCAAGGGATTTTGTGCGCGGCGGTCAAGGCGTTTTGCAATAAGATACATAAGCGCGAAAGTGCTTAACCAAATAGTCCAAAACAAAAAAACCGCTGACAAACCAATCCAGTCGTATAGTAAATCTGTTGCAAAATAAACGAAAGTTCCACCAAAAAAAATAATAACGCCAAAACCAATAACACCAAAACTAATCTCACCAACACCAGTACCAAAGGCAATGCCAACGGCATACCCAATGATAACAACACTGGCAACAACAATGACAACCACAACAACGCCACTACTAGCAAGAATAACACCAATGCCGCCAATAATGCTACTAACAACGCCAATAAAAACACCAACGCCACTAGCAACACCAATGCGATTAGCAGCAACACCAGTACCGCCATCACCGATAAAAAGAGTGATACCAACAGTAGCGCCAACAATAAAACCCACCACAGATCCTGTAACCCAACTATTTGTCAGTTCGCCAATTATTATTCCAAATATTCCACCCGCCAAGAAAAACGTCACACTAAGCAACCCATCTAAATCAACCAACCTCCAATGCGCTCTTTGTATCCATATCGTCATAACTAGGAGAGCCACACCAAGAAGGAAAATGCCCACGTTTATCTGTGTCAAAAGGGATGAAGATTGGCTGATTATCAAACCCATTCCCCAAAAATCAAGAAATATAGGAATAAGCAACAAGAACTTAAGTACTTTCACGTGCCAACTTCTCGGAAAATCATAACTAATAGGCTTAAACAGATTATGCCAATCGTCAATAGATGGTTTAATTTTTTCATGAGCTAATGTCAATAATAGTGTAAATTGATTAGGAATAGAAAGCATGGAGTATAAATATTTCCAAACATGGTTATCACTAATATCGTGAGTAAACTCCTCAACCATGGATTTCTGCATTTGTTCATCCATTGGCTCGTGCAATAATTTCGCCTTGAAAGAAATCAACCTTGTTTTTATATCTTCTCCAATTTGTTCTTGTAGCTCTTGGATTCTTTCTTTACTCATTTTTTTTATCCGACCATCTTGAGAAGCAATCCCACATAATGAAATTGTCAAGCGCGGGTCGCAAGGTAATTTTTTCTTGGGAAGGAATTCTTCAGGCGTCATATGAAGTAAATATGCTATTCGTCCCACAATTGCTCGGAGTGTTGCATGGTCAGAAAATGGCTCCCAAACCCATTCAATTTGCTTTGCCTTACGTTGTTCGGAAGTTAAATTCACTGTTTGCAAAATATCTTCTGCGCCAGTCAAAGGTAATAGTGCCGCTAATCTCCACACGGCATGATAGGCTTTGGGTTCATCTGTCCAAAGTAAAAATTCTAATGCTAAAGCCGCTTGTGGCGTGCCAATATCAACCAATGCATCCATTGCCCAAACTTCTCCATTTTTCGCTGGTTCGGTCAATGCAGGTACGGCAAGATTTCCCAATTGAACAAGGAATAGAATTACGCTAGGGTCTGTTAAAGCAAACTTCGCTAATGATTCTGCTGCTTGGGGGATATTCGTTCGGGCGAGCACGGTACAAGCAGTAAGGTGTTTATCTTCATCACCCAAATTACCTTCAACAAACTTAAACCACTTCCTCCCACGCGGACGTGGGTCAGCCGCCAGCAAAGCAAACGCGCTCGCCAGTGAATCATTTGTCAACGCCTCGTGCAATCGCGGTTTGAAGCTTTCAATCAATTCATCCGCGTAAGCACTATCCACTTGTTGGGCGTCGCTCAAACATTCAAATGCCATTACCGGGTCAAGGGTGCATAAATCTTTGAGCATGGCAGTGCTGTCATGTTCCAAAGCACACCACAAACGCACCACTTCGCGCCATGCGTCGGGAGTCGCGCTGTAAAAATCCAGCAGTTTCTTCTGGTCAGTCTCCAATGCGCGCGCAGCGAAATATTCCTGCAAGGTGAGATGGGTGAATTGATAGCACGTCCCACCGTCAATGACCAGCATCAATCCGCTGCGCTGGACGATCTCATCCAACAGCGGCTGTGCGTCTTCGGTCTTCAACGTCAGATCGGGCAGCACGGCGCGGATTTCCCGCAACACGTCCGCCAGTTCCAGTGTGCGGCGTTCGCCCATCTTCCCCACCTGCGACTGGTTGAACAAAGCCAGCCTTTGCAGCACAATGCGCTTATGCGTCGCCTTATAACGGTTGCGCTCCAACTTCCACTGGTCGAGCAGCAGGTCGGTCGAACGGCTGTAAAACTCGCTGCGCGAATGCGGCAGGGCAAACTCTGTGTCGGTGTACAGATACGCGACCATCGTCAACAACAGCGGGTTGCGCGCCAGCGACATAATCTGTGGGCGTTCCTGCAAAGTGCGGAAGAAATGTTCGATTGATTTTTCCGCAGGCATGTCCTTCTGCCACGAGGTCATAAAGCGCTGAATCTGCTGGTCGCTAAATTCAACGATCTCCAGTTTTCCATCCACCCACGCATCCAACTCGCCCTGATACACCGCTTTGCGGCAGGTGATGATGATGCGATTCCCCGCGTGTTTTTGATCCAAGTCCTGAATTTGCTTGACCAGCGCGGGACGCGCCGCCGCGTTGACCTCATCCAACCCGTCGAGCAGAATCAGCAGCGCGTGATTCTCCAGTGCCGATTTGAGGAAGCCCTCCGCGCCTGGGAAGTTGTGATTCTCCAGCGTCTTGGTCAACGCCGCGAACAAGGCACCGCCCGCGCTCTCGACGCGATTCAACTCCAGATACACGGGGACAGGCTGCCCCTGAAAATCATCCAATCCTTGCCGCGCGTATGTAAACGCGACGTGCCGCAGGAACATCGTCTTGCCAGAACCTGGGTCGCCCAACACCACCAAGCGTTTCTGGTTTTGAATGGTTTGATAAGCATCAACCTGTTTCTTATCCCCGCCATCCACGCGCACAGGCACGTACACATCTTTCATCTCCAAAGGTCGCCCCGCACGGAAGGGGATTTTCAATTCGCTGTATGTGGCTTCCAATGAGCGACGATAACGGCGTAAGGCGATCCCCCAGAACAGGCGAAAGCGTGCCAATTGTTGATATGCGGCTTCCGCTAATTTTTTACCAAACGCAGTGAGATAGTCTTTAGCGATGTTCGCCAAAATCACCAATAATGCGCCAATTATCAAAAATATCCAGCCGCCCTGCGGCTTTAATAAATCATCCCATGGGGATTTTACAGGGATCGCATTTTTGTAAGCTTCATCATATATGTCCTTTACCTCATTTATGGACATACCAACAGAAGATGCTTGCTCACTGAACAACACGGCTAAATCTGTAGGACTTTGTGGAGCGGCACCAAGTTCTACATCTTTTTGTGCACGTTGTTGAATTGCTAGGATTAAGGAATCACGGGTTGGAGGCGTAGGTGTTTGCGCGTTCACGACAGGAATGAACACTTGCAACAGAAAGATCAAATAGATTAGAAAAAAGATTACCTTCCCTGTTTTGTTCTTCATAACAACCTCCAACTAAATTTACTCTTTTATAAGATCCGCTTCGCGAACGGCTTTTTTGATCTCCAATTCCCAATCCTGCCCAGGAAGGAGTTTTTCCTTGTCCAACCATGCATCCACGCCGTCGTCCGTCAGGCGCGTGTACAGTGCGCGGACAGCGTCACGGTCCGCGTGTGCGTGGCAGAGGAAGACTTTGAAAGGGCGTTTGGGAGAGATCATCATCTATGGGTTATCCTTAACACAACGGAAACCTATTACATTACGACTACTATTCGGAGCCGCTTCTCGACGATTATAGGTTGGCAAATCATTCATAGGGTAGCTCCACGAACCGCCTCGCAAAATGCGAGATTTTCCAGTAATAGGTCCAGTAGGGTTAGATGGTGGTGAATACTGATAGTAGTTATCATCATACCAATCTGATACCCATTCCCAAACATTACCAGCCATATCATAAATATCGTACGGACTCCTTCCATTTTCATAACTTCCTACTTTAGCCGTTGTCCCTACACAAGTATGATAATTGGCTCGATTACAACCCGCTTCTTCACCCCATGGATATGTGCGTCCATCTGTGCCACGCGCCGCTTTCTCCCATTGGGCTTCTGTTGGCAAACTTCCACCACGCCACCTACAATATTGATCTGCCTGAAACCAGGTAACATTAACAACTGGATGGTCTGCATAATCTGAGAATTGATAATATCCTGAATTTGGCTCACTACAAGCGTTATTATCAGATATACATTTTTTATAAAAAGCATTCGTCACTTCATAAATATCTATATAAAAACTATTTAAGTAAACAGAATGCACACTTTTCGCATCAGTATCCCCATTTTCACTTCCCATAATAAATTCACCCGGAGGTACAAACGCCATTGGCACTTCCTTGGAATCAACAATTTTAGAAGGGTAAGAAGTGGGAGTTAATGTGTCTGTGCTGGTGATAACGATAATTGGGCTTGAAGTTAGTGTAAATGTAGATGTCGTGCTTGGCATAACTATTTCGGTTTCAGTAGAAGTGTAAACAACTTGCTCCTGAATATTTTCGGGTGTTGGTTGTGACGTAGAAGGAGGATTATTCAATAAAGATATGAAGATTATTCCTAAAACCAACACAACAAAGCCTCCAAACCAATAAATAGTTTGACTGCCTGCCTTCGACTTTACGATTGCAGGTTTTTCTTCCTTCTTATGAGTTTCACGCTTTTCTTTGGCTTCGCGTTCTGTTTTTTCCTTTGCCTCTTTTTTTTGCCTCTTTAACTCTTCTACTTCTAGTCGTGTTTTCTCAGCAGCCTCACTTTTGAGAACTCGTTCATGAATAAACTTCAGAGAATTCAACAAAGATTGGTAAGTTTTTTCTTTTTCCTCTCCAAAATAATCCCCCCAATGCCAATACTTAAAGCGGTGTGGTGGTTCGCATTCTTCCAACCTCAATGGAATCGTAAACAATTCTCCATCAGGTCGATACATCTGAGCATCGTAGACTAACCGCAATTCCTTTTGGATGTACCCCGTTTTTTTGACAGCATTTTCGGAAATAAAAGCAATTACAGCATCTGTAGATTCAATCGCTTTCTCGATTTCTAAATCAAAGTCTTCACCTAAATGTAGTTTTTCCTTATCAAGCCAAGGATCAATCCACCCTTCACTTAGAAGCCGGTCGTGTAGTTCTCGAACGATTGGCTTATCCTGTGATGCATGGCAGAGGAAGACTTTCAGAGGGCGTTTGGGTTGGGTCATAGGCAGGTTTCCCACTTGCTAAGTTTGTTGAAATTATACAACCGAAAGTCAATGAAAAGATGCGGTACAAGGCGCTGATTTAGCTTGGTGAGTGCATAGAAAAGAGCTAGTCCACTAAGGAGCTGGCTCTTTTAGTTCAAAACTTGTCTGACAAACCGTGAAACATCCCAGTTTAATCCTATAGTCATCCTATATCCATCCTCTTACTATCCTATATCCATCCTATATCCAAATGTTTCACGCCATTGCTACAGTCAATGCGCGGACAGCGTCACGGTCCGCGTCCCACAGGGGGATGATATGGGCGTGGCAGAGGAAACGTTGAGGGGGCGTTTGGATTGGGTCATGTTTTGTCCGCGATGGGGTGATTATACGACGGGAACGTAGGGGCGGGTCTGGTTGGTCAGCAAATTGTCCATGCCTGCTGGGGTATTGTTAGGCACAATTATCCGCCCGATATGGGAGACCCGCCCCTACGATTGGCAAATTGTCCATGCCTGCGAGGGTATTGTCAGGCGCAATTGTCCGCCCGATATGGGAGACCCGCCCCTACGGCTGGCAAATTGTCCATGCTTGTGATGATATTGTCAGGCACAATTGTCCGCCCGATGTGGGAGACCCGCCCCTACGGGTTGGATTTCACAGGGTTCTCATCGTCATCGTCCCAGCGCAATGGGTTGGTTTCGATGTATTTGGTGATATTGTCCATTTCGCGTTCGTTGCGGATGATGTGTTCGTAGTAATTGCGTTGCCAAACGGGGATTCCGTCCGTGCGGCGTAAACGATTAATTCGTTTTGCAGAAAATGATTTAAATGCACGGATAATTTCAGGCAGACCATGACGGGGTTTGGGTTTAACGTAGGGGCGGGTCTGATGAATAGGCAAATTATCCATGCCTGCGAATGTTATGTCAGGCAGATTCATCCCGCCAGATGTGGAAGACCCGCCCCTACCATCATCGGTCAACACAATGATTCCATGCACGTGATTCGGCATGATCACAAATTCTCCCAATTCCACATGCCGATAATGATTCTTTAGGTCAAACCACGCATCGCGGACGATATGTCCGTGGCGGTTTAGATGCATAACCCCATCCACCACCTCGCCAAACAACATTTCCCGTTGCCACGCCACCACGGTCACAAAATAGGCACCTGCCTGCGAATAATCATATCCCTTCAGACGGATGCTTCTACGGTGATGTTTTTGTGGGTCAAATTTCATTTATGAGGTTTCCCACTTTGAGTTAGAACGATTATACGATTGACCCAGAATATATAAAAAACAACCAACCTAAACCGGTTGACTGTTTCTCAAACCTCTTATGCCTGTGTGATCAACCACTCCATAGCGTCGTCCATTTGTTCAAATCCCACCGTCTCTGAACCTGCCAGCCGCGCGAAATAATCCAAAAAGATGCCACGTAACCCGGTCATACCAACCACGGCAGTGCGTTTTACATATTTTTTAGTATCGCTGATGCGCTCCGTAAGCAACCGGTTCGCTTCAGGAGTGATGCTTGTGTTGGTCAGGTCCACTAGAACAAGCACAGAATGCAACGGCTGCAAGTACATTTCCTGCCCAATTGTAGAGACGGTCAGGGTTAATTCTTCTTCAAATCCCACAATATTGCTTCTAAAATCTGAAAGGTCAATGAACAAAATCCTCTTTTCTTGCTTTTCATTTTCAATCCACTTCGATTTCATTGAAGGCTCCGAACATACAGTATAGTTTCAGTATACACCTTCTACGAAATCTACAGAAATCTCAGTGTGCCAAAGGGGTTTACAAACCCCTAACCAACGTTGATGCCCGCACATCGTCCATCATCAAAATCGCATCGTAGCGCAAGAACAAGTCTTGGAATTCAGGCTCTTCCTTCGACCAGTGTCTCTGCCGATGACGCAATGCTCGCAAGTCATAAAGATTCCAACCCGCTTTTACCGGTGCAGCGTTCACCAAATGGGTAATGGCAACCCCATACTCTTCAACATTCACCGGGTGTGCTTTGAATGTCTCTGGTAAGAACGGCAGCCAGGCATTCAACGTCCCACGTATCGGTAGCACAAACACATGAAATGACTGTGTCCCCAACATAGGTGCAAGTTCAGAGACAAAATTCCCAATGTCTTGAATGCCCATAGAGGTGAACCCGCGCGAAACATGATTCGCACCGAGTTTGATCACAAAACGCGCCTCTGGGTTGAACGAGTCCACGCGCTGGAATGCTTTATAAAAATAATCCCGCATCAAAAGCGCGCGTACATTATTATTATCATAGTATTCTTCATTTATATAATGTCGATAAATGACATGGCTAGCTTGCACTGCATCCATGATGACTAACGCTTCATCCGCATGGTGGGCTTGAAACCAACTCCGTAGTTCTTGCCAGCCTGTAGGCAAGGGCAAGTTCATAAACACCGAAAGCTTATCCGGTGAAACCCCATTCTGCATATCAATATAGGCTTGTTGCTCTGCCTTCAACCAACCCTCAAGCATGGTTTTCAGGGCTAGGTCTGTACACATCTCATGCAAACGTTCAAAATGAAATTGCGGGCTGAAAATAAATTCTTGATCAATCCCAATCACGGGTTCGTTATCTTTTTCATGCGCATTTTGCGCAACAGTTTTCAATAACTCCACTTCTTCTTGCATCCACGCGAACGGCACCGAAAACGGATACTTCTGATAAAACGCCTCAAATGCAGCCTTTGAATCTGATTCACGCAACAAGCGATTCACCTCCCCCGTACTCACCGGTCCGATCTCGGTCACATAATTCTTATATCCCAACGGGTTGATCAGCCGAAACAATGCCGCCGTAAAATCAATGATGCTCCCCACCCCATGTTCTTCACCAAATAACATAAACCGTGACTCGCGCGCACGGGCAAGTAAAAAGTCTGCGCCAGAGCCGGTCAATGTATGATTGGAAAGTTCCAAGGGATAATGATGTGCAGAAAGAAATTCATTCAAGGTATCCATCAACATCTCCGCTAAAAGGTTTAAAACTTGCGAATCACTTTCTTTTGAAAAATTATAATCGGACAAATCCGAATTTCGTCGAAGGTTCGCGCTATAATCTGCCCATGCTTATCGTCGTCAGCGACTTACATCTCGGGGATGGCACCACCGCAGACTCCATCTCCCCCAGCGCATTCAAACTCTTCGCGCGGCGGCTTTCTGAAACCGCCCGCTTCGCCTCCATTCGCAAGGATGGAAAATATCGACCCGTCGAAAGTATGGATGTGATCCTGATGGGCGATATCGTCGACCCGCTTCATTCCACCCGCTGGCTGGATACTGACCCCGGAGACTCAAACTACCTGAGACCCTGGAGCGACCACACAACCGCTGCATATGCTCAGAAATTACACGAAGTTACACGCGCCATCTTAGACGAGAACGAAGAGTCGCTGCAAGTCATGTGTCGGCTCGCAGCCGGTGAAGAGATTCGGCTTGCCCCTGCCAGCAGCAAAGGCGAACCCGATTATGAAAGCCGCGTACGCCTTCCGCTCAAAGTCCGCTTTCATTATATGGTGGGCAACCACGATTGGTATTTCCATCTCAAAGGTCCCGCCTTCGATGCCATTCGCAATGAGATGATTCAACGCATGGGGTTGAGCAACCCACTCAATACCCCCTTCCCGTTCGATGCAGAAGAAGCTCCTGCACTTGCCGAACTGTTCGAGCGTCACAAAGTCTATGCCCGCCATGGCGACATTTACGACCGCTTCAATTACAACCGCGAAACCGGGCGTGACTACGGCACGATTGGCGATGTCTTCACCATGGATGTTTGCAACCGCTACCCCGTGGAAGTTTCCAAACGCTATCGAGACCGTCTGCCCGCCGGGGTGGTCAACAGCCTGCGCAAGATCGCCAACATCCGCCCATTGCTCGCCTCTCCGCTTTGGATCAGCGGACAAATCCGTCAGTTCGCTGGGAATCGCAAACTGGAAAATGACCTGAAAAAGGTTTGGGATGATATCTCAGATGAATTCCTGCAATTGGACTTCGTTCGCCAAGCCGATAAAGCCTTCCGCTTCGACATGGTCGATGCCATGGAATTGATCGTCAAGTTATCGGGCAAGGCTTCTTTCAATACCATCAATGACGTGGTTCTTTGGGTTCGCAAAAAGATGTGGGGTGGCAAACGGTCTTTTGCCAATTATGCAACGGAAGAACCTGCCTTCAAAAAGGGAACTGCCCAATACATTGTTTATGGACATACCCATAGCTATGAGATCGTGCCGCTGGCATTGAATCTGTCCATGCCGGTGCCAGAGAGCCAGATATACTTCAATTCCGGGACCTGGCATTCGTACTACGATCTCGCCATGCAAAATCCCAAAGACCAATTATTCGTGCCATACCAAGCCCTCACCTATTTAACGTTCTATTCTTCAGAAGAACATGATGGTCGACAGTTTGAGGTTTGGTCTGGGTCATATGCATAAAAATAAAACGGTCTCTAACGAGACCGTTTTATTTTTATGCTACAGAACTCTTCTTCAACTTCTTTAATATCTCCCACGGATTCTCACCATACCAAATGCTCAGCCCGTGCAGAATCAGCCCCAGTTGAGAAAAGGCAAACCAGAGCAGAACAACTGTCAGGGAGAGAGAGGCGTTATCGATCCATTTGGGCGCGGACTCTTTCAGCATCTGCACTTGTTCAAGCCAGCCAGTCAACTTCTCGTCATATCCTTTTAGAACCACCAGTAAATCTTGTAGATTCTGTTTGGTGGTTTGGAAATCGCCGCCGATCAAATAGGATGTGTCACTAATAAAGGTAGAAGCGCGTTTGGCAAGCCCTTGCACATCTGCGATCTCGGTATCCAGCGAATCGACTCCGTTGATGATGTTGGCGATCACATCGTCGCCCGGCACTTCAAAGTTGACGAAGGGCAGCGAGTTCAATTGTTTCAAAGCATTTCGCAGGTCTTCCAAAATCGCGCGGACGTCTGTAAGCTTTGTCCTTGTATCTTCCAAGCCAGGAATCAGGTCGTCATCCAAAGTCTTGTTAACCTGTTCAAGCAGTTCCTTTGCGTCGCCAGCTTGTTGGGTCAATTCCGAAAGCGCATCCTCAGCAGATTGGATGATGCGCAAAGCACGTTCCACCTCATCCTTTGCTTTACGCAAGTCGGTCTGGATCTGAGTTAGCTGGGTTTCAACCTCGTCCAACCGCGTTGTGGCTTCGAGGGTCAGCGGCTCGTTGTACACCCACGCCAAAACCATCCCCACCAAACTCGCCAACAAAATGATGGAACTGAGTCCAACCAGCACCCCCGCCAAGATTTTTCGCTTCATGGTTCCGTCCTTTCATATAGTAGAACCCTGCCGCTGCCAAATCAGAATGACCCAAAGCTCCTATTTAGCTGGAAATTCGCCCTACCTACTTGACAAAGCGTCTAATTTAGACTATTATCTAATTAGATGTACGTCTAACACAGTCATTTGCCTAACCGTCCCCAGTAGAGAGAGAGGACACCATGTCGGTACAAACCTTAGAGAACACAATGGAAACTTGCGAAACCACCACCGCCTCAAACGCCGCTCCGGCTGAAACCCCAGCCCGAAGCCTCTTCACCCGCCAAACCGGGCAGGCGCTCATCACGCTTGGCACCCTGTTCAAGCACGTCCCCCCATTCAATGAAAGTATCGACAAAAGCACCGGGGATACCTTGATCTCCATCGGCAAAAAACTAAAAGGAAAAAAATAAAGCCCACACTTCAGGTGACAGCCCATTGATTGGACTGTCACCTGAACTTTGAATGCGGGCACAACAAAAAATATGGCTAAAAAGAACAACTCTTCTCCAAAACTCGTTTGGGATTTTGGCACCGCCTACGAGTTATTTATCAGTTTGCACGTTCTGCTTGAGCCCGAGCATTTCGGCATTCGCCCATCCTATGCCGCCAGTGTTCGAGCCCGCATTCCAACGGCAGAACGAAAACTGTTAGAGGAGTTATATCCGCTTTTGGGGGTTCCGCTTAAGTGGTTAAATACATTACCCGGACCCAAAGATGCCATCAGCGCACTTTGGGCGATCAAACAAATTCCGCCCGCCGAGCGGATGATCGAACTGTATAACGTTCATGAAGTGTACGATGCCGATAAGCCAGAAGATGTTGAAAAACACAAAACCTTTCGAGAGATTCTGTTACGCATCGCGGCTGAAGGCAAATTCCTTTCCACTGATGTAGATTTTTTCCAAAAGCTCTTCTCGCAAAAACATGGCAACATGAAACGCGAAGCCGTTGAATCCGCTTTGGATTGGTGGAGCAGACCCGCCGAACTCGGTGAAGCATTTCTCACCGCGTTTCAATCCTACTATCAAGCATTTTTTGAGGAGGAAGAAAAACGCATCGAACCCATCCTGCGTGCTGGGTTAGAAAAAGCCCAAGCCTTATCTTCCACTGTCAGCTTTGAAGAACTATTCACTGAACTCTCGCAGGGACTTCAAGTAGGCGATGAATTCAATGCTCCCAACTACATCATCGTCCCTGCATTTTGGATCACCCCGCTGATCTTCTTCGAGCGCTTCGACCGCAACACCATGTTCCTCACCTTCGGCGCCCGCCCCGCCGATATGTCTGTCATCCCCGGCGAAACCGTGCCCGATGCGCTGGTTCGTTCACTCAAAGCCCTTGCAGACCCTACACGCCTGAAGATCATGCACTATCTCACACACGAGAGCCTTACACCTTCTGAGATCGCCCGCAAGTTGCAGCTCCGCCCGCCCACAGTGACGCATCACCTCAAAGAGCTTCGTCTCGCCGGTTTGGTGGAACTCTCGCTTATGCACGAAGAGAATCGTTACACCGCCCGCAAGCAAGCGCTCGACGCAGTGTATGAACATCTAAATGCCTTCCTGCAAGGCGAAAACCTACAAGAATTCGCATGAACAATACAACCTCATTCAAACCCTTCCGTATCTTGGGAGAATATAGCTCCCACATCCGCGCATTCAAACCGAATGCGCGGCTTTATCTTCTAAATGTCATTATCACTGGCGCAGTGATGGGCATTTTTCGACTCATCTTCAACTTCTACGCCCTGAGCCTCGGCTTCGATGAATCGGTGTTGGGCAACCTCATCACTACCAGCAGTTTTGTCGCTCTAATCGCCGCTCTACCCATGGGCTACCTGGCAGACATCATCGGGCGCAAAGGTTCGTTGATTCTTTCCAGTATTTTGTTGGCTTTTTCTGTCATTGCCATGGCATTATGGAAAACCGAAACATCGCTCTATGCCATGAACGTCGTTTCTGGGTTGGCGCAAAGTTTGGCTGGCGTAACCATGTCCCCCTTCCTCATGGAAAACAGCGACGAGAAAGAGCGCACCTACCTCTTCAGTTTCGGTCAGGGACTTCAAATGACCATGGCGTCTGTGGGCAATTGGGTCGGCGGCTACCTCCCCACTTGGATCAGCCAAACCCAACACGTCTCTGAAACCAGCAGCATCGCGTATGGAAATTCCATTCTCATCGCCGGAATCGGCGCATTGATTGCTGTGTTGCCATTAATGTTCGTTAAGTCACCGAACATCACCCGTAGTCAACGCGCTGTTTTTGCGCCTTTTCAATACGCGGCGAAGAACCCCGGGTTGCTTACAAAACTTGTCCTGCCAATGTTGCTGACCTCGTTAGGTGCGGGTCTCATCATGCCATTCATGAATGTCTTCTTCCGCGTGGTTCATCACCAACCCGACCCAGTCATTGGCACGCTTTTCGCTTGGGGTTCACTGGCAATGGGCATTGGTCTGCTTATCGCACCACCTCTCGCAGACCGAACGGGCAAAATCCAACTCGTGGTGATTACACAAGCGCTTTCCATTCCATTTCTCATCTTGCTTGGCTTCTCCCCCATCTTTTGGGTTGGCGCTGCCAGCTATTACATTCGCCTCGCGCTCATGAACATGAGCAGCCCCGTTTACCAAACTTTCGTAATGGAACACGTGGAGCCTTCAGGGCGTGCTACGGTTGCAAGCCTCACCAGCATGGCATGGAACTTCGGCTGGGCATTCAGCCCTACCATTAGTGGCTGGCTACAAGTGCAATATGGGTTTGGTCCGGCATTCATTGGAACCATCACACTCTATACGATCTCCGTCCTTATGTATTGGGCATTCTTCTGGCGCCGCACCATCGACCCCGTTCCAGCCTCGGCAGCAGCCGATTAGAAAATTCTCACCAATTTAGTAAAAACAGAGCATTGAAATTGCTCTGTTTTTTTATACAATACTCTCATGGAAAAAGATATCTTGATCATTGGCGGTGGTCCAAGCGGACTCTCCACCGCCCTTCATCTCGCGAAATATGCCCCGCATCTGACTCAGCGCATCTTGATCCTCGAAAAGGAACATTATCCACGCCTGAAGCTTTGTGCTGGCGGCTTGGTCATCGATGCAGAGCGCATTCTCGAACACCTTGGGTTGGATGTGAGCGAAATTCCGCACGTGGATTCAGACTCGATCCGCTTTGATTTCGCAGGCAGCGGCATTAACATCCGCGTACCGAAACGCCACGCCCTGCGCGTGATTCGCCGTGATGAGTTCGATCACTGGTTGGCAAAGCAGGTTGAGAGTAAGGGCATTGAGATCCGCCAGGGAGTGACGGTTAAGAAAATCTCTCCCGATGCCGATGGCGTCACCGTTGAAACCGATCACGAAACGTTTCGAGCCACCCTCGTCGTTGGTGCAGATGGCTCGAATGGCATGACCCGTCGAAGTATTTTTCCAAATGAACCGATCTATACAGCACGCGTGCTAGAAGTGTTAACACCGGTTTCACCTGCTTTAAGTACATCCACACCACCTCGAAACCAGACAGCCTTGTTTGACTTTTTTCCAGTCCCTGATAATATTGCGGGGTATGTCTGGGATTTCCCAACCCAAATTAACGGTATAGAAATGCGCTGTTGGGGCGTCTATGATACAAATCTGCTCGCAAGCCAAAAACGCCCGGCACTCAAAGAGTCGCTTGCAAAAGAAATGCAGCGACAGGGTTTCGATCTAAGCACATATGAAATCAAGGGGCACCCCATTCGTTGGTATAGCCCGGGGAATAAGGCATCGGTTTCAAGGGTTTTACTGGTAGGAGATGCAGTAGGCGCTGATGTGATCTTTGGCGAAGGCATTAGCATGGCATTAGGGTATGGCAACCTCGCCGCCAAAGAGATCGTGGATTCGTTCCAGCGTGGCGACTTCTCGTTTAGTAACTACAAGCGTCGGCTGGAAAGAAGCGGGCTGGGTCACACTTTATTTGCACGTTGGCTCATTGCGCAAATCATTTATAACCTCAAATGGCGTTGGTTTCAGATCCTGCTCTGGCGTATTGTGAAACCAATCGTTCTTTTTGTGGCATGGGTTTTTGTACTAAATTGGAGTCAAAAAGACATCCGATATTAACTATATAAAAGAAAGTAATAGCACATGGGCACCGCAGACCTTCACGTTCACTCCATCTACTCCCGAGACGCAACCACCACTGTGCGAGCCATCCTCAAGCAAGCTGCAAATGTCGGGCTCGACATTATTGCAGTGACCGATCACGACGAAATACGGGGATCTCTCGAAGCACAACAATTGGCTTCACAATATGGGATTGAAGTTATTTCTGGGGCTGAAGTTAGCACAAGAGATGGCCATTTGGTGGCACTGTTCATCAAGGACCTTCCGCCCGCTGGCATGTCTTTAACCGACACCTTGTTACATATTGGTGACCAGGGTGGGATTGCCATTATCCCTCACCCATTCAACAATCTTCCAAATAGCCTTACGTTGGAAGCTGTATTCACTGCCATGGAAAACCCTATTGCGAAGGCATCGCTTAAAGGAATGGAAACACACAACTTCGGAACACAGAACTTTGACAAAATGGCACGCAAACTTTCTGTATTCCTCCCATTTTCAAAAATCTCTTCAAGCGATGCCCATATCTATTGGGCAATCGGTGCCGGGCGCACAGAGTTTCCCGGCAAGACTACACAAGACCTGCGACAGGCAATTGAGAATAACAAAACTGTGCCATTACTCTACGAAGGCGAATCATCTGCAAAGGCGCTTTTGAGTTGGGCACGCCGTATTACGATGCGCAGGTTTGGGTACGCTTCAGATACAAGTTCAGCATCAGAAGATATCAATACAAGGCAAATGTCAGATTCACTCATTCGTAGAATTCAAAAAAAGGAGAGCAGTTCGTAACTGCTCTCCTTTTATGTTTTGACTTTTTTTAGGAAGCCGGGAGTATTTAATTCTCTTTCCAGCAAGTAAGTGAAATAGCCTTGCATAAGAACTTCTGCTTCTTTCTGGACCTCAAGGCTGGGTCTTGCTTTCGAGGCTTCTTTGTAGCTCGAGCGTTGGAAGTGCCGTAAGTATTTTAGCGTTTCCAATGAGATGTGTGCCAAATTTGGTATCCCCTCTCCACAACGAGGGCAAATCACCCCACCCGCCGTAAACGAGAAGAACTGATCTTCTGGCAAAATTTCGCGCGAACAGTTCGCGCATTGAAATAATTGCGGACGAAACCCTACTCCATCCAATAACCTCATCTCATAATAGCGGACAGGCAGCCAAGCATCCGCTTCTGCTTCAAGCCGATCCAGAGTTTCAGTCACCAGCCGAAAAATCGATGGGTTCGCGCCTTCATCCTCATACGAAAAGCGTAAAAGCAATTCAATGATGTAAGCCGCATAGCCGGTTTTCATCAAATCATCATGCAAGGGCAGGTAGGCGTTGATGGTTTCCACTTGTGTGATGATCAGTAAATCTCGCCCTTTGGCAAGCTGAACCGTGACATGGGTAAAAGGCTGTAAATGTCCCGCTTTGCGTGATGTGACTTTTCGAGCCCCTTTCGCCAATGCGCGTACTATCCCTTGATCACGAGTATAAAGCGTGAGGATACGATCAGCTTCACCCCAGTCCGCATGGCGAAGCACAACTGCAGAAGCACGAAACGAGCGAAAGTCCGTCATAAAAGAACATGGAGAATGGTTTGCTCCATTCTCCACAAGTTTCTATTCAGTCACCAAATGTTTGGGGGTGAAGGCTTCAGGTAAAAGGTTATGGACCGTTGTTTCATGGGTTAATTCGCCTTGTCCATTACCGAACAATACAATGGCATCCAAGCCAAACTCTGCCATTACTTGTCTGCATCCGCCGCAGGGAGAACCGCCGTTGTTGGTAACAACTGCGATCACTTCAAATTCTGTCTCGCCTTCTGAAACAGCTTTGAAAATTGCCACGCGTTCTGCGCACATAGTCTGTGGATAGGCAGCATTCTCTACATTAACCCCAGTGTAAATGCGCCCGGTCTTGGTCCGCAAGGCAGCGCCCACCGGATAATTCGAGTAAGGAACATATGCGCGACGGCGTGCTTCATTAGCAAGGTCAATCAAAGATTGTTTTTCTGCAGTTGAGATCATCATTCTGAACCTGTTCTACTTCTTTTTTGATTTTCGTTCCAATTTACGAATCGCACGAGCAGGCATTCCCACCACCAGAGTATCGTCTGGAACATTCTTCGTCACAATCGCACCCGCGCCTGTACGCGCGCCATCCCCAAGTTTAACCGGCGCCACCAACATGGTGTCTGAACCGATAAATACATCTTCACCAATCTCTGTTGGGTTCTTCTTCTCACCATCGTAATTAGCAGTGATTGTCCCTGCACCGATATTGGTATTTGCGCCGATCTTCGCATTTCCGATGTAAGAGAAATGTCCCATCTTCACACCATCAGCAAGATAGGAATCTTTCACTTCGCCAAAGTTACCCATATGGACATGATTGCCCAAATGCGCTCCCTTGCGCAAACGAGCAAAGGGACCCATATCGACATCATTTTCAAGAAGAGCACCTTCAAGATCTGATGCTAAAATTTTGCATCCATTCCCCACTTTTGAATTACGAATCATCGTGTTGGGTCCGATTACATTGCCTTCGCCGATTTCTGTTTTACCAAACAAATAAGTGTTCGGCATGAGGACTGTATCTTTCCCAATCGTCACTTCTGCTTCGATATAAGTTGAAGCCGGGTCAATCATCGTCACGCCGTTCAACATATGGGTCTGATTGATACGTCTGCGCATGGCGCTTTCCACTTCAGAAAGATGCACACGAGTGTTCACTCCAATGGTCTCTTCGAGATCATCCATCACAGTTGCATGAACAGATAAGCCGTCTTTGACAGCAAGTTCAATAGTATCTGTTAGATAGTATTCGCCTTTTTTGGGGTTCTTCGGGATACGATGCAAAGCGTCCCACAACCAATTGGCATCAAAACAATAACCACCCACGTTCAATTCTTTGAGCTGTAACTGTTCGGGCGTTGCGACATATTCTTCCACGATAGCAGTCACCGACCCATCGTCCTTGCGAAGGATGCGACCAAATCCGCGTGGATTTTCTGCAACTACTGTTAATAAAGAGACCGATCCTTTATTATGCTTCTGCGTTTCAACTAGTTTCTGTAGAGTCTCTCCGCGAAGTAAAGGCATGTCGGAGTAGCAAACAACTACGAGGTCCGTTTTGCCGCGCAAGAGAGATTCGGCTTGCATCACAGCATGACCTGTTCCCAGTTGCGGTTCCTGTAAGACAGTTTGTGCCGAGTCGCTAAGATAATTGGTTACTTCTTCTGCACCATGCCCCACCACCACAACGGGTTTCTCTGTGGTCGATTGCTGGATCGCCTGTAAGGCATGCCAGATCATAGGCTTGCCAGCTACAGGGTGCAACACTTTCGGCAATGAGGATTTCATGCGTGTGCCCTGCCCAGCGGCAAGAAGAACAGCGGTTATCTTCATGGATTCACCTCAGATAAAAACAGGATTTGTGCGGTTGATGTGCTCCGCGACAAATCCCGTTTGAGAAAGTTGTCCGCTTTCACGGACATGTGTGGCTGGGGCACCAGGATTCGAACCTAGATCCACAGCTCCAAAGGCTGGTGTGCTGCCATTGCACCATGCCCCAGTGCGCGCAAGATTGTATCACAATTTTTTTTATTCGCCGGGAATAAGTCCCATTTTTTTAGCTTCTTCAAGAGATATTACTTCAGGATTAATAGACTTTCTGCCCAAATCCTGCGCTGCAGACTCCCAAAAATCATCTGTTGACTTTTCTTTCGCCTTCTCGCCAGAAGCATTATTGAACAACGCCTCCATCTCAGGGGCAGGAGTTGCTTTGGCTAATTGGTCAGTGTTCTTCTTAGGAGGCGCCTCTGTAGGTGGAACTGCCAGTGGTGCGGTTTTGAACTTTAATTGTCCTGTCACGCCTAATGTTGATAATGCTTTTTCTACCTGAGCACGCAAAGCCATTAAGCCGCGTACAGTATCCAAAATTTGATTTTCGGTTGCCAGGTTTTTTCCAGCTACAAGCAGTGCATAAAGCGGAGTGACCGGGATAAATAATAGATCATGGTCACCTCCACTAAAAACATGATATGACTCAATCACTTCTTGATGATTGACCTTTGCTACTTTCAAACTAGTGTTATGAATTGCCATTAAAGTGGAAATCAACGAAACTTCCATACTTGGGTCACGAAGGCTGCCAGTTCGAGCATTGATTAAGCCGCGATCATTAAGCAAAAATACGGCATCCGCATTGAAATCCTGCCGGAAGTTGGCAAGCAAGTCAGAGACTTTCGTCTTCTGCACTTCACCTTCAACGAGTGCATTTGCCTCAGCTGTAAGCTCGGGTGGGAAGATGGTTTGCACAAAACCCAGCCCACGCTCGACAGAGTCTAGAAAATCGGCAATTGGAATGGGCTTATCAAAGATGCCAAAAGCACCACTGTTGAGCATATCTTCGCGCATTTTACGGTCTGTCATACCAGTAATAAAAATGACCTTCACTTCCGCATGTCGTGCACGGACCTTATGCATCAACTCCACGCCACTAATGCCGGGAAGTTTGTAATCCGTAACCAAAAGATCTATCTTATGACGGGAAGACTCCAACATTGCCTCTTCCCCTGATTGGGCTTCGTAGATTTGAATATCCTTATTCTTGAGCGTTTCCAAGGTGGAACGTAAAAGACGTAGAATATCGCGTTGGTCGTCCACTAACAAAACGTTTCGTATCATAAAAGCCTGTTGTTGAAATGAGTGAGATAAGTTCGTTTGGCTTAATAAGATCCAAACTTAATAACGATGTCTAAATTATAGCAAGATTTAGGAACTGATTCCTCATCAGTTTTGACAGGTTTGGCTTACCTCAAACGCCTCTACATTCCAAAGTGAGCGAGCAGACGGGTCGAGGTCGAAGCCGCAAAGGTCGGGACGGGCAGCAGCTATATGTAAACGTGAGTAGAGCGGGATGGCAGGCAATTGCTCTGCCAAAACAATCTGCGTCTGGCGATAGGAGGATAAATAGGATGAATCCTCTTGTAAAGAGGATTCCCCCGCCTGGCAAGCCAGATCATATTCTTCATTACTAAAGCCTGTTACATTTGTACCAGACCATGAATTCGCCTCATTGGGGATTGATGAAGTACTGAACCAGCTACAAGGTGGTTCGCTACCATCTACACCAAGGGCATATTCAGCGAGGTCAAATTGGCGCCCAAATAAGGGACCTACTGGACCAGGAGCATAAAGGTCATTGGGTGAGATAAATTCGACATTCAATCCAATTCCACAGTTTGCAAGAGATTGTTCCAAAATGGCTGCCACTTGTCTGCGTTGGGTGGTGGAGGTGGTTTGATAATTCAAAATAAGCGGCGTGTTATAAGCTACTTTTTGGACATTGATTGCACGACGGGGCGTGGAGGGGTCTTCATCTTCATCCAGCCAACCTGCTTGATCTAATAAAGAATTCCCAATTTCAGGGTCATAGTTAATGGCAGAAAGATTCGTGTCCAAAGCAGGGTGACCCAATGGCAAATAACTGGTTGGAACTTCCGTCAGCCCATGAAGGACAGAGGTAACGATGGTTTGGCGGTCTAAACAGTATGCGATGGCTTGGCGAGTATATGTATCCAAGAAAAAGTTTTGGCGATCTTTCTGAATATCATAGCCATTATCATAAGAAGCAGGGGTGATTCCCAGCCCAAGCCATTCCATGCTCATGCCAGTGGTTACAAAAAACTTTGCTTGACCAGAAGTCTGCATTTCTTGAAGCAGACCAACTTGGTCTTCAAGATCGATAGTAGGGTCGATCACGTCACAGCGACCCGCAATTAATTCGGAGAGAGCCAGGTCTGGGTCGGGAATGAAGCGGAATTGGATGCTATCCAATTTAGGATACCCATCGCGAGACCGATAATAGTACGGATTCTTTTCGAGCGTGAGTGATTCACCAGGCAACCATTCTTTGACGGCATATGGACCCCAACCTAGAGGTACACGCGAAGCGACATCTACTGAAGGTAATTGGTCAGGGGTGAACTCACTCCAAGTATGCTTGGGAGCAGGTTGCCAAAAATTTATGAAATATGTTGGGTCAAGGTAACCAGGAATGCTAAACCATTGCAAGGTTTGTTCATCAGCAGCTTCATAAGCTTGTGTGCGTTCGGTGAGATATGAATTAACTTTGCTTTCTTTCTGTAGTTCAAATGAATAGATCGAGTCATCGGCTGTAAGCGGAGTGCCATCAGACCAGGTTAGGTCGGGGCGCATACGAAATGTCACGATCATTTGGTCCATTTCAATAGAGGAAGTACCATCATAGGTGATCGCGCAGTCAGCGCTACGACATCCAGCCGGGCGTACGGTAGAGCCTTTACTAAACTGAATAATATTTCCATCGGCACCGACCACAGAGTCACCATTATTTATCTTTACTGGAACAATCTGCGCATCGCCATTTTCAATAGAGGGAAGTTTGGTGAGAATGACTGGCTGATATTCATAGCTCACATTATCAATTGGTCCGTCATAAATCGCAGAGAGGACATTACGAGCCGCATCATTTAAATCTCCAAATGGGTACAAACTATTTGGCTCTTGTCCCAAACAAATTGTGAGTGCAGGTCCTAGAGAAGCTGGTGGAGTTTCTGTAATTTCTATTAATGACTCGGTAGGTGCCGGGGTTTCTGTCTGTGCAGGTGCGCTCAAACAGGCTGGAATCACAATAAGAACAGCGATAAGTAGAAATGGAATGATGTTTTTTTTCATAGCTCCTGCCTGTATCTGTTTAAGGCGTTGAACAATTATAACCACTCCCCCATGATAAAAAGAGACCGCATATGCGGTCTCTTTGTTTTTCTATTGAGCAAGCCAACACGCTGCCCAATGACCTGGGCGAACTTCCTTAAACACTGGCTCTTCCTGTGAGCACTGGCTGACTGCAATTGGGCAACGAGTATGGAAACGACAACCTTTGGGTGGGTTTAGCGGGCTGGGGACATCCCCTTTTAGGATGGTGCGTTCACGTTTCTCATTCGGGTGCCCGACAGGGATGGCAGAGAGCAAAGCCTTGGTGTAAGGATGAAGCGGCTCACGATACAACGAGTCACGGTCTGTCAACTCAACCATTTTGCCGAGGTACATAACTGCCACACGATCTGAAATATGCTCCACGACGCTGAGGTTGTGAGCAATGAAGAGATAAGTAAGACCGAACTCTTCCTGCAGGTCTTTCAGAATATTCAACACCTGCGATTGAATGGATACGTCCAAGGCAGAAACCGGCTCATCACAGACGATGAATTTGGGATTCAGTGCCAGAGCACGTGCAATTCCAATACGTTGGCGCTGTCCGCCAGAAAATTCATGCGGATAACGGCGGGCATGATATTCTTCCAATCCCACTTTTTTGAGCATGTTAACAGCGATCTCCCAGCGTTCTTTTGGGTGACCAATGTTGTGGATCTGCAACCCTTCCATCACCGACTCTCCGATTGGCATACGCGGATTAAGGGATGCATATGGGTCTTGAAAGATGATTTGCATGTCACGGCGCAAAGGTTTTAGTTCACGCTGATTTAGTTTTAAGACATCTTGCCCTTCAAATGTCACATTGCCAGAGGTCGGTTCGATCAAACGCAAAAGGGTACGTCCGACCGTTGTTTTACCGCAGCCAGACTCGCCCACCATGCCAAGGGTTTCGCCTTTTTTCACGGCAAAGCTGACCTTGTCTACGGCTTGAACCCAAGCAGTTACACGTTGAAATAAACCGGTGCGAACAGGAAAATATTTTACGAGGTTATCAACCACCAAGAGTTCTGGCTGTTCTTGTTTGTTTATCTTATTCATTTAAACTGCTTCCTTTATTTACCAGATTTCAGTGGTGCAGTGTGACCATCTGCATCTTCGTACAACCAGCAGCGAACTTTATGTCCATCTGCCACTTGAATCAAGTCAGGATGCTTTTCAGTACAAATGGAGAGGTTATGGTCTGTACGAGCACGGCAACGAGGAGCAAAGCGGCATCCTTGCGGGAGGTTGACGAGGTTCGGAACGCTTCCTGGGATGACATCTAAACGGTCACGGCGTTGACCCAAAACCGGGATGGAACCGATCAAGCCTTGGGTGTAAGGGTGATGCGGTTTATCAAAAAGAGAAGCAACCGGAGATTCTTCCACGATCTCACCTGCATACATCACAACTACACGATTCGCCATTTCAGCGATCACGCCAAGGTCATGTGTAATGAGCATCAAAGCAGAGCCGAGTTCGTTGCGCAAGTCGCGCATTAGATCAAGGATTTGCGCTTGAATGGTCACATCAAGTGCTGTGGTGGGTTCATCTGCGATTAGAAGATCAGGGACGCAAGCCAATGCCATGGCAATCATGACGCGCTGCGACATACCGCCAGAGAGTTCATGCGGAAACGCTTCTGCGCGCCGATTTGGCTCAGGAATACCTACTTGTTTCAAAAGTTCAATGGCGCGTGCACGCCCCGCTTCTTTACCAAAATCTTGATGGATGTTTAAGACCTCAGAAATCTGGTCGCCTGCACGAAACACTGGGTTCAATGCAGATTGAGGTTGTTGGAAGATCATGGAGATGCGATTGCCGCGAACTTTGCGCATTTCTTCTTCAGAAGCCGTGACAAGATTTTTGCCGTCGAAATTGATCTCGCCTTCCACAATCTTTCCGGGAACGCCAATCAAACGCATAATAGAAAGAGAGGTAACGCTTTTTCCACACCCTGATTCCCCTACAATCCCGAGCACTTCACCCGGGTAAATCTCGAAGTCAACACCATCCACAGCACGGACTACGCCGTCTTCAGTGTAGAAATATGTTTTTAGATTCTTCACTTCAAGCAGTGGTTTTTTATCGCTCATTGAAGGGGCTCCCAAAAGTTAGGTTCGGCTGATTATAACAAAGAAAAGAAGCCTGCAATTGCCGTTCAGCTTTTGCAGGCTTCTTCTTGGGTTAAGAAATTGGCTTAGCGGTACTTATCTTCATCATCGTCAGAACGTTTCTGTTTGACGCGCATGACCGCCATACCTGTAAAACCAATTGCCATTCCGAGTACCGACATGCCGTAGGAAAGGAAGTTCAAAAAGAACGTCGACTCCCAAACTTTTACAACCATGAGGAAAGGTGCGATGCATCCAAAAAGCATCATCGCCACTCCAAGAACTATGAGGCGCTCGGGATGTTCAATGTTCATTTATACAACCAACAAGCCACGAGGTGGTCATCCGACTTTAGATCACCCGGCTCTTCCACTTCGCAAAGGTTTTCGATTCGCTTGGGGCAACGTGGATGGAAACGACACCCAGAAGGCGGATTCACAAGGCTGGGTGGTTCACCGGAGGGAAGCTCGCGGTATGTCAACGCATTGTTCGCATCCGGGTCTGATGTTGCATCCATGAGCGCAGTGGTATATGGATGTTTTGGATTGTGAACCAATGAATCAACAGGTGCCTTCTCCACCACATTTCCGGCGTACATCACGAATACGCGTTCAGAGAAATAACGAACCGTTGAAAGATCATGGGTGATGTAAATCACCGCCAGTTTGTATTTTTCCTGCAAGCCGCGCAAAAGTTTGAGAATTTCAACGCGAACAGAAGCATCGAGCATGGAAACAGGTTCATCTGCAACGACCAGCTTCGGTTCAAGGATGATCGCGCGCGCAATCACAACACGCTGTTGTTGCCCACCGCTCATCATATGTGGGAACTTATGCAAAAAGTCATCCACCGGGGTGAGCTTTACTTCTTCCATCACCTTGCGAACTCGGCGCTCTCGTTCAGCTGGATCTTTGATGCCATTGATAATGAGCGGCTCTTCAAGAATGCGTTGTACATTCATAAATGGAGCCAAGGCACCAAATGGATCCTGTTGGACGTAGCCGATCTTCGCACGATATTGGCGAAGCATTTCACCTTCCAACGTTCCAACATCTTGCTTTCCATCAAACGTAATGGAGCCTTTGGTTGGTTTATTCAAACCAAGAATGGTCTTCATCAAGCTGGATTTACCACAACCTGACTCACCCACAATGGCAATCGTTTCGCCGTAGTGCAAGTCGAAGGTAACACCATCAACTGCCTTCACATAACCGGCGTGTCCAAAACCCAAGCGACGTAATTCGAACCACACGTGCAGGTCATTTATCGAGAGAAGCACATCTCTTTGTGTATCTGTCATGTCTTGTAGACCTCTTTTTCGATTTTATCTTACACAAACTAGGATGTGTACAACCAACATTTGACCTGAATGCCATCTACATCTACAACAGGGGGCTCTTCAGAACACTTGTCAAAACGTTTAGGGCAACGATCCGCAAAACGACAACCTTTGGGAGGTTCCAACAAGCTGGGGGGTTGTCCGGTAATAAACTCTGGTTCTGTATTGGCACGTAAGCGCGGAACACTTGCCATCAGCATGCGAGAATACGGGTGAAGCGGTTCCGCGAAGAAGCGATGAGCATCGCTCGTTTCTACAATTTGCCCCGCATACATCACCGCAACACTATCAGCAAGTTCACTAGATGTAGCAATATCGTGTGTAATAAGAATGAAGCTAATACCCAATTCACCTTTGAGGCGTTTCAACACATTGAAGATGCTGGCTTGCGTCAATACATCCAACGCAGAGGTGGGTTCATCCAACAAGATCAAACTTGGAGAGGTAACGAGTGCCATCGCAATGGCAACACGTTGACGCATACCACCGCTCAATTCAAAGGGATAGCGGGTGATAAAGTCTTCGGGCACGCCTACATGCTGGAACATTTTCTTTACCAGCGAAACAGCTTCCTGCTTGCTAACTCCTAAGTGGATGATAGCTGGTTCTGCAACCTGATCCCCCACACGAATAACAGGGTTCAAAGAGTTCATCGCCGCTTGCGGGACCATGGAAATGGATGCCCAACGAATGTTTTGGCGAAACTCTTCATCATCCAATTGCATTACATCGCTTCCATTCAGGTAAACACGACCAGAGTAAGAAACAACGTTACGGGGAAGAAGACGAAGAATAGCCTTGGCGAGTGAGCTTTTTCCACAGCCTGATTCTCCCAAAACCACAACTGCCTGATTGGCATTGAGAGAAAAATTTACTTTATCCACAGCTTGAACAGAGCCGCGGGTTGTTCCAAAATGTAAAACCAAATCCTCAAGTCGAAGAAGGTTATCGTTGTTCGCCATTTATACATCCCTCAATCTTGGATTGAAAATACGGTCAAGTGCAAAGCCTAGCATAGCAAAACCCAACCCGGTTAACATCAACAAAGCAGCAGGCTCTAACACCCAATAATACAAACCACGATAGAGAGCGCCCTCTGCAAAAGCGTTTTCAATGATCTTGCCCCATGTAGGCAAAACAGGATCACCCAAACCAAGAACCGCCAAGGATGCTTCCAAAAATACGTAGGAAGGCACTGAAGAAACCAAGGCTGGAATTAGCAAGGGGATCATACGAGGAATGAGATAGCTGAAGATGATACGCCTATCTGTTGTGCCATAAGCACGTGCAGCCTCAATATATGGTGAAACTTTAGATTGCACGAACACAGCACGATACGATTTGATTGCACCAGTAAAGATGCTAAGCAAAATCGTCACACCTAGGATGACCCAAATACTACGAGAGTAGAACGTACCCACCATGATCAGGATGGCAAGGAAGGGCAAAACCAGATTGATCTCAGTAATGCGCTGGATCAATTCATCGACCCAGCCGCCATACCAGGAACCGACGGCAGCAATAATCATTGTCAATAGAGAAGTGCCTAACGCCGCAAGGAGACCAAAGGTCAAAGCAATTGGAGTCCCCCAAAGCAAGGGCAACATCAGGTCACGGCGATAATGATCAGTTCCAGCAAGACCAAACAACTTGCCGTGCAAAACAAATTCAACGTTTACATCAGAATCTGGTTCGAAGGTGGTTGCTATAATTTCAAGTTGATAAGTACCCTTCACAAGATCGGTGCTGTCACTCTTAGGCTCCATGAACAGCGCTGGTAAGACATCCTCTGTCTTCAGTCTCTTCATCAACTTTTGGTCTTGAGAAATACGGAAGGTCATTTCGCGGTCAACAGCAAAATCGCCAACACGAATTCTCTCACCTGAAGGGGTAATCCAAGCAACGGAAGCGAATGGCAGTTTATCTTTGAAGGTGCTATCAAAGTAAAGGAGCATTTCTTGAGGCGGTTCGTCGTATGCATAGTCAAACGAATAGACAACCGTAATTGTTGAAGTATCTTGAGCACCAACTTCAACGGTCTTGGTCATACTACCATCTGCCGTGTTCACAGCAAACGAGACGGGCTGTTTCACGCGGCTAAATAGGTTCATCCATGCAGGGGCTGCATATTTGGGGTTCTGATACCAAACATCTTCTCCCCCACGCCATAAACGAGTCGCTTCGCCATATGGAATTGTGATCAGCGCATAAACTGAAACGATCAACAAAAACACGATCGTTATCAAACCAATAACAGCTGAAGGATAACGAAGCAGTTCACGAAAGGATTTGGCAAAATTGTTCATTGTTGGCTATTATCTCCACCCACCTTCACGCGGGGGTCAACCAAGGCATAAACAAAGTCTAGGATAAACACTGTAATGCCTAACAAATAAGCATAAATGATTGTTGAACCCACAATCACAGGCGTATCATACAAGCCGATTGCCTGGAAGAGAGTTCGCCCCAAGCCTGGCCACAGGAAGACAGTTTCCGTAATGGTAAAACCTGTCCACATGCCGATGATGAGCAATGCAAAGTTTGTAATGATCGTAGGCAAAGTTGGGCGAAGGATATAACGGCGTTCAATGTCACGAGAAGGAAGACCTTTTGCTCGTGCCATTTCTACGTAGTCTTCACTGGAATAGATTAAGAAGAACGTACGCCAGTTATAAACACTTATGAAGAAGGAACTGACAATGATCGATGAAGCTGGCAGAATGATATGCTTTAAAACGCTCATGGCATACCCAAAAGAGGTGTCAGGCGGAGGTGAGTCCACCAACCCACCAAATGGCAGGACATGGAGAACACCCGCAAAGATCAAGATCAGGAAGATGCCATAAAACCAAGGTGGCGCAGCGGAAGTTGGCGATAAAGCCACTGTTAATTTATCAAAGAAACTGCCATATTTACGAGACAGTCCCAACGCTAAGAATACGCTACCGAAGAACAGTGCCAAGTCGGAAATACCAGCAAGCAATAGGGTAGCAGGCAAGCGTTCCAATAAGATCAACCGGACCTGGCGTGAACCGCTATCGCTGTTCATGTTCACAGCACGTCCTAAATTCAGGGTCAGCCCATTCACCAGATAGGTGAAAGATCGATTAATAAAGGGCTTATCCAACCCCAAACGTTTTTCTTCATTGGCAATCTTTTCTTGAATCAACTTCTCACGCGCTTCCGGAGTCAGTTGGCGAAATGCTGGGTTGGCAAGAATAGATTGTGTCGTATTATCACGGATTTCATTCCGCATAATCGTATCTACATAGCCGCCCATATTAGCGATTAATATCGTAAGGTAAATACCAATTACCACAGTAATCGCAAGAGTTACCAACCTGACCAAGGCGTAACGCAATACTCGTCCAACCGTAGTATTTGCGAGCGATTCTTTTTTAACCTGTCCGGTCGTGGCTGACATTGTTTCGGTAGCCATATCGCACCTCAATTCATTCTTTAATAATTGTGACCATTTTACAAGCAATAATAAATGAGAGCTTTTATATGGTCATTTAGTTCTTTTAATAATTCAAAAATAATTCCATCAAAACAATTTTCAAAACAGCTACTTAATATAAACGGAGATTATCTTTTTACTAGGGAGCTTTGTTAAAGTTTTCCCCGCCACTACTAAGAATGCACCGTTTACAGGAAAAACCAGGGGCAAGGTTTCCCTTGCCCCTGGCAATTTCAAGAAAAAAACTTACGGAGCCGCAACGAACTCAAGTGCGGAGAAGGCAGGAATGGCAGCCGGGTAAAGCACAACGGCAGCTTCAATCTTGCCCGCACCAGCCTGGAGTTGAACATCGGCAGGAATGGTGAGGGTGTATTCACCATCGCCAGCTCCGGCAACGCCTTCACCGACGTAAATGGTTTCGCCCTTGTCATTGTAGACCAGGAACTTAACCTGCTTGATATCGGCAGAAGGATAGGCATCACCAGCCTTGTTGGTCACGGTCAAAGCAAAGTCAGTCGCTTCACCGATCTTAACCTGGGCAGGTCCATCCAAGGTGGCGTCAGCCAAAGGAGGATTGCTCCAAGAAGCCCAGCGATCAGAAAGATCGGGGAAGTCGGCGTTGTTCTTGACCAAAGCGGTCTTGGCGTTGAGATCAACAGAAGCGAGGTAGTAAGGACCAGTCTGGCTCCAGAAGTGACCATTGGCTTCGAAGAAAGCCTTCAGGTTGGCGTAGCGAGCAGCAGCTTCATCAGCAGTTACGTACTGACCGAGGGTAGCAGCATACGGAACGGTGGAGGCAGCAGCCAAGGTGTCGAGCTGACCATTCAAGAGGTCGAGGCTCGGACCACCAATGAAGTTGGTCCATTCAACAGCGTTGCGGTCAGCCTTACCGGTGCCGTAAGCGGTTTCACCAGCAGCTTCAGCAGCGTTCGCCATAGCAATGGCATGCCAGGAAGCTTCACCGAAGCCGTACTGAGGCCACCAATCGCCAGCGGTGGCGATCAATTCAGCGTCAGAGTAGAAGCGGTCGGTGTAGGTTTCGATCACGAGCGGGTCGGTCGAAACGATCTTCACAGCCTTGAAGGTGCTCTTGTAAGCTTCGTAGCTAGGAACAGAGTCTTCGTCGTAAATGGCGCTTTCGGGCTTGGCCTGATCGAAGGTCATGATCATGCGCATCACAAAGTCGCCAACAGAAATGTTGCTGCCATCATGCCACTTGGTAACTTCGAAGAAGTCAGCAGGGTAGGTCATGACGATCTTGGCTTTGGCAGTTACGCCTTCACCAGCAGGAACGAAGGTCTGCGCAGTGGCATCCCAGTCGGACCAAGCATCAGCAGGAACTTCAATGGTGTCAGCAGTGTTGAGGGTGACCCAGTCTGTATTGGTGATAACAGGCAAACCAGTCTGAACGGTCACATCAGCGCTTTCAGCGCGGAGAGGCCAGTACAAACCAGTGTAGGGGTCAGCCATCAAGCTACCACTCCAGGTGGCCTTCTGAACGAAACCATCCCAAACCCAGTTAGAACCACCGACAGGGTTCCAGGGATCGGTGAACAGGTCGTTTGTACCAACCTTGAGTTGTCCACCTTCTTGATCCTTGAAGCGGATGTTGTAAGGAGGCATCTGAGCAGCTTCGAGACCGGAGCCGAGGTCATAGGTCGCCTCAACATTACACTGGTAAGGTGAGTAAACCTGCTGGTCGACGATCCAAACCTGCAAAGAGTCTTTCAAGGAAAGCGGGAGGGCTTTTTCGATCAAAGCGCGGCGTTCTTCAAGAGTGGAGAAGGCGCCATTGGCAAGAGCATCACCAGCTTCAACGAAAGCGGGGTCAGATGCATTTTCGAGGAATAGAGGAATACCCTGGCTGCTGGAGGGGAGGTACATATCCTGGAAGCCAGTCTTTTCATCGCGGGTGAGACCAGAGGAAACCCAACCGGCGGTGTAAAGGTTCCACTGACCTTCCTTAGGATCGGAACCGATCCAGATTGGGGAAGCTTCAGAGGATTTGCGGTATTGGCGATCAACAGTGAAGCCAAGCTTTTCGAGCTGGTCAGAGAAGTAATCACCGATCTTCAAGCGGGTGCCATCACCATCGTTGCGGATGAGGAAGGCGAGAACAATGGGTTCACCATTGAAAGCCCACTTGCCATCTACGAGCTCAGCACCCATCGCAGGCATTTCAGCATCAACAACAGCCTTCGCCTGATCAAAGTTATAAGCGTAGAAGGATTCGAGACCGCGAGCGGTTTCGATCACGCCGGTGTAGTCAACCAACTGAGTGGTGAACACGGTGTACTTGGCCAAAGAACCACCACCATAGATTTCCTGGTTGATGTAGTTGCGGTCAATAGCCCAGTTCATCGCTTCGCGGAGCTTCTGGTTGCTGAAGGGGTTCAGTTTGGCGGTATCAGTGAAGACAGCCGGGTTGAAGAGGATGTCGTAATAACCACCATAGGACTGAGCGTAGCAGACGCCAGCGTCCTTGATTTCCTGAACGCGGTCAGAAGCCAAACCACGGGTGTAAATATCAATAGCACCAGCGGTGATCTGAGTAACAGCAGAGTCAGCGGTTACAGAAGAGTAGGCGATTTCATCCAACCAACCACCATGACGAGTGGTAGGAACAGGAGTGGGTTCTGCGGTAGCCGCTTCGGTAGCAGGAGCTGCTGCTTCAGTGGCAGGGGCTGCTTCTTCAGTGGTTGCAGCGGGAGCGCCACAGGCCGCAAGGACCATGCTAGCGATGACCACCAAACCAAGTAAAGCAAACATTCGGTTTCGTAACATTTGTTTTCTCCTCCAAGAAGAAAAAATAGGGTTTATCGTACAGACAAAAAACAAACACACGTTACGTTTACGTTCTTAGCGCATCACCTCCTTCTAATTTTTTTAAGAGGCTGTTACAAATTTAACAAATCAAAAGGAATTATACCTAATTCTTTAGGCTAGTCAACAGGGGTGCTGCGGAAGAGGAATGTATAGTCACATTTCAACCCGAGTCTAATATGCAGAAAGGAAAAATTGACCCTACCAGAGAACTGTTTTCAGAAAATATTAAGAAAACTTTGTATGACAATTCGACGAAAAGCCCCGCCTCAGATCCAAGCCGAAACCTATTTCAACCCATTGGCATTTCTTCTCAACCAATGCCTTTTGTTGACAATCCCCCTCCCCTGCCATACAATTCATTTATCATTTCATCAAGGAGACATCATCATGTTAAAGGAATTCAAAGAATTTGTCATGCGCGGAAATGTGCTCGACCTTGCGGTCGGCGTCATCATCGGTGGTGCATTTGGCAAAATCGTTGGCTCTCTCGTTAATGACGTTATCATGCCTGCCATTGGTTTGCTTATGGGTGGCGTCAACTTCAGCGAACTGACAATTGCCGGCGTCATCAAATACGGCGCTTTCATTCAAACCATCATTGACTTCCTCATTGTAGCCTTCGTTATCTTCCTTATAGTAAAGTCTGCCAACAAGATGAAAAAAGCCCCTGCTCCAGCAGACCCAACCACCAAGGAATGCCCGCACTGCATCAGCACCATTTCCATCAAAGCCACCCGCTGCCCGAACTGCACCTCTGAATTGAAGGCATAGTCTTTCCTTAATAAACATAAAACTAAATGCTCCGATAAGGTTTTGCCCTTGTCGGAGCATTTATAATGTCGGCACCATGAATTTAGACTTCATCAACAAACTCAACCCACAGCAGCGCAGCGCGGTCACAGCGGCGGATGGACCTGTAATGGTCGTGGCAGGTCCCGGGTCCGGTAAGACGCGTGTACTGACTCAACGCATCGCATACCTTATCGCCCATGAAGGCGTCCGCCCGTGGCAGATCCTTGCCGTCACCTTCACAAACAAAGCCGCCAAAGAAATGGACGAGCGCGTCAAATCCATTTTGAACGAACAGGCGACCGAAGGCATGATGCTCGGAACGTTCCACTCGATCTGTGCGCGGATTTTGCGACGCGAAGCCGAACACCTGCCTGTGGCGCAGAACTTTGTCATCTTCGATGCCGATGACCAACAGAGTTTGGTCAAGTCGATCATCCGTGAGTTGAATTTGAACGAGAAGTTGTATCGCGCCAACAGTGTGCATGCTTCGATCTCGCGCGCCAAGAACGAGTTGATTTTTCCAGATGACTTTCCCATCAACACCTACCGCGATGAAGTGGTGAAGCGCGTCTACACCGAATATCAAAAGCGACTCATCGCCAGCAACGCCGTAGACTTTGACGACATCCTCGTGTACGCCACGCAGTTGCTTGAAACCAACCCAACCGTGCGCGAGAAATATGCCCAACGTTTTCGCCATGTGTTAGTGGACGAGTTCCAAGATACCAACCTCGCGCAATATGCCTTGGTGAAACACCTCGCTTCATATCACAGCAATATTTTCTGTGTGGGTGATCCCGATCAATCCATCTACGCCTGGCGCGGCGCGGACTATCGCAACATCCGCAAGTTCGAGCAGGACTACCCCACTGCGCAAGTGATTCTGCTGGAGCAGAATTATCGCTCGCATCAAAACATCCTTGACGTAGCCATGGGCGTGATCGACCGCGCCAAGAACCGCAGAAAGAAACGCCTATTCAGTGACCGTGGCGCAGGCGAGAAAATTTTCTTCTACGAAGCACGTGACGATTATGGCGAGGCTTCCTTCGTCGTGGACACCATCGCGCAACTCGTCGCTTCCGGTGAGTTTGAACCGAAAGATTGTGCCGTGATGTATCGCACCAACGCCATGTCGCGCCTGATTGAAGAAGCCTTCTTGCAGGCACGCCTTCCTTATAAGCTGGTCGGCGCACAACGCTTCTATGGTCGCCGCGAAGTCAAAGACATCATCGCCTTCATCCGCCTCGCGCACAACCCCGCAGACGAAGCAGCACTCAGCCGCGTCATCAACGTCCCGCCGCGTGGCATTGGCGATAAGACGCTCACTACATTACATATGGTTGCGCGGCAGAACGACACCAATGCCGGATATGTGCTGCTCAACCTCGCCCACGGCGCGGAGTCGAATTTTTATAAATCCTTCACCGGTCGCGCCGCGCTTCCACTCGCGGACTTTGGCGGTATGCTCGCCAACTGGCACGCGCTGGCAAAAGTCGGCACAGTGGCAGAACTCTTCGACCGCATCGTGCGCGACATCAATTACAAAGAACATATCGTCGAAGATGACTCAGAAGAAAGCGCTGACCGCTGGGAGAACGTGCAAGAACTCAAGCGCCTCGCGCTCGAATACGATACCCGCACGATTGACGACTTCCTTGAAAACGTGGCACTCATCGCTGACCAAGACACGCTCACCGATGCCAACGCCCCCACCCTGCTCACGCTCCACGCCGCCAAGGGACTTGAGTACGGCGCGGTCTTCATCGTCGGTCTTGATGACGGCATCATTCCTCACAGCCGTTCCTTCGACGAAGTGGAACAAATGGAAGAAGAACGCCGCCTCTTTTACGTCGGCATCACGCGCGCCAAAGACCGCCTCTATCTGCTGCGCGCCATTCAACGCGGCGGTCGCGGCATGGCAGAAGACACCTTCCCCTCGCGTTTTATGGATGACGTACCCTCGGATTTGATCGTGGGTCGCACACGAACGGGACGCAGCCTCAAAGGCGCTCCCTCCGACATCAAGTGGTCGCTTCCTACCCCAACTCAGCCTGCTCCTGTCACCCAAGCCTTATACAAAGCCGGAACTCGCGTCCGCCACGGCATGTGGGGCGACGGCATCATCCTCGACTCACGCATGCAAGACGGCGACGAGATCATTGACGTGGTCTTTGAGTCAGTGGGCATCAAACGTCTCGCCGCGAGCTTGGCTAATTTGAAAATCATATAGCCGACTGCCGTCTTAAACAAGGAGAACCCCATGCAATACGTAAACCTCGGCAAAACTGGATTGAAAGTCTCACGTCTGTGCCTCGGCATGATGACGTATGGCGCAAAATCATGGCGTGAATGGGTGTTGACGGAAGAGGAAGCCAAGCCTTTCGTAAAGAAAGCACTCGATGCGGGCATCAACTTCTTTGATACTGCCGATGTATATTCCATTGGCGAAAGCGAACGGATCACTGGTAATCTCATGCGTCACTTTGGGGTGAATCGCCAGAATGTGATCATTGCCACCAAAGTCAATGGGCAGTTGAGCAATGATGTCAACGACAAAGGACTCTCCCGCAAACACATTCTCGATGGCATCGATAATTCACTCAAACGCCTGCAAATGGATTACGTGGACTTGTACCAGATCCACCGCTGGGATTATGAAACTCCCATTGAAGAGACAATGGAAGCCTTGAACGATGTCGTCCGTGCTGGGAAGGCGAGATATATTGGGGCGTCGTCCATGTTCGTGAGGCAGTTCATGAAGGCGCAGCATGTAGCGGAGTTGAACGGCTGGACGAAATTCGTCTCCATGCAGAATCACTATAATTTGGTGTACCGCGAAGAAGAGCGTGAGATGATTCCGCAGTGTGTGGAGACGGGTGTGGGGCTGATTCCGTGGAGCCCAATGGCACGCGGATTCTTCGCCCGCAACAGCAAAAGTGGAAACGAAACCACTCGCTATAAGACCGATGGCTTCTTTAAAGAGCTCTATGGTCGCGAAGACGATTTTCTGGTTGCAAACCGCGCGGAAGAGATCGCCAAAGAACGCGGCATGACCTCGTCACAGATCGCGTTGGCTTGGGTGTTGTCTAAGGCTTATATCGCCTCCCCCATTATCGGGTCCAGCAAAGAGGCGCATTTGGATCAGGCACTGGCAACATTGGATGTCAAACTTACGGGTGAGGAAGTCAAACGTCTTGAGGAGTTATATCAACCGCACCCGGTGTTAGGACATTCATAATGTTCTATCGTTTTCTATACCTCGGTTTCAAAATTTATTGTTTCATTTTTCGTCCCATCCGCATGGGTGTGCGGGTGGCGATCATTGAAGATGGCAAAGCATGGTTAGTTAGGCATACATACATGCCGGGTTGGTACCTGCCCGGCGGCGGATTGAAAAAATGGGAATCTCTTGAGCAAGCGGCTCGCCGTGAAGCACGTGAAGAGACGGGGGCAGAGCTGGGTGAAGTTTCTCTCTTGGGTGTATTTACCAGTTATGCTCAATGGAAAACCGATCATACGTCTGTTTTTCTTTGCAAAGACTTCAAGTTTGTCGGTGATTCGGATGCAGAGATCGCTGAGATGCGTGCTTTTCCAATCAATGAGTTGCCCGAGAATTTGTACTCTCTGCATCGAACGTTATTAATAAAGTATGGCGAAAACAGTATTAAGTCAAATTTTGGCGAGTGGTAAGTTGTCTGGGCAGGCTTAAGGTTTTGTAGAGGGAAAAGTTGTTCTGAAAAATTCCAGACGGTATAATAAGAAAAAATCACCATCAGATGGATACCCGAAATCATGACTAGTGAAACTATCAAGATCGTTATTCCAATGGCTGGTTGGGGGACTCGCATGCGTCCTCACACGTGGAGCAAGCCCAAGCCGCTCGTCAGTGTAGCGGGTAAAACTTCGCTCGAACATGTGATGGATATGTTCAAGACTTTGCCCGACCCAGACAACGCCGAATTCATTTTCATTGTGGGACCTTACCTCGGTGAGTTGCAAGTGCCTGCCTTCATGAAAGAGAATTACCCCAACTTGAAGGCTCACTTTGTGGTTCAACATGAAATGAAGGGACAGTCTCACGCGCTCTGGCTTTCGCGCGAGCATTTGACGGGTCCGATGATCATGTGTTTTTCCGATACGCTCATGGAAACGGATTTCTCTTTCCTTAATAGGGAAGAAGCGGACGGTGTAGCCTGGGTGATGCCAGTGGAAGATCCGCGCCGCTTTGGGGTGGCAGAAGAAGGCACAGATGGCTGGGTGAAGCGCTTCATTGAGAAACCGCAAAGCATGGATAATAACCTTGTGGTGGTGGGGTGTTATTACTTCAAAGACTCAGCTCAATTATTAGCCGCCATTGACGACCAAATGAAACGCGGTGTAATGCTCAAGAACGAGTACTTCCTGACCGATGCCATCTCAATCATGATCGAAAGTGGAGCAAAAGTCCGCACACAGAAGATCAGCACCTGGTTGGATACGGGTACGATCGAAGCGACCTTGGATACGAATAAGGTATTGCTTGAAAAAATCGGTTCGCAGGTTGGCAAGTTTGAAGGTTCGAATGTTGAAATCGTTGAACCAGTTGCCATTCATGTCAGTGCGAAGATCAGCAATTCAAAGATCGGTCCATATGCTTCAATTGGAGCGAATTGCAAAATTGAGAATGCGCAGATTTCAGAGTCCATTATTGAGCCGGATTGTGAGATAAAAGATGTAGCGTTGACTCACTCTCTGGTTGGCAAACAAGCCAAAGTTAAGGGACGAGGCGATGGACACGTCATGCAGTTGAATGTTGGGGATACGAGTTCCATCGAGTTGTAAAATGGAAGCGGTCGAGTGCAGGTCGGATACAGAATATGCGGAGCGTCCGCTTTCGTTGGTGTGGCAGGGACAGCGCTATGAAATTGCAGAAATTTTCTCGCGCTGGCACGGACCCGGTGAAAAAGGGTTCTGTGTAAAGACGGTGGAAGGTTTGGCATTTGAATTAACGTACCAGGAGATTTCAGACGACTGGCACGTACAACCCTTATAAAGGAGAATCAATGCAGGAAGTAAACTCAGCTCAACGACTCTCAAAACGTGTGGCGGGCTTGAAGCCCAGCGGCATTCGAAAATTCTTCGACATTGCCGCGACGATGAAGGATGTGATTTCGCTTGGTATTGGCGAGCCAGATTTCACCACGCCCAAGCCGATCCTTGATGCGGGCATCCGTTCACTTCAGAACGGTGAAACCCACTACACCTCGAACGCGGGCAGGCTTGAATTCCGCGAAGCCGTGGCGCAAAACCTGAAAACGTTATACAACGTAAAGTATGACCCCGCTACTGAGGTGATTGCAACCGTGGGTGTTTCAGAGGCGTTGTACCTCACATTCACTGCTATTCTTGAGCCGGGCGATGAAGTCATCATCCCCACGCCCTGTTTTGTTTCGTATCAAGCAGAAGTGATCCTGGCAGGCGGTGTGCCGATTGAAATTCCGGCACGCATTGAAAACAACTTCACCATCGACCCGGCGGATATTCGCAAAGCGATTACGCCCAAAACAAAGATCATTTTTATTGGGTATCCATCCAACCCCACTGGTGCAGTCGCTCCGCGCGAGGTGATGGTTGAGATCGGCAAGATCGCGGAAGAGTTTAACCTGATCGTCGTTTCAGATGAAATTTACGACCGCCTCGTGTATGACTTTGAGCATGTCTGCTTCCCAGCCTTGAGTGAAAGTCTTTGGCATCGCACCGTGTTATTGGGCGGATTCTCGAAAGACTACGCCATGACCGGTTGGCGCATTGGGTACGCTTGTGCCCCCGAAGACCTTATCAAAGGTCTGGTGCGCATTCATCAATACACCATCATGTCGGCACCGACGACCGCGCAGGATGCCGCCATTGAAGCCTTGAAAACGGGCGAACCGTATGTGGCAGAAATGGTCGCGGAATATGACCGTCGCCGCCGCTTATTGGTGAGCGGATTAAACCGCCTCGGGCTGACAACCTTTGAGCCGAAGGGCGCCTTCTATACCTTCCCCAACATCCGCGCCTCTGGCATGGACGATGAAACCTTTGCCGAAAAATTATTGCGTGAAGAAAGTGTGGCTGTGGTTCCAGGCAATGCCTTCGGACCCGGTGGCGAAGGCTTTGTGCGCATGTGTTACGCCACTTCGTACGAACAGATCGAAGAAGCTCTACGCCGCATGGAACGGTTTATGAGTCGGCACGGATAAGTTTATAAATAAAAAGAGGACAGGTGTTGAGCCTGTCCTCTTTTTGATTCTATCCGCCAGCGATCTTTACCTTGTACCCCATTTTTTGCAGCACCTCTGCCATGCGTTGACGGTGCTCACCTTGAATTTCAATCACGCCGTCTTTTACCGTCCCACCTGTGCCGCATTCTTGCTTGAGTTTCTTGGCAAGAGTCTTCAGATCCTCTTCTGTGAGGACAAGGTTCTTCACCACCGAAACTATCTTCCCTCCCCTACCACCAGATTCGCGATGCAAATAGGCGGTCTGCTGTTGTGGCGGGAGAGAGCGAGCATGACTGACTGTTTGATTTTGCTTGCGAAGGTCCCCTGAGTCAGATGACCAAACAGTGCGATTGTTATCTGGCATAGTCTACTCGTTCGTCATCAATTTGACATAGATTTCTTCCAGCGCCGATTCACGCATGGACAAGTCCACCAAGGTCCAGCCTTTGGCAGAGACGGTTTCCAACATACGGGCGATCCCGTCTACATCATGAGTGCGGAAAATGTAATTACCGCCGATCTGCTCATATTCCAATTTATCATCTGAGTGGAAGATGACTTGATACTCGCGCTTCCCCAAACGCGAGCGGATCGATTCCATCGTATCAAAGACCAACAATCTTCCGTTCTTGATGATTGCCACGCGGTCGCAAATCGTTTCGACATGGAAAAGGTTATGCGCACTTAACAAGATAGTCTTGCCTTCCCGCTTGAGCGTTTTGAGATAGTTGATAATAAAGAAGGAAGTCAGCGGGTCGAGACCGGAATTGGGCTCATCGAGAATAAGCAAGTCGGGGTTGTGCAATAGGGTTCGGGCAATAGCCGTCTTGCGCTTCATACCCTTGGAGAATTCACCAGTCAATTTATCTTTTTGAGGCAAATCCAACGACTCAAGCAGCCCGTCAATGCGCGAGAGGGCTTTGGCGCGTGGCATTTGATATAGCTCAGAGAAAAAGAGCAAGTACTGGCGGGCGGTCATCGTCTCATACAACGGACTTTCTTCAGGCAAATAGCCAATTCGCTGCTTGACCTTGAGGTTATGCTTCCACATATCCTGCCCCATCACACGCACTTCGCCTGAGGTCGGCTCGACCAAACCAGCGATCATTTTCATGGTGGTACTTTTGCCAGCCCCATTGTGCCCGATGATTCCGACGATCTCACCCTCATTGATTTGTAAGTTCAGGGGGTGGACGACTGTAGTATTATCGTACCGCTTAGTGACGTCTGTAAGCTTGATCATGATGCCAATTTATACCAAATAAACCCGGGGTAAGGGACTGGCAGAAGTCCAAGACGAATGCCTCCTTACAAAAGTGGAAACAGATGAATCAAATCCTTGTTATTGCATGGCGTGAAATTACCCGTTTAAGAAAACGATTTGGGGGTGGCGGCAGCCCGTTGACCGTGCTGATTTTGCTGGGCGTTTTGGGCTTCACTTCATACACATTGCGCGACTCTGTCACATTAGGCAATGGAATGTATCGTGTGGGCGTCTCTGGAAATGTGCCTGCTATTAATGACAGTCGCTTCGCAGTGATGGAAGTAGGCGTAGATGAAGGTCAAGCCTTATTGGCAGAGAAAAAAATTGACCTGCTGATCGTGGATGCACAAGTCTTTTCACGTGAAGATGACAAGTCTCAATTTGCAGAACGGGCAATGAAACAATACATGGAGAAAGAAGAACTTGTCCGTGTAGGGAATTCGTTCGCAGAAGGAGAGGCGTTTCCGCTACGAGTGGGAATCAACTATCTCGGAGCCGGGCAACCCTCGGCGGGGAATGCGGCGGGAACATCCGCGCCTCAGACTACAAAACCAGAGGAAGTCATCATCCCTTCATTGACTCCACCTCCAGCTCCGTTCACACAAGTGTTGGTGGCATTGATTTATATTTTGCCCATCACATTCATCAGCATCTTTTTCACGAGTAGTTTTATGGATGAGAAAGCAAACCGCCGTTTGACGGTTCTACTTTCTGCGCCAGTTTCTCCATTTCAGATCATTTTCGGCAAGATGTTACCGTATGCCGTTTTTGCGCTTTCCACAACGGTTTTGATCGCTTACTTTACGAGGGCGAATATTCCGCTGGCGCTGGCGATCTTTGCGCCTACAACACTTTTTATTTTTGCTATCTATTTGATGGTGCCATTGTTTTACCGTACCTTCAAAGACACGACCTTCATCTCCATGCTGGTGACGACAATGACCACGGCGTATCTTGTTTTTCCGGCGATGTTCACCAACAGCAGTGACCTAGCGTACATTTCGCCGTTGGCATTGGCTGTAAAAATGTATCGCAATGAACCCTTTGGCTGGCGTGAATATTTACTGCCTTCTTTACCGATGACCGCTGTGTTTGTATTTGCCATGTTCGCAGGGACGCGTCTGTTGAACGAAGAATTTTTGATGGGCTACAAACCGCTCACCCGCAAGGTCAGTGATGCGATTTATTTGATGATGGCACATTCCAAACCTTGGTTTGCAGTGATGTTGTGGAGTTTTCTCGTCATTCCTTTGGTGTACATGGCACAAGTGGTGATGTTGGCATTCGCCACAAATCTGCCCGTGAGGTTGATCGTTGGTGCTGTGTTACTTGCAGCCGGTTTCATTGAAGAAGTCGTTAAAACGGTTGGAATCGTGGTATTGGCAGAACGCGGTGTGATTAAATCGGTGCGCGAAATTTTGTGGCTCTCGTTTCTCTCTGCACTAGGATTCTTGATCGGCGAAAAACTGTTAGTTTTTACATCAGTGAGTGTGGTTGCACAGGCAGAGGTTTCAACGGCTTTGTTCCAAGCGGGAGTGTTCTTGCTCATTCCGCTTGCCGCTCATTTCATTTTTGTCTCGGTCGTAAATTTATTGAGGTTCAAATTACGTTTCCCGTATTGGTTGGCGTTGGCAGTTGGGACTATTCTCCACGTAATCTATGACGCGACCGTGTTACGAGGTGGAATATGATCTATCCATTCTTAGCGATCGTAAAAAAAGAACTTAGTTCCGTCCTGCGTGACCGGACCATTGTCATCTCAATCTTGATCCAATTCTTTATCGCTTCATTTTCCTCCGGTTTGTTATTGGGAATGCTGTCCCTTTACGATGCAGACACAATCATGAAGTTCAGCGGACCCAATATGCGAATCGGCGTTATTGAAAGCGCAGACACCACTCTTGCAGAACGTATCGAAGAACGCGGACTTACCGTAGTTCGTTTCAAGTCACTAGCTGAAGCACAAACTGCTTTTTACGATAATGAGATCCTTGCCATCGTAGATACACCAACCGATGTAAATGGTCTAACCGAAGTAAAACTTTATTTACCAGACTCCGATACGGTCAGTTCGTTGATCCGCATGGTAATTCAAGAGCCACTCAAACAATATGAAAATGATCTACGTCGGGCAAATGGCGTTGAAATTTACTATACCAACTTAAAGGGCAAACCAGCCACATCTTTTGAGTTCGTCTATTCCGTTCTGATTCCCATGCTGATGTTCTTCCCTGCCTTCGTTGCAGGCAGCATGTCCATTGATGCCATCACCGAAGAAGTAGAAGGTAAAACGCTGCAAACTTTACTTTCTACGCCGCTCACTGTCAGCACAATGATCGGCGCCAAGATTGTCTCGGCGGTGATTCTGGCTGTCTTGCAGTGTGCCGCATGGTTGGCTCTCATTCAAATCAACGGAACTGTCATTCAAAACCGCGCCTGGATTTTGCTACTGGCATTGGTCATTGCAGGAATCACATCCACGTCGGCGGCGTTGAGCGCCACCTTCTTGCAAGATCGCGAACGCTCGCAATTCATATACTCCTTGCTATTGTTGGCTGGCGTTGGTATAAGCACCTTGCTCAACATCTCCCCCATCACCACACTTTCAAGGCTCGCCATCGGTGACGCCTACACAAACGGATGGGATGTGCTAGTCTTTGCCCTAGCATTTGCCGCCCTTTTCGGATTTCTCTTGCGCGCATCACGTCGCTTCAATGCCTAACCTCAGCCTGTTTACAGTTTCTGCTTCCTCTCACAAGCGGATAACTTTCACAAAGCCAAAGGGTTTTCCCTGCTATGACCAACTCTTTATCTGCACTCTGGCATCAACCTACATTTGCAAACCTACTTGAAAGCCGCACAGAGACAGGTGCCATTGTCGCCTTTGGGGTGGTGCATGTGGGGCTGAATCTATTTGGGGTTTCACTCTGGCAATGTCCTATCCTGGCTGCTACGGGAGTCCCATGCCCCGGCTGTGGTTTGACGCGTGCCACCATGCAATTGCTCCACGGAGATGTGATTGCCTCCCTTCAAACCCATGCTTTTGCACCAATTTTCATGGTCGCCCTGATTTTGATGGGACTTGTATTGGTATTGCCAACCAACCTATCGCAAAATATTATCAGTTCCGTTAGGCGGCTAGAAGTGCGGAACGGGCTTACTGCATGGGTGTTATGTTCGCTAATGCTATATTGGGCAGTACGTCTAATAGCATAAAACCAATTCATCTAGGAGAGTGTGAAATGGAAGTTTCTGCAAATATGGGGATCGGCGGCGTGATCGCCTTCGTCGCGGGCATTTGGGTTTTGATTAAGTTGTTCCAAAAAGAAGGTTTGATGAAGGGCATCTTGGGCTTGATCTGCATGCTCTATACCTTCATCTGGGGTCTTCAAAACATGAAGAACGAAGACCTCAAACTCAAGACCCCGATGTACCTTTGGATCGGCGGTATCGTTCTGGGAATTATTATTAACTTTGTTGCCGGTGCCAGCGGCTAATTTGCCCAAATTAAAATAGAACAGCCTCCTAAAAAGGAGGCTGTTCTATTTTAAGAAGTTCAACCCATTGGGGGATTTTTCAGGCAACCCGTTCAGGTATACTGGGTCAACTCAATTCAGAAGGAGACTTTATCATGACTGACAAAAAAGCAGTATTCCCTGAAGGTGCAACTATTTTAGGTGCCTATTCGCCTGGGCTCATCAGCGGCGGATTTTTATTTATTTCGGGTCAGGTCGGCAAAGCCCCCGATGGGACGTTAGGCGCGACCATTGAAGAACAAGCCAAACAGACCATTGAAAACATCGGCGCCATCTTGCGCGCTGCAGGCTGTGACTATAAAGATGTCGTCAAAGCCACGGTCTATATCACCAAATCTGAATACTTTCTCCCGTTCAATAAAATTTACTCCGAATATTTTCCCGAACCTCGTCCGGCACGTGCTACGGTCCTCTCCCAGTTAGTGGACCCTGCCCTCTTGATCGAAATCGAAGCCATCGCCAAACTTCCATAAAACAAAACCTTAAACAAAAATGTCACGAAGTACACGAAGGTTTGCAAAACCTCCTTTGTGTCCGTTGTGTCCTTCGTATTTATTTAATAAATTTCGGAGTCACTAATGTCCCTGCCATTCATCTATATTCTTCAATCTCATTCCTCACACGTCATCCCAGACCTCCAAAAGCGTTATGAGAATCGCTACAGTGTTCAAGGGGCAGGCTCCGGCGCGGATGCACTCTCGTCCCTGCAAAAGCATCGCGAGAACAACGAGAATGTCGCTCTTCTTTTAGTGGACCAATCCCTGCCGGACATGCCCGGCACGGACTTTCTCGCCAAAGCTGCGGGCTTCTTCCCCGAGGCGCGGAAAGTTCTGTTCGCACAAGCCAAGGATACAGAGTCTGCGATTACCGCTATCAATCAATTGGGCATTCATTATTATCTCGTCCAACCGTGGCAGGCAGAATATGCCGCCAAGCTCGACACCTTGCTCGAAGACTGGCGTGCAGCAATTCAATTGCCGTACATGTACGTCAAAGGCATCATGGATACGCACATGGCGCGCATCCGCGAGGATTCAAATTTGCATGTTGCGGCAGAGATCGTCGCTCTCTCCGGCGTCAGCGACTTGATGGTCGTCACCGATAACGGCACCTTTGTCGGTGTGCTCTCTGAAGGTGACATCCTCCGCGCGGCATTGCCCGATATTGACGAGATCGTCGAAGAAGGTGGGACGCTCGAATCAGCCTATCAAGTATTCCTGCGTCGCGGCGCGGATTTATCCAACCGCCCCATCGCTCCGCTTATCATCCGCGAGCCGATCACTTTGCAACCCGAAGACCATGTTGCCAAAGCCACTGCCATTCTCATCAGCAAACAGATTCGCTTGCTGCCCGTCGTCAAAGACGGACGTTTGCTCGGCACCGTCTCACGCGCCAATATCTGCGAAGCCGTTGTCGGGACTCTATAACATGGCAGACATGATTCCCACTCGCCGCGTCATCACCGAAGCCGAAGCGACCAATCGCAAACTTGGTCATGAAAATCTTGGCTTCCTCTCGCTCTCACATGGCTTCCTGCCCATCGAAATGCCACGCCTTGCGCTTCCCAAATCGCATCAGGTCTGGGATGAAGTCGCCACAGAGTTGCCAGAGCTCTTCCGCACTCTCGGCTTGCGCCGCCGTCTGGATGAAATGCCAATTCTCGACGCGAGTGAAGCGTCACTTCCTGATAATGACCTCTATCGTGCCGCATCCATTCTCGGCATTTTCGCGCACACCTATCATTATGTAGAACCGAAAGCCTACACCGCCGTGCCCGACTCTGTGCTCATCCCTTGGGCAGAAGTCAGTCGGCGCTTGCATCGCCCCGCTCCGCACTTATCCATTATTGACCTCAACATTTACAACTGGCGTCTCATCGACCCGAAGGGACCCGTTGTGATGGAAAACATGCAATTGTTGATTCCCATCGTCGGCAACGGTGATGAATGTCGTTTTCAATCCACACCGAATGAAATTGTTGCGCGCTTCACACCATTGATCGACATGGTCATCCGTGCGCAGGAAGCCGTGGCAGCCGATGACCGCCTCGCTCTTAAACGCGAGTTAACTCTCCTCTCAGACTCCTTCAACGAACTGACCTACTCTTCCTTTATGAAGGTCAACCCCAACGCCTATCACCCACTCTACGTGGACCCGGTCGTTTGGGGCAAGACCGTTGCACCCATCGCGACGCCCTATCAACCCGGCACCTCCATCCCCGGACCCAGCGGCACCGCCCTACCCAACTTCACCCTCATGGACATTTTCTTCGGGCGCGGAACTTATGGCACCAACATCGGTCACGAAACCGACCGCATCCGCGCCTGGTTCCCGCCGCATTGGCAAGCCTTCCTCAATGCCGCGCAAGAAATCTCCGTCCCTGAATACGTCCGCCGCGTAGACGATGCCGAACTCACCGGCTTGTTCCAACAAGCCATGGACGCCTACTCCGGCGAGACCGGTTTGCTTGGGCGTCATCGCCTCAAAGCCTATGGCTTTCTCGATCTCTCTTTTAAAGCAGGTCGCAGCCGAACATTAGGTGGTTTCGACGGCGGTTTCGAAGATCGTCTTTGGGATCGCATGGATGATGAACTCGAAAAGGCGCGTCAGGAACGTTATGTCAAAACGCCTGCCACTTGTCATTTTGTGCGCGTCAAAAAAGTGGAGCCGCTCACCAAAGATGGCATCATGCCAGCCAATCGCGTGGTGTTGGATACGACCGGCACCGGGTTAAGATATCAGCCCGGGGACCGCTGTGCAATTCTTCCGGAGAATGATCCGGAGCTTGTCCAAAAAACTCTCGATGCCCTGCACGCCACCGGCGACGAGCCCATCCCGCTCAATGCCGTTTGGCGCACTGCCGTTCAACTGCGTGATGGTCATCAAACCTCGGTCATTCTTTCGTTGCGAACTTTGCTTACCTTCGGTCGCATTCGCCCCATCTCGCGTTACATCGCAAAGATCTTGTACGAAGTGACGCACAACGAAAGCTTGCATCGCATTCTCGAAGCGCGCGCCGAAGACCAATGGGAATTATGGGACTTGCTCAACGTGCTCAGCGAAGGCGGCTTCAACCCCAAGCGTTTGTGGAAAGCCACGCTCGGCGAACGCGAACACATCACGCGCATCGTGCCGCCCGAAACCTTCCGCACCTATTCGATCTCGTCTGTGCAAGCGGATGACGCCGCGAACGAACTTCACCTCACCATTGGCGGACTCATCTACCAGACTCCCGACACCGACGTGTCGCGCGCCTCACTCCGCGCCGGAACCTGCTCTGCCTACCTGAGCCGACTCGGTACCTCAAGCGATTCGCATCCGCGCCGCGTTTCCATCAAAGTGATTCATCCTCCGCGCTTCAGCCTGCCTGCTGATATCAACAAGCCTGTCGTCATGTTCGCAGGCGGTTCGGGCATTGCGCCCTTCCGCAGCATGTTGCAAGCGCGGACAGGTGGTGAGAATTGGTTATTCTTCGGCACCCGCTCTCGCGCTGAGTTGTACTATCAAAACGAATGGGAAGCGTTGGTTGCGGCAGGTCAATTAAATCTGCAAGCCGCTTTCTCACAAGAAGATATTCAACTCAAAGTGAGCAAAGGCAAGTTCACCTTCCCCAAAAGCAAACGCGGACACATCGACTCGGTAATGCTCTCACCTGAAATTAAAGACAAACTGTGGGAGTTGATCCAAGGAGATGCACTCTTCTACATCTGCGGGCGCACCGGCTTCGCCAAAACCGTCATGGACACGATCCAACACATCATCAAAGAACGCGTGGGCGAAGAAAAAGGTCGCGAGATGTTCTATCGTCTCGTTGGCGAAGACCGCTATTTACAAGAAGTCTTCACCACCTATGGCGGCGCGCAATTTGAGCAGGAAAATATTTACCCTGCATCCGAAGTCGTTCTCCACAACAACCCCGAAGATGGACATTGGTTCATCGTCAGCGGGCGTGTTTATGATGTCAGTGAGTTCGCTCACTTACATGCAGGTGGGCTAAAGATCATCCAATCCTACGCAGGTATGGATGCGACCTTCTCCTACAAAAAAGTACAGCACGACGTCAACCCCGAAGTAGACTCGCTCTTGGGCATGTACCAACTCGGTGCAGTCCGCCGTTTGAACTTCGGCTCCAGTGGCGGCATCGCCATCACCCCGCGCGGACTGCAATTCGTCTCGCTCACCGAGCTATACCAAACCTGGGTGCGCTTCCTTTATACCGTCGTCGAAATGGAAGACGCTCTCATCAACGATTACAGCATCCGGGACGAGCAGGTGACTCACGACGAAGTCCGCGGCAAACCGCGTGCCTCGCTCTATCGCACGCAGGTATTGCTCAGCACCCACGAACGCTTCCTGCGCGAATACCTCACCAAAGCCAGCGGACGTTTACTCGAGTATCTTTGGTCGCTCACCAGCGGACTTTGCTCGAACCAGCAAGATCACCGTTGGATGAGCCAAGTGATCGCGGAGATCGAAGCCGAGTCCGCTTCAAAATATGCCAAGACCATCGGCAGAGAAACGCTTGAAGTTCTCGACACCTTGAGCACTGACGAATTACCCCGCCTCGTCCACCTCACCGACACCCTCGCCCATGCAGACCGCGAGTTCCTCAAACAAATGAAGTTGACCTTGCGCAAAGGCGTGCAAGTCTTTGAGAAATATGAAGGTAACACGCTCAATCATGGCAAAGAAGAATTGATTGAGACCGCTCGATCTCTGCCAAAAGTTTTGGTCAACTATTATGAAGAACTAAAGCCTGTGTTGACCAAGTAATTTCTCCATTTAATGCATGTGAAGCGAGCGTTTTTATTTTCATGGTAAAAATATCACTCAGATTTAATGTCTTTACTTGTGGAGAGAGAATAATGAAACTAAAAGCACCTATTTTATTTGCGATCACAACACTAGCTCTTGCAGCTTTAGCATGTCAGGCACTTAGCGGTGGGAATTCAGAGAATCCCTCCCCTGTTGCAACGGAAGGCTCAACCGAAAGCACAACAAACACCACCACAGATACTTCACAACCTGCTCTTGCCCCTGCCGTCTCAGCAAAGGGACCGGGCATCGTCTGCGCGGGGTTACGGGCTGGTGGCATCAGTTGCCTTAACGAAAACGGCTGGCAAACCTATACCGATGAGAACTCAGACCTTGCCAGCAGCTTTATCGATGCAGGAACTACTTGCCCAGATGGGCGGATTGCAATTTCTCACTACGATGGCGTTAGCTTATTTGACGGGAACACCTGGGAAAATATAAATTCAAGCAATAACTATAGTTCTGTAAATGGCATAGCCTGTGACCTAAATGGCAACATTTGGGTAGCGCATTATCAAGGCGTTAGTCGCTACAGCAACAATGCCTGGAATACATACCCGTCCTCTGAACTAGCGACTGGCGAGTTTGCCAATGACCTGGTATATGGGGTAGCCGCCACCTCAACTGGCATGGTATGGGTGGCTACATCACGCAGTGTTGCCTCATTTGATGGCACTACTTGGACGGTGTACCAACAAGGCAGCGGTTTTACAGAAGATGTCTTCTTCAATGCCATCACCGTCGACTCATTAGACCGCCCGTGGGCAGGTGTCAGTGATGGTGCCTATGTATTTGAAAATAATGTCTGGAAAAAGGTCAAACGAGATGGATATGACACCCCTCAAGCCATGAGTATTGACGCTCGCGGTCAAATCTGGTTGGCAACTTTATCAAATGGGGTTTTAGCCTTCAATGGCAATAGTTGGTCTGGCTATAATACCGACTCTAAACATCTATCGAGTGACCATGCCAACGGTATTGCTGCCGACACTTTGGGACGTGTCTGGGTTGGAACCACCTATGGGCTCAGCGTTTTTGACGGAAGCAATTGGCAAACCCTGCGCATGGATAATTCAGACCTTGGCGATAATTATGTCAAATTTGTAGTTGCCACCAAGGATGGTCCTACCTTGCCTGAGTTGGCAGATAAAGCCAAATCTGGTCTGACCGGTAGCTTAAATGACACTTCCAATACGCCCATGCCCAACATGCGTGTGGAAATTTGCGTTGAACCGCTCACATCCTCTTTTGACGGTGAAACACCTTGCTCCGATCAACCCTTCTTCCTGAGAACACAGACTGATGCAAACGGTGTGTTTACGTTCACAGACGTTCCCGCCGGATATTATGTCATTGTCGCCGAAACCGGAGATGGCAGTTGGGCACAACTGACCGATGAATTTGGAATCGGATCCGAACGTACCCTCTTGCCCGCCGGGCAGCCATACGATATAGGTCCACTCACATTGCAATAAGCCTCAAAAAACAGTCGCCGAAAAGGGGGCTGTTTTTTTATAATCAAGTTATGGATAAAGAGCCGCTTCGCACTCTCCGTTTCTTGCTCTCACGCCTCGAGCGTATCTCCGCCGATTCATCGGTGGCGTACCGCGCCAGCGGCGTGAGAGGGTCGATGCTGCGGATGGTGGAAAAGCTTGAAAAGGGCAGACCCGTTCCAGGTCCAGCAGTGAGGCGGTTGATCGAGATCGGGTACGATCTTCTCCAAAAGGCGGCAAAGGAAAAAGTCCGCTAAATCCCTAAAAGTCAGCTTTTTTTACTTTGAAACCAAAGTACTACTACATTCGTATTGACTTAGTAGCAATGTAGTAGTAGTATTTAGTTATTAATACTAATAAATTCAAAGTACAGAGAGACAAAATGAAGCTGACGATCAACAACCTTGGCAAAGAATACAAACGCGGATTTTGGGGGCTGAAGGATTTTTCTCTTGAGATCAAACCCGGCATTTTAGGATTACTCGGACCAAACGGTGCAGGAAAGTCCACTTTTATGCGCATGCTCGCCACCATCACAAAACCGACAGATGGCAGCATCCAATGGAACGATGTGGACATTGTGAAAAGCCCCGATACACTGCGTGACATGCTCGGCTATCTGCCGCAGGATTTCGGCGTGTATCCCAACCTCAACGCCGTGGAGTTCCTCGAATACATGGCAGCCATTAAGGGACTGGACACCAACACCGCAAAGAAACGCATTGATGAATTACTTCAACTCGTGAATCTCAAAGATGCGGCGAAACGTCCGCTCGGCGGGTATTCGGGCGGCATGAAACAGCGCGTGGGCATCGCCCAAGCCTTGCTCAACGACCCACAACTGCTCATTGTGGATGAACCGACCGTGGGTCTCGACCCGGAAGAGCGCGTGCGTTTCCGCAATTTGTTATCAGACCTTTCAGGCGAACGCATTGTGATTCTTTCAACACACATCGTCTCGGATGTGGAAGCGACAGCCACCCACATTGCACTCGTCAACAAAGGTCAATTGCTACGGGAAGCCGCGCCGGAAAGTTTGCTCAACGAACTTGAAGGCAAGGTCTGGGAGTGGATGATCCACAGTGACGATCTGCCCGCAATTAAACAAAAGCACATCGTCAGCGGGACGATCCGCAAAAGTGACGGCGTGCAAGTCCGCGTGGTGAGTGGCAGCCAACCCAAGGCTGAGTCACGAAGCGTGAGTCCCAACCTCGAAGATGCCTATTTGTATTTCATCGGCGGCAAACAATGAAATCGGTAAACATCATCTATCACATTGCCCGCGCCGATTTTTTAGAGCGTGTGCGCCGGTATAGTTTTTTGGTGATGGTCGGCTTGGTGGTCTTCCTCGGCTATCAAACCGCCATCGGCAACATGGCATTAGAGTTGGGCAAATATCGCGGCGAATACAACTCGGCTTGGGTCGGCGCAATGATGTCACTCATTGCTGCATTCTTCCTTGGCTGGTTCGGCTTTTACCTCGTCAAAGGTTCGGTAGCACGCGACCGTGATACTGGCGTCGGTCAGATCATGGCGACCACGCCACTCACCCGTCCGTTGTATCTCGTTGGGAAATTATTCAGCAATTTCGCCGTGCTGATGGCAATGGTGGTCGTGCTCGCGCTTGCCGGGCTCGTGATTCAATTTCTGCAAGGCGAAAGCACGCAAATCAACCTCGCCACATTTCTTGCGCCCTTCCTTTTCATCGCTACTCCGTTGATGATGTTGGTTGCTGCTGTGGCTGTGCTGTTTGAGACCATTCCATTTTTGCAGGGTGGTTTCGGCAATGTGGTTTACTTTTTTCTCTTCATCATCGCCCTGCCCATCTTCATGGAGAACGACGCACTCCAAAAAATTCCCGCTCTCGAACCCACCGGTCTGGCGCTACTCTCCGATCAGATGAGCACCGCTGTCACCAAACTTTACTCCGATTACGACGGCACCTTCACTCTCGGTGGCGGCATGACACCCGCAGCCACAACGTTCATATGGGAAGGTGTTCACTGGACAGCAGACATTCTCTTCATGCGATTTGCACTTATCCTGATCGCGTTCGCATTGCCCCTTATCGGTGCACTCTTCTTCGATAGATTTGATCCATCCCGCTCAAAACCCAAGCGGATAAAAAGCAACGCCTCCGACTCAGCCGAGCCTGTTCTTGCACTCCAACCGTCTGCTCCCGCTGTAAGTTTGACTCCATTAAACCGCGCCGCGAATCGATTCAGCTTTGTCAACGTCTTGCTCGCGGAATTAAAACTGCTAATCAGAGGTCAACGCTGGTGGTGGTACGCAGGTGCAGCAGGACTCATCATTGCAAGTGCAGTAAGCCCCGCCGAGGCTGTGCGTTCTATCATTCTACCCATTGCCTGGGCATGGCACATATTATTGCTCTCCCCCATCGGCAATCGCGAAGCGCGTGATAACGTGCAGCAAATGGCATTCTCATCCGCTGCACCCCTGTGGAGACAACTCCCCGCGCAATGGCTGGCGGGCTTCATCGTCACTTTCATCATGGGACTTGGCGCCTTGCTCAACTTCATCATCCACAGTGACTCGATTGGGTTATTTGCCCTGCTCTCTGGCGCATTCTTCATCCCATCTCTTGCCCTCGCCCTCGGCGTGTGGAGCGGAACCAGCAAACCCTTCGAGATTGTGTATCTCACGCTTTGGTATCTCGGTCCAATGAACAACGTGCCCGGCTTGGATTTCATCGGTTCGCACAGTAACAGTCACCCGCAGATATTCGTTCCGCTTTCACTGGCATTGATCGCGTTCGCTTTCTTTGGCAGGTCTCGTCAGTTGCGGAATTAAGTTTAGAAAGCAAAGAGCCTCATCTGCGTTTTCGGCATAGATGAGGCTCTTTTTTGTTTGACCCGTTATCGGTTAGGCTTGAGGCGCTTTATCCACATCTGGCAAGGCATCTGGTAATTCTGATTCCAAATTGCGAATGCGTGGATTGAGGTAGACGAATAGGCTGACGATAATGCCAATCAAGCCAGAGATGATAAACATCAAACCAATACCACGCCCGACACCCGTTCCGAGGGTTTGACCTACGAAGGTATTTGCAAGTGCACCGCCATCCATAAGCAGGGGCTCGAAAAATTTATCGGCAAGCGGTCCTGCCAGAATAAAGGCAAGCGGCATCATGGATTGCGAAATGGTCGAACGGACGGAGAAGACACGCCCTTGAATTTCACGTGGCACTTTGGTTTGAAACACGACCTGGCTGTTGCCGCTCGCCAACGGAACGGAGAACATCAAGAGGAAAATACCAGCGCCGATCAACCATGGGTTGGGCTGTAACCCAGCGATAATGAAACCGGTCACGCCGAGCACGATAAAACCGATGGCAGCCGGTATGCGCTGTTTTGCGCCACCCCATGCGCTCATAATAATGCTGCCCGCTAACATGCCAACTCCCATCACGGTTTGGATCACACCCAACACATCAGCAGTGAAACGGCTCAACACCATTGGGATGAGCAAGACCGCAGACCAATTAAGCAGGAAGTTGACCATGGCATAGTAAAGGATCAACCCAAATAGACCGGTTCGTTCCCGTAAATAGTTCCAGCCAAAGACGATATCTTGCCAAACATTCTTATCTTTATGTTCCTGAGATTTTTCTGGTTGTGGAATCTTCACCAGCACCAATGCCCCCGCCGCAAAGAAGAAGGTCACAAAGTCAATCAGGATGATGCCGTTGAAACCAATGGAAACAAACAAGATACCAGCCAATACAGGGGTGATGACCGTACTCAACGCCTCACGCATTTGAAGCATGCCATTGGCACTGCCCAGTTTCTCTTTGGGAACGATGGTAGAGATCGACGCAGAAAATGCCGGTTCTTGAAACGCCGCAAAGACTGCCTCTAGAAAAGCAATCACATAAATATGCCAAAGCTGTAAATTCCCGGCACCCAAAAGCAGGAAGATAACCAAGGTCAATAAAGCGTTGCAGGTATCGGCAGCGATCATGATGAAACGCCGGTTATAACGGTCTGCAACAGAACCAGCGATCGGCAGCAATAAAACACGCGGAATGGTTCCCAATAAAACGGTAATGGCAAATGGGGTTGCTTGCTTGGTTTGGTCATAGATCCATACGGCAAGGGCGAAGTTCGTCAGCCCGGAGCCGAGCATGGAGATTAATTGTCCGACCCAGATGATGAAGAAGGTCTTCATATCTTTTGGAGTTTCAATACTATTTGCTGTTTCTAAAGCAGTGGATGTCATTTCTTCTTGCCTTTCTTGACGGTCTTGTCAAAATAAAAACTCGGATAGAACGCTACCGTTAATGCATAAGGTTGGTCAGAAGATTTTGATGTTTTGTCTTCTTCTTCGAATTCTTGGATCAGTTTCACCAAACGCTCTTGAAATTCGGCAATCCGCTTTTCGGAGGCGCTGCTCACTACGCGATTAATAATGATTCGGCGTGGCTGTTCCTCTGCGCCCTGCTCCAGTTGGAATTGCCGGGCTTGTAAACTTCTTAATAGATCTTCGCGGGTCGCATCAATGGTGGATGAAAGCACAATATTGATCGATTCGTTATCGCCGCCCTTTGAGAAATTAAAGAGGGTCGGGTCCACATCTAAAAGATGTGCTGCAGATCGATAGGTTTTCTCCAGCATATTGGCAACCATACGCGTCTCTGCCACTTCGATCAGCCCTAGTTTTTCAAGCGCACCAAAGTGATAGTAGAGTTTGCTTGGGGCAAGCCCCAACTTCTCTGCCACCTGCTTAACAGTTAGAGCTTGTCCCTCAAGGAGTTCCAAAATTTGCACCCTTAAAGGGTCTGCGATGGCACGCAGGGTTTCCAAGTCTGAAACATGAAAGCGTTTTTTCTCTTCTTTATCTTTTTTCATAGAAAAACTTCCTCTTATCGTTAAAATATTTTTTAACGATAAGCATGATTTTAGCTACTTTTCGGAAAGAGTCAAGGGTTTTCCCCCTCCCCCTTTTTGGGGGAGTTGGCATTATCATAGCCCCCATACCTTAACTTAGGAGTCGACGCATGCAAGCATTAGGCATTGACATTGGTGGTTCTGGAATCAAAGGCGCACCCGTCAACATTGAAACTGGAGAATTACAGGCAGAACGTCTGCGCATCAAAACTCCGAAGGGTGCAGAACCGCAACCCGTAGCAGAAGTAGTGGCAGAAATCGTTCGTGCATTCAAATGGAATGGACCGATTGGCGTTGGTTTCCCAGCCCCCATCAAGAACGGAGTCGCGCTAATGGCGGCGAATGTCTCCCAAAAATGGGTCGGCACCAATGCCGATGAATTGCTGACAAATGCTACAGGTTGCTCGTGTAAAGTAGGCAACGATGCAGATGTTGCAGGCATGGCGGAGATGAAGTTCGGCGCAGGCAAGGGACAGCATGGCACAGTGATTATGATCACCCTGGGCACAGGCATTGGCACTGCGATTTTTTACAATGGGCACCTGTTGCCCAACACGGAGTTCGGTCACCTGCAAATGGACGGTAAAGATGCAGAACACCGCGCGTCGGATGCGGCACGTCAAGCCAAGGATATGTCTTGGAAAAAATACGCCAAGCGCTTGAATGAATACCTAAACGAGATGGAAAAACTATTCTGGCCCGATCTTTTCATCGTTGGTGGCGGCATTAGTAAATATCACGAAAAATATTTGCCGCTTTTGGAATTACAGGCAAAGATCGTTCCGGCGCAATTTCAAAATGAAGCAGGCATCGTCGGTGCGGCGTTATACTCGCAAGGCATGGACGTGAAGGTTTAGTCTTCGAATCAAAAAGGACCTGACAAAAATTGTCAGGTCCTTTTTTTATTTAATGCGCTTTGACAACGCTGAATTTATCTTTCCCGATCTTGTAGTTTCCACTGTGCTTCAGCACTTGTTCGACCACATCTTCGGGGATATCGACAAAAGACATCTTTTCTTCAATGCGGATCTTGCCGATGATGTTGCCGGGAATATTCGCGTGGAAAGCGATCTGTCCTACAATGTCGTTCGGGCGGATATTATGCGCCTTGCCTTTATTGATCTTACAACGCACCATACCTTCTTCATGCGCACGGCTGCCCTTCACACGAGCTTTATCACCGTGTCGATTAAATGCCGCCTCACGCTGACCTCGTCCACCGCGCCCAAAATCACGGTCTCGGCGTTCTTCAGTGACTTGTGCCACTTCTGCAATCGGGCGTTGCTTTTCATCGCCGCGTGAGATTTTGATAGCCGCCGCAGCGATGTTCATTACATCGTGCCCCGCATCAATCAACTCTTGCACCATTTCAAGTTCGCGTTTGTAACGTCCGCGCCCGAGCCAAACTTTGAGCTTCTCAACCACCTGAGCTTCGCGGTGTTTGTTGATCTCTTCAGGCGTGGGCAATTCCATCTTGGTGACTGGTTGTTTGGTAAGAGCTTCCACTTCACGCATACGGCGCTTCTCTTTGGGAGAAAGCAAGGTAATGGCAACCCCTGTTTTCCCAGCACGCCCGGTGCGACCAATACGATGAACATACACTTCAGCGTCATCGGGTAAGTGATAATTGAAGACATGTGAAATGTCGTCGATGTCCAAACCACGTGCAGCAACATCCGTAGCGACAAGCACCTTCAACTGATTGTTGCGGAAACGTCCCAACACACGTTCGCGAGCTTGCTGATCCAAGTCACCATGAATGGCTTCGGCGGGGATACCGCGAATGACGAGTTCATTGGCGAGGTTGCTGGTTTCGGCGCGGGTGCGGGCGAAAATAAGCGCGCTATGGATGGGTTCAATTTCAAAGAGGCGGGTGAGCGCATTGGTCTTGTGACTTTCATGCACAAGATAATAGCGCTGTTCAATGGCTGCAGCGGTGAGAGTGCTTCGTTTAACGGCAACCGTTTGCGGGTCCCGCATGAAGCGATCTGCTAATTTACGAATACGTGCAGGCATGGTAGCGCTGAAGAGCGCGGTCTGACGTTCCGCAGGAGTCTCCGCCAGAATCTTTTCGACTTCTTCAACGAAGCCCATGTTGAGCATTTCATCCGCCTCATCGAGGACGACGGTCTTGATTCCGTTTAAGAAGAGGACCTTCCGCTCAAGCAAATCGTTCAAACGACCCGGCGTACCGACGACGATATCCACGCCGCGTTGCAGGCTGCTGATCTGCGGACCATACGGTTGACCGCCATAGACGGCGAGCACACGCACATGCAAGTGTTTGCCATACTCATTCATTGAGTCAGCGACTTGTAAAGCAAGTTCGCGAGTTGGGGCAAGCACCAAGGCTTGTGGATTTTTTTGGCGTGCAAAGTTGTTGAGAATGGGGAGGGCAAAGGCAGCAGTTTTGCCTGTGCCGGTTTGAGCCTGACCGACCACATCCACGCCGGTGAGCATGAGGGGAATCATGCCGGCTTGAATGGGGGTTGGCTCAGAATAGCCAAGTTCAGAGATTGCCTGCATGATCTCATCACGCAGGTTGAGAGAAGAAAAATCGGTTGTCATCATTTATCCTTTTTTGTTTGGGCGGGGAAACCCCGCCCCTACGATTATGTAGGGATGTTTTGACAACTCTCTTTAACTTCTTCCTGCTCAACAAGGTTTGCCTTTTCAGGCAGAACCCGCCCAACAAAAAAGCCCGGGAAGTTTCCGCGGGCTACTTACTTAGAGTAATCAAAACAAGTTCCCAGAAATACAGCGGGCGTGAGTGTACCACAGATTCTGTAGACGATAGATTATTCCAAGGTCTCCATGCTGAGAAGCTGCCAATATCCGCCGTTATTGACACAGTACACTCGATAGAGGCGTTTTTTCTCAATCGTATTCATTAGCGTATCAGTGACATTAAATGTGATGCTGTCCATTTTCAGGACGTATGAGACCTGATGCGATGAACGGTGTCCGCGCTGATTAACGCCCATTCTGGACTCATAGGTATCTGCCCGCGCTTCGATCATTTGAATTTGACCAAGTGGTTTCTCTTCCAGCGGTGTACCCATAGACTTGTACATATCCACTGAGGATTGATATGAGCGTGGCACAATGACAAACACGAACAAAGCGCCCAAAAGGCATGCTCCTGCCATCACTGGCAAAAAGAGGTTGCCTAGCGTGTTTTGGAGCATATCAATAATGCCGAGAAAATACAGAATAACGGCAAAGAAACACAAAAAGCTGCCGAAGATCAATGAAATTAGCCAGCCTTTGTTTTGATGTTTTCCATGATTCTGCTGGATATATTCACGCGATTCTTTCGCCCGGTCTACTTGCGCTTGGGAGTATTGTCCCTTACGGTTCGCGTCAAGGTCTTCGGCGGTAAAGTAGCGGGTTTGTTGTAATGCTTGATTATGTTCAGATATAGAACTCATAAAACCTCTCTAACATTAAGAATAAGTAGAGACTATTCTATTGATTTCATTTTGAGAGGCTATCCCCCATCGTGGGCATCAAATAGTCATCAAGACAATTGCAATCAATGCGCAGACGACCCCGATCCATTGATTGCGGTTGAGGCGTTCTTTTAGGAAGATCCATGCAAGGAGCACCGTTGCACCAGGAAATAGTGAGCTCAAAACAGATGCCACGTCCAAACGCCCGGCTTGCCCGGCAAGGATAAAGAAGAAATTTCCGCCAAGGTCGAGAATACCGTTCAAGGAAATGACTGGTATGGCATATAGGTCTATTTTCCATGAAGAGCGAGTGACAAGTAAGTAACTAATAATGAGTAACATTCCACCTAAGCGAGAGAAGACCATATGCCAAATCGCACCGCCATCACGGGTGGCTTGGTGCATGAGGACAAAGTAAAAGCCAAATCCAATGCCTGCGAGGAGAGGCAGTTTCAAGTCCGAAAGATGCGAGAGGATATCTTTCACGCCTCCTTCACTTTGGGAGACCAACCAGACCGCGAGCAAGGCGAAGCCAAATCCGATCACGGTTAGAAGATCTGGCAAGCCTTCAGTGAAAACCCCGACCAATACGGGGAGAACAGCAGCCAGCAAAGCGGAGACCGGGGCTGCAATGCTCATCAAACCAAGGGTCATGGAATGATAAAGAAGCATGAGCCCAAGTGTGCCAAATGCGCCTGCTAAAATCGCAAAAACCTGCGCACGTGTATCTGGAATAGGTTCATTAGACACCAATATAACAATAAATAAAAAAATAACGCCAATCACTTCGGCGTAGAATACAGATCGATAAGCTCCTACCTTACGGGCGGCAAGCCCGCCGGTAAAATCACCCGCTCCCCAGCTAAGTGCAGAAAGAAGTCCCAAGATAATTGATTGCAAATTTAGCTCCTATGTGGGCGGGATTATACCGCCCTAGTACCTTTGGCTAATTGCATAAAGCCTTGGTAGCATGTAGAATACAAATATCTTTATTGGTACTTTATTGGTGTTTTACAGGTATTTTATTGGTAGGAGAGAGTTGGTGAGGTCGTCCTTCAGAGGGACGACCTCATCGTTTTAATTAATCTATCGAAAACATATTTCTCACCGTAAACCTAGGGTTCGCCGGTGAGTTTTTTATATCAACAAGGCTTGGGTGGGCACTAATAAATCCATTTCTAATTTGCAGTCGCCGGTCATTTTGAAGAAGTGTATAATTTGATAAATTTTCGAAAGGAAGCAAACAAAATGGGCAAATCAAATTCTTCCGTAGAAACCGAAACGCAATCCGCTGCGGCGACGCCTACACTTGCTGGTATTGAAGTAAAAGCGGATACAGCAGAACCAACAGCCGACGAACTGGGGCGCTTGCGCGATATTTTGTTTGGCTCACAATCTCGCACCCTTGAAAAAAGGTTGAGCGATCTGGAGTCTGGGCTTCGGTCTCTACGCCAGGAAATGACCAACCTATTGCAAGACCAAGTCGGGGCGCTCTCCGAATCCACTAGCACACAATTTACAGAAACTCGCCGCGATCTTAATGAAAAGATCGATAAGCAAGGTATGGATCAATCTGCCCAACTGCGCACCTCGCAAAAAGAGCTCACTGAGAAGTTGGAAAAACAATTTGCAGAACAATCTGCTCAATTAAGCGCTGGTCAAAAACAATTAAGCGATAATCTGGAAAAACTTGCTGCTGATCTCCTGCGCCAGCTCCGCGAAACTCATAAGGAACTCAGCGATCGTTTGGATAAGCAAAACGCTGAACACATGGAGCGGACACGCACCCTGCAAACAGAAGCCCGTCAGCGTGATGATGGCTTAAGGCAAGAGCTTCTTTCCATAGCAGCCTCTTTAGAAAATAAAAAAACCTCTCGCCAAGACCTAGGTCAAATGCTCATGGAATTGGGGCTACGTTTACGACAGGAAATTGATAATTCCTGATCCCCTTCCATTGCATGTGCAATACCTTGTTTATTATTTTCAACCTATCAGGTGACGGCTTACTAGGACACCTACAGCTTTTTCGATTTAAGAAATTTCATGAATCCTCTTCAACCAGACACCCCATCATCTGAAAGACCCGAAGACGATTCTCTTAATCCGTTAATTTCCATACGTTCAATCCTACTCTCAGAAGTATTTGAGCGTCTACGTGATATTGAACGGCAGATCGAAGCCTCCAAAAATCAATCCCAATCTGATGATGAAAGCCTCCGCCAACAGTTAGACGAACTGTTGGCAGAGCTTGACCGCTTGCAACGTGTCGCTCGTGAAGCGGATGCGCGTTCACGAGACCTGCATACCGAAATTGAGATACTGCGCCGCAGAGCTCAAGCCGACTCAGAAGGGCTAATCGCGCGCGTCACACCGGTATTGGGGGATATGATCAGCCGCACGATTCGCGACTCACGAGACGAGATGGCTGAGGCGCTGGGTCCGATCATGGGAGAAGCGATACGGGTACAAATCCGTGATTCGCGCAAGGACATGGTCGAGGCTTTGTATCCCGTTATTGGTGAAAGTGTACAACGGGCAGTCGGCGAGTTTGCAAAAGAATTCCAACGCAATATTGATGCGCGATTGAAGGCATCCTTTGGTCCACAAGGCATGGTACGCACAACCATGGCACGGCTGCGGGGCGTTTCTCCTGCTCAACTGGCTTTGCGTGACTCTCTGCCGTTTTCCATCCGCGAGATATTTCTTATTCAACATGGCTCCGGGCTATTGCTCGCACATAGCCATCCTGGTAGTACAGAAGTTGCCGATTCGGATCTGATCAGTGGCATGCTTACCGCCATTCGCGATTTTGTGCGTGATTCGTTCGGTCATGGCGATGAGAACAAAGAACTGGATGAAGTGCAATATGGTGACGAGCGCATCATCATTCAAAGCGGACGGGCAGCCTACCTAGCAGTAGTCACCACCGGCACTGAACCGGAGGGATTCCGCGCTAAACTGCACATGTTCGTATCGGAGTTACATGTAAAGTATGAAAGATCGCTGGCACAATATAATGGCGATCCAACCACTCTTCCTAATTTACAGCCAAAGATCGCACGTTTGGTAATGGAGACTACGGGAAGTCAGCTTTGGCCGACCAAGATGACCCGCAATGCAAAAATAGGTTGGGGGATAGGGGTAATAGTCGCTATTCTTGTGACTGCGGTGATGTGCTTTTACATTCAATTCACCATTGCCTTATATCCGGTCGCGTTCCCCAGCCCCACCGCAACAGCGACCGCCACATCAACGCCCACGGCAACTGCTACATCAACACCGACATTTACTCCTACCTCCACTCCAACACAAACATTCACCCCTACAGTGACAGCCAGCCCGACAAGCACGTCAACGCCAACCGCAACACCAACCCCTTATGAAGCCTTCGCTTCAGGAAATGTATGGATTCGGCAACTCCCAGATTTTATTGACTCGCGTGTGGAAGTGTTGTTTATCAGCAGGCCTGTAAAAGTATTGTCAGTTTATGATACCTGGGTAGAAGTGGAATGGACCGATGAAACAGGCTACCATCGCGGCTGGGTACCTGCACGCTGGATCACTGTAATAGCCACTGTACCAGCTGGGCAAATTACTCTGACTGCCAATCCATGATCGGACAATAAGATGACTACTATTCAAAAAAAGATATGTTTACTGGGCGATTTCGGCGTAGGTAAGACCAGCCTTGTACAGCGCTTTGTCGAAGGGCGCTTTGACGATAAGTATCTAAGCACAATGGGTGTGAAAATATCGCGCAAAACACTCAAAAGGTCTTATGGAGAATTAAATTTATTGATCTGGGATGTGGCTGGCAGTAATGGATTCGAGTCTTCAGGGACATCCTATATGCAGGGAGCTGCAGGCGCTTTAATCGTTTGTGACCTAACCCGCCGCGATACACTGATCGCCTTTGAAAATTATGCGCGCCAGATCCGACAAATAAACCCGGGCATTCAACTCGTGTTTGTGTGTAACAAAGCAGACCTGATCCATAAACGAGATATCACTGATATGGACTTGCTTAATGTTCTATCAGGACTGGGTGAAAGGAACTTTTTCCTAACAAGCGCAAAAACAGGCGAACAGGTGGAAGACGCGTTCAGTCATCTGGCAGATACTCTTGAAGAAGGTATGTAACCAATGATTCAACATATATCACCTGAAAAGTTATCGGCGCGTTTGGCACAGATCGCCAGTGAATGGTATCAATTAGTATATGTGTGTGTTGATGCAAATCTCTCCATTATAGAGAAGTCACCGAACATATCGATCATGTTTGACGGAACCAGTCAAATCGAAACAGGCATTCCACTGACTGAACCATTCAAAGAATTCGTTGGAGCAGAGGGTGCACTCAAAGCCATTCTTTCTAAAAAATCACCTTCATTCAAAATCGAACGGATAAACCGTTACCGGTCAGACGGCTCATTGCATTATCTAACATTTCATGTTTTACCTTTTGACCCCGGTCAACCTGAGTTGGGGCTTTTGGTGGTATTCGAAGATGTGACTCGCTTTGCTCTGTCGGAGCAAAATTTGCTTCAGAAGCGAAACGAATTGAGTCTCTTACAGGGAGCCCTTTCCTATGCCAACGCCGAATTGGATAAACGCGTTGAGCAGCGCACTGCCGAACTTGAGGCTGCAAAGAAGAAAATAGAACAGCAGCTTTTTCGTTTACAGGCGCTTCGTGATAATGATATTGCCATCCTGGGCACAACAGACCTACGGGTAGGATTAAGAACAATCGCAGAGCAAGCAAAACGGCAACTAGACGTAGACTTGATCTCGATCCTGCTCTTTAATGCTCCTTTACTGACACTGGAAACTGCACTGGTCATTGGCGCTCAGACTCACGACCTCGCCAAGGCGCAGATCCATCTCGGAGATACCTTGATCGGACGTGCCGCATTGGAACGCCGGACTTTGGTGTTTCCCGACCCGGCAAATGCCTTTCCACAAACAGATAAGTGGGCACAGATTGAAAAACTTCATACCTGTTATGCCGTACCACTGATCGCCAAAGGCAATATTACAGGCTTACTATTCTTAGGCAACCGTTCAGAGATTCACCCAGATGAGGAATGGCATGATTTTCTGGAGACTCTTGCCGGGCAGGCTGCCATGGCAATTGAAAGCATGAAATCGTTTGAAGACCTGCAACGTTCAAACTTCGAGCTAGCACTTGCATACAATCGAACTATTGAGGGTTGGTCTCATGCCCTAGACTTGCGAGATCGAGAAACAAAAGAACATACAACGCGAGTAACTGAAATGACCATGACCCTTGCAAAGCGGGCAGGTATGACAGAGGATGAGATTTTGCATGTTAAGCATGGAGCACTCTTGCATGATATTGGCAAAATGGGTATTCCAGATGCAATCCTGCTTAAAGACGGACCTCTTGATAGCAAGGAATGGGCAATGATGCACAAACATCCTATGTTTGCGTATGAAATGTTATTTCCCATTGAATATCTGCGCCCAGCATTAGACATTCCCTATTGCCATCACGAAAAATGGGACGGCACCGGCTACCCACGCGGACTAAAAGGTGACGAGATTCCACTCGCGGCACGTCTCTTTGCCGTTGTCGATGTTTGGGATGCTCTACGCTCCGATCGCATTTATCGTAAAGGTTGGCCGCTAGATAAAGTCCTTGAATACATTCGCTCGCAATCAGGAACTCATTTCGACCCACAGGTAGTGGATTTGTTCTTACTCGTGATGTCTGAAAAGAAGCATAACTTATCAGAGTAAGTTCAACGAAAACTGTTCCATTAAATCGATAAGCCGGGGAAGTATGAATTCTAACAATTCTCTAACCTCTCACCCCTTGACCAAAACTTAACTAATGCATAAAGTTAAGCCCGCTTAACTAAAAAGAAGGCTTAACTATGAGTGACTCAGTCCAATTCTCACAATCTCTGCGCCAATGGGTGGATATTTTCATGCACCACTCCATGCGCGGATGGCACCACTTCGTCAAATCCACCGGTTTGACCATGCCTCAGTTCAGTATCCTGATGCAGCTCCACTATAAAGGCAGAATCGGGATGTCTGAAGTGAGCGAGCAGTTCGGTGTTTCTGCAGCGGCTGCCAGCCAATTGGTGGATAAGCTCGTTCAGGCGGGATTTATGGAACGTGCCGAAGACCCCAGCGACCGCCGCGCCAAGTTGATTCAGCTCTCCCCCAACGGCAAGAAGCTCATTGAAACTGGCATCTCAGAACGCTATCGTTGGATGGATGGTTTGACATCCAAACTTTCAGCGGATGATAAAGCCAAAGTGGTGGATGCGCTCCAGGTCCTGACTGAGGCGGCACATCAACTCGACGAAACTGCATAAAGTCTCTCTTCCTTCTACAAATTTTCTACACATTCTTTTGTTAAACATATCGTGATATTTCGATATTAAGGAGTTTTATTCCGTATGATGAAGTTAATGAAATTTGTAAAGCCTTATCGGTGGATGTTATTGTTTGCGATCGCTTTGATCTTTGCGCAAGCTAACCTCGACCTTGCCCTGCCCGATTATCTTTCGCGCATTGTCAACACCGGTATTCAACAAGGCGGCGTGGAAGATGCCATGCCAGAAGCCATTCGTGCCAGTGAGATGAATAAGGTCGTCATCTTTTTGAACGCACAGGATAAGGAAGACATCCTCGCCTCTTACACGCTGATAGATGATTCTTCCGCCGATTACGAGACCTACCTCGAAAAGTATCCTGCTCTCGCTGACGAGCCGGTCTATGTCATGAACGATATCGCACAGACCGAGATCGACCGCCTCAACCCTGCCATGGCAAAAGCCTTGTTGACCGTTTCGGGGATCGAGAAGGCACTGGAAGACCCGGAAGCCGCCGCCCAAATGAGCGGAGCCTTCGGCGGGTTTGATCCCAGCCAATTGCCCCCCGGTATGGATGTGTTCACAATTTTAGGGAAACTACCCGCTGAACAACTTTCCAAGATCACTGATTCAGTGGATGAAAAGTTTTCAGCGCTTGGCGACACCATGATCGTGCAGGCTGGGGTGAACGTTGTCCGCGATGAATACAAAGCCCTCGGCATGGATACGGAGCAGATCCAGAACAACTACATCCTTACCGCGGGTGCATGGATGATCGGTCTGACCCTGCTCTCTGGCATAGCAACCATTATTGTGGGCTTTTTATCTGCCAAGATCGCCGCAGGCATGGCGCGTGACATTCGCCGTGATGTATTCCAGCATGTCGAAAGTTTCTCCAGCACCGAGTTCGATAAGTTTTCGACGGCTTCCCTCATCACCCGCACCACCAATGATGTGACCCAGATCCAAATGGTCAGCATGTTGATGATCCGCATGATGTTCTACGCTCCGCTGATGGGTGTGGGCGGCATCATCAAAGTGATCAGCAACGAATCCCCGCTGGCGTGGATCATCGGTGTGGCTGTGCTGATGCTAATCAGCCTCATCGCTGTCGTCTTCTCGCTCTCGCTGCCCAAGTTCAAGATCATTCAAAAACTGACCGACCGTATCAACCTTGTGGCGCGCGAGAACCTGACCGGTATGATGGTCGTCCGCGCCTTTACGATGGAAAACTTCGAAGAGAAACGTTTCGACGTTGCCAACAAAGACCTGACCTCCGTCAGCTTATTCATCAACCGCGTGATGGTGGTGATGATGCCGTTGATGATGCTCATCATGAACGTGATGCTTTTGGGCGTGATCTGGTTCGGTGCGCATGAAGTTGCCGCTTCGAACATGCAAGTCGGTGACATGATGGCATTCATGCAGTATTCAATGCAGATCGTGATGTCCTTCCTGATGCTCTCAATGATGTTCATTATGATCCCGCGCGCTTCTGTTTCTGCAGACCGCATTTACGAAGTACTGAGCACCGAGCCTCACATTCACGACTCAAAAACAGCTCAGAAATTCCCCGAACCCTTCAGAGGCGAGGTTGAATTCCGCAATGTCTCATTCCGCTACCCGGGTGGTGACATTGACGCGATACAAAACATCAGCTTTGTGGCAAAGCCCGGGCAGACCACTGCCTTTATCGGGTCGACCGGAGCCGGAAAGTCCACCATCGTCAACCTCATTCCACGCTTCTACGAAGTTTCGGATGGCTCCATCTTCATCGACGGCGTCGACATCCGCGATGTGACCCAGCACGATCTGCGCGAAAAGATCGGCTATGTGCCGCAAAAGTCTGCGCTGTTCTCGGGCACTATTGAAAGCAATATGCTGTATGCCGATAAGAACGCCACAAAAGACATGCTCGACTCTGCCATTGAAATTGCGCAAGCAAAAGAGTTCGTGAACGAAAAGCCTGAAGGCATGGCAACCGAGATCGCCCAGGGCGGCACGAACGTCTCTGGCGGGCAGAAACAGCGCCTCTCCATTGCCCGTGCCATTGTCAAGAAACCGCCGATCTATATTCTCGACGACAGCTTCTCGGCGCTCGACTTCAAAACCGACTCGGCTTTGCGCCGCGCCTTCAAGGAAAAATCAAAAGACAGCACGCTGCTGATCGTTACTCAGCGTGTCTCAACCATCAAGAATGCCGAACAGATCATTGTGCTCGATGACGGCAAGATCGTTGGCAAAGGAACACATAACGAACTTATGGAAACCTGTGAAACCTACAAAGAGATCGCCCTCTCACAGTTGAACATGGAGGAATTAGCATGATGATGCAACGTCCTGGTCAACAACAGCAAGGTCCACGCATGGGTGGACCCATGGGCGGACCCATGATGGGCGCGCCCACCGCCAAAGCCCGCGACTTCAAAGGCACGATGAAGAAGCTCATCGAATATCTGGGTGAGTATCGCGGTCTGATTATCGTCGTCTTCGTCTTTGCGATATTCTCCACCGCCGCCAGCATTGCCGGTCCGAAGATCCTCGGCAACGCCACCACCAAACTTTTCGAAGGCGTGATGGCGGAACTGAACGGTACGGGCGAAATTGACTTCGTCTACATCGGTCGCATCGCTCTCATAACATTGGGCTTGTATCTCGTCTCTGCGCTTTTTGCCTACATCCAAGGCTGGATCATGGCAAACGTCTCGACCGATATTGCCTACCGCTTCCGCCGCGACCTCTCAGAGAAGATGAACCGCATGCCGTTGCGCTACTTCGACGGCACCACTCACGGCGAAGTGCTCTCCCGCATCACCAACGATGTGGATACGCTCAACCAAACCCTCAGCCAAAGCCTGACCCAGATCATCACTTCGCTGGTGACGGTGGTCGGTGTGCTGGTCATGATGCTTTCCATCAGTTGGCAGATGACTCTGGTTGCCATCGTGGTCATTCCGCTCTCGATGGTGACTGTGATGCTGATCGTCAGACAGTCACAAAAGTTCTTCACTCAACAACAGGAATATCTTGGTCATGTGAACGGACATGTGGAAGAAATGTACAGCGGTCACATCGTGATGAAAGCGTTCAACGGTGAAGCCGAAAGCATCCACAAGTTCGACCAGTCGAACAACACGCTGTACGACTCGGCTTGGAAATCTCAATTCCTCTCGGGCTTGATGATGCCGATCATGATGTTCATTGGTAACCTCGGCTATGTGGCAGTTGCCATCCTCGGCGGGTATCTCGCCATTCGCAACACCATTACCGTCGGTGACATCCAAGCCTTCATTCAGTATATGCGTTCGTTCACCCAGCCCATCACCCAGCTGGCGAACATCTCGAACGTGTTACAGCAAACTGCTGCCGCCGCAGAACGCGTCTTTGAGTTCCTTGATGAAAAAGAAGAAGTGGAAGAAACGACCTCCCCCATCAAACTCGAAAGCGTGCAAGGTCACGTTGAGTTCAAAGATGTCCACTTCGGCTATGACCCAGCGAAACCGGTCATCAACAATTTCTCAGCGGAGGCAAAGCCCGGGTATAAGATCGCAATTGTCGGTCCGACCGGAGCCGGAAAGACCACCATGGTCAAGCTGCTGATGCGCTTCTATGACGTGGACAGCGGCAAGATCCTGATCGACGGTCAAGACATCCGCGACTTTACCCGCAAAGACCTGCGCAAGATGTTCGGCATGGTGCTGCAAGATACCTGGCTCTACAATGGCTCCATTATGGAAAACATCCGCTATGGGCGCCCCGAAGCTACAGATGAAGAAGTGATCGCTGCCGCGCAAATGGCGCATGTGGATCATTTCGTCCACACCCTGCCGGATGGTTACAACATGGTCTTGAATGAAGAGACTTCGAACATCTCTCAAGGGCAGATGCAGTTACTGACCATCGCGCGCGCCTTCCTAGCCGACCCGAAGATCCTCATCCTCGATGAAGCGACTAGCTCAGTGGATACACGCACCGAAGTTCTCATTCAACGTGCGATGACCAACTTAATGAAGAACCGTACCTCGTTCGTGATCGCTCATCGCCTCTCCACCATCCGCGATGCAGACTTGATCCTTGTTATGAATCACGGTGACATCGTAGAACAAGGCACGCACAAAGAACTGCTGGCGAAGTTTGGTTTCTATCACGAACTGTACATGAGCCAATTCAAAAAGAAGGAAGACGAAACCATCGTAGCGTAATAAAATCAACAGACCCTAAAGTTTCTCTTTAGGGTCTGTCATTAAATCAAATTCAAGGATTGTCCATGACTGAAGCAACACAGACTCCCCCCGAAGATAAACTCGACTTCAAACGCATCCTACCGATTCTCGTCATTGTGCTTGTAGACTTGATGGGGCTTTCTATCATCATTCCACTTTTGCCATTGTACGCTGCCCGCTTCGGTGCGGAACCGATCGTGGTCGGCATTCTGCAAGCCACCTACCCGCTGATGCAGTTCCTCGGCGCGCCGATTTTAGGTCGTCTATCCGACCGCTTTGGTCGTAAACCGGTTCTCATTGCCAGTCAAATCGGTACGTTGATCGGTTTTATCATGCTAGGCTTTGCCAATAGCATGGTGGTTCTGTTCATCTCCCGCATCATTGATGGTCTCTCCGGGGCGAACATCTCCACCGCTCAAGCGGCGATTGCAGACAGCACCAACGAAAAGACACGCACACAAGGGCTTGGTTTGGTTGGTGCGGCGTTTGGTGTTGGTTTTGTACTCGGACCCATTCTCGCTTTTATCGTTCTGGCATCCTCGGGGCAAAATTACCAATATGTGGCATGGACTGCCGCACTGTTTTCGTTAACTTCCATACTACTCACCGCTTTTTGGTTCAAAGAAACCGTCGCCGATGCTGCCGACCCCGAAGCTTCGCGCAAGCGCCGTCCATTCTCTGTTGGAGCGCTCCGCGAAGCCATGCAACACCGCCCCACCATCATGTTCCTTGTGATCGTGATGTTCTTCTATCAAATCGCTTTTGGTGGATACGAACAACTCTTCTCGCTCTTTACCCTTAATCGCCTCGGCATGGATGCACGCGATACCTCTGGTTTGTTCATGCTGGCAGGTATTCTAATCATCGTCATTCAAGGCGGACTGATTGGCAGATGGTCCAAGAAAAAAGGTGACCGTTGGCTGGCATTGATGGGTATTGGCGCACTCGCCATTGGCTTGATCGGCACGGCTCTGACTCCGGCTATGCCTGTGCCCTGGTACGACAAGGCGCGTGTACTCGAAAGCCTCGCCGGGCAGGGTGAGTTCCGCGTTTCTATTCAAAGCATCAATGTGAGTCTGCCAGATGAAGCAGCTCGCGGTTGGTTCGGCATCATTTGGTTGATGGTCGCCAGCATCCCGGCAGCCTTGGGCGGTGGGACGCTCCAGCCAGCCATCAACAGCTTGATCACAAAAGATTCGGATAAGAGTGAAGTAGGCGGAATGCTCGGGCTCTCAGCTGCGGCATATAGCGCGGCAAATGCGATTGCCCCTTTGTTTTATGGTGCATTATTCCAGTGGTTTGGTGCGCCAGTTCCGTTCTTTGCGGGCGGAGCAATTCTGTTGGCACTGTTCTTCTTTGCGCCAAGAGTGATAAAGAAATAAAAAGAAAGGGCTGGGAATACCCAGCCCTTTCTTTTTATTTTAGAATTTGTAACAACTTTGTCGTATCTTCCACAACCTCATCTGCCCCAAAATGCCTTAATTCAGGTTCTTCGCCAAAGCCACAGAGTACGCCAAGGGTTTGTGCTCCAGCCGATTTGCCCGCACGGATATCGACCGTAGTATCCCCGATCATGAGACAATTTTCCGGCGAGACGTTCATCTTCTGCGCCGCAAGCAGGATGGGATCAGGATAAGGCTTGGTATGAACAGCTGAGAGCCCAGTAATGACCGCATCGAAATATTTCACAAGGTCATATTGTTCAAGAAAGCGCATGGTCCCTTTTTCATCTCGGGCGCTGACTACCGCCATGGGATAGCGTCCATGTAACTGTTTGAGCATCTCATCCACGCCGGGGACGAGTAGAAACTTTTTATCAGATTGTTTACGGTGACGGCTCAGCCAATTGATCACAGCCACCATTTCATCATCCAGATGAAGCGTATCGGCAAGACCAAGCAAGGCATTGCCAGGAGCTTCGATCCACATCACGAAACGACGTGCGGCATGTTCTGGGTCCTTAAAAAGAAAACGGGGGAACAATTTCGACACCTTTTGAACATACAAGTCATCTGTATCGCTTAAGGTGCCATCTACATCGAAGCATAGTGCATTTATCCTATATACGTCTAGAGGCATGGATTAATTGTACCAAAGGGGCTATACTTAAGCCGGGATAAGAATGACTGAAGATCCTAATCGTGCCCTCCTCGAATTATTAGTAAAGGTCAGCCGTGAGGTTGCCACCGCGCTGGATCTCCGCACGGTGTTGCAACGGGTTCTGTACGCTTGCATCCAGTACGTGGGTGGTGAGCGTGGCAGTATCGTGGTGATGGATGACCTTGGCAAGCCTGTAGATGCCACCATTGTATATGGAAAACAATTCCATGACCATACAACACAGCAGCTTCGAGAAACGGTTGAGCGGGGGTTGGCAGGTTGGGTCGTTCAAAATCGGAAACCAGCCCTTGTGCCAGATACCAGCAAGGATGAACGTTGGCTGCGCCGCGCCGATGATGCCGCCGAAAAAAGTGGAGCCAAGTCTGCGATCTGTGTGCCGCTTCTGGCGCGCGAACGCTTTGTAGGTGTGTTGACGCTGGTTCACCCTGTTCCCAACGCTTTTAATGAACAACATCTTGAATTAGTCCAAGCGATCTCCGATCAGGCGAGCATTGCAGTATTGAATGCCCGCTTGTATACCGAAACCCAACGCACGGCGCGAGTTATGACGGCGTTGGCAGAAGGCGCTGCGACGATCAATTCTTCGCTGGAAATGCAGGATGTATTACGCCGCATCTTGAATCAGACCATGCAAGCCTTGCAAGTGGAAACGGTTGCGCTGGGGCTGATTGACTCGCATAACAATGATCTTGTATTCCAAGCCGCGGCTGGAAATAACTCTGGGCATATTCCGGGGTTGCGTGTGCCAGCCGGAAAAGGCTTGGTTGGAAAAGTGATTCAAGCTGGGCGTGGGGTGGTGCTGCCCACCGTCAAATATGACCCAACTCTGGTGGAAGAAGACAGGCTGAACGGAGTCGAGATGCGGGCTCTTGCCATCGCTCCGATCCAATTGCATGGCAAAGTCATCGGCATTTTGGAGGCGGTCAACCCTATCTCTGGTGCATTTGACCCGGATGCGTTGGTGGTGATGACCGGTTTGGGAAACCTTGCCGGGACAACCATTGATAATTCAAAGTTATTCGAACAGCTTCAAAATGCGCACAAGCATTATCGCGAATTATTCGAAGACAGTATTGACCCGATCCTCATTACAGATTGGGAAGGGAAAGTGCTGGAAGCGAACCGTCAGGCTGTGGCGCTGAGTGGATATACAACCGATCAACTTCATACCATGAGCATTGACCTACTCCACGAAGTGAATTGGGGCAAAGTGGGGCTGAGTTTTGAAACGATCAAAACAGGCGCCTCTTGCTCATATGAATCTGGGATGCTGCGTCAAGATGGTGGCAGATTGCCCGTGGAAGTGTATGCACGCCGGGTAGAGTTCGATGATACAGATTCGATACAGTGGATCTTGAGAGATATCACCGCACGCAAAGACTTGGATGCCCTGCGGGATGATATGACCTCGATGATCTTCCATGATCTGCGCTCGCCACTTGGCAACATTGTTTCGAGTCTCGAAATGATGAGCACGCTCATGCCGGAAGATGAAACGTTAAGCTCTATGCTTAACATCGCCAAGAATTCCACCGGGCGTATTCAGCGCTTGGTCAATTCATTGTTGGATATCAATCGCCTTGAAGCGGGTCAACGCATCGTGGACCAGAACTCCATTGACCCGGTTGCCCTGGTTCGGGAAGCCATTCGCGATGTGGAACCTTCCGTCACAGCACGCCAACATGTGCTTACCAATCGCGCATTAAGCGTTTTGCCATTGATCTGGGTGGACGTGGATATGATCCACCGCGTGTTGATCAACCTGTTGGAAAACTCGATCAAGTTCACACCTGCAGGCGGGCGCATTGATATTGGTGCACAGACCAACGAAGATGGCCTATTCGTCAGGTTCTGGATTCGAGATAACGGTCCCGGCATTCCTGCCGCGGAACGTGAACGCATTTTTGAAAAGTTTACACGCCTGCGTGGAAAGAACAAAGCAGGCGGTTTGGGCGTTGGGCTTGCCTTCTGTCGGCTTGCGGTTCATGCCCATGACGGTGATATCTGGATTGAAAGCGAAGAAGGCAAAGGAACCACCTTCTGGCTCACCTTACCCGTGGCGCAACGCAAATCTGCTGGTCAGATCAAACGCCAGACTGGTAGACTTACCTTCAAGCCAGATAAACCAGATAAGCCATAAAACGGTAGACCAAACAACGAAGGACAATAGATCCGAAAGGAATTTTTTTCAGAACCATCATGCAGGAAATCACCAAGAACATTTTCATCGAAGACCAATTTTTAGGCGTCACCTTGGGCGTGATCGTCACCCCGCGCGGATTAATTCAGATCGACGCGCCTCCCTCCCCCGAAGATGCCCGCTCCTGGCGCGCCTCTCTCATGAATTTGGGCGGGGGCATCGACCGTTTACTGATCAACATGGATGCCCACCCAGACCGCACCCTCGGCGCACGCGCCATGGATTGCACCGTGGTATCTCATGAAAAGACCGCGTACATTTTCCGTACCCGCCCCAGCACATTCAAAGCGCAAGGCGAAGAAACCGGCGCCGATTGGGAATCCATTCCCGGCTTGGGCAGTGTGCGTTGGGCTCCCCCTGAGATTTCCTTCGTAGACCAAATGACCCTTCACTGGGGCGGCTCCCCTGTGATGTTGGAACATCGCCCCGGTCCTTCCGGTGGTTCAATCTGGGTCAACCTGCCCGAAGAAAAGGTTCTCTTTGTTGGCGATATGGTCATGAAAAATCAGCCGCCTTTCCTTGCCGGTTCCAACCTCAAAGCTTGGCTCGAAGGGTTGAATCTCTTGCTTGAACCAGACTATAAAGGCTACACCTTCATCAGCAGCCGCGGCGGCATAGTCAATAGCAGTGCCATCAAAGCACAATATGATTTCCTCAAGCATGTACACGACAAGTTGAATAAATCCACGAGCAAGAAACCAAATCCTGCTGCCGTGGAAAAAATGGTCACATCGTTATTGACGTGGTTCAAAGCTCCAGCGGCTCGTCAGAAACAATTTGCCCAGCGCTTGCGCTACGGTCTGTTGCACTATAACGCTCGTCAGAACTATGCTCCCAGCAATACCCTAGAAGATTAATGAAAACATCTCTCCCTCTTCTTGAACTGATGCGTGGACCCGTGGTTGAAGCCACACACCTCGGCTCCATCGCAGTGGTCACAGCAGATGGAACGTTGCTTCACTCTTATGGCGACCCTCACACGGTCGCCTTTTTGCGCTCCTCTGCCAAGCCGTTCCAAGTGCTGCCGTTTGTTGAAGCAGGCGGTGTAGAACACTACCATTACACCTCACGTGAATTGGCTCTTTCTTGTGCATCTCACGAGACCTCGCAGATGCACTTGGATGCTGTAATTGCTTTGCAGAAAAAAGTTGGCATTGAAGAACGTGATTTGCAATGTGGTCCGCACTTGCCGGGCGATGCCAAGAAACTGCGCGAGGTGATTCAACAGAACATTCTGCCCACGGCAAACTTCAATAACTGTTCTGGCAAACATACCTCCATGCTGGCGTTCGCCAAAATGCGCGGACTTCCCCTAGAGAACTACCTTGCTATCGACCACCCCATTCAGCAAGATATTTTGAAGACCCTTTCAGAAATGTGCAACATTGGTGCGAATGAAATTCAACTCGGTGTGGATGGCTGCTCCGCACCAAACTTTGCTCTACCTCTATTTAATGCTACCCTCGGCATGGCTCGCATGTGTGATACACGCGACCTTTCCGAGTCTCGCGCCATTGCCTGCAAAAAAATAACCACCGCTATGACCTCTCATTCTGAAATGGTTAGCAACTTCGGTGAGTTCGATACCGAGCTGATGAAAATTGCAGCGGGCAAGATCGTCACCAAACGCGGCGCAGAAGGCTTTCAGATCATGGGAATCATGCCTGGGGTTATTCATGAGCGCGGCATAGGTGTTGCCATCAAAGTTGTAGACGGCGATAAACACTCCATGGATAACAATCTCGAAGAACATACTCGCGTCCGCCCGCCAGTGGCATTGGAAATTCTCCGTCAACTTGGTGCGCTGAATGAAGCACAGATCCAGGCGCTATCTGCATTTGGCCCAGAAAAAGTCTTGAAGAACTATGCTGGGCTTGTCACCGGCAAGATGTACCCCACATTCAAATTATGACCCAACTCAACGAAACCTTTCTTCAAAATCTTATCGCCCGGTTCAAGCGACCGGGCGTTATTGGTATTTGTATGGCTGGCAGTTACACACGCGGGATGCAAGATGAGTATAGTGATATCGATTTGGAATTGTATGTGGATGAACTGCCTAAAGAGGGTTACGCGCTTCAACTCTTCGACGAGAAACTGGTCAGCGTTAAATACCTTCGCATCGCGGACGAATTATCCTCGCTGAAAATACCCGAACGAGCCGTGTGGGCTGTGTCAGGGCTCAGAAACATGCACATCCTCGTGGATGAAAACGGCGAACTTGCCAAACTCAAACAAGCCGCCGTGGATTTCAACTGGGCTCCCCTCCAGCCTCTTGCAGACGTCTATGCCAATGAGCAACTCTCCGGCTGTGCTGAAGAAGCTCACAAGATCATGGGCGGGCTGAAAACTGGCAATGAATCAAAAGTCTTGTATGCTTCATGGGGCATGTTCAAGAATTTATCCTTTGCAGCGTTGGTACAAACCGGTTTGATGATCCAAAGCGAGAACCGCGCCTTTGCCATCCTTGAAGAGCACTTTGGAAAATCTCACTCATGGACGCGTGCCTTTCGCCTCTCCTTCGGTATGGATGTGGAAACGGGCGTTCCTGCTTATCAAACGCGCGGTAAAGCTTCCTTGAATCTCTACCAAGAAACAGCGAATTTATTCAAAGACATCATTACCGACAAGCATCGTGAAGTCATTGAGAATACGCTACAATTGATTAACAACTTCAACCACGAACAGCAATAAAAAACCTTCTTTATTTATAAATCTCATGACCGATCTCAAACAACGTGCCCTACAAATTCATGAAACTCTGCTAAAGGTCTTTGGCGAACCGATCTGGCGCAATCCCCTGCCTGCCATCGATGAACTCGTCTCGACCATCCTTTCGCAGAACACCAACGACGTGAACCGCGACCGCGCCTTTGAAGCCTTGCGCGCTAAATTCCCAACTTGGGAAGCCGTGCGCGATGCCAAAGAAAAAGATGTGATCGAAGCCATCAAACCGGCGGGGTTGGCGAATCAAAAAGGTCCGCGCATACAGCAGGTGTTGAAAGCCATTACCGAAGAACGCGGTGAACTCAACCTGCAATTTCTCGCGGACATGCCCATTGAAGATGCTCGCAACTGGCTGACCAAATTTAACGGTGTGGGTCCCAAAACTGCCGCCATCGTCTTGTGCTTTTCTCTAAATCGCCCCGCCTTCCCCGTGGACACCCATGTTTATCGCGTGACGGGTCGCATTGGGCTGCTCCCCGAAAAGATGACCGTGGAGCAGGCACACCCCCATCTCGAAGCTATCTTCCCGCCAGAAACCTACTACGCCGCGCACCTGAACATCATCCGCTTGGGAAGGGAAGTATGCAACGCCCGCAAGCCGATGTGTCCGCAATGCCCAGTGAAGCATTTGTGTGATTTCAAAGAGAAAACTCAATAGAACTACACTGCGCTGTTATGGCGCAGTTTTTATTTTCAGTTAGAATGCATGCCATGGAAACACCTACCGTCAGCCTTGCTTTAGAAAAATTGAATATTCCCCACCAAGTCTTTCGGCATGAAACGCCGGTGGATTCGTTCGAAAAAGCCGCTAGTGACCGCGGTCAGCGCCCTTCGCAAATTGTGCGGACGATTCTTTTCCGCGTAAGCGAAGAAGAATTTGCGCTCGTACTTGTCGCAGGACCGGGGCAAATTTCGTGGAAGTTGCTGCGAAAATTACTCGGCAAATCACGCATTACCATGGCAACCGAAGAAGAAGTGATATCTGTCACCGGCTATCGCCCAGGGACGGTGGGTCCGTTTGGGTTGTTGAAGCCCGCCCGCATCATGGTGGAAGCGGGGCTGTTAAAGGAAGAAGAAGTGTCCATTGGGTCAGGCATGCGTGATACAGCCGTTATCCTCAAAACGAATGATCTAATGAAAGCGTTAGGAAATGTAGAAGTCGTAGAACTGTTTGAGTAAAATCTAACTGACACCTTATGATCTGGAGAGTATCAATGAACTATAAGCAACGCACGATCGACTTTTTAGAAATTGAATGGGCAACGTATATTGAACGCTTTAAGCGTCTGCCTGAATTGGATGGTGTACAGCGTGTGCGCAACCAGGGGTATGAGCGCTTCCGCGATATGTTGGCGCATATCCTTGCCTGGTGGGAAGATGTGATGCCAGTGATCGTGGCAATTGCAGAGAACCGTGAGTTTGAAAAGAAGAAATATGATTTCGATGCCTTCAATGCCGAAGCCGTGGCAAAGTATAAAGATTGGGATGAAGCCGAGTTTTTGGCTCACTTTGAGAAAACGCGTCAGAAAGCCGCAGCAGACCTAAAGTCTATGAATGAGGCGGCATTTGAAGATCGTCGCATTCAGGGGCGCATCAACGGTATCTTCATCCATCATGCCCGCGAACATCTGGTGGCATTGAGCAAATTCCTCACGCTCGATACGCTTGAACATGAATGGGGAACTTATATTGCACGGTTCGATGCTTCAGAGAAGAAAGAAGAATTTTTGAAGAAACAAAGTGCGGCTCGCTTTGGCGACCTGTTGGCACATAACTTTGCATGGTGGGAAGAAGGTGTGAATGCTGTGCAAGGTGCTTTGAAAGATTCAAGCTTTGTGTATAAAGGTCCGGCAGATACCGATGCCTACAATGCAGGCATTGTGGCAAAGTACGCAGGAACAAGTGAAGAAGAATTGCGGAGCATCTTTGAGCAAAAACGTTTGGAAATGATCGAACTCGTGCGCGGGCTTCCTGATAGCGCCTTCCAAAACCCGACCATTGAAGAATGGCTTGCCGCCGATATTGTGGAACACTACGACGAACACGCTCTCTAAGGAACCACATGGAACATATCGTTTATCTTGCACTTGGAAGTAACATGGGGAATCGACTCGCGAATTTGAAAAACGCGATCTCAAACCTCACGCCTCAAATGGATGTGAAAAAGAAGTCGCCAGTATACGAGACTCCGCCTTGGGGATATACAGACCAACCTGCATTCTTGAATCAGGTGGTGATGGTGGAAACATATATGGAGCCAGAAAATTTACTTGGACATTTAAAGCGCCTCGAAACCGTCCTCGGGCGGGAGCCTACCTTCGAGAATGGTCCACGCGTGATCGACGTTGACATCTTATTCTATGACGACCTCGTGCTGAATTCTCCTCCGTTGGTCATTCCTCACCCACGCCTGCATCACCGCGGATTTGTGCTTGTGCCATTGAATGATATTGCTCCAGATCTGATCCACCCGGTTTTAGGAAAATCCATCAGCGAATTGTTATTGGATGTGAGCCGATTGAATATCAACGAATATAAAGGGAAGTAACATGCGCATCATCCGTTATAAAACCCCGGAAGGGACTGCCTCATACGGCTGGATCCTTGAAGAAAAAGTTGGCGAAGTGCAAGGGAACATGTTTGGCGAATATCGCCGCCGTGAAGCGCGGACTCCCTTCAAGGAGTTGAAACTTCTCGCGCCATGTGAACCCAGCAAGATCGTGTGCGTGGGGCGTAACTACGTAGAACATGCCAAAGAGCTTGGAAATGAAGTGCCAAAAATTCCATTACTTTTTTTCAAGCCACCGTCTTCGATCATCGCCACTGGTGAACACATTGTTCTTCCAACCCAATCCAAGCAGGTGGAACACGAAGGCGAGTTGGTGGTGGTAATGGGCAAACGCGCCAAAAACGTCACAGCCGAGCAGGCGAAGGAATACATCTTCGGCTACACCATCGGCAATGACATCACTGCCCGCGACCTGCAAAAAACGGACGGTCAGTGGACGCGCGCCAAAGGCTTCGACACCTTCTGCTCCTTCGGTCCGTGGATCGACACGGACTTTGACCCGTCTGATGCGGTCGTCACCTGTCGTGTCAACGGGCAGATGCGGCAAATGGCATCGACCCGAGATATGGTGTTCAACGTCGGTACCTTGGTTGCCTATATTTCCTCGATCATGACCCTCGAACCCGGTGACTTGATCTTTACTGGCACACCCGCTGGGGTTGGCGAGTTGAAAAATGGCGACGTGGTGGATGTGGAAATTGAAGGATTAGGAAAGTTAAGTAATCCCGTAAAAGCATAAAAAAAGCCCCGCAAATGCGGGGCTTTTTTTATTTCTTCTTCATCCAATGGATAATCTCTCGCAAAATCACCTCCCCATCCACTGAAGGGACAGGCAACAGACCGCCCAACCCGAAGAATAGATTGGTGGAGATTATACTGGTGTTCACACCGCTCCAAAACCCAGCGGGGATGGCTGGAGCGATAAGCATACAAACCAAACCTACCAGAATATTGAGGATCGGTCCGCCCAACGAACGGACGAGATGAACTTTGCCAGGGATTTGGCTTTGGTCGCCGTGATAGATGTTGACATCACGCGTGGCAGTGATGAGCAATTCGTCCATGGCGCTATGGACGAGTTTGCCACTGATGATATGACCAAGGGCATGAAGCGGAGTAGTCAACTCGACGGCGATGACAAAGTAAATAGACTGAAGCAGTCTTTCGTCGAGTGGGAGCCGCGGGTTCAAAAGATTGAGCAAGAAATGCAACCCGAAAAAGACGAACGGACTGAGCCACGTCCACGGGGTGATTAGAAGAGTCACGCCCCAGAAAGATCCAACTCGAATCCTGCGAACACTATCAAGATTTTCGAGCAAAAAGAATTTGAGATATTTGTGCATGTTAGGTCAGAGACTCGCGCCAATTTCCGATGGCAAGGGTCAAGCCACAGAACCCTGTCAACGCAAAAAGCAACAAACCGATCCACAAGGTTGGGCTTGCCCAATTGACTTCGTTGGCATAGCGCCCCATTTGCATGAGCAAAGATGGCAGGATGAGAATCAACATGGGCGTGGCAAGGCGCGAGCGGACGCGGCTATTTCCTTGACGAATGGAAAGCATCAGCGTGCCTACTGCCACAAGCCAGCCGCTCAGTGAACGAGCCGTCAGCGGAGTTAGCTTCCACGGGAAGATGGGGATGATGACATTCGGGAAGAAGAAAGCGGTGAATGCAATCAGGGATAAGGCAATGCCCAGCACTAACAACATCGTTCTCAGCCAGACAGGGATCTGATCTTCGGCAGGGATAGGCGCTTCAGCACCGAACTGTTTTTGATGCCAAAGGTACGCCGCGACGAAAATTGGAGGCGGAAGAAGATAACTAGCAAACCAAACATAGAACGGAAAAGTGCCAACGGAAAATTTATCCCAATGTAAAAAGGTGGCAACAAGTTGCACGGTGCTAAACAGCGCCGCAGGGAGGATCATGGCGCGGATCATCTCCCAGCGTTTAGCAAGGAAAGGTAATAAGAATAAAGGAGCCGATGTGATGTAGAACGCGCCCAAAACTGCCGCCATCACCACAGGCTGAATGGGCCAAGCGAAATTCGTAGCCGTATCAGCAGGAGAAAGCCCCACTGCCAACACCGCCGCCACCCCGAACAACACTTCAACTGCGAGCCAGGCACGTAATGGAAAAGCGATCGCTAAACTCTTTGTGTTCATATGAATCCCTATTTTCGATTGGAATAAAGATAAAACCCGCCAGCTGCCAACCCCAGTACGCCCAAGAACAAGTGGAAGGGATGGTCAAAAAGCTGTAAGTGGAACATGGTCGGCATATGGGTGATAAACCCAAATAGAGCCAAACCGGTGTAAAACGCCCCAAAGCCAAGCGAAAACCACAGACTCCCTTTTTCGCCGCCGCGAAATAAAACGATCAATGCCAGAATTCCAGTGAGGATATGAAGAATGGAATGGGTCGGCATCATCTGAGTCACAGCCAGTAATTGCGGAAAAGCCGCATCCAAGGCGGGGACGAGCCGAAAGGTCAGCGTGGATACACCTTGCAATAAAAGAAAAATGCCCGCCACCGCTGTATACAAACGAGTTGGGCTTTTCATTCAGGTTTCTCCCGCAACGAACGGACGGTCATCCCGCCCAGCATAAGAGAGGCAATTGCAAAGCCGCCAAACCAAATCCATGTAGAGGCGTTGGAGAGCGAGAAAAGTTCACGATGGATGATTGATGCCATCAACACAAAGATGGCGAAGACCACCGTTCCGATCAAGACCACGCGGGCTTCTTTCCATGTTTGGCGGCGGCTAAGCATCAAACTTCCTAATCCATAAGACAAGAATGGCGCGGAATAGATCTGTGCCAACAAACGAGTGATTTTCCACGGCCAGACGCTCACCATCAAATCGGGCGCGAATAGAAGCGACAAAGACAATAAGGTAACCAACACACCTTGCACAAGCAGATAATTCTTCGCCCATGCCGGGAGTGGCGTGCCATCATGCGGTTCGTTCAAAGTGCGGTGAGACCATGTAATCCACACAGCGATCAATGGATACGCCAAATATGCCCCGAACCAGATCCATACCTGCGGGCGGCTGTAATCGAACTCGCCCAAATAAAAAAGCGAGACGATGAACAACATGCCCGTCCATATCGCGATCATAGGTACCATGGTTTTCACTTCATCAAAACGGCGGGAAAGGATTCCGGCGATCATGAACGCCGTGCCTGAAAGATACATACTCCCCAGAAAACGCGCGTGCAATGGCGGCACCAACCAGGGAATAGCTTCATCCACCCGGGCTGGGACGAAATATCCCCACGCCCCCACCCACAATGCCAGCAACCCCACTGCGGCAAAATACACTTTCATGTTACGAGTTACCAATGCCATAAACACCTCACTAAAAAGACTCTAGACAGATGAAACTGCGTATTTATAAACTTTGCTTGGCTGATTATACATATAACCTTGGTTAGGTTAACAGCCTGTCTTTGGTTATAAAGAAACCCAATGAAGAACTCCCACCCAACTTCCAAGTGTGGTTAAATAGATTTCAGGAGCCCCACGAATGACTACAGAATTCGAAACCTTCCTTCAGAAATACCCCACCTACAAACACACCGAAAAAATAGATGACCTTCGCAAAAGCGATTATTCCCGCCTTGATGCAGGCGAACATGTTTATTTTGATTACACCGGCGGCGGCATCTATGCCGAGTCGCAGGTTAAGAAGCATCATCAGCTTCTGCAAGAAAATGTCTTCGGCAACCCGCATTCCTCCAACCCTACCTCATTGGCTGCCACGCATCTGGTCGAAGGGACACGCGAGTACATCCTCAAGTTCTTCAACGCCGATCCAGATGAATATCTCGCCATCTTCACACCCAATGCCAGCGGTGCGCTCAAACTCGTCGGCGAGAGCTATCCCTTCCCGAACGGACGTTACCTCCTGACCTTCGACAACCATAATTCTGTGAATGGGATTCGCGAATTCGCACATGCCCGTGGCGCAGAGGTGACCTACATTCCGGTCATGCTGCCCGAAATGCGGGTGGACGCCTCTCAACTCGACCTCGAACTGTCTCGCCCTTCCAAGGCTGGTCATAACCTGTTTGCTTTCCCCGCCCAATCGAACTTCTCCTCCGTCAAGCATCCGCTCGAATGGATCGAGAAAGCGCACGCCCACGGCTGGGACGTGCTCCTAGATGCAGCTGCCTACGTCCCCACCAGCAAGCTGGATCTGAGCAAGGTCAAGCCTGATTTCGTACCGATCTCTTTCTATAAAATATTCGGCTATCCTACCGGGCTTGGCGCACTCATCGCAAGAAAATCAGCCTTGGCGAAACTTCATCGCCCCTGGTTCGCCGGTGGGACGATCACGGTCGCATCGGTGCAAGGCGACAAATACTATCTCGCCGAAGGTGCACCAGCCTTTGAAGATGGCACGCTTGATTATCTGAACATCCCTGCCCTTGAAATCGGGCTCAAGCATATTGAATCCATTGGCTACGATGTCATCAGTGAACGGGTCAAGACCCTTACCGGCTGGGTGCTGGAAAATCTCACCGCCATGAAACATAGCACGGGCGAGCCACTGGTTCGGTTGTTCGGACCCAACTCCACCGAAGGCAGAGGCGGCGCAGTAACCGTCAACTTCTACGATAAGAACGGCAAAGCTTTCGATCATCGCTTCGTCGAAAGTGAAGCCAACAAAGTCAATATCTCCCTCCGCACCGGCTGCTTCTGCAACCCCGGCGCAGGCGAAGTTGCTCTTGGCATCTCCCGCGTGGAGTTAGACGTCTGCTTCACCCGCCCCGAGCATAAGGATGTTATGTCCATTGACGAGTTTCGCAAGTGCATTGACGGCAAATCCTCCGGCGCGGTGCGCATCTCCGTCGGTCCGTTCACCAATTTCAATGATGTGCAGGCGTTATTGAGCTTTGCAAGAGGGTTGCTAAGTTAGCCAAACCACGTGACAGTCACCTTGAAGGTGACTGTCACGTATAAAATGGGAGAGCAAAATGAACCTTGATATCGAAACAATTAAAAATACGATTAGTGCTTTCGGTGCAGCATTAACTGTTCTGAAACAAGCAAAAGATATGCTTCCTGAAAGCACACAAAAACAGGATTTAAATATTGCAATTGAGTCTGCTGAAAGACAATTAAAGATTGCAGAGATTAAAACTGCTCAAGTTATGGGTCATGAGATATGTAAAAATCACTGGCCATCAGGAATAATGTTTTCTTCTGATAACAAGAAATGGGAATGTCCTATTTGCGGAAATACGATAGATAAATCTAAGATACCCGAAATAACTACAAATTTACCTAACTTAAGTGATTTATAAATATCCATCGAATGTCATGCTGAGCCGATAGGCGAAGCATCTCTACGATAATCTCAGAGATCCTTCGGTCGCAAAGAACGCTCCCTCAGGATGACATCATTATTTGTCGTGCTGAGCCGATAGGCGAAGCATCTCTACAACAATCTCAGAGATCCTTCGGTCGCAAAGAACGCTCCCTCAGGATGACATCATTATTTGTCGTGCTGAGCCGATAGGCGAAGCATCTCTACAACAATCTCAGAGATCCTTCGGTCGCAAAGAACGCTCCCTCAGGATGACAAAAGAGAGGGTTATATGAAAAAGTATTACGTATATATTATGGCAAGTAAATCACGCGTCCTCTACACAGGCATGACCAATAATCTTGAGCGGCGTGTGTATGAGCATAAAAATAAACTCATTGAAGGGTTTACTAGCAAGTACAATGTAGACAGACTCGTCTATTTCGACGAAACAAATGATATACATTCCGCACTTGCAAGTGAGAAGCAAATCAAAGGCTGGCTACGTTCAAAGAAGATCGCATTAATTGAATCAGTGAACCCAACATGGAAAGACTTAAGTTTGGAATGGTATATATCAGCGCATGAAACAAACAAGGTGTCATCCTGAGCCGATAGGCGAAGGATCTCTACCATAACCCTAGAGACTCTTCGGTCGCGGAGAACACGCGCCCTCAGCATGACAAGACACATTGCATCCCAGACCTCCGAGGTTTTAAAAACCTCGGAGGTCTGGTTTTCCAAAACATACTGTCCGTTTCCCCAACCTCCACTGTCCAGTTGACAATATCCTGCCAGCATATTTATAATATCCTGTAACAATATAATCAATATCCTTGCAGGATATTAGGATTAAGACAAGTCTTGTTCTTCAACAAGACAGGAGGAATTGCATGGCGTCTCGAATTCAAGCACTCAACCACTACCGTCCGCAAATCGAGTATGGCGAGACCGCTGGCTGGCGGGAAGTTGCCGAGTTTTTGGAAGCCAGTTCTACTTTGAGCAAGACAGACATTATCGCCGCCCTGACCGGGTTACAAGAGGCTGTCATCCACTTCAATCTTCAAGGGCACGGAGTTAAGCTCGAAGGGCTGGGCACTTATTTACCGAATATCAACTATCAGGGCGAGCTTGATGCGGCGCATCGTCTGGATAGACGATTAAAGCGTGGACTGAATACGGGTTCTTTTCAAGGGAAAATCCGCAACAAGAAGAATATTGGGAAAACAGTAGAACAGATTGTTTCAATGTGGAATGCAGAGCACCCCGATGACCCCGTGCTATACTGAAAAAGTACCTACTGGAGAAGCCAATGAACATTCAAAACATCCACCTTATGTTCGAATACAACTACTGGGCGAACGGACGCATCTTCGGCGCTGCGAAACATATCTCCCCAGAACAACTGCTTACCCCGGCAGAATTTCCGTATGGAGATTTGCGAGCCACCCTAGTCCACATCATCGACGCCGAGTATGGCTGGCGCGGTTTGTTTGAGAATGACAAATTCAATGATGAGATCAAGCCCGAAGAGTTCGCCAATGTCCAGTCTATTGTGGAACGTGCCATGGCAGAAGAAAAAGCCATGCGAGCTTACCTCAGCAAACTTACCGATGCTGATGTGGAAAGCCATAAAAAATATATCGCCGATAATGGCGAACCCCGCGACCGCATCCTTTGGCATTGCTTGTATCATGTGGTCAACCATGGCTCGCAACATCGCAGTGAAGCGGCTGCCATTCTCACCCATTTCAACGCCTCTCCCGGAGATTTGGACTTTACGGTCTTTCTGAATGAGGTTAAGCCCAAATAAACACTACGGCAGAATGGTGCGCACCCGGCAAAGGGTCGGTATGATGCGGGTTTATCATCCAACAAATACAGGAGCTTCTTATGTCTGATCAACCCGCGCGTCCTATTCGTTTTGTCGTCTTCCACATGCCCGGACCCAAATGGCAACAAGGTGTAGACTATCGCCAGCAAGATGGGGTTAGCGAGCATGTGCAACACTATTTCAACCTTCACCAGCAAGGTAAACTACAACTCGGCGGACCCTTTCTTTTGCCCGATATGGGCGGCATGATGGTGACCACCAAAGACGTTACCTACGAAGAGATCGACGCCTTCGCCGCCCAAGACCCGGCTGTACAATCAGGCTTGCTCATCTACGAGATCCGCCCGTGGATGACCGCCATGGAGCATGAATGACCAACGGACAAACCCGCGCAAATATTAAACCCGGTATCACGGTACTGATCGTTCTCAAACAAGATCAACGCACTGGCAAACTGACCAAAGGTATCGTCAAAGACATTCTCACAAATTCGCCTACACATCCTCACGGCATAAAAGTGCGCCTTACAGATGGGCAAGTTGGCAGAGTGAAAGAAATCGTCTCTGTAAGTTAATGGCTCATGATGGCATCTAAATCGATGCCATGCAAAAAGACTATCTCAATTACGACCAAATCGCAACGCAATACAATCAGCGCTATCCCAACTCTCAAACCTGGGAGCGCGGGCAAGCCTTGCTTGAGCTTGCCAAACAAGTAAAAGCCAAAACCATTTTGGAAGTGGGCAGCGGCACTGGCTTTTGGTTAAACCTGTTGAATCAGACCGGAGGAAAATTATTCGGGCTGGATTATTCGATGGGCATGTTGCGACAATCCAAAGGACAGCCCGCGCCTCTTTCTCTCAGCCGCGGCTTGGGTACCCAACTCCCCTACCGTTCTGCCACCTTTGACCTGCTCTACTGCGTGGACGCCATCCATCATTTCGGAGACCATCGCGCGTTCATTGCCGAAGCCTCTCGCCTGTTGAAACCGGGCGGAGCGCTTGCCATCATTGGGCATGACCCACATGAAGGTCCATCACACTGGTACATCTATAACTACTTCGACCATGTCTACGATACCGACTTGCGTCGTTACCCCTCTGGCAACCGTGTTGTGCAATGGATGGAGCAGGAAGGTTTTCATACCATCTCAGACAAAACCGTGGAAAGTATTCATAACATCCACGTGGGCGACGCCGTGCTGAAAGACCCTTTCCTCAAACATAGCGCCACCTCGCAGCTTGCCCTGCTCAACGAAGCAGATTATCAAACCGGCATGGAGCGCATTCAACAAGCTCTCGCCGCTGCGAAAGAAAAGAAAGAGCGCATCGTCTTCCGTTCTGAGATCAATGTAAAAATGTGGCTTGGTTTCAAAAAATAATCAAAGCCTGTTAGAAGAAAACGCCCAGCTTTCGAGCCGGGCGTTTTTCTTTCCACATGCTATACTTCGAGAAAAATCCAACTGCACGGGATATTCTATGAAGACAAAACTCGCATCGTGGTTATGCATCTTTCTTTTTCTAACGGCATGTTCCCAGTCTGGCAACCAGCCCACCGTCACGCAAGAGCCGCAACAACTTCCCCCCACTCTCACATCTACACCTGAAATCCTTCCTACAGTCACACCGGCTTGCATCGCTCAAGAGCCAACCCAAGAAGATGTTGACCGTTCGCTCGCATTTACCGGGCAAACCTTCGAACAAGACGATTGGGAAGAAAGCTACACCGTATCAGAAGACCGTGTTTCGGTTTCATGGTTCAGCAATTCGCTGGGCGCTGTTGCCTTCATGGAAGCCTTGATCTTCCCCTGCGGCTACGAAGAACCCGATTTGAATAACTATTTCAACGACGACAATTGGGGAAATGTATTTGCCAATTATGAAAGTTATGAACTTGTTACCGAGTGCCGCAGTGATGCAGCGGGTTTACGCTTGTATCAATTCGATGTGGAAAGTGATGGCGTTCCATACATCGTGAACTACTGGGTCAAGAACGATACCAACACCCGCGTGATCAGCTTCATGATCATTACACCAGATGATTTCGACCTGTTGGATAAATATAGTTATTCGATCTTCCCACAACTATCAAACTGTTCATAACAGATCACAACGATACATAACTGGAAAATCTCATGTCCTCTCGCTACGATACCCTCTTCCAACCCATCAAGATCGGACCCGTCACCGCGCCGAATCGGTTTTATCAGGTGCCGCATTGCAACGGCTTTGGTTGGCGCATGCCGCAAGGCATGGCTGCCATGCGCGGCATGAAAGCGGAAGGAGGCTGGGGCGTGGTCTGCACCGAAGAGACGGAGATCCACTATACCAGCGACCTCTCGCCCTATTTCGAAGGTCGCATCTGGGACGATGCCGATATCCCCACCTGGCAACGGATGACCGATGCTGTTCACAAACACGGCGCATTGGCTGGCATTGAACTGACCTACAACAGTCACGACGCCGCGAATTTATATTCCCGCGCTGCCGCATTCGCTCCACGCTCAATGGGCATTACCGGCGGTGGCGGATACGAACCCGGTCAGGCACGTGCCGCAACGAAGGACGATCTCAAGCAAGTCCGCAAGTGGCATCGCAACGCAGCGATTCGCGCCAAACGAGCGGGCTTCGACATCATCTACTGCTACGCCGCACACAACATGACGCTGGCGTTTCATCTGCTTTCCAAAGACAATGACCGTACCGACGAATATGGCGGCTCACTCGAAAACCGCGTGCGTTTCTTCCGCGAACTGATCGAAGATACCAAAGAAGCAGTCGGCGATACTTGCGCGGTGGCTGTCCGCTTTGCGGTGGATGAACTGCTCGGCGCAGACGGCATGCAGCACGACGGCGAAGCCAAAGAAATCGTCTCGATGCTCGCTGAACTGCCCGACCTCTGGGATGTGAACCTCAGCGCTTGGAAAAATGATTCCATCACATCGCGCTTCGGCAAAGAAGGACATCAAGAGAAATACATCTCTTTCGTAAAACAGCTCACCACCAAACCCGTCGTCGGCGTGGGGCGTTACACTTCTCCCGACAGCATGGTCTCTGCTATTGAGCGCGGCATCATGGACCTCATCGGCGCGGCGCGACCATCCATTGCTGACCCGTTCCTGCCAACCAAGATAAAGGAAGGCAGACACGAAGATATCCGTGAGTGCATTGGCTGTAATATCTGCGTCACGGGCGATACTCGTTTCGTCCCCATAAGATGCACACAAAATCCCACCATGGGCGAAGAGTTCCGCCGCGATTGGCATCCCGAAATTATTGCGCCGAAAAAATCGAACGACGATATTCTCATCGTTGGTGCAGGACCAGCCGGGTTGGAAGCAGCTCGGGCGTTGGGTCAGCGCGGGTACAAGGTCATTCTCACCGACGCGCAGCGTGAGGCGGGCGGTCGCGTCTTGCTTGAGTCGGCATTGCCGAATCTGATCGAGTGGCGGCGCGTCATTGATTGGCGTCTCACGCAGATTCAAAAACTTGAAAACATTTTCTTCTATCCCTCCAGCCCGATGACCGCCAAAGACATCCTCGAAGCCGATGCGCCGCATGTCATTCTCGCCACCGGCGCAACTTGGCGACGCGATGGCATGGGGCGCTATCACTCACGTCCCATTCCCGGCAATGGCAACATCTTCACGCCCGACGATTTGATGAATGGAAAGCTACCCACTGGTAAAGTCGTCCTCTACGACGACGATCACTACTACATGGGCGGCGTGCTCGCAGAGCTTCTCGCCACCAACGGCTGCGAAGTGACTCTCGTTACACCCGCTCCCACCATCTCTGCGTGGACAGAATACACCCTTGAACAGGAACGCATCTACAAGCGCCTCCTCGCCTTGAACGTGACTCTGCTCCCGCACCATGCTCTCGCCTCGCACTCGCCGACCACTGCTACAGTGACCCAAACCTTCACCTCCGCCGAATTGACTCTCGCCTGCGATGCCATCGTCATGGTCACAGACCGCATCCCCAACGATAGCCTGTATCACGAACTCAAGCCCGCCCTTGCGGATGGACGGCTCAAGTCCCTGCGCATCATCGGTGACGCCGAAGCGCCCAACATCATCGCCCAAGCCGTCTTTGCCGGTCACCTCGCCGCCCGCGAATTCGATGAAGTCATCAACCCGGATATCACACCATTCAAAGTAGAGAGATAATTTCTCACTCCTCACGTTTCACTTTTCATGGTGAAGCTTGAAAAGTGAAACGTGAAAGACAACTTATGCCCTCCTCTCCCCTCATTCTCGTCACTGGCGCAACGGGTTATATTGCCAGCCTGCTCATTCCGCAACTGCTCGAAAAAGGATATCGCGTCCGCGCCATGGCGAGACAGCCCGAGCGTTTACGCAAACGCGAATGGTACAAACACGTGGAAATGGTCCGCGCCGATGTGATGGAGCCAGACACGCTCGCAAAAGCGATGGAAGGCGTAGGAACAGCATATTATCTTATCCATAACATGGCTTGGGGGCATGGATATACCGCCATTGAACTGCAAGGTGCAAGCAATTTTACATCTGCCGCAGAACAAGCCGGTGTGGAGCACATCATCTACCTTGGTGGATTGGCAGACCCGGAGCAGCACATCGCACCGCATATGCGTTCACGCATCGAAACCGGTGTGACCTTGCGAAAAGGTAGCGTGCCAGTGACAGAATTCCGCGCGGGGGTCATTGCAGGCTCGGGCAGTATCTCTTTTGAGATGATCCGCTTTATGACGGAGTTATTCCCTATCATTCCTGGTCCGCTATGGTTGAAGAACAAATCCCAACCGATAGCCGTTCAAAATGTCATTGATTATTTACTTGCAGCTCTAACCAACTCCAATGGACGTGGCGGCGTGTTCGAGATCGGGATGCGACAGGTTTTCGTCTACACCGAGTTGATGAAAATGTACGCCAACGCCCGCGGACATAAACGCAGCTTGTTTCTGCTCCCCTATGTGCCGGTCTGGTTCATGGCATTCGGCATCGACTTGATGACTCCCGTCCCCTACCCGATCGCGTATGCACTCGTCGGCGGGCTTTCGAGCGATAGCGTCATTTTGCATGCGAACGCAGAGAAAACTTTCCCTGAGGTAAAGCTCATGGATTACGAATCAGCTATCGTCGAAGCCATGAAGCGTTTGCATCCATTGAAAATAGAACGAGTGTGGGACGATGGCTCGAGCGGAGTCAAAATCCTCAAGCATGAAGGTTTCTTCATCGATCATCGCGCTGTGGAAGTGAGTCTCTCTGCGGAAAAAATCATGAATGTCATCAAGGGCTTCGATAAAGATGGAGAGTGGCTTTTTGCCAATTGGTTATGGAAATTGCGCGGCGCGATTGAAGGAAAGCGCAGTGATTTTTATGAAGTGGATGCTCAAAGCGAGAATCTTATTTTGTTCCGCTCCAAACTAAAATCGCCCGGCGAAGGTTGGATGGAGTGGCGTGTGGAAGATAATCTTCTCATTCAAACAGCATACTTTGCCCCACGCGGGCTTGGCGGATTTATATATTGGTATTTGCTTGCACCATTTCATCTTTATCTTTTTCGCGGTTTAATCAAGAGCATAATCCAAAAAGCAATGGTACAATGACCTCAACATAACGAATCAGCAAGCGGCGAAGTCCGGTGCAAACCCGGCGCTGTCGCGCAACTGTGAAGTTCGAAATTTTTATTTTCGAACAAAGCCAGGTCGCCCGCTCTGATTCGGTTCAACCACTTCTCGCGGAAAGGAGGTGGAGAACAAGTCCAGCCCGGATTGACTCTCCCACCTCCCCAGCCTATGCTGGGGATTTTGATTCCATACACACAATAGGAGAAAAGATGTTTCGTAAGAATTTGATTTTGACTTTACTGATCGCGCTCGTTGCCGCATGTGCCCCTGCGCCTCAACCTACAGCGACAGCTGTTCCCGCTTCGACAGAAATTTCCGTCACGGATGTCGTCCCTACCGAAGCCGTTGCTGAAGGTTTATCCTTCACTGATGGATTGGGTCGTGAAGTGACTCTTACCGCGCCTGCCCAACGCGTCGTTTCACTTGCGCCTTCCAACACAGAAATTCTTTTTGCCGTCGGCGCCGGTGATCAGGTGATTGGTCGCGATGAGTTTTCTGATTACCCCGCTGAAGCGGCTGCCATTGAAAGTGTTGGCGGCTCCATGGGTGAATATAGCGCCGAAGCCATCGTTGCCCTCGAACCTGATCTGGTGCTCGCCGCTGAAATCAACACCCCCGAACTCATCAGCCAGCTGGAAGATTTGGGGCTCACCGTTTATTATTTGAGCAACCCCACCACGATTGAAGAAATGTACACCAATCTTGAGATCGTCGGTCAACTCACCGGGCACGACACCGCTGAAATGGTTGATTCGCTCAAGGCTCGCGTTGCTGCCGTGGATGAGAAGATCGCACCTATTAGCTCACGCCCATCCGTCTTCTACGAAATCGACGCCTCTGACCCCTCCAAACCTTGGACGTATGGACCCGGTTCATTTGGTAATTTACTGATCGAACGCGCCGGTGGATTTAACATCGCCAGCGACGCGCCAGACTCCTATCCACAATTAAGTTTGGAACAAGTTGTCGTCGCGAATCCTTCTTTCATTTTGCTTGGTGATTCTATGTGGGGCGTCACTCCCGAATCCGTGTTGGATCGTGAAGGCTGGAATACCATTCTCGCCGTTCAAAACAACCAGATCTTCCCCATCGACGATAACCTCATCAGCCGCCCCGGTCCGCGCCTGGTGGATGGGCTCGAGGCGTTGGCAAAGATCCTGCATCCCGGTCTATTTGAGTAATTGACCAAACGTGTGTCGCACCAACTGGATGAGATGAGCTTCCATAAACAAGCAAAACTACACGGTAAACTTAGCTTATCCTTTGGTGCGATGCACTCGTTATGATGAAAAAACCTTTTCTTTCTTCTCTGCTTTTCCTTTTGCTCGCCATTGTGCTCAGTCTCGCCATAGGCTCTGTTTTCATTTCGCCAGTCGAGATGTGGAATATCCTACGCGGTGTTGGAGAAGATAAATTCGCCTTCATCATCTGGAACATCCGTTTACCACGTACGGTGCTGATCGCCCTCACTGGTGCCGCCCTAAGCGGAAGCGGCGCAGCCTATCAAGGTCTGTTCCGCAACCCGCTGGCAGACCCATTTCTGATTGGTGTGGCTTCTGGTGCAGGGCTGGGCGCGGTAATCGCCATGTCTATTCAGTGGCCATATTCGTTTTGGGGGCTCATGGCAATTCCTGCCGCCGCATTCATCGCGGCACTTCTGACTGTCTTTATTGTTTATTTTCTCGCCCGGGTTGGGCAAACCATTCCCACCACCAATTTGATTCTGGCAGGGGTTGCCTTTTCTTCTTTCGCTACATCACTCACCTCCTTTCTGATGCTACGCTCCACCAACGAAGTTCGCCGTGCGCTTGGCTGGTTACTCGGCGGAGCCAGTCAAGCCGGGTGGACGGCTATCCTTGCCATGTTGCCGTATCTTGTTGTTGGTCTGGGGATTCTGATTTTCTTCGGGTACCAGCTCAACCTTTTGCAATTCGGCGATGACCAAGCTCAGCAAATGGGGTTGAACGTCACCCGCACAAAAACGATTTTGCTTATTGCATCATCGCTGGCGACTGCCGCTGCCGTTGCTTTTTCTGGCATTATCGGCTTTATCGGTCTGGTCGTACCGCATGTCATGCGACTCTGGTTCGGTGCCGACTATCGCCGACTCATTCCACTCTCCATTATCAGCGGTGCCTCTGCCCTTTTGATCTCCGATATTATTGCGCGCATCATCCTCACCCCACAAGAAATCCCGGTCGGCATTATCACTGCATTGGCTGGAGCACCCTTCTTTTTATGGGTTCTACGCCGCGTGAAAAATCAAGGATATTGGTAAGCAGCTATGAAAACCACTATATACAAACTCGACTCATCTCACCTGCATCTCTTCAATCAATTTGATCGTAAATTCACCGTCTCCTCCAAGGTTCTACTCGATATGACCGGCGGTAAATTAACCTGGGGCATCATACCTGTAGAACCCTATGAAAAAGAAATCCCCATCGATGAGGTTGACCCTGCCACTTTTATCAACAGCGAAGACAAAGCGGTCTTCCTTGCCGAAGTGGATGGCAAGCTTGCCGGACAGATCAAACTGATCACATGGTGGAATGAATATTCTTATATTGACGATGTGATCGTCAATCCGCAGTTCAGAGGTCAAGGTGTAGGAAAAGCTCTGATGGAAGCTGCCATTCAATGGTCAAGAGAGAAGCGTTTTCCTGGCATCATGCTCGAAACTCAAGATGATAATGTCACTGCGTGCAAGTTGTATGACTCGTGTGGCTTTGTCCTTGGCGGCTTCGACCAATACACGTTGAAAAATTTCAAACCAAATGAAACTGCTTTGTTTTGGTATCTGATTTTCTAATATGCTCAAAATTCAAAATCTCTCCGCTTCATATCATGGGCATCAAGTATTGCACGATGTGTCTTTTGAAGTTAAGAACGGCGAAGTGCTGGCACTTATTGGTCCAAATGGCGCAGGCAAATCCACCATCATTCGCGCCGCGAGCGGAGTGATTCCATCCACAGGTTCAGTGCGCACCAACGGAGATGACTTTCATTCACTCGACCCAATGCAACGAGCAAAGTATATTGCGGTGGTGCCTCAAGCGATTTCTTTACCGCCTGCGTTTACGGTCTGGGAAACGGTCTTGATGGGACGCACGCCCTACCTTGGTTTTCTCGGCAACGCCTCTGCCCACGACGAGGAACTGGTTCGCAATGCCCTGACTCGGGTCAACGCCTTGAGCTTTGCAGACCGGCGCGTAAGTGAACTCTCTGGCGGTGAAGCGCAACGCATCTTACTCGCCCGCGCCTTATGCCAATCTACACCCATCCTCTTGCTTGATGAACCGACTGCACATTTAGACCTTCAATATCAAGTCAGTTTATTGGAATTGATTCGCGAATTGGCACATAAAGAAAACCTTGCTGTGTTGATCGCTTTACATGATCTGAATCTTGCAGCCCGTTATACAGACCGAGTTGCTTTATTGGTTGGTGGAAGACTCAATGCCATTGGTACTCCACGCGAAGTGCTCACCCCCGAAAAAATTTCAAATGCTTATTGTCTGCCTGTAAATGTTGTGGAGCACCCATATATGGATGCTCCACTAGTATTACCAAAGTAAGTTTAATGTCATTGCAAGAGCACGGCTCGCAATGACAAATCAACGCACAAAATAAATGATTGCTACGATCACGCCAATCGTTACCACCGTCCACCGCAAGGTGGACGGTTTGATTTTGCCAGCCAATCGTCCGCCCAAATTGCCGCCAATAAGCGCTCCCACCGCCATAACCAACGCTACCGACCAAACTACCTGACCCGAGAATAGGAAGAACACTGCCGCCGCTACATTAACCGCGAATCCGACCGCTTGCTTGAGCGCGTTCAAACGGGTCAGCGAATCATCCAAGGTCAAGCCAAGAGCCGAGAGGACGATCACGCTCAAGCCTGCACCAAAATATCCGCCATAGACCGAGGCGAGCCCAACCGGTAACCAAGTCCACTGCTCCAGTGTAGCTCCCTGCCCTTCTGCCATACGCCTCGTCAACCATGCACGGACGGGGTCTTGAATTGCCAGCAAAAGACAGGCAAGCAAAATGAGATAAGGCACAAGGTCTTTGAATAATTTCTCACCAGTTTGCAAAAGCAAAAATCCACCCAGAATGCCTCCCAAAATACTGGCGGGGATAAGCATCCACAGGCGTTTGATTTGGTCTTTCAAATCTTTTGCTTGGGCTATAGTCCCGCCAAAATAGCCAGGACAGAGCGCCACCGTATTCGTGATATTCGCAGAGACTGCTGGAATGCCAAGGAAGGTTAATACAGGGAAGGTAATAAGTGTCCCACCGCCAGCGAGGGCGTTAATCGCTCCTGCAACAAGGGCGGCAAGAGCGGCAAAGAGATAATCAAGAGGTGTGAGCATGATGAACGTTTTCCTTTTGAACAGCTATACTTAATGCAAGACAAACTTGCCTTAGAATAACATCAATAAAATATATGGTATAGTGCTCAATAACCTGTTTTTCATTATAAAGCTCCATAAAACTCATGCACAAATTCTTTTCTTTGCTTCGAGCTCGTCCCATTTCCTTTTGGATACTTCTTGTTGGTGCCTTAATTTCTATTCTGTGGTCTGTCTATTTTGCAAGAGTCATTATCACTACACCATACCAAATTGGTTTTAGAGAAGGTGCGCCTCAAGTTCTGACATCCATGCTGCTTAATGGAGAAAATCCATATATTTTTGAAAATCACCCGCTTGCCTTTAATAACTACAGTATTGCATATAGCATAGCTGTCTTTCCATTCGCTTTAATCTTTGGCAACACACTACACGTTCATCGCTTCGTAACCTTTATCTTCATTGTACTTTCTACCACTTTTGGATTTTGGGTCGTCTACAAACGCGGACAAAACTTTGGAACCGCTCTCATTTGTAGTGCTTTCATCATGGTAGGTTTTATCGGTCGCGGCGGGATTGGGTCTGCGCCAACAACCATGGGTACATTTTTATTTCTTACAGCCATTTTTATTCCATATTTACGTTCATTCGATAACACCAGTATGTTCGTTAGCATGCTTCTTGCTTTGTTAGCTTTACATACCAAGGCATATTTTGTCCTCTCTTTAGGGGTTGTACTTTCTTATGTATTTTTATTTATCTCAAAGAAAAAAGCGCTGACACATTTTTCTGCCTTTTTAGTTTTATTCCTCATTTCATTTATAGCAATCCGCTTGATTTATCCTCTTTACTTTATTGACGTTTTCAGAGGAAATGTTTCAAACACCTTTCGTACTGTTCAACATCTAATGGAACAGCTAATGTGGCTTTCGATTTATTTTGCGCCTGTATTATTGCTATCCATATTCACGCTTTGGAAAAAAACCTTTCAAAAAGCAGCCACATTTAAGGTTAAAGTCGATTTATCGGCTTTAGATACGTCATTTATCTCAAGCTCTTGCGATTATTTTTTATATGTATTTATTACTTCCCTAATCGCATTCATACTCGTACTCGGATCTCATGTTGGTAATTACTTAAGTTATGCCTATGAGTTAGTTGTACCGACTTTTCTGTTTTGGTTCTTTACGAATTTTGAGCAAAAGAAAAGCTTCAATATTATCTCCACGCTCCTCATTCTTCTCAACCTATCATATTGGCAGTATATGACCAATAATCCGGAAATGTTGGCTGAGAGAAATTCCGTTGAATGGCAAAAACTATTTTCATATCTAAAGCCAGGGATGAACATTCTAAATTCCCCAACAGTCACTTCCAGATTAATTGAGCTTGGAATTCGCCCCATAGACTCTGGGCAGACAGATTACTACTACACTATGAAACCCTACCCAGATAACATACTGCTTGGACCAACTTTTGAAGAATTTCAAAAGGACGGAGAAGACTATACACAAGAAATCAATCAATCTATTGCATCGCAAGAATATGACTTAATAGTCACTTCAAAAGATGTAGAAGTATTCTACAATCTAGAATTAATCCCTCAATATTATGAAATGAGTGATCAGCTCGTTCTTTATATGCCCGCTACAGAACAAAAATGGGTAGTACAAATCTGGGAACCCAAGTAAAGTACAATCAAATCGTTCTTGACTGACTTTGTGCGAAAATGTATAATCTGAGCCATTCAGAAGTAGTACGTGCAAGGTTCCCTGATAGAGAAGGATGTGCTAGGTGGAAGCATCCGCAGGAAAACAGCGCCGAAGTCGTCTGAGTTGACCTGCCGAAGAAATCCGCGAGAAAGTAGACCGGCACGGGGTTGCCCGTTACAGCAAAAGCTGATGGTTGTCAGCGAATGAGTGTCCCGCCCATGCGGGAAACCGAGGTGGTACCGCGGAGCCTGCGCTTCGTCCTCATACAGGACGAAGCGTTTTTGTTTGTCAGAATGGAAGAAAAATGAAAGTCAAAAGTGTCCTCCAATCCCAATATCTTGCGGCGCTCGCCATGTTCAAACAGGCTGTCGTTCAATGTCCGCCAGAGATATGGGATGACGAGCAAGATAAAGACAAGTTTTGGTATGTGGCGTATCACACCTTGAGATATGCACATCAGTATTTGAAAGCGCGAGACAAGGGATACCCTCGTTGGGAGCAAAGACCTTATTCAAACCCCGGTATTCCATTTACAAAGGATGAGATTCTCGAAAAACTTACCCTGGTTGAAAGAGATGTCTTGGAGCAAATTCCGCTCATGAATTTAGAGGAAAAGACAGGAGCCACTGGCGCTCTTGAGAATAAACTAGAACTACAAATCTATAACATCCGCCATATTCAGCAACACACTGGCGAACTTTATCAGAAACTGAGCGCGACAGATGCAAAATTGAGCTGGGCATCCAAGCGAACCAAGGAGCACAAATGACCAAAGAACTACCCAAAGCCTACGACTTCAAGTCGACCGAACCCCGCATTTATGCAATGTGGGAAGCGGGCAAATACTTCAAACCGCACAATGACCCGAACCAACCGGACTTTGACCCGAATGTCAAACCGTTCGTCATCGCCATTCCCCCACCGAATGTGACCGGTGAACTGCATCTCGGTCACGCCATGTTTGTGAGTGTGGAAGACTTAATGATCCGCTATCACCGCATGAAGGGCTATTCCGCGCTTTGGGTCCCTGGCACAGACCATGCGGGTATTGCTACACAACTCATGGTAGAGCGTGAACTCCTTCGAACTGAAGAAATCACCCGTGAAGAACTTGGGCGTGAAAAATTCCTGGAACGCACATGGGCATGGAAGAAAAAATATGGCAGCATGATCACGAATCAGATTCGCCGCCTTGGCGCCTCTTGTGACTGGGACCGTGAACGCTTCACCATGGACGAGGGGCTCAGCCGCGCAGTGCGTGAAGCCTTCGTGCGTTTGTATGAGAAGGGCATGATCTATCGCGGACCGCGCCTCATCAACTGGTCACCAGGGCTTAAGACCGCCGTATCTGACCTTGAAGTGGAATACTCCGAGGAAGATGCCACGCTGTATTACTTCAAGTACATGGTGAAAGATTCGGACGAGTTCATCCCTGTGGCGACGATACGTCCTGAAACGATCTTGGGCGATACGGCAGTGGCTGTCCACCCGGAAGATGAACGCTTCAAGAAATTTATCGGCAAGACCGCCATCGTGCCCATGCTCGGACGTGAAATCCCCATCATCGGCGATGAATATGTGAGCATGGAATTCGGAACCGGCGCATTGAAGATCACACCCGCGCATGACCCGAACGACTATGCCATTGCGCAAAAGCACAATTTGCCGATGATCTCCATGTTGGATAAAGAAGCCAAGGTGAACGAGAATGGCGGAAAATATTCCGGCTTGGACCGTTTCGAGGCGCGCAAACAACTCTGGGCGGATATGAAAGAGGCAGGGCTTGTCATCAAGACCGAACCCTACCGCACCACCATCCCTCGTTCACAGCGCGGCGGTGAAATTGTCGAGCCGATGATCTCAGAACAGTGGTTCGTGAAAATCGAATCGATGGCGAATGCCGGTCTCGATGCGGTGAAAGATGGACGCATCAAGATCGTGCCTGAACGCTTTGAGAAAACATACTTCAACTGGCTTGAGAACATCAAAGACTGGTGTATCAGCCGTCAGTTGTGGTGGGGACATCGCATTCCAGTGTGGTATTGTCCCAACAATCACATGACCGTGGCGCGCGAAGACCCAACCCAATGTGCCACCTGTGGTTCAAAAGATATTCATCAAGATGATGATGTGCTCGACACTTGGTTCTCGTCTGGCTTGTGGCCCTTCTCCACGCTTGGCTGGCCCGATGAAACGCCCGACCTGAAATACTTCTACCCCACTTCCTACATGGAAACGGGTTACGACATTTTGTTCTTCTGGGTGGCGCGCATGATCATGAGCGGACTTGAATATACTGGCGAGGCTCCGTTCCACACCGTGTATCTGCATGGGCTCATCCGCGATGAACACGGACAAAAAATGTCGAAGACCAAAGGCAACGTGATCGACCCGTTGACCGTGATGGATGAGCTTGGTACCGATGCGCTGCGCTTCACACTCTTAGTGGGTGCCACGCCCGGCAACGACATGAATCTCTCGGTGAAGAAAGTGGAAGCAAACCGCAACTTCGCCAACAAGATTTGGAACGCCGGACGTTTCGTGATCAATGCGATTAACACGCTTCAACCCGGTGCCGAACTTGGTGACTACACCCTAGCCGACTCTTGGATCTGGGCTCGTCTGCAAACCCTCATCAATGACGTGGAACGCCAATTCCAGAATTTCCAATACGGGCAAGCGGGTCAACAGATCTACGACTTTATCTGGTCTGACTTTGCCGACTGGTATGTGGAAATCGCCAAGCAAGAATTAGCCGCAGGCGGCTCACGCGCCGCACGTGCCGCAGATACGCTTGCGCGTGTGTTCGATATGGCGTTGCGCCTCTTGCATCCTTTCACTCCCTTTGTCACCGAAGAAATTTGGGGTCACTTGCATAGCGCCGTGCGCGAATCTCCGCTCAAGGAAATCTGCCAAGATTGGCCCGATGCACTTATCACCGCCAAGTGGCCCGAACCGCGTGACCCCGAAGGCTGGGAAGCAAAGGCAATCGAAGATTTTGAACTCATTCAAGAGATCGTGCGTTCCATCCGCAACCTGCGCGCGGAGAAGAGCGTGGCACCTTCCAAGAAAATCGCCGCATCTATCTCTGCCGGAGCCAAAGCGGACTTGCTGAATCAACAGTCAAAGGTTGTCGCAGCTCTTGCCAGTCTTGACCATTCACAACTCGCGATCCACTCTTCCCTGAAAGAGAAACCCGCCGATGCCGCCGCTCTCGTGGTTGGCTCTGTAGAAATCTATTTGCCGCTTGCAGGCATGGTGGACCTCGCCAGTGAAAAGACCCGCCTTGAAAAAGAACTCAAAGAAGCTGAGTCTCACATTCAGCGCTTGGAAAATCTGCTCAATGGTGATTTTGCCAACAAAGCTCCAGCCGCGCTCATCCAAAAAGAACGCGATAAACTGGCTGCGTATAAAGACACCGCAGAGAAGATCAAAGCACAGTTAAAGTAAAAAAACAGGTCACGTGTGAAACGTGACCTGTTTTTTCATACCAATGGTTGATTGCTCAATCTTTCTTGTCTTATAAAATAAGGCTATATCTTACAATCAGGAGAAAATCTCATGCAAACCCCAGCAACCCCAACCCAATACGCTCCCTGCCCCCAATGTGGACAGTCCAACGCAAAACCTGTCAACTACACATGGTGGGGCGGCGCCATCGGTCCGCGAATGATGAGCCATGTCAAATGCCAAAGCTGTAATACTCAATACAATGGCAAGACCGGCAAATCCAACACCCAAAATATTATCATCTACAACCTTGTCGTATTCGTGGTTGTTTTCTGCGCATGTGGTGGTTTTGCAGTTTTAACTTCCATCTTGAACAATCAATAAGCAAAGTATGACAAACTCTTCATGAATTGGAGATGTTCGTCACTAAAACTTCTGTGATGCTTCATGTACAGTTATACACTGCAAGAAAAAATCCATTCAGGAGTAACTCCCATGACCATGAAGATCACAGAAGATTGCATCGCCTGCGGCGCATGCCTGCCCGATTGCCCCACCGAATCCATCACCGAAGGCGATGGCATCACCTACGTCATCGACCAAGCCACTTGTGTCGAATGTGAAGGTCACTTTGACTCACCCAAGTGTGCCTCCGTTTGCCCGGTGGAATGCATCGTCAAAGCCTAATTGAATCCTAATCTTGTTGAGGGTATAATCACCTCAACTGAATATTCAACCTTCGGGGCAGGGTGACACGCCAACCCGCGTGAATTCCCGATCGGTGGTACAGCCCACGAGCCTGTTTAGGTACATCGCTTTCCTCATTGGGAAAACGGGCATGATCCGGCGCAACTCCGGAGCCGACAGTATAGTCTGGATATAAGAAGGTATAAGCACAACCCCTTGTGGGATCTGTGTGGATTCTCACCCCGAAAACGCTCTTTGTTTTCGGGGTTTTTATTTATGGAATTCACGCGCCTCACGCCTGGATTGTTGCCTGTTTTCACGCCCCGGAGTTTTATGTACTCTGAGGCGTTTTTATTTGCCACCTGTGACTGATGATCATGAAACCAAAAACTCTGCACACCTTATCTCGCTGGCTAGGGATTGCCTCCCTTCTGCTTGCGATTCCGCTCTGGGCGCTTATCGTTCGCGTCAGCGGTCTTCCCAAATTCATCCTGCCCTCCCCTGCTGATGTATGGATGCGTTTCATAAAAGCACTTAGCGACGGCAGTTTGCTTTATCACACATGGGTTACGCTGGCAGAAATTTTATTGGGCTTGATCGTTGGCGTTTGTTTTGCCACGATCGTTGGGTATCTCCTCGCCAAATCGCAGACGCTTGAAACTGTCCTTTCGCCATATTTGGTGGCGAGTCAGGCAATTCCCGTTGTAGCCATTGCGCCCTTATTAGTCATCTGGCTCGGAGATGGCATTCTTTCTAAAGTAATCATTTGCGCCTTGATTGTATTTTTCCCTGTGTTGGTCAATACAATCGTTGGGGTACGAGCCGTATCCGCCTCCTTATATGACCTGATGAACTCCCTCCGTGCTACCCGCTGGCAAATCTTATGGAAGCTCGAATTGCCAGCCTCGCTTCCCATCCTCTTTGGCGGACTTCGCATCGGCGCAACACTTTCGGTGATTGGGGCAATTGTCGGTGAGTTAGTCGACGCACAGGAAGGTTTGGGCTTCCTGTTACAGCTCGGCGATTTTCAATATGATACGTCCATGGTCTTTGTAGCAGTCTTTATGTTGGTCTTTCTCGCGCTATGCTTATATGGCGTTGTAACGCTCTTGGAAAGAAGATTTTTGAAATGGCAACAACGTTCTAACGTGTAAACGTTGAACTTGAAAACATCTTAGGAGACATTGTAATGAAGAAAGTAGTTTTACTCATGCTAACGCTGGCAATCGCTCTAATGGGCTGTACCAGCTCACAGTCCACGAATGCGGCGGGAGAACTTCGTCATATTAAATTACCGATGGGCTATATTCCCAACATCCAATATGCGCCATTCTATGTGGCAATTGATAAAGGGTACTTTGCTGAAGAAGGAATTGAAATAGAGTTTGATTATTCCTTTGAGACAGATGGAGTTGCACTGACTGGTGCAGGCGAACTTCCATTCGCGGTGGCATCGGGCGAACAAGTTTTGTTGGCACGTTCACAAGGGCTACCAGTTGTGTATGCTTTTGCTTGGTATCAGCAATTCCCCATCTCGGTCATCTCTGCACCAGAGTTGAACATCAATGAACCCGCAGACTTACGCGGAAAGAAAATTGGCTTGCCAGGTTTATTTGGCGCCAACTATATTGGTTTGGAAGCATTGCTCTTTGAAGGTGGAGTAGACCCATCTGAAGTGAGCATGGACGCCATTGGTTTCAACCAAGTCGAAGCCTATGCTTCGGGCAACAGTGACATTGTCGTTGGCTATGCAGCGAACGAACCAATTGTATTAGCATCTCAAGGTTTTGACTTAAAAGAAATGCGTGTGGCAGATTATGTTGACTTGATCGCGAATGGCATTGTGACCAATGAAGACACCATCGCGAACGACCCTGAACTTGTGCATGGCATGGCAAAAGCGCTGGCACGCGGCATTGAAGCCACGATCAACAACCCCAATGAAGCCTATGACATTAGCTTAAAGTATGTAGAGAATCTAAAAGACCAAGATAAAGCTGTGCAAATGCAAGTTCTAAACACATCGATTGAATTTTGGAAAGCAGAACGCACAGGCTATTCCAACCCACAAGCTTGGGAAAATATGAACAACGTCCTTGTAAAGATGGCGTTGATTCCAGAGCCTATTGACCTCAGTAAAGCATTCACAAACGAATTCGTCCCATAAGGATTTTACGAGTCACGGTTCACACATCTAGTGATGTGTGAACCGTGAATTAGCCATGACCACAAAACCCATCCTCAGTGTTCGCAACCTTTCTGTCACTTACCCCGATAACAATGGCGGGCTTCACGCGTTGGATAACATCTCGTTCGAAGTTCATCCGCGTGAATTTGTTTGTTTTCTGGGTCCTTCCGGCTCGGGAAAAACGACCTTCTTGCGCGTGTTAGCGGGCATTCTCGAGCCAACCTCTGGCAACGTGAATTTCATGTATCACCATCAGCAAAAAATCGGCATGGTCTTTCAACAAGCCAATCTTATGCCCTGGCGTACAGTGATGCAAAACATTATGCTACCTCTTGAGTTGGAAGGGACAGGCGATATCAAGTCACAAAATAAAGCACGAGAGATGATTAAGTTGGTAGGATTAAAAGGATTCGAAGATGCCTATCCACGTGACCTCTCCGGTGGGATGGCACAGCGCGTGGCAATTGCGCGTGCGCTCATTCATGACCCAGACCTGCTTCTGCTCGATGAACCTTTCGCCTCGCTGGATGCTCTGACCCGCGAACGCATGTGGACAGAACTCTCCAACATTTGGCAATCTCAACAGAAGACGGTCATCATGGTGACTCATTCCATAAACGAGTCTCTTTTCCTTGCAGACCGTGTGATGGTGTTAACGAAACGCCCCGGCAAAATAAAAATGGACGTGGAAGTCGACCTTCCACGTCCACGCACAGACGATATACGATATACGAGTCACTTCGGAAAATTGGCAAAGAAACTACGTAGTGCTATTGAGTAAAGCCTTATTACTCATATTTCTTAACCTTTGAGGTAAAGGGATATGAGGTAAAGATAAAGCAGCTAAAATAACAATACTTGGCATTAAATCTACCAAATAACGAAGCTGTGCATTAACAGCCATGTAGGCTCCGCTACCAAGGATTACTGTAATTACTAAAGGCCAATAATCCTTAAATCGTTTAATTGCACCCCAAAGCCCCAGAGTTAAAAAAATTATTTGCTCCACCAGAGCAATATAATCAAGATCATACATCTTTAACCCATAAGCTTCTTTGACACTAATATCAAACCAGAGCATGCCAAAACGATATAAGGATAATTCAATATAACGAAGTGGGTGCGCCAAGACAATATTTTTCCCTGCACGTGAGTAGAAATCCTGCATTTGAGCTTCATTTTCCAAGCCTGTAAGATCGCTATTTTTAACTAGCTCTGAAATAGCTCTATATGCCTCATCCCCTCCAACATATCTTGGGCGAAAAGGTTCTTCGCCCAAAAAGTAATTCATACGGTATATGTTATATCCAGTAAGGGTGCTACCAATTACAGGAGAGCCCAAAACAATTTTATTGCGTATTATCCATGGAGATAATACAAAAGAAATAACTGCTAAAAAAAATAATGAATTTAAGAATTGTTTTTTATTCTTATTGACGATTTGGATTCCTGCTAAAATTATTCCAAGCCCAAAAGCTGTACCCATAAGAATGGTGCGTGAAAGTGAAGCTAAGCCCATTAACAGACCTGCTACAAAAAACAAAGATCGCTTCTCTGTGCGAATACCTTGTAAAAAAAATAATATTCCACTCATATAAAACAAGACGGCAGCAAGGTGCCCTGCATCATTCCCAATCTCATCAATAACTGGAATGGAAATAGTCCAAAAAAAAGTAGCAACAATCCTCAAGTATATATTTTCTCGTCTAAGTAAGAAAAATATAATGGAAATTGTTCCTAAGTAAAGCAGTATTTGCATAATCAACCCAGAGTCGTGAGAAGGTTCGATTATCCTTGCCAACGCCATCAAAAAAACAGGGACAGGCTCACGCATGGCCGTAACATTATTAGATGGTCCACAAAATGGAAAATAGGCTTGTTCACAAGCAACGTATCCATACCCCTTGACCAGATTTGAAGCAATTGTCCAATTTCAATTCTGAGTAGAAAAAGTTTTCGTTTCAGAATGGTTCTTAAAGACTAAGCCTGAAATTATCAGTGCTAGTAATACAACCATAGAAAATGATAAATATTTGCTATATGGCATAACTACCTTAATAAAATCTCCCAACCAAGGTTTTATATTTTCAAAATATCCGAGAAGCTTAGTGTTTTTTGTACTTTTAGACATAGGTATAGTATAGGATTTTTCTATTTAACAAAAAGTGTGTTTTAGCATAAATTTGTCTTATTTTTTACAAAAATAGGCTGTAAGTGTTTGTATCCTAGCCGATTTCCCCTGAAAACCGTGAAGATATTATGTGTTTTTACTTAAGGATTATGAAATGTATAACCAAAATTTATATTTGTCTATATCTTTGGCAAATCCATCAACAAGATTTCTGCCAACAACCTTGAATTGACATTCATCTCCATCTTTTCTAAGACGGACTCATGATCGCTGACTACTTTTCGCGCGGTGGAGAGATTTAAGCGTCCTGCTAGGAATTCAATTTCCATATTGCGGTCCACATTGATAAGCGGAGTCTCTGCACCTGCTACTCGTAAAAGAACATCTCGCCAATAAGAAAGCCATACAAGGATGGTCTGGCGCATGGCATCTTTATCTTTGGCAAGCTTCTCGGCATAAGAAAATTTTTCAACGCGTGATGCAGGCAAAATGGTTTGCAAATCATTGAGACGTTCTTCGCGCTTCTCAAGGACAGTGGCATCTTCCAGCAATTTACGCGCAAACCCAGGGCGACCACCCGAGATGTGCGCCAACAAACGAGCACGATCTTCGTCCACGCCGTGATCGAGCATATCTGCGACGATGGTTTCGAGCGGCAACGGGCGCAGACGTAAAATTTCACAGCGCGAGTTGATGGTGGGTAAAAGCTGTTCGGGGTTATCGGCAGTTAGAAGCAAAATAGCGTGAGCCGGGGCTTCCTCCAAGGTTTTAAGCAAGGCATTGGCGGCATTATCGTTTGCTTCTTGAAACCGTAAGAACATAGCCACGCGATATGGAGATTGATACGGCTTAAGGTTCAACGTCCGCTGCACTTCGCGGATCTGATCCACACGCAAGGTGCCACCGTCCTTCCCCACTCCGTCTTCGTCTACGGCTTGAATGATCGCTAAATCTGGGTGTTGCATGGCGTCGATCTGTTTGCAAGTGCGGCATACAAAACAAGGCTCTCCCGGTGCAACAGGTTTCTCACAGTTCAAAGCTTGTGCTAGGCGCAATGCCAACGTCCGGCGACCCAAACCCGGAGCGCCCGCAAAAAGATAAGCATGACGCATCTCTCCGCGCGCTACATGGCGGCGAAGCATATCGACTGCCCATTCGTGCCCGAGTAAATTCCAGTTATCAGTCATTGGTTTAAGTATCAGGGGTCAGAGATTAAGTGTCAAGTGTGGAAAGCATGCAATACGTATTTGGTAATTTTCTACGCGTTATTCTTTACCAGAACGGAGCCTTACAAAAGACTCATATCGTTCTGCATGGATCTTGCCATCTTTCAACGCTGTTAACACGGCACAACCCGGCTCATGTTGATGGGTGCAATCACTAAATTGACATTGCTCCACCAACCCGCGCAACTCAGGGAAGTAAGCATCGATCTCTTCTGGTTCGGTATCCCACAAGCCAAGAGACTTCCAACCGGGTGTATCTGCAACATAGCCACCTTCAAAGGCAAACATTTGGCGCACCACCGTGGTGTGACGTCCCTTATTCATCACAGAACTAATCTCGTTCACAGCCAACCCCAAACCAGGTTGCAGCGCATTCAACAAACTCGACTTGCCCACACCGCTGGGTCCGGCAAAGGCGCTGAGTTTATTCCGCAATTGATTACGAAGCTCTGCAAGACCTGTCTCATTTTTGGTGGATGTATAAACGACATGATAACCAATAGTTTCGTACATTCCGAAATTATCTTTTGGATTCTCAACCAGGTCAATCTTGTTTGCCACGATTACCACAGGAAGTTTTTGCTTTTCTGCAATAATAAGAAAACGGTCGAGCATTCTCAATTTGGGGTTTGGATTCGCACATGCGAAGACAAAGACAGCCTGATCGGGATTGGCTAAAAGCACCTGTTGATAGACCCCGCCCGGGCGCGGATCGAGCCGCGCGATGAGTTGTTTGCGCTCACGGACAGTTTCAATCACGCCGGAACCGTCATCCAGCACCGTGATTTCTACTTGATCTCCCAATGCGGCAATATCGCCTTTGGCTCTGCCTTGCTTAAGTTTGCCCCGTAATTGACAAACAATAACGCCCAATCCGGTTTCCACCCAAAAGAAACCGGATTGGGCTTTTATGATGAGTCCTTGTTTGGTATTTGCCAAGTGAATTCCTCAGAGGCAGTTATATAACTGCCTCTTGTTTTATCCTCCCGGAATAACGCCGCCGCCTGGTGGAGTGGGCGTATAAGGCGGGTAACCGATCTGACCCCAATCATAGTATTGACGCTGAGGGCTGCCATAGTAATAGGTTTCCACCATGGCGCGGAAGAACGGTACGGCATATTCAGAACCTTCACCGATGTTCTCCCCTACTGCCACAATGGCGATATCAGGCAAGCCTGTATTTTCTTCGTTCATGGTGTAGCCTGCAAACCAACCATGTGGTTTACCGCTACCAGACTCGGCAGTACCGGTTTTACCAGCCACTGCAAATTGAAGTCCACGCATATTGAAGCGAGCCGTTCCTTTGGGGTTTTCGACCACCATCAACAAGGCTTCACGCAGAATGTCTAAGTTTTCTGGGCGCAAAGGGAGCGTTCCCTGCGCTTCAGGCTTGAAGGATTGAATGGGATCGCCATCGATGGGCTGAATCTTTTCAACAATCTGTGGACGGTATAAGGTACCGCCATTCGCAATCGCTGCCATAAAGCGAACCACCTGCAAAGGTGTGACTAAAACCGTTCCCTGACCAATTGCTTGGTTGACTGCATCTACCTGAGTTGCTGGGTCATCGATCTGACCTGCTTCTTCAGGAATCTGCTGAATGCCGGTGGGGGAACCCAAACCAAACGCACGTGCCATGTTCGCGATGTCGTTACCACGATCCCAGTTTGTGAAGAGATCGTTGCCGATGTGCCAGAAGTACGGGTTACAAGAACGCATCAAGCCTTCTTGTAAAGTAAGCAAACCCGAAGGTGTACTATCAGACGTATTACAGAATAACCCGGCAGCAAGACGATCCTGACAGTGTTGCCACGTCCAATCATGCCGCACTTGGTCTTGTAGTTCTGTAAAATCATACTGACAATCGTATGTTGTATCTTTTAAGAACAGTCCGCTTTCGAGGGCTGCCGAGAAGGTAATAATCTTGAAAACAGACCCTAATGGGAGTTGACCCTGAGCAGCACGGTTCAGAAGCGGGTTTCTCGTGTCATTAAAAATATTCCCTACAGCTTGGTTATTGCGGTTATTGCTATCAAAAACATTCGGGTCAAAATCAGGTCCCGATGCCATAGCGATGATACGCCCGGTATCGACTTCCATCACTACAATGGCACCACGGAAATATTCCACTGCCGCCTGAGCGTAGTATTGCATATTGCTATCGAGAGTGAGATATACCGAATCAGCGGGCGCAGGTTGACTTTGCCCCAAGGTGGCTATCACCTGCCCCGTTGGGCTAACAACACGTAAAATGCCGCCATGTTTGCCGGCTAAATAATCTTCTGCCCATTGCTCAACGCCGGTATAACCAATTCGCTCACTACCACTATAGCCTAAACGCTTGTATTGATTAAGTTGTTCTGGAGAAATCGCCAGGGTGTATCCCACGGCTTGCGGAGCCAACCCACCGCGGAAGTAATAGCGTGAGTTATATTCTTGAATGACCAAACCGCCAGGGTTAATAGAGAGTAAACGCTGGGCTTCTTCGCGCGTCCCTTCGCACATCGGCAGATACCAACCGGGGCCAACAGCATCGATCTGCGCCTGTATATCAAGCGGGTCCAAGCCACATAAACGCCCAAGTTCGGTTGTCAATGCGCCGATCATGTCATAGTCAATTTGATCGGTTTGAATCCCAAAAGCAAACGCATCAGATTGAGTGGCAATTGGCAAGCCTTTGCTATCGTAGATATCCCCACGGGCAGGGATGCTATATTCCATCTTTAGTAAGTTGCCACCAGCCAATTCAGGAAGGATCAGGGCGTCGTCCCATTGCACTTTCCAATTGCTATCTTCATTCGCAAGGCGCATCAACATTTCACGTTGAATGTCACCAACAAGTGCTGTCTTATATGTAACGCTGTACTTAACTTCTGCATTAAAAGGCGTAATGGACTTTGAGAGAACGGTCACATCAAAACTGGATGCGCTCATTTCGTTTAAAGCATTTGTCCAGCGCTTTGAGAAATCTTCCAAGGTCAATGTATCGCGGCTGGACTGTGACAACATGGCATACATTTCTTCGTAATTGTCACCTTTTAACGCATCAAAAAACGCTGTGACTGCTGCATCCACATTAGGAGCAGGGGTGATTCCAACCGACGGGGTTGGCAAAGGGGTATCGGTTGCAAAGATCGAGCCGACTCCATTCCCTGAGCCAGGTCCAGTACAGCCGACAATGATTAAAGCGACGAGAGCTAATTGTTTCCAGCGTAATGACTTCATTACGTTTCCTTTCAATTTCTAATTGACGATCTCACCGTTCAAGATCAACGGCGAGACCTTACAATCATACTGTAAAAGAGATTGACATGCAGATGGAACATCTGCAAAAGGTGAAAGATTGAAGTGTTTCAAAGTACGCACTACGTGACACATAGGCAAACCCATCACGCCAGCGCGACAACCGTCTAACGAAGTGACCGGCTTAAACTCAGGGTGTTGAATGGCATATGCCCCAGCTTTATCCATGGGGTCGCCAGTTTTGATATAGGCGTCAATTTCTTGGTCTGAATATTCGCGCATGGGCACATCAATAATGGACAAGTCTGTGTGCATCTTTCCATTTTGAAGGATGGCAATCGCGGTGTAGACCTGATGCGTCCGCCCGCGCAATTGCTTTAACATGCGCCACGCATCAGATTCATCGACAGGCTTCCCGAGGATCTCGTTTCCATCTACCACCGTAGTATCTGACCCCAGAATAACCGCATCCAGCCCCGCCTTGGGTTGAACCGCTGAAGCTTTAGCTTGTGCCAGTCTGATCACATAATCCCGCGGAGCCTCATGCGCAAACGGAGTCTCATCCACATCTGCAACGATGACAGTGAACTCCCACCCGCCCAAGCCAAATAGTTGCCGCCTGCGCGGAGAATTAGATGCCAAAACGAACTTTACTTTATCCATCAAGAGCAAGATTCTAACACAGTCATTTTTGATGGATTAAACCGCGATAAGTCGTTGGAAATATTGGCAAAAGTACTCAGACAACTTTTTTGCTCAAACATCTTTTCTCTTTCTCAATCCGGTTGTAAAATGATTTGATAATCTGTCCAGACAATCGGAGGCTTCATGAATGCTTTGCAAGAACGAATTTTGAAAGAGGGGAAAGTGCTCGGCGGTGGAATTCTTAAAGTAGATAGTTTTGTTAATCACCAAGTAGACCCTGTGCTCATGGATGAGTGTGGGCGTGCGTTTGCCAAACTCTTTGCCAACGTGGGTGCAACCAAAATTCTCACGGCAGAAATCTCGGGCATTGCCCCAGCGCTCACCACGGGTATTCACATGGGTTTGCCTGTTGTGTATGCTCGCAAGACCAAACCTGTTACCATGCCCGATCAGGTATATCTCACTCTCGCCCCTTCTCACACCAAAGGTCGCATGGTGGAGTTGATCGTTTCACCAGAATATCTCGCCAACAACGAGAAAGTTCTCATCATCGATGACTTCCTCGCCAGCGGACAGACCATTCTTGGGCTTGTACGTTTGGCAGAAGCCTCTGGTTCCAAAGTCGTTGGCATTGGCGCGTTGGTCGAAAAGAGTTTCGAAGGCGGGCGTGATGCTCTCGCTTCTGTTGGTGTGCAAATTGAATCCATCGCTTGTATCAAGTCACTGGATGATGGCAAGATTGAGTTTGTCTAATACACACGGTTCACTCTTTGCAAAGAGTGAACCGTGATTCGTAAAATCCTACACCTGCGCTTCATTGTTTTCCTCATTGGTTGGATCTTCGCTCACATGAGTTTCGCCATCCCGGTCAAACGCCTCCGTGAGACCTCGAACCTGATTGCGTTTCAGCATCCTTCTCCCAGTTATAAGGTTCATTTGCTTATCACCCCGAAGCGACAGGTTCAATCGTTGGCAGAACTTGACCCACAAGACACCGCTTTCTTTACAGACTTATACTCCACTGTGCAAAGCCTCGTAAAAGAACTTGACCTCAAAGCGTATCGGCTGATCGTCAATGGCGGAGAGTATCAAGATTTTCCGCATTTACATTTTCATCTTATTTCAGAAATGTAGGGGCGAGTCCCCCCTACGGGATTAATAAAACACATGAATTCAATCGCCATTTTAGATTTCGGTTCTCAGTACGCCCAAATTATCGCCCGCCGTGTGCGCGAGTCACAAGTCTATTGTGAACTCTTTCCATGGGATGCGCCGCAAGAAAAAATCCTTTCGATAAAACCGAAGGGATTTATTTTATCTGGCGGACCCAAGTCTGTTTATGAAGAGAATGCGCCCTTCATTCAAAAATTCATCCTCGAAAGCGGGCTTCCCATCCTTGGCATTTGTTATGGCATGCAAGCACTCACCCACGCCCTCGGCGGCAAAGTGGACCCATCTGCCCAGCGCGAGTATGGTCATGCCGAAATCACGCCATTGGTTCCCGGCACCATGTTGGATGTGCTCTCCAAAGTTTGGATGTCGCACGGCGATAAAGTGACACAACTCCCCGAAGGTTTCATGGCACTCGCCAAAAGTGGAAACAGTCCCTTCGCGGCGATGGGCGATATGAAACGCAAATATTTTGGTGTGCAATTTCACCCCGAAGTACATCACACCCCGAACGGCACCGAACTCATCAAGCACTTCGCCATCGACATTTGTGGCGTAACGCCCGATTGGACTCCCGCCAACATCATCGAAGAAAGCGTAAAACGGATTCGTGAACAAGTGGGCAACGAACGTGTGCTCGCAGCCGTTTCCGGCGGTGTGGATTCCTCAGTTGCAGCGGCATTGGTTCATAAAGCGATTGGCGATCAACTTGTCTGTGTCTTTGTGGATACGGGACTCTTGCGCGCCAATGAAGGCGCACAAGTCGCTTCGGCATTTCGGGAGGGCTTGGGGGCTGAACTCATCACCGTCGACGCCGCTGACGATTTTCTCGGCGCATTGAAGGGGCAAACTGACCCAGAGATGAAGCGCAAAATTGTCGGCGAGAAATTTATCCGCACCTTTGAACGCGAAGCCAAGAATGTGGGTCAACCTAGATTCTTAGTGCAAGGCACGATCTACCCCGATGTAGTTGAGTCATCAGGACCTGACCGCAGCAAGGCAGCCAAGATCAAGTCTCATCACAATGTGGGCGGACTCCCTGAAGATATGCAATTTGAACTCGTGGAACCGTTGCGTTATTTATTCAAGGACGAAGTCCGTTTGGTAGGTGAAGCCCTCGGCTTGAATTCCGGTTTGGTGTGGCGTCAACCGTTCCCCGGTCCCGGTCTGACCGTGCGCTGCCTCGGGGAGTGTACGCCCGAGCGTGTGGCACGTCTGCGGGCGGCAGATGCGATCCTTCTGGAGGAATTATCCAAAGCAGGTTTTCTGGGCAAGGGCGCTCAAACGTCACAGGCATTTGTTGTGTTGCTCCCAGTTCGTTCGGTGGGCGTTATGGGTGACATGCGAACCTATCAAGAAGCAGCGGCGATCCGTGCTGTGGCAACAGATGATTTTATGACCGCCGATTGGGCTCGCCTGCCATTTGAGTTATTAGCAAAAGTTTCAAGCCGGATTGTCAACGAAGTGGAAGGCATCAATCGCGTGGTCTATGATATAACGAGCAAACCGCCTGCAACCATTGAGTGGGAGTAAATCAAGTTTCGATTGACAATTGGGAGATGGAAATGAACTTCGACTATGGCAATATCTTAACCCGCGCATTAAAGCTCACCTGGAAGCATAAATCGTTTTGGCTTCTCTTGATGATTCCCGTGTTCATTTCTTTCATGATTCTCGCAGCAATCATTTTGCCTGTCATCTTTTTAACGGGCAACGAAGAATCTATAACCTTGATCATGGTGCTTTGGGCTGGGATTGTCATTTTTGGTTTTTTTGCTAGTTTTATTATCGGCGCAGTTAGTATGAATGCAGTCACACTTGGCATTTTGCGAGCCGAGCGCGGTGAAGGTTCTACTGCACTTATGGATGTAGTCCGCGATAGTTTTCAATATTTCAAGAATGCTTTTGGTGCAGTTCTTATCGTCCAACTCAGTGTGGGTGCCGTATTTACAGTTTTCTTTCTCTGTATGACGGCTCTCACCCTTGTCACCATGGGTATTGCATCCATCTGCCTACAACCGATCATGCTTTTGCTCACTCCCCTATCATTTTTAGTGGGTGCCGTCCTCTATGGAGCGTTAGTAGCGGTCATTGATGAAGGGCTGGGCGCATTGGATGCAGTCAAACGTGCCGTGCAAGTTGTCCGTGATCATGTGTGGAAGTTTGTCGTCATTTCGTTGATCGCCTATTTCGGATCTATGGTTGTCTCCAGCATTTTCACCTTTCCCCTCATGATTCCTGCCATGTTCGGACCCGCTCTCATTGAATCTGGAGTAGACATCACCGGAAACACCTTTGCTCTCATCTTTATTCCATTTCTTTGCATATTTGGAGTACTGATGGCGTTCGTCTCTGGTGTAACGGGGACTTTTATAGCCGCCTCCATGGAAATTTCATACCTACAACTCTCTCGCCCTGTCCCAGAAGTCATCTTTGCCGCCGATGCCCCAAAAGATGCGACTTCATAATCACCCTCCACGTACATAAGGATAGAACGGCGCAGACCGTTCACTGTCACCTCCCAAGTGGACGGAAACCTTTGAGTAGTGTATGATTCAAGTGGTTTCGCCTCGGGAGAAACCTTGTAATTTTGGAGAATGTTATGAAAATCGATCTTGGAAAAATACTTACCCGATCCTGGCAGATCATTTGGAACTATAAAGTTCTATGGATCTTCGGTATTTTAGCGGGTTTTGCGAGCGGGAATGGGGGCTCAAATGGTAATTCCAATTCCTCTAATCGCGGTTCTTCTTATTCAGGCAATAGCGACCAGTTTGTTCAACAAGCGAAAGAATTTTTCCAGCAATACATGCTCATCATCATTGCTGTTTGTGCTGGACTAATATTGCTCTCGCTTGTCTTTTATGCCCTCGGTATGATGGGTCGCATTGGTATTCTAAAAGGTGTCTATAAAGTAGAAGCAGGCGCAAGTTCTCTCATGTTTGCAGAACTTTGGTCTGAAAGCATGCCTTACTTCTGGCGCTTCTTCGGGTTGAACTTCCTGGTTGGGCTGGCTTTCTTTGTTATCCTTCTGCCGTTCATTTTGATTGCAGTTGCCACAGCCGGGATCGGGTTGGCTTGCTTGCTCCCATTAATTTGTGTGCTCGTTCCAGTTGGCTGGGCTGTTAACATTATTTTGGAACAGGCGCAAGCTGCAATTGTTGCTGAAGACCTCGGCATCATTGAAAGCTTCAAGCGCGGTTGGGAGATTGCCAAGTCAGATATCGGCGGCATGATCGTCCTTTCGCTAGTACTTGGAATCGGCGGCGGGATTATCGGCTTGATCATTGCCATCCCTGTGATTATTGCAATTGTGCCTTTTGTACTCGGTATGGCGGCAAACAACTTCCAAATGGGCAACTCCATCCCCGCCACAGCATGGGTTTCGTTGGCTTGTTGCGGTTTGTATTTCCCGGTTCTCTTGGTATTAAATGGTATCCTTACGGGATACACGAAAACTTCCTGGGCGCTCTCATATTTGCAATTGAGCCAACCCAAGGAAAATCCCCCTGTCCTTGCACAGGATAATGCGTAAACTATTTCTAACCCTTCTATCAATTAGCCTTTTGTTCGGCGTGGTGATCGTCCCTGCCCAAGCGCAGGGGTCGGTCACCGCGTCCGTTACTATTTATAACGTCGATGCATCCAACTTCCCATCTGTAACTGGATTCGTGGACGTGACAGATGCCAACGGCATCTTCGCCTCAGGACTCAAGCCGGAAGCGGTTACCCTTATCGAGAACGGGCAGCCCATCCCAGCCGATTCGTTCAATGAAATAGCGATCCCTCTTCAGTTAGTTGTTGCCGTCAATCAGGGAGAAGCCTTAGGGGCACAAAATGCAAATGGGATTTCTCGTTATCAGCGAGTGGAGCAGATCATTGAGCAGTGGGCACAAACCCGCCCAGCAGACCTGCCCGATGACCTAAGCCTTGTCTCACAAGCAGGTCCGGTTATTAACCACGCCCCGCCGGCTGATTTCGTTGTCGGCTTGAAAGGCTTCCAGCCAGATTTGCGCACCGCCACCCCCAACATTCAATCGCTCGTCAGTGCGTTGGATGTGGTCAGCGCCCAAACCCCACGCATCGGTGTGAAGCGTGCCATTCTATTCATCACACCGCAGATGACGGACCCAAATCTTGCCGCCTCCATCGAACCCCTGATTCAACGTGCCATTGAAAATAAAATTCGGGTCTTCGTGTGGTATGTGGACGCAAACACAACCTTCACAACCACCAGTGCTGCCGTCTTCAACAACCTTGCCATTCAAACCGGTGGCACCATGTTCCAATTCTCGGGTGAAGAACGCTTTCCAGACCCTGAAGAATATTTCTCTCCGCTACGTAGAATTTACAATTTCTCTTATACCTCGCGCGTTAACACCTCTGGCGATCACAATGTAGCAGTTCAAGTAAACCTGGCTTCTGTCGGTCCATTGAACTCAGAGACATTGCCCTTCACCCTCAACATCCAGCCGCCAAATGCCTTCCCGGTCACACCATCTTTGCAGATTACGCGTCAGGCACCGGAAGAAGACCCATTTAATACTGAAGTTCTTTTGCCAGAAACGCAAGAGATCGAAATCATCGTCGAATTTCCAGATGGGTTTGAACGCCCGCTTGCTCGCACCACTCTGATCGTGGATGGCATTGCTGTGGATGAAAACACGACCGAGCCATTCACAACATTCACCTGGGATCTGAAGCCCTACACAATTAGCGGTGAACATCAGTTAACCGTTGAAGCCGTTGACTCTCTTGGTCTCAGTAAGACTAGCATGCCTTTGCCGGTGGTTGTAACTGTCATCAAACCGCCTAGCGGACCTGCTGCCTTCCTCGCGAAGTATCGTATACAATTAACTTTCGGCGCGATCATTCTCGCCGGGCTTGTCTTGTTTGCCATTCTGCTCGGCGGACGCTTACGCATCCGTTCGTTGCGGGTAATGCAGGAAGAACGGCGTGTTCAAAATGACCCGTTGACTCAATCGCTCGAAGCTTTTGCAGAACCGGCTCCGGTCGTGGTGAAAGAAAAAGCCAAAAAGCCACGCACCAAGTCCACGAAGGCGAAAACAGCCAAAACGTCGGAGAATGAGGCGTTGGCTTCTCTCGTCCGCCTCCAGGCAGATGGTCAAGTGGCTGCCGTCCCGCCCATCCAATTAATTGATACAGAGATTATTTTCGGAACCGACCCTGTGCAATGCTCGCAAATTTTGGATGATCCCTCCATTTCATCTGTCCATGCGCGGATTCGTGCCACGGAAGACGGCGGCTATCTGCTGATGGACGCTCAGTCGCTTGCCGGCACCTGGGTCAATTACGAGCCAATCCCCCGTGAGGGCTACCGATTACTGCATGGGGATATGGTAAACTTTGGTCAATTAAAGTACCGCTTTATGTTGCGGACTCCCCCGCCACCGAGAACTCCAAGAATCACCCCTGTGACTCCTGAAGACTAATGATCCGTACCACACTTGCTCATTTGCACATAGCCGCTCTTAGCCATGCGGGCATCTCTGGCAAGAACAATGAGGACAGATACGCCGTCTCGTCGTTCCAGCTCAGCAAAGATGATCCACGCCCTTCAACGTTTGCCGTTGTGGCCGATGGCATTGGCGGACACCGCGCGGGTGAAGTTGCCGCGGAATTGGCAGTTAACTACATCAGCATGCATGTTGCTGAGAGCAACGCCCGCAAACCCATAAAAATCCTCGAAAATGCCATACATGATGCCAGCCAGGCAATTGCCACCCATTCTGCTGGCAAAGCAGAAGAGCAAGGCATGGGCTCTACTTGCGCCTGTGTGTGGATTGTTGAGAACAAGCTTTACACTGCATACGTCGGCGACTCACGCATTTATCTTTTGCGCGGAAAATATATTCAGCAAATCACCATCGACCATACTTGGGTACAGGAAGCTTATGAAAAAGGTATCATCACTGCCGACCAAATCCGCGATCACCCCAATGTGCATGTCATTCGCCGCCACCTTGGCGGTATTCGCCTGCCCGAAGTAGATTTTCGCCTGCGCCTCGATAACAATGAGACTGAAGAAGAGTCGCTTAACAATCAAGGCTTTCATCTTCAACCCGGTGACACCATTCTGATCTGTACCGATGGGCTCACCGACCTTGTATGGGATGATGAAATCAAAGATATCATCCGCGGCAAGCGCGACCTAAAAACCGCAGCAGAGACCTTGGTCAACCTCGCTAACGAACGTGGCGGGCACGACAATATCACGGTCGTCTTACTGGCAATGCCCCGCGTAGAAGAGACTTTGCCTAAAAAGAGCATTCTTGGCTGGCTGACTGGAGAATAAAAAAGGACGGTAATACCGTCCTTTTTTTACGCTTCTTTCTTAGCCGATCATGGGTCCATCTTAATCAGCCTTTTCTACCTTTTCGCTTTTCTTCTCTCGATCCAACCACAACTCACGATACTTACGATTCCAATCAATCAAAAAGCGGATGGCGATTACCGCCCCCGCCCCCACTGCCACCCAAAATGCTACATCTCGAATGTTGAGCAACCACAAAACCGGTGCAAACAAAATCCCTGCAAAGACGCTCGCACGCGCAGAATGACGAACCACCAAGACCAGCAGAATCAATAATCCCAAACAAATCACAAAAGCAAGTGGATTCACCGCAAGGACACTTCCTCCTGCCGTTGCCAGCCCCATCCCACCGCGAAATTGCGCAAAGGCGGGCCAACAATGACCAATCACCGCTGCGGTAGCGGTTAGCGCGATAACCCATATCTCGCCAGAATATTTGGCAGCGAGAAAGGTTGGCAAGAACCCTTTGGCAATATCTAGAATCAACACCAAAGCCCCCCAGCCAAACCCTGCCTGGCGGATCGTATTGGTCGTGGTGGCATGACCCGAGCCCGAGTCACGCACATCCACATTTTTAACAAAACGTGTAATCCAAATGGAGAAGGTCAATGAACCGAGGAGATAACCAAGAAGAGGGAAAAGGATATTCATGTTGTATATAACCCCAAACTACAAAAAATGCTCTGTGAAAGGTTAAGCCTTTCACAGAGCATCCTCTTAGTATGCGTGAGCCAACACTCTTGCACGCGAAGCCAACATGCGGGCAAGACCATCGAAGATAAATTTATGGAAGGGCCACATCGAATACCAATACAAAAAGCCAGGCACACCATATGGCTCAAAATAAGCCGTAACCGTGAACACGGTCTTGCCTTTTTCTTCCTCCAATGGTGTGGACTCGAATTGCAGCCAGGCTTTGCCCGGCACGATCATCTCAGCGCGCAAACGCATAATGCGGAATTTTTCCACCAACTCTACCCGCCAAAAATCCAGTGCTTCACCAGTGTTGATTTCATCCGGATGACGGCGCCCACGGCGCAAACCCACACCGCCAATGGCTTTATCCATCCAACCGCGGATCGCCCACGCCCAATCCATATACATCCAACCGCGAGCACCGCCGATGCCAGTATAAGAACGGAAAACCGTTTCAGGAGGAAGATCTAACACCACTTGGCGGCGTTCGATGAACAAACCATCTTCCACAGTGAAAACATACGGCTTGACATCCCCTGCTTCCGTGACGAGTGCATCTGCCCAACTGGTTTCCACATTGTCGCGTTGGACACGTCCGAGTGCGAGATGAACAGCCGTTTGAAAATCGATAGGTTGAATATGCGGGAATAACTTCTTCGCCGTCTCATCGCGGACGATCAATTCTGCCCGCAACCCTTCAATGAGCGGCGCGACCACACGCCAATGAATCGGCGTCAGCATATGCACCCAATAGGCAGATAATCTTGGCGTATAGAAGGGAGTGCGAATCAGCCAACGGCGGAGATTCCGCTCTTTGGCATATCCCAACAACATGTCTGCGTAAGTGAGGCGTGTGGGTCCACCAACCTCAATGACTCTGCCAATAACATCCGGCGTTTTGAGCGTATCCACAAGGTAGGAAAGCACATCTCGGATGGCAATGGGCTGCGCTTGAGAGAAGAACCAAGCTGGGCAAGTAAGCACCGGTTCGCGCTCGGTAAGATAGCGGATCATTTCAAAGAGCGCCGACCCCGAGCCAATGATCATACCGGCGCGAATTTCTGTCACAGGCACTTTGCCATGCCGCAACACAAACCCCGTTTCATGGCGTGAACGCAAGTACGGCGAAAGATTCGCGGTGGGGTCTACCAACTCACCGAGATAAATGATTTGCTCAATGCCTTCATCTTCAGCGGCTTGCGCAAAATTTCGGGCAGCTTTCAAGTCACGTTCGGCATTGTCTTTGCCGCCCTGCTTGCCATGCATCAGATAATACGCGACCGACACATCTTTCATCGCAGAAGCAAGTTCATCCAGATTAAGGGCATCGCCTGCCACCACTTCCACTTTTTTCGACCAGGCACGACCTTGCAAACGAGACACATCTCGCACAAGACACCGCACGCGATATCCAGCTTCAAGAAGTTTAGGAACAAGACGCCCACCCACATAACCGGTTGCACCGGTGACAAGGATCAATTTTGTTTGGTTCATGATGCTGGATTATAACTTTTTGAGAGATAAAAGGGACAGGTTTTATAATTCGCCTCTACATGAACTGGAAATTGATTCCCGAACCCGAGCTTTCCCCCGCTCTCGAAGCGGACATCCAACAGATGTTGATCGCTTCCTTCCCCGATTATACGGACTTCTTCACTTCCAACTCCTACTGGGGCACAAAGCCTGAATTTCGGTTGATCGCCTTGGAAAACAATCAACCCATTGCCCATTTAGAATTCGGGTATCGCCAAATCTCCGTTGGAAATATGTCTGTAAACATTGCTGGAATTGGTGCTGTGGCAATTCATCCCAGACATCAAGGGAAAAAACTTGGCAAGTTGATGTTCGCCTATTTGCGTGAATATCTTTTGAAAAACTCAAATGTCGACTTTGGCTTTATCGGCTGTCATGAAGAAGTAGCGGGGTTTTATGCCGCTTCTGGTTTTCAGCGTGTGGATCAAAGTGTTTATAACCTCAACCCAGATTCGCAAGAATGGGAAACCTTTCATGGTCCAACTCTTGTGATGCCCATCCACAAATCCATGCAGGAATGGCATCATGGCGAATTGATCCATCTACGCGGTATGCCGTGGTAACGGATAAACTAAAGTAGAATCCTTTCATGCCCTTACTGTGGATCTCTTTATCTTTCCTAACGGGAATTGTCATTGCAGCTACGCTTCCTCTCCCCACTTGGGCATGGATCTTAATCGCGCTTGCCTTCTTTATTCTTTTTATCTTTCTTCGGCGTTCTGAAATTACAACTCGTTTCTCATTTCTGAGCACCTTCCCATTCATCCCGCTCCTCCCTCTCTTTCTTTTTCTTGGTTCCGCATATTATCAAGCCCGCCAACCCAAGCTAGACGCCTTTCATGTTGCCTTCTACAACGACCGCACCTATGACCTGCTCATTACAGGATACATCGAAGATGCGCCCGATTATCGTGATGCTTACACTAACCTAATCCTCAATGTCGAAGCCGTGGATAGCGGCGATGGCGACCTGCCGGTTTCGGGTCGGCTGCTGGTGCGTGTGGATCCAAACGAAACTTACGAATATGGCGAGCGCATCCGTCTGCGCGGAAAACTGAAGACTCCGCCCGAAAACGAAGAATTTTCCTACCGCGATTATCTCGCCCGTCAGGGAATCCATTCGTATATGACGATTGCCGAAGTGACTCGCCTCCCCGGCAACGATGGCAACCCCATTTACAAGTTGATCTATGGCTTCAAAGAACAACTGGTAAGCCACACTTACAAAATTTTTCCAGACCCAGAAGCCTCACTGCTCTCTGGCATTCTCTTCGGCGTAGATACGGGTCTACCCAAGAAACTACAAGATGACTTCAAAACAACCGGCACGGCGCATATTATCGCCATTTCTGGTTTCAACATCGCCATCATTGCCGGTCTATTCTTCCGCTTCTTCAAGTGGACGCTCAAAAACGAACGGCTCGGTGCAGTCTTTGCTGTTATCTTTGTTTTTCTATACGCCTTTCTCGTGGGCGGTGACCCGGCTGTGATACGCGCTGCCATCATGGGCAGCTTCTCGCTCTTTGCTAAACAAGTCGGCAGGCGCAATGCAGGCATGAACACGTTGGCTGTTGTAGCTGCACTCATGGCGTTATGGAATCCGCTCACTTTATGGGACGTAGGCTTTCAACTTTCATTTTTTGCCACCCTGGGTCTCATTCTGTATGCCGAGCCGCTCTCAAACATCACCGTTCGCCTCTTTGAAAAAGTCACTAAACAAGAAGCCGGCGCTATCGCAAACATCATCAACGACAACTTCATGCTCACCCTCGCCGCGCAGATCATGACCATCCCTTTGATGTTATATTATTTTCATCGCTTGTCTTTAATCTCATTCATCGCCAACCCCTTCATTCTGCCCGTTCAACCCGCGGTGATGATTCTGGGTGGTCTGGCAGTTTTCGTCAGCTTGCTTCTTCAACCCATCGGTCAACTCCTTGCGTGGGTGGCATGGCCCTTTGCTGGCTACACCATTCGCGTGGTGGAATTTTTCGCCAAAACACCAAACGGTGTGATCGTATTCGGAGACGTCCCTCTTTGGTTTATTTATATGACATATACCTCGCTTCTTCTCGTGACCTTTAACTGGTCTGCCATCCAAAACTGGTTCAAGTCTGCGGCTTCATCGCTGCGAGCCATCGCGTTGACCTTAGCTTTTTCCATTGCTTTCATCTGCATGGTCACGTTTTGGAACGCCTCTGCAAAATCTGGCGATGGTCAATTTCACATTATCTTTCTCGAAGTTGGCTCCGCAGACGCCATCCTCATTCAAACCCCTGAAGGGCGAAACGTCCTCATCAATGGTGGTGCCAGCGCCTCAGAGCTTTCAGATGAACTCGGTCGCCGTTTGCCCTTCTTCACCCGCACATTAGACTGGCTCATCATCGCCTCGACAGATGAAGACCAAGTGGCAGCCCTTCCCCGCATTGTAGAACGCTACAAGCCTGAGAATGTATTGTGGAGCGGAAACGTGCAAGCTTCATTCTCCGCTCGTACCTTGGATAAATATTTTGCAGAAAACGAAATTCCCGTCAGCCTGGCAGAAGCAGGTCAACGGCTCGAGTTGGGTGAAGGCGCGTTTATTGAGGTGCAGGCGGCGGGTCCGCGTGGAAGCGTGTTACTCGTCGAATATGGCAGTTTCCGTGCATTGCTCCCTATCGGTGTCAGCGAAGGGACGTTTGAGTCAATCGAGTTTGGGAATGCCATCGGCAAAGTGGATGTGCTCCTACTCGCCGATTCGGGTTTTGCTCCCAGCAACCCACCTGACCTTTGGGAGAATTTGAATCCGCAACTGATTGTTTTGGATGTTGCTGCGGGTGACCCCGATGGCTTACCATCTCAAGATGTGTTGGATGCATTGGAAGGCTATTCCCTGCTCCGGACCGACCGCAACGGGTGGGTCGACGTCCGCACGGATGGGACAGAAATGCGCATTCAAGTAGAACGAGGCGAAGATACTGTAAAAAGTGAACCGTAGTTTTTAGCGTACATCAAAACCAAGGAGAGAGAGATGTCTGATTTATTGAAGATCACAAAGACCGAAGGGAAAGTCACCATATTGCATTTAGAAGGGGTGTTAGACGGACAAACTGAAAAGGGATTTGTGGATGCGGCGTATGCTGAGTTTGAAGCTGGGAAAACAGCCCAGTTACTCGATTTTGGCAAGCTAGATATCATCACCAGCGCCGGGTTACGTGCATTGCAAACTCTCTATAAAAAATTTACTCCTGAAGCAGAAATTCAAGCTTGGAATGCTGAACATCAAGGGGAAGTCCATAAAGCTAAAAATCTCAGGGTTGCGCGGGCCTCTTCAGAAGTCACGTACATTCTCAGCATTACCGGCTTTTTACAAAGCTTGTATGTCTATGCTGATATTCAAGAAGCATTGGATTCTTTTTAGGCGATGGGCTATCTTTTGCTTGAAGGCGGCGCGGAGTTTGGTGGGCGAATGTCTGAGCCAGACGTGCGTGCCATAGAGTTGGCGGGCGGGTTCGATGCGCCAATTGCCATTCTCCCTACGGCTGCCGCGCCAGATCACAATCACAAACGGGCTGGAAACAATGGCATTCGTTGGTTCCAAAGCCTGGGGGCAAAGAATGTTTTTTCTGTTGAGGTCATTGATGCAAAATCTGCCAATGACCCAAAACTGGCTGATCAACTGCGGAATGCCAAGCTCATTTATTTGCTCGGCGGTTTCCCCCGTCACCTCGGTGAGACGTTAAAAGGGAGCGTCTGTTGGTCTGCTGCTATGGAAGCATACAATAGAGGCGCAATCCTTGCTGGGAGCAGTGCGGGTGCCATGGTGCTATGTGAACATTACTACGACCCCTATGAGCGAAAACTTTTAGCAGGGCTGAGTCTGGTTTCGAATGCTTGTGTTCTCCCTCATCACAATACTTTTGGGAGAAGTTGGGCAAAGCAATTAAAGCAAATGCTGCCCAACGCCACGCTGATTGGAATTGACGAGCGCACGGGGATGCTGTCAACAGATACTCTCGGAACAGAAGTACAATGGGAAGTCTACGGCGGCGGTGAGGTGACGCTTTACCGAAGCGAAACAAGTACCGGCTACGAAAGAGGCGCAAGCTTCCAACTGAAGATTTCCTAAGCAAATTATCATCTGTCCGTTAGAAAGTTTTTTTAGAATCAGCGTGTCCATTAAAGTAAATCATTGAACGAGGAGAGACCTCCATGAGTCATCGTTTTAAATCTGTGCCCGTCCGCTCTTCTGAGATCACCCCCAAAGAAGTGTATCTCTCACGGCGTGACTTTATCAAAGCTGCAGGTGTGGTTGCCGGTAGTATGGCGCTTGCCGCCTGTGCCCCAGAATCTTCTGCAACCTCAGCAGCTCAATTTAATGGTCCTGTTCTGAACGATGAGTTGGGTGACCCCACCAACACTTTTGAAGAGATTACCAACTACAACAACTATTACGAGTTCACCACCAACAAAGAAGCCGTAGCGCCCATGGCAAAAGGCTTCACCACCACGCCGTGGACCGTGGAAGTAAGCGGCATGGTGAGCAAGGCAAAGACCTTTGGTTTGGAAGATCTGCTTTCACTGTTCCCACAAGAAGAACGCATTTATCGCCTGCGCTGTGTAGAAGCCTGGAGCATGGTCATCCCCTGGAATGGATTTCCGCTCGCGAGTTTGTTGAAAGCTGTTGAACCCACGTCTGATGCAAAGTATGTACGCTTTGAAACCATCTATCGTCCCGAAGAAATGAAGGGACAAAGCAGTCCGTTTTATCCTTGGCCTTATCAAGAAGGGTTACGCCTTGATGAAGCCATGAACGACCTGACCTTGCTGGCAACTGGTATTTACGGTGAAACCATTCTCCCGCAAAACGGCGCACCAATTCGTTTGGTGGTGCCTTGGAAATATGGCTTCAAATCCATCAAATCCATTGTCAAGATCGAATTGACCGATAAAGAGCCTACCACACTGTGGAGCACGATTGCGCCCAATGAATATGGCTTCTATGCCAACGTCAACCCCACCGTGGATCATCCCCGTTGGTCACAAGCTTCCGAACGCCGCATCGGTGAACTCACCCGCCGCGAGACACTGATGTTCAACGGCTACGGCGAACAAGTCGCTGACTTATACGCCGATATGGACTTGAACTTGAATTACTAAAGAAATAAAACGTCGGAAGCCACAAGCCTTCCGACGTTTACTACAGTCATGAAAATCTTTAATCGCTATACCCCTTTACAAATTGTCATTCACCTTTACGCCTGGTCTGCCCTGGTATGGATCATCGTTGAACTATTCATGGGGACGTTCTCGATCAACCCCATTCAAGAACTGGAACAGCGCACAGGGCGACACGCAATCACTCTTTTAGTGATGTCTTTACTATGCACGCCGCTCAACACAATTTTCAAATTCCCAGAACTGCTTAAGCGCCGTCGCACCTTGGGTTTATATGCTTTGCTCTACGCAACCATTCACGTGCTGATCTTTATCAACCTCGATTATGGCTTGGCATGGAGCATGATCGCCCGCACTATTTTTGAAAAACCGTATATCATCGTTGGCGCATTGGCATTTCTCATGCTCATCCCTCTCGGCATCACTTCGTTCGATATTTGGAAGGTCCGCCTCGGCAAAAATTGGAAACGCCTTCATCAAATGGTTTATGTCATTGCGCCCTTGGTGGTGCTGCATTACCTGTGGAGCAAAAAAGGCGACCTACTTAATTTCTCAGGCGACATCGTCCGCCCCACGATCTATGGATTAATCGTTGTGGTCTTCCTGATTTTACGCATTCCTGCCATTCGACGAGCCATCGCCTCTCTCCCAAATCGCGGCTTGACTCTCCCCATCAAAAAGAATCCCACTCCCAAAGCGGATGCTTCTTAATTCAAATAAGGGCAACCTGACAGGTCGCCCTTACTCTTTAAAACATCCCGCGAAAGAACAGCAGTAAACCGACTATTCCAAGTGGCACGCCCACAATCGCACCGACAATTGTCAGGCTGATGAGAACGCCAACGACAAACAGCACAATGCCAAGGATCATCGCCACAAGCCGCCCAGTCATCTCTACAATGACAGCCAGCAATTTCCAGATCGCGGCAAAGGGCCATAAATACCAGGGAATTTGTCTTTTCTGAGTTGTTGTAGTCATAAGAAAATCCTCCATGCCTAATATACGCAGGAATAGGAAAAATGGTTCTTCTCAAAATAGAATGAAAAATACTTAAGTACTACTGCTTAAATCCAAAACACAGGACTATAATTTTGCCACTATGAACACAAAACCTACCCGATCTAAAAAATCCACGCCCGCCGTGATCGAAATCGAACAAGAAGAGCCTGTCATCGAAAGCACGCCAGACTCTGAAGATTTCATCACCTTCAAGCGCAGTCATTTTTACTCTGTGCTAGTTGTCCTTGCTTTTGCTGTTGGTCTCTTGCTGGGCTTCGTCATTTGGGGACGCGGCAGTAGCACCGTTACCGTCGCTGCTGAACCAGCTGCCGCCGCTGCCAATAATGCAGCTGCCCAACAGCCCTCCGGTGAGATCGCCGAAGTACCTGTCACCCCACAGCCACAATACACCCGCTACGACATCCCCACCGAAGGCTACCCCAGCCTCGGTCCAGATGATGCGCCGATCACCATCGTAGAATTCAGTGACTTCCAGTGTCCGTTCTGCCGTCGCTTCCATTCCGAAACATATCAAGCATTGTTAGATGCTTACCCCGGTCAGATCCGCTTCGTATATCGCAATCTGCCCCTCACTTCAATCCATCCCGATGCGATGCCTTCCGCGATTGCTTCCCTCTGCGCGAACGACCAGAATGTGTATTGGGACTATCACGACAAACTCTTCAGCAGCGAAACTCTGACGCGTGATACTTTTATTCAATATGCCACCGATCTGAACCTAAACGTAGACGAGTTCTCTGCCTGTCTCGATAGCGGCAAGCATGATGAAAACATCCAACAGGATATGGACTTCGCTCTTAACCTTGGCGTTCAATCCACCCCCACGTTCTTCGTCAACGGCTTGGCGATCGTAGGTGCTCAACCGCTTTCCTCCTTCACCCAAATTATCGATATGGAACTCGCGGGTAAAATCCCCTAAGCTTTAGAAATACAACCTCAAAAGGCGGACGGTATCGTCCGCCTTTTTTCTTAAAACTCCGTGCCAAAATTTATCCCAGTGGTAAGATGTAAATAATAAACCACTCAGAGAGAATGCCATGAAACGATTTATCGCCATTGCGGGAAATATCGGTGTCGGAAAGTCCACGCTCGTACAAATGCTTTGCAACCAAATGGGCTGGGATCCATTCTATGAGCCCGTCACCCAAAACCCATACCTCGCGGATTTTTACAAGGACATGTCCTCTTGGTCATTCCATTCCCAAGTCTTCTTCTTGACTCACCGCCTCCGCTCTCACCTCAACCTGGCTCAACATCCCAATTCCGTGATCCAAGACCGCAGCTTGTATGAAGATGCCGAGATCTTTGCCCACAATCTCTACCAACAAGGCAACATGACAGACCGCGATTATCAAACCTACCGCGACCTGTACGAGACCGCTGTTCAATTCCTGCCGCCACCAGACCTTGTTATTTACCTCCGCGCCTCTGTAGATACCCTCCTAAACCGCATCAACCACCGCGGGCGCGATTACGAACGCACCATCGCTCCTGATTATCTACAAAACCTGAATGACCTCTACGAAGGTTGGATCGACAACTTCACCCTCTGCCCCGTCCTTGCTGTCCCTGCCGACGACCTAGATTATGTTGCCCATAATGGTCACTTACGCTTGATTGTCTCCAAGATCGAAGCCAAACTTACTGGCAAAGAAGAAGTCGTCTTCGAGCCCGAAGAAGTAGCCCGTGCAGCAGAAGATTAGATACAATAAAAAAGAGGCGTTGAGATATCTCAACGCCTCTTTTTTATTTTCTGTTACGCAAGTTCTGCTTTTGCCAGTTGATCGTGATCCGGCAATATTGTCTCTGCATTATAAATCGCAGGGATGAAATACCCCGCCACACCGATCAAGACGCAAAACACGCCACAAGCCAGAATGATGAGCCCCATCCCTGAACCGGGACCTGTGCCCACCAACCAGCCAAAGGTCTGTGAAAGCGCCCCCCCAGCTCGCATTTGCGGCTCAAGAACATAATCTGCCAGTGTTCCAGCAACAATGGGAGAAATTGGATTTGTGAACCAAGCGATCAAACGCCTTGCAGAAAAAACACGCCCCTGCAGATCGGGCGCAACCTTTGATTGCCAGATCGCCTGATTAGATGCATTCACAAGCGGACTAATCAATGCAGCAATCGCAATCCCAACTACCCATGCAGGCAGACCAAAGCTCAAGCCGATCACAGCAGAACCTATTCCTGTAATTGCCCATCCACCTAACACGCCATGTACCTTGCGTTTAAACCCGCCCCAAGCGCTCATAATCAAGCCACCCACTACACCAGCAATCGCTCCTGCCGTTTGGACCGTACCAAACAGTAAACTGTTGTTGTCCGTTCTTGCAAGGACCATGGGTGCCAGCAAGGTGAACAAAATGCCTGAAAATAAATTGCCGAAGAAAAACACCATCTGCAGCCCAAGCAAGCTAGGGCGAGCAAAAATATACTTAAAGCCAAAAACGGCTTCCTGCCAAACACTCCCCTTGCCTTGAACCCCTTCCATGGTCTGCTCAGGCTGAGGGATATGGACAATTAACAGAGCACCAATTGCAAATGAGAAGGTTACAACATCAATGACAAGAATGCCTGTCAGCCCGATCAATGGAAGCAATGCGCCTGCTAATAATGGAGCAAATACGCCCGGTCCCGCCTCAATCAGGGACATCATGCCATTTGCGCGACCATATTGATCCTTCGGGACCATGGTGGAGATTGCAGCCGAATATGCCGGCCACTGAAAAGCATTTCCCAACCCATAAATAATGGAAGCGACATATAAATGCCAGAATTGCAAAGCACCCAACGATTGAAAGACCAAGATCAAAATCGTAGCCAGCCCCGCAGTCAGGTCGCTGACCATCATCATCATCTTACGGTTGTGACGATCCACCATCACACCAGCAATGGGAGAAATGATCAAAAATGGAGTGATAAAGAAAACTTGCATCAGCCCCAATGCCGTAGCACTTTGAGTCTTTTCATACATCCAGATCGTTAAGCCGAATTGACTCATAGCACTGGCAAGCACCGAAATGATCTGTCCCAGCCACACAATGGTAAAAGCGAACATTCCACTGGGACGGTTTGTTTTTGTCTCTTGCATGAAGATATCCTTTAATGATCTAAGATAAAAATGATACAACGCGCAAGAGAATTCTCTTGCGCGTTGATGGCTATAACATCAAGCGATGGACAAGGTGTAGTGACGGGAACATAGTCTCTCCTTTTTATAACCAAACACGAACCGACATTTTTTATTCGACAAAGATCTCTACGTGCTCACCATCTTCTTCATCAGTCACGTCAATGATCTTGCCGGTGACACCCATGCGGAGTGCTTCCATAACATTACTCATATCCACGCCTTGAACTTCAGGAGCAAAATGAGCACCAATCTTCAAGCCTGCATCCACTAATGCGAGCGGAATTTGAACAGAAGCTTTGGAACGCCCGGTACGAGTGTCTGTCACGCGGACTCTCAACATGCGTGCTCCACCAGGAGTAGAAGGCGGGCGCGGAGGCGCAGGAAAGCCCTTACGCGAATCGCTCAGTGCGGAGAGGAGTTTTGCGCCCTCCTCTGCACTGATCTTGCCTTCTTCGATTAATTTCAGAATTTTCATTCTTTCTTCTACGTTTGCCATGTTCCATTTCTCCTTTCGCCATTCAGGACGAACACTTATTTTATCCTGCCGCAATAGCGACTTTATTTTCTTCTACTGGCTGATCTGCTTCTGGCTGGGTTTCTTCAGTTGTTTTCGGAAGTTTGAATTTTAACCAGATCGGGATGATCGAAAGCAAAATGACGGTAGCTGTGATCTTAAACGGGGCGGTTGGACCAAAGCGAGCCCACAACTGAGCCCCAATCCACGGAGCCGGAAGCGACACGATACCCAAACTGGTGCTAAATAGCCCGAAAGCAAGTCCACGCAATTTTTGTGGAACCGCTTTACTGATCAAAGATTGATACGCCGGACCTGAAATCCCTGCCCCCAAACCAGCCACAGCCCAGCCTACAAAGAATAACCACTGCCATTGTGTCCCTTGAGGGATGATGATCAAGATGAACAAAGCTACAGACATCAAGAACATGCCTGCCGCAATCCCCACCCGCTCCCCTGCCTTATCGGAAAGCCAACCGCCGGGGATGGTGCTCAGCATCATAAAAATACCGAACATCGAAGTCACCCAGCCAATCTGTTGGTAAGACAAACCGCCGACCTCTTGCATATAAACCGGAAATAAATTCCCAGAGAATTGAAAGGATGTATCGCGCAACCCATCGGTAATCAACATCCAAGTGATCAAGCCGCCAGAGAAGATCAATGCAATCATAGAGCCCAGGTTTTCCTTCAAACTGGTAAAGGAAAGACTCTTCTTTTCACCTTTCTCTTTTTCTCCTTTTGTCGCCTCACGCGCCATACTCAAACGCATCGCAACAGCAATCGCATAAAACACGCCAGCGATGAATAACATCAATTTGAAGCCATAGGCGCCAGTCAACCAGCCACCTAAAGGAGGTCCAACCACGGTGACGATCATAAAGATCGCCTGCGAAATACCATACACCTTGCCACGGTTTTCTTCTGTGGAGTGTTCCGCAATGAAAGCATCAAAGCTGGGTCCAACCAAAGCACGAGCAATGGCGCCTACAGCAGTAGCAATCAGCAACCAGTGCCAGGTATCTGCTAACACCAACGGAATAAAACCTAACAGACCAAACACACTACCAATCGCAATGGCACGTAAGCGTCCCAAAGAGTCCGAAACCCAACCGCCTAAAATCTGAAGGAACAAGGGCACGATCTGAGCCAATGTAAAGAACAAACCAATATCGGTAATATCCGCTTTCAGTTCCTTCAAATACAAAGGCATCAGCCCTTCATACATATTTCCGCCAATGTTCGCAAAGATCATTGCCGTTAGAAACAAGATCAATAAGCCACTTAATAAAGGTTGTTTCTTGATAGTTTCCATTTTCTTTCTATCCTATAAAAACTTGCACCTGCGTACCATCATTATCATCGTCTACATGGACGATCAACGGTTCCGTCATATTTTTGGCTAAAGCAATGGTGTCAGCAATGGCATCCACATTCTTATCGCGTAGTTCTTCAATGTGTCGTCCCACTGTTCGTAAGAACCAGCTTGCAAAACCAAGCGGCAAAGGAAATGCCAAAGAAATCCTGCGCGGACCATCCTGATCTTTCGACTGTGAACGATCTACGTTTACATATAACCAACGCGATGTGCGGCTGCCCGCACCCAAGACAATCAATAAAATGCCAAAGGTTAACGGAAAGCTCAGGCAGAAAAACCAAAAATTCAATCCAGAATTTTGCTGAACATTAAACATCCACCATGCCATCAAAACCGTCGTGATTGTTCCAATCCAAAGAAAAGCGCCAGAGAAACGATGAGCGCGTATACGAACAGCATCTAATTCAGGGGCATGACTCTTTTCTTGATATGAAGACCCGCCTCCTGCCGCGCCTGAAGAGGGTCGCACTTCGATGATCTCCATCTCCGCTGAATCCCCTTCAGCGGTAGAAACATCCAACGCACGCATCAATGTCGCCGCTTCTTCCGCACTGATCTTGCCGTCTGCAACCATTTGCAGAATTTTTCTGCGTTCTTCAGAAGACATTAGGAACCTCCTTCAAGGGCTGCTAAAAGTTTTTCTGCTTCTTCTGCACTAATCTTCTTTTCTTGAAGCATCTTCAAAATTACCAGGCGTTCTTCATCTGAAACTTGTTGTTTCGGTGGAACAGGCACACCCTTGGGCGAAAAATCCCAATTCCAGCGCCCCATCCCAAAAGCCACTTTGCCGCGTCCACGGCGTTCTGCATCGCGCATTTTATTTTCTGCACGGCGAGCGGCTTCTTCAGCCTTACGCTGAGCACGGGACGTTGCCTGTTCTACACGGCGGGAAATACGCTCACCAAAACCAGACCAATCCATGCCCATACCAGCGAAGTTGCCAAAATCTTCAGCCGATTCACCAGCATCTGACCGATTCGAAACGCGGATATCACCACCTGCATTCAAAGTGAGATTGGCAGAACCATCGCCAAGGATAATCACACGACTGGTAGCATCTTCTTCATTTTCTACGCCACCCCAATCCACATCGATTTCATCAGCGCTGAGAGTTAAAGTTGCATTTGCTTTAGGCGGCATCACCAATAAAATATCGTCACCCGCGTTCACAGCATACGTATTGCCTGCTTGCGGGTTCAAATACATAACCACATCTTCTCCCACATTGGCAGTGACACTGCCACGCACATCACGCAAAGCAAGGTCGTCTGAAACAGACTCAATGGATACATCTCCATCCACATCGCGGACCGAAACATCCGAACCCGCTTTACGGATGGATAAACTTCCTTTTGCACCACGCAGGCTAAAGTCCGAATGAACCGTATCAATTGCCACGGTCACAACATCGCGCATGGAAAGGTCACCAGAGATTTCCTTTAATTCGATGGCTCCCATTACTCCACGTACAGAAGCATCACCAGTAATACGGTGAATAATGACGGTTGCGCCCTTGGGGACACGCATCGAAAGGTCATCTTTACAAGCAATAGTGACCTGATCGCCGTCTTGCTTGACGCTCATGCCTTCATCATCTGCCTTGAGGAGGATGTCATCGCCCTCCCACCCTACCAGACTCAGATCGCCGCTAATAGATGTAATTTCAATCTTTGGGGTGCGTCCTGCTGAAATCGTCTTGGACATTGTTTATTCCTCCTCGCCGCGCAAAATGCGCATGGCTTGATCTGCTGTGATCTTCCCAGACTCGAGATCATCGAGAACACTGCTGCGGGTTTCATCATCCACTTCAGGGGTCTCATCTCGACCAGGTTCAAAACCAAGTTTGCGAATGACTTCGTGCAAGCGGTTGCGAATGGTTGGGTAGGAAAGCCCTAATTCCTGCTCCATGCGATTAATCTTGCCTTCGCAACGAACAAAGGTGAAAACAAATTCCATCTGTTCAGGAGAGAGATTCGAAAACTGCCCCAGCGCAAAGCTACCTTCAATTGAGGTATCGCAACTGGAGCAGTGCAAACGAACAACTTCCATTTCAGATTGGCAGATCGGGCAACGGGTTGGGGCAGGTCGCATAACAGGCTTCTCCGATTTATAATGTGTCAAAAGGTAATTATTTAGCCAAAAATCGATATTTTTAAGGACTTTTTTCGAAAAATCAATAAATTTATCCTGATTTCTAATAAAATTATACAACAGATTTAAATTTTGTCAATAGATTTTACAGAAAATCAATATCACCTTGAAGATTATTGAGTTTAGCTTTAAAATATTAAAGTCGCCTCTGGAGGTCTCCTTTGATTCGCTCTCTCTACTACAAGCCTGGTCAACCCATCCGCACAAACATCCCCCCTGCTGAGTTTCCACGCCTCATACGCGACCGGAAAGGCACTCTTTGGGTAGATTTCATTGGCGAGCCTGAAGAGCTTGCAGAGCCCATTCTGCGCGGTTTTGGCTTCCATCCGCTCGCCATCGACGACGCCCTTCAAGAGACCCACACTCCTAAAGTGGATGATTGGGGCGATTACATCTACCTTGTGCTCAGCATTTTGAACTACAAGCAAGAAAATGGCATGTTTGAGGCAGAAATTGACGAGTTAGATGTTTTCCTTGGGCATAACTATGTCGTCACGTTTCATGACCAGTTATTGACCGCCGTAGAAGATACTTGGGTGGCCTGTCAACGTGATATTCGCCATGTTCAAGACGGAGCCGACCACTTACTCTACCGTATCGTCGACTCACTTGTGATGAGCTACATGCCGCTTGTTGAGCAAATTGATGCCCAAATTGACCATATTGAGGATCAGGTTTTCGACAAACCGCGTCGCGAGACCCTTGAGCAGATTTTCGCACTCAAACGCCTCCTCCTGACAATGCGCCGGATCTTGCTCCCCCAACGTGAGGTGCTGAACAAACTCGCACGCGACGACTTCCGCGTTATCGACCCCAGAGACCGAATCTTCTTCCGCGATATATACGACCATCTCGTCCGTCTACACGACCTTAACGAAAGTCTGCGCGACCTCGTCAGTGGCGCTTTGGATACTTATCTTTCAGTTACCAACAACCGCATGAACGAGATCATGAAGGTTCTTACGATCATCACAACCTTTTTCATGCCCATTACCTTCATCACAGGCTTTTTTGGGATGAATTTTTTCGAACCTGTTGCCCATCTTGTTGGTTGGACCAGTCAACAAGTCTTCACTGCCATGATGACAATTATGATTGGGTTGCCTCTCATGATGTATTTTTGGATGCGTGGACGGACCTGGTTATAGCCCCATTTTGAAACCCTCAAATGCCTTGACACAGAACAGGCGTTCGGTTATCATTATTACTAGCACAAATGAGCGAAAAATGCTCTGTACCTACGCCAGTCCCCTGGCAGGAGGCTTGAAATGATGATGGTTCGAAAAAGTAAAGGTATTGGCGAACGCCACCAAAAAATTCTAGACTTTATCGCGTCTTACCAACGCGAACACAAGCACCCCCCTTCCATTCGTGAGATTGGGGAGCATTGTGATATTTCCTCCACTTCAGTCGTGAATTACTACCTCGACCAATTGGAGAAGGAAGGTTTGCTCGAACGTGATCGCAAGATCTCGCGCGGTATGCGACTGGTCAATAACAGTCCGCTTGGCGATATGATGCGCGTACCTGTTCTCGGCGTTATTCAAGCTGGTGAACCCATTCCGATCCCCGCTTCAGACTTTAATCCCTTCACCGCAGAAGACACCGTGGATATTGCCACCTCTCTGATGCCCTCGAAGGAAAAAGGCAAAGACCTCTTCGCCCTTCATGTGCAAGGAGACTCCATGATCGACGCCATGATCAACGACGGCGATATCGTGGTCCTCAAACCGGCACAGGAAGCCCGCAACGGTGAAATGGTCGCCGTCTGGCTCTCAGACAAGAACGAAACCACTCTGAAGTACTTCTACAAGGAAAAGGATGGTTATCGCCTGCAGCCCGCCAACCCCACCATGAAGCCTATTATGGTCAAAAAGAATGAACCCTTGGAGATCAAAGGCAAAGTTGTCATGGTCATCCGCAAGATGGAACGCTTGGCTGCCTAATTGTTTATAAACTATCAAAAAGAAGCGGCATATATGCCGCTTCTTTTTGATTCTTGAGGTGTATTAATTATTGAAAGCGTCTTATCGGTACAAGAAAAGAGGTGACTTATGTATGGAACCATCGCTCGTTTTCGCGTCAGAAAAGATGTAAACAAGGAGGAATTTAAGCAAAAAATGGACGAGTTCGGCTCAGCCATCATCCCTGGCTGGATCGCAGGCTATATCTTTCAAACCGATGCCAACTCAAATGAATACTTCCTCGTCGCGCTTTTCAAAGATAAAGCAACCTATCAAGCAAATGCTGATTCTACAGAACAGCATGAACGGTACTTGATCTTTCGCTCGTTTTTGGAAGACGACCCCGAATGGAATGATGGGACTATTATTTCAGCAACCGGTCCGGGGTCCAAGTAAAGAGGCGTATGAATCAAAAAAGGACTGCCCGAAATCGGACAGTCCTTTTTTGTTCCGAGTAGTAGATTACTCGACGACGACCTGAGCGCCAGCTTCTTCGAGCTTCTTCTTGGCGTCCATGGCGGCATCTTTGCCCACACCGGTGAGAACCTTGGAGCCAGCTGCTTCGGCAAGAGCCTTGGCTTCGCCGAGACCGAGGGAGGTCAATTGGCGGACGACCTTGATGACGTCGATCTTCTTGGCGCCAGCGTCCTTGATGATCACATCGAATTCGGTCTTTTCTTCAACGGGTTCAGCAGCGGCGGCAGCACCACCACCAACGGCAGCAACAGCGACCGGAGCAGCGGCAGAAACGCCCCATTTTTCTTCGAGCATCTTTACGAGGTCAGCAGCCTCGAGAACGGAAAGGGTGGAAAGTTCATCCACGAGTTTAGCGAGCTTGTCAGACATTGTTTAGCACTCCTTGCTAAGTAATTAGATAATTTAGATTGAACGATGCGAGTTTTGGAACTCGCTTGAATAAAACTAGGCAGCAGCCTGTTCGGAACGAGCCTTGATGACGGCAGCCAATCCGCGAGCGGGTTCTGCGAGCGTGCGGACGAGTTTGCCAGCCGGGGCTTGCAAAACGCCGAGCAATGTTGCGCGCATAACGGGCAGCGGCGGCAGGTCAGACAGAGCCTTCACCTGAGCAGCGTTCAACGACTTGCCAGCCATGAAACCGCCCTTTACCTTCACAAACTCGCTACCTTTTGTAGCATCGGTCAGGGCTTTTGCGGTGGAAGCAGGATCTGAGAACGCGAACGAGACAGCGGTAGACTTGACGAGCATGTCACCGGGGACTTCCATGCCATTGTCAGCGAAAACGCGGCGAGCCAACGTATTCTTGACAACATGGAATTCACCACCAGATTCACGGATCTTCGCACGGAGACCATCGAGCGCTTTCATGTTAGCACCAGAATACTCCACGAGAATTACCGCCTGGCTGCGCTTGACCCAGTCGTTATACTGAGCCAAAACTTCTTCCTTGCGTTGCTTTGAAATTGCCAAAGGGAATTCACCTCCTTTCAAATAAAAAGTCTTTGCCACTCTCGCAGGCAAAGACTTTTTCGCACTCCCTCACGGGAGAACAGCACGGAGGTGCTGAAATATGCTACTGGGTCTCCACCTGAGCAGGATATTAAGTTCCGCTTGGGTCACTTACTCCGCACGACCATTTGCAGAACACCCGCCGTCATTGGCGAAGTGGGGTTAGGAATTATAGGATAAAGTGCTTATCCTTCTCCATCAATATGTTCGTTGGGATCGACCTTGACGCCGGGTCCCATGGTGGAAGCAACGGTAATGCGCTTCACAAAATTGCCTTTCGCACCGGTCGGGCGAGACTTGTTGATCGCGTCCATCAGAGCGACGTAGTTTTCATACAGTTTGGTTGCATCGAAAGAAGCTTTACCGATAGAAACGTGGATGTTATTGCTCTTATCAAGGCGGTATTCTACACGACCAGCCTTGGCTTCCTTGATGGCGCGATCCATATCAGAAGCGCCCACAACAGTACCAGCTTTGGGGTTCGGCATCAAGCCGCGCGGACCAAGCACACGACCCAAGCGACCAACCTTACCCATCGCATCGGGGGTAGCAATCGCCACATCGAAGTCGAGCATGCCGCCTTCGATCTTCTTCAAAGATTCATCATCATCCGCAACAAAATCCGCACCAGCAGCGCGGGCAGCAGCAGCGCCTTCACCCTGAGCAAAGACCAAAACTCGAACGGTCTTACCCAAGCCGTGAGGGAGCACAACTACATCGCGCAACTGTTGGTCAGATTGGCGCGAATCGAGCGTGGTACGCATGTGAACTTCAATCGTAGAATCGAACTTGGTAATGCTGGTTTCTTTCGCCAGAGCTACTGCTTCTTTTGCAGAGTAGATCTTTTCAATATCAACTTTGGCGAGAGCCGCCGTATACTTTTTTCCGTGTTTAGCCATTTTATCCTCCGTGGTACAAGCGGACAGCCCGAAGCCGTCCTCCCACAATTAATTAGTCAACTATCGTAATACCCATCGAGCGGGCGGTGCCTTCGATTTGCAACATAGCACCTTCAAGGCTGATCGCATTGAGATCTTTCATCTTCAATTCAGCGATTTCCTTAACCTGAGCACGGGTCACCTTACCGACCTTTTCCTTATTAGGAACGCCGGAACCCTTGTCAATCTTCGCAGCTTTGCGCAAAAGCACCGCAGCGGGTGAAGTGCGAAGCACGAAGGTGAAGGAGCCATCGGTATAAATTGTGATCTCAGCGGGGAGAACTTCACCGGGGCGGTTGGAAGTACGAGCGTTGTATTCCTTACAGAACGCCATGATGTTGATACCATGACTTGCCAACGCAGGACCAACTGGAGGAGCCGGGTTTGCCTTTCCAGCTTCAAGCTGGAGACGTACGATTGCTTTTAGTTTCTTTGCCATTTCATTTACTCCTGTGGTTTTAGCGGGTCATTCTGGGAGACCCTCCCACCGCATCAGGCATTGTTTGAGCCTGCTACTGTCTATTTAGTTTTACCTACACTGTTACGACTTCTCAACCTGCAAGAAATCAAGTTCAACCGGTGTTTCACGACCGAAGAAGCTCACCATCACACGAACCTTGGTGCGCTCCATATCGATCTCAGAAACCACACCGCGGAAGTCGTTGAACGGTCCATCGATAATGCGGACGCGCTCGCCTTGCTTGAATGTGACCTTGACCGTGGGCGACTCAGCTTCCATACGCTTGACGATCTGCGCCACTTCTTCTGGACGGAGCGGAGTTGGGCTGTTACCCATTCCCACGAAACCGGTCACACCGGGGGTATTGCGCACTACATACCAAGATTCTTCAGTAAGAATGAGGTTCACCAGAACATAACCCGGGAAGATGTGGCGTTCCACCGTGCGGCGTTTGCCATCTTTCACTTCGATCTCTTCCTGTGTCGGAATGACTACATCAAAGATCATATCCTTCATCCCCATCGTTTCAATACGTTGCTCAAGGTTATGACGCACTTTATTCTCATACCCTGAATAACAGTGGATCACAAACCAAGCAGGACCCTCAACGATTGTTTCGACAGGAGGCAGGTTCGAAGGAATCTTCTCGACTGCAGGAGCAGGCTCAGGCGTCACGGGTGAAGCGGAAGAATCCGAAGGCACAGATTGTGCTTCGGACTGTTCAATCGGTTCCTGTTCAAACTGCTCTTGCGGTTCCGGTAAATCCATTACGTCCTCAATTCAACTTACACACCAAGCATCAGGTTGAGGAGTTCCTTGGCAAGCGCATCAACGCTTGCGAGAAAAAGTCCCATAACAACCATGACGATTAAGACGAGAATAGTAAGGCGGCGCGCTTCAGGCCAGGTAGGCCAGCTAACTTTACGCAGTTCGCCTGTAGTCTCGCGAAAATAACGCTGGATGGCGTTCTCTTTTTTCTTGACTTGCTTTGCTTTCTCAGCCAAGGTATTGCTCCTTCAGGTTTTTACGGCTAAAACGCCGCGGGGCGCGGCGTTGTGCCTGAGGCAGGCCAGGTAGGACTTGAACCCACAACCGCTCGTTTTGGAGACGAGAGCTCTGCCAATTGAGCCACTGGCCTAGGATGTAGGGGCGGTTCCCCGCCCCTACTGAATTACTTTGTTTCGCGATGTACTGTGTGCTTCTTGCAGCGGTCGCAGTACTTCTTCAATTCCATGCGGTTCGGATCGTTGCGGCGATTCTTTTCAGTGGTGTAGTTGCGTTCCTTGCAGTCGTTGCACTGAAGGGTGATCACCGGACGAACATCTTTCTTCTTCGAAGCCATTTTACTACCTTACTTTCAGTTTCTTACGCAATGATCTTGGTGACGACACCCGCACCGACGGTGAGACCGCCTTCACGAATGGCGAACTTCGAACCCTGTTCGAGAGCAACCGGTACGATCAACTCCACGGTCAGGTTCACATTGTCACCAGGCATCACCATTTCGACACCTTCAGGAAGGGTGATGTCGCCCGTCACATCCATTGTGCGGATGTAGAACTGAGGTCGATATCCACTGAAGAACGCCTTGTGACGTCCGCCTTCTTCCTTCTTCAACACGTATACTTCAGCAAGGAACTTCTTGTGTGGGGTCACGGAACCAGGCTTCACGAGCACCTGTCCACGTTCCACATCGTCACGTTCGATACCGCGCAGGAGGATACCCGCGTTGTCACCCGCCACCGCTTCGTCCAGTTCCTTGTGGAACATTTCGATGCCGGTGATGACGGAGGACTTGGTGTCACGCAAACCGACGATTTCAACCGGTTCGCCCTTCTTGGCAATACCACGGTCCACACGTCCGGTAACCACGGTTCCACGTCCCTTGATCGAGAACACGTCTTCCACAGCCATCATGAACGGCTTGTCGGTTTCGCGCTTGGGTTCGGGGATGTATTCATCGACCACGCGCAGCAATTCTTTGATCGGGGCGTATTCAGGAGCGTTCGGGTCGGTGGAGGCGCTTTCCAAAGCTTGCTTGGCAGAGCCACGCACGATCGGGGTGGTGTCGCCGGGGAAGCCGTAGCTGTTGAGCAATTCGCGGAGTTCGAGTTCCACGAGTTCGAGGAGTTCGGGGTCATCCATCATGTCGACTTTGTTCAAGAAGACGACGATGGAGGGCACTTCTACCTGGCGAGCCAAGAGTACGTGCTCGCGGGTTTGGGGCATCGGACCATCCGGGGCGGCTACCACGAGGATAGCACCATCGACCTGGGCGGCACCGGTGATCATGTTCTTGATGTAGTCACGGTGTCCAGGCATGTCGACGTGTGCGTAGTGACGCTTGTCGGTCTGGTATTCTACGTGCGCGATGTTGATCGTGATACCGCGCGCTTTTTCTTCGGGGGCATTGTCGATCTGGTCGTAGGCTTTGAAATCTGCCTGACCTGATAATCCTGCTACTTTCGTGATCGCCGCTGTCAATGTCGTCTTGCCGTGGTCGATGTGTCCCATCGTTCCCACATTCAAGTGCGGCTTGCTTCTGTCAAACTTCCCTTTCGCCATGTTTCGCTCTCCTTAATTAGTTAGTGAAGAAATGCTTTCCAGCAACTGAGCCCTCAACGAGATTTGAACCCGTGACCTCACCCTTACCAAGGGTGTGCTCTGCCAGCTGAGCTATGAGGGCATTACGTGCTGCTTCCCCATTCTTGGGGAGCACCAACATCGTATTGGTGCTGTGGGCAGTGAAGGATTCGAACCTCCGAAGTCTTCTGACAACTGATTTACAGTCAGTCCCCTTTGGCCACTTGGGTAACTGCCCATGATAAATTGTGTTGATCACCGACTTTTGCACTTTCGGCAATCCAGAGCCGACGACGAGAATTGAACTCGTAACCGCCCGCTTACAAGGCGGGTGCTCTGCCGATTGAGCTACGTCGGCAAGTCAATAAGCGGACAGATTATACCAAAACAATTCACAGCGTCAAGCAATTTTGGCAGCAATGTGTTTAATATGAAAATAAAAAACTGCCCCCTTGACATTGGAAAACTCTTGATATATTATTAGAACAGTTGTTCTAATATGACTGAAACTAACGATCTTGACCTGATGCTTAGTGCATTGACTGAAATAATGGAAGAAGAAAAGGCAAAGAATGTTACGCCTCTTCCTTCGTCTACGCCTGCATTGCCAACCCTGTGCCAAGTCCTACACCGACTCGCTCCCCTGCCCCAAGAAGCGCTCTTTCTTGGCATGGCAAATGATGGGTTGCCGGTTCTGCTCAATTTGTATGACCCAGTTCCAGGTCCGATATTGATCGCGGGTGATAAATCCAGCGGTAAGACAAAGTTATTGCAGACCATTGCGCGTGCCGCAGAATTACTCCATTCTCCAGATGTAGCCCAATACGTTATTGTGACGTCAAAACCAGACGAATGGGAAACTAGTTATAACAGTGAAAGCAATGCAGGCATTTATAAGGTCGGTGAAAAGAATACCGGCGAGCTTTTTGAAGCGCTTGTGAAATGGGCTCACAACAATAGAGGCAATGGTCAATCCATTTTGGTGTTGATTGATGACCTCGATACATTGATCAATAGTACTGAGCCTACTCAACAAAATCTTTTGCGCTGGCTCCTCCTGCGTGGACCCAGCCGCCGCATTTGGCTATTCATTACATTGAATGCTCAAGATGTGGAAAATCAAAAAGAATGGCTAGAGTCTTTTCGTACCCGGCTCTTTGGATTTGTAGAAAATGCCGATCAAGCTCTTTTATTGACCGGTGATCAGTCGCTTGATCATCTTAGTGCAAGCAATGAATTCGCCATGCGCGAAGGGAATCAATTGCTCAAATTCTGGCTTCCCAGAATGGATTAGAGAAAGGTAACCTCATGCACACTGGACTTTTATGGTTTGACAATGACCCACGCACGACCTTGAGCGTAAAGATCCAAAAGGCAATGGAATATTACAACAAGAAGTTTGGGCGAAAACCAGATCTTTGCTTTGTGCATCCAAGTATGATGGATGCGGGTCAACGGCAACTTGACCTTGGGAAGTTAGTGGTACGTGCTTATCGCCCCGTTATGCCCGGTCACTTTTGGATCGGTACTGAAGATCAGAAGTAATTTCCTTATCAAGTAGAGATATAGTCTTCCCTTTCGCCGTTCTATATCTCCTTGTCCCCTCCCGTAAACTGGCATATGGGAGGGGCTTTTTTCTAATCAACTACAGGAGTACAAAATGACGGAACAGGCTATTCAAAAAATATTCGAAACCTATCAAGCTGCTGCATATGCAAAAGATGTTGAAGCGTTCTTAGCCATCTATCACCAAGATGTCTATATTTTTGATATGTGGGAAAAGTGGTCGTATAACGGAATTGACGCCTGGCGTGGTATGGTGACCGGTTGGTTTGGCTCATTGGGCGACGAACTGGTAAAGGTAGAGTTCAACGAGATGCAAATCACCGAGACCAAAGAGATGGCGATTGCTCATATGATTATTACCTTTAGAGGCTTATCGGCTGAAGGCACAGAATTACGCTCCATGCAAAACCGAATGACCTGTGTGCTCAAAAATATAAACGGCACATGGAAGATCATTCATGAACATAGTTCATCCCCACTGGAACCAAGTACACTTAAAGCCATCCTCAAAAAAGCATAAAAAGAATGCCTTCCAAACTGTGGAAGGCGTTCTTTTATTTATTCTGTTGCCACTACAAATGCAATTGCCTGGCTTTGGCTATGACTCAAACTGAGAGACCAGGTATTCAGCCCAAGTTGTTTTGCCAACCGCTCCCCTTCGCCAGATAAAACCACGTAGGGCGCTTTCTTCTCATCCGAACGGACTTCGATTTCCAGCCAGCTTACATCACCAATGCCCGTACCTAATGCTTTCGCAACAGCTTCTTTTGCGGCAAACCGCGCCGCCAAGGACGGGACACGTCCTTTACAGTCGCTCAGTTCATGCGCTGTGAAAACACGGTTCAGAAAACGTTCGCCATGCCGCTCAATAGCATCAGCAATACGGTTCGTTTCTATTAAGTCCACACCGGTTCGCAAGATCATTACTCTACGGTCCTGCTGTAGCAATCACCAAACGCTCGGGGTCAATATACTTGCGAGCAGTTTCAACCACATCATCTCGCGTGACACTGCGCACCATGTTTTCGTAACGCTGGTAATAATCCATACCGAGTTCGTAACGATGGATATTCAAAATAGCGCTCACCATACCGCCATTCGACTCAAGTGAAAGCGGCAAACGTCCCACATAATTTGCCTGACTATCAGCAAGCTCCTCTTTGGTCACACCATTCTTTACAAAGCGCCGCAGTTCAACATCAATCAAATCAAGTGCTTTCTTTAAATTCTTCGGGTTGACCCCAGCAGCCACTTCCCAACTACCGGGTCCTACTCCAGAGTGCAAACTTGAATAGGCATAATATGCCAAGCCCGATTTTTCACGCACCACATGCCCAATGCGCCCCATCATGCCGAACTGACCCAAAACTGAATTCCCAAGAGACGCCGCCATGAAATCAGGGCTTTTGCGTGTGGGACCAATGGTGCCAACGACCAAATCTGATTGGGATTTGCCGAGGATTTGATGATGCTTACGGACAGTTTTCTTCAATGGCTTAAGCGGAGGAAGAACAGGCGGCTCCTTCTGACTTGGAGTTTTCCAGTCGCCCAAGAATTTTGCCACCGCCTCAACCGCTTTTTTCGGCTGGATAGCGCCCACGAGTGTAATGACCATGCCGCGAGGTCCGAAGTGGAGGCGATGGAAGGTTTCCAAATCTTTGCGTGAGATCGCCTGAATCGTTTCCACATACCCATCCGAGGGTTTGCCATATGGGTGACCCGCATAAAGAAATTGCTCAAATAGCAGGTCAGCCATATCCGATGTGTCTTGTGCGCGTAAGGCAAGCCCAGTGAGAATTTGGGTTCGCAGACGTTCCATTTCATCTTTTGGGAACGTGGGAGTACGTAACGATTCAGAGAGAAGCTTCATAAGAAGCGGAAGGTCTTCAACCAAGGCACGACCACCAAAGCTGGCATTGTGAACGCCCGAGTCAAAGCCAAGGCTCGCGCCCACAGTTTCAAGCTCGTTATAGATAGAGTCAAACGTGCGGGTTTGCGTTCCACGCATGAGCATGGCAGTGACAAAATCTGCCAGACCGAGTTTTTCATCGGTCTCAAAAATGGCACCTGCCGGAAGGTATCCGCCCACATTGATAGATGGGCTGTTGTAGTTCGAACGTGCCAGGACGGTAATGCCATTCGGAAGTGTGGTCTGGTACACATCCTCAGGGCTGGGCATGGAAGACTTGGTTTTGGTTGCCATTACGCCGCCTTCCCTTTGGGAATGAAGTTCCCCACCACACGTTTGTTCGTCTGGAAATAAATCTGCGCCACACGCTGCACATCTTTGGGCGTGACCTTGGCAAGCTTATCAAGATAGGTTGAATACCAACTGTAATCAGAGAACATGGAGGTGTAGCCCATCCAAAAGGCTTGATGAGTAATGTTTTCGCTGCCGTAGGCAAAAACAGCGCGCGCTTGCTTCACAGCACGTTGAATTTCTGCCGCAGAGACAGGCTTATCTTGTACCTTCTTGATTTCATCATCCAACACTGCAAGCGCTTCTTCAGGCTTTTTATCGGGGCGATGAACTAAAGTAATACGATACAAGAATGGGTCGATGGTGGATTCAGACCAGCCAGAGATATCCACAACGTGTCCTTTATCCACAAGGGCGCGATAGAGGCGACAAGTTTTGTAAGAAAGTCCGCTGGCGCCGTTGAGCAAGCTTTCGAGCACTTGCAAGGCGAAATAATCAGGATGTGTGGCATTTGGGAAGGGATACGCCACTTGTGTAAATGCCGTCTCGCCAGGACCTTCCACCGTTAAGCGAAGTTCACCTTTGCGTTCTGGTTCGGGGCGAGCAAGGCGCGGCGGGACATTTCCCTTGGCAATCGGCTCGAACAGTTCCTTGATGCGGTTGAGCATGGATTTGGTATCAAAATCGCCTGCCAGCGAAAGGACAGCATTGTTCGGCACATAGTATGAACGATAGTGGTTGTAAAGGTCATCGCGGGTGATGGTGCGCAAATCTGCCATGTCACCGATGATTTCGTGATGATATGGGTGGACACGGAATGAAGCATGTTGTACCGCCTCACCCAACGAGAACATGGGTTCGTTCTCAGAGCCTTCGCGCTCTGAAATGATGACCGTTCTTTCAGATGCCACTTCTTTGGCATCAAAAATGCTTTTGGTCATGCGGTCTGATTCAAGGCGCAGCGCAAGGTCTATTTTGGCGGCGGGCATGGTTTCGTAATAGCGGGTGGAATCGCGGGACGTAGATGCATTCCAACGTCCGCCTTCGCGGGAGATGGCTTTATCGAGAATGCCGCCGGGGAATTTCTTCGTCCCTTTGAACATCATATGCTCCGTCCAATGGGAGATGCCAGTCTTACCGGTAGACTCATCGCGCGAGCCGACTTTGTACCATATCCACGACGAAATGATGGGCGCCGTATGGATCTCTTTGAGCATGACCTTCATGCCATTCTTAAGCTGGACCTGCGTGATGTTTTTATGCATTTAACTCCAAAGTATTTTCTGTTCTATTTTGCATGCTCAGACGGGGCACAACAAGCAAGTATTACTGGCAGATCGGGTTGCCATCCATATTGACGGCGGAGGGTTCGAGCAAACAGTAAAGCGGTTTGATGACTTCTTGTAAGCCAACAAAGGGGTCGTTCAACTGCGTGTCTTTCAGCTTGATATCAACAGGGACGTTCAAGGTCACTGGCACTTGCTGATCTACGGGGACGGTAAGGGCTAAGTTGACAGGCAATGTAGTGCCCGCCGGGAGGACGATGGTGGTGTTGGCTTGCGAAATATTCAACCCGCCGGTGTTGACGGTGACACGCGCGTTTTGAATAGTCACATCTTGACTCAAGACGACATTGGTTTGTTGGTTGAGTTGCAAGTCAAATTTGACCGGAATCGAGGTGTTGACCTCTACATTCGTCTGAATGCTGGCGCGTTCCATCTTTTCGAAATTGGAATATAAGCCAGCGGGAAGTCCCATCACGGAGGTGGAAGCGTCCATGATCTTCGCCATATCTAGTTTGAGGCGATAGACACTAATCACCAGAATGATAAGAACGATCATCAGAATGATATTGATCGTAAGAGAGATAACGCTTGCCGTTGTCCATAAACGAGGACCCCAAACGGAGTAACCGCTACTTGAAGCAGGTGCCAGTTTCGAGGTTGGGGTTGAGGCGGGGCTGGGGGCGGGAGCCGGAGTCTCTACCGGTTTCGGCTCAGCTTTTTTAGGCGGTAACGCCCCCTTTTTGGGTAACGACCCCAGCATATCATTTTGTGGCGTTGACTTTTTGGGTAAAGCTGAAAGAGCGTCTTTTTTATTTTCGTCCACTTTGACCTCTTCTTTTATTTCTTCCACGGGTGTTTCTTCTTTGTGTTCTGCCTGCGTTGCTTTTTTGGGCAGGCGTGAGAGTGGAATGAAACTAGCAATAAGCTTTCGAAATTTTTGTACAGGGTCTTCTTTGATGGGTTCGTCTGTCATACTGCCTCTTTTTTAGTACGTGGATTAATATTAGCATAGATGTTTATGAAGATGGGATGGGTTTCTTACAAGGAGCACAAACATCTCTAATGCTGAATTAACATCTGAAAAGTAACTTTTTGCAGGTAGCATTCGACTGTGATAACAGAATTGAACGGTTTTTTGTCTGTAAATTCTGTGATGTTTGTGGTAAAACCTGATAGTTTTTGTCTAAAATGTAATTTTTTTTATTTCGGAGGAAGAACGTGGAGAGTCAATTTTTTGTCGCCGTGATTGGCGCGGGACCCGCAGGACTTTTCGGGGCACGTGAATTAGCAAATAGCGGAGTGCGCGTTGCTCTTTTCAATCGTGATATCAAAGCTGGTGGTCTGGCTGAGTATGGTATTTACCTTGAAAAACACACCATGAAAGAAGGGTTGCGCAAGCAGTTCCGTCAGGCGCTCGACATGCCGAACATTGACTATTATGGCAATGTAGCCATCGGCACAAAGGGTGATTTCACATTGGATGAAATTCGCGCGCTCGGTTTTGACGCGGTGTTGGTTGCTGCGGGTGCGCAGGGCACCAAGTCTTTGGGCTTACCCGGCGAAGAGCTTGAAGGCGTGTACCACGCCAAAGACGTGGTTTATGGCTATAACAAGTTGCCACCGTTCAGCCAGCGCAAGTTCCGCTATGGAAAGCGTGCCGCCATTATCGGCGCTGGTAACGTGATGGTGGACATTGCTCGTTATCTCATCAACCACCAAGGTGTAGAAGAAGTGACCGCCGTGGTTCGTCGCGGTCCGGCTGAGGTGAATTTCACGAAGGAAGAAATGAAGCACCTCGTCGCTTATCTCGACATGGACGAGTTCGAGAAGGAATTGGCTCGTGTGCGCCCGGCTCTCGATGCGATTGGTCAGGACCCGCAGATTGGGCGTCAAAAGGTTTTGGATGCGCTTGCCAAAGCAGACCCGAAGGTGAAAGAAGCGAAGTTCAAGTTCGACTTCCTCTCCTCCCCTTCTGGCATGTTTGGCGAGAATGGTTTACTCACCCAACTCGAAGTGGAAGAGAACATTCTGACCGAACGCGATGGAAAAACCAGCGCCAAGGGCACCGGCAAAAAGCATACGCTCGATGTTGAAACAGTCATCTTCGCCATTGGCGACCAAGTAGATGCAAATTTTGGTCTGCCGACCGAATGGGGCGAGTTCTCCAAAACTAAAGAGCCGAAGTTCCCCATCGAAGGCACTTCCTACGAATCCACAACCGAAGGCATCTTCGTGGGCGGATGGTCTCGTAAGGCAAGCGAAGGTTTGGTTGGGTATGCTCGCCGCGATGGCACCAATGCCGCCAAAGCCGTGATGCAATATCTACAGACCAAACAGCCCAGCAATGCCAGCCCGGAAGCGGTGGCTGCCAAGGTCAAAGCGCTACAAAAGCCGATCGTGTACAAAGAAGATATCAAACGGCTCGAAGCGGCTGAAGCCGAAGAAGCCAAGAAGCGTGAACTTGAATGGTTCAAGTACGGCAGCAACGAAGAAATGTTGCAAGCCATGGGTCTGATCGAAACCGCGTAAGAAATCAATCTCCGAGTTCTTCATGAACTCGGAGATTTTTTTATGAAGCTATCTGCCCCTGAATTCAACGCTATGCAGTCCCTGCCCCGCAAGCTGGGTCAACGTTATTTTGAAATGCCCCTCTTCAAACGCATGGGACTCAACCTGCAAAATAAAGATGTGCTTGAAATTGGCTGTGGCTCTGGCTATGGTGCCTATCTGCTTTCTACTCTCAACCCCAAAAGCTATATCGGGTTGGATGTGATGGAAGAACAGGTGGCGCTTGCCAAAAAACAATATCCCCAATTTCAATTCATTCTTCAAGGCGCAGAAGACCTCAGTGTCTTTGCAGATGCGAGCAAAGATGTCGTCATCATCTTCGGTGTGCTGCATCACATTCCCGATTGGCGCAAAGCGATTGACGAAATTATTCGTGTGCTCAAACCCGGCGGCAGCCTCTTCCTCGAAGAACCGCGCGGTGTGGATATCAAAGTCTTTGACGCCTTTTTCCGTTGGGGACATCCCAACACCGATTTCGGACTCAACGCCCTAGACGCGCATCTGACTCAACGCGGGCTGACCATCCACACCAAACAGTGGACCCCGCTGTTGACGATGTATCACATCAAGAAATAGGTTCTCATCAGGGGCACTGAGCCGTTTTTATTTCCACGATATTTGAGGTTGTCTCGTACATATCGGCATAGGGATTATCTTGTTGCAAATACTCACCGAACAATGATTTTGCCGGGTAATAAGTGAATTCATAACAAGCCTGATCTTGGACTACATCCCAAGTATTTTTCGCCAAACCAAAAGTGTAATACTTCTGCCCGTCACTGGCTTCAATGACATAATCAATGCAGGTATTTGATGCGTTATCACAATTACGTTCTACGATCCGCTTTTTATCCACGTGCACAAGAGCGGTTGTTTGCCCACCGGTATAAGTCATAAACGTAGCTACTGCTCCACCCGCCCCAGCCAATAAAATGATTGCTGAAGCACAGCCCAAGGCAATACGTTTCCCTGCTCGGTCACGCCGGCTAAAGATGGCAGAAAGTGCGCCAAACCCGCCCAACACAAAGAAAAATGCTAAAAAGAGAAAGCTTCCAGAAAATGCCTTCAACGGGGATATAGAATAAATGACTTCCATGTAAAACTCCAATAAAGTTATTTGATACACCCGTCATTCATCAACTTCTGCACCGCTTCATCGGAAAACTCAAGCACTTCTTTCAAAATTTCATGGGTGTGCTGACCCATCAGCGGCGGCAGGAGGCGGTATGAGACTGGTGTACCGCCCATCTTAAGCGGCGAGCCGACCAATGGCAACGCCCCAATGGTGGGATGCTCCATCTCTACCAACATCTCGCGTTCTTTCACATGCGGCATGGAGAACACCTGGTCAAAAGTATTGATGGGTCCACATGGGAATTGGTCACCAATGAGAGCAAGCCATTCGTTCACGGTTTTCTGCATGAAGATAGGTTTGAGCAAAGGAATTAATACTTCGCGATTTTGCACACGCGCCGAATTCGTAGAAAACCTTTCATCGCTCGAAAGCTCAGGGTTTTCAATCACGTTGCAAAAAGACTCGAACTGCTTGTCATTCCCAACTGCCACCACAAACCAACCATCGCTGGCTTGAAAACTTTGATACGGCACAATATTCGCATGCGCATTGCCATAACGCTTGGGGTTCTTCCCCGAAATCAGAAAATTGCTTGCAACATTTGCAAGCCAACCCAATTCAGAATCAAACAAGGCAATGTCAATATATTGACCTTCGCCGGTAAACGTCCGCGCTTGTAATGCTGCCAAGATCGAGATGATCGCATTTTGCCCGGCGAATAAATCTGCCACAGCCACGCCCACTTTCATGGGCTCACCCTCTGGTTCGCCAGTGACGCTCATGATTCCACCCATGGCTTGGATCATAAAATCATACCCCGGCATATCTTTCAACGGACCCGTCTGCCCGAAGCCGGAGATTGAGCAATAAATCAGCTTCGGGTTCAATTCATGCAAAGTTTCAAAATCCAAGCCAAATTTCTTCAATGTACCGGGGCGAAAATTTTCCACTACCACATCGCTTTGCATGGCAAGTTTTTGCAGAACATCCCGCCCTTCTTCCGTTTTCAAATTCACCACCATGCCACGCTTATTGCGGTTAACGCATAAATAATAAGCGCTCTCTCCCCCCGCAAACGGCGGTCCCCAGCCGCGCGTTTCATCCCCTTCGGGCGGCTCCACCTTGATGACCTCCGCTCCCAAGTCACCAAGAACCATCGTACAATAAGGACCAGCCAACACACGGCTAAGATCGAGCACGCGGATATTCTGTAAGGGCTGCATATCATCTCCTATGAAACGCGATCTGTATTTTAGCAAACCTCTTATCAATGCGGCGGGATCATTGGGATTCACACCTGACCCACGCAATGGAATCTCATTAGATTCGTTCGGGGCATTCGTGACGAATCCGCTCTCTCTCCGCCCGCGCCTGCCGACTACCCATCCGGCTTTGGTTGAATTCCCAGGCGGATTCCTTATGCATACCGGGTTGCCCAACCCTGGCTTTCATGCCACGCTCAAAAAATATTCCGCCAAATGGAATCGTGCCGACCTGCCCATTATCGTCCACCTCATGGCAGACCGACCTGAAGAGAGTCAACGCATGGTACGCGAGCTGGAAAATGTTGAGAACGTGATGGCAGTTCAACTCGGCTTTGCACCGCTCTTATCCGACGACATTATCTTGATGAATTTTGAAATGTGCTTGGGCGAAGTGCCACTTATCTTTGCCCTCCCCCATGAGCAAGTGTTAACTTTGGGAAGGCAACTAGTGGATGGTGGTGCAAGCGCCATCAGCATAGCCTCTCCGCGCGGTGCTTTATATGATAAGAATGGCAATCTCATCACAGGCAGAATGTATGGGCAATCTTTATTCCCGCGCTCATTAGATATGGTCCGCTCGGCAGTGATGAGTGGAATTCCAGTCATTGGTTCTGGCGGGGTGTGGACGGAGATGGATGTCGAGTCCATGCTTATAGCGGGGGCAATTGCCGTCGAAACAGATACCCAGTTATGGGTCCCGAAAGAGGCGCCTTCTCCCTAGCCTCCCTAATTTTTTTCAATAAGATAACAAAAAAGAGCTCCGTCTCACGACGAAGCTCTTTCATTAGGTTCAATTAATTACTTGCAGAATTAGAGAACCACTACATCCGCGGCCTGTAAACCTTTGGGGCCCTTCTCGATGGTGAATTCCACCTTCTGGCCTTCTTGCAGGTTCTTGAAGCCTTCGCCGCGAATAGCGGAAAAGTGGACGAAGACGTCGGGTCCGCCATCGCGAGCGATGAAACCATAACCCTTGGTTCCGTTGAACCACTTAACCGTGCCGATGATACGTTCAGCCATATTTGCCTCCTGAGCAAAATGAAAAAAAATTGGGTGACGCAATTGCATTCATCGGGTGGTAAAAAAAATACGGCTCAAGGTCTTGCTTTGAGCCGTTGTCTTCTTCCTTCCGCAACGAAAACCTCTTGCATCCTTCAAGCCTTAATTTATCATTAAATTCCAAAGTTGGCAATTATTTTATAGGCTCTAAGAGCATGACCGGGATGCGACGGTGTGAGGCTCTTTCTTTGTATTTTTCATAGCCTGCATACAGCGCAACCGCCTGTTTCCAATAGGATTCGCGCTCTTCTCCCTCAGTCTCGCGTGCCAGATACAAACCCGATTTCCCGCTCAAGCGGACCTCACATTCGGGGTGTTTTTTGAGGTTGTAATACCAGCCAGGGTTGGGCTTACGCCCAAAGTTGGAACCGATCAAAGCGATCTTTTCGCCATTCATTACAGCAATCAAAATGATGGTGTGTTTTTCGCCTGTCTTTGCACCAGTGGTGATGATCTGGGCAATATTCCACCCCAAAATTTCAGAAACCGTGTACTTTCCACCTGTGAGTTTAAGGGCAAGCCCATCCATAATGTGGGTGCGGGTTGCAAAAAAAGCTGTGACCGGCTTCAGCATAAAAAAACGATGAACAAACTTTTGAATAAAATTTGGACGTTTCATTACTTCTCCAACCAGATGGTGACAGGACCATCATTATGAATTTCAACTTGCATGTTTGCACCAAATTTACCAGTTTGTGTGGGAACCCCATGCGAACGTAAGAGCTCCACAAAGCGATTCACCAAAGGTTCGGCAACATCGGGCAAAGCGGCGTCAATAAATGAGGGGCGGCGTCCCTTACGGCTGTCGGCATAGAGCGTAAACTGCGAAACGACAATGGCTTCACCTTTTACATCTAAAACCGAGAGGTTGGTCTTGCCTTGTTCATCTTCAAAGATGCGCAAGTTGGCGGTCTTTTCAGCAAGGAATTGCACCTGATCTTCCCCATCGCCGTGACCGATGCCCAATAAAATCAGCAGACCTTTTCCGATGCTGGAAATGGTCTGCTGTTCTACGGTGACGCTGGCTTTTGATACTCGTTGGATAAGGACGCGCATAAGGTTGATTGTAGGGGTGCGGAGACCGCGCCCTGATATTCGATGTCAATAAAACAGGGCGGGAAACCCCGCCCCTACAGATTAATCTAGGGTAATTTCATCGCTTCACGGACTTCGCTCATAGTTTCTTGAGCAATGGCACGGGCACGTTTGCCGCCGTCGTTGAGAATCTCCTGCACTTCAGCAGGTTTGGAGGCAAAGTCGGCGCGTTTGGCGCGGAAGGGTTCAAGGTGCTTGTTGAGGTTAGAAGCGAAGCGCAGTTTGCAATCCACACAGCCAATGCCTGCTTTGCGGCATTCGGTATTGATCATGTCCACTTCTTCTTGTGGTGAAAAGATCTTGTGCATGGTGAACACGTTGCAAACATCAGGGTTGCCGGGGTCGGTCTTGCGCTGACGAGCCGGGTCCGTGACCATTTCGCGCACGCGTTTGGTGGTCTCTTCAGCAGTGAGCGCCAACTCAATGTGATTATTGAGGCTCTTGCTCATCTTATCTTTGCCGTCGATTCCGACGACCTTTTTCACTTCAGTGTGCTTGACCTGCGGTTCAATCAAGGCTTTTGTGCCGAAACGATAATTGAATGAACGCACAGTCTCACGCGCAAATTCGATATGCGGAGCTTGGTCAATGCCGACCGGAACGATATCCGTCTTATACAAAACGATATCCGCGGTCATCAAAACCGGGTAGCCAAGCAACCCATAGTTGACGTTTTCTGGCTGCTGACGAACCTTCTCCTTGAAGGTCGGCAAATCGGTCAACTTACCAAGTGGAGTAACCATGGAAAGATAGGTGTGTAATTCCATCACTTCAGGCACGTGTGACTGCACAAACAAGATCGACTCTTCCGGTCGTATCCCTGCCGCGAGCCAGTCGAGCGCCATTTCAAAGGTGTTCTGACGAAGCTCCTGTGTTGTTTCCACGGTGGTCAATGCATGAACATCCACGATGCAGTACACACAGTCATAGTCAGTTTGTAAGCCTACATAATTCTCAATTGCGCCAAGGTAATTCCCCAAATGTTGGCGTCCCGTTGGGCGCGCGCCAGAAAATACTCTTCCTTTTTTTGCCATTCGTATGTCCTTGTTATCCGCAAGGGCGACCCATTGGGTCTCCCCTACATGTAATTTAATCAACCAACTTTGATATGAGACCGAGCACTTCGCCTGCTTCTGCATGACGCTTGGTCTGCAATTTGGAGTAGATTAACTCCCCGTTCACGCTGACCTCGAACCTACCTCCGTCCGAAGGAATAAGAGTGATCCCTTCGATGACGTGCTCATAATCTTTCAACAATTCCTGTGCCAGACTCACGGCCCGGTTGGTGTAATGTCAAACCGCACAATAGACGATCTCAATCTTTAGCATAGTTGCTCCACAAGACCTTCACCCTATAGACTGCAACTTTTCTTGTCCCCTCACATCTAACAAGGTGCCAGGTCAGCGAAATTGTAAGAAAATTATAACATGCCACTTCTGAAGGCTTGCCACACCCTAACAAGGGCGCTATAATGCCGCAGTTGTATCCAAGAAATATTAGTAAGAAGCAAGGAGAGAACGTATGCCCGTCTACACTTATCGATGCGAGAATTGCGGAGTGCAATTCGAACGCCAGCAATCCTTCACCGATGATCCATTGAAGACCTGCCCCGAATGCCGCAAAAAGGCGTTAAAGAAGGTCATCACCCCCAGCAAAGTGATTTTCAAGGGGTCAGGGTTCTATGCCACCGACCACAAGTCACCTTCTGGAGATTCCTCTTCTTCCAAGAAGAGCACCGAAAGCTCCTCCTCTGCTGAATAAGCAGAGACCAGTACGGCATATCAAGAAGGTCACACTCATGAGTGTGACCTTCTTTTTTTAATTTAATTCTCTGCTTCCCAAACCGTATACCTTTCGTTCGAGAAAACCTCTCGCCAAGCACTATCTTGGGCAATCTGTTCGTTCATTTTTTTATCAATACGGTAGGTAATGACGTACTCAGGAGCAGCATCCATCTCTGCTAAAACAGCTTTTACACACACCCAATCTTTTTCTTTTCGACACCCCTGGAACAAGGACATCCAACGAGTCTGCTCATCATACTTGCCCAGCCATTCACTTCCCCATTGGGAAACCACCGGCTCATGCTGGATGAGAAATGGTAACCACTCAGCTTCATCCTGTATCAATAGTGCCAAGTACGTCCCATCCTTCAAAAATATTTCAGAGGATTTTCCCTGAAGTTCTATAGCTGAGTTACTTAAGAACGGAGTAAATCGCGAAATAGAATTAAAACCAATTGCCCAAAGAAACCCTAAAACCAAAGTAAACAGCAGCAGCATCCAAACAGGCTTAGAAAATTTAGTTTGTTTCAATACCCAATCGTATACCTGATTAGCAAAGAACCACAATCCATAGGCAGCAAAAAAGCACACAAGCCAATATATAAAACGGGCATTTTCGGGGAAAGCCAGAACAATAAGCAAAAAGAAGGCAACGAAATGATATTGCTTATTTAGAAGCAAATAAACCCCGCCAACAACCACCCAAATCGCCAAAAATGGATTTGACAGAATTGGCTCGAGATTAATCAGAAACAAATGAATAAGGCTGGCAAAATTAAAAGCCTCCCCTATCAAATCACTCCCTCCATGAGAATTGAAGGCTCCGAAGAAAACAACCCATCCATAACGAACTGCGACAGGGATGACCCAAATGCTGATAGTAAGCAGTGCAGCCAAGCCAACTAACAATGCATCCGTGATCGTCTTCTTCCAATCACGAAATGAAATGGAGGCGGTCACGATCCAAAAGAAGCAAAACAATGCATATGCCAGATGGCTCAGCCCAGCCAGTCCAAAAAATAGCCCTGCTAAAAAGATATCTTTCCGCGTCCGTTCATCAGGATTAGGGGAGTAGAAATACAAAACCAAGATTGTAAAAATAAAAGCAGGAGCTCGTACAACACCCGAAGACCAAGTATGCGCTACATATAAGTCTACTGAGGTGGCAGTCAAGATCGCAACCATCATCGAAAGGAAAGGCTTCTTGAAAAATTTTTGAGCTAGAAAGAAAGTTAAAGCAATCGTAACAAGGCTATAAAGTGCCGGAAGAAAGCGCAGGAAAATGTAATACTTGCCAGTCAGCTTGATAAATGCAGCAAGTACATATAAGCCTAGTGGCGGATATGCAAATGGAATACCGCCGGGACCATAATATGGAGACTGACTGGGTAATGCAAAGTTTGCGTCCGCGATTTGTTGCGCCATCTGAGTAAACAGCCCAGCATACCCCATTGGGAAGCCATGTAAAACTGCGTTATAAAAAAGCAAAGGGAGAGAAGCCAACATTGCAATCAAAAAAGCAATCTTGGAGTCAGTCAATTTTGATTTTGTAATCCCAATCATTTGAACTCGTATAACCTTTTATTGCCCCTTTGCCCAATAAATTGCAAGCCTAAAGCATCAAGGTCTATCTCATCAGTATAAATTTGACCGAAAAAATCTCCACGAAGATAACTATTAGGTCCAAGCACAAGAAAACGAATCCCTTGCTCTTTACAGGCAGCAGAGAATGATTCCCATGAGTCATTTGGCAACAATGGATATGTTTCACTCATCCCCCAGAACCAATCGACAGACCACTTTTCGATCCCTCTAGCATGATAAGGCATAGTGTTCGGGGTGTAAAAATCGTACCGATCAGAGAAGATTTCATCTGAAGAAGTCAGACCTTTTGCGCGAAGAGTCTGTTCTATAACAGAAAGGACTTTCCGTTCGGCAATGGCAGCCTGTGCTATACCGACATCATATACAGCCCAACTATAAAATGTTTGAAAGCCGACAGCGATAAATATTCCAGTTCCAATCCATTCGCCCAAACGAATAGAGGGAAAATATTTCTTAATAGCTTCGACCAAAACTGCCAACAAAACGGCTAATGACGGGAGATATACGCTCATCAAAATTGCTGGCGCGCGAGGACTGTCACTAAGCGAAATCGGGATTGCATATAAAACGATAAAAATGAAAGCAAATAAAGAAAAACGGGAGAAACGTCCTTTTGGCGAAAGGATAAATGCAAGCAAAGCAGCCCAAGTATGGGAAATGAAATACAAGAAAAATGGTTTATATAAATTAAAGGCTACTGTAGGGTCATTCGTAATCGTTCGGATCAACGAAAAATCTTTGACCACTTCTGGTCCTACTGGGTTCGTCCAGTTTACGCCATAGAAGTATTTGTAAAGATTAAAGGCTTGAGCAGTCTCAAGTGGACCATGCCCAGAAACAAGGTTGACGATAATTTGAATACCCGCTACACCTGCTAAAGAGGCTGCTACCAGAATCAGTGGACGGAATGGGCGAATTCCAACAATGAGAATATACCCTACAAGAACGGCAATGATAGCAACAGCAGCGTGCGTCCGCCAGAGGAAGGAGAGACCCAGAGATGCACCAGCTAGAATAAGTTGTGTATCTGATAATGGTTTATCGTCACTACTTAACCACTCATGACATAGCAAAAAGACAGAAAACGATATAAATGCTGCGGCTCCAATATCGGGTCCGAGGGTGTTAGCATTTTGGAAGACAAAAGGAGCTGCAATAGAAGAGTAAAACGCGATGACCGTAGCGGGGATGGAATCGGTGTAGGCAACAAGTGTCGAAACAGAGGCAACTAAAAGTCCAGAAAGAAGCGCGTTTAATAGATAAGAAAGCGGCAGGACATAGGTCAACGGCATTTGCCCAATGAGGAAGGCGTATCCAAATGGATAGAAACCGTTATATAGTGACTCTGGTTGCGAGAGAGTCATGTGACGCCCGTAATATAGAACATTCCAGTAATCGCTAAGAGTTACGTGGAATTGAGTTAGCCAGCCAATAGCAAAAGTGAACCCTGTGCCAACAGCAAAGAATAATAAAAATAATTTAAAGCGTGAACCGAGAATTTGTTTCATCAAGCAGGTGTGAGTTTTTTGGGGGTTCTCATCATCCAAACAACGACTACCAAAAGTGGAAGCAAGGCTATGGCGGCGCTGACATATGCCATCATGTTATAGCCAAGGGACGCAAAGATAAAACCGCTCTCTAAACTTCCAAGAGCAGATGCAAGACCAACGAGGAGGTCATTGAAGCCTTGGGTGCGGGCGCGCTCAGCGGGAGAGAGTTGATCGGCGAGCAGGGTAGAGCCACCGACAAAGCAGAAGTTCCAACCTAAACCGAGCAAGAACAATGCCACGCCGAGCGGAAGAACATCTGGTGAAATTGTAGCGGCAATGCATGCAATGACAAGCGTTGCTGAACCGATCAAGATGACCGTGCCACGCCCCCATTTATCGGCAAGGCGACCAGAGAAGATAGAAAACGCATACATACCGAAGGTGTGAGAAGCGATCACGGCAGAAATATCGGAAAGGTTATGGTTATGTCCGCGCATGTGCAAGGATGTGATGACCATCACCAAAACCATTACCATTTGACCCAGCACCATACTTAGCAAAGCAACCAATGCCGCAGGTTGACGGAAAATTTCAAGCAAGCCTCGTACGTGTTTATGCTTGATCAGCGTTTCTGGATATTTTTCTGCCACCTGTTTCCCAATCTCTCGCGGGTCGGGGCGCAAACCGGTGAAGACAACTATGGCTCCAATCACGAATAAAACTGCAGCAACAAGATATGCGCCAGCCAATTCGTCGATGCCCCAACCGCCGACGAGGTTTCCGGCAGGTCCTGCCACAAAGGGACCGATGACCGAGCCGACCGTCCCGCCGATAACGACGTTCGAGATAGCTTGCCCGCGATGCTCGGGTTTGTTGACCTCTGCTGCAGCAAAGCGACCCAGCTGCACCGCCGAGTTTGCAATGCCCATGAGAACCATCCCGCCTAGGAACAAGGGAAAAGAATGGATGGCGATCGAGTAAAAGGTCAGGCTTGAGCCGACAACACCTGTGCTTAGCCCACTGACCAGTCCATATCGTCTTCCAATAGCGTCATAAACATATCCCCACATAAAAGCAGAGAAAGCACCAGCTAACAAATACACGGCTGTCGGCACGCCTGCCCAGCTGGAGTTATGGCTAAGTTCTTTGCCAACAATGGAGTTCAATGTTGCTGCTGCTATGAAACCTGCGGAAGCAAGGGATTGTTGAGCAAATAACACGGCTGTGATCTTACGGGCGATATTTTCGAGATTATCCACGAAATCATTTCCTTTGGGTGAGGTGGTTTGGATTATACACTTTTGAAGCGGAGAGAAGAAAAGACCCCAGTATCTTTACTGGGGTCTCAACTATGATTTGACTAGCCAACTATAGAACTATCTGCCCATCGCATCCATCACAGCTACGGAAGCGATCTGTACAATGGCATTAACATCGTCGCCGGTCTGAAGGACATGCACTGGAGCGCCTAAGCCCAAGAGGATGGGACCGATTGCCTTGGCATTGCCCAGACGAGCCAGCAATTTGTATGCGATGTTTGCTGATTCAAGAGATGGGAAAACCAATACATTGGCATCTTTCACCGCACTAAACGGATAGCGTTCTTCAGCGATCTCAGGCACCACAGCGGTATCGGCTTGCATTTCACCATCTACACGCAAGTCAGGTCGGCGAGACTTGACGAGGTTGACTGCTTTGCGAACCTTATCTGAAAGCGGATGAGGCGTTGAACCAAAGTTTGAGAATGAAAGAAATGCCACATGCGGGTCAAGCTCGATCTTCTTGGCATAGTCTGCCGCGAGGATGGCGATCTCCGCCAGGTCATCTGCTGTTGGGTCAATGTTTACGGTTGCATCAGTGAAGAGGAATACTTTATCTTCCACGATCATGATGTACACGCCTGCCGCACGTGCCACGCCTTTTGCCGTATGGTGAATCTGTAACGCCGGGCGAATCACTTCTGGATAATCATAGGTCAAGCCAGAGACGAAGGCATCTGCATCCCCCATCTTAACCATCATTGAACCCAGCACGTTAACATCACGCACCTTCTTAAGCGCATCACTAACCGTCAATCCTTTGCGTTGGCGCAATTCATAGAAAGCCTTGGCGTAGGCTTCCAGCTTAAAGTAATTATTAGGATCTACAATTTCAGGCTTGTAATCGAAGCTAAGTGACTTAATCTCTTTCTCGATCACATCTTTTCGCCCGATCAACACCGGAGTAGCAATGCCTTCTTCCTGAATCTGATACGCCGCACGGATGATCTTCTGTTCTTCGCCTTCAGCAAATGCAACACGTTTCTTACCACCAGAAGAACGAGCCTTGTTCTGGAAGAAGTAACGAATCCGCTCGCCCTTGCCTTGACGGAATGCCAACTGTTCACGATATTCGTCAATGTCAATGGTTTTGCGTGCCATGCCGGTCTTCATTGCCATTTCAGCTACGGCAGGAGCTTCCCACAATAGCACACGCGGATCAAGCGGAGTTGGGATGATGTACTCACGCCCAAACTTGATCGGCTCGCCTCCATACGCGCGGATGACTGAATCAGGCACATCTTCTTTTGCCAACGCCGCCAGCGCTTTCGATGCGGCGAATTTCATATCTTCATTAATTTGCTTGGCTCGCACATCCAGCGCACCACGGAAGATGAACGGGAAGCCCAACACGTTATTGACCTGATTGGCATAGTCTGAACGACCTGTAGCTATGATGACATCTTTACGAGCTTCTTTCGCCAGTTCAGGTCGAATCTCCGGGTCGGGGTTTGCCATGGCAAAAATAATTGGGTCTTTTGCCATACTCTTCACCATGTCGGGTGTCATCACGTTCGCCACAGACAAACCGTAGAAAACGTCTGCACCGCGCAAAGCGTCAGAGAGAGTCCGCGCATCGGTTTCAATAAGGAAGCGTTCCTTGTACTTATTCATGCCTTCCTTACGTCCCTTGTACACCACGCCCTTACTGTCGCACAACATGATGTTCTCACGCTTCACACCCCAGCGAATCGCCAACTCAGCACACGAGATGGCAGAAGCGCCTGCACCAGAAATCACAATGCGAATATCTTCATGTTTTTTGCCAACGATTTCCAAGGCATTTGCCAAACCTGCCGAGGAAATGATCGCCGTGCCATGTTGGTCATCATGAAAGACAGGGATATCCAACATTTTCTTAAGTTCTTCTTCGATGTAAAAACATTCGGGGGCTTTAATATCTTCAAGGTTAATACCGCCAAATGTTGGGGCAATCGCTGCGACCACTTTGATAATCTCATCAGGGTCGTGCGAGTTAACTTCAATATCAAAAACGTCAATATCGGCAAACTTCTTAAAGAGAACGCCTTTCCCCTCCATGACAGGCTTACTTGCCAACGCTCCACGGTCACCCAGACCCAGGATCGCCGTTCCATTCGAGATAACCGCCACTAAATTCCCCTTGGATGTGTATTCATATGCATCCGCAGGATTCTTCTCAATTTCCAACACCGGCTCTGCTACACCGGGAGAATACGCCAAACTTAGGTCGCGTTGGGTATCCATTGGCTTGGTCGGTACAATTGCCACCTTGCCAGGCTTGCCTTTCAAACGATGGTACTCAAGAGCATCTTCACGTGTGAATTTAGCCATACAGCCTCCAAGAATTTTGTACGATAAATTATTGCATAACCAGCTTAAATCTCATAGTTCCTTTTGTCACGATTTGCATAATCTATTACCCCCCCGATATGAAAAAGTTATGTTAACAACTCTCAAATTTCATGTATAATTAAGAAAACTTAAGACACCTTCCGCTTTGCGGTCTTTTGCTTGAAATTCTCTGGAAAATTCGCGCACGATCCTCCCCAGGTTTTGGGAGTTAACTTGTGAAGTCCAACAATAGAAATACGAACTTGAGCCAACTGGCTTCACCTTAAAATCTACAAGTGCCGAACGTGACGGAATCCCGCCACGGATTTCGACCTATCTCTGGCAACGCCTCTTTTTTGGAACCAGAGCCTGGTACCCAACCCCAGACCTTTTCACAGCCGAGACCGATTCTGTCGGAAGCCTCGGCTGTTCGTGTTTAATCCCCGATTTTTCACTTTTTAGGGGAGTAAAATGCGAAAAAAAAACAAAATGCGAAGGATAACCGCTCTTGAAGTGCAACGGAAGAACCCCAATCGGGTAAACATTTACCTCGACGGGGAGTTCGCCTTCGGGTTGGCACGCATCACAGCTGCATGGCTCAAAATTGGCGATGTTCTCACAGATGAGAAGATCACCCAGTTACAGAATGAAGACGCACGCGAAAAAGCATTGCAACAGGCGCTCCTGTTCCTTAGCTACCGTGCTCGTTCTGAGAAGGAAATACGGCAAAACCTGAAAAAGCATGAATACCCCGAAGACGCCATCGAATATACGATGACCCGTCTGCGAGAGAACAGGTTAGCCAATGACAATGAATTTGCTCAGGCGTGGGTCGAAAATCGCAGTACATTCCGCCCCCGCAGCCGCCGCGCACTGACGATGGAACTTCGTCAAAAAGGGCTCGACGAGGAAACGGTCAAAAATGCCGTTGCCGATATAGACGAAAATGCCCTGGCGTATGAAACAGCCCGAAAACGGGCACCCAGACTCAAAAGTCTGGAATGGAGCGAGTTTCGTAAGAAACTTTCCGAATACCTTGCAAGGCGCGGCTTCCCCTACTCTGTGGTTACGTCCACCGTCACCCGCATTTGGAACGAGGCGCACACAGAGGAAACGAAATACGAAGATGAGGAATGAATATGAATCCGATCATCATAATTTTGATAGATATTCTGGCACTCTTAGTAGGTGCTGTAGCGGGGTACTTCTTCCATCGCTATCAGGTAGACCGTGCCGCCAAGGCACGCCAGGAACGTGCTGATGACATTTTGAAAGCTGCGCAAACTCAAGCGAACATGATCGTGAAAGGTGCGCAAGACAATGCCACCAAGATCATTCAGGCTGCTGAAAGTGAGCTCAAGGAACGCCGCATCGAATTGAACCGCGATACTGAGCGCCTTGAAAAACGCCGCTCTGAAGTGGACAGCCGCTACGATAAAATCGAACAACGCGAACAAAATCTCAACCGGCGTCAATCCCAAATTGACAAGCGCCATAACGAAGCGGAGAAATTGTTTGAAGATCAGATGAAGAAGCTTGAAGAGATCGCGCAGATGACTCAAGACGAAGCGCGCAAAGACCTCTTCGCTGCTGTTGAAAAAGAAGCTCGCGGCGATATGGCGCGCATCATTCGCCAGATCGAAGCCGAAGCTCGTGAAGAAGGCGAGAAGCGTGCCCGCAAGCTCATTGCCGACGCCATTCAGCGCGTTGCCTCTGAGCATGTCGCCGAAGTCACCCGCGCCGTGGTCACCCTGCCCAGCGAAGAAATGAAGGGTCGTATCGTGGGTCGCAACGGACGCAACATCAAAGCCTTCGAACAAGCCGCTGGTGTGGACGTGATTGTGGACGATACGCCAGACTCTGTCACCATCTCGTGTTTTGACTCCGTTCGCCGCGAAATTGCTCGCCGCGCTCTTTCCAAACTGATTCTCGATGGACGTATTCACCCGGCTCACATTGAAAAAGTGATTGATGATGAAACCCGCGCCGTGGAAAAGATCATCAACGAAGCCGGTGAACAAGCCGCATATGATGCGAATGTCTCTGGTTTACACCCCGAAATTCTGCGCATGATGGGTCGTCTCAAGTTCCGTACTTCTTATGGTCAAAATCAACTTGCTCATGCTGTGGAAGTTTCCAAGTTGGCTGGCATCCTCGCTGCTGAAATCGGTGCCAATGTGGAACTCGCCAAACTGGGCGGTTTCTTGCATGACATCGGCAAAGCAATGGACCACAATCAGGAAGGGACGCATGCCGGTCTCGGTGCGGAGTTCTGTAAACGCTATGGTGTGAACGCTGTGGTGGTCAATGCCATCGCCGCACACCACCATGAAGTGGATCAGGAAACCGTTGAAGCTGTCATCGCTGAAGCTGCCGACGCTATCTCTGGTGCCCGCCCCGGTGCCCGTCGTGAAGACCTCGAAGCCTATATCAAACGCATCCGTTCACTGGAAGAAATGTCCATGTCCTTTGAGGGTGTACAGCAAGCCTTCGCCATCCAGGCTGGACGTGAAGTCCGTATTCTCGTCAAACCAGATACGATCGACGACCTAGGCTCAACCCGCCTCGCCCGCGACATCGCCAAGAAGATCGAGGAGACCATGCAGTATCCTGGTCAGATCCGCGTGACGGTCATCCGCGAGACCCGCGCCACCGAATACGCCAAATAACGCCTTACAAGCTAGTTACGAATGCCGTAACCCATCCCACAGGGTGCTAAAATACAAGCACTTTGCGGGATGGGTTTTAGTTTAAGCCCTACCCCTGTTTATTAAAGAGAAGGTCATGGCGAAAACCAAGGTAACGAACCCTGTAAAAAAGACCAAGCCTGCCGTCAAAAAAGAGGCGGTGTCGAAACGCCCTGTAAAAAAAACCAGACCCAATAGTGGGGAAAAATCTTTTTTTGAAAGTAACTCTTTCCAACAATTTATTGAATTTGCCCCAGTGGCATTTATTGCTATTGATGAAGGCAACATAATTCAAGTTGCCAATGCGCATGCTGAAGATTTATTCGGGTATTCGCGCAATGACTTGATCAATAGTAGTTTTGAAATGCTCATTCCCGAAAGGTTTCGGGACACACATGAGAAGCAAAAAAAATCATTTCTCAAAAATCCTCAAAAGCGGACAATGGGGTCAGGGTTAGATATATACTGTCTGCACCAAAGCGGGAAGGAAATTCCAGTTGAGATCGGTCTTAACCCGGTAGTTATTGATGACAAAAAATATATTCTGGTTTCTATCTCTGATATCTCTAAAAGAAAAGAGATGGAAGTTGCTTTAGCTGCCAGTCTGTTAAAAGAGTCAGAAGAAAAATTTCGGACACTCGTAGAACAAAACCCGGCAATTGTTTATATTTCAGGTCTTAACCAACACATTGGCGTTACTTATATCAGTCCACAGATACAAACATTGGGCTTCACTCAAGAAGAATGGATCGCCAGCCCAAATTTGTGGGTTGAGCAAATTCATCCAGAAGATCAAAAAAGGGTGCTGAAAGAGGTCGAAGAGTTTGCAAATAAAAAAGAGCCCTTCCGGTCGGAATACAGATTAATATCAAAAGATGGGACGGTACGTTGGTTTTTAGATGAAGCGGTAGATATCATAGGCAACCATGGAGCGCCCATTATCCGGCAGGGATTTATGCTCGATATTAGCGCCAGAAAAGATGCAGAAGAGACCCTATCTTCTCGTGAACGTTACCTTGCTTTATTGAATGCCATCACAACTTCAATCATTGCATCCCAAGATATGGATGGCTCTATTGAAAGTTTAGTTAAAGGATTAAAAGAACTGCTCAGCGCTGACGATTGTTACATGACACGGTGGGATGAAGAGACCGAAAAACCCATCCCCTGGGGCTCTACAGCCGCGATGGCTCAGCCGTATATGACGATAATCTTCCCAGACGGGTTACGTTCAATGAGCAGTTCGGTGATTGATGAAGGTCGCGCCCTTGTAGCAGAAGATGTTTTTAATTCCCCCTATGTCAGCCCGGAAATCGCAAAAATGTTCCCGGCGCACTCCATGCTCGGAATTCCGCTTTTATACCGAAATAAAAAACTTGGTGCGATCATTGTTGCCTATAACACCCCGCACAAGTTTGATATCGGTGAAATTGAAAGAGCAGAACAAGCTGGCAGGCAAATCGCCATTGCGATGTGGAGTGTGCAACAAGATATTGCGCTTAAGAAGCGCCTGAAAGAACAAGAGACTCTCGCTCAGATCACTACAACGCTTAGTCAGGTTGAACACATTGGTCTATCGAACGTCCTTGACCTGATTGTGCATGCCGCAAGGGAATTAATCCCTGAAGCACAGCAAGCTGTCATTCACTTAATGGACAGAGGCAATGCTTACCTTACTCCGCAAGCCGTTTCAGGGTATGAGCAAACCGGCGAAAGTGGCGGCAAGATGCGTGTGGGTGAAGGTGCTGCCGGGCTTGCCATGTCTGAAGGTAGGAGCGTTTACATTCCTTCGATCCACACTGATGAACGTTTTATTCACTTAAGCTCACAGGTGAAATACAACTCTCTTTTAGTAACTCCCATTATTAGCAGCAGCCAAAAGCTTGGCACCATAAGCATACAGAGCGAAAAGGCATTTGCTTTCTCTAAAAGCGCCATCAACTTGCTCAACGAACTTGGGCAACAAGCCGCCATTGCGATCGAAAATACCAGACTTTACGATGCTGCCCAACAGGAACTAAAAGAACGTTTCCTTGCAGAAGCAGCCTTACGCAGCAGTGAAGAACGCTATCGCAGTGTTTCTGAAGACATTCCTGCCATGATCTGTCGCTTTGACCGAGAGGGTACGCTGACCTATGTCAACCAAGCCTATGCAGATTTCTTCGGCGGCACACCAAGTGACCTCATCAACAAGAGTTTCTTCAATATGCTCGACGAAGAGCAAAAAAAACTTGTCCAATCCAATTTTTCTTCTCTCGCCCCTGAGAAACCTTTTATAGTGTATGAGATCCACGAGAAGAATTGCAAAGGTGAAAAACGCTGGGTGCAGTGGACAGACCGATTAATCACAAGCGAAAATGATATTAAAGCAGAATATCAATCAATCGGCATGGATGTTACTGACCGCAAACTGGCAGAAATCGAACGTGAGCATCTACTGGAAGCAGAACATGACCAACGCTTACGCGCCGAAACCAGCGCCGAAGCGACATTGGCGCTCGTATCGCATGTAGAGTTAGATAAAGTTTTAATCGAAATTTTAAATCAAGTACAAAGACTTCTGCCAGGTTGTGGCGCAAATATTGCCCTACTGGAAAATAACATGCTGAGAACTGCAGCGTGGCGTGGCTACGAAAGCCGAGGCGACGAAGTATTCAAAAACTTAATCAAAGATACAGGCATGTATCCTTTGGATCAAACCATTGTCAAGAATCCAAAGACATCGATCATTGCCGATACAGCTTTGGATGAGAATTGGATAATCATTCCTGGGCTGGAATGGATTCGGTCTCATCTTTGTATTCCGCTGTTGTGGAATAAACAATTATTAGGTTTGTTATACATCGATGAAAATACGCCAAACAAGTTTTCAGAAGAGACGATCCACCGTCTTACGCCTTTGGTTAATGCGACCACGGTTGCGCTTGAAAGCGCCTTGCTTATCGAAACGACCCGTCAGGCACTTAAAGAAACGAGTGCTTTGTATCACATCAACAAAGGCATGGTAGCACTTGACCCTGACGAGTTGTTAAATGATGCCGTAAACCTCTTAAAAAACAACTTTGATTATTACCATGTTCAGGTGTATGTGCCCAACCCTGCAACCGGAAATTTCTACACAAAAGCGGCAAGCGGAGAGGTCGGCAAGATTCTGGTCGAAAAGAAACATGAGATCCGTGCCGGTTCTGGGATTGTGGGATACGCCGCTGAAACTGGCATTCCCTTTTTCACGAACGATGTAGATGGGGTCATGTTCTACCTTGCCAACCCCCTATTGCCTGACACCAAATCTGAAATGGCAATTCCTGTGCTGAATGGGGAAAAGTTATATGGCATTCTGGATATACAACAATCTTCCATACGGCAATTCACGCAGCGCGACCAACAGCTTGTTTTAACTGTGGCAGATCAACTTGCAGTCGCATTACATAAGACGGAACTATATGAGAACCTGCAAACTGCATTACAACAAGAAAAAGCCGTTCGTAACCAACTTGTACAAAATGAACGCCTCGCCGTAATGGGGCGGTTACTTGCTTCTGTTTCTCATGAATTGAATAACCCTCTACAAGCCATTCAAAATGCCTTGTTCCTTCTAAAAGAGGAAAAGGGACTTTCACAACAAGGCTTAAATGACCTTGAGATCGTATTGGCTGAATCAGAACGTATGGCAAGCCTGATCGAGCGTCTAAGAGAGACATATCGTCCCCCGCAAGCAGAAGACCTGCAACCAGCACATGTCAATAACATTATTGAGGATGTGTACGCCTTGCTTGCTACACACCTGCGTAAGAACAGTGTAGCATTTGAGTTTCACCCAGACCCAGATATTCCAGCCATCATGGCATTGCCTGGACAGATACGCCAAGTTACTTTGAATCTCTTCATGAATGCCGTAGAAGCGATGACAGATGGCGGTAAACTCACCGTCAGCACAATGAGTTTACATGAAACACAAGAGATCATGCTCTCCGTTTCAGATACAGGACCCGGAATTGCACCAAGCATTCTGCCAAATATCTTTGACCCCTTCGTCACAAACAAAAAACGTGGCACAGGCATTGGGCTTACAATCTCGCATGATATTGTTATCAAGCATAGAGGTCGTATTACGGCAGAGAACAACCCCGAAACTGGCGCAACCTTCAAAGTTTGGTTACCCATCGAACCTGCATCAGGGGAGTTGGAATGAACATCACCGGTCATATTCTCATCATTGATGATGAAGTCTCCATCCGCAAAACATTGGCTCGTATTTTGCAACAAGCAGGGTTTGAAGTGACTACTGCAGAAGGTGCCGAACAAGGGCTTGATTACCTTCGCACCACACAATTCGACCTGATCCTAACTGACTTACGCATGCCGGGTATGCATGGCATGGAAGCGCTCAAAGTCATTCACACAGAGCACCCAACGTTACCTGTTATCCTCTTCACTGCTCAGCCTGATGTAAATTCCGCAGTAGAAGCATTGCGGCATGGCGCTACAGATTATCTGCTTAAACCCATTAAACCTGAAGCGATCATTGAAAGGGCGCGGAGCATCTTAGCGAAACAACAACACGAAAAACGTCGCAGAGAAATTATGCTTCAGATTGCATCCTTGCAAAATGAGCTAAAAGAATTAGATGGCGGTGAACCCAGCAACGCTCAAACTATGTCAACGGTTTCTTTTGAGAAGGAACGTTTCCTCAAACGTGGCAAACTGGTATTAGACCTGCACACCCGTCGTGTGCTTCTTAACGATGAGCCGCTTAACACACCGCCCACCTCTTTTGATTATTTGCTTGTCCTCGCCCGCCATTCGCCAGATGTAGTCGATTATCAGACTCTTGTTGCTGAGGCACAAGGTTATCAAACCGACCTACGCGAAGCGCAAGAACTTACCAAATGGCACATCCACCAATTGCGCCAGATCATTGAGTCCGATGCCCGCAACCCAGTTCACTTGATCAATATCCGCGGGACGGGGTACCGACTGGTCGCTGATTAGGGATAAAACTCAAGGGTAGCCCTCACTCAATGGATAGAAACCCGCCTCCGGTCCACGCCGGAGGCGGGTTCTGTTATCCTGTAATAGGAGTTTTGGGTGGGATAGAAAAACCTGTCAAAATCGCTATACTTAATCCAACAAAAATAAAGGTGCAGAGAGATGATAAAAAATCAATGGCGTTCTCAATTCCCGTTGCTACTTGTAACTATATCGATACTTGTAGCGGGGCGTTTTTTTACAACAGATGCACAGGCAGCATTAACGATTAACTCCAAGACCCTGACACCCAATAAGGCAATTGCCAGTTGGGCATCTGGAATTCCAGCTGGCGAAAAACGCCCAGTGATAGTGTTCCTGCCTGGCTGGGGCGGAGTGGGCGGAGTCGACGCTGCAATCTCGGCGCAGAACACGAATTTGGTTAATCAGGGGTATGTGACGCTTGCCATTGGGTTTGACTCATCAGGAACTTGGAATAGTGATATTGAGCAAAAGACTCTGGACGGGTTAAATAAACTTTGTGCAGATACAACTATTCCTGCCAATTGCAATGCCATTGTGTTGGATGGCTCCTCGTATGGCGGAGCACAGAATTATTGGGTGATCGAACACATTCGTAACAATGGATATAACGGCGGCGTGGGGAGTAAAGGCAAAGCGCTTGGTTTTATCTCAGAAGATGCCGGGTACGGCGCCCCCGGTGTACTAGTAAACTCAAACACAGGTGAATACAGTCGAACCGGGTTGGCAAACACATCGGCATATAGCGTGGCGATGATCGAGAATTTAGGAGATACCACATTCCCTGTCGATGAATGTACATGGGGTAATTGTGGCGTGCGTGTAATGGGTAACGCACATTTTGCACGAGGTGACACGAACGTATTCAGCATGTGTCCAGCTGGAGGGGAACACGGTACACGCGGTTATACCAATTGGAACGCATGGGTGATCTCTGCCATCAAGACTATCATCCATGTTAAAAGTGAAATTCCCACATTTACCGGATACACCGCCCCTACCCTGTCAGTCACGAACGCTTGTGTGACGTCTACTCTACCGGGGCTTTCGATTTCTGGCACACAACTCATGGCAAATGGACAAGCCATCCGTTTGCGCGGCATCAATATGGGTGACCCGTTCTGGGCACGCGGCTGGTATGGGTCGATGTATTCAACATCAAATTATTCGACTCTCGCTCAAGATTGGCATGCAAACGTCGTTCGTATTAGCATCTTCCCCACTCAATGGAAAAATATGGACCGTGCGATTTTGTTGGCAGGGTTGGATACGGAAATTCAAGCCGCACTTAGCAACGGCATGTACGTTATCATTTCCTACCATGTCATTGGCTGGCCCGATGGCTGGTATAAAGAAGCCTACTCAGGAAACCCTGCAGATACCTACGACTCCAGCATGAGTGTGGCAACTTCCTTCTGGACAAAAATGGCACAGACGTATGGCGGCGATACGCGCATCATGTTCGACCTTTGGAATGAGCCTGTCCACCCGGATGATTTCACGCTGTATGGCTCCACGCCAAATCCGTTATGGGCGCCATTGAAGAGCATGTATGAAAGTCTTATTCAAACAGTAAGGACTAATGGCGGGCAAAATATCGTCATTGCCACGGGCAATCGTTGGGCAAGTTGGTTGGTGGGCATCAAAGATAATCCCCTAACTGACTCTAAAGTGATCTACGCCTATCATAAATATTCAGTCACAGGCTACAACACCGCCAGCGTTTGGAATAATGATTTGGGTGGGTTACTTGGTGTAAAGCCGATCATCGTCACCGAGTGGGGCTACGAAGATAGTGACGTGACCAACCCATCTTGGCCCGGCACACAAGCCTCATATGGCGATCCGTTCACACAATGGCTAGACAGTAACAATCTCAGCAATCTAGCATGGATGTATCATCATGACTGGACGCCCGCATTAATCAAATCAGATAGCACAACCACGCTCTATGGAGCATTTGTAAAAGGGTATTTCACCAACCTTTCCATCGGCACCACCAAACCTGATCTCATCATCACCAATGTTACTGTCAACCCGACCATGCCAGGAAACAATCAGACCTTTACCGTAAATATTACGGTAAAAAATCAAGGCGCGTCCACCGGAGCCAACACAATCTACCGGGATGTATACATTGATCGCGACCCTTCTACCCTGCTTGACCCCATCACTGGCTGCCCTTCACCCGGCGATTTCTTCACATCCAATGCCTATGCCAGTATTCCCGCTGGTATGACTGATACAAAATCCGTTACCATCACCGGCGGGCTTCCTGCTGGCAACCACAAAATTTGGGTGTATGTAGATGCGCGTTGTCTGATTGATGAGGGAACAAACAGCAACAATACTCCATAGCTAGGATTTTTACAGCAAGGCATTTGCCTAATGGATAGAAACCCGCTTCCGGTCCACGCCGAAGGCGGGTTTTACGTTCCCAACTTTTGCCAACTTTTACCTAATCCAACCTAACGACCCTTGCGGAGAATCCGGCGAGAATATATGGCGATGAATACCCCAGTCGCTTCTCCCAAAGAAATGGTGCGCATTCTCGTTGTGGATGATCACCCAAATACAGCAACAACTCTTGCGCGTGCGCTCGCCCAGCTCGGACCCACTGTAGATGTGGTTTCGGCTGTGAGCGGTACTGACGCGCTTGAAAAGGTCAAAGATAAAGGTGTGGACATTCTTTTTACAGACATGATCATGCCTGAGATGACCGGGCTGGAATTGATTGAAAAAATGCAAAATCACCCCGGTGGCAAGCCTGCATATACCTATCTTGTCACGGCGTATGATGTACCAGGTCTTAAGGTCACAGCACAACGTTTGAAGGTCAATGACGTCATCATTAAACCTGTGCGTCCAGAGAAAATCTGTCAGATCGCTACGGCTGCCATGGACGAAATGAAGCATGCCGCCAACCCTGCGGGAAAGAAAGCCGCCACCAAACGTAAATTTAAGATTCTCGTGGCAGATGACGTTATGGATAACGTCACCCTTTTGACTCGTTATCTTGAATACGAAGGGTATGACCAGGTTGTTGCTCGCGATGGGTTGGAAGCCTTGAACAAGATTCGTGATGAGATGCCAGATCTCATTCTTTTAGATGTTAACATGCCGAACAAAGACGGCTTCACCGTGCTTTCAGAAGTCCGCGCAGATTCGGCAATTGCTCATATTCCGGTCATTATTTTGACCGCTGCTCGTTTAGACCCGTCGGATGTGCAATCTGGTTTAAACCTTGGCGCTGATGATTACGTTACCAAGCCTTTCGACCGCCATGAATTGATGGCGCGCATTCGGACCAAGTTACGCGTGAAAGAAGCCGAAGATATTACGCGCCGTCGCAACCGCGAATTGAATTTATTGCCGGAAATTGGCAAACAACTCAGCGCTCGTTTAGACCCTAAAGACCTTGCCAATGTTTTGCTCAAGCGCACCGCCGAAACCTTGGGCGCCATTCAAGCCAATATGTATATTTTAGACTCTGAAGAACAAGAGATTCAAGAAAAGTATGAAGTAGTCTTGAATCCTTCAGGGGCCGCTGAAAACCTTACCCCGCCTGCCAAACTTATTCACCATGTGCAGGAAAATCATCAAGGGGTGGTCATTGAAGATGCAGTCAACGACCCGCTCTGGCAAGTGGATGCTCAAACCCACATCCGTTCGGCTTTGGTTGTGCCCATCTTTGGTCGTTATGCATTATTGGGGTTGATCATTCTGACCCACGAACAGGAAAGTTATTTTTCAAGCGACCATTTGTTGTTATTACAAGCCATTGCAAGCCAGGCTGCCATTGCCATTGAGAACACGAGATTGTATTCCGTGGTATTGCAAGAGCAGAAAAAGGTCGCTGCGATCTTACGGCATGCCTCAGAGGCGATTTTGCTCTTCGATGAACAAGGCAACCTAACCTTACTAAACCCTGCGGGTGAACAACTTTTTCTGATGCACCCCATGAAAATGAATCAGCCTTTGCCTACGGAGTATGGATACGACGGACTTATTAAGTTAATTGAAGATGCGCGCACATCTCAAATGTCTATTTCCGGTGAGATTGTCTGGGTCGATCAGCGCACATTCACTGCCTTTGTCGCTCCAATTGAAGATGGCGGGACAGTTGCCATCTTGCACGATGTAAGCCGCTTCAAAGATTTGGATCAGGTTAAGAACGAATTCATCGCCACCGCCTCACATGACTTGAAGAATCCGCTCACTTCAATTGGCGGCTTTACCCAGTTACTGTTACAGGCGGGACCGCTTAATGAGAATCAAAAAGAATTTGTAGACCGTATTCAACATTCCGTTAAGAGCATGAGCGAATTGATTCAAAATATGATGTCCTTGGCTCAGGCAGATTTGAACGCCACCCAAAAACACGAACCCGTTGATGTCAAAGAGGTTTTGGATGAAGTGGTTAATGAATTTGCGCCACAAGCACGTGGCAAAGAACAGAACCTCGAATTCACCCCGCCCACATCTCATATACAAGTCAGTGGAGACTCGCTCCATTTACGCCAGGCATTCCGAAATTTACTTGGGAACGCCATTAAGTACACGCCCAAAGGCGGGCTGATCCAAGTCCAGTCAGTGATCGAACAAGGGAACCTTCTCGTTCATTTCAAAGATAACGGGTATGGCATTCCTGCCACTGATTTGCCTTTTATTTTCAATCGTTTTTATCGTGTCCGCACGGGAAAAGCCAGTGAAGTGGAAGGCAATGGGTTAGGGCTTGCCATCGTAAAAGCCATTACAGTTGAACATAATGGTTCAGTAAACGTAGAAAGTCAAGCCGGGAAGGGGTCTTGCTTTAGCATCACCTTGCCGTTGTTGAATAATAATTTTGCCTAGAAAGAGGAACCCAATGAAAATCTATAATCGTTTGTTTTTAGTTTTTGTTCTTACTGCACTATTAAGCGCATGTGGGGCATTTCAACCAGCGGCTCCGGCAGACAAGGTAACCGTTCAATTAGGCTGGTTCCATGGTGTGGAATATTCCGGCTTTTATGCTGCCATTGATCAGGGATATTACAAAGATGCCAATATTGAAGTCACGCTTAATCCAGGTGGACCAGATCTTAATCCTCTTGATGAAGTTGGCAATGGGAATGCTCAATTCGGTGTTGGAAGCGGTGACAGTCTGATTACAGCCCGCGCCAATGGACAGGACTTTGTGGCGGTATCTACAATTTTCAAGGAAAACCCTCTTGCTATTACATCCTTAACAAAGGATAACATCACGAAACCTGATGACCTGGTTGGGAAGACAGTGGGTGTTTACTCACTCGATCTCAGCAATTTTAATGACCTGCCCTTCCTTGCGCTCATGAGCCGTACCGGGCTTGACCGTACGTCCATGAAATATGCCTTAATTCAGGATTTTCAAGGCGCAAATGAAATCAAAGCAGGAAACATGGATGTTATGAGCGGTATGTTTGCCACAGACCAACAAGTGATGGCAAGCCAGGCTGGTGATGAATTAAATTTCATCTACTACAAAGATTACGGCTATGACGTGTACATTAACACGATTTTTGTAACTGATGAATTCAAACAAAACAACCCAGATTTAATCCGTCGCTTTGTTCAAGCCACCATTAAGGGCTATCAATATGCCATTGAAAATACCGATGCGGTTGCTCAATTAGCAGTAACCTATGATGAAACTCTGGATCTTGCTTATCAACAAGCAGTAATGCAAGTGCAAATCCCATTCATCAATTCAGGCGATGGACAGATTGGCGTTATGAATGAAAATGTTTGGGAAAACACCCAGAACATTCTTCTTGAATTTGGAATGATCTCATCCCCCATCGATCTATCAACTGTATACACCAACGAATTTGCAACCCCATAACATTTTTTTCAAGTCAAGTGATATTGAAGTGACCCTATAAATATCACTTGACTTGACGTAATACTTATCTATAAAAAGACAAGACACCAAATTTCATTTAGTTTTGTGTCCGGAGAGTTTCATGAAGAAAATTTTCTCTTCAAATCGAAGTACTACCCCATTAAGTGCATCGTTGCAATCTGTTTCGCTGCAAACCCGTTTGCTCTTAACAAGCATATTCCTGGTGCTTATCCCAGCCCTGATCACAACGTTGACATCAACCTACATCAGTTCTCGTGGTTTGACCACCGACTCCTTTGACCAATTAGAGTCTGTCGCCACACTGAAAGAGAACCAGATTCGCACATGGTTGAACACCCTGCAAACCAGCCTGGAGTTGGTGTTTGCAGATCAGGCAGCGGTTCAACGAGTTGCCAATGTGATCAATGCAGAAGAAGACAACGATGTTTTTATAGAAAAAGCAAAACTACGCTTTGATCTGGGGCGTTACAACGGTCTTTCTGGATACTTTACAGAAATCTTCATTATGAACACAGACGGTGTGGTTGTGCTCTCCACCGTCAAAGACCAAGAAGGCAAGATATTTAGCAACCAAACCTTTTTCTCTGAAGGTCTTACTGGACCGTATATCAATCCCCCCATATTTGAACCTTCTTTTTCGAATTATTCCATTATTATTTCACAACCTTTGGTGGGACAAAATGGCAAAGCGCTCGGAGTTTTAGCAGGGCGTGTTAATCTCTCTACATTAAATGACATCATGAACGAACGTGCAGGTTTAGGCGAAACCGGTGAAACCTATTTGGTCAACGCCAATTTTGCCGTACTCACCAACTTACGTTTTCAAGAAACAGTACTAGGTAAAACCTACATCCGCACAGATGGGGTAACCAAAGCCATTGAACAGCAAGGAAGCGGTCAAGCAAGTTATAACGACTATAGAGATGTGCCAGTTCTTGGGGTATATCATTGGATCCCTGAATTGAAATCTGCCGTGCTTGCCGAGCACGATGAAGCTGAGGCGCTGCAATCCTCCAGTAACTTGTTCCTAGTCAACCTAGTCGTAGCAATCCTTACCATTGGGCTTGCAAGTATCGCTGCATTTATTCTTACCCGTCAGATCACGACGCCCATTACCGAGCTTGCCAATGCAGCCGAAGGGATCTCACGCGGTAATTTGGATAATGAAGTTAAGATCAATCGTGGAGATGAAATTGGCTTGTTGGCGAGCAGTTTCAACCTGATGACCTCGCGCTTAAGAGACTTGGTCAATACATTGGAACAGCGCGTCGCAGACCGCACCAAGGCGTTGACTGCCTCCGCAGAAGTCAGCCGCCGTATTTCAACCATTCTTGACCAAAAACAATTGGTCATTGAAGTTGTAGAACAGGTTAAGAACGCTTTCAATTATTACCACGCTCACATTTACTTGTTCAACGAAACAGGTGATAGTTTAATCATGGTGGGTGGTACAGGCGAGGCGGGACAAATCATGTTAGACCGTGGACATAAAATTCCGAAAGGCAGGGGCTTGGTAGGCCGTGCAGGTGAAACCAATACCCCAGTTTTGGTCTCTGATACTTCTACAGACCCCGATTGGCTACCCAATCCTTTATTGCCCGATACAAAATCAGAATTGGCAGTGCCCATCGCCATTAATGACAATGTTTTAGGGGTGCTGGATGTACAGCAAAACATTGTAGGTGGCTTAAAACAGGAAGATTCTGACCTACTTCAATCCATTGCGAATCAGGTTGCAGTTGCGATCCAAAATACACGGTCGTATTCACAAGCCCAACAGCGCGCGGAGCGTGAGGCGTTGATCTCTTCCATCAATCAAAAGATCACCAGTGAAACTTCGGTTGAGCGTGCTTTGCAAGTAGCAGTCCGTGAAGTGGGACGTGCTTTGAACACTCAGGCGAAAGTAAAAATCAATACAACAGGTAAAGGATAAATTGATATGAAACCATTAAGAATATCCCTATCTGTAAAACTAATTCTAGCTTTCTTATTCCTGTCACTGGTGCCATTGGGGATTATCATCTATTTCAATGCAACCTTTACCAATGCACATTTGCAAGAAGATGCGGATCAACAACTAAGTAGTACAGCAAAACTAGCTGCAAGTAATATTAATATATTTCTCACAGGTGGTTTAGATCATGTTCAGTCTACGGCAGCTCTTGCTGAATTTGAAGAATATTTACTATTACCGGCTGCAGAACGAAAAGGAAGTGAAATAGAACAAGAGGTTTATCAAAACCTTCAAGCCACTGTACTTTTAGATCCATCTTACATTACTTCGGTCGGGGTCATGGATCTAAATGGCGTTAACTTAATTGATACAGACCCAACACAAATTGGTGAACAGGAAAAAGAAAAAGAATTCTTTGTTCAAACCTTAGAAACAAAGGCGCCTTACGCTTCTAACGCTGAACTTGATGAAGGAGCTTACTCAATCTATTTTAGTACTCCTATTTTTGATGAAAATAACAAGGCACTTGGTATTGTCCGAATTCGCTATGATGCAAATATTCTACAAGATATCTTACTCAAAACAGCCCAAGACTCAAATATCGAAGGGATCGTCATTGACCTATTTGATGAAAATCATGTGGCATTGGCTGTAACTGATGCGCCAGAAGATATTCTTAAAATACTGGTTCCCCCATCTGACGAGAAACTAAAGGAACTACAGGAAGCTGGGCGTATTTTGGAAGGTTCGGTAGAAGACATATCATTAAACGACCCTGACCTAGAAGCGCACTTAGAAAATGCGGAACAAGTCTCCACTTTTACGATTGAAGCAGAAGGTGAAGAAGCTGCAACCGCCTTTGTTGAAGGCAAAAGCTGGATTGTTCTAACCGGGCAGGCGCAATCTATTTACCAAGCCCCGCTTCAAGAGCAGATACGTGTGCAGATTACCATTGGGCTTGCATTGCTAATAATCGTGTCAGCGCTCGCTTTCTTGTTGGCAAGAAGCATTAGTAGCCCCATCATTGACCTTTCTGGAGTGGCAAAAGAAATTTCAAATGGGAATGTAGCTATACAAGCAAAGGTCCAAACAACTGACGAGATCGGCGATTTGGCAACAAGCTTTAATGAAATGACCTCCAAGTTAAGGTCAAGTTTCACCGACTTGGAACGCCGCGCCAGGGAAATTACAACCATTTCCGAAGTGAGCCGCCGGTTATCTTCCGTGTTGGATAAACAACGCCTCTTAATAGAAGTTGTAGATCAGATCAAATCCTCCCTGGATTATTACCATGTCCATATTTACCTTTTGGACAAAGAAAGCGGCGACTTGGTCATGTCTGGTGGAACAGGGGAAGTTGGTCAAACCATGTTGGAGCGAAAACATAGAATCAGCAAAGGGCGCGGCTTGGTCGGTCGTGCGGCAGAAACAGGCGCCCCCGTTCTGGTTCCAGACACGCTAAAAGATGCAAGCTGGTTACCCAACCCGCTTTTGCCAGAAACTGCCTCTGAAATTGCGGTTCCAATCCTTTCAGAAACTGGAGTAGTTGGGGTTTTGGATGTGCAAAACAATATCCAGAACAGCCTATCCGAAAGAGATGTGGAGCTGTTACAGTCCATTGCTTACCAAGTATCGATTGCATTGAAAAATGCAGACACATATATGGAAGCCCAAAGCCAGGCAGAGCGCGAAAACATCATCAACGAAATCAACCGAAAGATTCAAAATACTTCTTCGGTAGAGCAAGCCTTGCAAGTAGCCATTCGCGAACTGGGCTCCACATTGGGAGCAAAAGATTCGCGTATAGTGCTGCACCTGCCTGATTCTGTTACCAAAGAAAGCCGTTAGAAGGAGAACCTTTATGAATACTCCAAATCCATCTGATGACGCCATGAAAAAACGTATTGACGAAATGTTCTCTGGGCAAGAGTTACCTTCGTATGCCAGCCTAGGGGAAGTAAATGCCATGAAAGCGCGCATTCGTGAATTGGAAGAAAAACTGCACCAATCCACAAAGCCTGCTGTAGCTTCACTGAAGTTAGAAGAAGTTAATTCTGTGGCAGAAGAAAAAGTGACTGAAAAACTTCCAAAGTCTGGCATCTCAAGTCTACTAACCCCTCCAAGTTTTGGTAATCTGGCAAAAGACCGTATCGCCAAGCTACAACACCAAATTTTGCTGGGGATCTTTACAACAGCAATCTTGGCGCTCATCGCTGTTTTTCTAAACTGGACCGGTCCACGCTCTTTATTTGGTGTAGGTATTCTGGGGTTTGAATTTGTAATTCTAGCCTTTTCCTTTTATTTCTTACGCCGCGGCAATCTTCAAGTGGTGAGTTGGATCTTAATTGGTCTAATCTATTCCATCTTAATTTCCAGTCTCTTTATCAGTGGGTTTACACTGGCAACCGTAATCGAGTTGGCTCTGATCGTTACCATGGCAGGTTTGCTTCTTCATCCATGGCAAGTGGTTATTGTATCTATCAGTGCTATTGTGATGAACTTTGTGGGTCCGAATATCGGTGTTCCAACCACATTACCGGATAATAATCTTATCTTTACCGGCATCATTCTGGCATTGGAAGGTGCTTTATTAACAATTGCGTCTAGCACACTGGAAAACACATTCAAAGAAATTGACAGAAGTACAAAAGCATTGGTTATTAGTAATAAGAACTTACAAGACATTTCTGCCAATCTTGAAGAACGTGTAGCAAGCCGTACCTATGATCTCGAACTAGCTACAGAAGTCGGTAAAATCCTTTCTGGTAAGGTGGATAACTTATACGGCTTATTGGAAGAAGCGGTGGAGACAATCCGCGCTCGTTTCAATTTGTACTATACCCAGGTTTATATTACAGATCCTTCTGGGCGCACCATCACCCTCCGTGCAGGAACTGGAGATGTAGGCAAGCAGTTGCTTAAGCGTGGTCACCACCTTTTGATCAACCCCAGTTCGTTGAATGGGCGTGCCGCTTCTGAAAAACGGACCGTTATCGTTTCGAACACAACCGACAATCCAAACTTCCTCCCCAACCCTCTACTCCCCTTCACCCGGTCTGAAATGTCCGTTCCCTTGATTGCAGGTGACCGCGTTGTAGGTGTATTGGATATGCAAAGCGACCAAGCCAATTTCCTTACCGCAAACAATGCTGATGCGTTTGAAGCTTTGGCAGGGCAGTTGGCAATTGCCATTCAAAATGCAGCTCTCTTTGAACAGGTGAAACTATCTCGTTTGGAACTCGAAGCCCAAACAAAGAAACAATCCTTTGAAAACTGGCAAAACTTCCTAAATGCGATCGAACGGGAAGAAAAACTTGGGTATGTCTTTGATCAAAGTGATGTATTACCGTTGATAAAAGCGCAAGGGGTAGAACAAGACTCAACGGCTCTAACTGCCCCTATTCAAGTTGCTGGTGCAGAAATTGGCAATATTCAATTCACAGACAATGCCGAACGAGTTTGGACGCCTGCCGAAGAGGATATCGTACAAAACGTAGTATCGCAGCTTTCGGTTCACATGGATACCCTCAGGTTGTTAGCAGAGTCTGATAAATATCGACAAGATGCAGAGTTAAGTACGAAACGCCTCACCGTGGAAGGTTGGAATGAGTACCTAAAGTCGCGTCAAAACACGACGGAAGGTTTTATCTATAACGATCATAAAGTACTTCCGCTCAACGGCGCAGACATCAAAACCATCGGCAAAGAGGCGGTTATTCCGCTCCAGGTGCAAAATCAAAGCATTGGCGAAATCGCAATTGAAACGACCGAAGAGTTTAGCGATGAAGAACTGGATATCCTTTCGAATGTTTCACGCCAGTTGAGCAATCATATTGAAAACTTAAGATTGTTCGAACAAAGCAATGACAGTCGAAAAGCATTGGAAGTTACGTTGCAACAATTAAGCACCAACGAAGCCCGTCTTTCTGAAGCACTCGATATTGCCCGCCTTGGCAACTGGGAATATGACGTTGAAAAGGATATCTTTACATTCAACGACCATTTTTATGCTGTCTTCCGCACAAATGTACAAGAAGTCGGAAGCTATCAGATGCCATCTGCTGAGTATGCCGAACGTTTTGTATTTCCTGAGGATGCTCCATTGGTTGGTATCGAAATCGGAAAAGCGATGACCACCACAGAGCGCCACTTCAAACAGCATCTGGAACATCGCATTATTTTCCCAGATGGCAGCCTTGGGTATATCTCGGTCAACATCAACGTTGAACGAGACGAAAATGGCAAGGTTCTTCGCTGGTATGGTGCCAACCAGGATATCACCGACCGCAAAATGGCAGAACGAGCAGTCTATGAACGTGAAGAACAATTCAGAAATACGCTCAATAATATTCCAACTGCAATTGTGGTTACCCGCATGTCTGATGGGAATGTGCTGTATGCAAATGAAGCATTAGCAAGTATGTTTGGCGCGCCTACTCAAGAACTAATCGGTAAAAGATCGCCAGATTTTTATTACAATACAAGTGACCGTCAAAGAGTTGTGGAAATGGTCCAAAAGGACGGTTATGTAAAGAACAATGAACTCCTATTCAAACGTATTACTGGAGAGCAGTTCTGGGCACTCTTTAACGTATATCCATTGAAATTCTTTGGTGAAAATGCACTCATGGGATCGTTCTACGACCTTACTGAGCGTAAAGAAGCAGAAGAAGCTGTCCGCAAAGCGCAGGAACAGTACACCCTTGCGGTAGATGGTTCTAACGATGGCTTATGGGACTGGAATATTGAGACAAACGAGGTGTACTTCTCACCACGCTGGAAGTCCATGGTCGGGTATGAAGAAAATGAATTAATGAATGGCTTTGCTGATTTCGAAGCCCTTCTGCACCCCGATGATCATGACCGTGTGCTTGGTGTTGTAAACGACTACCTGACTGGAAAAATTGATGACTACAACGTCGAATTCCGCTTCCGCCATAAAAACGGGTCGTATCGTTGGATCCTCGCTAGAGGTAAAGCCATGCGTAACAGCGATGGAGCTCCCTATCGTATGGCAGGGTCTCATACAGACATTACCGAACGCAAAGAGGCAGAAGAGTTCATCCGTACCAACGAAGCCCGCCTGGCTGAAGCGCTTGAAATTGCCCGCCTTGGTAACTGGGAATACGATGTTGAAAACGATATCTTTACTTTCAACGACCGCTTCTATTCAGTCTTCCGCACAAATATACAAGAAGTTGGAAGCTACCAACTGTCATCAGCAGAATATGCCCAAAGATTTGTTCATCCTGAGGATCTACCCATTGTTGGTGTAGAAATCGAAAAGGCTCTTACCTCCAAAGACCGTTTTTATGCTGCCTCACTTGAACATCGCATTGTTTTCCCAGATGCTACAACTGGCTATATTTCTGTCAACATTAACGTAGAACGCGATGAGAACGGAAAAATCACTCGTTACTATGGAGCCAATCAAGATATCACCGAGCGTAAACAATCTGAAGAACTCATTGCAAAACGCGCTGAACAACTTTCTGTTCTTAACCGTGTGATGGAAGTGGCGAACACCTCACAAGATAAGTATTACATCTTGCAGACCGCTACAGATGAATTCCGCAGTTTGATGCAAGGTTTCAGTGCTGGCGTATTGTTGCTAGATGAAAGAGGCGACATGTTGACCCTGGTCACTGAAAGCTATGCGGATCCGTCCATGCCAAAATTAGCAGGGCGCTCCATGCCGATCTCGGTTAACCCCGCCACCAACTCTTCCATCAAATCTGGCAAAACGGTTCTGGTTGCAGATGCTCAAAATGACCCGATCCTTGAACCGATCCGCGCCATTATGAAGCAGAGAAATATCCAAAGCGTGCTCGTCACCCCGATGTTCTCACGCAACAAGGTGATCGGTGTGTTCTCAATCGACACCAATGACCCGAACCGCTCCTTCGACAATGACGACATTACCTTGATTGAAACGCTTGCCAAGCAACTCGCCAGTGCAATCGAAAACGTCCAATTGTTCGATGAAATTCAGCATCGTGCAGCAGACCTCTCCACCGTGGCAACGGTCAGTACCACCACGGCTACCGTGTTAGACCCTGACGAACTTTTGAAAACCGTTGTGAATATTTCGAAAGAACGCTTCGGTCTGTATCATGCCCATATTTTCTTGAACAACGATGACGAATTGGTGCTCACTTCAGGGGCAGGCGAAGTCGGTCAGAAAATGCTAGAGAGCGGTCTGACGATTGACATAAACGCTGAGAAATCTCTGGTTGCACGTGCCGCCCGCGGAAGACAAGCCGTCATCATCAACGACGTTACGAAGGAAGAAGGCTTCCTCCCCAACCCACTACTGCCGAACACACAATCTGAAATGGCTGTGCCAATGTTGGTAGGTGAAAGTGTTCTGGGTGTGTTCGACATTCAATCTGACAAAATCAACGCCTTCACAGAAGAAGCCGCCGATATTTACACCACACTCGCCTCGCAGGTCGCTGTAGCACTTCAAAATGCCCGCTTGTATCAGGAGCAAGCCTCGGTTGTAACCCAGCTCCGCGAGTTGGATCGCCTCAAATCCTCCTTCCTCGCGAACATGTCTCATGAGTTGCGAACCCCGCTCAACTCCATCCTTGGCTTTGCCGATGTGATGCTCGAAGGGCTGGATGGTCCGCTGACCAATACAATGGATAACGACCTGCGCCTGATCCAAAAGAACGGTCAACACCTATTGCACCTCATCAACGACGTGCTCGACATGGCGAAGATCGAGTCGGGTCGTATGAGCTTGCATGCCGATACGTTCAATGTCAACAACCTGCTTGAAGAAGTTACAAGCATCACGTCATCTCTGGCAAGCGATAAGAACATCGCCTTATATATTGAGCCGGAATCTGACCGCGAAGTTGAGATCTATGCCGATAGCACCCGTATCCGTCAGGTAATGATCAACCTTGTCAACAACTCCATCAAATTCACAGAGCAAGGAAGTGTTGCTCTGAATGTCGCGCAAATGGATGATGCCCGGGTTCTGATTACCGTCAAGGATAATGGGCTTGGCATTCCAACTGACCAGCTTGAAACTATCTTCTTGGAATTCACGCAGGTCGACACCACCACCACCCGCAAGGTCGGTGGAACAGGATTGGGTCTGCCAATCAGCCGTCGCCTTGTTGAAATGCATGGTGGTCGTCTCTGGGCAGAAAGTACCGGTATTGATGGCGAAGGTTCTACGTTCTTTGTAGAATTGCCCCTTGAAACTCGCGTTACAGAAATCATTGAGAAAAGAGAAAAATAAATGGCAATGCCGCTTTACCTCGAATGCAATCTTTGCAACCATCAACAAGCCTACATACCATTCGTGCCTGCCATTTGTGAAAAATGCGAATCTCAATGGGTCGAAGCTCATTATGATTACGAGTCTTTCAAGCGTGAAATCTTGCGCGGTATTCCCAACCGCCCAAATAACTTGTGGCGCTTTCAGGATGTCTTGCCATTAAAGAATCCATCTGCACTCGACCTATACCCCGCAGGTGGAACTCCGCTCTGGCTCTCACAGCGCTTCGCCCCGGACCTTGGGCATGGTTCTGTTTACATCAAAGATGAACGCTACGGTCCGACCTCTTCTTTCAAAGATCGTCAAGCTGCCGTAGCTGTGGCTGCCATGAATGAAAATGGGATTCGAGAAGCGGTCATTGCCTCTACAGGGAATGCAGCTGTTGCCTATGCTGCTGCTTGTGCCCGTGCAGGCATCAAGTTATGGGTCTTTATGACCAGCCTGGTGCCACAGGAAAAATTGCGCGAAGCTGCTCTCTTTGGTGCAGAAGTAATCCGTGTTAGCGGCAACTACGACCAGACCAAGCAGATCGCCAGTCAATTCGCGCAACGCAAAAATCTATTGCTCGACCGCGGCGCAAGTTCTGTACCCGCCCGCGAATCGATGAAGACCATTGCGTATGAGATTGTAGAGCAGCTCGGTTGGCGTGCGCCCGATTGGTACATTCAAGCCGTTAGCGGCGGGCTGGGACCGTTGGGCGTCTACCAAGGTTTCAAAGAAATGTTCAACATGGGGCTGATCAATAAAGTGCCCAAACTTGCCATCATTCAGTCAGCAGGTTGCGCCCCTATGGTCAACGCCTTCAAAGCAGGGAAGGATGTCGCCACACCTGTTATACCTGATACTCGTATCACCATCCTCTCTACAGGCGACCCCGGTAAGGCATACACCTACTTGTGGAACCTCACCCAGCAATACGGCGGCGTGATGGAATCTGTGACAGACTTTGAGGCATACGAAGCCATGAAAACCCTCGCCAAAAGCGAAGGGATGGCAGTGGAGCCCGCGACTTCTGTAGCATTTGCGGGTTTTCAAAAGTTATCTGGGCAGGGTATCATCAGTAAAGATGAGCTTGTTGCCATCAACTGCACAGGGCATACTTTCCCAGTGGAAAAACATGTCCTTGGTGATCAATGGGCAGTGGATGTGCATCTTAGCAAAGACCAGTCCCCTGCTCCACGTGAAGGCTTGCAGGCTGCACTCGAGAATCTCGACGAAAAGACCACAACGATATTGTTAGTGGACGATAACTCAGATGATGCACTGCTTATTCGCCGCTTGCTAGAAGGCAGGAAGAACTACCGCATGTATCATGCCAAAGATGGTTGGGAAGGTCTCTCCATTGCACGGCAAAAATTACCAGACCTGATCGTCAGCGACCTGACCATGCCCGGCATCGATGGGTTTGGTTTGGTGGAAGAATTAAAGCTAGACCCACGCACAAAAGACATTCCAGTAGTGGTTGTCAGTGCGAAAGATATAACCAAAGAAGAACGCCTTCGCCTCAACGGTCAAATTGAGGCGTTATATCAAAAAGGATCCCTCCCCACTCGAAAATTTGTGGATAAAGTTATCGGGGTCATTGAAGATAAATTTGAAGAAAAAGGCAAAGAATAAGGAGAACTTATGGGAAACATCATCCTCTGCATAGAAGATAATCCGGATAATATGATGTTGGTTAAACGCGCACTCGAATCACGCGGGTATGTTCTCCTTGAGGCTTTTACAGGAAACAAAGGCGTTGAAGTTGCAGAACAAAATAACATAGACTTGATCTTGTTAGATATCAACCTGCCAGATATCGATGGGTATGAAGTGGCAAGGCGTTTGCGCTCTAGCAGCAAACATAATCTTGCTTACACCCCTATCATCGCCGTAACAGCCAATGCGTTGAAAGGGGATGCTGAAAAAGCACTCGCCGCAGGGTGCGACGTATACATGTCCAAACCGATCAATATCCGTGAACTGTGGGCTAGGGTTGAAGCCTTTGTTCCGGCACCTGATCCTTAAATTTTTTATATAACAAAAAACACCCCGAACTTTTCGTTCGGGGTGTTTTTTGTTATTGCGAATTAATTTTCAGAGATCACAATCAATTTATCTTCTGAAGCAAAAGTTACTTTCTCAGATTTCTTCGGGTTGGTGCGTACCCCGTAGGATTTTTCAGCATCGTGGACTTCGCTCATGATGCGATAACCAATGGCAGTTTCACCGCGGCGTCTGGCGGCTTCTACAACGGTAGAGTAAGTGACAGCTTCGCCTGTAGCTACATATTCGTTAATGGGCTTGAGATAAACCTCAGACCCTTCAGGGTCGAAGAGATCGGTGAAGACATCTTTCAATTCAGCATTCTCAGAAAGCTGAGACATCATCAAACTGATGAGGTGTTCGCTGACAATGAAATCATCCACTTTGGCGGCTTCGGCAAGTTCGCGGTTGCGCAGGTCGAGCATTTCGCTGATGATGGAAAAGGGCGTTTCATCCTTCTCGGCAATATCGCGCAAGTGCAAGAGTGTGACGAGGGTGATGGCATCCGCATCTTGGACATCGAGGTGGCTATACGCTAACACGATGACATGGTCATATTCGGTCACGCCGAGTTCATCGAGCAAGGCACGGTCGCGAATGTCGCCTTCCATAACCTTGAGCTTCTGATTCTTGAGTTTGCCCACTTCACGTTGAATTTGGCTTTCGAGCCCATCGACATCAGACACGACCAAAAGTTCAGAGCCTTTGGCAACATAGTTATCCAATTCACGAATGATGATGGAACCAGAACGATTCCAGCCGAGGATGAGTCCGCGCTCAGGCTTAGGCTTGGAACGGTTTCCAGAACGCTGAATCAGGTTCTCTTCCAGCGTGAGGCGAGAGGACATCAATTGAATCTTGTCATCGTCTTCAGCAATCGCAAAAATAGAGTCACCGGGTTCAATGCGCGTGTCCATTGCAGGGTTCATCATGATGGTGCCATCCGCGCGGCGAATACCCATTACGGTGGATGTATCAAAAGAGAGGAGCGCATCGCCGTAGGTTTTACCAGAGAGACCGGGTTCCTGCTTGAAGTAAATTTCGTCGCCGCCAAAGTTCATCAACTCGGTGTAGACCACAGACAAACCGCTTTGGCGGGAAGTTTGTGCTACCACACGGGCAATGAGGTCGGTGGTGAGAATGGGCTGAACGGTATCTTTTTCAGAAAGTAGCTTGATCACATCCATATTTTGCGGGTCACGAATTTGGGTGACGATGTGATACGGCTCACTGCGACGATTAGGGTTGTTGGTAATTGCCAAGACAGATTTGATAACGCGGGTATCTGGGTCATCACCGTCGGCAAGAATGATGATGGAGCGCGCGGTGTGCGGGCTGGCGATCTCAAGATCGGTCATATCCATGGGGCTGCCAGAGCGACAAATGACGCGCGTGTTCTTGGTATCGGGGATGCGTTCTTTGATGGCATCTTCCATATCCACTTTATCATCATCTGCTAATACAACGATGACTGCGCCGCTTTTGCGGCTTTCATTCGCAGCAACCAATTCGGAGATGATGGTAAAAATTTGCGGAGTGAAACCAAGAATGAGGGTGTGGTCATTCTCAAGGACGACAGAACGCCCCTTGCGAAGTTCTTCGAGTTTGTCTTCCAACCCGTTATTGAGGATACCGATCAGGGCGCTGACTACAAACACACCGCCAAATGTGACGATGAGCATCATGAACAGGAAGAACGGGCTGCCGGTATCGCCGCCCATGGTGCCAGAGTCGAGGGTGCGCAGTAAGCTCATCCAGGCGATCTCGAGCAGGCTTTCGCCATTGGGGGCTGTGTTTGTCAGTTTGACAAGAGCGGCGGCTGCAAAAATGATAATGGCAGAAAGAACAAATAAGCCAAATAATAACGCGGGTGTCCCTTTGGACATGTAGTTGTCGAACCAATATTGAAATCTCTGTTTAAATGTGGGCTGCTTCATAAAACTATCTCCTTGCGCCTTTGAAAATTTGGCTTATTATAAGAGCAATTACACCCATGACCAGAGGGTATTTTCATTACATTTGATTTACATATTTTGTAGTGGGTTTAGATAGTAGGAATTTTAAAAATCTTCTTTGCCGCAGAGGTTACTGAGTTTTTGAGAAAACCATCTCAGGCAATGCAAGACTTATCTTCTTATACAATTATTAGTTTTGCAGGGTAACATCTGGCGCTTCTTTCGTGTCTATTCCATGCCAGTAGGCAGACTTTAGTAAAGTGAGGTAACCATGTTCCAATTCGAAGGTTTTGACCGCCGCAAGCAGGAAGATAAAGTCCGTGAAGAAGGGCGTCTTCCCCCCGGGCAATCATTGACCCAGAAATTTCCCGTTTTGCACTATGGACCCGTCCCTACATTCAACCCCGCCGCATGGGACTTTCGTGTATGGGGTGAAGTGGAAGAAGAAAAGCGCTGGAGTTGGGATGAATTCAATCAACTGCCACGCACCAAACTTCATATGGACATCCATTGTGTCACCCGTTGGAGCAAGTTCGACACCGATTGGGAAGGGGTTTCGGTAAAAACTCTGGTGGAACAGGGTTTCTTCAAGATCAAACCGACCGCCACACATGTGATGCAACATGCGGAATACGGCTTTACGGTCAACTTGCCCTTGGAAGTAGTATTGCAAGAAAACTTCCTGCTCGCCACTCATTTTCAAGGCGAGCCGATCTCACCCGACCATGGGTATCCATTAAGAGGCGTGGTGGGGTTCATCCCCGGGCAGGAAGAATTGGAAACACCCTATTTTTGGAAGGGTGCCAAGTGGCTACGTTCTTTAGAATTTATGCCGCGCGATAAACGCGGATTTTGGGAGCAAGCCGGGTATCACAACCGGGCTGATGTTTGGCGCGAAGAGCGTTTTGGTTAAATAAAAAAACTCCGAAGTCTTAAGGACTTCGGAGTTTTTTTATTTATGGTCGTTTGTCCAACACAATCGAAATATCTACTTTTTCCGTTCCACGCAGAACGGTCAACACCACAGTATCGCCGGGTCCTTTGTTGGTGATGAGATACGCTAACAGGTCATCGAAAGTGCGCACTTCTCTACCGTCAATGGCAATGATCAAGTCACCACCTGCCATTAAGCCGGGGAAGTTTGTGGGCTGATCACCAGCTTTCAACCCAGCACGGTCTGCAGGACCACCTGGGACAACGGAGCTTACATACGCGCCAGTAAATTGCGGCAAGCCCAAAGCTTTGATCGCATCGAGGCTAAGTCCGCTGCTGGAGGAGACACCCAAGTACGGATAATCATAATTTCCAGTTTCGATCAAAACCGGCACCACACGTTTGACGATGTTAATCGAGATGGCAAACCCAATACCCGAGTTGACCGGCTCTCCCGCATCATTCTGACTGAATGTACGAATCGCGCGGTTGATACCAATCACTTCTCCATTCAAGTTGAAGAGCGGACCACCCGAATTGCCTGGGTTAATTGCGGCATCGGTTTGAATAATATCGCCTGCACTGAAGAAGTTTCCATCTGGGCTGGAGCGTTCAGAGTCTAATGTACGCCCCAAGGCTGAGATAATGCCCACCGTCATAGTGCTCTGCAAGCCAAACGGGTTGCCAATGGCAACTACGGTCTGCCCCACTTTGAGTGAGGATGAATCGCCGAGCGGCACAGGCTTGAGTTCTTCTGCCGGCGCATCCACTTTGATGACGGCAAGGTCTGAATCCAAGTCAATACCTACAATGGTGCCATATGCCATAAACCCGGAAGGAAAACGAACTTCAACAATATCGACGGCTGTGGTTGCATCTTGTGAAACCACATGGAAATTTGTCACGATATGACCTTGAGTGTCATACACAAAACCAGAGCCTTGCCCGGTTTCGGTAAAAATCGCCACAGTGCCCGGGCTCACATTTTCAAATAAAGCCACCAACACATCTTGCACAGCAGCTGGGTTCGAAACTTCAAGATTCACCGGCGGAGCTAACGTGGGAATCACTTCTGAAGTCGTGGATTGGTTTGTGGTATCTGCCGGTTCTTGTTGTGCAGTAAAAACCGGCGTCTGGCATGCAAGTACAGCCAACACCAAAACCGGAATCACGAGCTTGTATTTCATCATGGATTGAACTCCTAAAACTTGATACGGGATGCTTCTTCGATCAGTTCCCGTTGTTTCGACGACAAATACTTCGGAATCTGTACCTTGAGTTTGACATACAGATCACCTTTGGCATTCGCATCTTTTACACTCGGCATACCACGCCCTGCAAGCCTAAAAATTTGCTCAGGTTGCGTACCTGCCGGAATACTCAATTTCACTTTACCAGTCGGCGTTTCCACTTCTGCTTCGCCGCCAAGGATCAATGTAAACACATCAATTACGGATGTTGTGGTTAAGTTGCTTCCATCACGCTCGAAGCGACCGTCCTCTTCAATTTGGATCAACAAATAAAGATCGCTTCCATCTGGACCCGCACCTGCCACGCGGACCTTTGAACCTGTCTTCACCCCAGCCGGAATGCGGACAGTTAACTTCTTGCCATCCTGCTTCTGTAGCTGACGGGTCGTACCATCAAAGGCTTCTTGAAAACTGATGCTAACTTCCTGCTCATAGCCCGGTGAATCTTGCACAAACGGATTCCCACGCCCTTGTCCGCGCATGGCTTCGCCAAAGATGGTGCGGAAGAAATCAGAAAATCCGCCGCCACCCGTACCACCAAACAAGTCCTCCATATTGACACTACCGCGTTGACCCGCCGCCTGTTGTTGATACCAATCATCCCAGCGGAAATCACCCGGTCGCCCACCCGTGGAACGATAGTTGGAGTAAGCGCTGCCGAGGCGATCGTAATGAGAACGCTTTTGCTCATCGCTCAAGACCTGATACGCTTCGTTGATCTCCTTGAACTTATCTTCCGCCTTTTTATCGCCAGGGTTTTTGTCTGGATGATATTTCATGGCGAGTTTACGGTATGCCGTGCGAATCTCTTCCGTGCTGGCTTTGCGGTCTACACCAAGGGTTTTGTAGTAGTCTTTATAGTCCATGCGGCTTATTTTCATCCCGTCAGGGAACAGGGTCAAGCGTCCAAAGCTTGCACTTACATAACTCTAACCTGCCCGCAGTGTGGTAGAGTAGGCGAAAACTATTCTAAGAACAAAAAATGAGGGCACGATGAAATCAATTTGTGTATTTTGTGGCTCTTCAGATGCCGTTCACCCAAGCTACAAAAGAGCGGCATTTCAAATGGGTGTGACCCTTGCCCAGAATGGCATTCAAGTTGTCTATGGCGGCGGGAAGACCGGGCTGATGGGCGAACTGGCAAATGGAGCTTTATCCGTAGGCGGCGCTGTGATTGGCGTTATCATCCCTTCGATGAACACGCCTGCGCTGGCACATACCGGCATCACCCACATGGACGTCACTCCGGAAATGCGGTCGCGCAAGGCTCGTATGCATGAATTATCAGATGGTTTTATTGCCCTACCCGGCGGCTTTGGCACATGGGATGAACTCTTTGAAACTCTCACATGGGCACAGACCGGCGAACACGAAAAACCAATTGGGCTGCTCAATGTGAATAACTTTTACGCTCCCCTACTCGCCGCCATCGACCACGCCGTTGCCGAAGGTTTTATTTTTGCAGAACACAGACAAGCAATTTCGCTGGAAACCGAACCCGCCAAGTTGGTAGAGTCCATGCGAAATTATGAACACCCGCATGATGCCGTCAAACGCTGGATGAAGGCTGAATAAGGATCTTGGATTAAACAAATTACGCATCGGGTAATACGAGATTTGTATTGCCCGATGCGTAATGATTTAACAAGCATGCTATTCTATGGCAACGTCAAAATAATCGGCTCGCCTTTGGTGATGATGACGGTATGCTCAAATTGAGCCGCAATCGTATTGTCCACGGTTTTCAAAGACCAGCCGTCAGACTTTTCGACGACGTGTCCCTGCCCGGTGGTGAAGAAGGGCTCAATGGCGAGGACCAAGCCATTATCCAGTGTGCGGCGGTCATCTGGCTTATGAAAGTTATAGACCGCGGACGGCTTATCGTGCAGTTGACGTCCGATGCCATGCCCGGTCAAATCAAAGATGGGGTTATAGCCATTCTTATTGGCTTCTTGTTGAACCGTCTTGCCAATGATATTGAGCGGTTTGCCAGCGCGGACCAAGGTAAGGACTTTATCCAAGGTGGCTTTGGTGGCATCCAACATTTTTTGATATTCAGGGTTGGGCGTGCCCACCACCATCGAAGAGCCGGTGTCGCCGAAGTAGCCATTCAACTCGGCAGAGACATCGATATTGATCAGCTCGCCATCTTGAATCACATGCTCACCTGGAATGCCATGAGCAATGACCGGTGCAACGCTGATACATGTGCCGCCGGGGAAGTTGTACATCACACGCGGCGCAGACTTGGCACCATTTTTCTTTAGAAAGTTTTCTCCAATTTGGTCCAGTTCAAGCGTGGTCATGCCGGGCTTGACGCTTTCCATCATCAATTGCATGGCTTGGGCACAGACCTTTCCTGCGGCTTTTAAGCCGTTGATATCTTTTTCGTCAGTAGCGATCATTTAGGTTTTGATTCCTCTTTCAATAGTCTCACGGTGTTCTTGAAAATGTTCAGTCGTATCGCCCAAAACCCACAAGATCAAAGGGTCGGGTCGGTCGGCATGGCGCGGTGCAAGTAATTCTTCAAAGGGTGTTTCATCTAATTTTCTCATCAAAAGCCCATAGACGCGTTTCAGATGATCCATGACTTCTGCTCGCGGGCGGAGTTGATTACGTTTAAACAAGATGGGATTAATCGCTTCTACACTCCACTGGGGCAACTCTTCTTGCGAGACTCCAACGACATCGTAATATGGGCGCTTATCCATATGATAGCCCATGAGAATGTTCATCCATTCAGTGAGGTGGGCAAGGTTGTCTTTGGGTGACCAGCCACCTTCATCGAGTGTGGCCATCTGTTCATCAGTCAGCGTTTCGGCAAGGCTAATCAGCAACTTCCACTCACCTTCGATGGCAGAAATAAGTTCGTCTTTATTTTCAGGCATCCATTGCTCATTCATATTTTCCTCCTATCACTTGATCAGTTGACCTTCTTCGAGTCTTTCTTTTTCCGAGTCTTTTCGCAAAATATACGCCTCGCCACGGACGAGGGTGGTCTTGCCCTTTTCTGTTTTCACATACGCCCCATCGCACAGCATGATAATGGGGTTATCGTGGAAGAAGTGATAATCTGCCAGCCAATCATCCTTCACCGACTGACCATATCCATCCAATGGATAATGCGGCGAGATATTGAATTGAAATGCATTCAAGCCTTTAAAAAAGGATGTGCTGACTGCGTTCAAATCTTTCGAGGTTAAGATGTTTGATCCACACAGAATGGCGCCCGCACTAAACCCAATGTAAGGCAAACCAGATTGAATCCGCTTTTGCAGGAAAGGCATCACCCCACTGGCATGTAGACGATGGGCAAGCAAAAAGGTATTCCCGCCAGGCACATACACAACTTCTGCATCGCGGATGATACCTTCTATAGCCTTTTGGGTCATCAACTCGGTGTTGATCGTTTTCAGTTCTGCCAACCCCTTGAAGGCATCTTCGGTCATTTCCAACCAACGTTCGGCATATAAAGAAGCCAACGGCAAATAGGCAATGGTAGGTTCTTCTTTTCCTTCCACATACGGGCGGCAAGCTTCTACGATATCGTCAATGTCCCCTTCACCGGGAGACGAGAAGAGATGTAAATTCGAGGGCATAAGGGGATTGTATCAAACAAAATCGTAGGGGCGACTCGCCCCTACATGATCATGTACCTAATTTTTCCAAAATCACTTGCCGCAACTCCGCCTGCACAGATTCCCATGCCTGCTCAGAGCTGACCACCACCCACCTCTTCTGCTCGGCTTTGACCATCTCCAAATACCCATCGCGGACTCGTTTGTGGAAATCCACGGTCTTCGCGTCCATGCGATTCCATTCGTTATCTTTCTTCTTACGCGCCAACCCTACTTCAATATCGAGGTCAAGCAGAATGGTCAAGTCGGGCGCCAGTCCGCCGGTGGCGTATCTGACCAAGGCGCGGATTTCATCCAAATTTTGCTGGTGACCATAGCCTTGATAGGCGATGGTGGAGTCATAGTAACGGTCGGAGATAACAACTTCCCCATCTGCGAGGCGCGGTTTGATGACTTGCTCCACGATCTGAGCCCGCGCGGCTTGATAGAGCAACGTCTCTGTGCGGGCATGCATCTCAGCATTCTTCATATCATGCAGCACATCGCGGATCTGCTCACTGATAGACGTCCCGCCGGGTTCGCGGGTGGGAAAGACGGTATAGCCCTTCTCACGCAAAAATTCAACAAGGTGTGGAATATGGGATGTTTTGCCCGAGCCTTCGGGACCTTCAAGGGTAATGAACATGGAGCAAGTATAAAGTAGACAAGTTAACAAGTAAACAGGAAAAGCCGTTTAAGCGTTTACATTTTTCCTACATCTTTCTTAACCTGCTTTCAGTTTGGAGTAAAAATTTTTAATCATCATGTCATTTTCGAGGACTACGATTTTTTTCAACTTGGAGGCATGAATGTCAAAGAAAAATATTGTCTATTTGTTTCTGGTTGTCGTGATTGCTGGCGTCTCAGCACTGACAGGTGCAGCGGCTGGCGGGTTTGCTGTATATCAGGCGATAGGCGTGAAGCAGAACAATCAAAAATCCGCTGCGGAAACCGCAGCAAAGCTGGAGCAAGTCAGTCAATCGTTGGTATTGAACGCAACCGATGTGGAAACCGCCGTTACGCAAGCGGTACAGAACGTTTCTCCCGCAGTGGTCACTGTAGTGGGAACCGTTCAAGGACAGACCAATCTTTTTGGTCAGAGCAGTGATGCCACGGTCAGTGGAAGCGGGGTCTTCATCTCAGAAGATGGTTATGTGTTGACCAATAACCACGTGGTGGAAGGAACGCAGGAAGTAAAAGTGGTACTTGCCGATGGCACCGAACAAACCGCCCAGATCGTTGGCACAGACCGATATTCAGATATTGCCATTCTCAAAACGGATGGGAAGGTCCCTGCCGTGGCGAAATTAGGTGACTCAGACCTGTTGCAACCCGGCGAGTCGGTTATTGCGATCGGCTCCCCGCTCGGCGACTTCAAGAATACCGTCACTGTTGGCGTGGTCAGCGCAACCGGGCGTGCCATCGACTCGGGTCAAGGCTACCAGATCGAAGGCTTAATCCAAACCGATGCCGCCATCAATCACGGCAACTCTGGCGGACCGTTGGTAAACCTTGCAGGTGAAGTGGTTGGGATCAACACTCTTGTGGTTCGTAATTCCGGTTCAAGCAGCGATGTAGCCGAAGGCTTGGGCTTTGCTATCCCGGTCAACACGGTACAGGTGATCGCGCAACAGATCATCACCAATGGCTATGTCTCACGTCCATTCATGGGCATCAACTACCAGGCGATCTCCCCGAACATCGCTGCCATGTATAACCTGCCTGTGAAATGGGGTATCTACGTCCAAGCCATTGCAGATGGAAGCCCTGCCAGCACATCAGGTTTACAAAAAGGCGATATCATCGCCAGCCTGAATGGTGTCCAGTTAGACGAAACGCATCAGTACTTGAACATGCTCTATAACTACAAACCGGGCGATACCGTCACCCTCGGCATTTACCGTGATGGCAAACAACTCGACCTAACCATCACTCTCGGCGAAAACAATCCAACATAAAGCTTCTTTATAAAAATAGAGGTGACCTGTACAGGTCACCTCTATTTTTATTCTCTAAAAATTCTCACATGCCTACGCGGTTCTTTCCCGTAGGAATGAGAAACCAGCTCGGCATCACGCGCCATCTCGTGTTGCAAACGGCGCACGAGCGAAGGTCCAGGCGGCAGGTCAACGAAACGCTCACCGTTCAAGACCGCGCTAATGGCTTGCTTTGCCGCATCGCGCACATCTTCCATGTTGTCGCGTTGCACATGCTCGGTCAGGCTATACAAGTCGCTGATGAACTGCTCGGTCTGCGAAACCGAATTTGCCCGCAACACATAGATCGGCATACCGCGTGCTTCCGCGTCCATGATGGTGTGCTCGCGATTGCGGTAATACGTCCGCAGCGTTACCAACACATCGGCTTCAGCGGCATCGGTGACGACAACCGCAGGCACGCCGAGTCGCTTCGCAGCTTGTTGGAGTCGATTGCGCGCCACGCCATACGCAAAGATGCGGATTGTCTGTAACTTTGCGCCAACGTTCGGAATCTGATTCGGCGTAGGTGAATGATCGACGGTTTGAGAAGCAGGCTGTCTACGAGTCCGAAGCGGGGTTTTCGTCGGCGCTTCACTTCTGGACTTTGGAGCGGGTGCGGCTTTCTCGATCTTGATCTCACCCGATTCGTCGCGCGTGCGCACTTCCGGCGGGATGGGCGCGTCGCGTAAGAGCGAGTCGACCGAGGTCATGATGTCTGTGTGGACGGTGAAGCGGTCGCGGGTTTGGATCTCGATGAGTACGTCAAAAGTCGGCGGCGCGCGGCGTTCGAGCACGGTCTTCTGCGTGCCACGGCGACGAGCTTCTTCGTCTGAAAGAGTCACGGCTTCGATGCCACCGACGAGGTCACTGAGTGTGGGGTTGAGCAAAAGATTATCGAGGGTTTGCCCGTGCGCCGTGCCGATGAGTTGCACACCGCGTTCGGCAATGGTGCGTGCGGCGAGGGCTTCAAGCTCACGCCCGATCTCGTCAATGACGATCACTTCGGGATTGTGATTCTCCACGGCTTCGATCATCACCTCATGCTGAAGCATCGGCTCGCGGACTTGCATGCGGCGCGCCTTGCCCACAGCCGGGTGCGGCACGTCACCGTCGCCGCCGATCTCATTCGAGGTATCGACGATAACTACGCGTTTATTTTCAGCAAGGATGCGGGCAGCTTCGCGTAAGAGAGTGGTTTTACCAACGCCAGGGCGACCGAGGATCAAAACGGATTTACCTGATTCGATCAGGTCTTGAATGATATCCACGGTGCCATACACGGCGCGACCGACGCGACAGGTTAAACCAACCACGGCTCCGCGGCGATTTTTGATGGCAGAGATGCGATGCAGGGTACGCTCCATACCGGCGCGATTATCGGCATCGAAGGTGCCAATGCGCTCCGTGACATGGTCGATCTCGGCGCGGGTGATCTCGGTGTTGAGTAACGGAATTTCGCCATCCACAAAACGGGCGGCGGGAATACGTCCTAGGTCAATGACGATCTCAAGCAGTTTGTCGCTATTGTTCGCCTTCTCAACCGCATGGCGAATATTTGAAGGCAAAACATCCAACAGGGCTTCGAGATCGTCTGTGATTCGATGTTGAGTCATAATGTTAAGTTTCCAGAAACGCCAAGGGTCAAGTGGCGTGAAAAGTCAAAGGGAAAAGAATATATCGGCTCGCGCAAAACAAAAGACGCGGCTTGTCTTAAGGGTGAAAGAGGGGGAAGTTAATAAGGATCATGATGGTGTACCTGCCTTCCTGGGGCGTCACGCGCAGAGTTTCGCGTGTCAGGCATCCTGTGCCGTTATGTAGTGGCAGGGATATTATAGCAGGTACACGATTAATAGACTGTTAGCAATCTATATTAATTTCATAGATTTGTCTGACGAGTTAGATCCGTTCAGCTACACAAATAGGCAATTTGCGTAGCTGAACGGTTATCTATTTATCGCCACGTATTGTCTGACCAGTTTGGGGCAATGTTCGTTTGAGTACCTGAACCAGAAGATCGCCCAAGATGCCAATTCTTTAACACCAGATATGCGATCGGCAAGCTCATGCCAAGCCCGGAAATACGAATGGTCTTCCGCTCCAAGAGATTTAGAGCAATGAAATAGTGCCTGCCATTTCGGCTTTGTGTAAAGGCAAGCTGTACATTGGCAATTTCATTAGACTGAAGGCTTTTTTCACTAAACAAATACTTCAAATTCACAGAATTCCCTTCCAGGTTAATAGACTGAGGTCCAGACAGGGATGTGACGACCATAATCAATGCAAACCCGGCAAGAATTAAAAGTGGGACAAACGAAGAAGAGGTTACCGTCTCCTCATTGCTCATGACCGCGACCATATAGGCAACGGCAACTCCGCCCATCATAAGAAGCCCAAACCCCACCAAAAGATATTGAACAATCCCTCGCTTCATACTACTGTATTCCTGGGTGGTGAAAAGGTCCGGACGTTTCAGCCCAACGAAATCGATCACTTCTTGATATCCCGGCAAACGTGGGCTAATGGATATAGTCACATCATCGTCTATGCTATGAAGTTTCATAGCATACCCCCAGCCTGAAACCCGCCCAACATTCACCCAGTTAATACTTTTGGTACCCAATATCCCTTGTACAGTGATCTCATCGTCTGAGACGATGGTCTTGGAAGCCATTGATACAAACGCCGCACCAAATAGGAATATTGAGAAAGCAACTAACGGGATCATAAACCCAATGGAATTTGAACCAAATGCAAAAAGCAGGATTCCCAGAAAAAACATAAAAAGCAGGATAATAAAAACCAAAAGGATGGGTGAATTTTTGTAAACGCGCGGCTCTTTCATAGAAAACTCCTATTCCGGTTGAAATGTCTATAACTATACAATGAAGATATTGTAATGCTCCATCACCTCTCTTTCCTACCCGTTATTCCTGTATAATTGCGATATGTCCATCCCAGAAGACCCCAACCTGCCGTCCTTCTCGCCGCAGGATGAAACCCCGGCTCCGCCCCCACCCGTCCGCCGCAGACGTGCCACGCGCCGTTCTCACATCCCTACCGATGCAGAAGGTCAGGCAGAGCTCATTGCATCTCTTGCACGTCGTGCCTATCCTTCCATTGAACTCTTCGTATTTTCCTTGGTATGTGGCGCAATTCTTGGTCTTGGGTACTTACTCGACTCACAAGCTCTACTCTTACTGGGCGTACTCGTTGCGCCTCTTATGACGCCTTGGGTGGGCTTTTTACTTGCCATTCTCTCCGGGTCTTTGCGTTTCATGTTCGAAACGCTGATGGCACTACTCATCAGCATTATTTTCGTTTTTCTTGGTGGTCTGCTTACTGGGTTGGCAGCACTTCCATTCATGCCCCGCACCTTCGATAACGTCTATTTACACTCGCGTCTGTGGATCCCCGAGTTAATCGTCTTTGCTCTGGGTGCAATCATCCTGGTCATCTCATTCGCACGCTCTGAAGATAAGCCCTTTCTACCCAGTGTATTGATTGCTTATTCGTTTTACCTACCGATCAGCGCGGCAGGCTTCGGCATTGGCTCAGGTTTGCCCAATGTATGGATGCAAGGTTTGCTTGTTTTTCTCGTCCACTTTGCCATGGTAAGCATCATTGGTCTTATCACGCTCTATGTTTTGAGACTGCGCCCATCTTCAGGTGGAGTTGTTTTGAGTTTGTCAACGCTGGTCATCTTCGGCGGAGTCATCGCCTTTGTTGCAGGATCAGGCTCTCCGTCAAGAAATGATGCGGTTCCTCCATCCACACCCACCAATGTGATTACTACCTCGGCTCCTTCTCTGACACCAAGCTTGGCTGCTATCCCCAATACAAATACCACACCGACAGTTAAGTCTGCAACCCGCACGCCAACTGTCTCTTCATTTGGCAGCATTACACCGAGCCCCGTGCCGCTCACTCTGGAAATCACTCTGCCCCCCACAGATACTCCAACCATTACACTGACCATTCAACCCACACCCACATATGGGAAAGTACAAGCCAATGAAGGTGGTGGAGCGAATTTACGTGATGCCCCTGGCGGCACCTATGTAATGACTTTGCTCAACGGGACAATTGTAGAAACATTCTCTGAATTTCAAGTGTTGAACAACATTACTTGGGTAAAAGTGTATGCTCAAGTGAACGGACAACGCATTGAAGGCTGGTTGTTAGAGTCGGTCATTTCTTATGCAACCCCTGCACCAAACTTCCAGGCATCGCCCACACCACAAAGTACTCCAACCCCATAAATTCATTAACTTAAGGTGGCAGTCTCTCAAAAAGCTGTCACCTTTTCATGTCACTTTACTTCAGGAGACTCAATGACCATTCATTTTGGCACCGACGGCTGGCGCGCCGTCATCTCAGATACATTTACATTCAGTAATTTGCGCATGGTTTCGCAAGCCATCGCAGATGCGGTTGCATCAGAACACTGGGACAAATCTGAAGCCGTGGATGAAAAAAAGATCGTGATCGGCTACGACACCCGTTTTCTATCAGATCGTTTTGCTGGTGAAGTGGGGCGTGTGCTCGCTGCAAACGGTTTTAGCGTTTTACTTGCACAGTCAGATTCCCCTACTCCAGCAATTTCATATGCCGTCAAGAACAACAACGCAATTGCAGGGGTGATGATCACAGCCTCACATAATGCGCCACGCTATAACGGTGTGAAATTGAAAGGCGCTTTTGGCGGTTCTGCACTCCCAGAGCAATGCCGCCGCGTGGAAGTGTACATCAACGACAACGAACAACAAGCTCGTGGACCTAACTTGATGGATTTCAAAAAAGCACGCGATGCTGGGCTGATTCAACGCTTCAACCCGCTCCCTGCTTATTTCGATCACCTCCGCAAACTGATCAACACTGACATCATTGCAGACAATCCGCAACGCTTTGTAGTCGATGCCATGTACGGGTCTGGTCGTGGGGTGATCAAATCTTTCTTGCAAGGCACGGGGTGTGAAATCCACGAAATTCGCGGGGAAATGAATCCCGGTTTCGGCGGGATTCACCCGGAGCCCATTGCAAAGAATCTCGGCGCATTATCTAGCGCGGTTAGCTCGGGCTTGGGTAACTTCGGCGTGGTTACAGATGGCGATGCAGATCGTATCGGTGCCATGGATGAACGCGGCAACTTTGTAGACCCGCATAAAATTATGGCGCTTTCGCTCAAGTATTTGGTCGAGAAACGCGGCATGACCGGCGCTGTGGTCCGCACCGTTTCGACTACCCGTATGTTAGACCGCCTCGCCAAGCGCTATGGTGTAAAAATCTATGAAACACCCGTTGGTTTCAATCACATCGCAGACATTATGATGAACGAAGATGTTCTTATTGGCGGTGAAGAGTCCGGTGGTATTTCATTCAAGGGGCACATTCCCGAAGGCGATGGACCAATTATGGGCTTGCTTATTGTAGAAATGCTTGCCGCATACGGAAAATCCCTTGGCGAACTGGTAGATGACTTGCTTGCAGATGTGGGTCCCGCTTTTTATGAACGTGTTGACCTGCGCTTAAGCCGCCCAGTTGCCAAAGCTGAAATGACTGAGTTCCTTACCAAGAATGCCCCTGCTGAAATTGGCGGTGCAACGGTAGCAGAAATCAGTCAGCGCGATGGTGTGAAATACATCATGTCTGATGACTCCTGGCTCTTGGTCCGCCCGTCGGGCACAGAACCCGTTTTACGGGTGTACGCCGAAGGGCGCACGCAAGAGATGGTCAAAGCCCTGCTTGGGTACGGAAAGACAGTCGCCGAGAGTGTGGTGTAAACAATAAAAAAGAGGCACCTGATTAGGTGCCTCTTTTTTATTATCCTTTCGCTTCGTCTCCCCCGCCACCGCCTTTGGCTGGCGAGACAATCTTTTTGAGCAAGTCATACCAGAAAGATGAACCTTGTGAAACCGCAATGGTGGTTAGCCCAAGCCCGAGAAATTTTAAAGCAATGAAGCCGCCCCAAGTACCAATATCCGTGGTTTGAGGAAGGTCTGTTTGCCACCAGCCGATCTTTACGATTTGCAGATCCAGCAATTGTTGAAGGAGGTCATCCACATTGGCGCTGTTCCCCTCTTGTTGCACAACAGCCTGCGCTTGCGCCACAGCAATAGCGCGGACACTCGCATTCGCCCATAATGTTTGTGCGAGTTGAATACTATCCGTCCCAAGCAACAAGGTCAGAAAAATGGATAACATGATGACAAAACTACGGGCGTTCGACTTAAAGGTTGAAGACGCCTGATCCATCACACCAGAGAAGTAGGTAGTGGTGCGCTTCCGCAGGTCTTCGATATTAGTCACACCCTGGCTTACCCATTTCAACATCGCTTGTTTGCCTTCCGAGTCAGGAAATGCATTGATAAAGTCCTTTAACTCGTCGGCTTTGAATTCTTGAGAGGTGAGTCCTACAAAATCGAAATATGAATCGACCAGGGTTGCCGCTGGAATTTTTTCCAGTTTTTTGGGTTCTGTAGCAGATGTAAGGAAGCTAAACATGTTTTTATAGCGAATGGGACGTAAAGCTTGCAACTGGGGCAACTTTACGAATTCATCCACATGTTTATCACCCACAATCTTCATTAGGTGTCTTTCCAGCGATTTTCCGCGGGTTTCAAACGATTCATTGATCCATTGTGTAATGAGAGAAACGATCGAACCTAACACGTAATAAACAAAGATCAAACCAATGGCTACTTCAAGCGCTTGTGAAATTGACATACCTTTCTCCTTTGAGTTGCATTAATGTTTATTCTTTTCCAACAGCGCAAGCCATTTCAACGGCTTGCCCCAGCGAACACGTTCACTCACACCGGTCTTTTTGCGTTTGGGTTTATCCCATCGCGGCCCGGGTGGTCCAGATTCTTCGCTCAATATACTCTTTACACCCCACAATCCTTTATATTGTACCCATCCCTGTTCGGAATTCAAGAGGATACATCGCCATTCTCGAATGGGCGGGAGCGAAACATGCCGGTCAGACATCACCCGCTTCAAATAACTGGATGATTTGAGCATCGGCTCTCTTGAATTCTTACCCTGAAAACCAACCCGCAACCCATCCCCGGTAGCGATCTCCATTGGCAAACGAATGACATAGTGGTCTTCTTCATCACGCAAGTCATCAAAAACATGCTCTTCAAATAGATTATGAGCCTTAGCACGCATCTCTTCCAATGCGATCTGACGTGCTTTTTGGTTTGGGTTAAATAAAAGGAACAGATAGTGGATCCAACCGTCGAACCAGAAGAGGAAGCGTTGCACACGTCCCGGGTTATACATTGCCGGCGAGCGGATCACATCTGGTTTGCTGTAATTCGCGTGCGATCCTAATGCTGTGTAGATAACAGGATGTGTCGTCTCATTTCCATCTTTATCGAAAGCTTTAAGGGTGGTTTCCCATGCTTCAATATTTCCAGCCCCATGTTGTGACAATAAAACAGAATGAGGCTTTTCATTCTTAAGATAAACAGCAACCATCTCCCAATCCCCTTCGTGATGGTTAAAGCCATTGGCTGCCAAACGCCAATCATTGAAAGCATAGAAAAAATGATATTGCAGGAATACACAAGGATGACCATCCTCATCTGTTTCCCGTACAACACGCCCATAATAGGTTGGCTGACGATGTTCTCGTAATATCTCTGCATATTGCTTGGCAGCTTCTTTCGCGATCTTCTCTGTAGATTGCGAAAGCATGTCCATCACCATACCCGGACCTTCAGGCAGAATCTTTTCGATCATAAACTTCAAGGTCCGCATCAATAAGTAAAACAAGAACAGAAGATAAATGGGCAGCAACACTAAATATTCAACAGCAATGCTCACACCAGGAATGGGTTTAAAAAACAGCCAAATAGGAGCAATGCCCAACACAAGAAAAACCAGAACCGCCAACATGGCAGGGATGATACGCAAACGTATCGGCGATGCCAACATGAACAGTACCAATGCCGTTGAAAGCGATAAGGCAATAAAGCTCTCCACACCAGCCACACCCAATGTAAACCACCCCGCGACCAACGCAAGCACAGAACCAACTCCCCACCAGATCCATGCATCAAAGTCGTTCAAAGGTTTGTTTACAAAGCGTAGAAAAAATTCATGGCTTTCCAAGTTACCGATCTTCCCGATCAATGGTTCATTCAAATGACCGAATAACTCTGCCGCCCCGCTTGGTCCGCTTGGAAAGAGCGTACACTTCTCCAAATAAGGCTCTACAGCCATGGGGAAGAAACGCTCACTCTTCGCGAAGCGCAAAACAGGTTCATACTTTTTTAGTAAATCAAGGTCATCCATGAAGCCTCTATGGTATAAACGCAGATATGGACCCGAAAATTCTCTCTCAACATTTCCAAACCCATTTTAACGCCAAACCGGAGATCATCGTCCGCGCACCTGGGCGGGTCAACTTGATTGGCGAACATACTGACTATAACGACGGCTTCGTGCTACCCATGGCAATTGACCGTGAAGTGATGATCGCACTCCGCCCGCGTGAGGATGAAACCGTCCGCCTCTTTTCTCTGGACCTTGAAACTGAATCAGCCTTCGAGTTATCGTCTCTCAGCCGAGAAGGTGACTGGATCGAATATCCCAAAGGTATTGCCTATGAATTACTGAAAGCTGGTTTCAAGATAAAAGGCTTCGATGCCATCATGACCGGTGATGTACCACGCGGTGCTGGACTTTCTTCATCCGCTGCTGTGGAGTTGGCGGTTGCCCGTGCTTTTTCTGCCGTCTCTGGTTTTGAATGGAATGCGCCCGCCATGGCAAAGCTTGCCCAAAAAGCAGAGAATGAATGGGTGGGTGTCAACTGCGGCATTATGGACCAGATGGCAAGCGCTGCATGCAAAGAAGGCTTTGCCCTGTTTTTAGATTGCCGTTCTTTGGAAATTCAACATGCCCCTCTACCAAAAGGCGTCTCTGTCGTTATCCTTGATACATCTACCCGGCGCGGGTTGGTAGATTCCGCATATAACGAGCGGAGAAGTCAATGTGAAGAAGCGGCGCGATGGTTTGGTGTTAAAGCATTACGAGATGTAAAAGTGGAAGAGCTTCAAAAGTGGAAAGTGGGAAGTGAATTAAGCGAGGTTGCCTTTAGACGTGCCCGTCACATTGTTACTGAGAATGAGCGCGTGCTTGAAGCTATCGACGTAATGAGAAAAGGGAATGTAAAACGTCTGGGTGAGTTATTCAACGCCAGTCATGACAGTCTACGGGATGATTTTGAGGTGACGAATGATGCGCTTAATATTGTGGTTGAATGCGCGAGAGAACAGTCCAGTTGTTATGGCGCCCGTATGACTGGTGCAGGCTTTGGCGGCTGCGCAGTTGCTCTGGTTGCAGAAGAAAAAACTACAGAGTTTGTAAAAGCCGTTTCAGCGGCATACAAGCAAAGGTCAAGTTTGGAAGCGAGTATCTACGTCTGCAAAGCCAGTGAAGGAGCAAGCATCCTTCAGGGATAGAAAAACGGGACACTGTGAAGTGTCCCGTTTTTTGTTTTGATTAGGTATAAGCCATCTGCTCGACCGGCACGCGTTCGCGTTTGCGTTGCTGGCGTTTGATGATTCTTTCAGCAGCAATGCGAGTTTGGCGATGTTGGGCGTTGCTAATGATCAACTTCATGAACTTGGTGTGATCCGTGTTTGGGTCATTGAGCAGTGAGAAATCGGCAGAGCCCGGTTCATGAGGCGGGTAAAAGATACCGCAGTTGGGATTGATTTCCAACATATGAATGGTGCCATCTGCATCCATGCGATAGTCACAGCGGGCATAACCATTACCACCCAATTCCTTGAAGACACGAGCGGTCTGTTCGCGAAGAATCTTGTCGATGCGAGGATCGCTCACGATAGCAACTGACATCTTCTCGTAATCGACCCATTTCATGTCGTAATGTTTGAAAGATTCGCCTTCCGGAAAGATAAACTCAACCGGGGTGAAGGTGATTGGTTTATTCGGATTCTTCGTGTTCTCTGCAATCAGACAGGTGAACTCGCGTCCTTCAACAAACTCTTCAATGAGTGCACGTCCAAATTCGGCAATAGCAAGTTTCAATTGTTCACGAAGCTCATCGACGGTAGTCACGCGAGAGTTGCGGCGAATACCTACGCTGGCATAGCCATGAGGCGGTTTGACAAGCATGGGGAATTTGAGACGCTTCGCAATCTTCTCTGCATCTTCTGCACGGTTGGCGAATGCCCAACTAGGTGTAGGAACAGAGACGCGTTTTGCAGCATTCTTCATTTCATCACGAGTGGGGTCAAAAAATTTCGAATCTGCACCGGTAAAGGCTGCATTATATTTTTCAAGCGCCTTGACCAAGGCAATTCCTGAAAGAGCATCATCGGGTGTGCCATCACATAAATTGACAAATACATCCACACCTTCATCCATCAATTGTTTGATTTGTTTTTCAACTTCAGTTGGTTCCACATGATGCTGCTTCCAACGATATCCATTCATGTACGGTGAAGGATCATATGGGATGTCGTCGTCATCAGGTGTGCTTGTTAGTACGCAGATATACATGATATTTCCTTTGTCATTCCTTTTTTGCGTTCATGATTTTATTTATATTCATGTCGCATGCTATCTATATAATATTTAAATGTTTTACGTATCATCATATGATGAAAAAATATTTAAATTATCATCAATATATGATTATTGTATACAACTATTTGTTTATGTAAAGGTTTTTACACATGGTTTTATCTTAAAATATTTGAAAGCTTTATTCATCTTTTTATAATATTCGCTCATAGAGTCATTAAGGTTTTTAAGGTTATTAACGTCTTTAAGAAAAAGAAATTGCTACGTATTACTTATCTTTGATTGACAAACAAATAAACACCAACAATGCATATAGGTTTCAATCTATAATTATCATTCAAACCAATCTATTCATTGGTATATAATTCAGAAAACTTATTGGCAGAGTAAGTAAACTTGAAAAATTCTTCTTCATCCACCTCTACACATCATGAAGACATCACCGACGTCATTCGGCGTGCCGATATTCTTCAGCGCGTGATGACCACAATCAGTAGTGGATTGGAACTTGACCCGCTGCTCGAAAACATTCTTGAGAGCGCTGTCAAATTAATAGAAGCAACGCACGGAACTATAGGGCTTGTGGGTGACCGTAATGGCAGACCTGTAATCCGCACAGTGACTACTTACAATATGCCAGCTGAAGAACTGGGGGCAGAAATGACCTCAGGGGTAGGGTTGGCAGGAAAAGTATTACTTGAAAAACGAACCATACGATTGGATCGTTATGGAGCATTAGAACAACCCACCCTTCAAGGATTAGTAGACCATTCTGTCATCGGCATTCCTATTTTGTGGGGCGATGAGATGATTGGCTTCTTTGGTATTGGTGTTGAATCCCGACGGTTTACGGATCATGACGTAGAAACGCTAGAGTATTTTGCTCAGTATGCCGCCGTTGCCATTCACAATGCCAACCTTTTCAAGGCAAATCAACATGCGCTCGAAGAAATGCACCTTCTTTATAAGACCAGTCAACGCATTGGGCTTTCAGATGATGTAGATGGGGTGATTGATGCTTATTTGGACCAAGTTGCGGCTGGTGGGAAATATGTCTGTAATATTTGTCTTTATGAATTCAATGAAAAGAATGAGCGGACAGAAGTCATCGTTAAGGGGCGTTGGATGCCGGAAACCGGCTCGGAACGTTTAGATGAACACCTGCCCTATGTGCAAGATAACCTCGACCCTATTCTTGATGAGGGAGAGACTCTTATCTTTTCAGATGTCAGAAATGACTCGCGAGCGCCAGAGTCGCTTGGTGAAATTCAAGCAGCGTCTGGAAGATGGGCGTTGGTGATGATTCCGCTGATGGTGCGGAATCAACGTATTGGGTTGGTAATCTTAAGTCACCCTGGGGTGCATGAATGGGCTGATGAGGAGCTAAGCCCATATCGGGCAGTGGCAGCACAATTGGCAATTGCAATTGACCACCGCTCTCAACAGACCTTATTACAACAACGCGGACAACAACTGGCTGTGCTACAGGAACGTCAACGGCTGGCTCGCGAATTGCATGACTCGGTCACCCAATTGATCTTTAGCACGACCCTGATCGCCCAGTCGATTACACCAGCATGGAAGCGGAACCCGGAAGAAGGCGAGAAGCGAGTAGAGCGCTTGTTGGAGTTGAGCCAGACTGCGTTGCGTGAAATGCGTTCGTTACTATTTGAATTGAAATCAAGCGAAGAGATTCAAGATACTGAGTTACCCGTCACGTTGACCGGATTGGAGCGTATTCGCCATTATGGTCTATTGGGTGCGATACGGTTATTGGCACAGGATTTTTCAGCAGATGGTATTCTTGTAAGTGTGGATGTGGATGAGGCGGGTGAAAAGCTTTTTAGTAAGCAAACAGGTTCGAGGTCCGGGAAAGAGCCGATGGTGGATGAAAGCATTTACCGCATCACTCAAGAGGCGCTAAACAATGCCGTCAAGCATGCCAAGGCGCGTCAGATTTTTATATCAATTTCTTGCCAAGGCAGGCAATTGTGGGTTTCGATTGCAGATGATGGAAAAGGCTTCAAAAGCACATCCATTGAGAAACAAAAGCCCGAGGATGGCAGCGGGTTGGGAATGAAGACAATGAAAGAGCGGGCAGAATCACTGGGTGGCAAACTCCGTGTGACATCTGCCCCGAAACAAGGTACGACCATTGAATTGACCATACCTCTTAAGGAGAGTTAGAGATGAAAGCTATTCGTGTCTTGATTGTGGATGACCATGAAATTGTCCGCGAGGGATTGCAGATTTTGCTAAGCGAAGAAAAAGAAATCGAAGTGGTGGGCACTGCGGGAGATAGTGATGAAGCCGTCTCCATGGTGAAGCGGCATAAACCGGATGTGGTTCTTATGGATGTGATCCTGCCGGGCGTGGATGGTATTGAGACAACCCGGCGAGTCGTTGCTACCAACCCATCTACTCGGGTGTTGATGTTGACATCGTATTCTGACGATCAGCGAGTGCGAGAAGCCATTCAAGCAGGCGCGATTGGTTATCTATTGAAGGATGTGCTCAAAGCAGATTTATTGAATGCGATTCGATCTGCCGCTGCTGGAAAGCCCGCCTTGCATGCAGAAGCGCAACAATTTTTGATGCGCCAGATCACCGGCTCAGACTCTGCGCCGCATACAAGGTTGACGGCTAGAGAGTTCAATATCTTGCAATTGATCGCCGCCGGGAAAAGTAACAAAGAAATCGCGCTCGCTTTGCACCTCACGGAAGGGACTGTGAAAGGCTATGTCAGTACGATCTTCGATAAACTAGAAGTAGCTGACCGCACACAAGCTGCGCTTTACGCCGTAGAACATGGGCTATTGAAGCCAAAATAAACTGCCTTCCTCCGTCTGATTCTGTACCTAACTTTGGTTAGCCGAAATGGCTAACCTTTTTCTTTTGATTCAATGGCTCTTGATGGTTTGTTTTGAAAAGGCTTTCTTCTATGATTATGAGTATCCCGTTATCGGTATCCATTATATAGAAGGAGAGAAGTATGCCATCGAAACATTCCAATTTTATTTTTCGAGTCGCAATTGTGCTTATGCTTGTGTTCATAAGTTCGTGCGGCGCGGCGCCGTCTGATTCTGAGACTGCGCCAGAGTCAAGCAGTGGGGTGATTGCAAAGAATGCGAGCTATTCCAGCCCGATCGCCATTAGTGATGATGATGCGTTGGTCGTGGTTGCGAATACGCTTAACAGCACGGTGTCGCTAATCAATGTAGCAGGCGATGCCAACACCAAGTTGACTGAAGTACAAGTAGGCGAAGAACCGCGTTCTGTGGTGATCACACCGAACAAAGCTTTTGCTTATGTAACCAATCAAGTCAGCGGTACGGTCTCTGTGATTGACTTGAATTCGCAGACCAAGGTCACTGATATCACCGTTGGAGCTGAGCCGTACGGGATCGCGCTCACCCCTGATGGAACCCGTGCCTATGTTGCAAATTCTGCCTCAAATACAGTTTCGATCATTGATACAACGACCAATACGGTTGTCGGTACGATCAATATTCCCGGTGTGCAACCACGCGGTGTGGCAATCACCAATAACAACGGCGGAACCGGGCAGCAATTCGTTTATGTAACCCAGTTCCTCTCCCAACCCACCGCTTCTGGTGGACCGGGGTTGGATCAGGGCAGTGAAGGCAAAGTCTTCGTTATTTCCACGACAGACGACGCACAAATTCAAGGCGTGATCACGCTCGGAGCACATGATACAGGCTTCACCGCAGATCGAACCGCGTTCGGCGGCACAGACAAAGAACCAACCTTTGCGTATCCGAATCAGATGCAATCCATCATCTTGAAAAATGGACGCGGCTACTTACCCAATGTGGCGGCTTCTCCTGAAGGGCCTGTGAAGTTCAATGTAGATACGCAAGCCTTCCTTTCGGTATTCGATGTAGCTGCCAAATCGGAATTGGCGGACGGCACGATCAACTTACATGCGGCTGTCAAAGCACAAACCTTTACGCCCAAGTTATTCCTTGCCAACCCATGGGCAATTGCCTTCAAGCACAATGCTAATGAAGGCTATGTCGTTTCAGCAGCGAGTGACGTGTTGGTCAAGATCACCATCGACGATAACGGCGTGCCTACAGTAGTTTCTCTGCCGGCGGATGGAGATACAAAGCGAGTCTTGACGATTGATGTCCATAAAAATCCGCGCGGAATCGTCATCAACAATGCGGATACTCGCGCGTACGTTTACAACTTCATCTCAAAAGATGTCTCTGTGGTGGACCTCACCGCCTCACCCGAAGTTGAGCTGGCTCGTGTCCAGTCGGCAGATTTACCCGCTGCAGGTTCAGACGCCGCAAAATTCCTGGCTGGGAATGAGTTATTCCATTCTTCACGCGGTGAGTTTGACGAAGGCGTGGCGGAAAGAATGTCCAACGAAGGTTGGCAAGCTTGTGCAAGTTGTCACCCCGATGGCTTGAGCGACGGTGTGGTGTGGGCGTTCAATTCCGGTCCGCGCAAGAGCGTGCCCTTGAATGGAACGTTTAGCCATGAGAACCCCACTGGCAATCAGCGTGTGTTGAATTACTCAGCAGTGTTCGATGAGTTGGAAGACTTTGAATTGAACATTCGTAATGTCTCTGGCGGGCAAGGCTTGATCATTCAAAGCGGTACCACCGACCCAGACCCGAATGTAAAAGCCTTTGACCCACCCAATGCCAACCGTGAACAACTGCATGTTGGCGGCTTCCCCGCTTGGGATGCAATCGTTGCGTGGACTCAATTCCGTGTACCTTCCCCCGTTTCCCCTTATCGTGGCGTAGATCCAAGCAGTGAGCTTGGTCAACAGATCGCACAGGGACGTGACCTCTTCACGCAAGCGAACTGTCAGGCTTGCCATGGTGGACCCAAATGGTCCACGCCTCAAGTGGATTTTGCTCGCGTTTCGCCCTTCCCAGAAACCATCACAGCCGGAAAACCACCCGAGGCTCCAATTGGTCAACTCTCACGCTTCTTGCAGATTGTCGGCACCTTTGACCCTGCCAACCCGCTTGAGAAGAACAACAACAATCAGAATGCGCTTGGAACATTAGGTTACAACCCGCCTTCTTTGTTGAGCATCAATGCCTTCCCGCCATACCTCCATAACGGCTCCTGCCTGACCTTGGATTGTGTCTTGGAAAATCAAACCCATCGCGAAGCGGGCGGCGTGACCGGCGTATTGGATGACCCAGCAAACCGTGAAGCATTGGTCGCCTTCCTCAAATCCATCGACATCACCACAGAGCCAATTACCCCTTAAATTTGTTCGTCACATTTCAGCGAGAGGGAGACAACTCTCTCTCGCTGAAGGAGAACCCTTATGAATACATTCTTGAAATCAAGAATATGGACGATCTTCTTACTCGTAAGTTTATTAATCGTAGCCTGCGGCGGGTCTGCAACAGAAGCGCCTGTTGCCACCGAAGCCCCAGCTACAGAAGCTGCCCCTACCGGACCCACCTATACCATTATTGGTGCTGTTAACCGGGATGCAACCCAAGCGGCTCAAGCTCCATTCGTAACAGTGGATGCGCAAAAGAATCTACTGGTTGTTTGGGCTGAGAATTCCTCTGGCGGAGTACGCCAGATCTTTGCCAGCCAATTGAATGGAACTGCCTTCCAACCTTTGGGCTCCTCCATCAATATCCACACCAATGTGCTTGCAGATTCGCCCAGCATTACTGTTGCAGGTGAGAACAATGCCGTGCCTTGGGTGGCGTGGTCTGAGCCCAGCCCCGGTTTCGATAATGTGGCGCAGGTATTTGCGAGTCGCTTCAGTGTAGAGACAGGTTTATGGCAGCAAGCAGGCACAGACAGAGGGGGTGGCGAGGCGAGTCTCAACATCTCCACAGAGCGCGCAGGCACACATCCATTTATTTTCTCAGGGTCCACAGAGATCGGGAATCCGCCCGTTCCGTGGGTGGCATGGGAAGAAGTCTCGGATGTGAATCCATCTTCTGTGCAAATTTTTGTAGCCAAAGGCGTAAAGGATGAAAGTGCAATTGGCGGCTTCCGATGGGAAACCGTTGGGCAAGTGAAAGAAGATGGCGAACAGACCTTGAATGTCAATCGCTTCCGTATCTCACAACACCCAACCGGTGTGTTTGCTGAAACATCGAACTCTGTACCGTGGGTAACCTGGCAAGAACAGGGACGTGATGAACCCAGCCGCATCTTTACGGCGCGTGGCGTGGCAGACCCCAACACGCCCGGTGGTTTCAAGTGGATCAATGTTCCGCCTTGTGACCCGAAAGATGAGACCAAATGCGCGCTCAACATCAATCCGTTGAATGACGCGAAAGATGCTTCCATGGCTTCTGGCAGCACTGTTCCCGGTGAAGGCAATGTGCCATGGATCGCATGGCCCGAAATTGGTCAGAATGGCAAATGGCAGATCTTTGTCTCGCGTTTGGATACCAGCACGCGTAATAGTTTTCTTCAGGTTGGCGGCAGTTTAAACATTGACCCGAATCATGATGCCAAGTTACCGACCATTGTGTTTGTTGGAAATGTTCCATATGTGGCTTGGTTAGAAGATGACGGCACAGGCAAATTTGAAGTGCAGATGAGACATCTCGCCTCAGACCCACAAACCGGAACTTGGGCGCTCGATACCCCAGCCGAAGGCTTCAATAAAGATAAAACCCTTTCAGATTTCAATCTCTCTGTGGTTGCTTCTACAGATACGGTCTTCCTTGCTTGGGGCGAAGGTGACCCTGCAACCTCTGCCTCACAAATGGTTATCGGCGCATTCCGCCCGTAACGAGCTGATATGCAGAACTCCATGCCCCTGAGGCTTCTCATGCACCCTGCCCACCCTGCAAGAGATAGTTACCGAATTCTGATCGTAGATGATGCGCCTACCGTACGTGAAAGTTTGAAGTGGTTGTTGGAGGATGAATCGGGACTGACCGTTATTGGCGATGCCGGGAATGGCGACGATGCCATTCAAATGGCGGTCAACCTTAAGCCTGATCTGGTTCTGCTCGATATCGAATTACCAGATATGGACGGCTTTGCCGTTGCGAAACAGATCAAAGCCCTCCTCAACCCGCCGCGGATCATTCTGCTTTCCATGCATAACGATGCGGTCTCTAAGAAACGAGGTGCAGAGGCAGGCTGTGATGCTTTTGTAGGAAAAGAATTCGGTTGGGGTGTGTTGTTACCTGTATTAAGGACAGTTTTGGAAAGTTGATACAAAAAAGGAGGTCACGTTTTGAACGTGACCTCCTTTTTATTTCGTAGAAATTTCTACTTCAGCGCTCATTCCCCACATCAAGCCATCGGGTTGTTCATCCAATTGGATAGTCACCGGGTATACCACGTCACCGCCTACGGTTTCAGAAACCGGTGAAATGCGAATGACTTTTCCTGAAATGGTCTGTCCCAACGCTTCGATGGAAACGTTCACGCTCTGCCCGAGTTTTACACGCGCAATATCGCGTTCGCTCAAGTCTGTGGTGGTGATTTGGAGGTCGTTCAAGTCTGCTATGGTGATAACGACTTGATTCACCTGCACCAACTCACCCGGGATGACCGCAACATCCACAACCACACCATCAAAGGGAGCTGTTAGGGTGGATTGAGCATATGTAGCAGCGGCAGTGTCCCAAACGGCTTTTGCTTGGTCGGCTTGGGCTTGGGCTTTCAAGAACACTTCACGGGGCAAGCTATACCAAGTTTTCTTGCCGGTGTTCGGGTTGACATACAAAACCTTATCGGCTTTCTGAAGCTGTGCTGCCTGCGTGCGTGCATTGAAATCTGCCTCAGCAGAAACCACGGCATACTGAAGGTCTGGGGTATTCAAGACCATCAACGTATCGCCAGCCTTAACCACATCCCCTTCACCAACGGCAACTTCTTTGACAAGTGCCGAGATGGTAAACCCAAGGTGAGAGACGTGAGTCGGTTCGACATCAGCAGAAGCTATCACCACATCTGGCGAAGACACTTCAATGACTGGGGCAGTTGTTTCAACAGCATCAGGAACAGGCGTTGGGGTTGGGCTGGCGCAAGCCGTTAGCACTAGCAAGCCAACGGTAAGGATTAACAATCGCTTCATGGCAGCCTCACTCGCCAGCGTCAATGTTGACATCCGCGCTCATGCCCCACAATAAGCCTGCGGGCTGTTTATCAAATTCAATGGTCACTTTGTAGACCACGTCGCCGCCAACTTCTGAAGAGATGCGAGCCACATCCACAACCTTGCCAGAAAATTCTTCATCCAAGGCATCAATGTATATCGAAGCAGGTTGACCAATTTTCACACGGGTCACATCGCGCTCGCTCAGGTCGGTGGTTTCGATCTGATATTTGGAGAGGTCTCCAAGCACCATTACGATCTGCCCGGGGGCAACCGTCTCATACGGGGAGATATCTACTGAAGTAACCGTACCAGCAAACGGCGCGGTGAGATTCGATTGAGCGGCGAGAACAGCCTTGGCTGAATCCACCAAGGCTTGAGCCTTGGCAACGTCATTTTCTGCCACTTCGATATGCTCCTGTGAAGGCGCACAGTTCATCTTACAGCCTACATTGCGGATCAAATAGTCAAGGCTGATCTGTGCATATTTCAGATTCGCTTCAGCCTCACGAACCTTCGCTTCCAAAATGGTGGTGTCCAACTGAACCAACACATCGCCTGCACTCACCTTATCCCCAACCTGCACATTGACTTGAGTCACGCGTCCGATGTTCGTGAAAGAAAGATTTGCATCTTCAACAGGAACGACTATTGCCGAAGCAGAGACTGAACCGCCGCTTGAAGGTTGAACATCCGCAGGCTGGGATGAATTGCCCGCATCAATTACAACGGTGGGAATTGCCTCTGCTGAACTAGCCTGTCCACACGCGGACAGCAAAAGCGCCAGCAAACTAACACTTACAAAAATAACTCGTTTCATTCTTTATTTCTCCAAACTGTGTAATCCATGAAGTTTCTAAAGTATATCATATTGCACAGTTTTTGCAAAGGTTTTGTCTAGAAAGGACTTAACCCTTTGAATCCTTGACAATCACACCATCTTCCAAGGTTACGACGCGGGTCGCATAATTAATGACGCGTGGATCATGAGTAGCGAAGACAAAGGTCTCCCCTGTTTCTTGATTGAGCTTCTTCATGATCTCCATCACCTGCTTGCCGTTCTCGGTATCGAGATTGGCAGTCGGCTCATCGGCGAGGATGAGCGCAGGTTTGGGAGCCAGAGCACGGGCAATAGCAATACGCTGTTGTTGACCACCCGAAAGTTGATCGGGGCGATTGTTGGCGCGGTCGGTTAAATCTACAGCTTTGAGCAGTTCCATCACACGGTCTTGGCGCTCTTTTGGAGAATGCCCATTCAGCAGAAGCGGCATTTCTATATTTTCATAAGCAGTAAGAGTGGGAATCAACGCAAAGAATTGGAAGATAAACCCAATATGACCTTTGCGCATGTCGGCACGCTGATTGCGGTTCAGCGAAGTCACTTCTTTGCCGTCCACGGTGACACGCCCGCTGGTGGGCTGGTCGAGACAGCCGATCATTTGCAAGAGCGTGGTCTTGCCCGAACCAGAAGGACCGACCAAGGCTGTGAATTCTCCGCTGTTAATGGAAAGGCTGACACCACGCAAAGCATGGGTTTCCAACTTCCCAATTTGATAGGTACGAGTGATATTTTCGATCTTTACGACTTCCATGATATTTCTCCTCGCGGATTCTTCCGCGTCTATTTTTCTGCACGCAACGCCTGAACCGGCTCCATACGAGATGCCATCACCGCCGGGTACAGCCCGGAAAGGATGGTGGCAATAAAGGTCATGACGGTTACATTGACCGTGTTATCCACTGTCAACTGGGCACGGATGGTATCTGAGACCAACATGCCGCTCAGCCCCATGTTGCCAACGAAAAAGCCATTGATATTGAACAGGTAGACCGCGAACACGCCCAATGCCAAACCCATCAAGATGCCACCCACTGCCAGCATGAAGGATTCCGCCAGGAACAATCCCAAAATGCGTCCGCCGCGCATGCCAATCGCAGAGAGGATACCGATCTCGCGCGTCCGCTCGTAGACAGACATGATGAGGGTATTGACAATCACCGAGGCGGTAATGGCAAGGATGATGAGATAGAAGAATGAGATATAGCTTTGCGCCATGGTCTCAAACTCAACAAAGAGTTTGTTTAAGTCTCGCCAGGTGAGCACTTCCAAATTCGATGAAGATTTCAATGCCGCTACAACCTGATCGGTATCCGCCGTGTCTTTTAGAAGTACGAAGATCGTGCTGGCATGACCTTCCGTTTGTGTGATCGCCTGCGCCTTCGCCAACGGCAGGAAGACCGTGCCGCTATCAAAGCCATAGGTGTCTGTGGTGTAAATACCACGGATGACAAAGACCTGCTCCTGCACATTGCCATCGGCAGTGTTGACCGAGAGACTGACCTTATCACCAACTTTGAGGTGCAATTTTTCTGCCGCGGGTCTTCCGATCAATAGACCTTCACGGTCATCGGCGTTGAGGAATTCTCCACTGATGATCCCGTTGCGATATGGGTCATTCGCCACAGACTGCGGGTCGATGCCATTGATCTGCACACCTGTCGATTCATCGCCCGTGGAAAGAAATCCGCTGGCATATAAACGCGGAGTGGCAGCTTTCACAGGTTCCAAGGCGCCGATCTGACTGGCGAGTTCATCCGGGTTCGCTACGAGATCCTCCCACTTAAGACTCGATTTATTCGCATCGTAAGATTCGGCACGGATTTGAATATGTCCGCTTTGCAGGTTAATGGCAGACTCAACCGCACTGCCCATTTCACCTTGAATAACGGATGACATTAACATCAACAACGCGAGCCCGATCGCCACAGCCAATGCAGAGAAGAAATTTCTGCGGCGGTTACGACCCAGGTCACGAAAAGCCATCTTAAAAATCTGTATCATGATGCACCTTATACAAAATGCAGAGCTTCAGCCGGTTCGCGTCGTCCGGCTTCGATGGCAGGAATGACCGATGCCAACGCCGAAATGACCGCAACCATGGATGCCCGCATGAACAACTTTTCAACGCCCAATGTAGGGTAAACCTTGTCTTTGATCAGCGCCATATAACTGGCGGCTTGTGTCAGAGAACCAAAGTCCATGCCTACTTTCATCAAATATCCGTTGAGAGCAAGCCCCAAGGCAATGCCAACTGCCACCCCCACCAGACCGATCATGGTGCCTTCAAGGATGAACAAGAGCGCGATCTGATTGGCTTTGAGCCCCATTGCTCCCAGCACGCCGATCTCACGAGTCCGTTCGTAAACCGCCATCAACAACAGGTTGAGAATGCCCACACCTGCAATCGCGATGATGATGACGCTGAAGACATTCATAACACCGCCTTTAGAGTCGATCGCATTCGCAAGGTCAGGGTAATTCGCCTGGAATGATTCGATCTCATATCCCGGCAGGCTGGCTTGCAAACTCGCGATGACGTCATCCTCCTGCCCCAAATGTTCAAGGAAGATCGCCACTTCGGTGGGAGCGGTCAGATCATAGAGAGCTTGCGCCTCGTTCAATGAAATGTAGACCGTCTGCTTTTCAATGTCTGTCATGCCAAGGTCATAGATACCCACAATGGTCATCGTGCGTTGACGCATCTCTTTGTTTTGAGAACGTCCAACCATGGTGATGCGATCCCCCACCGCCACATCCATGGCATCTGCAAGACCTTTGCCGATCAGAATGTTGTCAACATCATCACTCGCAAGGTTACGCCCCTCAGTCACATACTGACCGATGAGGTTAACCTTCACTTCTTTTTCCGGTTCAATGCCTGTGATCACAACGGCAAAAGCACCTTCCCGATTCGTCACCAAACCACCGGTATTGATGCGTTGAGTCGCGGCAACCACGTTTGAGTTCGCTTCGGCAGCGCTCACCACAGCCTGCACATCGGTCAACGGCAGCAGCGGGGTGGAGCCCACTTCAGCCCGATACCCCTGCGCATGGACTTGAATGTTGCCGCCCAAGACCTTCACCGCATTGCCATAGATCGCATCGGTGAATCCGTTCATCAACCCATCGTAGAACATCATCAAAGACAAGCTCATCGACATGGCAAGCACAATAATGACCGTACGGCGTTTGTGCCTCCAAATATTTCGCCATGCAAGGCGCAGATAAAGATTCATACGTACTCCTTTTCTAAAAACGTTCAAACCAACAAAAGGTCAGGCATCCAGCCATTCCCGTAAAATATCCATCGTACCTACCCAAAGAGAACCAGGGGGGGCGCCAAGAATGCGTTCCAAACTTTCATAATAGGCACCAATAATGGACTCCAATTGCTCCAACGCATCTGGCGGTGGATGGTCCGCCAACAATAAATCGATGATCTTATCTTCCAGCCCATGCGATAAACCCACCATGGTATCTGCAAATTGGTCTGGGTATTTTGTTGAGAAGACCCCTTCCGCAATTCCCTGACGAATAATGACAGCCAGCTTGGGCGCAAAATATTTCATGATGGCGTCTTCTTGTCTCTTGCGAAGCAACACATTGGAATCGTCGTACCAAACACGCATCAAATTGACAAGAAATGGTTTCTGTTCCTTCTTCCAACGCGTACCTGCATTGAAATATTGCCTCATCTTTTCAAGTGCCGGTACATCCTGTTCTTCCAAAATAGGGCTCATCACACGGTCGGCTTCAACCAACATACGCTCTACCAAACCATCCAACAATGCCTGCTTAGAGTCAAAATAATGATAGAACGCCCCCTTGGATATCTTGAGGTCATCCAAAATATCCTGAATCGACATTTGGTTATAGCCCTTGGTGTACACCAATTTTTGGGCAACATCCAAGATCTCATTGCGCCTTGCGGCGTAGTCTTCTTCTTTTAGAACTCGTGGCATGTCAGGGGATTCCTCTTTATAAACCGACGGTCGGTTTATAAAAATATTATATGTCCGACAAATCGCTTTGTCAATACCCTTTGGACAAAACACGCCTCCTCCCCCGCTCTGGCTGGTTCATCCACCCAAACTTGGGCGTAGCCGAAAATAAAAATCCGCGAACATGCTCGCGGATTTTTCATTACTATTCCTTTACCAACTCCCCCTGAACCGTTTGGCGCTTCCAACCTATTTTCTGCAACATCAAATTCACTAGCAGCCCCGCCCGCCAAAAAGCGACAGCCGCCATCCCATGCGCCAACACCGCAAAGAAAGGCGGAGTCTCAAAGGTGTAATACGTCCAACACTGACGAGTGGTGCCCCACAACTCAAGGAAATATCCCAAGCCAATTCCGGCTAGAAAAGTCAACAACGCCATGCGGTAATTAGTTGGGGTGAGGATAAGCATCACACACAGCAGGGTGGCAAGAATGGTATAGGATTTGTCGAATGTTGGGGAAACAAAGACCAGCATCAACGTTAGGAAAGAGGCGAAGGTCATCCAATAAAGAGTGGGAAAGATCGAGCGATGAACAGGTTGTTGAGTCCGAGTTTCCAGTTTTTGAATCGTCCAATTAAAGAAACGGGTGATACGGTCAATAGAAAGACTCGCGATGGGCCAGGCAGGGATAATCCACAACGGTGGGCGTTCAGCCGTGTAGTAATGCCAGAGGTTGGTTTGAGTGCCCCAAGACTCAATGGCAAGCCCGCCACAGATGCCGACAAAAACGATTAATACATCGGTCTTGATATTCGCCCTCGCCACAATTGTGATGGACATAAAAAGAAAAATGCCGAGCAATAGCCAGTCCATGTATAACCACCAGGGACCGTTCCAATCAATATACGAGAGGACTTCTTCTGCCAGCGGCCACCAAATATAAACAATAAGGATGATGGTCACGAAAAACCCACCCAATAAAATGGATGAGTCTCGTGTCCAAAAGGGGTGATTTTGCTTTTCCATTCGCCAGATTATAGTGCAGGACGATGAAACAAAAATCAGCCGTATGTACTAAAACATTGACGATATTTTAATATTTCTCCGATGATATGCCGTTATAATTTTTGAAGACAGGTAAATGTTTTACCTGCAACCAAATTCAGAGAAAAGGATTTTTTGCTATGGGTCTCTTCAATAATATTCTCGAAAAGCTCGGTCTCAAAAAGAAGGAAGAAGAAAAGAAAGCTGTTGGTGCTGAAGGAGCCGTTAAGGCTGCTCCCGCCGCTGCCAAGCCCGCCGCTCCGGCTGCCAAGGCAGCACCAGCCGCCGCCCCCATGAAGGCTGCGCCTGCCCAGAAAGATGATACTGCGGCTGCAGCTCCTGCCGCCCCCAAAGCCATTGATGTTGTAGATGTGGTGGCTCAACTCGAAGCCAAAGCCAAGGGCAAGGAACTCAACTGGAAGGTCTCGATTGTGGACTTGCTCAAGTTGCTCGAACTCGACTCCAGCCGCGAAGCTCGCGAAGAACTCGCCAAGGAACTCAACTGCCCTGCCGATCAGATGAGCGACTCCGCTCGTATGAATACCTGGTTGCACAAGGAAGTCCTTCGCCAGATCGCTGCCAACGGCGGCAACATTCCGGCAGACTTGCTCGACTAATTCACGTAAGAACCAAAGAAGTTTTACAAACAGACCTGACAGGTTTTCAAGACCTGTCAGGTCTTATCTTAATGATAAAATTTCATTATGCTTTCCCGCGTTTACTCATGCGCCGTGGTGGGACTTGAAGGCGTGATCGTTGAAGTAGAAGTAGATTACACCAACGGTCTTCCAGCAGTCATCATCGTCGGCTTACCCGATGCGGCAGTGCAAGAAAGCCGCGAACGTGTGCAAACCGCTGTCAAAAATGCCGGTCTAAATTTTCCGCGCCATCGCATCGTCGTCAATCTCTCCCCAGCCGCTATTCGTAAAGAAGGTCCCGCCTACGACTTACCCATTGCACTGGGTGTCGTCATCCTTGCCGGGTATCTGCCACAAGAAAGCATTGAAGGTGCCATGTTCATCGGCGAACTTTCTCTCGATGGCATTGTCCGTCACACACGTGGTGTATTGCCCATGGCAGCCGCTGCCCGCGCCAATGGATTCAAGCGCATCTTCGTCCCTGAAGTGGACGCGGGTGAAGCGGCTCTGATTCCAGACCTGGAAGTTTATCCCGTCAAATCGCTTGCGCATCTCTACGACCATTTATCGGGTCGGCATCTCATTCAGCCTTATCTTCCCTCCAGCGACTCCATCGAACCGCTCTTCACTCCCACAGACTTCGCCGAAATTAAGGGGCAAGACCACGTCAAACGCGCACTCGAGGTCGCTGCCGCTGGCGGACATAACGTTCTGATGGTCGGCTCGCCCGGCTCGGGGAAAACATTATTAGCCCGAGCCTTGCCCGGCATTTTGCCAGATATGTCTATTGAAGAATCGTTGGATGTGACCCGCATCTATTCGGTAGCAGATCAGCTCCCCGCAGGGACGCCACTTATCAAGCATCGTCCGTTTCGAGCACCGCATCATACCATCAGCCATGCCGGTCTCGTCGGTGGCGGCAACATCCCCAAGCCCGGCGAAATCTCCCTCGCCCATCGCGGCGTCCTCTTCCTCGACGAATTTCCCGAGTTCGGCAGCCGCGTCCTCGAAGTGATGCGCCAGCCGATGGAAGATAAGGTCGTCACCATCAGCCGTGCCAAAGGCTCGCTGACCTTCTCTGCGAATTTCCAACTCATCGCTGCCATGAATCCCTGCCCTTGTGGGTATTGGGGCGATACACAAAAACCCTGCACCTGCGCCCCTGCTGTGGTGACCAAATATCAAAAGCGCATTTCTGGTCCATTGCTAGACCGTATCGACATTCACATCGAAGTCCCCAGAGTCGATTACGAAAAACTCAGTGGCAATAAACTCGGCGAAACCAGTGAGACCATCCGCAAACGTGTCCAAACGGCAAGAGACATTCAAAACTCACGTTTTACCAATTCTTCTGAAGTTATCTGCAATGCAGACATGCGCATCGGGGAAGTAAGGCAATTTTGCCAACTCCAGCCCGAAGGTCAGAGTTTGATGCGAGCGGCAATGAGTCAACTCAATTTGTCGGCACGCGCCTATCACCGCATCCTCAAGCTATCGCGCACCATCGCGGACTTGGCTGGCAGCGAAGAGATCCAATCCCCGCATCTGGCAGAAGCGCTACAGTATCGCCCGAAGTTGATGATGTAATCCCACACAAAATACCGTAAAATAATTGAAAGACTTTAGAAAAGGAATGGACTATGACCCAATCTGGCTTGTTTGATTCCCCAAAATATAACTCTCTTGATGAAGCGTTGGCAGCCATTCGCGGACTAAAAGATGATCCGCTGGCAAATGCAGGCACGAACATCGTTATTAGCCGCGGAAACCCCAAGGCAAAACTTTTACTTGTTGGCGAAGCGCCGGGTCCACAGGAAAATATTAAAGGCAAACCGTTTGTAGGACCCGCTGGACAGTTGCTGGATAAAATTTTGCAAGCAGGTGAATTCGACCCTGAGAATGATGTCTACATCACAAACTCAGTTTTCCGCATGCCGCCCGGTGAAAATGGCGCAAACTTTCGCAAGCCAAATGATAAGGAAATTGAGTATTACCGTCCATTCGTATTTGAGATCATTCGGTTGATCGACCCGGTAATCGTGTTAATGACCGGAAATGTGGCGTGCCAGTCGATTCTGCAAAAGACAGGGATTACCACTCTACGCGGCAAGTGGACCGAACTGGACGGGCGCTGGCTCATGCCTATTTTCCACCCTTCGTATTTGCTGCGTAATCAATCGCGAGAACCGGGTTCTCCCAAGTCGCTGATGTGGGAAGATATCAAAGAAGTTCGGCGCAAGTACGATGAAATGCTAGGCAAGTAACCAAGCGGCGGTCACATTGAAATGTGACTGCCGCTTTTTGAATCCAGACTGCTCTTGGTATAATTTGCGCCTATTTAGGAGTACGCATGAAATATCACATCTGGACCGAAGGCTGCCAAATGAACGTCGCCGACTCACAGCGGGTCGGCTCGTCATTGGAGCACCTCGGTTATTCCCTTACTGAAAACCCCGAAGAAGCAGACGTTATCGTTTTAAATACCTGTGTTGTCCGCCAATCTGCTGAAGACAAAGCGATGGGGCGCGTTTCATCCCTCGCGCCATTGAAGAAGAAAAACCCCAACCTTGTCATCAACTTAATGGGATGCATGGTCGGCGTACGCGGCGCGGAAAAACTCAAAGCCAAACTTCCCTATGTGGATGTGTTCTCCCCCCCGTCCGACCCAGGTCCGTTGATTTCGCACCTCACTCAGGGTGAAATCCAATCGCTCGAAGATGCCGAGACCACCCGCCGCTTCCTCACCATGGACGAGGAACTGATACTGCCGGTGGCTGAACGCGGCAAACTCGTTATGGCGCACGTCCCTATTGTGTATGGTTGTTCTCACGCCTGCACTTTCTGCATCATCCCTTACAAGCGCGGCATTGAACGCTCTCGTCCCGTTGGCGACATCGTATCTGAAGTCCGCTCCTTGGCAAAGCAAGGCGTGAAGGAAATCACCTTACTCGGTCAAATCGTAGACCGCTACGGCAAAGACATTCCCGACGGTCCTAACCTTGCCGCACTCCTGCGCATTCTGCATGAAGTCGAAGGCATTGAGCGCATCCGCTTCTTAACCTCACACCCCAACTACTTCGACGATGACCTCATCCATGCCATTGCCGAGTTACCGCGCGTCATGCCGCATATTGAGCTTCCCATTCAAGCTGGCGATGACACCGTGCTCGAAAACATGAAACGCGGATACACCCAGCAGCAATTCCGCGACCTCGTGGCAAAGATCCGCCAGCACATCCCGAACTGCTCCATCGCAACCGATATCATCGTTGGATTCCCCGGCGAGACCGAGGAACAGTTCATGGAAACCTACCGCGTCTTATCGGACCTCAAGCTGGATGTGGCCCATTTAGCTCGTTACTCCATCCGCGAAGGGACCGTTGCCACTCGCCGCATGGTAGATGATGTGCCAGAAGAAGAAAAGATGCGCCGCCTGCACATGCTCGACGATTTGCAAGAGCAAATTGTCGGTGAGATCAACCAGAAGTATCTTGGTCAAACGGTAGATGTGCTCTTCGAAGAGAAGGTCAAAGGTCGCTGGAAGGGACGCACTCCCACCAACAAACTGGTCTTTGTGCAATCGGATGAAGACCTGCGCGGCAAACTCCTGCCCGTCACCGTCACTTGGACGGGCCCATGGTCGATGCAGGCAAATTTGGTCAAACAGCCTGCCGAATTGATTTCGTTGTAATTTTGTAGGGGCGGATCGCGATCCGCCCCTACGTTTTTCGGGGGTTATAATTTCATTCAACATGTCCTTCATCGAACTATTCAACACCTTTGCCAACAACCTGCTGCCCATCATGCTCATCGCCGCAGCAGGCTATATCCTTGGCAAGACCCTCACCGTCGACTCGCGCACCATTGGACGCATGGTTTTTTACATTTTTAGCCCCTTACTCGTTTTCAACTTAATGGTCACCAGCCAATTAAACCTGAAACAAGCCCTCACCACAGTCGGGTATACAATCGCTGTGATCGCGATCATGGGGTTTCTGGCGTTCATCTTTGGGAAAATCTTTCAACTTAGCCGTCCACACTTGCTGGCAGTCATTATCACCGTTGCATTTGGAAACACAGGTAATTACGGCTTGCCCTTGGTCAAGTTCGCGTTTGGTAATGAAGCATTGGCAGTTGCTTCTATTTTTTATGTAACCACCACCATTCTTTTCAATACCGTTGGAGTGGTCATTGCATCGCTCGGGCATTTGGATTTGAAATCCGCTATACTGGGAGTGTTCAGGTTGCCCATTCTTTACGCAGTGATGATCGCCCTGCTCATTAAGGGTTTTGGGGTATCCATTCCGCTGCCGCTTTCACGAACCATCGAGATCGCTGCAAACGGAGCCATTCCCGCCATGATCATCCTACTTGGCTTGGAACTCACCCGCATTGAGTGGACAAAAAATCTGCGAGCCACGGGCGTAGGCGTTGCTGCCAAGTTATTGATCGGACCATTGGTTGGGTTATTGCTGGCAAGCCTGTTCGGGTTGCAAGGGCATACCCGTCAAGGCAGTGTCATCGAAGCCGCCATGCCCGCCGCGGTGGCAACAACCGTTGTCGCTACCGAATACAAACTTGAACCATCTCTGGTGACAGCGATTGTTTTCTTTGGAACTATACTGAGTCCACTAACTCTTACACCGTTGATCGTCTTCCTTGCGAGGTAATGAACATGTCCGCCACACGTCAAAGGATTTTGCAAGTCTTCATGGTCACACTTCTCGTGGCGACCCTTTCTCTGAAACCGAACCAAGCCCAGGCGCAAGAAGGAATCGTTGTCGAAAATCCAAATGCAATACCTGACTTTGGAAAGACGATCACCTTCACGGCAAAGATCAAAGCATCCAATCCTATTCAACAAGCATCGCTCTTGTTCCGTGGCGTCAACGAAGAAACGACCCGAGTAGAAACCTTACAAGTTGCAGAAGATGGCTCTGTACAATTCGTCTATGATGCTTCGCAAAATGTTTTTCCGCCATTCAGTTGGGTCGTTTATTGGTTTCAAGCAACATTAAGTGACGGCAAAACCTACACCAGCGAATCGCATCGTGTCCAATATGTTGATAATCGTTTCCCGTGGAGGGAGGTTACGCAAGCCAACGTCACCATTCATTGGTACGCTGGTGATGATGCTTTCGGCGCAAGTGCGTTAGATAGTGCCGGGGCGGGCATGTTGGGAATGAAAGATTTTATTCCGCTCTCGTTGACCGAACCTATTCATGTTTACATCTACTCCAACGTTCAAGACCTTGGCGATACGCTCATGCTCGGCGGGCGTGAATGGGCAGGCGGTCATGCTCATGCAGACCTTGGCGTTGTATTGGTTGCAGTCGCACCCGGTGCAAATCAATTCGCTGAAATGGAAACTTTGATTCCGCATGAACTTGCACATGTCATGCTATATCGTGCGCTTGGCGATAAATACAACAAACAACCTGCCTGGCTAATCGAAGGCATCGCCTCTATGGTGGAGCTTTACCCCAACCCAGACTATGCCCGCGCCTTGGAAATTGCGAGTGTGAATCAAACCTTGATTCCATTTTCGGATATGTGCGTCTCTTTCCCCGCCGATTCTGGTTCAGCGTTTCTGGCATATGCCCAATCGCAATCTTTTGTCACCTACATCCGCGACTCATTCGGCGTATCGGGTCTCTCACGTCTCATCAACACTTACGGTGATGGCTTCGACTGTGACCTCGGCATTACCAAAGCCTTGGGCGCTTCGCTCAATCAATTGGATTCGCGTTGGCGTGAAAATGTGCTCGGGCAAAATCAAGTGGGGGCAGCATTCCGTAATTTGTTACCCTTCCTACTTTTGCTTCTTCTTGTTTTAATCGTACCGATCTGGGGTGCCATTGATGTCATGCGCCGAAGGAGAAAGCGATATGCAGCCAAATCCAACTGAACAAGTCCGTGTACATATTTGGGTGAAAGGAAGGGTTCAAGGCGTTGGCTTTCGCGCACATGTGGAGTATTCTGCGCGCCAAATTGGGGGGCTAAACGGCTGGGTTCGTAACGTAGGAGATGACACAGTGGAAGCCGTGGCAGAAGGTCAACGGACACAGGTTGAACGTCTGATCGAGGCGATGAAACTGGGTCCGCGCATGTCACGCGTGGATGAGGCAAAGGTCGAATGGGAAACACCAAATGGGGAGTACAATGGGTTTAAAGTAAAAAACAGCGTATAAGTTATGCCTTCAAATCCATACTCCCCTTACCTGTTTATCTCAGCCATCACCTCATTTGTGATGGCAATGTTGCTGTGGCGTCGGCGCATAGCTCCGGGGGCAACTCCATTATCCATACTACTAGGTCTCACTTCGGTTTGGGCGTTGGCATCGGCTTTGTTGCTAGAGTCATCCAGCACATTGCTAAGAGAGTTATGGTTTGATGTATTAAGCATAAGTGCGATGATGAGCGTCCCCGTAATGCTTGTCTTTTGTTTGGAATACACGGAGCATCAGAATTTCTTAAGTAAAAGAGCTCTAACCTTCATCTATTCATTTTCAGTTCTTAATGCCATTCTTTGCATTACAACGAATTACCACCACTTATTCTATGCAGAAGTTGATTTCTCACAGCAATCTGCTGATTTTCTAGCCTTGGTTCCGGGACCATTCTATTGGATATACACCGTATATTCCTATGGTATAGCGCTTTTTATATTTATTCTGATTCTCACCCATTTTTTTCAAACATCGTCAACCTATCGCAAACAAGCAGCCACAATTCTGCTTGGGTTATTGTTCCCATTTGTTGGGAATGTTAGTTACACATTACTCCTTGGCGTCGGCAAAGGTGCGTTTGACCCTACGCCCTTGTTATTTACAATCATGGGGGTTTTCCTTGCATGTGGATTGTTCTGGTTTCATTTATTCGATGTGATTCCGGTTGCGCGGCATACACTGGTTGAGCACATGCAGGATGGTGTGATCGTAGTGGATGTAAAAAATCGTATCGTAGACGTGAACCCATCCGCCTTGAAATGGCTGAATTGGGAGGGCAAATCCCCCATCGGGGAAAATGTCCAAGAACTTCTTACTTCATGGTTTGAACAATTCTCAAACTTGCCCATTGACCTTTATGTTCAAACCGAAGTACACAAAGAAGGTACGCCGGGTTGGTATTTTGACCTACGCGTAGAACCCATCTACAACAAGCAAAAAGTTCTCACGGGGCGACTGATTGTGTTTCGGGATATCACCCGCCAAAAAATGTCTGAAAAAGCCTTACTGGAAGCACATGACCGCTTAAGGCTTCACCTCAAAGAAATCGAACTTCTACAAAGTGAGTTGCGCGAACAAGTCATCCGCGATCCGTTGACCGGGTTGTTTAACCGCCGCTATATGGAAGAAACGTTAGAGAGAGAAATTTCACGAGCCATTCGCGAGAACATTTCAATTGGGGTTTGTATGGCAGATATTGACCAGTTCAAGTCTTTCAACGACGAGCATGGTCATAAAGCCGGTGACTTGATTCTGAAAAAACTATCCGAGATATTAACCAACTACTCACGCACCGAAGATGTCGTCTGCCGCTATGGAGGCGAAGAATTCTTGATCCTCATGCCGGGCGCGGAGATGGATGCGATTGCCCGTCGTGCTGAAGATTGGCGCAGGGCATTCGAGCAAGCCAAGGTGGAATTTGATGGGAAGCAACTCTCTACCACGTTATCGATGGGCATTGCCATGTTCCCTCAACAAGGGCGGACGAGTGATGAAATCGTCAAGTTAGCCGATGAAGCCATGTATCTTTCTAAACACAATGGCAGGAATCAAGTCAGCATTGCACAAACATGGGGCGAAAAACGCTAAAAACCTAACCCACGTTCTTTCAACGAAACCCACTTCGACTGACCAATTACCAAATGGTCGAGCACATCCACATCCAATAGTTTTCCGGCTTGTACAATGGCACGTGTCACAGCTACATCATCAGGACTAGGGGTAGGATCGCCGCTGGGGTGATTATGCGCCACGATAATAGCGGAAGCATTGGCGCGGATTGCGTCTTTGAATAATTCCCCTACGCGCACCTGTGATGAGTTAACCGACCCTTTATAGACCTCAACAACTTCCAAGACTCTATTTCTTCTATCTAGCAGGATTACCCGCAAATGTTCTTGCTCTAAAGCAGACATTTCATATTGGATCAACGCCGCTGCATCTGCCGGACTATTGATCGCGGGTCGCTCTTGAGGCGCTTCAAGAGTGAGCCTACGCCCCAATTCAATGGCAGCTTTGATCTGTGCCGCTTTGGCTTCGCCCAACCCATGTTGGACTATCAATTCTTTGAATGGTGCACGATGCAACCCATTCAGACCGTTGAATTTTTTCAACAGGCGTTGCCCCACTTCTACTGCATTTTCACCCTGCACACCCACACGAAGCAAGATGGCAAGAAGTTCAGCATTGGTCAATGCTTGCGGACCCAATGCCGCAAGCCGCTCACGCGGACGATCTGCCTCGTGCAAGTCTGAGATACGATAGGTGGGTTTTGAGTTAGTGGAGTCTGTCATTTCGCCTCCCTTGAGATGAGTTGACCAATTTTACAACCAATTAAGAAAAAAGGTCTGCTGACATTTCTATCAGCAGACCTTTTCAATTTACGGGCGTGGACCGGGCAAACCGCCACCGCCAGGTCCGTTGCCGCTAGGACCGCCCTGACCATTTCCAAATGAAGGGCGATTGCCTAATGAGCCTTCAAAGCTATGCAAGTTCTCACGTCCGCGGTTGATCTCGCCACGCGCAAACTGCTGACCGATCTCATCGAACTTTCCTGCGAACTGAGTCATGTCAGGTCCGTTCGCGTCGGCGCCGCCAAATTGTTGGAAACCAGCTTGGGCATTTTTGCCGAGCTGCATGAGGTTGGTCAACTCATCACGAGTAAGTTTATTATCGCTGAGTGCCTGGTTTGCAAAATCCACAAAGGAGAAAGCCGATTGCAATGCAGACAGTTTATCCGTTGGGATGTTATCCGGCTGGATCTGACCAATCTGATTCAAACGCCCTTGTTGGTCGGCTTGTAAAACGGTCATCATATCCTGTACTTGAGATTTCAACTCTTGCGCATTAATCTGGGCGTTTTGAGCAGCGGTTTCAAGCTGGCTAATGGTATCTTCTGCCAACTCCAATCCTTGTTCCAACGTGGAAGAAATCTGCTGAAGCGATTGATCTATAGAGCTGAGTGTATCGTTCATCTGGTTCAGTTCATATTCAATGGCATTTAATTCATCGATCATTTCATACGCCAAGTCTGAGTATAAGTTGTAGTACTCTGCCATGAGTTCTTCGGCATAATCCACATAGTAATCAGCATAGTAATAGTAGCTATACACATACTCCACTTCTTCCGTCGTGACCGTATCATCTTCTGTTACGTAATATACATTGGTCGTGGTCTGTTCGGTAGCGGCTATCGCTTCAGCAACGGCTTGGTCAATGAGCGCAGCAAGTTCTTCTTCAGTGAGTGTCACATACTCAACCGTGGGTCCCGGGGTTGGAGTGGCCGGCATGGCTGTCAACGTATTGGAATTGACTGTGGCTTGAGCAAGAACTTGTGCCATTTGTGTTTGAGCAATTGCGGTGCTGACAACATTCGGGTCTGCAGTGCCAGCCGGTAACCCACAGGCAGTGATAAGAGCTGTGAGGATCAAGGTCAATACAAGAGTTCGAAGGAAAGATTTCATTTTATATCTCCAATTTGGTTTCTATCGTTTCGTAACGATTACATTAAGATTTTTTTCAGGGCGCAGGGTCACACTTGGTTTCGGGATGGCAAGTTCACGTTGAGCCGGTGAGATGTTCCAACGCCGCGCAACGACAGCCAAAATGGCGATCGCTTCGGTCATGGCGAAGTGCTCGCCGATGCAGAACCGGCTGCCACCGCCAAATGGGAAGAAACTGTAACGGGGAGTCGAAGACCCTTCGAGGTCGAACCAGCGTTCGGGGCGGAAGTGAAGCGGCTCGTCATAAAATCGCGAGTCATGCTGGGTCACCCACTGACTCAAGATCACGGTCGAACCGGCTGGGATGTGCTGTCCGCCGATCTCGCAATCCTGCACAGCTTCACGCCCCATCGCCCAGGCAGGCGGGCGCATTCGCAACGTCTCTTTCACAACGGCGCGGGTGTAGATCAGCTTTTGAATATCATCCGGGTTCGGAAAGCGATCCCCCAACACCGAGTCTGCTTCTGCTTGCAAAATGGCTTGCACATTCGGATGATGCGCGAGCATATCCCAACACCAGGCGAGCAGCAGCGCCGTGGTTTCATGCCCCGCCAGCAAAAAGGTCAACGCATGGGCATGGATCTGCTCATCGGTAAACTGATCTTTGTGATTCTCTTTGAGGATGTTGACCAGGGCACGTTTGGCATGTTCAGATTGCGGATTCTTAAGCAGCGCCTCGGTGACCGCGCTCAGGTCTGCTTTTGCCTGCGAGAAACTTGGGAACAAGCTGCGAGCGGACTCTGGCAAAGGCATTTGCGCGAGCGGGAAGAGACGCACCAGGGTCTTCATCGCATCGCTGACTTTTTCCACTGCTCCCGTAGGCGCACTGCCGAAGAACGACCACAACGCAATGTTGAGCGTCAGGCGCATCATGCCGTCAGACATATCCACGCGTTCGCCGTTCTTCCAACTTGCAATATGTGCCAGCGTGTTCTCATTCATCAGCGGAAGATACTCTTCCATCTTGTGGCGATGAAAAGCGGGCTGCAAGGTGCGGCGTTGAGCAAGGTGTTCATCCCCTTCGCTGGTGAGCAAACCCTCACCCAAGATGACACGCGCCCTCTGCAAGCTGGGACCTTTCACAAAGTTATCCGCCTGCTTGACCAGAACTTCTTCAATAAAAGCGGGATGGCTCAGCAAGAACAGTTCGCGCTTGCGCAGTTTGACCCGCGCAATATCGCCCTGCTCCTGCGCGAGATCGGTCAACGCATGGAGCGGGTTGCGAAAGACGTTCCATAGAAAGTGGAAAGTGGATGTTTTGTAAACAGGTTGTTCGAGAACTAGATTTGTTTCCATTGGCTATCTCCAAGATTAACTCGTAGGGCGGGTTTTCAACCCGCCAAGCTCTTGTTTCCAAAAGCATGTCAGGCTAAAAGCCTGACCTACAATTGATTGATAGCCAAAGGATACTTTCTTGAATGGATTATGTCCGCCCGCAAAGGTGGGGAACCTCACCCCCTATTTGGTGGGTATATAAAAAAAGTGACAGTCACCTTAAAGGTGACTGTCACTTTGAGTTCTATAATTCTTCCGGCAACACCAACCCATACCTTACTGCCATCAGCGCCGCCTGCGTTCTATCGTTCACCCCCAACTTTACGAACAGATCGCTGACATAGCCCTTCACCGTCATCTCGGTCAGCGATAACTCGCTCGCAATTTCTTTATTGCTCTTGCCCTTTGCCAACAATTTCAAAATACCACGCTCGCGCTCGGTCAACGAATCGAACGGGTCATCGGGCATGGGTGCGCGCGCCATCAGACGTTTGGCAATATCGGGGTGCAGTTGCGGCTTGCCCTGCGCCGCCCCGCGGATTGCCGCCACCAAGTCATCGCCATTCATTTCTTTCAACAAAAATCCGCTCGCACCCGCACGCAGCGCCGCAAAGACATGGGCATCATCAGTGAACGAAGTCAATATCAGAATCGGCAACTCAGGGTATTCCGGGCGGATATGCTTCAACGCGTCCACACCGGTCATCTCGGGCATTTGCAAATCCATCAGCACCACATCGGGCTTGTGCTTTTTGATCAACGCCAGCACGCCCGCGCCATTCTGCGCCTCGTCCACCACGCGCATATCTTTCTCGGCATCGATGGTAAACGTCAACCCGCGCCGCACTACCTGATGATCGTCAGCAATGATTATTTTTAGCATACGCACCTCACAGGAATCCGAAAGTTCTACTTTCGGGTATGTCCTGAAGTAGAACTTCAGGACTCCGTTTTAGGCAAAGGAATTTTATAGCTCAACGTCGCACCGTGCCCAATCTCCGAATCAATGGTCAACTCGCCGCCCAATGCCAGCACACGCTCTCGCATTCCGCGCAAGCCGTAATGACCGGCAGGCACAGCACGCGCATCGAATCCCGCACCATCATCTGCAACACCCACATGCAAAAACGAATCCGAATCTACGGTCACGGTCACACTCCGCCCGCCGCTATGCTTCACCACATTTTGCAGCGCCTCGCGTAACACCCACACAGCTTCATTCGCAATATTCTTTTGGATAATTACAACCCGCGGCATCTCCAGCGTTACAGACAATAACGCCCCGCCTTCGGGTCCGCTTCGGTTGGAAAACGCCTCACACTCCGCTCGAACGGATTCAGCGAAGTCAACCTTTTCCTCGCCGGATGCTTCGCGCAGTTGATCGAGCATCAGCCGCATTTCTTTGAGCGTGTCACTCGCCAGACTCTCCAACTCTGCCAGCTTTTCTTTAAAATCCTCCGGCGCAGACTTTTTCAATCCGCGTGCCATCAAATGCAGACCGAACATCTGCTGCGTGACCGAGTCGTGCAGATCACGCGCAATGCGTTGCCGTTCCTCATACGCCGCAATCGACTTTTGGTCTGTAATAGCTTGCTCGGTTTGTTCTTTCACCCGCGTTTCCAAATTGCGGTTGAGTTCATACAACGACTCATACGCATTGGAGTACGCCAACGCCAACGCCGCCTGCCCCGCCAGCGCATTAAGACGTTTCACCTCATCCCCATCAAACTGCGGACCCGCTTGGCGCGGTCCGAGCCAATAGCCGCCTAATGCGGCACTACCCGCTACCAAACGCGTGCTCCACGCCGGGGATGTATGCGGCGGCGGCACATCGGGTTCAGGGAAAAGCTTCAACGCCCCCCACTCCGCGCCGATCTGATTTGGGAAGACATCGTTAAGCAGGTGAATGATCTCGTCCCGTCGATTCGCGCGCGAGAGCAGATATTGCATGGATTGAACCGCAGATTCAAACTTAAGGCGATCTGGGTACAGCAGTTTGTCGAGCCAGGTTTGAATGAACGTACGAGTTGGGTCAAATAAAATCGCTGCCACCAAAAGGCTGATAATGGGAGCAAGAGGTCTTGTGGTGAGAGAAGACTCAAAGAGTAGAGTAATGCCTGTAGTGAGTGCCAGGTACAACGTTAGGAGAAGAAGCGAAGCAGAGCCGTAGACCAGAGTCCGCCTGAGGGCGCGGTCAATGCCGAAGAGGTCGTGTCGTAATACAGCGTAAGTGATTCCCAAAGGCACAAAAAGTTGGAAGACCAAAAGCAGGTTATAAGAAAAAATCTCTAAACCAAACGCTAAGGTCAGCGGGCGTAACCAGAGTGGCACTTCGGCGAGTAACATACTAAAAAGAACAACTCTTGCACGTTGAGCTTCGAGAACATTATCAGGCTCGGAGTCACGCGCAACACGAAGCAGGTTCCGAAAGAAAAAAACAATGACATATGTGAACCATAAGAAGAAAGCTCCTATGGTAAAAACTCGCTGCCATGCAACTTTACTATAGAAAAAAGCAATAAGTAATAAAACAGAAAAGGTGTAAGCGTTTAAGATATTTCGTAGGGGAGTTTCTGTAACCCGCGGAAATCTCACACTCACATGCAGTGCCATTGGTAAAAGAATGGCAGCCTGTATGATCCGCAAAGCGAAGTAAGGGCTCAAAAAAGAGACAAGCGGCACGCCTGGGTAAATAACAGGAAGGTCATCGAGCTCAAAAGGGATTAACAGAAAAAAAGCAAAGAAACATGAAAAGCAGGCAACTAAGGTATGGCTTGCTTGAGGCCGAACCATTGCAGGCAATAAACCAGTTACTAAAATTAGAAGTGAAACCGAAAAAGAAAATGAAGTTACAACCCATTGCACAGATATTGAACTCATCTTCCCAGCAATTCCAAGAAGAATAATGTTTCCAAGCAAAACGCTCAAAATAGGCAAGTATAGGGTCACAAACTTTTTCATGTTCTTCGATTATAAATAAAAGAGACCGGTTAGACCGGTCTCTTTTGTACTATGGAGTAGGAGTGGGGATTGGCACTTCCACTGTTTGGATTGAGTCGACTTGTGCCGATTCTCCTGAACCTCCTAATGGGCTTATAACTACAATAAATTCATACGTATCTGCTGGAGGATTACTTGTTGCTGTGTCAACATCAATAAGAACTCCCGTTTGTTGTGCAGGGCCAGCACCATCTGGGTCATATAAATCTGAAGTATTAATATTCTGATTATCCGATTCGCCTGTGGTTTGCGCTATTTCGCCGACATTCGAATTAGCATCAGGAGTTCCATTGCCCCAATTAAAAACTTCATAATACTGACTTCCATCAGAAAAATGTGAAATTCCAATAATAATGTTATCCAAACTGATAAAACCAAGGTTGTTATAATTGTACTCATAAAAAGCTAGGTCATAATAATTATCAGGAGTAGCGTTCACAGTAACAGATAAGCTTATAACTACATAACTTCCGTCTGCAATATTGCCAATATCATTAGCTCCTGGTCCAGTATTATTAGGTAATGTACCAACTCCAATCTGTGTTGGAGCAGGTGTGACTTGATCTATGGGGTTAAGTGTAGACACAATTGGAGTATCGGTCGGAGTTGCTGTAGTTGGTGTTGCAGATGGAGTTGCTGTAGTTGGTGTTGCAGATGGAGTTGCTGTAGTTGGTGTTGCAGATGGTGTTGCAGTTGTCGCTGTAACAGATGGTGTTTCAACTGTCGGACTAGACGTCTCTTTTGACGGTGTCACAGAAGGAGTAGTGCTAGTATTAGTAGGTGAGGTAGTTGTTATAGTTGTAGAGGTTGGCACTGGAGACGCAGTAGCGACGGTGGCACTTGGTGAAGGTGTTACGCTGGGTTCAAATGTGAGAAAAGGAGGAAAGTTAACTGCAGCACCAGGTGTTAGGTAGCTTTCTGCCCAAGCCATTGGAGTAAGAATTTGGGGAAGAAGTGGTTCAAGTAATGCAAATGGACGAGCAGATGATGAATCTGGCTCTAAATTGGAACTCATGTCCGTTTCAACTCTCCAAAATGGAACCAACCGAACTGCCAACTCCCCAACAAGGAGAATCAGAATAATGCCAACTGGAATAATAAAAATTAACAATGTCCAATCACGACGTTCGTTCTTTTCAGTCCCTATCATAATTGGCTCTCCTTCTTCTGAGCCGGCAAAGAAATAACAAACTTACTACCTGGAAAATTCTTTTCATCATGTCCAGGGCTTTCTACCCAAATACGCCCGTCATGTGCTTGAATAATACCACGAGCAATAGCTAACCCAAGGCCTGGTCCTCCCCCTTTAAATTTAGTCTTCCCAGAAGAATGCAAAAGTACATCTCCTGTTTGATGAAATTTCTGAAAGATTAATTCTTGCATACTGGCGTCGACACCAATCCCTGTATCACAGACTGCAATTTCTAGCTGTGGAGGCTCTGTGCCATTTATATATTTACCTAAAACTTTCACATCGCCACCATCTGGTGTGTATTTAATAGCATTCATCACAAGATGGTAGAACACTTTTTGAAGCATGTCAGGGTCAGCTGTTATAGGAGGTAAAGTATCTAGACCCTCCACATGAAAGTTAATTCTTCTTTCTGCAAATGCTGGCTCAAATTCCTTTTGTACTTTACGCACCACAGGCTCTACTTGCATAGAGGTTTTGCGTAATGCAAGAGAATTACTATCAATACGCGAAACATCAAGCATACTATCTACAACATCTGTCATACGCTCTGCCCCTTCTAGTATTCCATGTGCAAGGCTTTGCATGTCAGGATTATCTTTTAGATCCTGTTCCAACATTTGAGAGTAGCCCATAATAAGAGTTAATGGAGTTCGTAATTCATGGGCAGAAATCTGGATAAAATTTGTTTTGGTCTTATCCATCTTCCTAAGTGTCTCGTTCTTTTCTTCAAGTTCAATCGTCCGTTCTTGTAAACGGGCTGTCATTTCATCAAATGTATTTGCCAGGGTTCCTATCTCATCTTTGGTGCGCAACCCCGTCCTGCGGTTCAAATCACCACTTGCAATTGCTTGTGATGTATTTACCAAAGAATATAGCGGAACAATAATCATTCGAGACACAAAATAACCAATGACAATAACAACCAGCATTAATCCAGAAAATACTAATGCATAAACTGTACGGTTGTTAGACCCGAACTGGGTAACAAAATCTGTAGGCAAAGCAACAGCAAAAACCCCAATGCGGTCATTCCCAATCTGAAGCGGAGCACGCCCAATTGAAAAATTACGACCTACAATTTCGATATTGACCCCTGTAACCAATGGTCCTTCGGACTCTATTAGTTCCTTATACTGATCTTCAGGAATATTAAGTTGAGAAAGTGTTTCTTCGTCTACAGAACCAATCGTTGTAGAGATAGCTTGCCCACCATTTCCATACAAAATAATATCTGCAAGAGCAAATTGTTTAAATGCAGGGAGCAGTGTTTTGATAGATGTGCCTAGTACAATTACCCCATTAAATTTTCCATCAACAGCAATAGGCAATGCAGTGTAATAGTAAACTTCATTATTAACAAGATTTCCGCCAAGAGCACGGCGGGGAGGATCATTTGGGTTTGGCTTACTTAAGAATGGAATTACGATAGGAGAATTGGCAGCTCCAGTATCTTGTTCTACGACAATAATCTCCCCAGTTCTATTACGCAGAAGATGTAACAACTCCGTTCCTTGTGGAGAGATGACTATTAAGTTCTCTACAGTTCCTGAACCAAAGGCAGGTCGAACAAGACTTAATACAGCCTCTTTATCTTGGTTAGAAACTGCTTCTGAAAAACCATCTGTGTATATTATGCGAAAGGCTTCTTTAATTTGCTGCCCCTCAAGCCTCACAAAACTGTCTGAGACCACTCTTCCTGATTCCAACAATTGATTTGTCAGACGCTCTGTTAAAGTGCCTGTTACTAGGCGCGTGACAACATACACCCCAATCACAGAAACAACCACAGTTAATAAGAGGAAAGGAAGAGCTACCTTTAGGCGAATGCTCATGTGAAAGCCTGTACAGTCCTGCCGTCAGCATTATATAGGCGACGCCTCCCCACCGCCTAGAAATGCAATCTTATTATAATGTCAGAAAGGTTGTATTTCTCTGTGAGTTTTACAAAAGTCCGCCCGGTTTTCTCTTTTGTACGGTCATATTCCCCGTTTCTTTAATAAAAAGGCTTTATTTCCAAAATTTTGGAAACCACCGCGGAGTTACCTTCATGTAGTGTAAATATGCCTCTCCAAATGTGGATTTGAGGTGCGGTTCTTCATAGAACCGGACAAACAATGTAAAGGCGATAAATACCACCAAGGCATACCCCAACATCCACCCATATCCCGACCAGAGGAAATGTCCAAGGAGTACCATCAAAACGCCAAAATACATTGGGTTGCGGACGTATTTATACAACCCAGAAACGACCAGTTCCTTGGGTGGATCGATGGGTGCTGGTGTACCTCGCCCTTTTATTAGAAAATCCCAAAAACACCAAACAAGAACAGCAACGCCTATAGTCCAAAGTGGATAAGCGCCATACTTCAAAGAGCCTGCTTGCACTTGTAAGCCTGTTCGCAAAAGTCCAAGCGGAATTACTCCCGCCACCATTCCTGGAGCAAAGACAAAGAACAGGAAGGATTTAAAAGCTGTCATGATCTAGGGCTTTTCTTAAGCAAGCTTCCCAGCCAAGCCCCAACTATATACCAAATGAAAGTATCAAGAAACAGATACCAGCCATTGAACTCAGAACAATTTTCGCCAGGCTGACAGGGTCCCCAAGCAAGAAAGAACTGAAATGGGAATCCAAAAGGAAACGTGTCTGAGATTCTCATTTGCACCAGAAGCCCCCATACCCAACCAGATGCAATCAACAAAATCCCAGCAATCAGAATCTTCAAGAATGTCGGCTTAAGTATCTGCTTTATATCAGCCTCTCTTCTTCAACCAATCCGTCAACTTCTTTGGTGTCCAAGTATTGATGATATCTTTCGGTTCGAGCCAGGCACGGCGGGCAGTGGCAATGCCGTACGGCAGCACATCAAAGCCATCGCCTGCATGCGAATCGGTGTTGATACTGATGAGCACACCCAAGTCTTTGGCGCGGCGGGCAAAGGCATCGTCGAGGTCGAGGCGTGAGGGATGGGCGTTAATCTCCAAGGCGACGCCTGATTTTGCGGCGGCTTGAAAGACGGCTTCCATGTCCAAGTCTGCGCCTTCGCGGTCGGGAATTTCACGCCCGGTGGGGTGACCGATGATATCGACATGCGGATTGTTGATGGCATTCAACAAACGCTGGGTGACCTTCTCTCTCGGCTGGCGCAAGCTCGAATGGAGAGAGGCAACTACGAGGTCGAGTGAGGCGAGGAATTCATCGGGATAATCCAACGACCCATCGGCTTTAATTTCCACTTCACTGCCATGCAAAATCAAGATCTCATCCCCAAGTTGTTTTTGAATTTTCTTGATCTCGGCGGCTTGCTGTTTATGCCGTTCAATGGACAAGCCATTTGCCACACCAAGGCTGACAGAATGATCGGTAAACGTGATGACTTTCAATCCGCGTTTGATGGCTTCGCGCGCCATATCAAGCATGGAGAGTTTGCCATCGCTATAGGTTGAATGCATATGCAGATCGGCTTTGATGTCTTTGACTTGAATCAACTTTGGAAGTTGATTCGCCTTCGCAGCTTCCACTTCGCCGCGATCTTCGCGCATCTCCGGCGGGACATATTGCAAGCCGAGCGTCTTATACACTTCTTCTTCGGTAGCGCAGAAAATTTCTCCCTTACCTTTAACTTTAGTGAGCGCATGTTCTGAAAGCGACAGCCCCTTATCCAGTGCGATCTGACGTAACTTCACATTATGGTCTTTTGAGCCGGTGGCATATTGCAACGCCGTACCAAACTTCTCTGGCGGGTGAACCCAAACTTGCGCACGCACGCCATCGAAAAATTCAATGCTGGCTTTGGTGTCACCTTTGCCCAACACACGCTCCACACCTTTGAGGTTGACGAAAGCTTCCATCACAGCCGCTGAATCTTTAGCCGCGACGAGGATATCTAGATCGCCGACGGTCGAACGCATCCTTCTTAAACTGCCAGCAGGTTGCACATCGACAACGCCTTTTACGCCTTTGAGAACCTTGATGATCTCCTGCGCCAGCGGATATGCCTTGCCCAACGGCAAACGCCCCGAACGCCGTGCCAACGATGCAATGCCTTCGAGAATCGCAGTTTCTGATTTGGCACCCATGCCGGGTAAATCTTTGAGCTTGCCTGCTTTGGCTGCCGCTTCCAGTTCGGGCAATGTAGCGATGTTAAGCGTCTTCCAAATTAAGGCGATCTTCTTGGGTCCCAGTGAAGGCACTTGCAACCAGCCCGCCAAACTCTCTGGCACTTCCTTTTTCAACTTCTCAAGAAATTCAAGCTTGCCAGTATTGAGCAACTCGTCAATTTTTTCGGCAATGGCTTTGCCCACACCGGGGATGTCGGCTAGTTTTCCCTCTTTCCAATACTCACTGGCTTCACGCCCGAGCGTATCCAAACTCTCTGCGGCTTTGCGATAGGCAAGCGTCTTATAAATGATCTCACCTTTGATCTCAAGCAAATTGGCGATCAGAGTAAAGACAGCGGCTAGTTGTTTGTTATTCATCATAAAGTCAATCCTTTTCTCAAATCGAATTATACGCTCAAACAAAAACTCGCCCGCAAGAAAAACTCTTGCGGGCGAGTTAAACTACTTTGTATAATTACTTTAATTCCCAAACATAGGTATTTTCGTATTCACAGCTTCCTTCACCAGAGTCTTGAGTTCCCAAAGCTGCGAAGTACCCCTCCTCCATCTGTTTGCTATTATCATAGTATTTCCCTTGACGGACACCATTAATAAAGACTGTAAATTCGCCGCCATTTGCAATCAACACAAGTTGATTCGTAGCACCATTTTCTAAATTTACAGCACTCGAATACTGAACCTTGGTTGGTGAATTTTTATAGTATCCAAATTCGTGAAACTCTATTGCCCAAGCAGGAGCACCTGAAAAACGAAGATAAAGAAATTGATATTGTTTTCCCTCACGCATATTTGGTTCAGATCTAAACATGAAGCCACAAACAAGTATGCCGGTAGCATTCCAAGTCACATCTGATTTTAAGATAAAGTTTTTTACAACTTCACCATTTGCAAATTCTTGATATATTCCTTCTGGTCCAGATAATTCGATAAGTAAAGGAGTTTCTTGTTGCCACAAAAGACTTCCACTTTGGTAATCAATATCCTCATCTTTTAAGATGCTTTGCAAGTCAGCTAACACACTGTCAGCTGCTTTTGTAAAAATAGCCGCCACTGTTGCTGTACGATCTGGAGTCGATGTTGGAACCACAGTTGGAGTATCTGAAGGGGCTATTGTTGCAGAAGGAAGTGGTGTATTACTCGGAGTAGGCTCTGGAGCAGCACCACAAGCAAGTGCAAAAAGCACCAATACAAACAAAGCTATTAAATATTTGTGTTTCATGTGAATAAAGTCTCCTTTTTGAAATTCCCCCGAGACATCCTCTCTTTAGATGAGACACCCCAAGGAATATAAACAAATTCTACTCAAAACATTCTAAATTACAAGGTGTAGCAAATAAAATAGGACAATCATCACTTAAAAAATATGCTTTCACACAAACATAGTCTGATAACTACTGTATATGATACGATTCGCGTATGGACCATCATGACCATGTCAATTTGATAAAACCAGCAGACTTAAACCCCAGCGGCTCATGGGCGGACCTCGGGGCTGGGTCCGGCGCCTTTACTCTTGCCCTGCGCGAAGTACTGGGTGCCGTCACCACGATCCACGCCGTGGACAAGGACAAGTCCAGCCTTGAGCAATTGAAGCGATCGTATCAAGCTCGTTTTGGTGGTCTTGAAAATCTGCAAACACAAGTCGGGGATTTTTCTCGCAGCATCAACCTTCCGCCGCTCGACGGCATCATTGCCGCCAACTCTCTGCATTACTTCAAAGATAGGGTGAAGGTCTTGGAACACATCAAGACGTTTCTAAAACCAAAAGGTAAACTCATCGTCATCGAATACAACGTAGACTCTGGCAACCCGTGGGTTCCATATCCATTCACGTTTCAAACATTTGCGAAGCTCGCAAAAGGAGCTGGCTACTCAGAGCCGCGCTTACTTGCCACTCACCCCTCCAGCTTTTTGCGCGAGTTCTATTCTGCACTGACCTTCAAGGCTGATTCATAGATATGTCTCAACGAAAATCCAACCTCTTCCTGCTGGGGCTTATCCTTGCAAGCGCCGTCCTTGCCTTGCTTCGTTTCAACTCGCTTCAAATTGGCACCTCCTACGACGACGCCAAGTACATCATCCTCGCCGAGAGCCTCGCCAGCGGAGAGGGATATCAACTCATCAACTTTCCGCGTCCGCAGATCGAGCGGAATTTCCCGCCGGGCTGGCCGCTGGTGCTTGCGCCGTTCACGTTGGTCTTCCCAAAAAATTATGATGCTCTCAAAGTCGTTTCACTTGTGCTTTGGCTGGCATCCATTCTTTTGGTTTATAAGATTTTCTCAAAGAGGCTGACTTCTCCCTATCTTGAGATTCTCACAGCACTAGTCGCGTTGAATCCGCTTTTGGTGGGCACATCAGTCACATTGATGTCTGAGTCGGCGTATCTGTTCTTCTCTCTGCTAGCATTCCTCACCTTCGATAAAACAAATGGAAAGAGTTTCATTTGGCTCATCCTTGCCGCAGTCCTCGCGTTTTACACCCAACAAGTTCGCACAATTGGGATAGCACTCACCGTCTCGTTGCTTGTCATCTTAGTGCTGTCCAAACGCTACAAAGAAATGGGACTGGTTGCCATGCTCTTTATAGTTGGATTCACTCTCCAGAGTTGGCTCAACTTCCGCAACGGCGGGACGGTCATCTCATCAGGCTATGAAGCGCAGGTCTTGAGCGGTTCGATGATGGAGAAAATCGCGCAGGTGTGGTCAAATCTACTTGGTTATTTGAATCAAGTTCTAGCCGGTTCGTTGATTCCCATTTTCGGCACGCGTTTGGATACAACATTCGGTTGGTTGTTTATCGTATTAAATATTGTCATCCTTCTATTGCTCATCGTAGGGTCATTCATCACCAAACCCAAAAATGAGTGGATGCATGTTTATTTCGTCATGTATACAGTTGGTGTATTAGCCTTTTGGAACCCACAGGTAGGAAGTGTGAAGGCACGCTTCTTGATTCCCATTTTGCCATTTCTTTACTTTTACTTTTTGAGCGGATTGAAATGGCTCACAAGAGGCAACTCGCGTACCGTTATTGGCACTGCATCTGTAATTGCACTTATTTTGCTAGCCCGCAATTTACAAGACCGGCGCTCCCCCGTCCATGAGCAGATGACAGACCTTTCCATTGGAACCAGTTGGGTTGCTGAAAATGCGCCAGCCGATGCGATCGTAATGGTCAATGAACCCGTTCCTGCCTATGTACATGTACAGCGTAAGACCATTAACTTCCCAAAGAACGGACAGGACTTAGAACAATATGTAGAGAACCAAGGTATTGATTACATCGTCATTGCCCCGCTATTGCAATCGCCAATAAGCAGAGAATTAAGTAAAGATATCCAAGAAATACAATTCCAAATCGAAAGCCAACCGAACACCTTTCAAGTAGTCTTTGAAAGTAAAGAAAACAACGTAACGGTATATCAACACATTGGAAAATAAAAATACTTCCGGCAAAAGAATGCCGGAAGTATTTAAACAATAATTAACTTACTAATTTACCAATCTGCCATCTGCTTGACGCGAGTGCGCTCGAACATGGCAACCAAGGTCAACGCAGGGATTGCCCAACGTTCCTGTTGGTCGGTCATTTCGCCAACTTTTTCAAGGGTGTATTTATCAACGAGCAAGTCACGTTGCTTCTGTAATTTCAACACGGTAGGACCATACAAGTTGCCGATCTTGAATTCATAAGAAGGGGCATAGGCGCGTGCAGCAAACGGGAGATTGAGAATCTGAATGCGGGTGGAATAGGGTAAAAAGTCAAACCAGCCCGTGCCGCGCGAAGGGACAATCCACCCCAAAACATTACCTTCAGCATGGGTTTTGACCTGATACACAAGCCGAGACGGGACATTTGAGCGAACTGCATAATCGACTGCATTGTTAGCTAAGTTGGCAGCAACATTGCCAAGCACACCACCAAGAGAAGCTCGCCCATCGCTTTGCATTACAGGAGCTGATGAGTTGATATTCACATTTATATCTTTGAATTCTTCCATACGTGCCCAGTAATCATCTACATAGGCAACGGGTTTTCCATCAGCAGTCACAACATTCCACTCTGTAGACATACTGGCAAATTGGAACATAAAACGAAAAGAGCTATCGCCTTCCGCACGGTACACTTCTTTGCCGCTGCCATCCACATACGAAATGGCATCTTTGAAAGAAATGAATGGGTCTGAAGCACGCATAATGAACTTGCCGTCACCGTTCTTGACATCCACCTGGCGCCCAATGCTAATCATGGGGAATTCGAACTTGATAGGATAGGTATACATTAATAATTTCTCCTGGATGAAATGAACAACTTGCTCCATTCTACGTATTCTTTCTATTGATGAAATAGGATATAGGTTGGATTTTGACCCGAATTGAGTATGTCTCTGGTACTATTACCAGTGTAAAATTGCGAAACTTTCACTCCAAGGCACATGGACTTATGTCATCTGAGGCGCTAGCCAAACCGATCATCACCAAAAATTCATCCGAGTTCAAGCAGGATACATACGCCTCTCTCTCTACCGGAGAGTTGGTCGTATTTGCCGTTCAAGTTCTACAAGCGGACGCTGCTCCGGTCGCTGTTGAAGAAGTAGTCTCAACATGTTTTAGGCTTTTCCCCCATAGTTTTGCTCTCAAAAATTACTTCTACTGGCCAGACTCGGCATTGGTTGCCCGCCGTTTACACGACGCCAAAGAAAAAGGGCTTCTCAAAGGCAACTCAACAGACGGCTATGAAGCCAAAAGCTCTGGCAAACAAGTTGCTAAACAGGTGGCAAAGGTATTAGGGGTTTCTCTGCCTGTACCACCCAAAGTGGAAGTGATTACAGCCCCTGTCGTGCTTGAGACACCCAAGGTTGCAGAAGTCATTGCGGAAAAGAAAGAAGAAGAGAAAAAAGAAGTTGCTCCTTCTACGCCAGTAGCAAGGAAAGTAAAGAAGCAAGTTCAGAAAAAGGTTGAAAAGAAGTCGCCTGCCAAGAAACCTGTTAAGGCAACGCCTAAGAAAGAAGCTTCAACCTCAAAAAAGAAAGTTCAGCCAAAAACAACAAAGAAAACAGTAAAACCAGCGCCAAAGCTCAAGGTGACTGTTGTAAAGAAAGACGACAAAGGAAAGAAGAAATCACAGCCTGCGGTGAAGCCAGAAGTTAAGAAGGCTGCGCCAAAAGTTGAGAAGAAAGCAAAGCCAACGCTAAAACCGGAAGTTAAAAAGAAGGTTGCAGACAAGAAGCAAGAAACAAAACAAGAAAAAGCCAAACCGCCGGTAAAGCCAGAAATCAAGAAGGCTGCACCAAAGGCTGAAAAGAACGAGGCAAAATCTCAGCCCACACAGTTGAGCATGCCACTTACTCCGGCAACAGCGTGGAAAAAAGCTGAGGATACAGCTAGCAAGCCCAAGGTCAAGAAAGAAGCGACCTCTAGCGCAGACAAGTTGCCCGTCAAAGGTGAAGTGCTGACTCCGGTGGTTGTATCCAAAGAAGAGAAGGATAAAGCCGCGAAGGTCATCAAGCAGGTTGAAAGGTCAGACGCATATCAGTTATACCGTCGTAATGGACGACGCGCTCAGATCGGTGAGTTTGATTTCAGAAATATGTTATTCGCCACGATGGAGTCTTCGCCCGAGACCTTGAAACGGAATTTGGATCTATTCAAACGATATGCCAGCATTCACTTCCGTACGGATTTGATCGCGTTCCTTGAATTTTGTGAAGAAAATTTTGCGACTTTAATGATTTCGAAAGTTAAAGGTAAAAAATAGTTATGGCAGGCAATAGTAGAAAATTACAGTACGCGGACCGCGTTGCGATCCAGCAGGCTGACCAAGCGATTCGCAAAGATGTGTTTCGTGCGCTGGTAGAAATTATTACCAATAGTAACGACAGTTATTTGCGTCTCGAACAGGGAGGCTGGTCTGTTAGTGGTGAAATTTATATCGATGTGCTTCGCAAGCATAAAAATTCGGTCATTCGCATTTGGGATAACGCCGAAGGTATGAACGACTCGCGCATGGATAAAGTTGTAGGCACCTACGGCGAAGCGACCAGCGGTATTAAAGAAGATAAGAATGTGCGCGGCATGTGGGGGCGCGGTTTGAAAGATTCAATCTTTGGTTTGGGGCATGGCTATGTGCGCTCATTCAAAGGTGGAAATTTCTATTCCTGTTCGTTGCTTATCAAGAATGGGATTCCAACCTTTTCGTTGGATGAACCCACGCGTGCTTTGGTGCCGATCCGCCAGCAATATGGGATTCTAGAAGGCAACGGGACGGTGATTGAGATTATCGTTTCGCGTGATGATGTGAAAGTGCCACAGTTCGATAACTTTCGAAATTACCTGCAACGTCACTTTGAGTTACGCCCCATCATGAGCAATCCCAAGCGCAAGATCATCTTGCGTGAAATGGACTCGGACTGGAAAGTCAAACAAGAGCATGTGCTTAGTTACAAAGCGCCGAAAGGTGTGAAAGTTCTGAGTGAACGCGTGAAGATCCCTAACTTCCCAGCTTGGGTAAAGTTGGAACTGTATCGTTCTTCCATTCAGCTTTCTATGCGCGGAGAAGAAGGCGATTATGCCGATGGCGGTCTCCTCGTCATCAGCAAAGGGATGGTCCTTTCGTTGACCATGCTGAAGTACGAGAATGATCCGTTGGCAGCTTATTTCTACGGCTCGATGCAATGCGACTATCTGCATGATTTGTTGAAGAATGATGAGCCAGTCCTCACTGCGACTCGTGACGGCATCAACTGGTCACATCCATTCGCGAAGGCGTTGCGCCTTGCTGTGGAAGAGAAAATTGAGCCGTTAATCGAAAAAGAACGCAAGCACGCCTTGCGTGAAGAACAAACCAAGCTCGACAAACAATTGCGCCATAAAATTGATAAAGCATTGCATGAGTTGAATCACATCGCATTGAACGAGTTGAGCAATCGTAAAGATAGCGATGGAAAGATTTTGTTGCCTGCTTCTGGAATGGCATTTTCCCCTGAGCGTGCCTATGTCCAAACCGGGCGGACGCTTTCTCTCCTCTTGCGGGCAGACTTGAAAAAAGCTAAATCTAGTATGGTTGAAATTTCATCCAACACTCCTGAAGTGATGGTGGTGACAACCCAGGTGAAGTTAAAGCCAAACAAGACAGACCCAAGTGTTGGTGAAGCCACCGTCCGTGTGGAAGGGCGGCAAGTTGGAAGTGAAGGGTTGGTCACAGCTGTGGTTGGCAAGTTGCATGCGCAAGCAATGGTACAGGTTCACTCGAAAAAGAGCGACATCTTGCCTGAACCGCCAACTCGCAGCAAGAACATGCTATTCAACGATATCCGTTTTGACGACCGCATGGATCCACGTCAGCGTGTGTACTTTGACCGTGTCAACTCAAGTATTGTGATTGCCACGAATGCGCCTTCAGTGAAAATGTATTTAGATGAAAACAATCGCCTCGATACAACCTCCCCAGGGCAAGTGCTTCTGGCAGAACTCGTTACAGAAGCCGTGTGCCGCGAAATCGCCCGTGAAGGCGTAGAGAAGGGACGCTTCCTCGTCCTCGAAGGTTCAGAAGCGGATGCGATCCAGAATCACTTTATCCGCTTGCAGAACCGGTATTCGCATTTGATCCACGAGCATATTGTGACGATAGAGTAGTTAGACAATAGCTAACAGAAAAAACAATGGGCGATAGTTATCGCCCATTGTTTTTTCTAATTTATTTCACCGTCAACCACACCCCCAACATCACCACGCCAAACCCGATCACTCGCTGCAAATCAATCGCGCGCGGAGTCATGCCGAGCAGACCAAAATGATCGAGCAATGATGCCACCAAAATCTGCCCCGCCAACAACGTGATCAATGCCCCCGCCGCGCCGATGCGCGGAATCATATACCCCATCGCAGAGATCACGATCAACCCAAATGCACCGGCAATCAGCGCATACCACGGCACGCTTTTCCACTGTCCCAGTTTGGAGCCAAAGAACAACATGGGAATCAATGCCGCAATCGCTCCACCAAGGTGAATGATAAAAACGCTTTCCAAAGGTCCGAGTTTTTGTGTGATCATGCTCGAAAGCGGACCTTGCAATCCAATCGCCATGCCGCCTGCAAGACCGATCACAATAATAATGAAGAGAGTATCCATTTAATCCTTATATATCGCAAACGACGATCTGTCTCTGAGGTCTATTATCCAATTCTATTCTTCCACATACGGAACATAATCCGCACGAGCAATGCCTTGCTTCATCGCCGTCTCTGCCACAGCACGCGCCACAGCATGATGAACCTTTTTATCCAAGGGGTTGGGCACCAATTCACCAGAAGGTGTCATACTAGCAATGGTCTCTGCCGCTGCCAGCAACATCTCTTGTGTAATACGCGGCGCATTCGAGTCCACGACTCCACGGAAGATGCCTGGGAACCCCAAAACATTATTCACAGATTTTCCATCCGCTGCAAATGCCGCGCCACGTTCCATCGCCAATTCAGGGTCGATCTCAGCATTCGGATTCGAAAGCGCAAGAATAATCTGTCCCTTACGCACCATCTCCGGCTTGATGAGGTTTGGCGCACCCGTAGTCGCCACAACAATATCGCAGTTCGCCATAATGTCTTTCAAATTGGATTTAATACCACCCAACTTTTCAAAACGATCCAACGCCTCTGGACTCAAATCCGCACCATGAACAGGATTCCCCGTCAAACGCATCATCATCTGACCGATTGCCTGCCCCGCCGCCCCAAGCCCGATCTGCCCGATGACGGCTTTCTTCAAATCCATGCCGGTTTCGCGTGTGGCGGTCATCAACGCCGCCGTGGAAACAACCGCTGTCCCATGTTGATCATCGTGTAACACGGGAATATCCAACATAGCTTGCAAACGTTCTTCAATTTCGAAACAACGCGGCGCAGAAATATCTTCCAATTGAATTGCTGCAAATGTCGGAGCAATCGCAGCCACGGTGTTGACAATCTCATCTGTATCTTTTGTATTCAACAAAATCGGAATGCCCGAAAGCCCAACCAAAGTTTCCATGAGCATGGCTTTCCCTTCCATTACAGGCATTCCCGCCAACGGACCGATATCCCCCAGCCCAAGCACTGCCGTCCCGTCAGTAACAATCGCCACCATATGACTGATGCTCGTATACAGGCGCGCCTGTGAGGGATCTTTCGCGATACGGTTACAGACCTCCGCCACACCAGGGGTATACACCCGGCGCAGAGTAGTCAACGATTCAATCGGGTATCGTGAACGAATAGCAATCTTGCCTTTTTGGTGCAACTCCAACACCTCATCGCGGACTTCGAGAATCTTTGTCCCTTCGTTGGTTTCCATCGCCGCCAATACAGCTGAGAGAGATTTTTCGTCCTCTGCAGTGATGGTAATATCTCGAACAACATGCCGGGAGGTTTCGGTCAATAGGTTGATACTTCCAACATTTCCACCCGCCTCAGCGACAGCCGTTAATAATTTTCCTAATACCCCTTTTTTCTGTGAATTTCGAATGCGCACTTTGCGCATGATCTTCGGTTCCCACGCCATGGTTATCTCCTTTTTGGTTATGCTCATTTTAACGCGAATACCGCGAAGTCGCTTCGCGGTATTGGAACAAACAACTTTATAAAGAGAGTAAACTTACATCAACAACTTATAAAACTCAGCATACGAACGGATTACGTCACATTCGGCATCAGGGAAGAGTCCGGTTGGGTCGAAGAGCACAGGCAAAAGTCCAGAACGAAGCGCACCAACAACATCAGCAAAATAGTTATCGCCTACGTACATCGTTTCGCTAGCCGTTGTCCCTGAAAGTTCCAAAGCTCGCTCAAAGATGAGTGGATGCGGTTTGAAAGATTGGACTTCTCCACCTGCCAGCGAAAAATGAAAATACTCTTTCAACCCCAATTCTTCAAGTTCAGAGAGAAATGGTTCTTCACGGTTGGATACCACACCCAACACATATCCTTTTTCTTGAAGATGCTTCAACAACTCATGAATCCCATCAGGCAAATAAGGCTGCGGTTTGTAATTCGCACCCATGCAATCAGAAACATGTGAAGCAAGTTCATCTGCTTGTGTTTTATGAACGCCCAATGCAATCAACCGCCGCTTGGTAAAGTTCACCCAAAATCCCTTGCGGTCATCTTTAAAGATTTTTGAATCTGCTTGAATCTCAAGCGAGCTAGCAAAATACAAATGCTCCCACCGTTCGGCTCTAGTTTGGTCTTCCTCAGATGGGGCTACGCCCATTTCTTGAACACATTCCGCAAAGACATCCCGTGATGCAGGTTGATTGAGGCGCAGAGTTCCATCAAGGTCAAAAAGAACAGCTTTGATATTTTTATTTGGCATTATTAGCAGAGTCTCATATGTTTTTTTGAAAATGAAAGGGGAAAGCTGAAAGGATTATATCAATTTTATTAACCATTCTTACTCGACAATTGACGGAGGATGCCAGCCATGCTATGATGACATGGTTATTATTATTTATTCAGGAGTTATGATGAGTTTTGAATTTATTCTTCGTATTATTGGCATGATCGTTCTAGCTATTTCAGGTGGATTTTTGGGGTATGACCTCTCACGATTTACCCCTGAAGATGCAGTTCGTACTATTCTTGTGTTTAGTCTGGTCGGTGCTTTAGCTGGTTTGGTACTGACTCCATACTTTACCACCCGCCCCGCGCGCGCCATCCGTTCTTTATTAGGACGAATGACCGCAGAAAGCCTATTCGCTGGGTTGACAGGTCTCATTGTTGGTTTGTTGATTGCGGCTTTGTTAGCATTTCCGCTTTCTATGCTTCCACAACCGTTTAGCCAAATTCTTCCTTTCATCGGCGTATTGATTTTCTCATATTTCGGTGTGGCTCTCTTTGTGATGCGTCAGGGAGATATTATGGGGTTGCTGAGCGCCCTAAGCGGACGCAGCGAAGGCGGGAGTGGCTCTTCTTGGAGCAATCTCAATCGCAATATATTGCTTGATACCAGCGTCATCATTGATGGACGTGTTTCTGATATTGCCAAGACCGGTTTTCTGCCTGGTACATTACTCATTCCGCGCTTTGTGTTGAACGAATTGCAATATATCGCAGACTCTCCCGATGGAATGCGACGTCAACGTGGGCGGCGCGGTATGGAAGTGCTCGCTGAATTACAGAAACTGCCTAACATCCTCGTCCGCATCTCGGACATCAACGTGGATGGCGTCCGCGAAGTGGACGATAAACTCGTGGTACTCGGCAAGCAACTCAAGAGTCCCATTCTCACCAACGATTACAACCTGAACCGTGTTGCCGAACTGCAAGGCGTGACCGTGCTCAATATCAACGAGCTTGCCAATGCAGTTAAATCGGTAGTGTTGCCCGGCGAGCTCCTGCGCATCAACATCATGCAAGAAGGCAAGGAACACGGACAAGGCGTGGGCTACATGGACGACGGTACGATGGTTGTGGTCGAAAATGGACGCGATTTCATTGGCGAGTATATGGAAGTAAATATCACCAAAGTCCTTCAGACAGCAGCCGGACGTATGATCTTCGGACGTGTAGATGAAGAGAACAGCAAAAGATCTAAAAACAAGTAATAAGCGATAAGGGACGAGTAGTCAGTGAACAGGACGTGTGAAGCGTCCTGTTTTTTTGTTCCAATGCGGTAAAATACAACCGTCTTAAAAATTCCTTTGTGATCTCAAGCCCTTAGGGCATGGCACTTGGTGGTAAAACAAACATGTTGAAAATTTACAACACCCTCACACGCAAAACCGAAGAATTCCAAACCCTTGAACCGAACAAAGTCAAAATGTACGTCTGTGGCGTTACAGTTTATAACGATGCCCATGTTGGGCATGCGATGTCTGCCATTGTGTTCGACATTGTCCGCCGCTATCTTGAATATCGCGGATACGCCGTCAAGCACGTCATGAACTACACCGACGTGGACGATAAGATCATCAATCGCGCCAACCAACTCGGCGAAGACCCTCTCAAACTTTCAGCGCGCTACATCGCCGATTACGCCGCCGACCTGAAAAGCCTCAACGTGCTGCCTGCCACTTCCAATCCGCAGGTCAGCACCACCATGCCGCTCATCATCCAATTCATCGAAGGGCTCATCCAAAAAGGTCACGCCTACGCCGCCGAGAATGGTGATGTCTACTTCCGCGTGAACAGCGACGATGATTACGGTCGCCTCTCGGGTCGCAAACTCGAAGATATGCAAGCCGGTGCGCGCATTGAGATCGGCGAACAAAAAGAACACCCCATGGACTTCGCGCTCTGGAAATCTGCCAAGCCCGGCGAAATCTCATGGGACAGCCCCTGGGGCAAAGGTCGCCCTGGCTGGCATATCGAATGCTCCGCCATGAACCTCGCCGAACTCGGCGAACAGATCGACATCCACGGCGGCGGCAACGACTTGATCTTCCCCCACCACGAAAACGAGATCGCCCAAAGCGAAAGCTACACCGGCAAAGAATTCTCACGCTACTGGATTCACAACGGCATGCTGCAACTCGGCGGTGAGAAAATGTCCAAGTCTTTGGGCAACATCATCAGCATCAAAGACTTCCTCTCCAAACGTTCCTCTGACGTGATGCGTATGTTGGTCTTGAACGGAACCTACCGCGCCCCGCTGATGTTCAACGACGAAACACTGGATGCCGCCGAACGCAACGTCGAGCGCCTCAAATCCGCGCTCAAGCCTGCCTCCTCCTCTGCCAGCGGACTAAACGCTGATACCTTGTCCGCATCGATCGAATCCGCTACCACCAACTTCACCGAAGCCATGGACAACGACTTCAACACCGCCGGTGCCGTCGCCGCCTTGTTCGAACTTTCCAAAGCGATCAACACCGCCCGCGATAACAGCGCGACCTCCGAACAGCTTGCACCTGCTCAAAACACCTTCAAACAATTGGCTGGTGTACTTGGCTTGAAACTTGAAGAGAAAAAAGGCTCCAGCGAAAAAGAAGCCGAAGTGGAAGCCCTCCTCGCCGAACGCACCCAAGCCCGCAAAGACAAAAACTGGAAGCGCTCCGACGAGATCCGCGACCAGCTCAAAGCGATGGGCGTCACCATCGAAGACAGCAAAGACGGCACCACCTGGAAGTGGAGTTAAATCAAGCAGGTCACGCTTCGCGTGACCTGCTTTTTCAACCTGTTTTCAGATGTATAATTCAATCATCACAACGACTTTTTTCAAGGAGAAATTCCATGCGCAGAATGTTTGGCTTTTTGATCGGCATCTTTACCGGCGCGTTAGTTGGCTCTGTCATTGCTCTTCTTCTCGCCCCTGAATCCGGCGAACGCCTACGTGGACAACTCCGCGACCGTGGGCAAAACTTTCTCAATGATGTGCGGCACTCGGCAGATGCCCGGCGCATTGAATTACGCAATCACTTAGAGTCTCTTCGCTCATCAAGAGAAGAATTCTAGTTCACACCTCTTAAGACCGAATAGAACTTCTCCACTTTTTTCATATTTGTACCAAACTCTGCACGTGCAGAGATAATTTTCTTATTCAGACCTGCGGCTTCGGTGCGCAGGTCTTCTCTTTCTAGCCCTAATAACATTGCATCAGCTATCGATTGCGAGTTGTTTGAGTCAAACAACAAACCGTTTTGCCCATGTGAAATCCACTCACGAATGGATTCAAGGTCACCTGCTATGGGGAAACATCCACACGCCATGGCTTCGATCAGCGTGTTTGGCGTCCCATCATGAATACTGGGGGAAACCACGATCTGTGCACCGCGAAACACCTCTCCCATCTTTTCATGCGAGAAGGCAGGCAACAACTCCACAGAATTTTCAATCTCATACTCTTGCACCCACCCCATGGCTTGCGGCTCATTTTGCATACCTACACATAAGAACTTCGCATCAGGATATTTTGCCAGAACCAAGGGTATCGCCTTAAAAAACGAATCATTCCGCACATAGGGTCTCACTCCACGCGGGTTGATGATAATTGGGCTTTTCACCAACTCTTTTGGCAGATAAAAAACATCGCTTCTAATTCCGCCGTTACCGGGTGTCACCAACGTAGGTTTCTCTACTCTCAAGCCCCATTCATGCGCTAGGTTTACATCCCGCTCTACATCTGCATGCAAACCATCTACAGAATTCATCACCTTGCGAGTGTAATACCTCATCAGCGGTGTAGATGGGGCATGCAGGGTAAAGTCATTGCCCCAAATGGAAACGAGAAATGTAGGGTGAGCCTTGAGTCCCTGCAGAGCTTCGGCGGTTAACATGCCTTCATAAGGAACGCGCATGGCATGAACAATATCTGGCTGGACTTCCCTAATGAAAGCCCGCAATTTGAACGCGGCAGCGGGAATGGTAACAGGACCAAGCCACTGCCGAATTTTGGTGCGCAGGCTCAGGGTCCGGGAAGAGGCGGTGGAGGGGGCAGAGGTACGTTTTTTAGCAGAGCTAAATGCTACAGGAGTGAATTCTGTCCGTTCGGAGGGGATGCCCTCCACGTCCCATTCAAAAGTAGAAGCGATAAAAACCTCGTCCCCGCGCTCGATAAAATGACGAATCCAGTTTTTTGAGATGGGGGAACGGGCATCTGTGACAAATAGCAGGCGCATAAGGTGATTATACATTGTAAAAATATTGGGCTATCGCAACCTACTTTGTAGTATATTTAAGCGCATGAGCGCAGGACGCATTCTTATTGTTGAAGATAATATGGATACCTACGAGCTGGTACGTTTTATTCTGGAGAAGAACGGTTTTGAAACCTTCCTTGCTATGAATGGACGAGACGGCGTCAATGCTGCCACTAAACAACGCCCAGACTTGATCATTATGGACCTTTCCATGCCTGAAATGGATGGTTGGACCGCCATGCGGTTGATCAAAAGCGACCCTGCCATATCTTCCATCCCTATGATCGCCCTAACTGCTCATGCCCTGCCCAGTGACCGCAAACGTGCGTTCGATGCAGGCTGCGATGAATACATCACCAAACCCATGGACCTGATCGATTTGTTGGATACCGTTAAGAGTTGGATTCAAAAAGTATAAATCAGGCTAGGGAAAATAAATGGCTTATAGCAATATACAAAGTCTCATATTAAAGAGCCAAATCTTCAAAAAAGGAAATACACCATGAAACAAATTTGTGTCGTCGGCGTGGGCTACGTCGGTCTCGTGACCGCTGCCTGTTTTGCCGATTTAGGTAACCGCGTGGTTGCCTTGGATGTCAATGAAGAACGCGTTGCCAATCTCAAAAAGGGCATTATGCCCATTTACGAACCCGGCTTGGATGAACTTGTCAAACGCAATGTAAAAGCAGGGCGTATTACGTTCACAAGCTCCTATACAGAAGCGCTGAAAGGTGCAGAATACGCCTTCATTGCTGTGGGTACGCCTTCTGGGTCTGATGGGTCTGCTGATTTGCAATATGTAGCAGCCGCTGCCACTTCCATTGCGAAAAACATGACCGCACCATTGATCCTGATCAACAAATCCACGGTTCCGATCGGGACCGGTGACTGGGTTGCTGATATCGTGAAGGGTGCCCAGCCCAAGCCTATCGAGTTTGCAGTAGTCTCCTGCCCTGAATTTTTACGTGAAGGTTCCGCCATCGGTGACTTCATGAATCCGCACCGCACCGTGATCGGTTCCTTGGACCGTGACGCTGCAAACAAGGTCGCTCAATTACACTTGCCCTTGCGCGCACCCATCGTCATCACCGATTTACGCACTGCAGAAATGATCAAGTACGCAAGCAATGCATTCCTCGCCACAAAGATTTCCTTCATCAACGAACTGGCTGACTTGTGCGAACGCGTCGGCGCAGATGTAAAAGAAGTAGCTGCAGGCATGGGTTATGATGCCCGTATCGGACGTCACTTCCTTGATGCAGGTCTCGGCTGGGGTGGCTCCTGCTTCCCCAAAGATGTAGAAGCCCTCGCCTTCATGGCAAAAGAAAAGGGACTCGAGCCGAAGATTCTGAACAGCGTGATGGATGTCAACTATGATCGCCGCAAAGAAGCTGTGAAGGTTGTGGAAAATATGGTCGGTGGCAGCCTTAAAGGCAAGACCATTGGTTTGCTTGGTTTGGCTTTCAAGCCCAATACCGACGACATGCGCGACGCGCCTTCCATTGATATCTCTGCAGAGTTAATCGAATCTGGCGCCAAGGTCCGCGGATATGACCCAGTTGCCATGAGTGTGGCACGCCCCATCCTCCCGGCTGTGGAAATGTACGATGAACCCTACAAACTTGCCGAAGGCTGCGATGCGTTGATGATCATCACCGAATGGAACGAGTTCAAACAACTCGACCTCGACAAAGTGAAGGGCTTACTAAAATCCCCGGTCATTTACGATGGTCGTAACATCTACGAGCCCGGTCGTATGAAAGAAATGGGCTTCACCTACCGAGCCATCGGACGCTAATTTTTCAGTTCATTTGTTTGGTAGTCGAGTAGTCGGGTACAATCTGACGGCTCGACTACTAATTTTTTAAACACAAAAAGAACAGAATTATGACCAATACTCCTCCTGTTTGTAACTATGAAGGCTCCGACTATCAGCAATCTTTTTGGGATCAAGGCGGACGCGCCTACGAAGACCAATCTGAAGCCATTGCATTAAGACGCATGTTGCCCAAAAGCGGCAAGTTGATGTTGGAAGTGGGAGCCGGTGCCGGACGCAACACGCCACGCTATGCCGGTTTTGACCGCATAGTAGTCATGGATTATTCAACTACTCAACTCGCTCAAGCTCAAGAGAGGCTGGGTCGCTCCGACAAATACATTTACGTCGCTGCGGATGTCTACCGCCTCCCCTTCCACGCTGGATTGTTCGATGGCGCAACCATGATCCGCGTTTTGCATCATATGGCAGATGCGCCAAAGGCGTTAGGTCAAATTCAGGCAACCTTGCAACCTAGGGCAACCTTTATTCTTGAATTCGCCAATAAACTCAACCTCAAGGCAATCTTGCGCTATTGGTTGGGCAAGCAGGCATGGAGTCCGTTCACGTTGGAGCCGGTGGAATTCGTCAAACTAAATTTTGATTTTCATCCCAAGGCTATTCGTCAGTGGTTAGAGACGCTTGGGTTCAATATCGAAAAGACCTTAACCGTTTCACATTTTCGACTTGGTTTGCTCAAGCGAACGATTCCTTCTAAACTGCTCGCCGCTGTAGATGGTCTCTTTCAGCCAACAGGTGCGCTCTTCCAACTCACCCCAAGTGTGTTCGTAAAAGCAGTTTTGCCCGGTGTCTCCAGTGCAAATATTCCGCTAAATGTCATTGACCTCTTCAAGTGCCCCGAATGTAATAATGGAGGGTTACAAGAGAAAACAGGCCATGTATTTTGCCCTTCCTGCAAGGCGAAGTGGTCTGTCAAAGATGGGATTTATGATTTTAGAGAAAAGATAAAGTAGAAAATAAAACGCGCTCTATATGGAGCGCGTTTTTGTTATTCCTTCAACAACGGCAAGCGGATGAAGAAGGTGCTGCCTGGATATTTCTCTTCATCTTTGCCAGGGCTTTCCACCCAAATCGTTCCCTGCAACGCACGGACAATACCAGAGGCAATGGCAAGTCCCAACCCGGCACCACCGCCCTTAAAATTGGTTCGGCTGGATGAATGTAATTGCACCTCACCCATCTGGTATAACTTTTCAAAAATAACTTTATGGTGTTCAGGGTCAATACCAATCCCAGAATCTTTGATCGCGATCTCTGCCATCTTGCCACGCTTGGGATCTTCTACCACCCAAGCTGAGATGTAAATCGAGCCGCCATCGGGTGTAAATTTGATAGCATTGACGATAACTTGATCCAGTGCCTTCTTCACTAGTTCAGAGTCCGCTAGCATGGGAGGGATCGTTTTTACCGAATCATCTAATGTAAAGGTTAAGTTGCGAGACGCTAGGTCATCTACATAATCTTTGTGGATGAGGCGTAGGATCAATCCTAAACTCACCGCTTCCAAATGCGGCGTAATCACTTGATTCTCAAGGCGCACCACATCCAGCATGCTATTTACAATTTGATGTAAACGGTTCGTGCCACGCAATACCCCTTCCACCGCATCAGAAAGCATCGAATTTCCACGGACGGTTGCATCGTTTTGCAACATACCGAGAAAACCCTTCACCACAGTCAGAGGTGTGCGCAGTTCATGTGCTGCCACCTGAATAAATGCAGATTTGTTCTTATCATGCTTCTCAAGTGTTTTATAGGTTTCATTTAGTTCAGCAACACGCTCAGAAACCATACGTTCCATCATTTGATTAATGCCAGTCACTTCATGATACAAGCGGGCGTTTTCCAAAGCAACGGTTGCTTGAGAAGCAAATGTTGTAGCTAGCAAACCATCATCGTGAGTAAATGGTTTATCAGCACGGCTGACCATTAAGAGCCCGATGACATTATCTTTAAGGTATAAAGGCACGCCCATCCAGGAACGATCACGGACAAGCCATTCGGGTTGAGACCAATTTTCAACCGCGTTGACATCGCTCACCACAAGGGTCTCACCTTTACGTGAAACAGTCGTGTAAAAATCACTACCATTCATTCCCAAACGAAACGACGCCATGTCTGCATTAGCTGGCATACCACGGTGTGCCTGAATTTGCGGCTCACCATTTACATCTTCCATGAAAAGCACGCCACGGTCATACGGCAAGGCTTGACTCAATTGTTCCAGAATCTGTTCTGGTAACTGTTCAACATTTTTTAGTGAGGATAATTGGCGCATCGAGCGTGCCAACGTCTCAGCACCATGACGCCGCGCCTGTTCCGCCGCATAAAGTTGATCCACTTCACGTTTGGCTTGCTCACGTTGATTAACCAACATCGTACGCAAGAGCGCACTTGAAAGCAAGTTTCGCACGCGGACGTAAATATCCCAATCATTGGGTCCCATTTCTGCCCACATAAACCCAAAACGATTTGTTGCCAAAGAAAGCGGCATGACCACCGCATCGTAACGACGCTTTTCGGGGGTCTTTCCGCGTGGCACAAGGCGCCCCGTTGCAAGACGAGACCGATCATCCGGCATGGTGAAGCGTTTATCGTCATATTGCATGAGTAAACGATAACTTTGCGGCGGCGGAGAAGAGATCGACCCCGGCGCATCGTCCGTCTCGCCGTAATACATCACATACCAACGCTCAATACCGAGAATGGGGAAATGTCTTGCAATAGCATCACCAATATCATCAAACGAAACTGCCGATGCCATGGAAAAGCTAAAGTTGTTGAGCAGTTCTTCCTGTTTTACATATTGAAGCCGGTTATACGCCTGAGCCCGCTGCGACAACTCACCCGCCAACATACGCGCCTGCTGGAAGAGGTTTTCAGCACGCAATGTTGTGGTTGTGCTTGAAATACCGCCTAACGCATATTTACGGAAAGTAGAGATCACATTTTGCCAGGTATAGAAGTCATAGCCATGCTTCTGAAGGATTTCAACCATGCCTTGAATAGACCGTAAGAAAGCATCACTCTTATCGGTTTCGCGCAAACTGTAAAGGAAGGTATCCCATGCAACGCCAAAATTTTCAACATAGGCATCGCGATCAGGTGTAGTTTCAGGCACGCCTGCTGCCGCAAGCAGGGCATTAATGGCTTTCACTCGTTTGTTTTCAAGCCTGCCGGTGTGCGCTACTTCACGCGGCAACACAACCGCACGATGAATACTCTCTGGCAAACAACCACAAGACCAACGTACCACAATGCTGGATGGCAATAAATTGATGTCATCCACTTCTTCACCATTGATGCGTTTTAGGAGAAGCTCAAAGGTCTTTGCGCCTGCATCATAAAACGATTGGCGCACGGTGGTTAAAGGCACCCCCATGGATTGTGACTCGCTAACATCATCGAAGCCCGTTACCGCAACCTTATCGGGTACGGTAATACCTCTCTGTTGCAAAGCTTCCAACACACCAAACGCCATGCGGTCGTTCGAAGCGACAATGGCTTGCACTACCATACCGCGTTCATCGAGCAAAGTCCGCACTGCGGCACGTCCACTTTCAGTGGAATAATCACCTTCTAATTCCAAATGCTGATCGAAACGGATATTATGAGCTTTTAATTCATCCAGAAAGGCGTGATAGCGTTGATCCGCCTCTACCTGACCCACCGGTCCACGGACAAAGGCGATGCGTTGATAATTATGGTCTTCGATCAAGTGCCGTACGATCGCACGCATACCGCTATCGTTGTCTGCGATTACAGCAGGAATGCCCTTGCTTGGCACGGCAAACGAAGCAACCGGTAAAGGCGAAAGAAATTCAACAAACTTTTGAAGCGCATCCCGTGAAAGCCCGTGGGCAATATCGGCTGAAAGCAAAACGCCGTCTATCTGATCGGGATTAATGAGATCGTATAAACCGTAAGAATGTCCATCGTGAGATTGAAGCACAGAAGGTTTCCCACCTACAAATGAAACAACATTGAAATCCACAGCATGAGCGGCGTCCAACACGCCCGCCATAAACTCACTGCCCCATACTCGGCTGAGTTGTGCGCCGAGGACGGCGATCGTCTTTCGCTTACCAGAAGGATTTCCGCTTTGGGTCATCATGGAATTGCAAAATTATACGGCAGGATGTCCGAGACAAAAATTGCAATTTTGCAAGACAATCTCCGCCTTAAAAAAATTGACAGCCGCTTTTATAGCGGCTGTCAATGTAGAAATTTCAGAAAAGCCTAACGGATCTCGATCTGATAGGTCGCCAGCTCACGTGTGAAACGGGTCGTGCCCGTTACAACCAAGTAAGCTGTTTCACCAGATTTCAACGAAACCGGGATCTCTGCTGTCTGGTCTGCGTTAACTGGGATCATCGTCACACTGTCATCGCCAGATTTGATGAGCGCCAGCTTGAAGGTCTGCGGGAGGACGTTCTGGACTCGTACGAATCCTTCAGCCACCCAACCGCCATCATCCGCTTCAAAATCAGACGAATAGCCTGCTGCATCCACCTTGACATCATCTACCATGAAGCCTTCTCCATTGACCGCGGCATCGGTAATGTACTCAAAGCGGACAAAGACTTTCTTACCAGCGTAATCAGAAAGGTCAACCTTCTCTTCGATCCAATCGCCAGAAACGCCCGTGTAGCCCCAACCATACGAATTGCCGCTTGGGTCTGTGCCTCTGCCCGAAGGGGTCGTGAGAATTTGCCAAGTCTCGCCGTCTTCAGAGACTTCCACGTAGACATAATCCCAATCTTCTTCGATATCAAACCAAGTGCGGAAGGACAAATCAACCGGTCCGCTGGCATTGGTGAGATCGAATTCATGCGTCAAGGTCATGTTGGACTCATCGCCCTTGTTCGACCAAAAGGCGTAGTCCCCAGAATAGGGGTCAGCAGGCAAAAGCCCGGTCACGGTAGAGCCGGTGAAGTTAATGGTAAAGTCGCCAGCACATTCAATGGCGATATAGTCCACACCATATTGGTGAACATCACGCAGAAGCGGCTCTTGCGGGCAGTTATAAATCGTTTCGGTTGCAGAAGCGCGGTGCGCCGCCGGATAATTGTTGTATACATAACGACCGTCCGCAATGGACGGGTCGAGCAAAAGATTCGTCAATGCCCAATCCATGAAGAAATCGTCTGCCGTAATCGGCTGACCGGTCAACTTATCGGTCGCGCCAATTTGCTGCAAGACATCGTCCACACTATCCAACCCGTTGGCTGGGTCTTTCACAAGCGCTTGGGTGGCTTCTTCACCGAAACGGTCGAGGAAGTACGTCATGAAAAGGAAGCCCGCCCCATAATGCGGTGACGTAGCGCCTTGGTCATTGGGCCAGTCGTTCAATTGCAGGTCTGGGTCTGAAATATAAAGCGTATCAAAACCGCCAGTTTCATACCCGTTGAGCAAGACCGCCAATTCCGAAGAACCTTCGTTCAACCAAGAGGTTTCGTTCAGGTCGTTGTTCCAGTGGATCATGTGCTGGAACTCATGCGCCAAAACCGCATAGGCATAATCGCCGCCAAGCGGAGTATTATCTGCATTGAACAGGAACATCTCATGTGCATTCGAATATTCCTGGATCATGGGGTGTGTGGAATCGGAAGATGAGAAGTAACCAGCAACCGAGAAACCGAGCCCACGAGAGTACAGGATGTAAATGTGTTCATCACCGTCAATACCCGGTGACCATTCACTGCCGAAGAATTCACGGTTGGTGGGGTACATTTGGTTTTCAAATGTATCCACCAATTTTTTCATTTCGCCTTCGTCAATATCCAAGCCATCTTGCACCCAGAAATAGACGTGCGGCGTGATGTAACGCAAGGTTGCTTGAACCTCGTTATTCTCATTCGTATCGAGGTCATGTACCCAGAAGTTTTGCTGTTCCCCCACCGAGCGCGGAGATGCCGAAGTCGCCATTACTTCAGGGACACCACATTTCCCGTCCAGACGACACGCCAAAACACGCGGGTCATTTTCAGGGACAGTAGTATTTTCTAACGTTTCTACAGTTTCTGATGAGATCGAATCGACCGACGGGCGAACCAATTCAGTCGGTTCAGTGGGCTGAGTCGGATTGTTATCTGGCGCAATAGGGTCACCAAAAACTTCAATTGGTCCAGTGCTGCCAGACTGCATAAATGTGTAATAGGCATATCCACCAATCCCTGCCGCCAAAAGACAGAGACAGCATAACAGCACAACAATTCCTACGATGATGCTTGTCATGCCGCCAGATGATTTATTTTCAAGATTATCCATGAATGTTCCTCTCTCCTAAAAGGTTGTTCGATGATACCGCCATCCGCTAAAAAACGGATTAGGACTTTAGGGGTAATAGTGAGCCAATCTCTTGACAAAAGCAGTTTAACTAATATAATTAGAAAAAACTAATAATATTAGAAAAAATGAAGAAAACACAACCCACCTCCCCCCGCGTTCAACGAAACCGTGAAGCCACTACTGCGACCATTTTGGATACCGCCCGTGCGATCATGCGTGAAGAAGGGGTCGCCGCCCTATCCATGCACGAATTGGCACGGCGTATGGGCATGCAAGCCCCATCACTCTACAACTACTTCAACAGCAAAATGGAAATCTATGATGCGCTCTTTCGTTTGGGGTTCAACCTATATAACACCCAACATCAAGAAGCACTAAAACAATCGAAGACGCCACATGATGAGATTCGGATTGCCATCGAATGCTATATGTCCTTTGCATTAGAAAACCCGGAGCTATATCAACTATGTTTTGAGCGTCCGGTTCCCGGCTTTGTGCCCTCCAAAGAAAGCCTCGAACTCAGTTTTGGCATCCTTAATAACACCTACGCGCGGATAGAAAAATTTAAGAACAAATTCGATACAAAACTCACCGCCCAACAGATCGTGGATATGGTCATTGCAGTCGCTCACGGTCTCACGGCTTTGCATCTTGCCAACGAGCCGCAACTTCCCATTGGGCAGGGACGTTTCGGTTCTCTTATCCCTACTTTTGTGCGTCTCTTTGAGACCTCTATGCCCGCCAAAGGAGAAAACAAATGACCGCCATCCTTTCGACATCAAACATCGCCCGAACTGAAACTATCCCCACTATCAATGCGGATGAAGCCCATCGGCTCATGACCGAAGCCTTTGAGCGGCTCTTGCACCTGCTCGAGTCTCTCCACGCTGACGATTGGTCAAAACCTACAGCATGCACAGCATGGAACGTTCATGACATGGTGGCGCATCAAGCAGGCGGATACTTAAGTGGTGTAAGCTTACGCGAGATGATGAGACAATATTCCCAAGTTCCCAAGAAAGGTCAATTACCCGAAGATGCCATCAACGAGTTGCAAGTGAGAGAACGCAAGAATAAAACTCATTCTGAATTGATCACTGAATTAAAACAAGTCGGAGCAGTAGCCATCCACAATTGGGCATACGGCTTCAATGCCATCAAATGGATTGCCATGCCGCACCCTGTTGGGGGTTTCATGCCAATTCGTCATCTAATGTGGGTCATTCACAGCCGTGATACATGGATGCATCGTTTGGATATATGCCGGGCTACCAACCGTTCCTTTGAGCAAACGCGTGAACATGATGGGCGTATCGTGGAGCTTGTCGTTTTGGATACGGCGAAAAAACTAAAAAAACGTCTCAATGGTCATGCGATCAATTTAGTGCTGACAGGCGTCGCTGGCGGAACATGGCAGGTTGGAAATGGTTCTCCCGTTGCAGAGCTCCAAATGGACGCACTGGATTTCAACATATTCGTCTCAGGTCGGTACTCGTTTGAAGAAGGCATGCAACGCGCGAAAATCTCAGGCGACGCAAAACTAGTTGAGTCCGCTTTCAAAAACTTCTTGATCTTGTATTAGCAATAGTACAAAAAAGTCCCTCGAAATAAATTCGAGGGACTTTTTTATTACGCATCTACTTCTTGCTTCGATTTCTTTTTCTTTGTTGGAGCCGATGTACTAAAGACAATCTTATTCTCCTGCGCATCAACATCCACAACTACTTCGGCACCATCTTTGAACTTACCAGCCAGCAACTCCACCGAAAGCGGACTTTCCACATACTTCTGGATCGCCCTACGCAGCGGACGCGCACCAAAGGCTGGGTCGTAGCCTTCCTTCGCCAGCCACGAACGAGCCGCGTCGGTCAGTTGAACCGTGATGTTATGGTCGTTGAGACGATCTTGCACTTCCTTCATCTGCAAGATAACGATGTGTTCCATCTCTTCCACAGTAAGCGGTGAGAACATAATGATCTCATCGATGCGGTTGAGGAACTCAGGGCGGAAGGCAGCCTTAAGCGCCTTGTCGATCTTATCATGCGCTTCGCGGTCAGAGCTATCGGCTTTGCCCGGTAAAAAGCCCAAGGTGCCGCCTTTTCTCACGTATTCAGTACCCAAGTTTGAGGTCATGATGAGAACCGTATTGCGGAAATCCACCACGTTACCTTGACCATCGGTCAGGCGTCCATCATCCAAAATTTGGAGCAAGGCATTCCAAACTTCGGGATGAGCTTTTTCGATTTCATCGAATAGCACTACGCGGTACGGTCTGCGGCGGACAGCTTCCGTGAGTTGACCGCCCTCTTCGTAGCCGACATATCCGGGAGGCGCGCCAAAGAGACGCGAGACAGTATGCTGTTCGCGATACTCAGACATATCCACACGCACCAATGCGTCTTCATCATCGAACATGAACCAGGCGAGAGCTTTGGCAAGTTCGGTCTTTCCTACACCAGAAGGTCCGATAAAGATAAACGAACCGATGGGGCGAGCCGGGTCTTTCAAACCAGAACGCGCGCGGCGAATAGCATCAGACACAGCATGAATGGCTTCTTCCTGCCCGATGATGCGTTCATGCAAACGCGCTTCCATGTGCAAGAGTTTTTCTGATTCAGTTTCAAGCATCTGCGTGACTGGAATACCCGTCCACTGATGGACAACCGCAGCAATGTCATTTACATCCACCACTTCGTCGAGGTGATGTTCGGCTTCCCATTGATCGCGCTTGCCACTGTATTCTTGTTCAAGGCGTAAGCGTTCAGCCTTCTTTTGAGCTGCGCGTTCGTAATCACGTTCCAAACCAGCTTGTTCTTCTTCCGCAGCCAGTTTGTCAATTTCAGTTTTCAATGCCTTCAAATCAGGCGGCATGGAATACAATGCCACGCGCAATTTTGCAGCGGCTTCATCCATCAAGTCAATGGCTTTATCGGGCAAGTGACGATCGGTCACATAACGAACCGCCAAGTGAGCCGCAGCAGAAAGCGCTTCATCAGAGAAACGAACTTTATGATGAGCTTCATATTTGTCACGCAAGCCATGCAACATCTTGATGGTATCTTCCACGCTCGGCTCATCCACATAGATCGGAGCAAAGCGGCGTTCAAGAGCAGCATCTTTTTCAATATGCTTGTGATATTCATCCAACGTGGTCGCGCCAATGGTCTGCAACTCACCACGTGCCAAAGCAGGTTTGAGCATATTGCTGGCATCCATCGCACCTTGAGCAGCACCCGCACCCACAACCGTATGCAACTCATCGATCATCAGGATGACATCGCCCTTCGCACGCTGGACTTCTTCCATCACAGCTTTGAGACGTTCTTCGAACTCGCCTCTAAATCTGGACCCGGCAATCATCGCGCCCAAATCAAGCGCTACTACTCTCTTGCCGGATAGAATCTCGGGCACATCATTGCTGGCGATCTTCTGCGCCAAACCTTCTGCAATGGCTGTCTTCCCCACACCCGCTTCACCGATCAAAACCGGGTTGTTCTTTGTGCGGCGGGACAAAATCTGAATCAGGCGCATAATCTCGTTATCGCGCCCAATGACCGGGTCGAGCTTGCCTTCACGGGCAAGCTGCGTCAGGTCACGCGAATATTTTTCAAGGGTTCGGTAACGTGTCTCCGCTTGCGGATCAGTCACTCGTTGACCGCCGCGCAGATCTTGAATGGCATCGTACACACGGTCACGGGTCAACCCTGCCGATTCCAAAATACGAGCCGCAGGGGTATTGCGTTCGGTCAGAATCGCCAAAAAGATATGTTCGGTTGAAATGTATTCGTCTTTGAGACGGTTAGCTTCTTCGTTGGCAAGGTCGATAATCCGCTTGACGCGCGGGGTGATGAAAATCTGTCCCGCTCCGCCACCAAAGATATTCGCCTTCGGGCTGGCTCGCAGGGTGGCATCCAGCCGCTCGGTCAACGCCTGAGCGCTGACATTCAATTTTTCAAGAATTTGGGGAATCACTCCGCCAGGCTGTTCGATCAACGCCAGCAAAATGTGTTCAGTATCAATTTGATTATGCCCATAGCGTTGGATGATCTCCGCGGCACGCTGGGCAGCTTCTTGTGCTCTCTCTGTAAATCGGTCAAATCGCATCATAAGGGGTATCCTCCGAGTAGACCACAGACCATGGATCGCAGACCATGGTATTATGGTCTATCGTCCAATGTCCATCGTCCACCCAATGCAGGCATTATAACAAACGCCGTATCGGCGAATTGTCAGTACGGCATAAGAAGAGTGTTAGATTTCGGCGACCATCACTAAAGTAATATCCTATTCCTTACTTTTTTGGGTGTAACACCAAAAAAGAATAAACTATTATCTCCAATATACCGTTAGGAGACTCATGAAACGCCTTTTCCCCTTCATCCTTACTACAATTTTCATTTTACAAGCCTGCGGTGGAAGTACCCCCACAGAAGAACCAGCTGCTGCCCCACAAACAGCCAGCACCGAGGTGCCTGCTGCCACAGAAGACGTTGCCCCAGCTACTGCAGAACCAATTGTGCATGTTGACATCCCAACCGAAGGTACGGTGAGCCGAGCCTCCGCCCATGACAACGAAGAAAGTGCAAACTCTGGAAATAAAGATGTGATCTTTGGCGATGACTTCGAGAAGAATCGTTTTGAACGCCCCTTTACCGCCAACGATATGACCTATCTCCCCGATCTTGACATCGTGGATTTCTCCATCACCAGCGACGACTCCTTCTTTTATATCCGCATCGATCTGGTCGGGCTCGATCTTGCCAGCCAGTCTTTGACCGGGTTCTACGGTGTGGAGTTTGATAAGAACGCCGATGGTCGCGCCGAAATTTTCCTTGTAACCCAGCCGCCTTATAAAACAGATTTCACTGCTGATAATGTCTTTCTCTTTATTGATGCCAATGGAGACGTAGGCAGCGAACAAGCCGCCAAACCCGATGCTTCCAACGGCGATGGCTTCGACTCCCTGCTCTTTGACCTGAACGATAGCATCCACCCCGAAGACCCTGATCTGGCATGGGTGCGCTTCATCGATGACACCAAACCTGCTATCGAAATCGCCTATAAGAAATGGCTCTTCAAAGACGGCAATGAGAATTTCATGTGGAGTGTTACCGCCAGCGACGAATTAATCAACCCTGCTGAATACAACTTCCATGATGCCATCGCAGAAACAGAAGCCGGCTCGCCGACAAAATCCAACCCCAATTATCCGCTCAAAGGTCTTGCCGCCATGGACAACACATGCCGTGTACCCTTTGGGTTCGAAGCCAAAGGGAATGAGCCTCTGGGGTGCTCAGTAAATAATATCCCCCCAGAACCAGAAGAGGAAATTGATTTCTGTACCCAATTCCCATCTGCATGTGAACGCCTGCCTGAGCCTCCACTCATTCAACAGTTTTTCGATAAAGAAGACTTAAAAGGATTTTAATTAGATAGATAAAAAAAACTGCGCGGACTTTATCCGCGCAGTTTTTTATACTTGGCTATTCCTATATACATCCCACAAAATGATCGACCCTGCACACGCCACATTCAGCGAATTGACGGCACCTTCTACTGGAATACTCACAACATAGTCACATAGATTCTTGAGTGCCACACTCATACCTTTGGCTTCATTCCCTAATACCACTGCAACAGGGCGTGTAAGGGAATGATCCATCAGCGAGACCTCTCCAACCGAATCGGTTCCTACGACGTTGAGCTTGTTTTTGCGCTTCTGTTCCAATATCCACGCCTCAAACTCCGGCATAGATTGAATGTTTACAATCGTGGAATGAAAGATGCTTCCCAGGCTTGAGCGAATCACTTTTGGATCATACACATCCACGCCGTGACCAATAAGTAGAACAGCATCCACCCCGAACGAATTTGCCGAACGGAGGATAGAACCTAGATTGCCCATATCACTGGGGCGATCGAATACCAACACAAACGGTTTAGAAGGTAATTGCAGATTCCCCAAATTGAGAAAGTTCACTTTAACTGTGATAACAATCTCAGAGGGCTCATCGCGGTCACACAGAGATTTATACAAATCGAAAGACATTTCAATGAGCTTTGCATTTGGCTGACTTCGAATCAAGTTCTGTGACCATGCAGAAAGTTTTTCTACATCCGCAGCAATAATGCGCGTAATCTCCAATCCGGCGCTAGCAACCTGCTTTATAGACTCAATTCCTTCCACAAAAGCTTCCTGCGCTTTGTGCCGTTTCGTGCGATTTAATTTCAAGGCTTGAATGATCTGGTATTCAGCGTTTTCAACACTAATCGTCAGTTTAGGCATATGAGTATTTTACTACCTAGACGAAAATGCTCTTATATTCTACAAAAGGATCAGCTACCAAAATCTCTAAAGAATGGACCGTAAGAGACTAAGTACCAAATATCAATGGTTACCATTAAAAACACAAGAACATTCGCCATTTTCACAAAAGGTAGATTTATTTCTCCTGTCAACTTTTTTATTGCGACGAACACACTAAAGACCAAAGGCAGGTACAAGGCAAATAAAAACCTAGACATACTGGATATCGCTGAATACCAAACATACAAAGAGAAGTAAGTCAGTAAGTATCCAACAACAAACAAGACCACAATCCAGTTTCCTCTCAATAGTTGTACACTGGCTTTAAGATTCAGCAAAACTACAAAAAGAAAAACTACAATAAGTAAAATGGGATAATTAAAGAAACTATACTGATAGGTAATGTTTTCCATCTGCCAATGCAAGCCATAACGAATTCTCTCTACAATATCAGCAAAACTATGTTCTCTAAAATATTTACTAGGGCTTGGTATTTCATCAGGCGGCATATCGGGCCAGCCATTTCCATCTCCATGGGCAATTGTTCCATTGATTGCTTCTTCATAACTGTCATACCACATATAAAATGTAGAGTTGACATTGTAAAAGTAACTACCGTATATCTTCTTGCTTTCAAGAATATACGGAGAAATTATTATTAAGAAACAGAAAACAACCAATAAAAGGTGTTTGAAGCCATCTTTCAAAGGCTCAAAGTTCAAACTATTCCTCTCCGCCCGAAGATAAAACACTAAATGTTTTATTCCAAACATAACAACAAACAAGAGAAAGCCTGGAAGTATAGATGCCTTGGTAAGATGCCCTAAGCCGAGTAATATTCCCGTAATAATGCTTAATTTCAAAGAAGGTCTTATAAGCAAAAGACCCATACCCAAATATGCTGAAAAACTTAAAGCATAATACAACAATTCAGCCATAAAATAACCGGATTTTAAGGCATATAATCCGAACGCTATAATTAAGATTAAGTTTATTGCTTCACCCAAAGATAAAAAATTCAAAACAATAAAGAAAATAATGACCAGAATCAAAAGCGACAGCCAAATATTAACTTGCTTCCCCTGAGCAAAAAGTTCATCCAAACTCATTCCTTTTTCGTAAAACAAAGCCTGAAGATAGGGATAAATCGGCATTTGATTTCGTATACCTGTATATCGAAAATTTGTTTCTTTAGCTTCTATTACAAATCTCATGTAGGCTAATTCATCATCAAAAGTTTCATAAGCAGTATTCACATGTTTTGCATGTTCTACTCCAATATTGTAGTAAGCTTTTCCCGCATAAATTATGCCTAATAGAACTAGAGCAGAAATTGTTAAACGAGCCCAAAACTTATTTGTAGACCATGTCCATACACCATAAACCATATCTGTTATGACGACTAACGTCGTCATGATAAGAGGCGAAAACGTCAGGAAAATTTGTTTATATGGCAAAAAACCTTTTGGAATAAAAAGGAATTCCAGATAGATTAATATCCATATCAAAACAGAAGCTAAAACCCAACTTTTCCAAGATACTAATTTAAAATTCTTACGAAAAACAAATTGAGTATAGTATGTTGTATATAACAATAAACCAATCAGAAGCGGCTGATCGATTTTATTATTAATGATAAGAGCCCACTCTTGCAAAAAGACTAGGAATCCTCCCAACAAAAGAGACCAATACCACAGCATTTTTCTATTGCCAGAATAATTCAATAGAAATAGCCATAGGGTATGTAATACAAATAATGTAAAAAACACTATAACTGGACCAAAACGAGTCAGGTAGGCTAGATAAAATTTATCTTTTGTTACTCCCCACAAAACTAGCAAAAACACAAGTAAAAGTAAAAAAACAGACAATACATTTAAGATAATTTCAAGTTTCTTTTCAGATTGGCGCAGATTTTTCAGTACAAGAAATAATTTTTCCTGCAATTCATTTCTTTTCCAAAGACCAAATGCGAGCGTCCCCAATGCCACACTTATGAATGCCATAATAGAAATTAATAGCACTCGATTAAGTGAATAACCGAGCAGCCAAGCGTTACCAACAGACTTTGGGAGAATTAGTAAGACAACAAGGCATACTATGGCTTCTGTAGTCAAAATCAAAAAGAAATGACTTAAAATTTTTGGCTCTATATCTTGAGCGAAGATTGAATTCTTTTTCATCATGATTCTCTACGTATCTTTTTGATTGTAACATGCAGGGTATGTAACATAATTAACCAGCAAGTACACCATAACACGCTTATAATCTCAGCATGTCCTCCATTACCGTCCCTACCCGGGCGGACAATCATCCTAACCTACGTCCTATGAGCATTCTACGAGACTTGCCCGCTGTGGCAGATCTTATTGAGCAATGCTTTTCTTCAACCATGGATAGTGATGGCAGGCGATATGTGCAAGACATGCGCCGTGCAGGCAATGACAACTCTTTCCTCAAATGGGCAAACCGTGTAGCAGAGTCCACTTCACTGCCGCTCACAGGCTATGTCTGGGAAGAAGGTCATCATATTGTCGGTAATGTCAGCCTTGTGCCGTTCCGACAAAATAAGCATCGCCTTTATCTAATCGCCAATGTAGCTACCCACCCAGATTATCGTCGCCATGGCATTGCACGTGCTCTCACTCTGCGCGCCATGCAACATGCACATGAAAAAAAGGTGGATGATATTTGGTTACATGTCCGTGCCGATAACCCTGAAGCCATTCACCTTTATGAAACGCTTGGTTTTGTCGAACGCGCACGCCGCACCGCATGGCAAGCCTATACAGATGCCAACGCTCAACAAGTGGAAACGGATATCGCCATCACAAACAGATATCCTCGCTTTTGGGCGACACAACTCAAATGGCTTTCCCGCCTCTATCCCGACAACCTCAGCTGGCACATGAACTGGAGTTTTTCCTCACTCAAGCCGGGTCTGCTCAACTGGTTATATTTGATGTTCCTCGATGTGAATGTCCGTCAATGGGCGGCTACCCGCAAAGACGATTTGCTCGCCACGCTCTCATGGATTCCGACTGGGCGTGGAGAAAGCCTGTTTGCGGCAACAGGCGAGAGGTCCGACCCAGAGGCGTTGAGAGCACTTCTCATTCAAGCACGCCGCGACCTATCTCGTTCCTATCCGCATATCTCACTCGAATTTCCCGCTGGTCTCTTCGACGATGCCATCCAATCTGCAGGCTTCAAACCCCTCCGCACATTGATCTGGATGCAGGCAACTTCGTAAAATATTTTGCGTATATAAAAGAAAGGAGAAAAAATGACCAAGTTTATTATTCGCTGGCTGATCAACGCTGTTGCGTTATACGCCGCCGTGTGGCTGATCCCTGGTATTGACTATCTCGGCGATTGGAAAGGCATTCTCGCCCTTGCCCTTATTATGGGGTTATTGAATGCGCTTGTGCGTCCGTTGCTCAAGTTCCTCACCTGCCCACTTATTATTCTTACTTTGGGCTTGTTCACCCTCGTCATTAATACCGTCATGTTGATGTTGACCAGTTCTATCGGTCAATCGTTTGGCATTCCGCTCATGGTGGATGGGTTCTGGTCTGCCCTGCTTGGCAGTTTGGTAATGAGTGTTGTCAGTATCGTGATGAGCGTCATATTCCGCGACGAACTCAAAGGTAAACGAGACTAAAAAATACATAACGAAAAGAGCCCTTACAAGTAAGGGCTCTTTTCGTTAAAGGCTAAATTATGCGTTTTACTGCACAGTAATATCTAATTGCATTTTACAGAAAGCATTTTTACCAACGTAGATAATCCAAAAAGTGGAATACTGTCCTGGCGTAGGAGGCGCTTGCATATCAACTGTCAATTCAACTGTAACTCCTGGAGCAACACTTACAGGAAAATCATATGCAGATTGCAAATGAAAGCGATATCCGTCTATATAGCGATAGTCTGCATTATCAGAGTCCCATGTAGACTTTCCTATATTAGCTACAAGCCATTTAGCAACAAAACTGGCTGAGACAGGAAGCGGGTCATGCGGATCAGCTGAAAGAACCTGACATTCATATGCTTTATCAGAGTTACCAAGTGGAATCTGTGTAGGAGGTTCTTCTTTTGTAGGAATAAGAAAAAGGAAAGTTGGTAAAGGTGTGGCTGTGGGGAAAGGTGTATTAGTAGGGACTGTAGGTGTTGCAGTAGGAGGCAAAAACAATGCTGTTTGGGTCGCAGCAGAATTTGCAGTTACTACAATAGCAGTTAGTGGGGCATTGACGTCAAATGTTGGAATAGGCGCGGGGGCAGGTCCTAATGTTGGCACACACGCCAACATTAGGGTTAAGCCAATTAAAAAATATAATATTTTGTAATTACGCCTATACATTCTTTTATTCCTATTTCACATTGATTGCAATATAGCCATAACACATAGGACCGTCGACAAAAAAGGTCATGACATAGAATCCCTTTTCTGCTGGTGCTTTCCCATCAAGGACAATTTCATAAGTTTGCCAAGGCGCAAGCGCGACTGGGATTTCTACTCTCTTTGGAGCTGCAAGCTGAGTCCCGCCAACAAACTTAAAATCAATCCCTGTGGGCCATGTGCGTGTCCCTGTATTTGTGACAATGAACTTAACATCAAACTCTTCGCCTTTACTAAAATACTCATTATCTTTGGGCTTTTTCTTATATACAGAACATGAATATTTTGGTGGAATAGGAGAGGCTGTTGCTGTAGGAGAAGCCAGAACAAAAGGAGTTTCTGTTGGGGTAGCAGTTTCATTAACTTGTAAGCCAGGATTGTTAATGTCTATAATATTTTGAGTGGCTTTGGGGGCATCTACTGCTTCTTTTGCAGCAACGGTCTGTTGAACTGCTTGATCAATCTGGCGATTAACTTGCATGGTTCCGGCAACAGCGGTATTGATCTGTGCCTGTGCATCGACCGTAGGCTGCTGAGAAGGCAGACATGCCACTAGCAGTATGGCGAAAGATAGCAAAATGAGTGTCTTTTTTAGCATAACAAACTCCTTAATTTTAATAGACCTGACGGAGATTTTCTCCCGTCAGGTCTAAGTATATCAGCCCCTGTAAATTGGCGTATTAATCGTTGTCCGTCTCACCAGAGCCAATTCCCAACGGTTTCCACTTGTTATCGTCTTTCAAGCGGTGTTGGATGCCGTCACGGTTGTGAAGTTCGTCGAAACCTTCAGGCTTGATGAACAGTTCTTCGCCATCAAGCAATGCTGTAAGTCCGCCCTGACCCGGTTCGGGGCGTTTGAGACCCTTAAATTTGGCGGCATTGGCAGGGATGTAATCCGTCGGTTCTTCGTAGGTGGTCACGTACCCTTCGTAGTTGCGCAAGATGACCTTATGGTCAGACATGCTTAACATGTAATTCGGCATGACCGGAATCTTGCCACCACCTCCGGGCGCATCGACGATATATTGGGGCACAGCATAGCCGGAGGTATGTCCGCGTAGACCTTCCATAATTTCGATACCTTTGGCAACCGGCGTACGGAAGTGACCAGCACCTTCCACAAGGTCACACTGATAAAGGTAGTATGGACGTACACGAATGCGGACAAGGTCTTGCACCAACTGGCGTTGAATATGGACATTGTCATTCACGCCTGCCAATAACACAGACTGATTTCCGACCGGAATACCCGCACGAGTGAGGCGATCGGTTGCTTCAGCAAGTTCCTTGCTAATCTCGTTCGAGTGGTTGACGTGAATATTCATCCATAAAGGATGGTACTTAGCGAGCATATCGCACAATTCTTGTGTGACACGCATCGGCATAAAAACCGGCACACGTGAACCGATGCGGATAATCTCAATATGTGGGATCTCGCGTAAACGGGAAAGCAATTCTTCAAGAACTTTCGGCGCCAACACAAGCGGATCACCGCCGGAGAGCAACACGTCACGAACCTGTGGCGTGCGTTTGAGGTACTCGATCTGCATCTCAAATTCTTCACGCTTGAAGGTTTGCCCAGGATCCCCCACAATGCGAGAGCGAGTGCAGTAACGGCAGTATGAGGCGCACTGAGTCGTTACGAGCATAAGAACTCTGTCAGGATACCGGTGAACAAGCCCAGGTACGGGAGAGTGGCGGTCTTCCGCAAGGGAATCCTCCATCATGGCGGTAAAGGCTTGCATCTCCTCTGCACGTGGAATGACCTGCAAACGGGTCGGGTCATTCGGGTCGTTGGGGTCGATCAAAGAAATGAAATAGGGAGTCACATCCACACGGAATAGCCCCTGGGTTTGAAGTGCCTTACGTTCGCTATCGGTCAGCGGAAGGACTTTTTCGATATCCTCAACAGAATTGAGGCGGTTGGAAAGCTGCCAGCGCCAGTCGTTCCACTTTTCGTCGGGAACATCGGCGTAAATCTTCGCGCGTTTGGAAACAAACTCGGTTTTCATGGTTCCTCCATTAGTTGTAAATAGATCAGAATATCAACATTAAAAAAAGCCACTCATATTGGAGGGTCGTGGTCGGGGAGGTAAAAACCTGCTATGCCCATAAAGGTGACGTTCTTTGGCATAATTGCATTTTACGGGCAAACGATAGGGGGGTCAATGCGGGTAGTTTTCAAAGGTAAAATAGCCAAATCCAAGGAGCATAACGATGACCGAAGAAGGTACACACGGCTACTGGGGCGACCTACACCGCCCGGACCTCACCCCCGAACAGACCGATTTCAGCATTATTGGAATTCCCTTCGATGGGCTTGCCAGCGCTAGGAAAGGAGCGGCTCTCGCTCCCGAACGCCTGCGTTACTGGTCCAGGCATTTGACTCCCTTTAGCGAAGACCGTACTCGCCTCAAAGATATGACGATTTGCGATTTGGGTGATATTGAAATCAAAAACCCCGAAACCGATTTTGTCACCGTGCGTCAGAGAGTTGCAGCACTGCCTAATATGCCGATCATCCTTGGCGGCGACCATTCTGTATCCATCCCTGTTTTACAAGCCCAACGCGAACGATACAAAGATCAGCGCCTCGGGATTTTATGGATTGATGCTCACCCAGACTTATGCGATTTCTTCGATGGATCGCGGCTTTCTCATGCCAACACCATGCGCCGCGCTTTAGACTTTGGCATTGAAGCCCATGATGTGTGTATGGTAGGGGTGCGTTCTTGGGAAGAGCAAGAAATAGACTTAATCGAAAATGGCGGGATTCATGTGTATACAGCCGCCGATGTTGCCGAACGCGGAATTCGCCACATTGCAGATAGTGTTTACAACATCCTAAATGACTGTGATGCCGTCCATATTTCGCTCGACATTGACTGTCTTGATCCATCCGTTGCGCCGGGTACGGGCATTCCCGAATTTGGCGGGCTCACTTCACGCGATGTGCTGACGTTGATTAAGTCAACACAAGATTTATCGGTTGTAGGTTTGGACGTCGTGGAGATTGCTCCGTCACTTGACCCTTCTGAAGCGACAGTATTTGCAGGGTTAAAAATTATCATGGAATACATTGCCGTAATGGCCCGTAAAAAGCAGAAAGGCTAATACGTGGACTCTGAAAAGTTGGAAGTCATTCATAACCCAGCGGAAAGCCGCTTTGAGATTAGGCTTAATGGTCAGCTCGCCAAATTGGATTATATGGAGGATGGCGATTCAATCGTCATGACCCATGTTGGTGTACCAATAGAGTTTCGTGGACATGGCATTGCTGCCATCATTACAAAAGCAGGTTTGGATTACGCCAAGGCAAAATCTTTACGTGTCATCCCCATGTGCTCGTATGTGGCAGCCTATCTTCGTCGCAACCCGCAATACATCGAATTGACCCGCTCAAAAGAATAATGGACAAAACGCTTCTCTTTCGCCGTGCCACTATAAAAGACTTACCCGCTATCGTCCACATGCTGGCAGACGATGATTTAGGTAGCCAGCGTGAAAGAGATGAAACCCCGCTTCCTGAAACATATATCCGCGCATTTAATGAAATCGATGCAGATAAAAATCATGACTTGATCGTGGCAGAACTAAACGGAGATGTTGTAGGGACACTCCACCTAACCTTTCTGCCCTCCATTAGTTACCAAGGCGGATTAAGGTCTCAAGTCGAATCAGTGCGTGTGGATTCAAAGCTCCGCAGCCAAGGAATTGGCGCAAAGATAATGAGGCATGCGATCAATCGGGCAAAAGAACGTGGAGCATACTTAATGCAGCTAACATCCCATGAATCCCGCACAGATGCTCACCGGTTTTATGAACGATTGGGTTTTAAGAAAGCTCATGTAGGAATGAAATTGTTCTTAAAATAAGAACTCCGGTATTTGCCGGAGTTCTTATTTTATACATATAGCTCTTTATGGATTGGAACTTGCTGTAATAGGTCGAGCACTATACGTGCAGCAAAAGAAACCACATCGGCAATGGGCGGGGATAATTCTTCACTAAAATCTTGTACCTTAGAGGTGGTGATTCCAACCACTTCAACTTCTTTAGGCAGCTTTGCCCCCAACATTCTCCCTAACTCAAATGCTTTTTGAAGCGAAACATCTCGTGTACTGGGTGTATGAAACGCAGTGTAACTTGGCAAGTCGCTTAACTTCATAATCAAGATTGAACCAGGCTGATCCGCGGTTTCAAACGCGTCAATCAAGATAGTGCGGTCATACCCAATCAGTTTTTCCATCAACCCCAATCCGCCCAAAGAAAGACAAGTCACATCAATCTTGCCTGCTGTTTGTGGCAGAAAATGTAGAAGTTGTTTTTGAATATCTTCAGCAACTCTCCATCCAACTCCATCATCACCGAGAATGGGGTTACCCAGCCCAACTATGATCGTTTCCATGCTGCCTCCACACCCCAACTCAACAAACGTATGTATTATTCTGTAAGAGGAGAAGAATCATCGTGCAATTCTTTGATGAAGTGTGCACGAGCTTCCACTTCTTCCATTTTCAACGAAGCATATTGTGATGCTGCTTTCCAAAGCTTTTCAGCAAGTTCCGCAGGTAATCGCTTCACTGCCTCCAACGTATAGCCTTTTTCTTTCAAGTATTCTTCAATGAGGGCTTTTTCAAGCATCGCGTTGCGATCTTCAACGGCTTCCGTTTGTTCGATCGGTTTAGCGTTCATTTCATCCTCCGATTCTATTTGGAACCCTGAACCCTCATGCACCTATTATTTACACAGATGCATTTTCCTGCTCGGCATAAACCATTCGCAGTCTTGAATTCCTCCTACTATCATTATTGCAACGCCATCTCCTACAATCACAGTACTAAAGATAATCGTACAACACTGACAAACATCCAAACAAAGGGATACAATTTTGACCATGAATCTCTTTGATCGATTTGAACAAAATGTTCATGCCCATCCGCATAAACCTGCGTTTATATATTTTGATAACCGCAAGTGGATAACGCTCACCTACCAAAATATCTTCGACAAAACCCAGCGCTTCCTTCGCGGACTTGAAACTGGGCGCTACAACCCAGGCATGACCGCCGCCTTATTAACGCCCCCCAGTGCGGACTTCTTCCCCTTTGCCCTCGCATTGCTCAAACTCGGCATCGTCCCCATTCTTGTGGAGCCTGCCCTAGGAATCAAAAAAATTCGCGAGGTCTACGCAGAATCCAAGCCTGATATTTTCGTGGGCAATGCACTCACGCATACTCTGCGAATGATCTTTGGCTGGGGAAGGGAATCGGTGAAATACAACTTGAGCATTACAAACATGGAAAGTAGAAAGTGGAAATCCCCAAAATCATTCACTCCCTACTTTCCACTTTCCAGCACTTCCCCCGCTGCCATCATCTACACCTCTGGCTCGACAGGTCTACCCAAAGGCGCGATCTACACTCAGGAGAATCTTGCCGCTCAACTCGAATTGCTGAAAAGCACCTTCAATATCGCGCCAGACGAAATTGACCTTCCCGCATTCCCCCTCTATGCGTTGATCGACCTCCTGCTCGGCGTCACTTCAGTGATTCCAGACATCAGCTTCCCCGTCCCAGGCAAAACAGACCCTACCAAAGTGATCGGCGCCATTCAGAAATTCAAGGTCACCAACATGTTCGCCTCGCCCGTAGTGCTAGAAATTCTTGCTAATTGGTGGTCAAGTAGCCCCGCTGCCCTTCACGGGGTGTATCGAGACCACCCGCTTTCCTCCCTCAAACGCATCATCACCGCAGGTGCCCCAGCGACCATTGACTTGCAAAAACGTTTCCGTCATATGCTCGCGGACAACACCTCCCTCTATGGAGTCTACGGCGCGACAGAGTCCCTGCCCATTGCCAAGGTCGAGAGCCGTGACGTGTTTGCCTTGGAAGAGAAGACAAAGAACGGAGCAGGCATCTGCCTCGGAAAACCCATCGAAGGTGTGACTGTGCGCATTATCCCCATCACAGACGAGCCGATCGAAGAATGGCAGGATTCACTTACGGTGAAACCAAATGTAGTTGGCGAGATTACAGTCCAAAGTCCAGCCACGACGCGGGGGTATATCCATAGAGAAGATGCGAATCGAATATCGAAGATCAAATATCGCGGAGACATAATCCACCGCATGGGCGACGTGGGCTACTTCGATGACGAAGGCAGGCTATGGTATTGCGGGCGGAAGTCTCACCGAGTTATCACAAAAGAAGATGTGTTGTTCACAGAGCAGATTGAAAATATTTTCAACGCGCATCCACAAGTTTTTCGCACCGCACTCGTCGGTGTAGAGGGGAAACCTGTCTTGTGGGTTGAATTGGAAAAGGGAGTGAGAACGGGCAACGAGAAGATTATCGCCGAACTCAAAACGCTTGCACAAAATCACCCCCAAGCCTCGCGGATTCGAACCTTTCTCTTCTTAAAAAAATTTCCCACCGATGTCCGTCACAACTCCAAGATCATCCGTGAGAAATTAACCAAACTGGCAACTGTTCACTGATCACTGCTTACTTGCCTTTCACGCTCGACCCTCTCGCAATTAACGACCCTTTCAAAATAACTGTCTTGGGTGAACGGCTTGGTTCTTGAATACGCTGGAAGAGCAGCTCTGTCGCCGTGCGACCGATCTCTTCTGTGGGCTGTTCAATGACCGTGATGGGCGGGTCGACCAATGCGCCCCAGGTGGTGTCATCGAAACCGACCACTGCCACATCGCGTGGGACATTTAATTTGCTGTCGCGTGCGGCTTTGTAGGCGCCTGCTGTGAGCATGCTGTTACTGGTGAAGATCGCGTCGGGGCGATTCGGTTGGCTGAGCAAATTCATCGCCGTTTCGTAACCCTGCTGGATGCGCGGAGAAATGAAATGCGCCGCGGCAGGATTCAAATGATGGTCTTTGAGTGCCTTGTGAAATCCGCGGCTGCGTTCCTGACCCGTAGTGCTGGCGTCACCGAACAAGCCCGCCAGATTTTTGTAGCCATTGCTGATGAGGTGTTCGGTCAGTTCGTACGCTGCAGAGACGTTATCCAGCAAGACCATGTCCACATCATTTGATTCGATCGCGCGGTCGATAACCACAAAAGGCATCTTCTGATTGAAGGTCTGCGAGTGGATATCGAACTGGTGGGTGGGGGAAAAGATCACACCTGCCACATTTTCGTCGTACAAAAGATTCAAGTACAGTTCTTCTTTATCAGGGTCTTCGTCTGTGTTGCACATCAGCACCGAGTAGCCCTGCTCGTAGGCGGCATCTTCCACGGCGCGACCGATGGCAGTGAAGAACGGGTTGCGAATGTCAGAAACGACCAAGCCGATCTTGGCGCTTTTTTGCACACGCAAACTTCGTGCGATCAAATTCGGGCGGTAGTTCAAGTCCGCTACGGCTTTGAGCACGCGGTCTCTGGTTTCAGGTTTGATGGGGGCGTTCTTGGCTAACACACGCGATACGGTGGCAGTGGATACCCCTGCGGCTTTGGCGACATCTTTAATGCTGGTCATAGGCGGATTATACCATTTTGGTGTAACGAAAATGAAAACGATTACTCAATATCGGTGTTGTAATGGTCAGTAGTGTAACATAATCTTCCGAAAACGACGAAAAATAGCCTGATTTTGCAACTATTCGGTCAATTTTACAGACTGACCTTGCAAAAGTCTTGACATGAATAATGTAATCGTTTACACTACCGCACGTAATAGTTCCTTGGTACTAGTTTTCAGGCTCTTTTCTCCACCACAAAGGAGACAAAGGGTCACAAAGAAAAAAACCTTTGTGCTCCTTCGTGACCCTTCGTGGTAACAGATTTCACCCGAGGTTCCATGCTCGAACTCAGCCCCACACAAGTTGAACTGGGCGCTTCGCCAAAAACGAAGCAGGAAGCGATCCAACAAGTCGCAAACTTGTTGATTCAAAATGGAAACATCGCTCCAGGATACGTGGATAGCATGTTCGACCGCGAGAAGGTTGCCAACACCTTCCTCGCCAATGGCATCGCCATTCCACATGGCATGCCCGAGAACCGCGAACTCGTCCTTAAGACAGGCATCGCCGTTCTACAAGTCCCTCAAGGCGTCACATGGAACGATGGCGAAACCGTCCACCTTGTAGTGGGCATCGGCGCCGCATCTGGCGAACACCTTGGCATTTTGCGCAAACTTACGCATGTCGTCTCCGACGAAGAACTCGCCGCCAAACTTGCCATCACGGCAGATAAGAACGACATCATCGAAGCCCTCACGGGTGAACGACCCGCTCCAACCTCCACATCCAACACAACTGATTTTGCAAAATATTTTGAAGCCGTCATCATCAACCCGACAGGTCTGCATGCGCGCCCTGCCACAGAGTTGGTGAATCTCGCGAAGCAGTATCAAGCCCAGGTACGGGTGCGAAGCGGTGACCTCGTCGTGGATGCGAAGAGTCTGGTCAATCTCCTCAAACTTGGCGCAGGCAAAGGCACCGTCGTGCGCGTCTCTGCTGAAGGCGTGGATGCGGATGAAGCGCTGGCAACGTTGAAGGCGGGAATCGAAAGCGGGCTGGGCGAAGAGGAAGAAACCCACGCGCCTCAACTCGACCGAGTGAACTGGTCGCCAACTTCAACCGTTTCCTACGCCGACGGTGTGCCCGCCTCAGACGGCATTGTGGTGGGAGTTGTTTTCCAGCACGCGCACAAAGCCATTGTGGTCGAAGACTCGGTTACCAGCCCGACATTTGGAAAGAAGCAATTCAAGAGCGCCATTGATTCGGCGCAAAAAGAATTGAATAAACTGTACGACGAAGTGAAGGTGCGCCTCGGCTCGAATCAGGCTTCCATCTTTTTGGTGCATGCCGAATTCTTGAACGACGATGACCTTTTGAAAGAAACCGAAGAACTGATTTCAAAGAAACACAACCCCGCCTGGGCTTGGCAGCAGACGGTGCAATCACGCATTGACCAATTGAAGAATCTCGATGACCCCATCCTTGCGGGTCGCGCCGTGGACTTGAGCGATGTCTGTCAGCGGGTGCTGCGTCACATGCTCGGCATTGCAGATGAGTCTCCTGCGGCATCGCGCACTCCTTCCGTTTTGGTTGCCGACGACCTGACTCCCTCCGACACCGCCAACCTCGACCCCGACTTGATTTTGGGTTTTGTCACCGCCAAAGGCGGACCGACCTCGCACACTGCCATCATTGCGCGCGCGATGGGCATCCCTGCCATTGTGGCGGCTGGTGATACCGTTTTGGACATTGCAAATGGCACGAACTGCATTCTCGACGGTTTCAACGGCAAGTTGTATCTCAACCCGCAGCTCGAAGATATTGAAAGCGCCGAACAGTTGCACGAAGAAATTAAACGTCAACTCAGCGCCGACTATGCCGAAAGACTTCTGCCCGCCAAGACGCAGGATGAGCATGTCATTGAAATTTTTGCCAACGTCAACCGTGTGGCAGACGCCGTGAAAGCGGTGGAATACGGCGCGGAAGGCGTGGGCTTGATGCGCACCGAATTCCTCTTTTTGGAAAGCGGCAAAACCCCCACCGAAGATGAACAATACGAAGTGTATGTAGAAATGGGCAAGGCGCTAGGTGGGCGTCCGCTCACCATTCGCACGCTTGACATCGGCGGCGACAAGCAAGTGCCGCACCTCAACCTGCCCAAAGAAGATAACTCCTTCCTCGGCATTCGCGGCATTCGTCTGTGCTTTGCCCGCCCAGATTTGTTCCTGCCGCAACTGCGCGCCATTTATCGCGCCGCCAAAGAGACAAATATCCGCATCATGTTCCCGATGATCACCACGCTCGAAGATGTGGAGCAGGTCATTGAGATCACCGAAAAAGTCCGCGCTGAAGTGGGCGCGCCGAAGATCGAACTCGGCATCATGGTGGAAGTTCCCTCCGCCGCCATCCTCGCCGATCAATTCGCCAAACTGGTGGACTTCTTCTCCATTGGCACCAACGACCTGACCCAATACACCCTCGCGATGGATCGCGTCCACCCGCAGTTGGCGAAACAAGCCGACGCATTGAACCCAGCCGTGCTGCGCATGGTGGAGATGACCGTGCGCGCCGCGACCCAGGAAGGCAAGTGGGTGGCGGTCTGTGGCGGCGCAGCGAGTGATATCAAAGGCGCGTCGATTCTGGTTGGTTTGGGCGTGAAAGAACTGAGCATCACCGTGCCGACGATCCCGACCATCAAGTCTCATTTGCGCAAGGCATCCTTGAAAGACTTGCAGGTATTGGCGCAATCTGCGTTGAATTGCCGAACTGTGGCTGAGGTGCGCGCTTTATGAAAGTCGCCACCATCACCGTCAACCCCGCTGTGGATGAAACCATCTCAGTAGATCATTTCAAACTGGGAACGGTGAACCGCAGTCAGGGCTATCGCTACGACGCAGGCGGCAAAGGCGTGAACGTCGCTTCGTTCCTAGCCGACTACGGCATCTCTGTCGCTGTGACAGGTTTCCTCGGCGAAGAAAATGCAGATGTGTTCGAGCGTCACTTCGAGCGCAAAGGGATCGAAGACCGCTTTGTGCGTGTGCCAGGTGAAACCCGCGTCAACATCAAGATCATGGACGAGGTTAATCAGGTCACCACAGATGTGAATATGCCAGGTCAAGTTCCAGGCGAGTATGCCATCTCCAAGTTGATGGAACAGGTTGAGGCGATGTCTGAAGCGTGCGAATGTTTCGTGCTTTCGGGCAACATCCAATCGGGTCTACCCTCCAATTTTTATGCGGACATTATCGAGTTGTTGAAATCCAAGAAGCGCCGAGTCGTTTTGGATACGAGCGGCGAGGCGTTGAGCGAGTCGGTCAAGGTCAAGCCGAACATTATCAAGCCGAACATCCACGAACTGAGCGCACTGGTGAATAAATCGTTGAATGGTATCGAAAGTGTGTATTCGTCGGCAATTTCATTCATCAACGAAGATACGACGGTCGTGGTCATTTCGATGGGCAAAGACGGTGCGTTGTTCGTGGAGAAAGACCAAGCTTTTGTCGCCAAACCGCCTGAAGTGACCGTGAAATCCACCGTCGGCGCAGGCGATGCGATGGTGGCAGGGCTGGTGGCAGGCTTGAGCAAGAACATGTCACTGCGCGAGTGCGCCCGCCTTGCGACGGCTTTTTCGCTCAGCATGATTACCCGTCTGGGTCGTGACTTGCCCCCCATGAAGGTCATCAACGACTTTCAAAAGCAAGTTGAAATCACACCGATTGTTGTGAAGTAGCGCGAATTTTATTTCGCGAGTTATAGAACCAAGGAAACGAAAGGAGAACGAATGAAGATCGTTGCAATTACCTCATGCCCTACAGGGATCGCTCATACCTACATGGCTGCCGAAGGTCTTGAAAAAGGCGCCAAAAAATTGGGTCACACCATCAAGGTGGAGACCCAGGGCTCAATCGGCGTGGAGAACCGCCTGACTGAGCAAGAGATCGCCGAAGCGGAATTGGTCGTCATCGCCGCCGATGTCAAAGTGGATTTAAGTCGCTTTACTGGCAAGAAAATCTATGAAACTGCCAGCAATGCGGCTATCAAAGATGGTGCCGGTGTGATCACCGCTGCCATTAATTCATAATTTCTCAAGGAGAGAGCAAATGTCAACAAGCAAGAGCAATATATCTGGTGCTTATAAGCACCTCATGACGGGTGTGTCTTACATGATCCCGTTCGTTGTAGCGGGCGGTCTTTTGATCGCCATCGGTTTCGCCGCCCGTGGTATCTACGCCTACGATGCCACCCTCGCCCTCGATGGTTCCACCATGGAAGCCACCGGCTGGACGACCTTCTGGGCGAACATCTTCGCCATCGGCGCCAAGGGCGGCTTTGGTCTTATGGTTCCGATCCTCGCTGGCTACATCGCATTCTCCATTGCTGACCGCCCCGGTCTTGCCCCCGGTATGATCGGCGGTATCCTCGCGGGTGTCACTGGTTCCGGCTTCCTCGGCGGTATCATCGCTGGCTTCCTCGCTGGTTACTTCACCCAGTGGCTCAACGGCGCGATCAAACTTCCGCGTAACCTTGCTGGTCTCAAGCCTGTGCTCATCCTGCCCCTCATCAGCTCCCTCGTTGTTGGTTTGATCATGTTCTATGTGGTGGGTGTGCCCGTTAGTGCAGCGCTCAAAGCACTCACCGGCTTCCTGACCGGCATGCAAGCTGGCAGCGCCGCCATCCTCGGCTTGATCCTCGGTTTGATGATGGCGTTCGATATGGGTGGTCCTGTGAACAAGGCTGCCTATACCTTCTCGGTTGGTTTGCTCAGCACCCAGGTCACCGCCCCGATGGCGGCAGTTATGGCGGCTGGCATGACTCCTCCGCTTGGCATTGCCCTCGCTACCTATCTCTTCAAGAACCGCTTCACCGAAGATGAACGCGAATCCGCCAGTGCGACCGCTGTGCTTGGTATCTCCTTCATCACCGAAGGCGCCATCCCCTATGCCGCTCGCGACCCGTTCCGCGTCATCCCCTCCATCATGGTTGGTTCCGGTGTTGCTGGTGCGCTCTCCATGGCGTTCGGCTGCCAGCTCCATGTTCCTCATGGCGGCATCTTCGTGCTCCCCATCCCCAATGCAGTCGATAACCTCGGCATGTACATCGTTGCCTTGCTTGTCGGTACTGTCGTTACGGCTGGCATGCTTTATGTGTTGAAGAAGCCTGTTGAACAAGAAACCGCAGCAGCCTAATTCATAATAAATGTTTTTTTATCCCTCGTCCGTGCTGGCGAGGGATTTTTTTATTAATTACGGATACAATCGATATATGAAAACCCTCATCACTGGTGCAACCGGATTCTTAGGCGGAGCCTTGGTGCAACGTCTGCATGGTATAGAATGGCAGGTCACGGCTCTTGGACGTAACCCAGCAAAATTAAGTGAACTTGAAGATAACGGAATTCAAGTTGTTCGCGCTGATATTTCAAAAAAAGACCAAGTCACCGCCTCTTTCTCAGACGTTGACCTGGTCTTTCACTGCGCAGCCTTACCTTCGCCCTGGGGCAATTTCGAAAAATTCTATCAGTCAAATGTGATTGGCACCCGCAACATCGTGCAGGCTTGCCTCGAAAACAAGGTCAAGCGCTTGGTCTACGTCTCTACGCCAAGCATTTATTTTGACTACAACTCACGCGTCGGTGTCAAAGAGAACGACGTTTTACCCGAACCCATCAGCCATTATGCTCAGACGAAATTGCTTGCTGAAGAAGAAATAGACAAAGGCTTCCAAAACGGACTGGCTGTGATCTCCATTCGTCCGCGGGCGCTTTTTGGAGAAGGTGATACGGTCATCTTCCCGCGGCTCTTGGCAAGACTTAAAAGCGGCAAGCTGCCGATTCTTGGAGATGGCGAGAATGTCGTTGATCTGACCTATATCCAAAACGTTGTAGATGCCTTGCTGCTTTGTGCTGAAGCCCCGGATACTTCTTTGGGTAAAAAATACAATATTTCAAATGGCGAACCGGTGAAAATATGGAGTCTGATCAATCAGATATGTGATGAACTTGGCTTTTCACGCCCCAGCCGCCATATCTCCCGCCAAACCGCCCACATGGCAGGTGGCACACTTGAGTTCTTGTATTCCCTAATACCTTACAGCCCTGAGCCACCGCTGACGCGCATGTCTGTAAGTATGTTGTCGAATAGCACCACGCTTGATATCTCTGCGGCGAAGGCAGAACTTGGCTATCAGCCAAAAATTTCCGTTGAAGAAGGCGTACAACGATTTCTCACATGGTGGAAAGAGAGAAATCCTAGATGAAAATCGATATCCTCCACGCAGGTTATTGCACCTCTCCTGAACACCTCGCCATTCAAGGCGGACGCTGGCGCACGATCCACTTCCCTGCCATGTTTACACTGTTGCGTCACCCCAAATTCGGCGCAATGCTTTTTGACACTGGTTATTCCTATCGTTTCTTCGATGAGACGAAGAAATTCCCCAAACGCTTCTATCGTTGGATGACTCCTGTTCATTTGAAGGAAGAAGATCTGGTCGTTAACCAACTTGCGACCTTCAACCTTCGCCCTCAAGATATTTCGCATGTCTTTATCTCGCATTTCCATGCGGATCACGTCGGCTCGCTCTGTGACTTGCCAAAGTCGAGTTATGTGTATCTTCCGCATGCATATTCACATTTGCGCAGTTTATCGCCATCTGAAGACATGAAACACGCCTTCCTGCGCGGACAGATCCCCTCAGACTTCGACGCACGATCTCAGGAAGTGGATATGAGCAATTCGATTCTGCTTTCAGAAGAATATGCCCCCTTCAAAACAGGTCACGACCTGCTCGGAGACGGCTCCATCATCGGCGTGGAGTTGCCCGGTCACGCGCACGGGCAGATGGGAATCTTCGCGCGAGATGACGAAGGAAAAATCTTCTTCTTCGTGGCAGATGCTGCCTGGCTCAAGCGCTCCATTGTGGAGAATCGTCCGCCGCACAAGATAGCGGATATGCTTTTCCCCGACCCGGCGGCATACCGCGAAACGCTTGGTAAATTGCAAACCTATACACTAACCCATCCCAATACGGTGGTTGTCCCGTCTCACTGTGATGAGACGATATCACAACTCAGCGCATCAGGTAATAAATGAATATCAAAAATAAAATAACAGTTATGGGCGTGATAAGCTTTTTGGTCCTTGCTTGTAATCTAGGTCTTCAACCTGCAACGCCTTTACCCGAAGCCACTCAAACGTCTATTCCGCTTGATGCATCCAAAGTGTATATTGAAGGGAATCTTTCTTGGGAAGAGCCGCTGGCGAATGCTCCCATTGACTTGGTTGTCATAGAGAGTTCAGACCCATATGCTTCCACTGTGACCGATGCAGAGGGAAATTTTTCGTTTTCAGGTCTTGAGCCTTTCAGCCCGGGCTTTGGTATAGGGGTTGATATTCCCGTAGTGGAGTGGAAGTGCCAGGAACCTGATCTGTTAGATGAAACCTGGTTTTGGACAGCAGGCGCCTACCAGTATGAGGAAAATAAAGTTCGGATCTGGTTACAAAGTTATGAAGAACTCACAGTGCCAAGCGGCATATTGATCCAGATGAGTATTGAATTGAAATGCCCATAGCCGAGCTCTTCAGCCGCGAAAACATTCACTCCCTGCCGTTCCCATTCACAGAAGATGGCGAATATGCGCGCTGCTATCTCATCCCATTGATGAGTGAAGACCCGCAGAAGTACATTCGCAATGTGCATAATACGCAGTTGATGGCGGTCAAAGTCGGTGAGACGATCATCCCCATTACGGTCACAGATTTTCACCCGCAGAATACGTACACGGTTTCGCCGTACAGTCATTATGTTTCGTATGGCGCGTTCGAAGAAGTAAAGCACCTCAACAATAAACTTGCTGAAATCGCAGTGAAACTGGTGATGACGCCGGTCTCGTGGTATTTTCGGTATGCGGAATTGGACAAAGTCGTCTTCGTGAATAACTACCTGCTTTCGACGAATTTATATCCGTCAGTAAACAGCGACCAGTTATCGGCTTTGAGTGAGGCGTTGATCCAATGGTTCCCAGACCGGGCGATCGTCTTCCGCTCGGTGGACCAGAAAAAGAATCCGCATATCTATCAGACGTTGGAAAGTCTTGGGTATGATTTGGTTCTCAGCCGTCAGGTCTGGTACATGGACCCGGTTGCGGCGTTGAAGACCCGCCAGTGCAAAGAAGATGTGCGTGTATTGAAGAAGGCGGGCTATGAGGTGGTGAACGGCAGTGATTTGTCGGATGCTGAACTTCATCGTGCCGTAGAACTGTACAACTTGTTGTATCTTGAGAAGTATTCGTACTACAACCCGCAATTTACGTTCGATTTTTTGAAACTTGCCCGTGAGCAAGAAACCTTACACATGTATGGACTGAAGAAAGATGGCAAGTTGAACGGCATCATGGGATTCTTCATTCGCAACGGCGCCATGACCCAGCCTTTGTTCGGCTATGACACAACGCTTCCTTTGGATGAAGGGTTGTATCGCTTGTTGACGTTGGTCACATTACAAGAAGGTGTGAAGCGCGGGTTGCTCGTGCATGCCAGCGGCGGGGTGGGCAAGTTCAAGAAAGTGCGCGGCGGCGAGTCGGTGACGGAGTACAACGCGGTGTACACAAAGCACCTGCCGAAGCGCCGTCAACTGCCGTGGACGTTGATCGGCAGAATCTCGGATGTGATGATTCCGTATTTTAAGAAGATGGATTTTTAGAACTTGTCTCAAAAATGCCATGTCACCCTGAGGGAGCGTTCTTCGCGATCGAAGGGTCTCTTACTTCGAGTGTAGAGATCCTTCGCTTCGCTCAGGATGACACTTGTAGAATTCTTGCGGGCTAGAGGGATTTCACCGAGACGGTTACGTCCATTTGTTCTTTGGCATTGCCTTTGAAAATACCGCGCGTGGGGGGCACGTCGGCATAATCGCGCCCAACAGCCACCCGCACATATTGTTCGGTTTGTTCCCGGTTGTGCGTTGGGTCAAGCGAGACCCAGCCGCGTTCGGGAGTTAGAACGTCGACCCAGGCGTGCGAGGCGGCGGTGTGACCATTATTGTATAAGTAGCCGCTCACATAGCGGGCAGGGATGCCCTGCAAGCGACAAACCGCAAGCATGATATGTGAAAAATCCTGGCAAACTCCGCGACCCAGCGATAAGGCTTTGTCGGCAGTGGTGTTGACATCGGTCGCGCCTTTTTCGTAGGTGAGCGTTGTGAAAAGGGTGTGCATGACCTTGAGCGAATTTTCCAAGGCGGAGTCAGAGGTCTGTAGGGAAGCAGCAAACAAGCCCAAGTCTGGAGAATGAGGCGCGTAATGAGTGGGCGAAAGGTAATTGAACTCATCCAAAGGCGAGAGGTAGGGAGAGCTTGACTGGTAGACATCGGGTGTGATGACTTCACTGATCGCAGATGCCATCAGTTTTTGATGCGGTTGGATCACGTCAAAATGGCGGACGTCATTGCCGAAATGGTCTGTGTAGCGCAGGACAATATCTTTGGGTTCGGTGGTTAATTGGAACGAGATACAGTGCTGACCGTCTGCATCGAGAGGTTTGAGGCGCATTTCGGTATACGCCTCACTGATCGGATGATCGTAGGTGAATGAAGTGGTGTGTTCGATTCGTAAGCGCATGAGTTGAGATTATTGTTGCTGCTGCTGTTGTTGACGCGGGCGTTCGTCGGGCAGGATGATGCTGGTGTTGAAGTAGGTGCGGGAAATTTCATCTCCCACAGAATTTAAGCGCAAGAGCAGGCGGGCAAGGAATGGGTCCATATTTTCACCGAGGACTTCGTGAATGTCCAGATACTCAAGGTCGGCTTTTAGCCTGCCCAAGAGGCGGCGCGGTGAATCGCTCTTGACCGTGCTGACCGGGTCTTCGCCGATGACATCCAGGGTTTGTAAACAACGATAAATGCAAAAGAACACCGAACGCGGAAATTCAGGATTGAGCAACAGATATTCTGCCACATTTTCCAGCTCCAATTCGCCGGTGGCGGTTCGGCGATAGGGCTCAAAGGCACTGCATGAACGCAGGAGCGCCATCAGTTGCAGGGATGATTCCATGGCACTTTGAGAGGATTTGTTTAAGTGCAGATACTTTGCGTCCAGAATGCGGACGGTTTTATCGGCGCGTTCGAGGTGTAACCCCAACTGTATGAATTGATAAGGTTCGCCGTGCGTCATGGTGGCTGAAATGACGCCCTGATACGATTGGGCACGGTCTCGAATGACCTTGAAGAACTCAAGGGGGTTGCTCTCTTTGGCGCGCTCGGGGTTACGCGTGAGATGATAGAGGCGGTTGATGGCTTCCCACATTTCACTGCTGATCTGTTCACGCACACTGCGGGCATTTTCACGTGCCTTGGTGATGCAGTTTGTAATGCTGTTCGAGTTCAACGGCTCCCAGAACATGAACTGGATGACCGACTGTGCGGTAACTTCTTTATAGGTTTCTGCGAACAGCGCCTGATCGCCGCTGGCTTGGATGACCGATTCCCAGCCCTGACGCGCCACATCGGGGTGCGAGTCTAGCAGGGCGTTAAAGTTGACGACCAGCAGACGGGTCAGGTCTTCGGCTCGTTCAACGTAACGCGCCATCCAATACAGAGATTCAGCAACTCGTGAAAGCATCTAGTCTCTCAACACCCAGGTATCTTTACTGCCGCCGCCCTGCGACGAATTAACGACCAATGAACCTTTGCGCAACGCCACGCGGGTTAAACCGCCGGGCACAACCACCACTTTATCGCCATACAAAATATAGGGGCGCAAGTCGATATGGCAGCCATATAACTCACCATCTAACAAAGTGGGGTGCCTGCTCAGTGCCAGAGTGGGTTGGGCAATGTAATTGCGCGGGTTGGCGCGGACTCTTTCACGGAATTGGTCGCGTTCTTCTTTGCTGGCGTGCGTGCCGACCAACATGCCATACCCGCCGCTTTCGTTGACGGCTTTGACCACCAGCTTATCGAGATTGTTGAGGATGTAATCACACTCGCTATCGTTCCAACCCAAATAGGTGGGGACGTTGTTGAGAATGGGCTCCTCATTTAGATAGAAGCGGATCATTTCGGGAGTGTAGGCGTATACGGCTTTATCGTCTGCGACGCCGGTGCCGATGGAGTTGGCAATGGTCACATTCCCGGCGCGATAGGCATTCAACAAACCAGCCACACCCAAAACACTATCCTGACGGAAGGATAAGGGGTCGAGGAAGTCATCGTCTACACGGCGGTAGATGACATCGACCAGTTTGAGTCCGCGGGTGGTGCGCATGTAGATCTTGTTTTGATGGGCGACCAAGTCGCGTCCTTCCACAATCTCAATCCCCATTTGGCGTGCCAGGAAGGTGTGTTCAAAATAAGCAGAGTTGTAAATGCCGGGTGTGAGCAGCACCACGGTAGCATCGGAATAATCATGCGGGGCAATAGAGCGAAGGGTGTTGAGCAATTCCTGCGGATAATGCTCAATGGGCAAGACCCCATACTGTGAGAATAGGTCGGCGAAGGTTTGCTTCATGGCTTGGCGATTCTCAAGCATATAACTCACACCAGAGGGAGAGCGCAAATTATCTTCGAGTACATAATATTCGCCATCGCCGCCGCGGACGATATCCGTCCCAACTACGTGGACGTAGCGATCTTTGGGGACGTTGACGCCGATCATCTCATGCCGGAAATGGCGCGAACTAAAGACCAACTCAGGCGGGATGCGCTTTTCGCGCAGAATATGTTGGTCGTGATAAATATCGTGCAGGAAGAGGTTGAGTGCCGTCACTCGTTGGGTGAGTCCGCGCTCGAGGTGGTCCCATTCGGTATGGGGGATGATGCGCGGCACCAGGTCGAAGGGGAAGATGCGTTCAATGCCATCTTCCTGACCATACACGGTGAAGGTGATACCCTGATACAAAAACGCCGCGTCAGCAGCACGGCGGCGTTCGGCAAACATCTCTGCCGTCATCCGTTGTAGATACTTTCGTAGCACTTCATAGTGCGGGCGTGGTTGCCCGGCTGATGAGAACATCTCATCATAGAAGGGAGCGGGATCATACAAGTTCGATAGAACGGATTCCGGCATCGAGTATTGGGTCTCTGGGGTCATTTTTACCATGAAATACTTACAGAAGGCAGAAAGCCGAGAGTACCCTTATGGGTAGTATTCTTGTTATCCCTCATGGTTGATTTTTTGCGGGTATGAGATAATCTCATAAAATCATTCCTTATTGGAGTCTCTTCTATGCAAGTCAACATCCCCCTCAAAATCATAGGTCTTGGACGGTATTTACCAAAACGAATCGTGCCCAGTTCGGAACTCGAAGCGATGTGCGGTGTGCCTGCGGGCTGGGTAGAGCGGCGCAATGGTGTGCGTGAACGTCGCTGGGTGACGGATGAAACGTCATCGTTCATGTCGGCGGAGGCGGGGCGGGAGGCGTTGGAGGAGGCGAAGCTCAAGCCTCAGCAACTCGACTTGATCATTAACGCCTCAGGCACAGGAGAGCAGGCGATTCCGGATACAGGGGTGTTGATTCAACGTCAGCTTGGGTTGGGCGCTTCGGGCATTCCGGCGATGACGGTGCATACGACTTGTTTGAGTTTTGTGGCGGCGATGGATGTGGCGTCGAACTTCATCCAAAGCGGACGATACAAAAATATTTTGATCTGTAGCGCCGATGTGGCTTCGTGCGGCATCAACCCGAAGGAACCTGAGTCTGCTTCGTTGGTGGGCGATGCAGCGGCGGCTGTGGTAGTGACTCGCGCCACTGATGGCGATGCTTCTAAAATTCATCATTCGCATTTCAAGTCGTTTGGGGATGGAGCGTATCTGACGACGATCATGGGCGGCGGCTCGCGCTTTCATCCGCGCTTTGCAGGGCATAAACCTGAAGATGACTTGTTCCATATGGATGGACCAGCAGTGCTGCGCATGGTGCGTGGGATCGCACATGAATTTTTAGATGAGCTGTACCCAGGTCTTTCAAAGAGCATGGTGGATGTGGATGTGGTCGTGCCGCATCAAGCCAGTAAGGTCGGCTTGATGATGCTGGAACGCTTCGGTTGGAAAGAGGATAAGATCATTCGAACTATTGAGACGCTCGGCAATTGTGTAGCGGCTTCGATCCCTGTGACCTTATATCAGGGTGTTCGCGATGGACGCATTCAACGTGGCGATAAGGTGCTATTGGTGGGCACGGGGGCGGGACTGTCTATTGGCGGCATGGTGTTGACGTTTTGATAATGAAAACCCAAGCCTCAGACATTCACCGTCAGTCTATTGTGTGGGATACGCATGCCTGTTTTCCGTTGAATCCACAATCGGATTTGAGCGAGCTGAAACGTTATAAGGACAGCGGCGTGACCTTCGTCTCGCTGAATATCGGCATGGACATGGACTCGTTCGAGAATGTGATGCGGGTTTTGGCGCGTTTTCGTTCCCATATTGCGGCTCACCCCAACGAATTGATTTTGGCGCGGTCTGTAGAGGATATTCGCCGTGCCAAACGAGAGAATAAATTAGCCATCGCCTTCGACCTGGAAGGTTCGAACCCATTATGCGGTGACTTGAACCTGGTCTCATTCTATTATGATTTGGGCGTGCGCCAAATGCTATTGGCATATAACAAAGACAATGCCGCTTCGGGCGGGTGCATGGAGGGGAGAATCGGGCTGACGGAGTTCGGCAGGCAGGTAGTGCAAGAGATGAACCGTGTGGGCATGGTGGTGGATGTAACACACATGGGCTACCGCGCCACGATGGATACCTTTGAGACCTCTAGTGCGCCGGTCATCTTTTCACATTCGAACCCAGCCAGCTTACACGCCCATGCCCGAAATATTTCAGATGAGCAGATCAAAGCGTGTGCCAAGACCGGCGGCGTGATCGCCATCAACGGCATTGGCGATTTTTTAGGCGGTAAAACCAGCGAGCTTTTTGTACAACACCTTGAGTATGTTTTGAATTTGGTCGGACCCGAACATGTGGGAATTGGGTTGGATTATGTCATCGACAAACAGGAACTTATCGACTACATTCAGGGAAATCCGGATGTCTTCCCAGCCGACCACTTTGAAGATTTCCTTTCGTTCGTAGAACCAGAACAATTGCCAGAGATCAGCGAGATTTTATACAAGCACGGGCATGATGAAGATGTGATCCGTAAGGTGTTGGGTGGGAACTTCTTGCGGGTGGCAGAACAAACCTGGAAGTAAAAAATCCCTTATTGGCAGGCTGACCTAATGTCAACCATTCTTCTCACCGGCGGGCGAGCCCCCGTCACCTTAGATTTGGCGCGTGCGTTTCAGCGAGCGGGGCATGTGGTGTATGTTGCCGAGTCTTTGCGCGGGCATCTCACCGAACCTTCGGCGGCGCTCAAGGCTCATTTTGAGGTGCCAGCTCCACGTCAGGAACCTGAGGCGTTTTTAGCGGCGTTGCGAAGCATCATCGAAGCGTATCAGATCGAGTTGTTGATTCCGACCTGTGAAGAAGTTTTCCACATTGCAAAAGGGTTGAATACTTTACCCTGCCGCGTATTTACCGAGCCGCTGGCAAGGTTAGATGGATATCACAACAAGTGGAAGTTTGTGGTGAAGGCGGGGGAATGTGATTTGCGCGTGCCTGAGTCGATGTTGGTGACAAGACAAGATGATTTGCTCTACGCCTACGCTCACTGGCGCGGACTGGTGCTGAAGCCGGTCTATTCCCGCTTCGCTGCGCGGACCTTGATCTTGCCCTCACTAAAAGAAGCCATGGCTACGCTGACGTTTGACTCTCTCACAAACCAAGATCCGTGGATCGCGCAAGAATACATTGAGGGACAGCAATTTTGTAGTTATTCGGTTTGCCAGAATGGGCGTATTTTGGCGCATTCGGTCTACCCCACGGCGTTCACCGCCGGGCAAGGAGCAACGATCGCGTTTCAATCGGTGCAACATGATGCCATCTACGAATGGGTGCGGACCTTTGTGGAGTATTACAAAGTGACTGGGCAAATGGCGTTCGATTTTGTGCAAACAGCAGATGGCAATGTGGTGGCGTTGGAATGCAACCCACGTGCCACGAGCGGGGCGCATTTGCTGACCTCCAACCCGCGCTTTGTCGAGTCTTTCTTTAACAGTGAAATGGAGTGTATTACACCCTACGAAGGGACATCGCGCATGTTAGGCACAGCCATGTTGACTTACGGTTTGCCCGCTTCGCTGTTTAACGGTCGCTTTGGGGCGTGGCTGCAAACCTTCTTCCACAGCGACGATGTGCTCTTAGATTTTCGCGACCCATTGCCCTTCCTCTTGCAATGGCGCAGCATCCTCTCATATGTGTTGCTGGGTCGCAAGCAAGGCATCTCGGCATTAGAGGCATCCACTTTCGATATTGAATGGAATGGGGAGTAGGGTTTTAGGTTGGGGCGTATAATATTAAGAATATAGGTAAGTAATCAGCATTACACTGTATAAAACCTAGTTGGTACCTCCTTGTAAATGTGTCTAGATGGGAAAAAAATATGAAAGACTATTATCACATTCTCGAAGTTGATCCTAACGCTACAGTTGAACAAATAAAATCCCAACACCGATTCTTAATTCACGCGTGGCATCCAGACAAATTCCCTGAGGGTGAATTAAAGGATAAAGCAAATGAGAAGATACGGGAAATTAATGAAGCATATAGTATTCTTAGTGATACTGCCAAACGTGAGAATTACGACAAAATTTTACGGTCTTATTCATCAATACCTCCACAATCAACGAATACCCAAGCATCGAATAATTCTCAACACGTACCGTCCAAAGGACATTGTCAAAGTTGTGGACTACCCGTAGAAACAAAATATATTGAATTCTACGAAAACGTGGGGATGATTTTTATGCGTCAACACAGGAATGTAAAAGGTAATTTTTGCAAATCCTGTATAGATTATTATTTTTGGAATTTCACTGGCAAAACAATACTTTTAGGTTGGTGGGGAACAATTTCATTCATTGTTACTCCATTTATTCTCCTAAATAATTTTTTTCGTTTCATTTTCACACTTGGAATGAAAAAGTTCCCATTGTCAATTACTCCGAACCCATCCCCATTTTGGGTTTTTACAACAATTGGCAGCGTATTAATTAGTGGATTTATTCTGTTGTCAACATTTTGTTCTATCTTATCGTTACCTGTATCATCGTATACGCCTTCCCCAACTGCTATAGCCCCTACTCGTGTCCCTACAAAAGTAAAAACGCCTACTCCTACATCTAACTGTATTCAGTGGTCAAAAGTTACCCCTTCAATGATTGGCAGACAAACCTGTGTTTATGGTACAGTTTATAAAACGCGTGATGTTAATGGCAATTTTCAAGTTTTGTTCTCTGCAAATCAAAACGATTTCTTTTTAGCAACTGGAACATATTATTATGAAGTGGCTGCTGGTGATTGCGTAGTTGCAGAAGGTGAAATATTGAAATCAGGAGTTGGTGTCCCCTATATAAATATTGACGAAGCACTTTATATATGCGAACCATGGATGAAATAAGACCCTTTCAAATCAAAAGCTATCGACAAAGCGTGTATCTGACGCTGAAGATTCTTCAACATCTCAAGTAATTTCCACATCTTAGCCTTTTCTGGCTGGACTTCACTAGCTCAAAGTAATAGCGCCCAACCTACCCCCCCAACAGGTTATGACTCGTCGCCCAACAAGTTATGACTCGTTTGCCCACAAGTAATGACTCGTTTACCAACAGGTTATGACTCGTTCAAGAACAGGTAATAACCTGTTGCGAACGAAATCACACTCGGGAGTTTCAGACCCCGAGTGTTTCTATGTCTAAATACTTTGTAGAAATGCATAAAACTTAACGTATACTAGCCGTCAAATACGCGAGAGCGAGCGGGATTTATCGGTCAAACCGCACATACAGTTATGCATCACCTTTTTAGGAGCAAATCATGTTACTTAAAGATAGAACAGCAATTGTTTACGGAGCATCTGGTGCGGTTGGAAGTGCGGTGGCACGTGCCTTCGCACGTGAGGGCGCAAGGGTTATTTTGTCAGCGCGTCGGCGTGAGCCGCTCGAAAAAGTAGCCAGCGACATCTCAAGTCTGGGTGGGCTGGCAGAAGTAATGACCGTTGATGCGATGGATATCCACGCGATAGAGAGCCATTTGGAAGCCGTGTCCACTCGTTTTGGTGCCGTGACGTTAATGTTCAATGCGATCCCATGGGATGATGTTCAGGGACAGGCACTCGCTGAAATGCCCTTCGACCAGTTTATGTCCCCCATACGAAACGGATTGACCACTTGGTTCCATACAGGAACCGTTCTGGCAAAACACATGTCAAACCACGGAGGCGGCACCATTCTGGGGATAACTGCCAATGCCGGTCGGCAACCCTTTGCGAATGTGGGTGGCTTCGGTATTGCATGTGCCGCCGTTGAACATTATCTTAGGCAATTAGCCGTTGAAAACGGTCCCAGCCAAGTGCGAGTGTGTTGGGTCCGTTCACCGGGGTCACCCGATGCGCCCGGCGTACGGGAAGCATGGGAGATGTATGGAGAACAAAAGGGGATGACCTTTGAGGAAGTTCATCGTGAATTCTCGAAAGACGTCCCATTGCGACGCATCACCCCATTAGCTCAAGTGGCAAATGCAGCCGTCCTCTTGGCGAGTGACCTTGCCGCCGGAATGACCGCAACCATGGCAAACGCAACTGGCGGGTCACAAGTAGACTAATTCGCGTTCATGAGATCGCATTTAGGAGCCATTCGTATGCAAACAAAAAAGGTTATTTCGACTGAAATCACAGAGGCGAATATCACCCAAGTCATTGAATTGCTCTCGAATACACCAAGAAAATTGGAAGATGTACAGTCCCGTTTTTCTGATGAGCAATTCACAAAGCCATTAGGAAAAGGAGAACGGTCTCTGACAGAGAACTTGGCGCACTTACTTCATTGTGAAGCGCGATCTTCAGAATTTATCTATCTGGCATTGTTGAAAGACCAAACCACCTATGAAGATATTCACCCCGAGCGCGAGTTTGGGAAGTTAATACGCTACGATTTGTTTTCTTTCAAGTCTTTGCTCGATTATTTTATTTTTCGCCGAACAGCCCTCTTGCGCGTCCTTTCTTCTCTACAAGCAGAACAATGGGCACGCTCTGTTTCTGAGAAAGGAAAAAAGCGGAAAGAATCCGTCTATTGGCGGGCACGTTCAATGTCCCTACATGAGCTGGAACACCTAAATGCTATTGAGAACTTTCTAGCCAAGCCCAAAACAAAATGACTATGATCAAGTTTAGAGCCAAAATCGAAATCATCGGGGTGAACCCTTTTGTGTTCCTTCCTGAACACGCGTTGACAGAAATTTTCAAACAGGCAAACACAACCAAGGGCAAGATTCCCATCAAAATGAAAATTGACGGGCATGAGTTCACGCAGACGCTTATAAAATGGCAGGGAGCCTGGCGTTTGTATCTAAACATGCCGATGCGAAAAGCGGCTCAAAAGGATGTGGGCGATATCGCTGACTTTGAAATTGTCTACGACCCTGTAAAGCGCGGCTTCCCAATGCACCCTAAACTCAAAAAAGCGCTGAAAGAAAACCCATCCGCAAAAGAAGTCTACGAATCATTACGTCCCTCATTGCAATTGGAAATCAACCGCTATTTGAGCTTCCTGAAAACAGAAGAGTCCGTGGACCGAAACGTTATTAGGGCGATCCAGTTCCTCTTAGGCAAAGGTAGATTTATTGGCAGAGACAAGCCATAAGTAAATTTCAATCTTGACGAAATAGAACATAAGTTCTAAAATCTTAGGACTTATGAAAACAACTGCTGCTTCGCCAAAAGGCAAGTCCACTACCCCAACCACTTCTGTCAAAGAGTTCATTGCTTCGTTGGACGATGAACAATCAAAAGCGGATACTCATACTCTTATCGAAATGATGCAACGCATCAGCGGACATGCGCCCAAAATGTGGAATGTAGGCACGATTGGGTTTGATACTTATCACTACAAGTATGAGAGCGGGCGTGAAGGTGACAGTCAAACCATTGGCTTTTATCCAAGAAAAGGCAAACTAACCGTTTACCTCATGGACGGCACGGTCCGCCACTCAGAATTGTTGACTCGTTTAGGGAAACACACTACCAGCCGAGTTTGTATATATATTAAACGGCTCAGTGATATCGACCTGTCCATCCTTGAACAAATCGTACGGCAATCATACGAGTACGTAAAATCTCAAGATGGGCATATGCACCGGGCGCTTGAGTAAAAATTCTGCTTGTTCCATATCGGTAGCGGAGAAAACCTAATGAAAACAATGGATCTCAAAATAATTGGTATTGCAGTTCGAACAGTCAATAAAGAAGGTCAGTCTGCTCAAGATATTGGGAAGTTATGGGAACAATTCTATTCAGAAAACCTGCTTGAAAAAATCCCAAATCAGATAAGTCAACATATCTATTCGATTTACACTGACTATAAAAGTGACTTCACAGACGAATACACAACGATCATAGGATTGCAAGTCAGCAGCTTGGACATAATTCCCAGCGGGCTGATTGGTAGACAATTCCCTGCCGAAACGTTTGAAGTATTTACTGCTCAAGGGCAAATGCCCCAAGCCGTTATGAATACCTGGCTCGATATTTGGCAAAGAGACAATGAGTTACAAAGGAAATACACCTATGACTTTGAATTCTATGGAGAGAAATCTCAAAATGGAGAAAATTCAGAAGTTCAGATCTTTATAGCAACAAATAGAGCTCAATAATCAAAATACTGTCCAAGCAGCTGATCCAAACCCCGCTTACCACTCTCTATATTCTACAAAATTTGTCAGATATAATTCCTTTCACATCTTACATACGAAAGGAATTTGATAATCGAATGAGTACTTACTCTTTGAGGGGTATCAGCAGGATACACTCAAAGGGGGCTGGCTGGTTAGTCAGGTTGTATCGGAATGCTAAAGTGATCACAAAACTCTTTAGCGATGGCGTTTATGGAGATGCCGATAAATCACTAAGGGCGGCACAAGTGTATTATCGGCAGGCACAAATAAAGTTCCCGCCCATAGAAAGACCGCCATTTCGGGAAACGCCGCTTCGGAACAATACCTCTGGTTACAATGGCATCTGTGAGACGTACTGCCGCACTCGTAAAGGCGAGAAAATCTCATGCTGGAATGTCAGTTGGTATAACCCGCCAAACAAGTTGAACAGTAAAAAGTTCTATTTCCACGATCCGCAAGAACGCAAGCAAGCCTTGAAAGAAGCGATCCAATTTCGCAAAGAAAGAGAAGCCGAGATATTAAAGCGCTCTCGCAGTAGACGAAAAATCATATCATAAGGGTTGTGAGTTTGTAGCCGTCAGAATGATGCACAAAAAAGTTTCGTGCCGTTTTGACGGCTATTGTTATAAATAAAATACAAGATAACCTATTTACAAATAATTGATAAGTGAGGAGTAAATCTTAGAAAATGAATTCTTCGCAAAACGAGAGTCTTCTTACAAAGTTAATAGAACACAACAATTGGGCAAACCTCCAAATCATTCTGGCTTGTTCTGTTTTGAATGACGAGCAACTGGACGCTAAGTCTCAGTCTACGACCAAGGGCAGTATTCGTAGCACCTTGTTACATCTTGTCGCCTCTCAACGAGGTTATTTATCGATGTTGACACAGGTAGAGGAAGCACAATCTCAAGCTCCGCTCACATTTGCTGAGTTGCAAGAGACCGCAGAAATAAGCGGCGAAGGCTTACTGACAGCGGCAAGGGATGAAGCAAACACGTCTGTAAAAACAAAAATACAGGCAAAAGATGGCTTCATCATTGTGCCTTGGGTAATTTTTTTACAGGTTATCAATCACGCCACTGAACATCGGGAGCAGATCAAAAGCATGCTTAGCGATCTGGGTATATCCCCTCCCACCATTGATGGGTGGAGCTACGGCGAATTTACGAATGCATATGCAGAAAGATAGGTAAATTTACGACATGACAAACGAACTTTTTCTGCGAAATGTTACTCTCGATGATCTCCCAATCTTTTTTGAACAACAACGAGATGAGGAAGCCAATACCATGGCGGCTTTTACTGCCAAAGACCCGAATGATCGAGAAGCCTTTTTCGCCCACTGGCACAGAATCTTGGCAGATGAAACCGTCATCAATAAGACCATCGTTGTCAACGGGCTGGTTGTAGGCAGCGTAGCCAGTTATATAGACGAAGGCAAACCTGAAGTCACCTATTGGCTTGGGAAGGAACATTGGGGCAAAGGCATTGCAACAAAAGCATTGAGTGAGTTTTTAGCTCACCACAACCAAGTCCGCCCCATCTATGCGCGCGTGGCAAAAGACAACATCGGCTCCCGGCGTGTATTGGAAAAATGCGGCTTTACGGTCATCGGAGAATCCAAAGGGTTTGCCAATGCACGCGGTCAGGAGGTCGAAGAGTTGCTTTTAGAACGATCAGCGGCGTAAGCTCATCAAAACTGATATCATCGAGAAAAAAGCAACCACTTCAAAAAAGAGGAGCCTATCCCTATGGCAAACCCCGCACATCTTGAAGCTCTAAAGCAAGGCTTGGAGAAATGGAATTCATTCCGAAACGAACATTTTGATACTGTCTTTGATCTTAGCGGTGCAGACTTGAGCGGTATGAATTTGGCTGGCATACGTTTCTACAAGGTTAATTTAAGCGGAGCCAACCTGTCCAATGCCTATTTGCGCAATGCAGATATTTCATATTCAGACCTTAGCAGAGCCAACCTTACCGGTGCAGATTTAAGCCAAGCCTATATGTTTGGGGTGAACCTGAGTAACGCAAATTTGGAAGGCGCGATTTTTGAAGGGGCAAATGCAGATAATGAAGTTCTTAAACTCATCAGTCAATCAACAGCCAACCCCGAACATCTGAAGATTCTTAAGCAAGGGGTGAACGCATGGAATGCCTGGCGGCAGGAAAACCCCAGAGTGATACCCATTCTAAGCAACGCCGACCTGCACGAGTTGACCGACATGACGCGCGTCAATTTGAGCGGGGCAATCATGCATGGCGTTAACCTCGCAGGGGTCAACTTGGAAGCGGCAGAGTTTAACCAAGCCAACTTAAGCGAAGCGAATCTTGCCGGGGTCAACTTACGAACCGCATCCTTAACCGGAGCGAACCTGAGCAAAGCAAATTTACATGGGGCAAATTTGCGAGGCGTGTCCTTAATCCAGGCAGACCTCAGCGAAGCAGATTTGAACAATACCAATTTTGATGTCATCCCAGATCGTGATGGCGATATGGAGGCGTTCCTATCCTATGCTACGTTCAGGGCAACCAACCTTAGCGGAGCCAGCATGCGCAAAGTCATTTTGCGCTACTCAAACTTAGTGGATGCAAACTTGACCGGAGCCGACCTGACCGATGCTGACCTCTATAATGCCGATTTGGTCCGGTCGAACCTCACCAACGCGACACTCACCGGCTCTGACCTCAGCCTGGCTGATTTGGTGGAAACCAACTTAACCAACGCTGAGATCTCAGGTTGCCGAATTTATGGGGCTTCAGCATGGAATGTCACTTTGGAGAATACCTCTCAAAAAGACATGGTCATTTCGCGGAAAGATGAACCGATTGTCACCGTGGATGATCTGGAAGTTGGTCAGTTCATTTACCTGATGCTGAACAATACCAAGATCCGAGATGTGATCAATACCATCACATCGAAAGGTGTACTCATTCTTGGCAGGTTCGCCGACCCGCAGCGCAAAGCCGTTTTGGATGGGCTGCGAGAAAAGCTACGCGAGTTTGACCTATTGCCAATCGTTTTCGATTTTGACCGCCCTACCGATAAAGACTATACCGAAACGGTTCAAACCCTGGCAGGTATGAGCATGTTTGTCATTGCCGATGTGACCAGCCCGAAGTCAACCCCGTTGGAGTTGGAAGCCACCGCCAAACAATTCAAAATTCCTTTTATTCCTATTATCGATATCAGCGTAGACCCACGTCCATTTGCCATGTTGGTTGATTTGCAAAAATCTTTTCATTGGGTTTTGCCAACCCTTCAATATCAAACCAAAGAAGACCTGTTGGATGATGAGAATCTAAAAACCTATATCATTGATCGAGCCGTTGCAAAGCGCGAAGAATTACGAGCCGCAAAAAGTCAGGAACCAGAAATGTTGCTCGTTCGCAAAAAAGGCACGTCCACCCCGCCTGCAACCGCAAGTTGAGGCGTTACCCCCTTACAGGAGAAACCCATGTCATTTCAAGCCTACTTGGATAAAGTTGAAGAACTTACAGGCAAAGCCCCCAAAGAATTCGTGGCTGAGGCAAAGAAAAAGAAGCTGACAACACATAAAGAGATTCTAGACTGGCTAAAAGCGGATTATGGTCTGGGTACCGGGCATGCCAGAGCCATTGCACATGTCATTTTGCATGGCGCCGAATTTACCGTAAAACAAACCACTGGAACTCATCGCGATGCCTCTGGCACGCTTAATTTAAATGGCAAAAAAGCCGCTAAAAAGAAAAAATCTTAAACAAGGGCATTGAACTAAGCCGTGATATTGCCCCAAAAACGAGACCCTAGGTTCATCACCATACGGCGCGGCGGCACTTTACAAGACTCAGACCATCATCTATTGGCATTATGGGCAGCAGATTGTGCCGAACATGTCTTGCACTTGTTTGAGGATGTCTGCCCGCAAGATGACCGTCCGCGCCGGGCAATTGAGTCTGCTCGGGCATGGGCGCGTGGTGAGGTTAGCATGTCTCAAAGCCGTGCCGCAGGCGGACATGCCATGGCTGCAGCACGAACCTTGAGCGGTGCGGCTCGGCACGCCGCCTTTGCCGCAGGTCAAGCCGGAGTGGTAGCGCATGTAGCAGCCCATGAATTGGGAGCCGCCGCCTATGCCATCAAAGCCGTCCAAGCAGTGGCATTGGAGGGTGAATCAAAAGAAGCGGGGCGCTTGGAATGTCAGTGGCAGCGAGCGCAACTTCCGAGCCAAATCCGCGCATTGGTGCTGGACGACCAGAAATTGCGTAATGAAATTTGTTGGTTCGTATTTGATTGCTGAAAATGTTTATTGCAGGAGCATAGGATGATTCGAGTGGCAAAGGCAGAAGATGCTGTAAAAATCGCCAAGATCTACAACCATTACATTGTGAATACGGTCATCACATTTGAAAAAGAACCTGTCACTGCCGATGAAATTAGTACTCGTATGGCAGATGTATTTTCTTCCTCTTTGTCATGGCTCGTGCTTGAAAATAATGATGAAGTGATTGGATATGCATATGCCACAAAATGGCGTGCCAGACCCGCCTATAAAAACTCTGTCGAAACAACAATTTACTTAGCCAAAGATTCAGGTGGAAAAGGTTATGGCAAATCTCTCTACTCATCATTGATCTCAACTCTTAAGTCTTCAGGATTCCACACTGCAATAGGCGGAATCGCTTTACCGAATGAAGCTAGTGTTGGTCTGCATGAGTCCTTGGGGTTCAAAAAAGTGGCTCACTTCCATGAAGTTGGATACAAATTCGATACATGGATCGATGTAGGCTTTTGGCAGATCATGTTATGAGCTTCTTTTTTCTAAAGTAAACAGATAACCTTATATGAAAGAACAACACCCAGCTATTCACCCTGAATTACAAGGTCCGGCAAAGTTTGCGCCAAAGTTAAACTACAACAAGTTTGTGGTTTGGTTATTGAATACCCTCATGCGTTTGGCACCATCACCCAAAGCGCCTGAAGATGTGCATATTGAAAATATCTCCATCACAGCTTCAGATGGCAACCAAGTTCGGGTACGGGTATACAAGCCTAAGGCGGCGAAAGAGGCGTTGCCCGCTTTGTTATGGCTGCATGGGGGCGGGTATCTCATTGGCAATCCCGAGCAAGATGAAAATACCTGTATCCAATACGTGCGCGAGTTGGGCATCCAAATTGTGTCTGTCGATTATCGGCTTGCTCCCAAACATCCCTTCCCCGCCGGTTTGGATGATAGTTACACCGCGCTAAAGTGGATGGCAACTCAAGCAAATGAACTTGGTATCGATAACAAGCGTATCGCGATTGGTGGTGCGAGTGCAGGCGGTGGGTTGGCTGCGGCATTGGCGCAGTTTGCGCACGATAAGCAAGAAGTGCAGCCGGTCTTTCAGCTTTTGGTGTACCCCATGTTGGATGATAGAACCGCGCTTCGCACAGATTTGCACGATATCAATATCGCTTGGAATCAACCGAGCAATCGCTTTGGCTGGTCTTCATATCTTGGCAAAGAATGTGGAAGCGGCAGCGTGCCAGAGTATTCTGTGCCAGCTCGACGTGAAAACCTCGCGGGTCTTCCGCGTGCCTGGGTTGGGGTAGGCGACTTGGACCTTTTCTACACTGAAGATTTGCTCTACGCCCAACGTTTACAAGCAGCCGGTGTTGATTGCGAAGTTGTTGTGGTGCCGGGTGCATTTCATGGCTTCGATGCATTCACTTCACAAGCTTCTATCGTTCAGGAATTTCGAAAATCTCAGATCGCGGCATTGAGAAAATCTTTCTATGGGTAAGAGTGAATATACATTAATCACTTTCGACGTATACACAGCACTCTTCGATATTGAAACCAGCCTGACTCCAATCGTTCACGACACATTGAAAATAGAAGCGTTGAGCTTTGTCCGCGCATGGCGCAGCAAGCAACTAGAATATGCCCTCATCAGCAATTCCCTCAGCGCTACGCGAATTTCCTTTGAAGTACTCACACGCCGCTCATTAGATGACACTCTCTTTCGTCATACGCTTAACCCAAGCCAAACCATTCGAAAAGAACTCGTCCATGCATGGCAACATTTGCGCCCGTGGAACGAAGCCGCACAAGTAGTACAGTCCCTACATGAACGCGGATATACTCTCGGTCTGCTCTCAAACGGCGACAATGCTCTATTGGATGCATTGAGCAAAGCCCTCCCTCCCGTTTTTGAGCATATCTTCTCGTCAGAAGAAGTGGGGTACTACAAACCGCATCCCAGCATTTATGCTTTGCCGTTTCAACTCTTAGATATTCCGGTAACGTCTCTCCTTCATGTTGCCGGCTCACCGACAGATGTGCTCGGCACAAAATCTGCGGGCTTGCAATGCGTTTGGTCTAATCGGCTTGGGCAACCTTATCTAGATGCTAGTTACAAAGCCGATTATGAGTTAAGAGATTTAAGCGGATTATTGGATATTTTGAAATAAGGTTCAAGAACTTAAATCGTTGCGGCGACGACGAGCTAAGATCGAATAAAAAGCCAACCCAAGCGCAAAGAGAGTTGCACCCCAAGCAGCATTTGCTACAAGCGGAACACCTGCTTGTTTAACAGCGATCCCAGCGAAAGACCAAACCAACACAAAGACGTAGCCACTGTCCCTGCGTGTGACCGTCATAAGAACACCAAGCACACTCGCAACGGCAATCATAATCACAGCCCATGTCTGCGGCGCAATGCCGAATCCATTCCAATTGACGAAATATAGCCAATCAGAAATATTCGCAACTGTGGCGACACTAACCCAGCCAAGATAGACACTGAAGGGAATATCCACGCTCCATTTTTCGGCAGCATTGACAGGTATAAGCCCTACATTAAGTTTGAGATAACTGGCGATGAGCAGGGCAAGCAAAGTGAGCATCACCAACACACTCAAGCCGAACCAGTTGTAATGCCAACACACCAGCCATGCGGCATTGAAAAGTCCGCTTACAGCAAAGCCATAGCCCAGGTTTTGCAAGCGAGGGTTTTCTTTTTGCGCCGGTTGGAATTGATAAATGGTGAAGGCGATCCACCCGATATAGATGATGCCCCAAATGGCGAAAACATATCCGGCAGGGACGAAATATACAAGGAAACGATCTGAAATTTCACCGGTGTTCTGTCCGTTGAGCGGCAGGGTGCTAGCAAGAATATTGACTGCAAGCGCGATAACAACCGAAAGCGCATTGGCAATTTGGCGAACTGTATCTTTAGACATATCTCTCTCCATAATTAATTCGTGACTGTTTCATGACCATGGATAGGATTACCTCATATTCCCTTACTATCAAATGCTATCAGAGAAGAAAAAGAGAAAAATAAAACACGCTATATAAGCGTGTTTTATTTTTCTCAATCGGTTTCAAGTGCGCTGATGAAATCTTTTGCCGAGCTAAAGCGATCTCGAACATCTTTCGCCATCGCTCTTTGCACCGCATGGGCTGCCGAGCGCGGCAGGTCATGAATCAATTCGCGCGCATCGGGCGGCGGAGCATTCAAATGTGCCAGCAAAATAGCTCCCGTATCAGGTCGTTCGAACGGTAAACGTCCAGTCAACATTTGGTAGGTCATCACACCCAAAGCATAAATATCGGCACGTCCATCTACATCGGCAGAAGCTTGAATTTGTTCCGGCGCCATGTAATCAAAGGTCCCAAGCATCCCCGCTGTGTTGGTAATGCGGGTGTGGGCGTCGAGCATTTTGGCAATACCAAAATCGGTCAACACGGAGCGCGAAGGGATAGTAGATGAATCCAACATTACGTTCGACGGCTTGATATCACGATGAACCAATCCATTCTCGTGGGCATAGTCCAATGCATCGGCAATTCCGCGCAGCAAGTTTACCGTGTTGGATAAAGAAATGCGCTTCTCTTGTCGGATGAGATGATTGAGGTCTGGACCCGAAAGCATTTCCATCACGATATAGTACATACCGCGTTCTTCGCCAAAATCGGTCACTCGCACAATATTTGGATGCTCAAGTCTGTTGACGATCTCCGCCTCACGCATGAACCGTTTCTGAAATTGCTCATCGCCTGCCAACGCGGCTCGTAGGATTTTGACCGCCACGGTTCCACGCCCGGTTGAATCCGTGGCGCGGTAAACCTCTGCCATCCCGCCGTGACCGATCAGTTTGAGATTACGATATGACGATAAAGTGATTCCACCTTCTACATTCGTATCCGCTTCAGCGCGGACATCAAGTGGAGTTTTCTGATAATCAATTTGGATGTGATAAAAGAATCGGTCAACAAAGCGCTGAAGTTTTTTGCGTAAAGGCTGAAAGCCCGCTCCCGCTGCCAAAGAAAAGATCACAGCCACGAAAAAGAATTGGTCGCTGGCATGCATGCTGCGGAAGATTGCTGAAGCGATGACGAAGACCAAGCCAAAGGTGAGTCCCAGCCCGATGGTGAGAATCCCATACACCAACGAGCGGTTAATGATCATATCAATGTCAAAGAGCCGCGCTTGCACAATGGAAATAGCCACAAAAAGTGGCAGCATTAAGAACATAAAAATGCCAGCCAAACGCGAAACGGCTTGAAAGCTGGCAGAAGCTACATCAGAAGTTGTCAGTACAGGGAACAGATAAGATAGCACCTGAAACAAAATGAACCATGCAAATGGTCCCATCGTACCGATAAAGATCCAACGGATCTGTTGTTTCTGCGCCAAGGTCGAAGAACGATAATACCGATAAATTCCACTTCCCAAACCAACCACATACCAGGTGACAGTTACCAGAAAGTAATATCCATTGTCACGCATCTTTACCCAATAGAAAGATGAACTTGGAAAAAGGTAAATTCCAAACATGGTAACGATCAGAAGCGGAACAAGAAACTTCATCCATTTTGGAGCAAACTTCCCATTGGGAAAAAGCATCGAGAACAGAACAATACCGATATCCCCAAATGCCAAGATCAGCCCGCCCTGCATCTCGTAACCGGGAGTTAGCGCAATATTGTTAGCAAGGTTGGTAATACGAGCACCGAAGACGATCAAGAAAAGGGAGGTCAGGATCGCGAACCAGTCATCGGAGCGGTTGACGATTAGGATCACGGCAATCACCGAGAACCCAAATAAAAGAAGCAGGTCTACGCCATAGTCGATAATGGTTTGCAAAAGCGCAGGGATGCCAAGCAAAATGCGAGCCATGCTCGCATCTCTAAACATCATAAACTGAGGCGAAAGAACCGCTCCCAGCACCATAACGGTGTACAACACCACCAATCCCCAAACCCCAAGCAGAGTCCACCGCAGTGCGGGACGATTTTTCAGAGAGGTTTCTTGTGTGACAGGGTTCGTGGACATACGTTACCGTTGATTCTCAAAATCATAACTCCAAAACCGCTTCACTCTCTTTTTATTTTTGGAAGGTGGTCAGGGTATAGTCAACTTACGCCGTAGCCGGCGAAAAGTTGCCTGTTTTTGGCTAGGTTTATGATACATTTGGAGTAGCGAGACCCTCTTTCTCTGAAATATATTGAGCCGTATGGCGACCTACACTCAAAATATGTTGGACTATTCTCAACAAATTCGAAACGTCACCCAATACATCCGTGAGCACATCAATGAATCAATGAGCCGTGAGGTATTGGCAGAGGTGGCTGGGTTCTCTGTGCCTCATTTCCATCGTGTGTTTATAGCGACTACAGGCGAAAGCGCGGCAAGTTATATCCGCCGTATGCGGCTCGAACGTGCCGGGCGGAAGCTCCGCATGGGCGCTATAGATATCACCGAAGTTGCCTTGGCAGCAGGCTATGTTTCACATGCAGCATTTGGAAAAGCATTCAAGCAACAGTTTGGTCTGAGCCCTAGTGAGTTTCGTCAGTTGAGTTGTAGTAATGCCACACAACTATTAACGAGAGGAATTAAAAAATGAAGATCAAATTAGCAAGTGTATCTATTGATGAGTACGATAAGGCTCTAAAGTTCTATACCGAAGTTTTAGGGTTCATCCTAAAACGGGATATTCCCCTTGGGAATGACGCCCGCTGGATCACTGTTGTTTCACCCGATGAGCCCAACGGTGTGGAGTTAGTCCTTGAACCGAATGCCAGTTATCCTGCCATGAAGGCACTTAAGGAGTCACTCGTTCGGGATGGCATCCCCTTCACTGCTTTCGAAGTTAAAGATATTCAGAAAGAATATGAACGGATGAAAAAACTAGGCGTCGAATTCACCATGGAGCCGACAAATATGGGAACGGCCACAGCGGCTATCTTCGACGACACCTGCGGAAACCTAATCCAGATCTATCAGCTCACAAGCGAATAATACTTAAAAATTGGACTGCAAATATAAAGCAGTCCAATTTTTGTTTTAAGAAATTGAAAACCAAGCGAACGGAAAACAAAAACACACCCTTGCGGATGTGTTTTGTAGCGGAGAGGGCGGGATTCGAAAGTCTTCCCCTCAATGGGGGGACGCGAACGGACAAAGCAAAAACACGCTCTTTACAGAACGTGTTTTCGTTAGCGGAGAGGGCGGGATTCGAACCCGCGACCGGGTTTAAAGCCGGCACTCACTTAGCAGGCGAGCCCATTCAGCCACTCTGGCACCTCCCCAAACAATGTACAACTGCTCGTCTGACGCTTGATATTGTAATCGCAAATCAAAAATCGTCAACACTCGCGCCGGGTACAGGGCTTATACCCGAATTGTAAGGCGGAGGGAGTGGGATTCGAACCCACGTTGGCTTTCACCAAACATGTTTTCAAGACATGCGCCTTCAGCCGCTCGGCCATCCCTCCATGGGAATCTGACTTTCGTCAGAGGCGGGAGCGATTTTACCATATCTGATCGTCATGCTGAGCGATAGCGAAGCATCTATACCAATAGGCGTAGAGACCCTCACCGCACTGCATCCGCACTGCGGTGCATGTGTCAGTCGCGAAGAACGCTCCTTCAGGGTGACACAAAGTTTATAATCACCTCAATGGACAAACACGACGTCATCATCATTGGCGGGGGAGTTGCCGGACTCACCGCCGCCCTGCATCTCGCCGAGCGCGGACTGCGACCCCTCATCCTCGAGTCAAATGACCACATTGGCGGTCGTCTGGCGGGCTTACCTGAAACGGATGTCAAAGGTCAGCGTTTCCCCGCTGAGCATGGCGTGCATGGAATCTGGTCGTCGTATCGCAATCTCAAGTCCATGCTTCGAAGGCACAACATTATTCACCAACTGCAAGCCGCACAAGACGAACAATGGATCTACCGCGTCGGCGACCACGTCCGCCGTGCAAACATTGGTCGCGCCATTCGCAACAGCATCGTCCCTGCGCCGTTTCATTACATCCAGCTTTTTTTCTCGCCGCGTTTTTGGGGCATGCTCACCCTGCGCGACATGCTTTCGATCTTCAACGTCTGGTCGGTGCTGGTCATGTCGATTGGCATTGATCCATTCATGGAAAATCAACCCTTGGAAGGGTACACCTTCGGCGGCGCGCTCAAAAAATGGGGACCAGCTCTGCGCTCGCTCTTTTTCGGTCTCACCCGCAACGGACTTTCCACCGACCCCGATCAAGTTCCGCTGGCAGGCTTTCTCGGCTTTCTGCGGTTTTACACCGTCATGCGTCGCGATGCCTGGGCGTTCGAGTATCTTCCCAATGGCGGCGGCGAGATCTGCGAAAAACTATCGGCGAAGATTCAAAGCCTGGGCGGACGAATCCAATTCAAGTCACGAGTGAAACGTGTGGAAAAAGATGAGGCATGGACTGTGCATTGGGAGCAGGATGGAGTCAGCGGCGTGGATACGGCTCCCTTCGTCATCCTCGCTTCAGACTCACCCGGAGCTGAATCCATTATCAAAAGCAGTTTCCCCGCCGACGATTTGTTCTTCCCGCATGGGTTGGGTCATGCGGTGATCCGTTTGTGGTTCAGCAAATCACCGCGCCGCGGACCCGAAGCGGGCATGTTCAGCGGTGACTTTGTGATGCATAATTTTTTCTGGCTCGAACGGATTTATGACTCTTACAAAAAATGGCATGCCGAAACAAATGGCGCGTGTTTGGAAGTGCATGTGTATGGTCCGCCCAGCGTGTTGGCACAACCCGATGCGGTGCTGCTGGCAAACGTCATCACCGACGTAAACCGCGCTTTCCCCGAATTGAAGGGAGGTTTGATCGGGCAGTTGTTGCAACGCAATGCAGGTACGCACACATTGCCAGCCATCGGCGCACGCGGAACGCATTTGGGAATCGAAACGCCGTGGGAGAATCTATTTTGCGCAGGTGACTGGGTACGCCATGAAACGCCCGCCTTCTTTTTGGAACGCGCCTGCACCACCGGGCTCGAAGCCGCGAATCGTGTATTGCATGCAAAAGGCTTGGAGGAATTTAAAGTTGAAAGTTACCCGCCGCCCGAACCGATGGCTGCATGGATAGAAAGTTTAATGATGAGGGGGAGGAAGAGGAGGAAGGAGAAACGGGGGATGAGTGATGCGTAACGAGTAACGAGTTTTATTTGCGGTAGTGGTCGTAGATGGCGATTGCAATGAGAAGACCGATAACTAGAGGGATGATAATTAGAATGACAATCATGATGTCCTTTATTGTTTTAATGAATTAGATGAAAAATGCGGAATGCAGTTTTTATTCTGCATTCCGCATTCTGACTTCTGCATTTGTTTAGATAACGCCCAACTTCTTCCCCACGTTCTTGAACGCTTCCAAACCTTTATCGAGGTCATCTTTTTGATGTGCGGCAGAGATCATCACGCGGATTCTCGCTTTGCCCTGCGGCACGGTTGGGAAGCCGATAGACATGGCGAACACGCCAGCCTCGAACAACTCACGGCTGAATTGCTGTGCCAGCGGTGCTTCGCCGAGCATCACCGGAGTGATGGGGGTTTCGCTCACGCCAGTATTGAAGCCGAGGTTCTTCATTTCAGCTTTGAAGTATTTGGCGTTGTCCCAAAGCTTATCTACTAATTGAGTAGAGTCTTCGAGTAAGTCCACCGCTGCCAAACAAGCCGCCGCGTCTGGGACAGTCACCGCCGATGAGAATAGGAAGGGGCGACCGCGCTGGCGCAGCCACTCAATGATGACTGATTTGCCTGCGACAATTCCACCTACCACGCCGAACGCTTTCGACATCGTGCCTACTTCCACGTCCACTTTGCCGTGCAAGCCGAAGTGATCCACGATGCCACGTCCGCCCTTGCCGAGTACACCTTCGCCGTGAGCATCATCCACCATCAAAAGAATATCGTACTTCTTCGCCACTTCGTAAATATTATGCAGGGGGGCAATGTCACCATCCATGCTGAAGACGCCGTCCGTGATGATGAGCGCGCGGCGGAAATCTTTCAAGTTGGCTTTGATCTGTTCTTCGAGTGATTTCACATCGTTATGTTCATAGGCAATGATCTTCGCGCCAGAGAGACGGCATCCGTCAATGATCGAAGCGTGGTTGAGTCTGTCTGAAAAGATAACATCTTCTTTTCCAACCAAAGCAGGGACGGTCGCTAAATTGGCAGTGAATCCGCTTTGGAAGGTGATGGCAGCTTCCACGCCTTTAAACTTGGCGAGGCGTTTTTCAAGTTCAACGTGCAGAGACATCGTCCCTGCGATCGAGCGGACCGCAGCAGGACCGACCCCCATTTCATCAGTCGCTTTCTTTGAAGCCGCAACCAAGGCAGGATGATTGGCGAGCCCCAGATAATTGTTCGAGCAGAAATTGAGAACCTTCTTACCGTCCACGGTCAGCCAGGCGCCTTGCGGTGAACCGATGGTGCGAATGTTGTTATATAGCCCCTGCGATTTCAAATTATCGATCTCTTGCTGTATCCAGTCAATTTTAGACATTTGAAGCTCCTTGTAGGAATCTATTTTCATTATAGCGACTAAATAAAAAATGGATATCACATTTTCGTTGTGATATCCATTTTTTATTTAATATTTGGTTCAAAACTTTTGAAATGTGCAAGTCCGCTATGGTGGAGAAAATACTTAAGCAATACAGCAAGAATTCCCAGTCCATAAATAATACTTCTTTGTAAATTAATTGAAGATGCTTCAGGGAAATATCGTGTCACAATTGGAACCTCTTGAAAAGAGAGTTTATTCATCATCCCTTGAGCTATGATCTCAGTATCAAAGATAAAATCGTCACTATTATCCATAAAACGAACGGTCTCTAAATATTTACGAGAATATGCCCTAAAACCAGAATGTATCTCTGTTAGGTAGCGACGGAAGATAATATTTGCCACTGCTGTGAGAAGAACATTAGCATTGAACTTCCACCATGGCATGCCACCTTCAAGCGGATGACCACCCAACATACGTGAACCAAAGACAGCATCCGCTTCACCGTCTAAAATCGGTTGAACCATATGTGGAATTACTGTAGCATCATATTGGTGATCTGGGTGTAACATTACAACCAAGTCTGCACCAGAAGATAGAGATTCAGTGTAGCAAGTCTTTTGGTTGCCACCATAACCACGATTTTTGGGGTGAACATAGACAGTCAACCCTGCTTCACGTGCAAGCTCTGCTGTATTATCTTTTGAAGCATCGTCGACAAGGATTATATTCTTACGGAAATCTGCAGGAATCTCATCCAAGGTACGGTGTAAGGTTTTTGCCGCATTATATGCAGGCAATACAATGAAAATATTAGCTTGTTTTTTTTCAGTCATGGTTTCTTCGCTTCAACAATGAATTGATAACCCAATAGCGTTGGGAGTATAGAAGTTAATTTGGCGAAAATGTAGTGAAATACTCTACCTACCCTAGATAAAAAGAAAGGAGACACTAACTCAAGGGGAATAGGAGTCACCTGAATAGACAGCACCTCCAGCCCAGCATTTTCTATTAACAACCGGATGGTTTTGCGGGTAAAGAAACGTAAATGAGTCCGATCCATAATTCCACGGTCTGCATAGTCGAAACGTCCAAACAACAAATTAAGTCTCATCCAAAAATTGGCAATATTAGGGACTGAAATAACAAATAGAGCACCTGAGGGTTGTAAGTTAACCAACTTCTTCAAAGCTTTGTCAGGTGAAGACATATGTTCAAGGACATCGCCTAAAACAATAGCATTATATCCTCCTAGCATCTCTTCCGAAGCTTCATCAAAGGTGCACACCCACATTTTTTCATAAAAAGGAGCAGCAATCTCCGCCCATTCTGATACTGCCTCAATACCAAAAAAACGTAGAGGATGCTTCCATTCTTGACGTGCAAGCATTCCAGATGCCGTGCCTACATCCAAAACTTTGCTATGTGCAGGCATTTTTTCAATTAACATATAAATCAGTGAATGGCTTGACCATGGACTTGATTTATCTTGGTATGGTATGTTGAGCACTTTTATCTTCCTCCACCTTATATTTAGTAGTGATTAATATAATTAAAAGCATAAGCAAAATTGGCGGAACAACTTCAAGGTTCTCCTTAATAGGGAAGTTAGTCACCATAATTGTTAATGGACATATAATACCAAAAATCATAAACATCCAATAAACTTGAGAATAGATGTCTATTTTACGTATCAAGTACAAAAGATACCAAAAGGGATACAGTAACAGAATGAAGTTATGTGACCATCCATAAGGCAACACTATCAAGTTGGCAACTACAGAAATACTGATTAGAAATACAAAGCGATCTACATCTGCTGTTTTATTCTTAATGTAAGGAAGCCAAAGCAAAAAGACTAAGGCTAGCATTACTATACAAATAAATAAAGGGATAAACAACGGCAATCCAAGTCCCATAAGCATCCCCCAAAGCGTACTAGAGTTATTAAGATATATTAATACATGATTACCTATTCCACCACCTATAATTTGCCATGGGCTATCAACAAATGGTATGGAAATTAAGATTAAGAAAGAAATCGTTGCAGAAAAAGTAATTAGTGCCGCCCATTTTTTGTTCCACAAAGCCCATAAAAGTATCAAGGCAACTGGTAAAACTAAAACTTGTGGTTTAAGAAATGAAAATCCTAAGGCAATACCTAAATAATCCCACTTACCATTTAAGAAAAACTGAAACACAAGCACTAAAGTAAATAACAAAAAAAATGTCAGTTGTCCAAGCCCTAATCCATGCAGTACTGGAATATAAAAAATAGAAAAGGAAATAGCTATAGATGTTATTAATGGACTCTTTTTTAATTCAAAAAATGCTATAAAAGAAGAAATAGAAAAGGATAAGAATAATAAATTCAGGACTAACCAAACAATAGATGCTGTTTCAGGTGGCAACACAGCAAACGGCATCATCATAATTACGGTCCAAATTGGATAAGGGTAATTTAAATTTAAAGAACCAGTTGACATCAATTCACGACCAGGTTTCCAAGCAATTTCCATTAGATCAAAACCAAAACTAAGACTATCTGCGTACATCTTAATCAGGATAATCATTGTAAAAGAGGAAAGAAAAAATATCAAAAGAAAATTAATACAAAAAACTCTGTCAAGTTTTTTAAGAGTCTGACAGCTTTTCAATATCAAAAACAAATACCTCCATCCGCTTAAGCTTCATAAAAAAATCACCAACTCACCTCAGGAAACAAATTAGGAGAATAATAATAATCAAAAAACAAAATAGAAGGCAACAATATCAAAACTGGAACAATCTGAAAAATTTGCACAGTTGTCAAATTCATAAACACAATAAATAACATTATTGGAAGTGGGTAGATTGTAAAAAAAAGAAAAGCTATCCATATATTTTTTCGTCTTACCCGACTTTTCAAGATAGAAGTGAAAAAGTACCCAAAAGATGGCAGAAGAAGAATCAAATTATGCATCCAACTATAGGGAATAACTATTAAATTAATAATGACTGTCAATAAAAAAAGGTTTACAGGTGAGATATATTTACCAGTTATTCCAAACACAAACTTAAACCATTCCCAAGCAAGCCAAACTAACAAGGCAAATGAAATTAATAATGGAAGCACCCAAGTTTGCCCCAACCCCATAAATATGCCCCAAATAGTAGAAGTTTCTCGGATATAGGTTTCAAGATGTCCATTAATACCACCTCCAATAATTTGAACAGGAGTTGACACAAAAGGTATAGAAGCAAAAACAAGTGACACAATCACAATAATAAAATTCCTCCAAACCATCCAATGTTTTTGCCATAATGACCAAAACAACAATGAACCCGCAAGTAAAAGCAAAACTTGAGGCTTAATAAAAGATAAACCAATTACAACACCCAACAAGCCCCATCTTTTGTTTAAGTAAAAATACAGGATTAGCATCAATATTAATAAAGAAAATATTGTTAATTGCCCTAACCATAAACTACTTAAGACTGGAAGAAAAAGCACCGACATAAAAACATAAAAGAACATCATCGCTGGACTTAATTCCCATTTAAAAATCAAAACAAACAAAGTAAGACTAGCAGAAAGCATTAGAATATTGCAGACAAACATAAGCAACATAGCTGTTTTTGGTGCCCAAATTACAAGAGGTAGCATGACGATAACTGTCCACAATGGATAAGGGTAGTTTACATCCACAGAGCCTGTATGGAGTAATTGTTGACCAGGATACCATGCGATTAACATAAAATCGCTCTGATCCAAATTATCAGGACGGATAAAAATAAAAACTGTACAAACCAGGAGAACTAAAATAAAAAGAAAGATTTTTAGAAAATTTGGTGTACGTATAGGTTGAAAAATAAAGGAAAAATGTTTATTCATCTTATTGTGGAATATATATTTCTGCCAACAACCCCAATTCAGCAAGTTCTGCCAACACTTTTTGGATGGCTCCGCTTTTGACAACTACTGTGGTTGGACTTAACATTTCACCGAAATATTTTCCCACCTTCGACTTTCGCATCTCTTCCATAATCTCGGGCTTGCTGACTCGCAACACAAGCAGACTCTCCACCCGAGCTTCGGGTCCGTTGGCATCCCAACGCTTGAGCGCTTTGACCATTGCAGGTGGAACAGTCTCCTTTGTATATTTGACCAGCATTGCCAATAATTGTTCAGCTTTCAGCCCTTGTTCGGTCGCACGCTTTAAGGACTCAGCAGTCACACGATAAAAATATTTGTCTCCTTTGGGTTCATCCCACTCACAAAATCGTGCCAATTGATAACGAACCGCCCGGGAAAATGAACGCGGAACTGAAATCTTGCCGGTTGAGGCAACGTTCAACTTAACGTCTGTTTTAAGGGTTTCAGGGCGTAACCCAACAAGGCGAAATGCTGTTGGTTCTTTCCCTTCTTCTGGCGCAGCAAGATCAACTTTCCCAAGCCAATGCAACAGTTGGATCAAATACTTTATCAAAGCGCCATCGACAAAATCCCAATAAGCAAAACCACGCATGAATTGTCCATCCGACGCACGTTTGATGAACCACGAGTCATAATCACCAGCAGGGCGCTGATAATCAGGATATTTCTCCTTGATGGCTTTAACAAAGGCTGGGATGCTCCACCACTTGCCTTCAGGAATATCATTGACCAGATTCATGAGAAATTCGCGGGTTACTTGAGGTTGGCTTTTCCACTCCCCCTCACAAACAATACCAGGCATCAAACGCAATTCATCGAAAGTTGTAGAGGCGAGCCAAGCACCGTAAAGCAGTTCCAAGCCTTCTTTACGAGTAGCTTCAAGGAATTTCTTTACAGCCTCTGGAAGAAGTCCATCATTTTTGATAATGCCTGCAGTCGTTAATAATAGAGGTAGTTCACGTTTGAATTCTGTTTTGCTTTCATGCCCAATCCTCATGGCTGCAAGGTAGGTCGTCGCATCATCCAAAACAAAATCAGTGGCGGGAATCTCGAAGGCTTTTTCAATGGGGGTAGCTGGGCGACCCAATGCTTCTGCTGAAGGGACTATCGGCGTATCTTCCAAGTTAACTTCGTTAATGATTTCCAAAAGGTCTTCGGGAATATAGGCAAATTCCTGAGAGCCTTTATCTGATTCAAAAAAGGCTTTGGCGATCAGGGCACGATAGAAAAGGAATTCAGCCGTTGATGCTGGTTTGAGATAGGGACGCTCACGGTCTCGCCTACCAGCGCCCATCTCACGGATCTCACCGTATTTCCGGGCAAAGATACTCCATTCGATCTTTCCGTCTGCCGATACAAGTTCATTAAGCGCAGACCGGGCTTCAGCGGGGAGAATTTCCAGGGTTTCAGAGACCGCTTCAAGGTCTAGTAAAGAGCCGCAAAGTTCTTCAAGAGCAGGAATAGTATCGGTTGATTCCAGTTCAAGTCCCCAGAACTCTGCGACGATACGAAAGTGTCCCAAATCTTGTTTGTGTAAGGAGGCGGACAAATCGGGCATGTGTTTATTCTACATGAAGGAGCAGGACTTTAGAAGGATTTTGTTTCGGGAACTAAAATAGATAAAATCTGTCTTATTATTAGTCTTAATACATTATCAAAGGAGAGTAACATGTTAGTTTTGTTTTCTGTTTTACGATTCTTGCATATTATTGCAGGGATTTTCTGGGCAGGGGGCGCTATTTTGATGAACCTGATTATTGGACCAGCCATTGGCGCAACGGGAGATGCTGGCAAACAGTTTGCTGGACACCTAATGGGAAAAACTGCATTTTCGAAATTTATGCTTACATCTGGAGTAATCACCGTTGCAGCGGGAACCATTCTCTATGGTTTGGATTCAAATTGGTTTAGTTCTGGATGGATGATGAGCTCAACTGGAGTTGGTTTTGGCATCGGCGCAGTTGCGGGAATCATAGCATTAGTGTTTGGATTCTTGATCGGGAATACCAATGGTAAATTAGCCTTACTGGGTATGAAGATTCAAGGCAAACCGACAAATGAGCAATTAGCTACTTTAGGTGCATTACGCAAACGCCAGGTTTTGGTTACGAATGGAAATACGATATTTATTCTAATCTCCATTGCATTGATGGCATCGGCACGATTGTTTGGGTGATTTTTCCTTTATTTTCTCCAGACACCAGACATCACAAGATGTCTGGTGTTATCTTTATTTCTTATACACAACCAGTTCTTCATACCCCGAGTCATTTTCGTACATCTCGCGCTTATAGACTACATCATCCAATTCAAGAAGCACGATCTCTGCGGTGGTGTAAATCTTGCAGCCGCTTACGAGATGGGCACCGATGGTGGCGCCGTCTCCATCTGAGATGGCGATATGAAGATGTGAGCCGTAAATAGACACAGTACCTGTCATGGAGACGATTTCGAAATGTCCTTCATAGTCGTTATAGTAGTTGCGATTGGCAAGGCGCAGGGTGGCGTGAGTTAGGCTGCCAACACTGGAGAGAATACAGCCTGCTTCGATATTGTTTTGTTTTACAAACTCTTCAATGGAGTCAAACAGGTCTTGCCCGGGTTTGAGACGAAAGGTGTGAGATTTCATGTAAGCCTCTATAAAAATTACGGCGACTTTGAGTCGCCGTAAACTTTTTTACCAGAAATGGAAGCCGGTCAGCCCAGCAAACCAGTCGACTAGATATTGGTAGAACTGCAAGCCAATCAAGGCGACGATGATTCCGAGAATGGCTCCAGCAATGATATCGGAAAGATAATGCACGCCCATCGCTACACGAGCTAAAGCTACCAGCGGCGCCCAAACCCAAAGAGCAATGGCAAGCCAGGGCGGGGCAAGAGCCGAGGCGAGGACAGCGATGAGAAAGGCGCGGGCGGCGTGTCCGGATGGGAAGGAGTGCGGGTCTGTGTTGCGGTAAATCCCGCCCCATTCACCCTCTGGGCGTTTTCGTTTAACAAGGAATTTGACCGCCAATACAACAACTGCTAAACCAGAAAGACCAAAAAATTCAACGGTCTCCCAGTGCCGCCATGTGGAGTTGCTGAAGAACCAGACGATGATGAGTGCCGCCGCCCAAAACCATGAGTCACCAGAGTGGGCAAAGAAGATGGCGATGTTTCGCAAAATGCCCGGCTTTTCCGCAACGCGCATTTGACTGGAAAGTCGGGCATCGAGTTCAAGTATGGACTTCAGACTCATTTTTTGACTGCTGTCCTTGCTTTGGCTTTTTCAGAACGGATCTGACGTGTTAGGTCTTCGCGCATCAATTCCAACTGATGAGGTTTGTCTACATCCATGCAGGGTTCGGCTTGCTGCCAAACAATAGCTCGACCTTTGATACCAATACGCTGTGATGCACGTTCGACCAAGCTTTCAAGGGTAAATTGGCGAGTGGCAAGTTGAAAAAGAGTGTCGAAGCCAATAATGCCAGCCTGACGCATGGGGCTCTTACGGTTACCGATGAGAGCTTCCCACACTTCCATATGTTCTTTGATGATACTGATGCGGACGAGGTTGACATCTGCACCACAAAGTTCCATCTCTTTTAATTTGGTGTAGGTGCGTTTGGAGTTGGGATAGCGAGCTTCCATCACTTCACGCGGACAAACGCCGTAGTAGAGTTCATCATCGGTTTGCATGGCAGTTTTGACGAGCCAGTCCACCATGTCACCGCGCAAGGCAGGGATGTCTGCAGAGCAGACGAGTAGATGGTCGTTGTTTGGCTTAAGCTCAAGCGATTTTTCAGAGCCTGCAACGATGTTTGCTAACATACGTCCCTGATTTGAGATGTAGTGCAGCGGCTTGGAACAGGTTAACTCACTTTTTTGCGAAAGACCAATGACGATGATCTGATCCACCGATTTGGATTCGGCAAGTGCATCCACGATCCATTGCACCATGGGTTTGCCTGCCACATCGATCAATGCTTTAGAACCACCTTGTGAATACGCATACAGCGGGTCATTGGGTTGAGGGATGCCTCCAGCGAGGACAATGGCATTCATTTTCATACGTTAATTCAACTCCTGCAACTGTGGTTCAAAACCAAGCTTGGTAATCATTTCACCAAGTTCATCCCAAGAGAGCGGACGGTTCTTACCAGAAACAGCTACCAACGCGGCTTCCATCATGTTCGTTCCAAATGAACGTCCTTCCAAAACAGGGGTAGTGGTAAGGAGGTATTTGATTCCAACTTTGCGGAAGAACTCTACATCATCTGGCGTTGTAGTGTTGGTCACGACAACTTTGCCTTGCATACCATCCAATGGCATATGGCGTTTGACATAGTGACAATCGCCTGCAATCACAGTTGCCCAGTGATAGTATTTTTGGAACTTTGGAACATGTTTTTCTTGTTTTTCACCGGTTGGATATAACATCTCAAACGGCAATCGCCCGGCAATCGGCATTAACAACGCGGCGACGGTTCGAAGCGCGCTGAGAGAGCGAACGGGAATGGGAATGTCCAAACCAAACATCATGTCACCAAAGACGGTTTCATATCCAGACTCTGAAAAAGATTTGGATAAGCCCCAACGATCCACACCGACAGGCACAAGGACTTTGCGCCCGCCATGTTGTTTAATGTAATCACCGATCTTGGCATCGAGGAAGGAAACAGCTTTATTTTCAAGTGTGTTTTTGAGCCCGCCGCCATCAACAAGCGGAGTCTTTTCCACGTATCGCACCATGGGGCGAACTGAATAGAACGGGTACACTTTCCCATCCACAAGCGCTTCAAGGTCTGCGCCACCAACGCCAAAGGCGTCTACTTTTCCATCTAATTCTTTATATTTGAGAGCGGCGGCTTCCATATCGCCATCGGTGCCAATACGTTCGATGCGTACCATCTCCCCCAACAAATTTACTTCCACAGCCTTATTTCTTTTGGATGACCCAATACTGATGCTGACTGCATGTTTCATGAAGAAACCTCCACGAGATGAGATGCGCCAGTTATATCACGAATCAGGATTCAGGTCCGGCAGGGAGCGTGAAGAAGAAAGTTGAGCCTTGTCCCGGTTCGCTCTGGACCCAGATCCTGCCTTTGTGAACCTCAATAATTCTCCGTACGAGAGCCAGTCCAATCCCCGTGCCTTCTGAAATGGCGTCTAATTTATTGAATAAGCCAAAGATCCGTTCATGGTGAACATGCGGAATCCCAATGCCATTATCTCGAATGAAAAAGAGCGGCATATTTCCATCCCTGCCACTTTGACCAATTTCGATCTTGGGACTTTCTCCCACAAATTTGGCGGCATTATCGATTAGGTTTTGAACGGCTTCCACCATCCGTTGACGGTCTACATAGACCGCTTCCATCTCATCCTGAATTTGGACTTGCACATGATTCTTTTGAATACGCCCTAAAACCAGATCAAGCGCTTCATAGACAATCTCACTAAACGGAACCAAATTTGGCGGGTTCACCAAACGTCCGATGCGTGAAAGCTCAAGCAATTCATTCAAGAGAGTTTGCATTTTGTCAGTGGCGTCAGCGATGCGTTGGATATCACCCCGTAAGCGGGTTACATTTCCGCTAAGTGCATCCTGTTCCAGAAAACCGAGAAAACCTCGAATTGTAATTACAGGAGATTTAAGGTCATGAGAGACTGTGTAGGTAAACCGTTCCAGTTCGGCGTTTTTCACTTCAAGTTCTTCGATCAAGTTCTTGCGGGCAGCCAACTCCACTTGCAATTCACTAAACAGACGGGCATTGTCCAAAGCCACTGCTACTTGACTGGCATACGTTAGAGCAAGTTCGGCATGGCGCTGAGTAAATTTATTAGGCTGATATCCATCCAAAGTAATGATGCCGATGATCTGGCGTTTAATACGCAAGGGAACAGCAAGCCAGGTACGAATTGTGGTGTAGGGTTCTACTGCAAATAGATCTGTGAACGTTGCTCGTACATCCTTTACAAGGACATAAGGGACTTTGCCCGATAAAAGCGGATAAGACGGTTCTTTTTCACTGACCACATACCGCGTGCCCAAATGCATCTCTCTGGGCTCAAGGTGTCTAGTACTAACGATCTCTAAAACTTCACCTTTTAAGAGTTGGACAGAGGCAGAATCGAAGGGAAGCACCTTTTCAAGTTGTTCAAGAATTAAGCTGACAGCTTTAGTTTCATCCAAGGTCTCAACAAGAATGGTCATACCTTCGCGCAAAGCTTCAGATTCAGAGTTCTTTTCTTCCAGCTCGTTGATTAATTTTTCACGTTCGGTTTCCACCCATTTGCGTTGACTAATATCACGCACCATGATGATTGCAGACTCAGCTGTTACTGGTGCCACACGGGCTTCAAAGAATTGAGTCTCTTCGCCGGGGGGAAGCCCGTATTCAAAGGCATGGACTTGCCCCGTCACGAGAGCACGGTCAAGGGCAAACATGGTTTGCTCACCAATGTGAGGCGGAAACATATGCTTGATGTTTTTGCCAATGAATTCATGCGGTTCCATCACAGGAACAAGCTCTGCTGACGCCATAAAATCCAGAAAATCACCATCTTTTGAGATTTCAAAGATCATATCTGGAATGGATGAAATAATGGCGCGTGTACGGCGTTCGCTTTCTTTCAAATCACGTTGTGCCTGGCGTTGTTCAGAGACATCATAGAACATGCACAAAATACAACGCTGCCCTTTGATATCGATCAATTCGTAATATCCAAGTGCTAATTTACCTTGTCCACCGTTCTTGCTTGCAAATTCTACTTCTACATTTTCAAGCGAGCCTTCTTCTAATAAGCTTTTTACAAACTCAGATCGTTCATTGGGGTTGGACCAAAGATCAAGGTCAACGGCGGAACGTCCAAGAGCTTCTTGAGGAGTGCGCTCCGTTAGCTCCCAAAACGCTTGATTAGCTTCCAAGAAAATACCTTCTTCCAAGGTAACAATAGAAATAGCCACACTACTATTGTTAAACACTTTGCGGAAGCGCTCTTCGCTGGAGCGCAGGTCATCTTCCACAAGTTTGCGTTCGCGAATCTCTTTTTGGGCACTTTCATATAGGCGGGCGTTATCAATCGCTAAAGAAGCAAGTGCTGCAAGTCGCTCGAGCAAGATCACTTTTTCAGAAGTAAAGTAGTTCGGTTTATCAAGGGAAGAAACCAAGAGCACACCAAGAATCTTATCTCCTGATTTTAGCGGTGCCCCTAAAACAGAACGTAACCCCACTCCTGATACTAGCGGACTCTTCCCTTCCCATATCTCATAATCATCAACAACAATCGTATTTCCACTTTCCCAAACTTTACCTGTTAGTCCTTCGCCTTTTTCAGTGTAGTTGCCATTCCACTGTTCGTATACGCCAATTCCCATCTCTTGGCGTAAGACAACACCATCTACAGAAGCGAGATCAATGCCTACATGGGGAGTCTCTAGCAGATGCGCAGTACGAAGAAGAATTGTTTCAAGGAGAGGCTTTAACTCAAGGCGGTTGAGCAAGCCAAAGGTCGTTTCGTGAAGCGCAGTGAGATAGTTAGCTTGGGTCTGTAATTTTTCTTCTGCACGCAAGCGCTCACGCAATTCCAGCTTTGCTGCTGAAAGAGAACGGTTCAAACTCTGGATCAGCAGGTACGTCAATAAGCTTGTAATAATAAATACGACAGACAAGTCTCCAGCGTAGTTAACAGGAGGGTCAATAGTGTATGTTCGTATGCCTGTATTTTCTTGAAAAGCAAAGAGCCACAATACTAGAATACTAGCGATACCTGTAAGCAAGCCTGTCTGCCAACCCAACAACAAAGCAGACAATAGCACCAAGATAGGGAATGCCAACACTGTAACATCACGCAAGCCATCTGAAAAATAAGCCTGTAAGGATAATGATATCCACAGCATAAAAATTGCCACCCTGGCTGCCGCACGAACATACCCCAAACGGGTCATCACTTGCACCGACAGTAAAACAACTAAGATAATGGGAAGAAAAATTTTAGACGATGTGCTTTGCCATGACCCCGACAAGATACGCGATATAGTTAACAACAAAACTACAACAAAAGTGACCCAACTAAACACATTCAGTGTTTGAGCTGTGCGAGTCTTTTCTTCATCTTCAAAAATGGATGGCGCAAATAAGCGTCTTAGAAAATTACGCATTTTTGTCATTATAAAACATGTATCCCCAAACAAAACTATCATTTTAAATAACTTAGGTGAGTTGCAATGCAACTCACCTAAGTTATCGTTTTAGTAAGGTCTTTCCAAAAGCCCATCCAAAACTTTTTTAGAGACGTCATCGATCACTGCGTGTTGACTGCCACCATGCGAGTCCATGGTAACCACCACGGGGAAATCTTTTACTTCAATGACCCACATGGCTTCGGGCACACCAAATTCCATTTTGAACACGCCGTGGACTTTGACCACTGTCTGCGCAAGAAAAGAGGCAGCTCCGCCAATCGCATGAAGGTATACGCCGGGAGTTTCCTGACAGCCCTTCAACGTCTTCGCGCCCATGCCGCCTTTACCGATCACGCCTTTGACGTTGAAATGCTTCATAACATCTGCTTGATACGGCTCTTCACGGATGGATGTGGTGGGTCCAGCGGCAAGGAACTTGTAGTCTTTCGTATCCAATCCACTGACAACCGGTCCGCAGTGATAGATGACTGAGCCATTGAGCAACTTCTTCAGTTCTTCATAGACTTGCAAATCATCGCCTTGAGGAGCACGAGTCTTTTTGATGAAGGTTTCCATCATCCATTTATGGGCAGCATCGCGCCCGGTGACCATCATGCCAGAGAGGGCAACTGAGTCGCCTACTTTCAGGTCACGGATGGCTTCATCACTAATGGGTGTAGTAATTGATTTCATGGTTATTCTCCTTACGATTTATTCGTAAGTAATTTCTTCGCCCTTCACCGTCATCTTGCGGCGGCGATATGCCCAACACATATAAGACACAGACACAAAATAGGATGCAGGTAAACGGCTCAACCCGACAATCTTGGTATCGAGCACCGTCGTCTTGCCGCCAAAGCCCATGGGACCAATACCCATTTCATTCGCTTCAGAGGTCAGGCGTTCTTCAAGCTCTGCGAGTTTCAGGTCTTCGTTGCGAGTGCCCATTTCGCTGAACAACACTTCTTTGGATTTGATATAAGAGGAACCTCGGTCTCCGCCGATGGATACTCCCAAGACCCCCGGCGCACAGCCCTGACCTTGAGCCTTCTGCACCGCATCAAGCACCACCTTGCGGACGCCTGCCAAATCACGCCCGGCACCAAGAGTGTTATCGGGCAGAGAGTATTGGCGACCCACATTCTCACAGCCGCCACCTTTGAGCATCAATTCGATGACAAGATCATCGCCTTCGTTTTCTTCAAAATGGATATAAGGGAAATCATCGCCGCCGAGGTTGTTGCCAGTGTTCTTATCATAAATGGCATCCACCGCATTTGGACGCATATAGGACTTCTTCGTCGCCTGCTCCATCGCAGCACGGATCTGTTTCTTAAGTTGAATAGTAGACCAGCCTACGGGGTAATGCACCTGAAAAATAGGTGTACCCGTATCCTGACAGATCGGCGTGGATTTGGCGCGCGAAAGCTCAATATTTTTCATAATGGTTTCGAGCGCACCACGCGCTGCCGAACCCGGCTCTTCTTTTTCAATGGATTCTTTCAAGCGTTTTTCAACATCAGGCGGCAAGGAACTGGATGTGCGCCGAATGAGTTCTAAAATTTCGTTGGTTAAATCTCGCATGAGTACCTCCAATACAGGTGTGAATCTTACTCCCGAAAAGGGGAATTTGCCACATAAAAACAGAGCCCTGCGTCTTTTCTAACGCTGGGCTCCGTAAAAAATTATTTTCTGTTAAGCCTGGCTCGCATCACGAAGCGATTCACGCCGCCAAGGCGATATTTGTAATCTTCATCACCGCGCATGAAATCGAATTCATAACGTCCGTTTTCGCAGCACCATTGAATGGTATGAGCCATGAGCACCCAACCGGGCGAAAGCTCCATGTTAGAACGGCTCACACCAGAGTTGTACCCCCAGAGTTTGCCGTTGTAATCAAAGTTCAAAGAAGCTGCCGTCTTTTCACCAGCAATTTCTAAAAAGCCTAGCCAGAGATAACCACCTGTATGGGCGGCTCGCAAAAAAGCCGTCATCTGTTCGCGCATGGCAGGGTGTAAAAAGGTCGCTTTGTTTGAGTCTTGTATCATCAAATCGAAAAATGCGTGGAGTTCAGGTTCAATATCTGCAGATTGATCCACGATCACGAAACGGACATTTAGCTCAGATTCAGCGGCGCGGCGCATTTTGCGGCGGATTTCGTGACGTTGTTTTTTGTCGATGTTAGCAAGATAATCTTCAAAGTTGCCGTTGAGTGCAATGCGCGGCGTGGGGCGATACATTTCTTCAAGATGAGCCCAGCCACGTTTTTCGCCCTCGGCTTTGAGGGCAGCGAGAGTAGGAGAATCATCGGGGAGGTTATACCAATCGAGTTTAGACCAGTTATCGGCTAGGGAAGAGGCGAGGAAGTCTAATAGTCCAGCGAGAAAATTTGTGTGATCCTCTTTGCGGACGATGAGGTCCAGATAATCCGAAATTTCGATACTGCCATTGAGCAGCAAGGCGGGCTGATTTTCGTATTCTGCAATGAAAAGTGGGGCAATACCAATGAGTTTGCCATTTTCACGAGCTGTGACGAGGATCAGTTGAGCATTCTTCCATTCACCGCCGCCGCGATGTTCCCACCACAATTTTTGATATTCGTATCGAAGAAAGGGCGTGTCGCTAATGGACTCTTTGAGTAATTCGTTCCATTCTTGCGCCTGAATTTGAGAGAAATCGTTGAGGAGTGTATAGTCCATAGCCGTCGAATTTTACCAGTTATAATGAAGGTGACTTAAGCGATTATCTTACATGCCACTCGACATCAATCTTTCACCTTTATATCGTGTTCAGGGGCAGGAACCCACTGAAATGCCCGGCGTACTGGCGCTGCAGCCGCCAAAAACCGCCGCCCGTGGGCGCGAACAAGACCGACTGATCGTATATTTGGCGCTCACCGGCAATGCCACCATCACCACAACTGAATATCGCAAACTCGCTGAAGATGTTGCGAATGTGTTCTATCAAACTCCACGCGCGGTAACCAGTGCCTTGCGCGCCGCTTCTGATTCGTTGAATAAAGTATTGCTCGACCGTAATATGAACTCCAGCAATCGTGGTCAATATACATTGGCATGGCTGGCACTCGCGGCTGTGCGAGAAAATCAGAGCATCTTTTCATTGTGCGGTCCCATGCATGCTTACTGGTTTAGCGCAAATGGTACCCGTCATTTCTTTGAACCTTCGATTTCTGGCAAGGGTTTGGGCTCCAGCCAAACCATCAACATTCATTACGCGCAAAGCGACCTGAATGCAAACGACATGTTACTTTTCTGCGGACGTGTTCCCAATGCCTGGGTCACTCCGCTTGAAGATGCACAACCTTCTTCATTCGATGCCATGCGTCGCCGCCTCACGTCGATCACCAATGAAGATTTGAATGCGGTACTTGTTCAAACCCCCACAGGAACAGGCGCTATAAATCTTCTGCGCGGCAACATGGCAACCAAAATAGAAGCACCCGTTGAAGCGCCAACAGAAACCATTATAGAAGCACCCGTTCAAGAGCAACCTCAAATCGAAGAACCAACTCTGGAGGAAGAACCCGCGCCTCAAACTTCGACGCCAGACCTGCCAGCCACCTACGAACCTGAATCAACGCCTGAAGGTGGTGCGCATCTCTTACAACCTGCTACATATCCCGTTGTTCCTCCACAACGCGAAGAAACATTCCCAGTATCCACACCGAGCACAGACCCGTTATCGAATCTTCCACACCGAACAGGATCTCGTGAATTCCCGGCATCCATTCCGAGAGCCAAACCTCGAACAGAAGCTGAAACTCCGATAATCGAAGAGAAACCAATCGTCGAAAAAATTGAGCCGAAGCCAGAACCTGTTCAAGAAATCAAAGCCCAAAGCGAACCCGTTCCTGAAATAAAAATCCCTGAAGGTCCACGTGAACCTTCGCCACAAGCCAAACAAGCCGCGAAGATCGTCGTCAACATCATGCAGGGATTCCGCACCGGCAGCGCCTCACTCAGTGAACGCTTCCGCAACTTTTTGCCACGCCTGTTACCCGCAGAAGAGCAAAGCACCACTTCGGTTTCAGCCAATGCCTTTATGGGTTTCATGGCAGTGCTTATTCCGCTTATTGTCGTAACACTTGCTGTCGTTGTTTATCTCCGCTATGGGCGAAACGAACAATACGAAGCCTACTACAACCAAGCTTTGCAAATGAAACAACAAGCTCTGGCTCTCACCAACCCGGTTGAACAACGCATTGCCTGGGAAAATGTACTTGCCAATTTAGATCAAGCGGAAAATCACAACGTCACCAGCGACACGATGAATCTTCGTCAGGAAGCTGAAGCTAAACGTGACCAGTTGCTGGGCATTTCTCGCATGCAATTCAACCCGGCGTTCACCGCAAAACTTGGTATCGATGTCAGTCGTATGGCTGCCACAGAAAATGATCTCTATTTGCTCAACGCAGCCAACGGCGAAGTGCTGCGAGCCATCCCTGCCGGGAATGGCGGCTTTGAATTGGACAATACCTTCAACTGTAAGCCCGGTGTTGGCAATGCAGTAGGTCCGTTAGTGGATATTCTTGCTTTGCCCATTACCAATATTTACAGCGCAACCGTCCTTGGCATTGATGCCAGTGGTAATCTTTTGTATTGCAAACCAGGCACCACGCCGCAGACTGGTCTCTTACCTGCTCCCGATACCAACTGGGGACGCATTACCAGCTTCATCTTGGACTCTGGAAATCTATATGTACTCGACGCACCTTCACGTGCAGTGTGGGTATATCTTGGGAAAGAATCCGCATTTGTAGACCGCCCCTACTTCTTCTTCGGTCAGCAGACCCCCACACAAGATGTGATCGACTTTCTCGTCATTGGTGATGAGATGTACCTCCTACATGCCGATGGACGCATCTCAAACTGCACCTATAGCCGTGTTGACACGAACGCTTCAAAATGTCAGGACCCGGTCAATAAGATCAACCCATTCCCCGGGTATGCAGATATGGATCTGTTCGCAACGGCGCACTTTACCCAAATCCTGTTTGCAGCACCACCAGACCCCTCCTTGTTGTTATTAGACGCAGACAACCAAGTCGTTATGCGTTTTGCACCGCGCACGCTTGAACTTCAAAATCAATTCCACCCTACATCTGGAAGATCTAATCCTATTCCGCGCAGCCCCGTCAGCGCCGTAGCGGTTAGCCCTGATCATGTGTTGTATCTTGCAGTCAACGGTCAGGTTTATTTCGCCCCCAACATGCCATAACGTTGTAAGGAGGTTTTCATGCCTAGTGTTCTAGAAACAATAGCCAATCTCTTTCGTCCCGCACCCTATCCGAAAGATAACACGACCGAGCCTGCACAAATCACCCGCAGCAAAGTATTGGTTATCGTTTATGACCCAGTCATGGATGCGGCAGGCACAAAACTTTCCAAATACATGAAGTGGAAAGATCCCGCCGACCTGATCTCAGGCTTCATGCTAGATATGTTGGATGTCACGGAAGGCAAAGTCCGCTATGAGGTTGTTGAACGAATCGACGTCAATGAGTTCCCAGCCAAAACAGATGGTTTCCGGTATACGGCTCAAACCTATCTCGATGTCTGGAACCGCGCCTCTGCACCTCATATGCCACAGGAAGTGAATTACTCCGCGATTCTCGCCCAATTCAACATCTTAAATCGAGTCGCGCGTAGTGAAATAGATGAAGTGTGGATTTTCGGCTTCCCATATGCCGGGTTCTATGAATCCACCATGGCAGGACCCGGCGCGTTCTGGTGCAATGCGCCGCCTCTTGCCAATACAGCACTAAGCAAACGTCGCTTCGTGATTATGGGGTTCTCTTATGAACGTGGAATTGGCGAAATGTTCGAGTCATATGGTCATCGCGCCGAATCGATCATGGAGAAGACCTTCAGCAAACTGACCGGTGAAGCCAATCTGTGGAAGCGCTTTATTCGCTACGACAAGGTCGCGCCGGGCAAAGCGGCCTGCGGAAATGTCCACTTTGCGCCTAATAGTCAGGCAGATTATGACTGGGGAAACAAGACTCCCGTAAAGAGTGAATGTTACGACTGGCTATTAAACTTCCCCAATTTCAAAGGGGATATCCGTACAGTGGATTCGTATGAATGGGGCGGAGGTGAGATTCGTGCTCATCACAAATGGTGGTTTAACCACTTTCCACGGGTGGCTGGCAGAAAGAACGGCATCCACAATAATTGGTGGCAATACATTGCTGCCCCACAAAATGTGATCATATAACACAAAATGGCGCTTCGCTCTTGAACGAAGTGCCATTTTGTATAAGTAAAAACCCTACTCAAACTATCATCTTATTATTATGAACTTTACTCAGTGCTAAAATTACAATAGATTTGCAAGAAAATGTATAACGCTGATTATCTTGTTCCTTTTGTATACATCCTTGCTGCCGTTTTTTATGCGCTTGTAGGGCTATACGCTTGGCGGAAACGTCCGGCAGTTGGGGTTGTATCCTTTGCATGGGTCATGTTATCCATGTCTATCTGGTCGCTTACCTACGCACTAGAAATCTTCCTTCCCACAATCGATGCCAAATTACAAGTATTAAATTTCGAATACATTGGAATTCTTGGAGTTCCTGTATTCCTGTTCTTTTTCGCATTAGATTTCACCGGTAGAAGTCACCTCCTTACAACACGGTTTAGGCTAATTCTCTGGATCATTCCAACCCTTATCCTCATTCTGGTGTGGACAAATCCGCTGCACCAGTGGATGTGGAATAGTGCAGGGATCTTGCGCTCCGGTTCTTTAAATCTCTTGATGGTTGATTTTGGACCAGCATTCTGGATCAACATTTATTTCACATTTACTCTGGTTATTGCAGCTTGTATCATTCTTATTATGGAATTCTTGCAACGACCAGGGTATTTGAGACTTCAAATTAGTCTCGTGATTTTAAGCATTCTATTTTCGCTAGCCGGTTCTTCCACTTTTGTCTTAAATGCCAGCCCCATCTTTGGGGTAGACCTCTCCCCTCTTTTCTTTCTGCCTGCATCCATTGGGCTTGCCTGGGTAACCTTGCGATACAGGCTTGCTGAAATCCTTTCGCTTGAACATATCACTGTTCTACAAAATATGAAGGACAGCGTTATCGTTTTGAACAGCGAAAAAAGAGTCCTCTATGTAAATCACGTCACTGAAAAACTATTCAACCTCACCGAAGATCGAGTCATAGGTCAACCTTTCAATCGTGTAGCCGGGAACCTTGCCAACTTGTTGATTCCCTATCTAAAGCAAAGCGGACCGCATAACGAAATCCAAATTCAAGAAGGCAAAGAAGAAAAGACGTACGAAGTCTCCATTTCACCGATCACAGGTACAAATCAAAACACCTCAGACATCGTCATTACCCTGCATGACATTACGCTCCGCAAAGAAAAGGAACAAGAACTTAGCCGCCACGGTTTGATTATGTCTGCAATCAGTAAGGCAGCAGAACAGTTCCTCAAAACAGATAACTGGGAACAACATATTGTCAGCGTGTTGGAAAACCTAGGGCAAGCAGCAGATGTCAGCAAGGTCGTTGTCACAATCGAACATGCCCATAACACAAAATATGAATGGAAAGCTCAAGATTGGGGAAATGTATCCAGCCCAATCTCTCAACTCACCATCCCAGTCATCGTGAATGGTGAACCCTGGGCATCCATCTCATTTGATGAAAATCGTCGTGAGCGCCAATGGACAAATATGGAGTTGGAAGCCTTCCAAACAGCAGCCAATATCCTCGCCGCAGCAGAGACACGTACACAAACTGTTCATCAACTTAATCGTCGTCAACTTGCTTTGGGGTTGTTACAAGATATTGCAACCGTATCCCTTCAGGCAGCAAACTTACACGAGATGGCTGAAGTATCAGCAGAACGCCTAGCAAAGTTAATTAAAGCAGATGGGTGTTACCTCACCTTGTGGAATGATGTAACGAAGCATGTTGTTCCGGTCGCTGCGTATGGAACTGGCAAAGAAACCTATGCTCGCACCTCTGCCAAAGAAGATGAAAAAACGTTTACACAATCGAGCCTTGAATTAGAAAAAACGCTTATTGTTGAGGATGTTTACAATACGCCTTATGCCTCGCCTTCGGTAGTTAGCCGGTTCCCGGCAAAGTCACTTTTGATTCTGCCCTTAATTGCATTAGATCAAAAACTGGGTGCCGTTCTCGTTTCATTTGAGACTCCTCATCAATTTACTGACGAAGAAGTACAAATCTGTGAGCAAGCAGCTTCTCTCATCGCATTAGCGTTGGAAAAATTTCAAGCCATGGATGAAGCCCGAAAACGGGCAGACACCGCTGAAAATCTCCGCAAGGTAGGGCTTGCTGTTGCAGAGCAGACCGAGCTAAAACAAGCCGTCAATTATGTTCTTGAACAGCTTAAGCAAATGGTGCCGTACGATAGCGCGTCTGTCCAACTTCGCGAAGGAGATGAACTCTATATTATCGGTGGTCAGGGCTGGGGAGATGAGCAGGAAGTCATTGACCTGCGTTTCCATATTCCAGGAGATAACCCCAATACCATTGTTATAGAAAGAGGATCTCCATATTATTTACCAGATGCCGGTGAGGTCTACCAACAGTTCAGAAAACCGCCACATAATCACATCCGTTCCTGGCTCGGCATTCCACTGCTTGTACAGGAAAAGGTGATTGGGCTACTTGCCATTGATAGTGCAGAGCCCAATGACTTTAGCGAACAAGAGATCATGATCGCCACTGAGTTTGCCAATCAAGTTGCCGTCACACTTGAAAATGCAAGAATATTAAAAGAAACACAAACTCAAGCAGTAACCGATCCGCTTACGGGCATTAGCAACCGCCGAGGGCTGATCGAAGCAGGCAAGACCGAATTTGCAAAAACTAAAAACACAAATCGTCCATTTTCAGCAATCATGTTAGATCTTGATTACTTCAAGTCCATCAATGATACCTATGGGCACGCAGTCGGTGATCTTGTTTTACGTGAGTTCGCCAAACGTTGCAAAAGTTGTATCCGCGAAATAGATTACATCGGTCGGTATGGCGGCGAAGAATTCATCATCCTTCTACCCGATGCTCATATGAAGGCAAGCATGAACATTGCCGAACGTTTACGAAACGCCATCACAAAAAAACCGATCCGAATCGATGATAAAGAAATTAGCATCACAGCCAGCCTTGGCGTGGCATGCCGCGATGAAAGCTCAACAACGTTGGAAACGTTAATCGCCCGCGCAGACCAAGCTTTATATATTGCAAAACACAATGGACGGAATTGTGTAGCGATCAGTCATTAAGACCGCCAAACCTGATACAACCCCAGCCTGCCATTTTCCCCATCGGACAGAAAAGACGCCTCGACCTTCATTTGGGCTTGCTCAGCCAACCCAAACAGTTCCTCCGCTGAGAACTGATGCGCGTACCGCAGCCCTTCGCCGCCGCTGCGCCAATCAAGCAGATAATCCCCTTCATCCACATCTGAATCTAAAAGCCCTACCCGCCCCCACGGTTGGACTCGCGCCTTGAGCTTTTCGCTGTTCAAGAATTGCCAATTCGAAAGGACGAACTTTCCACTAGGCTTTAGTAATTTTTTGACCGTGTACAAAATATCCAAACGGACTTCTCGCGAAGGGATGTGATGCATCGTTGCAAACATCGTAATGACATCCCAGCCGCCAGCCACTGAAAGCTGATCACCGACAGTTGAAAGCTGCATCAAATCCAGAGCCCGAAACTCCACTCCCGGCGTAGATTCGGCTTCTCGCAGCAGAGGCAGGCTAAAGTCTGCGCCGAGAAGCGCGGCACGGTGACCTCGGTCATGCAGTTCGCGCAGGAAAAATCCGTTGCCGCAGCCCAAGTCCAGCACGGATTCATCCGCATGAATCGATTCGAGAATCTTCCTCACCCCCGGTTGCAAGCGCTGACGTGTCGCGGAAAAGGATTCACCAAACTGGTCATAAAATTTGCGATTGAGTTCAATTAACTGTTTTGTAATGTTGGCATCCATAGGGAAATTATAACGGTTTAGAACGGTATAATTTTTTCATGCTTTCTGCACAAGATATTCAAAAACTCTCTTTAGAATTTGAAACCAAAACCCCGCAAGAGATCATCCGTTGGGCTATTAAAGAATACGCGCCAAATATCGCCATGAGCTCGTCATTTCAAACACAGTCGATACCATTGTTACATATGGTGTCGCAGATCGATCATACGGTGACGGTATTTTTTATTGATACCGGTTATCATTTTTGGGAAACTCTGATGTTTCGCGAACAGATCGCCATGGAATGGAAGCTCAACGTTTTTGACCTATACCGCGACACCCGCTGGGATATGTTCGCCCTGCAAAACATCCGCAAGTTGCCAGTGGAAGACCCCAACCTTTGCTGCTATCTAAATAAAGTGCAGCCCATGCAAAAAGCGTTGCAAGGCGTAAAAGCGTGGATTTCAGGCATTCGCCGCGACCAGACTGAAGTGCGCGCGCAAGCCAATATTTTGGAATTACAAGATGACGGTTTGCTAAAAGTGAACCCGCTGCTCAACTGGAAAAAAGCAGACGTAGAAAACTATATGAAAGAACATGCGCTGCCATCTCATCCATTGCTTGAAAAAGGATACCGAAGTGTAGGCTGTGCCCCTTGCACCATTGCCATCGGCGTCAATGACGATGAACGCGCGGGTCGCTGGGCTGGGCGCGGCAAGACGGAATGTGGCTTGCATACCGAGATGTTCAAAAAGAAAAAGTTGACCGATGTGCAACAAGAGTTTCAAATGGAGATAAAATAAGGGGCATTCACTTTATAGGCAGAGATGGAATTTACCGAAAAGCGACAACACTGGAAGAAGATCAACGCGCTGACCCCAAAGAAAATGGAGTTGGCGCATTTTCTGCTTAACAAAATTCGCGAGGGCGAAGATGTGATGACGCTCATTCGCAGGCACCCGCTTGAAGGCGGCGGATATTTGAACAAGGCGGCGTTGGTCGCAGCGTATGAGCAAATGGTGGCGGCGGGAACCATTGAGCCGGATACCGCTCTGCTGGAGCGCATCCGCATGAAGCCGATGCGCACCCTCTCTGGCGTGACCACGGTGACGGTGCTGACCAAGCCCTATCCCTGCCCGGGCAAGTGCATCTTCTGCCCCACCGATGTGCGCATGCCCAAGAGCTACCTGCCCGATGAGCCGGGTGCCATGCGCGCACTTGAGCATAAATTTGACCCGTATGAGCAGGTGCAAAATCGCATCCGTGCCTTGAAGAATCTCGGTCACCCTACTGACAAAATTGAATTGCTCATCTTGGGCGGAACCTGGTCATCGTATCGCCGCGATTATCAGGAGTGGTTCATTGCGCGTTGCTTCGATGCCATGAATGGCACACAGGCTGTGCCCGCCATGGAACCCACCCCAACTGCGCCCTTCACCCTCGACCTTGCGGCATTACAAAAGGTCAATGAGACGGCGCCTCACCGTAATGTTGGTTTGGTGATCGAAACCCGCCCTGATGAAATTAATCCCGATGAATTGCGCTGGCTGCGTCACCTTGGTGTGACCAAGGTGCAGATGGGCGCACAAAGTTTCAATGACCACATTTTGGAAATCAACAAGCGCGGACATGATGTGGAGTCCACGCGCAAGGCTGTTGCACTTTTGCGTGCCGCCGGGTTCAAGATCGTTCTGCATTGGATGCCGAATCTTTTAGGCGCAACGCCTGAATTAGATCGTGAAGATTTCTCAAAACTGTGGCATGGCTTCTGCCCCGATGAAATAAAAATTTACCCCAATCAACTACTCGCCAATGCCGAGTTATATGAATATTGGCAGCGCGGTGAATTCCAACCCTACACCACCGACGAACTTGTAACCCTCATTGCCGATATCAAGCCGTCTATTCCGCGATACTGCCGCGTCAACCGGGTCATCCGCGATATTCCGGGCAACAACGTGGTGGAAGGCAACCGCCGCACCAGTTTGCGGCAGGACGTCCACGATGAGATGAAGAAGCGTGGCACGAGATGTCAATGCATTCGCTGTCGTGAAGTGAAGGGCAAGGCAGTTGAGCTTTCGTCGCTGACGTTGAACGATCTCGTTTATCAAGCCGGGCAAGCCGAAGAACATTTCATCTCCTTCAATTCGGCGGAGGATGGCTTGGCAGGGTTTATCCGCTTGTCGTTGCCGTCTAAAGACTCCTCCGAAACCGGCATGAATGATCTAACCGGCTCTGCATTAATTCGTGAAGTGCATGTGTACGGTCAGTCACTTGGCGTGGGTGTAGAAAAAACAGGCGCGGCTCAGCATGTTGGGCTGGGCACACGCCTGCTTGAAGAAGCGGAACGGGTTGCAAGAGAAAAAGGCTTTGAGAAACTTGCCGTCATTGCGGCGGTAGGCACGCGCCAGTATTATCTCGATCGCGGCTTTGAACGTGGGGAATATTATTTGGTGAAGGACGTACGTTAAACACAAAGGGCACCAAGGTTTTTCTTTGTGTCCTTGGTGCCCTTTGTGTTATGAAAGTCCGCCCAGCTCTTTCATCCGCTTCATTCGTTCGGCTTCATTCGCCATCATCCATTCATCCTGGCTCAGCAACTCATACGCCTTGGAAAAATATGGCTTGGCTTCGCTCTCGCGCTTCAGAAGCAACAAACATTCCCCGATCTCTTCATCCACATAACCATCACTGTCGCCAATCGAGTCAAACTCGGCTTTCAACGCCATTTGTTTGGATAAGGCTTCTTCGACACGATTCATCGAACGCAGACAGCGTGCCACTGTCCATTGAGCGATTCGCAGCCGGTCTGCGCGTCGCACTTCGCCGAAATAGGATTCGGCTTTCTGAAAGATTTTCAACGCTGATTCAAAATCGCCCATGTCGTGATACGACCAACCTGTGTTGTTGTAAAGCGAGCCGAGCCAGCCGCGGGGTTTTTCGTCAGCGGAGGATTCTGCCATTTGAATGGCACGCAGGTTCCAGTCGAGGGAAGAAGCGGGGTCTGCGACAATCGCCAGCATGTGAGCCGCATCCACCGCATAAAAATCCTCTTTCAATTCCTGCGCCATGGTCAATGCCTGCTCAAAGAACGGACGGGCTTCTTCGGGATGTTTGGATGAATTGAAAACGCGCCCGCGTTCCAAAAGATAGCGAACTCTGGCGCGTGAAGAATCGACCGAGAGTTGACCTTCCACGTCATCCAGAGTTTTGTGCGCTTCGTCGAACTTGCGTTGCAAGCCTTGCGTGCGCGCGATCTGAGTTAACAGTTCTAAACGTTCATTACCCTCAGAAAATTGCGGCAGAACTTCGCGAAACTTGGTTTCGGTTTGTTCTGGGTTTGAATAATCCCAGAGCGAATCAAAATCAGGCAGGTTTGTTTGTGACATAGCACATCTCCATAATATGAGAAAGATAATTTTAGATTTTAAACTTAAATGGATAGTAGTCCAAGCCCCATGGACCGGCAACCTACCGGAGAAGGGTTATCAATCAACGTTCAGATAGAAACGGACTTTTTCTTTCTGCTTTGCCCCAATGCGTTCGTAAAATTTGATGGCACGGGTATTAAACTTCGGCGTTTGCCATTGGATGAGATTACAACCAAGCCCGCGCGCATCTTCTCGAATCTGATTGATCAGTTCCTCTCCAATTCCATACCCGCGAAAAGATGGGCGCAGATAAAGACAATCCATGTGGATGTAAAAGCCCGCATCCCAAGTGGAAAATTCTTTGGAATAAGTTGCATAGCCTGCCAGAGTCTGTTCCGCTTCTGCAACAAGACAGAAGGCGGAGGGAGGCGTACCAAAAAAGTGTTCGCGCAAACGGTCTGCTTTTCCGAGCGGAGAATACTCCGCCTGTTCAAACTCAGCATGCTCGGCGCATAACTCAACAAGAACTGGCAAATCTTCTAGCATTGCTTTTCGGATCGAGTACGAGATCATGCTTTGCCCCAAATATTCAGAACCTGGGCGGTCAGGGCAGCAATGATGGGATCATCGGCCCGGTTGCGTAAATAGACCCACGAAAGTTTGCATTTGATCGGCTCAGTCTTCCAGATAAAGATCTTCCCGCCCAGTGCGGCTTGCTCCGCTTCGCTTCTTTCAAGCAGAGCCAGCCCAACACCCGCCTCGACCAAAGCACACTTGTTGAATTCATCATCCATCCAGACCACATGATTCATGGCGAGCTTGCGCTTCTTGAAGAGTTTCTCGGCAGCCGTTTGAAAGGGACAATAATACGATGACCCGATCCAAGGCAGCGCCGCGATCTCCTTCCAGCCTGCTTCAGCGACTTGATCCTTCCACGCCGCTGGAGCCGTGATGACAAGGTCGGCAACGTCCAACTCATAGCCTGTGATCGCTTCGTCTTCAATGGCACCGAACATGTACCCGGCGTCCATCGAGTGATTCTTCAATCCCTGAATGATCTTATGCGTACAAGATGCGTTAAAGGTCAACTCGATATCCGGGTGCTCCTTCTGCATCTGGCTGATCAGCTTCGCCGCACGTTGATAAACCGACGTGGCACTTAACCCAATGCGGGTCGTGCCTGTGAGAGATGCCTGCAATTTTTTCGATAAGTTGACCATCTCTCGCGTGGAGTTCAAGATCTTCTCGGCTTTGACGCGCAGGATTTCGCCATGCTCGGTAATTTCCATGCCCTGCGGCTTGCGGACGAAGAGGGTGACACCCAATTCATCTTCCAACGCCTTGATGTGCGCACTGACCGAAGGCGGGGTCATATACAAACGGTCGGCAGCACGAGTCAGATTTCTTTCTTCAGCCACAATGACAAAGGTCTTTAAGTGATGGAGTTCCATGCCCGCAGTATACATGATTCCCTTCTGCCGAGCGTTTTGCTTCGCCGAACGCTATGTTCGAAAGCCTCAAATTCACAAAAGGGCTTCTTTTCCATACACTTGAAGCATTCCAACTCAAGGAGAAAACATGGTTACCCTCAAACCCAAAGCACGGGTCACAGCCACCCCGGCAGCAGACCCCGCCATTGCCAACGCTTTCTTTTCCGCCAAGCTGACATATGAGACTGACCCGTCAGACGTGTACGCGGACATGAAGAATGAGCTGGCAGACTTTATCCTGATCGACGTTCGCAGCGCAACAGACTATGCTAAAAGCCATGCCCAAGGCGCGATCAACTTACCTCAGGTAAACATCAATACAGAGACAACGTCCAAGTTGCCCAAAGAAAAACTGTTGGTGGTTTATTGCTGGGGTCCCGGCTGTAATGGTGCGACCAAAGCTGCCGCTAAGTTCAGCGCCCTCGGCTTTCACGTCAAAGAGATGATCGGCGGCATTGAATATTGGGAAGATAAAGAGCGCTACCCCGTAGAACGCGGCTGGCTCTAAAAGGAGACTCGGCAACCAAACTGGAAAAGAACCTTGCAACTACAGTCAGGGTTTATAAACCGGAAGGTTGTCTACTGCCAGCTTGAGGTGCGCAAGAATCGGGTAGGTATAAAGATGATCCCTGGATAGAATTTTAGACAAGGCTCGAGCGTAACTTTAAAAATAACCTGAGCCATTTCAAGGAGTTAAAGTTGAAAACAAAACATTGGATCGTCTTTATTGCCCTCGGTTTGATCTGGAGTTCATCCTTCTTTTGGATCGAGATCGCGCTTCGTGAGGTAGGTCCGCTTACCCTCGTTGCCTTCCGTGCCTTCTTCGGGCTTTTGTTCGGTGTAGCGGTTCTTTTTATTCAAAAGGTTCCCTTCCCCCGCACATGGAAAGAATGGGCGCCATTGATCGCCCTTGGCATGACCAATATTGCCCTGCCCTTCTTCCTCATTAGCTGGGGACAAAAAACCATCGACTCGGGTGTGGCGTCGATCCTGGATGCAACCGTTCCGCTCTTCACCATTCTTGTATCGCACTTTCTCTTACATGACGACAAAATGACCGCCCAAAAGGTGATTGGATTATTGATCGGTTTTGCCGGAGTACTCATTCTTCTGGTCAAAGACATTGGCAGCGGAGCAAATTCACTACTTGGCGAGTTTGCCGTGATTCTTGCCTGTGTATTCTATGCCGCCAGCACCATCATCGTCCGGAAGTTCACCGAAGGCATGCCTTCAATCTATCGCAGTATGGGTCCCCTCGCTGCTGCCACAGCCGTCATGACCATTTCCGCTGCCATATTTGAAGCACCATTCAAAATCCCGGCAATCCCTGCCACATGGTTCGCCCTGATATGGTTGGGAATCTTTGGTTCAGGGCTGGCATTTATGCTGGCGTTCTACCTCATCCACGAAATCGGACCCACCCGCGCCACCATGGTGACGTATCTCATGCCGCTTGGCGGAGTGACTCTCGGCGTGGTCTTTCTCAACGAGCCGTTAACCTGGCAGGTTGCAGCAGGAGCCGTATTGATCATCCTGAGTCTTGCGGTTGCTAACTGGCAGCCAAAACAAACATAATTCAAAAGAAAGCAGGAAATTTTGAAAACAAAACATTGGGTCGCCTTTATTGCCCTTGGCGGCATATGGAGTTCTTCCTTCCTTTGGATCAAGATCGGCGTGCAAGAGGCCAGCCCGAATGTGTTGGTGGCATTCCGCATGTTATTCGGCGCGTTGATGTCCACTGCCATTGCGCTTTATCAACGATCAGAATGGCCCACAGACCGCAAAACGCTCATCAATTTTGCCATTCTCGGACCCACTAGCTTGGCAATTCCCATCTTCTTTATCTCCTGGGGTGAACAAGTCATTGACTCGGCAGTCGCTTCGATCTTGAATGCCACCGTGCCGCTGTTCACCCTCATCATTGCGCACTTCTGGCTGCAAGATGACAAGATCACTCCGCAGAAACTGACCGGCTTGCTGGTAGGCTTCGCAGGAATTCTCATCCTGTTCAGCAAAGACCTGCTCGCCAGTCAACATCAAAACGTGATCGGTCAATTGGCGGTCATCGTTGCGGCGTTGTTCTATGCCTGGAGTGCTGTGTTCGGCAGAAAGACCACTGCCCATATAAAAGGCATGTCGCGCGCCGCCTTGCCGGTCATCACATCTGCGATCTTCATGTGGCTGACAATCCCATTCACTGAAAAGCCGTTCGTTCTGCCGCAACTCCCCATTACATGGATCTCATTCCTCTGGTTGGGTTTACTGGGCTCAGGCATTACCTCATTGCTCTTTTACTATCTCCTGCATGAGATCGGTCCCACCCGCACCACCCTGGTCACATATATCTTCCCGGTAGGCGGCGTTCTGCTTGGCGTGATCTTCCTCAAAGAAACCCTAACCTGGCAATTAATTGCGGGTACAATTCTGATCATTATGAGTCTCGCCATCGTAAACTATCAGAAGAAACCTGCATGAGTCAAACCAATCATCGTTCCGGCTTTATCGCCATCATCGGACGCCCCAATGTGGGCAAGTCCACCCTGCTTAATGCCATCCTCGGGCAGAAGATCGCCGCCGTTTCACCACGTCCGCAGACCACGCGCAAACGTCAACTCGGCATTCTCACACTCGACAATGCCCAACTGGTCTTTGTCGATACGCCCGGCATACACAACGCCAAACACAAGCTTGGTGAATTCCTGAACTACGAAGCGGAAGAATCTCTCGATGGCGTAGATCTGATTCTCTGGCTGGTGGATGCCTCCACCTCCCCGACCGAAGAGGACAAGAATATCTCGTCCCTGCTCTATGGCATTTCGCCTCGCACTCGCCGCATGCTGGTTCTGAACAAAAGTGACCTGGTGCAACCCGACGAATTGTCTGCTCGCGAAAAAGAATATGCTGCATTAATGGATAAAGCCAGCGTGATGCACGTCTCAGCAGCGAGAAGACTGGGGCTGGGCGAACTGACCGAAGCGCTGATTCAAGCCGTTCCCGAGCGAGAGGCGGATTATCCCGAAGATCAGATCACTGATCTGTATGAAAAAGAAATCGCTGCCGACCTCATCCGCGAAGCCTGCCTTATCAAATTGCGCGACGAAGTTCCGCACAGTATGGCGATCCGCATCGATGAATTTAAAGAACGCGAGAACGGCATGGCATACATCGCCGCGACCATCTTTGTGGAGCGCGAGTCTCAAAAGGGAATTGTCATCGGCGAAGGCGGCAAGATGTTGAAGACTATCGGAAGCGCCGCGCGAAAAGAGATCGAAGACATGGGTGGGCACAAAGTGTATTTAGAGTTGCGCGTGAAGGTCTCGAAAGACTGGCGCAATGATGCGAATATTCTCAAACAATTGGGATATGGGATGAAGAAGTAAAAAAACTCCGAGGCTTGAAGCCTCGGAGTTTTTTTATTAGCGCCCTTTGAGAGGCTTGAAGCCCTCACCCCAAGCTTCATGTGCCGTACCAATGACAAGAAATGACTCCGGGTCACTCTCGTGGACAATGGCTTTGAGTGTTGCCACTTCTGCCCGGCTGACGACACAATACAGAACCGGTTTTGAATTACCGGTATAGCCACCCTTGCCTTCCAACCAGGTCACACCGCGTCCCATCTCTTCCATAACGCGATTGGATACATCATCTGGCTTGGAGGTAACGATCATCGCCGTGCGGACGGTTCCGCCGCCTTCGAGTACCGTTTCTGCCACAAGTCCGCTAACGTACAGAGTAATCATGGCATACAACGCCGCCTTCCAACCGAAGACAAAACCCGCCGAGAGAATCACAACTGCATCGACCATCAGATAACTTTGGGTCATCGAAATGCCGCGCCAGTTGTTTAAGATGCGCGCCAGAATATCAGACCCGCCGCTGGTGCCACGTGCGCGATAGACCAATCCATACCCGGCACCGCTGATGATGGCACCATAGAGTGAGTTCAAGAAAATATCGCCTTGCAAATCATTAATCAGAATTTGAGAATAAGAGACAAAAGCCGGAATCTTCATCACCAGATCTGTAAAAATCGAATAGGTGACAATGGCAACGGCAGTGCGCATGGCGAATTTGAATCCGCCAAGGAAACGCCAACCCAAAAGAAATAGGGGAATATTGCCAATCAGCACCATCAAACCGATGGGCCAGCCGGTGAAGTGATTGATCAACTGTGAAATACCGCTCACTCCGCCCGAAGCCAAATTGGCAGGGATAAAAAACAGGCGCAAGCTCACTGCCTGGATCAAACTGGACGCAATAATTAGAAGATAATCTCGTATCGTGGGGAAATATTTTTTCATGCACGTTCCTTTCAAGGCTGGAATTATACGCGAGTACATAAGGTGCCAGTCACTTTGAAAGTGACTGGCACCTCTTATCCTTTGGTACAATCGCCTCACTATGCAAATGAAGAAATGGCAATTTTGGCTCGGGGTGCTGATCAGCATCCTATTTTTATGGCTTTCCCTGCGCGGGCTGCATCTTGGCGATTTTTGGAGCACGATGCAGAAGGCAAACTATATCTGGTTGGTGCCGGGGATTCTGGTGTATTTCGTTGGCGTGTGGGTACGGGCATGGCGCTGGCATTATTTACTGGGACCGATCAAAAAGATTCCCACCAAAACCATGTTCCCCATCACAACCATTGGGTATATGGGCAACAACATCTACCCGGCACGTGCTGGTGAAGTATTGCGCGCTGTTATCTTGAAGCGCAAAGAGGATGTTCCTGTCTCAGCTTCACTGGCGACCATCATCGTGGAGCGCATCTTCGATGGTGTAGTGATGCTGGCATTCGTGTTCGTGAACTTGTCTGAGTTGGCAAAACTCACAGGGGCATCTGGCTTTGTGGGGAACATCCAACAAGTGGCGGTGATCGGAACCGGGGTTTTCCTCGGCGCCTTGCTGGTCTTTTTGCTGGCAGCCATGTTCCCACAGTTCACCAGCCGAGTCGGTTCGTGGACTATTGAGCGTCTGACGCCTCAGCGATTGCACGAAAAGCTCAACGGCATTATGAATAAATTTCTCGATGGGCTTGCTTCGCTTCGTTCGCCTTTCAACGTGTTGATGGTCTTCTTTACTTCGGTGGTCATTTGGCTTTTGGAAACCGCCAAATATTGGTTCGTGATGCACGCATTTAACTTCACGGTTTCATTCTTTGCACTGATGCTAATGAATGGGATCGTCAACCTCGCCACCACCATCCCTTCGGCGCCCGGCTATATCGGCACGTTCGATGCGCCTGGCATCGCTGTTCTCACTGCTTATGGCGTGGACCAAGCCACAGCAGCGGGTTATACCCTCGTGTTACATGTAGCATTGTGGGTTCCCATCACCGCATTGGGGGCATACTACCTGGCTCGCGAGGGCATCAAGTGGAGTGACACGCTTCGCGAGGAAGCAGAAACACCCAACACCCCATAAATTTACAGCTCTGACAGGCGGGCATCTTCGGATGCCCGCCTCGGTTATACTTAATAGGTTGAACCAATTGCCCTATTAAGAAGGCAGGACGATATGCAGCCCCAACTTAGAAAAAAACGAGTCCTTATAGCAGATACCACTCAAGAAACCCGCCGTAACACGCGTGTGATGCTTTCCACCGTCAAAGGTGTGGAAGTTGTTGCCATTGCTCTTGATGGCACCCAAGCCGTGGAAATGGCGCGCCAACACAAACCGGATATCGTGCTGCTTGACATTAACATGTCCAAGCTCAATGGGTTGAATGCCTACAAACAGATTCTAAAGGTCAACCCAACTGCGGTGTGCATCCTCGTCTCGGCTGAAAATCACCCCGAAACCATTCAAGCTGCCAAAGACATGGGCATTCAGAATTTTCTCGTCAAACCGTTCACCGAGCATGAATTGGAACACGCCATGCAGGATGTCATCCAACGTTTGGATGGCAAGCTCAACGATCGACGCACCGTCGAAGTTAGAAAACTGGCAGATGAATACGTCCGCACCAAACGAACGGATGAAGAAGCGGTAAAAGTTTTCGAAGAAGCCATCCAGCTTCCGGATAGTGAACTGGTTTGGATGCAAACGTTGGCAATGATCTATGTGGTACGCAAACGCTGGGGCAAGTTAAAGGTCCTTGCGGAGCAATTGGAACTCAGAACAAACTAAATTTGGAGAACTCTCTTGAAAATTGCAATTCTTGGAGCAGGATACGGCGGCATGGTTGCCGCTTGGGACTTACGCAAAGCAGGTCACGATGTCACCATTTTTGAAGCAGCAATGTATGCAGGCGGTCTCGCCAGCGGGTTCAAAGAACCGCATTGGGATTGGTCGGTGGAAAAGTTCTATCACCACTGGTTCCAGTCAGACAACGAAATGCTGGGGCTGATTCGTGAGTTAGGCTTGGAGGATAAGGTCATCTTCCCTCGTCCGTTGACCGTGATGCTATACAAGAACAAATGGTATCCCTTCGACTCGATTCTGAACGCGCTTCGTTTTCCCGGACTTGGATTTGGTCTGAACAAAATTAGATTTGGTTTCGTCGGATTATTTTTACGCATTACCAAGAACTGGCAGGCGCTCGAAAAAGTGACCGCTCACGAATGGATGTTGAAGTATGCGGGCAAGCAAGTCTACGAGCAGATGTGGCAGCCTTTGCTCATTGGGAAATTCGCGTCGTATTACAAAGACGTAAACATGGCGTGGTTATGGGCACGTATGCATGCCCGCACCACTCGGCTCGGCACTTTCGAAGGCGGCTTTCAGAACTTCGCCGATCTGTTTGCAGACAAGTTGCGCGAAAAGGGAGTGGAGATTCGGCTTGGGACAAGTATCAAGTCGATTAAGAAGAATCAGGCGTCGACAGGTTTGAGCGTGGACGGTGAATCCTTTGATAAAGTCCTCGTCACCACGTCGCCAAGTTTGATGGCGAAGTTGGCACCTGAATTGCCCGAGTCCTACTTGAAGGGCTTGCTCGATCTGAAGTCGATGGGCGCAGTGGTGATGACGCTCTCACTCAAACATTCGCTTTCGAAAGAAGGCTATTACTGGTTCAATGTGCCCAAGGAAGAGGGGTATCCTTTCCTCGCCTTGGTGGAACATACGAACTTTGTTTCAAAAGAACACTTTGGCGGTGATCATATTGTGTATGCGGGTGATTATCTGGAATTGGGTCATGAGTATTTCGATATGACCGATGAACAATTACTGGAGAAATTTATTCCTGCATTTGAAAAATTCAACCCCGAATTCAAACGCGATTGGGTGAAGAAGATTTGGGTTCACAAAACCAATTACGCTCAACCCGTTCCTTTAGTTGGGCATTCTAAAAATATCCCCGCGATACAAACACCTATTGATGGTTTGTACTTCGCTTCAATGAGCCAAGTCTACCCATGGGATCGCGGCACGAACTTTGCAGTGGAGATCGGTAGAAAAGCTGCGAGGATGATGAAGTAGTTTGTTGATGTCAGCATGAGTCAATCGGCTCATGCTGACAATACTACAAGTTATCTCAAAAATGTCATTCTGAGCGATAGCGAAGGATCTCTACCTCTGGAGTAAGAGACCCTTCGGTCGCGAAGAGCACTCCCTCAGGGTGACACAGTGTTTTTATACAGGTTCTAGTAAAGCATGCACCCAGACTTTGTAAAACCCCGATACGACTCTGGCGGATTCGCCGGAACCCCGAAACGCATTTTAGATGCATTTGCCTCCAAACAATATGATGCGGTTGTGGTGTTCTTCATTGACGCCTTCGGTTGGCGCTTCTTCGAAAAATTTCAAGACCACAGTTTTCTGCGACGAATCGCCAAACATGGCAAAGTGGAAAAGATAACCTCTCAATTCCCATCCACTACGGCAGCACATGTCACCACCATGCATACCGGCATTCCAGTCGGGCAAAGCGGAGTCCACGAATGGTATTACTACGAACCCGCTGTGGATCGCGTTATTGCACCGCTTTTATTTTCATATGCCACTGGTTCCAAAGACCGCGATACCATCGATAAAAAGATACAACCATTGGATGTCTTTCCAAGAGGCGTGTTTTACCCAGCGCTAAAAGAAATGGGCGTGGAAGCCTTCAATTATGGCTTGCGTGATTTCACACCCTCTACATACTCCAAAACCGTGATGCAAGGCTCAGAGATTATTTCGTTCAAGACTCTCTCTGAAGCGTTTATCAACGTGAAGGTACGGCTCGAAAAACAGACTTCGCCCACATATATTCATCTCTACTTTGACAAGATCGACGCCGTCGCTCATGAATACGGACCCAACTCTGCTCAAGCCGAAGCCGAGATCGAAACCTTCTTGCTGATGATGGAGAATTACTTCGACCAAATCTTCAACAGCAAGAAACGCATCCTTTTTCTGATGACTGCCGATCATGGCATGTGTGAAGTGGACCCTAAAACCACGGTGTATCTCAACACCCACAAAGATTTCTCTGGTGTCGAAAAGTTTATCCGCTCAAACAAACGCGGACATTTGATTGTCCCGGCAGGGTCTGCACGCGATATGTTCATGTATATCAAGAACGATATGGTAGATGAAGCTCAAGACTTTCTTGCAAAGCGTTTGGAAGGCAAAGCCGATGTGGTCAAAACTGAAACCCTCATCGCTGAAGGGTATTTCGGATCAGAGATCTCTCAGCGATTTTTAGAACGGGTCGGGAATGTCGTTATCCTGCCGTATCGCTATGAATCGGTGTGGTGGTATGAGAAAGACAAATTTGAACAGCGCTTTCGTGGGCACCACGGCGGGCTGACTCCGCAAGAGATGGAAACGGTCTTGTATTCAATGGAAGTCGGGTAAAAAACCATCAGTAGGAGTCGTCAACTCAATATGATCTCATCTGATGAATTAAACCCTCTTCTTCTTTCAGCATTTACCAAGCAAATCACTTGGTTGGAAGCCTCTCAAAAATATTCTTTGGATGAATTTATCGATACCTTCCTAAACACCCGTGCCCGTACGCTGGAATTGCTGGATGGGTTGAGTGATGCACAAGCGGCGTTCGTTTCAGGCGTTCATCCCTTCTGGAGCATTAGCGAATCCATTACCCATCTGGTCTACTCGCAGGGTTTCTATCACAATCAATTGCTGGATATTGCCACCAGTCAATTGCCGCATATCGTAGAAGCCGCCCGTGGATTTGGAGAAGGCGCACAACAAAATATTTCGGTTCAAGACTTACGGGTAAGCTTGAATACTGCTACTGAGCGAATCCAAGCTGTGATTGATTCGACACGCAATTCACATGACCCGCATAAGACAGATGCCAACCCAGCATTTGGGTTATGCACATACAAAACCTGGATTCTGCTTTTGCTGGCGCACGAAGTGGATCATGTCCGTCAGATCGCAGCGATGAGAAGCGTAGCAAAAACAAACGCATAAATACCATCAACAAAAAAACAGCCCGCACATGTGCGGGCTGTTTTGATTCAACTGAACTAAATATCCAGGTTTCTTACACTCTTGGCATGAGTCTGGATGAACTTCTTGCGCGGGTCAACTGCATCGCCCATGAGCATATCAAAGGTACGATCGGCTTCAGCGGCATCATCCACGGTAACCAACAACAGTGTGCGGTTGGTGGGATTCATAGTGGTTTCCCATAACTGGTCTGGGTTCATTTCACCGAGACCTTTATAACGCTGGAGATTGGCTTTCTCGCCGAGTTCTTTGAGCGCCTTGTCCTTTTCCTTATCGCTATACACATACTTGACATTATTCTTGTGCGCAATGCGATAGAGAGGAGGCTGGGCAATATACAGGTGACCATCTTCGATCAACTGCGGCATATAACGGAAGAAGAAGGTCAATAGAAGTGTGCGGATGTGGCTACCGTCCACATCAGCATCTGTCATGATAATAACGCGTCCGTAGCGTAAGCCTTCGAGATCAAAGTTATCGCCTATGCCGGTTCCCAACGCAGAAATGAGCGCCTTGACTTCGTTGTTACCGAGGATCTTATCGAGGCGGGCACGTTCAGTATTGAGAATCTTACCGCGCAACGGGAGGATCGCCTGGAAGTGGCGGTCACGTCCCTGTTTGGCAGAGCCACCTGCCGAGTCACCTTCTACAATGTAGAGTTCAGTCTTGGAAGTATCCCGTTCAGAGCAATCTGCCAGCTTACCGGGCAAGGTCAACGACTCAAGCGCAGACTTGCGGATGACAAGGTCGCGCGCCTTGCGAGCTGCATCGCGCGCACGAGCGGAGGTCAGACACTTCGCAATAATAGCTTTCGCCGCCTGCGGATTTTCTTCGAGAAAGGTCATGAACGACTCACCCACGACCTGTGCCACATACGTCTGCACCTCAGGGTTCATCAACTTGACCTTGGTCTGCGATTCAAACTGTGGACCCGGATGTTTGACCGACACAATGGCAGTGAGACCTTCACGAGTGTCATCACCAGAGAAGTTCGGGTCAGCATCTTTGAGCAAACCGCTCTTACGAGCATAGTCATTGATGACGCGGGTCAGGGAAGAACGTAAACCAGTAAGGTGTGTACCGCCGTCAATGGTGTTGATGGTATTCGCAAAAGAGTACACAGACTCAGTATAGGCATCTGTATATTGAATGGCGGCTTCAATACCGATATTTTCCACTTCCTTTTCAACATGCACTACAGAGTGCAGGTTTTCACGGTTGCGGTTCAAATAACGGACGAATGAAGTAATACCACCTTCAAAGTAGAAGGTCATTTCACGGTCAGCGCGTTCATCCACAAACTTCAAGGTGATGCCGCGCGTCACAAAGGACATTTCGCGGAAGCGCTGAACAAGCGTATCAAAGCGGAAATCGATATCTTCAGTAAAGATCTGCTTATCGAACTTAAAGGTTTGAGTGGTGCCGGTGTCGTCCTTATCCACTTTACCGAGCTGCTGGATCTTGCCTTGCGGCACACCGCGCTTGTATTCTTGTTTCCAAATTTTGCCATCGCGCTTGATTTCAGTAGTTGTCCACTCCGAAAGAGCGTTCACCGCACTGATACCCACACCATGCAAACCACCAGATACTTTATATCCGCCGCCGCCGAATTTACCACCGGCACCGATCACAGTCATAACCACATCCACGGTTTCCATGGGTTTGCCGTTGGCATCTTTCTTGGAAGGATGCGGACCGACAGGAATACCACGTCCATTATCTTTGACGGATACACTGCTATCTTTATGGATAGTCACATCAATGCGCGTACAGAAACCAGCCAGCGCTTCATCGATGGCATTATCCACCACTTCATAAACGAGGTGATGCAATGCTTTGATATCCGTACCACCCACGTACATGCCGGGGCGTTTACGAACGTGTTCAATACCTTCCAGCGCTTGGATCGAACTTACATCATAATTGTTTTCAGCCACAAAATCCTCCAAATACCTGCAATGACAACTTTCGCATCATCATGCTTGTTTGATAACGTTATTCGGGCGCAGTTTATCTAAAACCGTTTGCACCCAGGCACTCATTTCATAATAATAAATAAAGCTACTTGCCAACAAAGCCGTAGTCACGAAGGAGTGACCAAAAAGCCCGAGCAGGGTCAACCAAGAATTTAAAGAAGGAAGACGCCAAAGATAATTCAACCCATATGAAAGCAGAAAAACCGTCAACACAAAAAGACTGCTTGTAGGAAGCGTAAAACGTGTCAGTTGGAAGCTGCTTAGAATGGAAGTCAACACATTCTGGCGTTTGAGAAACACACCATGCGCCCAGAAAAAGATTGGCACGATCACCCATACAGAGCCCAACGCAATAAACAAGACCACCAAATTTGCCAACACCACACTGATCTGTGCTGCCACCAAGATGATAAAGAAAAGCGGCATGCTTAATACGAACAAAATCAAATTACCAGCCACCGAGATCAAGATTGTTTGTAAGATGGCACGCGATATATGAACAGATGCAGTCTGTTGTGGCAACGTAACCCCTGCCACAATTCGAAAATAGATCGCGCCAATGATCCAACCAATGCCCGTCAACAAAAAGAACCATAACAGCAACGTCAAGCCGTCAACTTGCAAAATGGCGGGGTCACCTAACGGCGTAGTAAAAGGACCTTTGGTTGGAGCAAACAAAACCGGAATCCCGATCGGGAACGTCCGCAATAGCTGAAACAAATTCGCCGATTGAGTCATCGTCTCATAACTGGTGATCATGGACTGAATCTGATCGGCAGGAATTTGGCTTGCCTGCCAAATAAGCACCATGTCGCTTTCGAGCGATTTGAAAAGAGCATCCATTTGCAAGCGCGGACCCAGCCACATGCCCAGGTTCAACGCCAATGGCAACAAGATAACTACGATGTGAGATGCAATAACGTCAAAGCCAGCCTTGATGGAATTGATGATTCCCGGGGGCGGTGGCAGGTTTTCGATACGTGATACTTCCATAACTAGTTGATTCTACCATACCGCCTACCCCGAAAATCGCGTAAAAATCCATAGTTTTTGCTAAGAATCCTGGCTAAACTCGTCCGGACTTCGCCGTTCTTGGTACAATGCCCCCATGCAAGAAACCCGCTCAGAACTGCCTTCCAGCGACCGCATGGGAATGCTAATCGCTTCGGTCCTTTTGACGTATGCCCTCTCTCGTTTCATCCAATCTCCGGGACTCACGCTCAGCCTGAGCCTGCCCGGTTTCTATTATTCTTTTCCACTCACCCTCAGTTTCTTCCTCTCAGTGCTTGCCGCGGCTCTTACCGCCGCCGGAATGGATTGGCTGACCCGCGACCATCCCTCCGCTGAGAATCGCGCCACTCGCGAGCATTTGCTATTACCCACCCTCACCGCCTTTGTATTAGGAACCCCGCTCGCCCTTCTCTCGAATAGTTCTGCCTGGTGGTGGGCATTCTTAGTTGGCGCAGTATTACTAGCAGCCGTTTGCATTGCCGAATATATTTCCGTCGACCCTACCGCTCCTTTGTATGGGTTCGCGCGTGCCGGTCTTACCGCAGTCGCTTATGCATTATTCCTAATCCTCGTGACGTCACTACGATTTTCCGGTGCGCGGATGGTGTTGGTCATTCCATCGGTTCTCATGGTTGCCGGGTTGATCAGTTTGCGCATTCTGCACCTCGATGGCACCGACCGTTGGGACTTTCCATGGGCGGTAGGTATCGGTTTGGTTTGTGCGCAGATCGGCGCCGGGTTGCATTATTGGCCCCTTTCGCCAGTTCAATTCGGGTTGGCGGTGACGGGTCCGTTATATGCGTTGACCATGCTTTCAAACAGCCTTACAGAGAACATCCCTTTGCGACGTGCAATGGTGGGTCCCATCATTGTGGCAGGTGTTGCATGGGTCGCTGCGATCTTTTTGTAAGTATGCGCACTCTTTCCCTCACAAATAAACAACTTCAACAAATGATCGCTCATGTCGATTCGCAAGCGCCGTTGGAAGCTTGTGGTCTATTAGCGGGTCGCGGCTCCAGCGTGGAGTCTGTTTTGGCAGTGAGGAATCAGGCACAAAGTCCGGTGCGATACGTGATGGATCCCATCGAGCAGCTGCATGCCTTCGAACGGATTGAGTCACAAGGGTTGGAATTGCTTGGCATCTTCCATTCGCATCCAACCGGACCCGAAGTGGTATCTCCCACAGATATTGCCGAGGCTGCTTATGACGTGGTGTATGTAATCGTTTCCCGCATCAACAGCCCATGGAAAACACGTGGATTTTGGATTCAAGACGGTAGATTTGATGAAGTGACCTTGCAAATCGATTCATCTAGCAACCAACCCTAAGGTTTCGTGTTTTTACGTCTGCTAATTTGTGACGTTCAATTTTAAATAGCAACTCGTGGAGGAGTCTTAATGCAAATCGTCTTAGCCATTCTGGCAGTTGTACTGGCTTATGTGATCGGGTCGGTTCCGGTGGGGTTACTGATCGTCAAGATCGCTACCGGAAAAGATATTCGCGAAGTGGAAAGCGGGCGCACCGGCGGTACGAACGCCATGCGTGCAGCAGGGTTTTGGGCTGGGTTCGCCACAGCCATGCTCGACATTGTGAAAGGCGCGGCAGGGGTTTGGGTGGCACGTTGGCTCACCCCCGATATGCCCGTTGTTCACATGATCGCTCCGCTGGCGGCAATTCTCGGACATAACCATTCGATCTTCCTGCCCGAACGCGATGAGAACGGACGGATCATTCGCTTACGTGGCGGTGCCGGCGGCGCTCCTTCTGTAGGCGGCGCAATGGGTCTGTATCTTCCATCTGTTTTGATCGTCCTGCCGCTTGGCATGTTGACCTTCTTTAGTATTGGGATCGCTTCGGTCACAACCATGGCGGTGGCGTTGTATTCCACTTTGGCATTTGCCTATTATGCGTCACAGGGCATCATCCCTTGGGCGTATGTTCTTTATGGGGTGGGGGCAGAGATTCTGTTGGTGTTGGCATTACGCCCGAATATCAAACGCCTCTTTGAGGGCAATGAACGGGTCGTAAAGTACAGCCTCAATGGTTGGTTACGAAAACGTAAAGAAGAAAAAGCAGCGAAGTAAGCTAAAACGCCGAGGTCTTGAAGACCTCGGCGTTTTTTTACCCTTGACAACCTAGAGTATTTACTCTAAAATATTAGAGTAAATACTCTAGGAGACGTTATGTCCACTCGTGAAAAGATTTTAGATACCGCCCTCACCCTCTTCAACAACGAAGGGACGGCTGCCGTTAGCACTAATCACATTGCTGAGGCGGCAAGCATCAGCCCGGGAAATCTCTACTATCACTTCCGCAACAAGGAAGAGATCATTCGGGAGTTGTTCGAGCGTTTATCTGCCGCAAATGACGCAGCATTTAGCCTGCCGCAAGATAAGCTGCCCACGCTTAATGACCTGCAAACCATGGTCAAGACCAATTACAAGATTCTCTGGCAATATCGTTTTGCTCACCGTGAACTTGCTGCGCTCTTGCGGGCAGATGAAGAACTACGCACCCGTTTTCTTTCTGTTCGCAAACGCGGATTTGAAGGGTTCGGTCAGCTCTTTCAGGCGTTTACCCAAGCTGGCGTTTTCAAAACGCAGTCAAGCCCAGAAGAAATTCAAAATCTTGCCGAGGTCTGTTGGCTCATCACCGAATTTTGGCTAAACAGTCTTGAAGTGAGCGGCAAGACAGTCAACGAGACACAAATGTCTCATGGTGTTGAACTAATGATGCAAGTCTTAAAACCATTTATCAAATAGGAAAAAATCATGTCGCAAAATAATTTTAGAAAACTAGCCGGTCTCTTTTTTATCGTAGGTGCAGTGTTGGTCAATATCCCCTATACACTGCTCATTATGAACTTCGATTACCCTGATATTCTGCGCCTACCCACAGCAGAAATTCTCACACGGTTTCAAGCAGGCGGGAATGCCCTCATCTACACTTGGCTTGCATTTGCTTGGGTGGGTTTGCCAATGCTCTTTGGCGCGATCATGCTCAAACGAATCTTAGCTGATGAACAAGCTCCATTTCTGGAAACAGCGACAACGCTCGGCGTGATCGGCTTCATCGTCCAAGTGGTGGGACTCTTACGCTGGGTCTTCGTTGTGCCTGCTCTCACTCGCCTCTACACGGACCCGTCAACGGATTCAGTCACCCAAGCCGCAGTCGCCGCTGTATTCACTGCCGTCCACCAATATGGCGGAGTCATCCTCGGCGAGCATATGGGGCAGTTCCTTATCATTCTCTGGATGTCGATGATCAGCAGCATACTGTACAAATCCAAGATGTTCAGCAAATGGATTGCCGTTCTGGGTTGGGTTGCCTCTGCCATTTACCTCCTTGCACAGACAGAACTGCTTGCCACCGCTATCCCCACCTTCCCCGTCATCGATTGGGCAGGACTCGTTGGCAGCTTACTTTGGCTGGTATGGATGATTGTGATGGGAGTATATTTGGTGAAATATAAGGACTAGTATGCAATTCCCTGAACCTTTTCTCTCAAACATCAAACACTCTTTTGGCGAGGCTGGCGAGACATTTCTTGCCAGCCTCCCTGCTTTGATCGAAGAGGCATCTCAACGCTGGCAGTTGACCGATGTTCAGCCAGTAAACAACCTCTCTTATAACTTTGTCGCCTTTGCCCAGCGCGGGCGTGATAAGGTGATGCTCAAGATCGGTGTTCCACACCGTGAACTGATCAGCGAAATGGCAGCGTTGATATTGTTCAACGGCGATGGAGCCTGTCAGATTATCGATTGTGATGAAGAAAAGGGATTTTTATTGATTGAGCAACTCCAGCCGGGAAAAATGTTGGCAGACTTGGAAGATGATAACGAGCGGACTCGCATTGCACTAGAAGTCATGAAAAAAATCTGGCGTCCTGCACCTGAAAAGGGAAAATTCATTCAGCTAAAAGATTGGTTTGCTGAGTTAGAAAACATTCGTACTACGTTTGATGGAATGACGGGCCCATACCCTAAAGAATTGGTGGAACAGGTCGAATCGTCTCTATCGGAATTATTCAGAGATGAGCATTATTTGATTCACGGCGATTTTCATCATTTCAACATTCTCTCTTCCGAACGTGGTTGGCTCGCCATTGACCCGAAAGGCGTGATTGGTCCCTGCGGCTATGAGATCGGTCCGCTCATGCTCAACCCGTGGAATAATTCGATGGACAAGACTCAGTTCGAGGTCCGCGCAAAGAGGCGGGTGGACTTGCTACGTGAAGGATTAGGCTGGGAACGCGAGAAGATCATCCAATGGTCTACAGCGCATGCCCTTTTATCCTCTTGGTGGGATTATCCCAATGGCGATTGGGGCTATTCTTTGCGGTGCGCAAATATTTTTGCAGGTATTAAATGACACAACCTCCCGAAAGGGAGGTTGTGTGTTTATTTATTGAATTACATACCAATAAGACTTAACACGGCATAGGCGAGTGCCAGCCAGGGGGTAATGGTGCCCAACACAGGCACAAATGTTGCGAGACCAAAGCATAAGAAGAACAACCACATACACCAGCCAGAGATCGTTTTGGGCAAAGAAACTTTCATTTCACACTCTCCTATAAAATGTTGGCGCCAGCAGAATTGCCAGCTACAAATAAAACACCTTACTAAAGTTAGGGTTGCGGTGCGCTTTTTTAGGGATGTTACAATTACTTTATGACTTCCCTGAGTGTTCCAGCAGAATTTACTTTGCAGAGAAAGAACAGATACGATCAGTCCACGCCATTGCGCTGGATTCTTTCTCATGTACAGCCTTATTGGTGGATCGTAGCTATGATCTTCCTTGGTGCGATCGGCAATGCGGTGTTAGCTGTGGTCATCCCTGTGTTGACCGGGGATGCATTCAATGCCATGCTTGCGCCCAAGCCAGATACCTCGGTGCTCCTGCCGTTGGCAGTGACGATCGGTATTTCGCAAATCATCCGCGGTGTGTTGCAATTAGGGCGAAACTTTGGTGCCGAATTGATGGCGCAAAAAATGGAACGTGACATCCGCGACGAGTTGTATCTCTCGCTGCTTGGCAAGAGTATGACCTTCCATAACTTACAACCTGTGGGCGATACAATGGCACGCTCCACGAACGATGTACGCGAAGTGAATTACATGTTTAGCCCAGGCGTGAACCTTGTGGTTGGCTCATTCATGTTCATTCTCATGCCGCTGTTTTTTGGTCCACGCTATCACCCAGCGTTGGTGCTCACACCGTTGCTATTCACCATTTTCTATTTCATTGCATTGGTTCGATATCTCAAAACTCTTTCGCCCATCACCGATGATGTGCGTGCGACGTTTGGACAGATGAATACACATTTATCTGAGTCTCTTGACGGGGTCGAGATCATGAAAGGTGCGGCGCAAGAAGAAGCCGAAGTAGACCGCTTCGTGACCAACGCCCGCAAAGTCCGCGATGCATTTGTGCAGCAAGGCGACCTTGAAGCGCGTTACATTGCCATGCTTTTGCTAGGGCTTGCTTTCGCCGGCGGTCTCGTCCATGCGCTGTTCCTGCTCCGTCAGGGGCTCATTAATGTTGGCGCAGTCATCGGCTATTTTGGTATGCTGCAACTCTTGGGCTTCCCCACATTCACCTCAACCTTTGCTTACTCTCAAATCTCTTTGGGATTTTCATCCGCTCGCCGTATTTTGGAGCTTATCCAACGCGAGACCAAACTAGACCAAAACGCCTCTGGCATGACCTCGGAGATTCGCGGCGAAATTGAGTTTCGCAATGTCTCGTTCCACTACCCCACTCCCGCTGAAGGTGGTGCTGGTGGAGATAATGTACTTGAGAATATTTCATTCAAAGTAAAGCCCGGTCAGACCGTGGCTTTGGTCGGGCAGACCGGCGCAGGTAAAACCACACTCGTCAAACTCATCAACCGCATCTACGATGTGACCGATGGGCAAGTGCTTGTTGATGGTGTCGACGTTCGCGATTGGAATTTGGCATCGCTGCGTTCTCAGATTTCCATTATCGAACAAGATATCTTCCTCTTCTCACGCACCCTCAGTGACAATATCGCTTTTGGAAAGCCCGGTGCGACAAAAGAAGAAATCATCGCCGCATCCATGGCAGCTCAAGCGCACGACTTCATTTTGGATTTCGACGAAACGTATGGAACTGTGGTTGGCGAACGCGGCGTGACCCTCTCGGGCGGGCAGCGTCAACGCATTGCACTGGCTCGTGCCTTCCTCACTGAACCCCACGTGCTAGTCCTTGATGACTCAACCTCTGCCATTGACTCAGCAACGGAAGACAAAATTCAACGCGCTATCTCCAACGCCGCCAAAGGACGCACCACCTTCATTATCACTCACCGTCTCTCTCAAATCCGCTGGGCAGACCTCATCATCGTGCTCCGTAAAGGGAAAGTCGTTGCCATGGGAACCCATGACGAATTGATGAAAACATCAGAAGCATATTCAAGGATATTTAGGGAATAAGAAGTTATGGGTTTCTTTGCAGGATTAAACGACGAAAAATACGACCGCCAGTACAAGGACAATGAACTCGTACGGCGCATGGTTAATTACTTCAACACGCAGAAAACGCGATTGATCTTTGCCTCTGTGGTCATCATCGTCATTGCAGTGATCGGTGCGGCATTGCCTGTCATCGTCAGCCGCATGGTGGACTTGATCAAAGACCAGTCAACCGTCAGAGACATTCTTTTGGTAGGCGCAGCACTTGTCGGCGTGGCATTTGGTAACTGGGGGTTGAACTGGCTCCGGCGCGGATTGATCGTGCGCGCCGTCGGGGATGTGGTTCTAGACATGCGTTCGCGCGCCTTCCGTGCTGCTGCCGAACACGACCTTTCCTTCTATGACCAATTCTCCTCTGGGCGCATCGTCTCACGCATCACGTCTGACACGAATGACTTCGGTCAACTCGTGGTGATCGTCACCGATGTAGTGGCACAGTTCATTCAAGCCTTCCTCATTGCCATCGTGCTCTTCCGCACCGAGCTACGGCTTTCCCTTTTGCTAATCGGTTTCTTGCCGATCATCTTTGGTATTGCAGCTGGCTTCCGTGCTATGGCAAGGCGTGTCACTAAAAAAGGCATGAAAGCCATGGCAGATGTCAACGCCGCCATCAAAGAAACCATCAGCGGCATTTCGATTGCAAAAAACTTCCGTCAAGAAGCCAGCATCTTCAAATCGTTTGATGAATCAAATATCCAATCCTATGATGTGAACGTTCAGCGCGGCTTTGTGCTTTCGCTCGTCTTCCCCACTCTCAATGCCCTTGGCGGTATCTTCATTGGTGTGTTGGTATATGTGGGTGGGCATAGCGCAGCAGAAGGTGCCATTAGCATCGGCTCATGGTATTTATTCATTATGAGTCTCGACCAGTTCTTCTTCCCGGTGCTCAACCTCACTTCATTCTGGGCACAAATTCAAGGCGGACTCTCCGCAGCGGAGCGCGTCTTTGCATTGATCGATGCAGACCCAAATGTAGTACAAGCTGAAAAACAGGATGTGCCGCGTCTCAAAGGCGAAATTCATTTCGATCACATGTACTTTCGCTATTCGGATAAAGAACCGGTTCTCAACGACTTCAACCTGCTCATCAAACCCGGAGAGACTCTTGCCCTTGTCGGTCATACCGGCGCAGGAAAATCTTCCATCGCCAAACTCATTGCCCGCTTTTACGAATATCAACAAGGACGCCTGCTTATCGATGGACGCGACATCCGCACCTTTGACTTAACTCAATACCGTCGTCAACTTGGCATCGTTTCGCAAGTGCCATTCCTTTTTTCTGGGACGATTGCAGATAACATTCGCTACGCTGCCCCCGGCGCACCCGAAGAAGAAATGCTGCGCCTCGCCAAACGCATCGGTGACGGGGAATGGTTGGACGCCCTCCCGAACGGACTGTACACCGAAGTGGGGGAACGCGGCAATCGTCTCTCGATGGGGCAACGTCAACTCGTGGCGCTGATGCGCGTGCTCGTGCAGAACCCCGCCATCTTCATCCTTGATGAAGCGACTGCCAGTATCGATCCATTCACAGAATGGCAAATTCAGCAGGCGTTGAATCTCATTCTCAAGAACTCCACCAGTATCCTAATCGCACATCGTCTTTCCACCGTTAAAGCCGCAGACCGCATCGTAGTGATGCGCAAGGGAACGATCATCGAAGAAGGCAGCCACGATGGGTTGCTCCAACAGAGTGGTCACTACGCAGAGTTATACAACACCTACTTCCGCCATCAGTCGTTAGCATATGTAGAACAAATGAAAGAGATGATCTCAAAATAAGAAAAAAGCCTCCCGAAAAAATTTCGGGAGGCTTTCGTTTTACAATACAGAACGATCAGGTGGTTCCAAGAGGTGAGCTAATTGTTTTGCACCCTCATCATCGGTAATGGCAAGCACTTCATCGAACTCTTCAAGCTTGGTAGTGCCGCGGGGTAGGGTCACTTGTCCATCACGGATGATGGCAGCAATGACACATTGTTCAGGCAAGCCCAAGTCTTTGAGCTGCATGCCAATGGCTTTGGCGCCCTTGGGCACCTTCTCCTCAACCAATGAGTAGCGTCCACGGCGGATCTTGAGCAGGGTCATCATATCGCCGAGTGACATTTCTTCTTGAATGAGGTGAGCCATAACGTCCGCTTGGTTGATGGTTTCATCCACGTGGAAGTTGTTATCAAAGAGCCAGCTATTGCGCGGATTGTTGATACGAGCTACCGTGCGACGAACTTTAAAGAGAGTGCGCGCCAGATAGCACAAGACCAAATTTGCAGCATCATCGTTGGTACAAGCCACGATCACATTGGCTTTTTCCAAACCAGCTTGTCTGAGTACGTTCGGGTCTGTTGCCTGACCTTCATAGATCACTTCAGTGGGAAGTTCATGATGTAAACGAGCCAGCAATTCCTTGCGATGTTCTACAAGGCGAACCTCATAATTTTGTTGGAGAAGTTGGGTGGCTAGTTGAGCGCCAGTGCGCCCGCCGCCAGCAATAAGTACAAGCATGTTATGCCTCCTTGCCTTCCTGCAATTTTGCGCGCAAGGCTTTCACGCCTTCTAAAGTTGCGCTTACGGTGAGAATATCACCCTTCTGTAATTTCATTTCAGCACTTGGCAATTGAGCACGCCCCGCACGAGTCAACGCGGAACAGACGATCTCGCCACAGCCATCCAGTAAACTGGAGATGGTCATCCCATCCCATTTCGGAGAGATGTACATCTCATACAGTTCCACTTCACCATTCCCGGCAGAGAATACTGCACGGAAAGACGGGTCGATCATAAGTTCCTGGACGCGCTCCGCACCCCATGCCGTGGAACTGACGATTTGCAGTCCAAAGGCTTCGAGCATATCGCGCATGGCAGGGTCATAATTGCGGACAATGACCTGTTGTACATCTGGGTAATGCACGCGAATGGTATGACCGATAACGGCGTTCATCGTGTCTGAATTGGTGACCACAGCAACGCCTGTTGCCTTATCGGCGCTGGCGCGGGATAAGGTGTCAGCGGAGAGAGAGTCACCTTCTACGGTACGCCCGCGAAAGTCTGGGTGGAGGCGATTGAACGCCTTGGGGTTGGCATCCACCACGACAACTTGATGTCCATTTTTGAAGAGTTTATACGCCAATTCGGCGCCAAATCTTCCACATCCGATAACAATGAAATTCATAGTAAAAACTCCTTAGTGAGTGACATGACCGGTATAGTCGTCCTCTGCCTCATGAACATGATAAGGTACATTGGTAATAACAATGCCATGTTGATTCTTTAATTGATTACGCAGAATATCTGCTGTATTCGTGTGCAGGGTAGCCGTCCAACGATTCTCAGAGACGAATTCAGGCACCACCACCGTGATGATCTCTCCAGGTTGACGTTTCGTTGCGAGGTCTGCAATGTATTCAAGCAACGGCTCCACGAACAGACGATAGGGGGAGTCCAACATTACCAAGCGGACGCCTTCACCCCAAGTTTCCCATTTCTTGCGAGCCTTTTCAGCATCGTCTGGTTCAATCACAATGTGCACAGCGGTCACATCATCAGAAAGCATGCGTGCATAACGCAACGCAGCCAGGGTCCCCTGATGTACACCGCTCACCGGCATAATCACGCGGTGGCGATGGGTCTGCGGCGGGATGACACCAAAATTATCTAACGAAAGATTTTTGGCGAGGTTGTTGTAATGGCGATGGATCATCCAAAACACGCCAACAAGCATAGGGATCAGAACTAAAACCAGATAGGCACCGTCTTTGAATTTGGTGATTGCAAAGACCATCATCACGACCGCGGTACAAATAGCACCGAAGCCATTAACGAACATCTTGAGGACCCAGTTCTTCTCATAATGAATGGTTGAGCCACGCTCTACTTTTTGTTCTCCGGGCTTAAGTCGTCCGCTCTTCCACCAGCGCAAAGCCATACCGCCTTGAGAAAGCGTAAACGAAAGGAACACACCAATGGCATATAACGGAATAAGACGGGTCACACTTGCCTGGAATAACACCATCAAAACGGAGGCAATCACTGCCAAAGTAACGATACCGCGGGAATAGACCAAACGGCTGCCGCGATAGGCGAGCTGACGTGGAATAAAACCATCTTTCGCGATCAACGCACCCAAACGCGGAAAGTCTGCAAAGGCTGTATTTGCTGCCATGATCAAAATGACTGTAGTCGCAGAGATCACCAAAAGGTACATGGTTCCACGCCCATCGTAAATGGTACGAGCAAGCTGCGAAATGACCGTTTCTGTTTCAGAAGGAACGGCATGCACATAGTTCGTAATGAAGGAAATACCGAGGAAGAAAGTGCTAAGGATGATGGACATCCAAACCAGAGTAACACCAGCATTCTTACTGCGAGGTTCTTTGAACGCGGTGATACCATTCGAAATTGCTTCAATACCGGTCAAAGCGGCAGTACCGCTGGAAAATGCGTGCAACAGCAAGAATGGCGTAATAGTGGCGACGGCATCTCCATGGAACTCGATCTCTGGCGGGCTAACCACCATACCAAGTGAACCGGCAATAAGTCGCCATAAACCAGTGATGATTGTGATCAGGATAACAACAATAAAGAAATATGTCGGAACAGCAAACGCCGTCCCTGATTCCTTTACACCACGCAAGTTGATCAACATAATAAAAAGAATGAAGAGCACAGCCAACGGTACGCGCAGGTTATACAAGCCTGGGAAGGCAGAAACCAACTGAGCCACACCCGAAGCAATGGACACAGACACCGTCAAGATGTAATCCGTCAACAGAGCCGCAGCTGCGATCAGCGCCGGGAATTCGCCGAGATTATCGCGCGAAACAATATAAGCTCCGCCACCATCGGGGTAGGCATGGATGGTTTGTTCATAGGAAATGGACACAATCGCCAACAACACAACAATGGCGATGGATATCGGGAATACATACCCGAATGCCATGGTGCCCGCCGCCGCTAAAATGACGAGGATTTCTTGAGTGGCATATGCCGTAGAGGAAAGCGCGTCAGAGGCGAAGACCGCCAGACCGACTCGTTTCCCGATGGTCTGATGCGGAGCATCCGCTGTAGAAAGCGGGCGACCGATCAGCCAGGATTGCAAATTGCTTGGTGGTTTATATTCTGTTGTACGTTCAATAATGGGGGTTTGTTTTTTTTCTGGATCTATCATAGGACCTGCATACAGACAAAAATGATGCCCTTCCCGCGGAAGGACAAGGCTGGATTATAGTCGGATTCTGTTTTTCAGACATCACCTACAAGGGTCATACAAAACTACTAGTCTATACGTCCTCCAACATACCGTCAGCCTTATTTTGACAACAGGGGGATATACGCGTGCTAGACGCTTCTGGTTTCTTTGGGTTGCACGAGAGGGATCTGTAGATAGAAGGTACTGCCCTTACCAACCGTGCTTTCCACCCATACACGTCCACGGTGGCTTTCTGCGATGGATAACACAATGGCGAGACCCAAGCCCGAGCCGGGCTGAGAACGTGCTTCACGTTGCTTGCCGCGATAAAACTTCTCAAACAAGTGCGGGACATCTTCAGCCGGAATACCAATGCCAGAGTCATCAATTGCAAAAACGAGTTGGTCAGGCTGAGACACGGTTCGGATCGTCACCCGACCGGAAGGCGGAGTGTACTTAATGGCGTTTTCCACCAAGTTGTAAACTGCTTGGTGCAAAAGTGCCTGATCCGCTTCCACAGCGTGTGGCATATCTTTTGGAAGTTCCACATTAAGTTGAATATTCTTCTGAAGCGCTTGCAATTGCAAAGCCCCTGTCACGCGCTCGATAATATCCAATACCGAGACGTTCTCTACTTGCAAGCCAACACCGAATTCGATGCGACCCAGATCGAGCAAGTTATTCACCAGGCGAGACATATTCTCTACGCCAGTGACAATCTTTTTGACATAGCCTTGTTGCTGTTCATTCAACTCGCCCACCGTATCCAACATGGTGGCATAACCGCGCATAAGCGTCAGCGGCGAGCGGAGATCATGGCTCACGGTTGCCACAAACTCCGATTTCATCGTATCCAATTCTTTGAAGTGAGTCACATCGCGCATGATACACACACGCCCGATCTGACGTCCTTCGACCATAACAGGAGACGCAGTAGCAAGATACGTGCGGCTATCCGGCAGGACAATTTCCGTCGATTGTTTTTCAGACGTAGTGCTCTGCAATAGCGAAAGCAAAGGTCGAAGTTTGATAACCTTCTCGGTCTCCATGCCACTGCGAGTCGTGTCCATATCCTGCTTGAGCGCAGAGGTGGCGGCATGGTTGGCAAGCAACAAACGATTGCGATGATCCGTCACGATCACGGGATCTGGCGAAGAATTGATGATGGCTTCCAACTGTCGGCGTGAAGCTTCTACGTTCAAGTAAAGGTGTGCATTTGCCACAGCCAAAGCGGCTTGCCCTGCCAAGGTTGTCATAAAACGCACGTCAGAGTCTGAGAATTTGCGCGGCTGTTCATAGCCTGCCCAAACCACGCCGTAATAACGATTCTCATGTTTCAACGCCACAGCCAGCAACGCCAAAGGTTGTGGCTGATTGGGTTCCAGCATCAACTCGCGAGAACGAGTGAGATTCGGAATGACAATCCTCTCCTGGCTTTGTGCCAGGTCCAAGATTTGGTCGTCAAGATGCGCGTACTTATCTTCGGCAGGTCCAGAAGTAAACGTGGACGGAAGTTCAATAAAAGTATCCGGGAGGATGCTTGGTGACAACACCACACGGACCGAATTCGCGCCCGTGGAAATGATCGCCTCCAACACCGGCTTGACCGCATCCTGCATCTCCAGGCTGGATGCCACGCCCTGACTCACTTGCAAGAGACGGTTGATCTCCTCCAAGCGGGCGTTCAAGCCGATACGCATCTGCTCAAAGGCGCGGCGCAATTGAGCCACTTCATCTTCGCCCGTGACTTGCAAGGGATGGTCGAGATTGCCCTGCGCGATTCGATTGGCTTCTGCCGCCAAGCCTTTCAATGACCCAGTCACTACGCGCAAACCGAGGCGCAGAGAAATCAATGCCACTACCGCAAGCACAACAATCATCAGCGCCAATGGCGTAGCGATATTCAATGCCAGTTGTTGTGCACGCTGTGCAGGGATGGTCAAAACAATCGCCCACGGACGCCCAATAACTGGATGGTAATACACCAGTTGGCGTGTGCCATCGGCGGCGGTGTTATCGTAGAAGAAAGGCTCAGGTCCCTGTTGACCTTCGTAAACGGTGAGGGCATGCTCCTGATCAGAATGATAGATGATGCGATTCGACTCATCGATCAACATGCCAAAGCCATCGAGGTCGCTCATATCGTCGAGACTCTTGATCAACGGCAAGGTCAACGGATTGGCTTCAATGGTGGTGCGACCAATCAGAACGCGCCGCACCTGGCTTCCCTCTTGAATGGCTGCTAAAAACGAAACCCGCGCCGAACCATCTTCTGAGATCGGCGGGATGGAATAAACCTGTGTCAACACGCCTTGGGTAGAAAGCAAAATCCCTGTATCTTCATCAGGATACAGTTTGAAACCCTGACGGGTATCTTCAGGGTAGATCGCCAAAATATCTTTGGTAGAAGCATCCAACACAATGAGTTGGTCGAAGTATGGAACAGCCTTGATGCGCGAGCGGATAATATCCGTCAGTTCTGAGCCGTTGGCACTTAACATCTGAGGTTCGTCGGCAAGTTGCACCGCAAGGTTTTGCCCCGTCTCTAAGAAAAAGGGAACACTCTGTGCAGCTGACTCTCCAGCACTGGACAAGCGATCTTCCAACATGCCACGAGCTGCCTGCCCTGCCACCACCCATCCACCGATGAGTAGAGTCAGCAACAGAACAAGGATGAAACTCCCGACCGCAAAGATAAAACGAGATTCGAGGCTCTTCTCACCGGGCGAAGGCTGCAACGGTTGCTTGCTACCCCAATTAGCGGGGAAAGTCATCGAAATGACTTGTGCCACCAAACCACCGATCAACATCTCGCCGCTAAAGGCAAGCGTTACGACCAAGGCATTGCTAATGGCAAAGTCTAACCGGGCAGTGGCAGGAATATCAGTGCCCCATTGAGTGAAAAGCGCACTCAACGTATAAAACAATGTATGAACTGGGATTAAAAGCAACGCCCCCACCAACGGCTGACGAAGCAGACGATAAGCAGGGGTGCGATAACGTTGACGTGAATTCCGAGCAAACCAAACGCCTAAAAAGGCAAACTCAATAATCGGGAAGAGCGAGTATAGGTCCCAGGTGCCGCGCACCAAACCGGCAAACGCTCCCAGAATGGCAGCCGCCAGCGGACCCAACAAACCGCCGCCCAACAGCCACGGAATGGCAGAAAAAACCATCAGTGCCGAACCCGGCGCATCGGCGGGCAACCCAGGCAAAGGTCGCACAGAGCCGGAGGTCAGTCTTAATCCAATAAATAAATTTAAGATCGGAACAAGCAGGAACAGAACAAGAAAAAGCCCCCATCCTTTTGAGCCCCAAGCACTTTGAGCCGCGCGTTGACGATATAAGTACGTCGCCCCCACCGCAAGCAGAGACACCCATACCAGCCATCCTGCAAGAGTGGGCGGGGCGGGGAACGCAATGCCTGCAAGGAGCGAAAGGATGAAATCCATTTTTTAGAATTATAGCCCCAAATACCTCTGGCGGTTCACAAGCCTGTTTACATTTTTGGAATTATTTCCCGCGATACTTTTCCGGCAAAAGGTCTGCCAGCGCCGCCATAATGCGACTCGTGCCCGTTTCCAGCGCCTCTTTCCTAGCCGAGGGCTGGTCGGCAAGCCTGAAAGCTTTCCCTACCCGCACAGTGACCGGCGCCCGCCGCCACTTTCTGAGGTAACCAAAGACGCTCTTATTCTCTGTATCGATCACCGCAATCGGCAAAATGGGCGCGCCCGATTTATGCGCCAAAAAAGCCGCTCCACCCGTCCCTTCTTCCAATGCGCCGGTCAGCGAGTAACGCCCTTCTGGCGCAATGACGATGATACGTCCTTCTGCCAACCCATCGAGCGCAGCACGCAAGGCACGCTTATCGGGTCGCCCACGGTGCAGCCAAATGACCCCGTACCAGTCCATGAGCCGTCCTAAGATCGGAACATCGTACAATTCGATCTCCCCTAATGCGTCAGGCGTATAAGGCAGGGACGAGATCAATGCCGGAACATCGGCATGTCCTAGATGATTAATAACGATCAGCAAAGGTCCGCTTGACGGGATATTTTCCAACCCTTCCCGTGTGACGCGCAAGCAACTCCATACAACCAGTTTAACCAATCCATACGCAAACTTGCGAAAGGCAAGGCGCAGACGAGTCAACTCGGGCAGCCGCACTAATTCCGGCTTCCAAATTTCAGTGACGGGTTTAGGCGGCTGCACAATATCAGACATGCTTTATTTGCACATCTCTAAAATCTTGGCAAAGACTTCTTCTTCCGATAATTTATCTGTATCCAACACCAGCGCATCGTCGGCAGGGCGCAGCGGAGCGACGGCGCGCGTGGAGTCTAAGCGGTCGCGTTCGATCATCTTCTTGAGAAGTTCATCATAGTCAGCTTGTTCGCCGCGGGAAGTAATATCCTTAAAACGGCGGCGAGCACGTTCCTCGGCGCTAGCATCCATATACACTTTCAGATCCGCTTCGGGTAAAACAACCGTACCAATATCTCTGCCGACCATAACCACCTTGCCGCGCAACCCAATGCGGCGTTGTTGACCAGAGAGTGCAGTGCGTACCCCCGCATATGCCGCCACCAACGAGACACTCGCCTCTACATCTCCCGAGCGGACGTCCCACGTGATGTCTTTATCGCCTACGATAATATCGCAAGCACGACCATCGTTTTGAGAGGGCGGGCGAATATCAAGCTCAGCAGACTCTGCCATTTGCGTAATGGCAGCTTCGTTTTTCAAGTCCATATCGTGATTGAGCGCAATCCACGTCACAGCGCGATACATCACACCTGTATCAAAGAATAAATAACCCAATGCATCCGCGAGCCGCCGCCCCACTGTAGATTTTCCAGAAGCGGCTGGTCCGTCGAGAGCAATAATGGAAGGAGGAGTGTTTGTCATAGTGTCTTCATTTTACTCTGTAAAAAAAGACCGTAGAAGTTCTACGGTCTTTGGTGTTTACTGTGTTCCACCGAGGAAGAGATCGGTTCGTGCCCAGATGATTATCGCTTCTTGACTTTGAGGCATCTGCCGCAACGAAACCCAACGCAACCAGGCAAGTGTATCTGCTCCATTCCAAATGGGAGCCTGCCGCCAGGTAAAGTCCTGTCCGCGATAGGCTGAGACCAGTCCAGGGTCTAATTCATAGGAGGTGATGACAAAATCAGGCGTATTGTTCGGGTCAACCGCATCGACCACTTGCACGGGATTTTCACGGACAGCCCATTCCAACGCCGGTGAGTTGACGCCGATGATCGCAACCGTCGCAGAATAGATACTGCCTCTGCCTATGTCTGAAACCTGATGAACCGTATCTCGCACCAATTGGGCTTGGGTTGGGACGTTAGGAAGCCACCATAGTTCGGGGGCGCTTAATCCGCGCAAGCCGGTAGCACCAAATAAGCCACCTACACTCAGCAGACCCAAGCAGATTGCCATGCCCCACACGCCGCCCAACCGTGCAATGCGAATGGACCAACCCGCCGCTACCAAGACCAAACTGATAATAAGCAAGAAGATCGAACCAACCAACATGCCTGCCCGCAAACGATAATCGGGTGTATCGACCAATATCCAGCTAAAGCCCGCAGTGCCAAGCCAGATGAATACCCAAATGAACGTGGTTAATAAAACCACACCCGCTACTTCGCGGCGTTCTTCAGGGAAAATGCTAAGGTGACGTACTAATTCCAAAGCAGCCAAGGCATTCAATGGAATGAGCGCCCAAGCGAGGTCGTACATTTGGCGACCTGGCAGGAAGATCACCAGCAACAAGGCAACAAAGAACCAAATGCTCAAGAAAACGATGCGGCGCAGACCACCCATCCATCCGCGGAGTAGAGCCATGCCTGCCAGCAACAGCGCAAAAGGCTGATACACAAACAAAGAGATGATCAACATCCCTTGTGTGACGGGACCTGTCGCTGCCCATGTTTTGAAAAAGGCTGGGATGGAAGAAAATGCAGCACCAATACCACCGGGCACAATAAAGAAGAGAGAGCCAGCAAAGATAAAGGCAAGTGCAAAAGTTATAAGGTTAGAAGATTTGAAAAACTCTTTCCCAAAGGCAGAAGACGAACGATCTCGCTTTCGTTTTTCTGTGGGTGTGTTTTCTTCCTCTGATGATTCTTCTGTACGGCGGGCGAGCAGTTTGGCAATGCCGTAGGTAACGCCAATCCCTAACAAGCCCAGCCAAACGGACGGTCCGCTGAGGAGGGCGAGGGCGGCGGTAATGGCAGCCCAAGTCCATTTATTTTTATTGATAAAGCCGACGGTGAAGGCAAGGAATGTAATAGCAAGAATGGGGCTGGTGATTTGGCGAGAGATGGCAACCAAGCCGGGGTCGAGGGCGAGGAAGAAGGCGAGGATCAGGCTCGGGCGGGGTTTGAGGCGATCATCCAAAAGGCGAGGCGCCAACACGAGCAGACTTCCAACTAGTGCGGGGATGAGTCGCGCGAGGAAATTTGTGCCACCCCCATACATGAGGAAGATTAAAGAAGTGGAAAGAATATAAAGCGGGTGTGGGTCGAGAACGGGGGTGGTGCTTTGCGAAATGCGCAAGGCTTGTAAGGCGGGTGCGGCTTCCGCGTCGGTAAGTGGAAGGGCACCGAGGGCAATGAACCGAACCGCCAGGGCAACCAAGAATGCAAGTGCGTACAACCAGCCTTCGTATTTGAAATGACGATAATTCATAGGCGCTATTGTAATCTGTTTGGGGTGGATAAAGGAGAACGCTCAAGTGGTTTTAATTTTGAGGATGCGACGGTGAGTATAATCTCTCCTGTGCAAACAACAACTGTAAACCGATTACCGCGCAATGCGATTTTGTTCATCCTTTTGGCTGTACTGGTCGCCATTGCATCCAGCCTCATGCCCGATGGCTTCTTCACTTGGCTATGGGACAAGCTCAATGTCTTTGCCACCGTCTTCCTTGGCATCTTCGTTGAAGCGGTGCCGTACCTCTTGCTGGGAACCTTTGGCTCCGGCTTGGTAGAAGTATTCGTTGACCGCGACCAGATGAGCCGTTGGGTATCGCATCGTCCTGCCGCTGCGGCGATCAGCGGTGCGTTCATGGGCATGGTCTTTCCGGTCTGTGAATGTGGTGTGGTGCCGCTCACCCGCCGCCTCTTTAAAAAAGGGCTTCCGCTTTCTGCCGGTGTTTCATTTCTATTGGCAGCGCCGGTTTTGAATCCCATTGTGATTCTCAGCACCGCATCTGCATTTGGGTGGGGGCAAATGCTCTTTTGGAGATTCACCATCAGCCTTGTGATTGCTGTGGTGGTGGGGTTGGTCTTTTCAGCACAAGGGGATGCGGCAGAAGTGCTGCGTCCGGTTTTAGCTGGCGAAGACCATGACCACGTCCATGCGGAGGCGAGTGATTCGGTCGGCGAGAAAATCCGCAAGGCGTTACTCATCACCGTAGACGAGTTCTTCGATATGGGGCGTTATCTCATTATCGGATCGCTGCTCGCGGCGGGTTTGCAGACCTTCATTGCGCAATCGTCCCTGCTTGCCATTGGAAGTGGACCGGTTCTTTCGGTCTTGATCATGCTTCTGCTTGCCGTTCTGCTTTCCATTTGTTCGACAGTGGATTCGTTCGTAGCGCTCGGCTTTATGGGCACGTTCAGCTTTGGAGCTGTGCTTTCATTCTTAGTGTTTGGTCCCATGGTGGATATCAAAAGCACCATCATGTATCTACAAGTTTTCAAACGTCGCGCCGTGGCATACATCATTGGAATTCCCTTCCTCATGAGTTTGCTCGCCGGGTTGATTTTTAATTATTTCATTAAATGATGTCACCCTGAGCGATAGCGACACATGCACCGCAGTGCGGATGCAGTGCGGTGAGGGTCTCTAATATCCTCGAAGAGATGCTTCACTACCGCTCAGCATGACAATCGGAGAGACCAATGCCTCAACGAATGTTCCGTTCGTATCAAGGATTACTACTTTTCGGGTTGTTTATCTTCTTTGTGTTCAAAGCCGTCAATGGACAGTTGACGTGGTACATCAATTCGCGCTTCGTACCACTGACCATTGCCGGTATGATCTTCCTCGGCATTCTCGCGCAAACCGTTTTCAGCGAGAACCGCCGCTCGCGCAAGCATGAAGAAGAACATCCTGAACATCATCACGAACATGACCACGCGCCATCATCGGTCACCTTATGGGTGATGTTGGTGCCGCTGTTGATCGGTGTCCTCATCCCTGCCCGCCCATTGGATTCATCTGCATTTTCCACCAAGGGCTTCAACACCTCCGCACCGTTGGTCAGCTCAGACTCATCTGCCAGTATTTTTGAGACCGAATCACAAGAGCGCAACATCTTGCAATGGCTCAAACTCTTCACCTATCAAGATGACATTACCGAATTCATCGGGCAGGAAGCCTCTGTGGTCGGCTTCGTATACTTCGACGACAAATTAGAGTCAGACCAATTCTTCGTCAGTCGTTTCGTGGTCTCGTGTTGCGCCGCAGATGGTTTTGCCATTGCCATGCCCGTCCGCTGGGAGAAGTCTACAGAGTTGCAACAAGATTCCTGGGTGGTAGTCAAAGGCACCATCGAGTCAATCGAGATCGAAGGCGTGCGCACTCCAATGATCGTCGCAAGGGCCGTCGAAGCGACGGATGTTCCTACTCAACCGTATCTCTTCCCATGAAACTGCGCCTTTCCATTGATACTCTCGCTATCGGCGTAATGACCGTGCTCACGGTCATCATTGGTATCGTCATTCTGGTCGGCGAAAGTGCAGGCGTCCAAATCCGCGTGGACCTGCCGGAAGATGGTGTTGTCGGTCCTTATGAGGCGGTGACGTTTACCTTCTCTGAAAAAATCTCCACTGAGATCGCCTCAGACTTAATCTCACTTGAGCCAATCCATGAAGGCTATTTGTCAGCTGTGGATGATTACAGCGTGCGTTTCATTCCGCTCAAACCCTATGAACAAGATGTGACTTACACCTTTAAGGTGATTCCCGGCGAAATCAACTCGACCACACGCGAGGTGAAAAAGCCACAAAGCTGGCAGGTTCATGTGCGTGAACCGCGAGTGGCGTATGTCGTTTCAGAAGCAGGTCAGAGCAGTATCTGGTCTATGGACAGTTCCGGGGGCGATCTGAAGCGCCTCACCGACGTAGCGATCAAAGTCATTTCGTTCGATGTCGCTCAAAGCGGAGACTTCATCGTTTTTAGTTCCGCGAATCAAAACGGCGGCATTGACCTCTGGCGAGTGAGCCGTGAGGGCGGCGATGCATCCATGTTGTTAGACTGCGGACTCGACCGTTGCACCACGCCGGTCATTGCGCCGGGCGATAAACGCATTGCCTACTCACGGGAAGCTGCCGGACCCACTCCCGATCTGCCGTTTGGTTCACCGCGCATTTGGGTCGTGGATTTGGAAAGCGGCGCAGACCAAGCTATTTATGAAGACCAAAGTATTCTCGGCTATAACCCATCCTGGTCACCGGATGCAAACCGCCTCGCCTCTTTCGACGGGCTGGCAGATTTCATCCACATGATCGACTTTAAAACAGGAGACCAATTCCTCTTCCCCTCCACCACTGGCGGACCTGTAACATGGTCGCCTGATTCGAATCAATTTCTCTACACCACCTTCACCCAAACCGATGAAGGCGGGCGCACCCAAATCAAACTCGCAGACCTGACCACCAACGAAACCATTACCCTCATCGGTGAAAAAGACACCTATGATTATGCCTATTATTCCGTGGCATGGTCACCACTTGCAGAGCGCGCTGTCCTCAGCTTGCGTGCCGATGAAGAAAAACCAACACAAGTGTTATGGGTTTTCGACCCCACCTTGCTCGATGGCATTATCATCGCCAATGACCCAGAGTACACCTATAACTCTCCGCAATGGGACCCCTGGGGCAATGCTTTGCTCTTTCAGCAATTCAAACTAAAAGGGCAATACAAACCAGAAATCGGTCTCTGGCAAGAAGGCACCATTCAATCTGAGGTCATTGCCGAAGGCATTCTGCCGCAGTGGTTGCCATAATGCAAAAGGCTTAACGCGAATTCTGCAAACAGGCGAATGACGCGAAAATTTATAATTGCGTTATTCGCTTTTTTTATGTCTTCGCATTATGATTTTGTTTTACTCTTTACAAATGGAGTCTCATTGAAAAAACAACTCTTCAAATTCACAGCGATATTCATGATCGCTTTTCTTTTATTACCCCTTCGCATTGCAAAAGCGCACCCGGCAGATGTGTACGCGCACACCATCACGATCAACCTCACCCAAACCAAAATGACAATCAAATGGCAGATCAAGCCAGGTCCACTACTTGTCAACTTTATTTGGAATGAGATGGATTCAAATCAGGATGGCACTGTCAGCGAAGACGAAGCCCAAGCCTGGAGCGCCTCACGCCTCGACTCGTTCTTGGTCAGCCTCGATGGAAAATCTCTCCCGCTGACAGTTGATTCCATCAACATTCCATCGTCCATGCAGGCGTTTCAGGCGGGCGAAGAATTCATCATTTACAACCTCTCTGCAGATTTAAGCCAGAGCACCAACAACACGCAACGCATCATCATCGAAAACGGCATGGAAGCGGCGAAGTCTATCAATTGGTTTTATCTCACCGCCGAAGAAGGGACCGCCTTTCTCTTCCCCGCTCAACGCAGTCACATTCTGACCATTGACTACATCCACAACCCTGCCAGCATCGACGACCAGAGCCGCCTGCTTACCACATGGGACAGTGGCGCCCCCGCCCTGCCTTTCGGACAGAAGAAAGATGTCGTCACCGAAACTGCCGAACAAGTCGTCCCAGAACTTTCGCAGCGCTCGCCGCAAGAAATTCTGCTGGACCTGGTCCGCAGCAAAGAACTCTCGCTCACCTTCTATCTCTTCGCCTTGCTTATTGCCCTTGCCCTCGGCGCCCTCCATGCGCTGACTCCCGGTCACGGCAAGACAGTAGTGGCAGCATATTTAGTTGGGTCGCGTGGCACATCATGGCATGCTGTTGTCTTAGGAACAGTAGTTACACTCACTCATACGGGGTCGGTATTTTTATTGGGCATTCTTACATTGGCTGCATCCAAGTATTTTCTGCCAACCGCAGTCATTCCATTTCTTGAAATTCTTTCGGGTGCGTTGATTCTTGGCTTGGGTTTGTACCTGCTTTGGCAGCGCTTCGTCTATTGGCGCAATTCAAGAAAGCCAAAAGAGCCACAGCCCAAGCACATTTCGCTGACGCCAAAATCATCCGCCCCAAAACCGGTGGGTTCCATCAAAGTGCAGACCATGAAACCCGGCATGCACCATCACGGCGACGGGAAAATGCACTCGCACGACGTCCCTGAAACCATCACCTGGCGTTCACTCATCGCCCTCGGCGTCAGCGGCGGACTCGTCCCCTGCCCGGATGCGATTGCGATACTACTCGTTGCAATTGCGATCAACCGCCTCTTACTTGGTTTGGCATTGATTCTGTCCTTTAGCCTAGGTCTGGCTGTGGTCTTGATCGTCATCGGCTTGTTGATGGTCAACAGCCGCCGTCTCTTCGACCGCATGGGCTTCTTGGATCGCTTCGCACCCGTATTGCCCGTCGTTTCAGCAGTGATCGTGGTCATTCTCGGCGCGGCGCTGACGTGGGGCGCGGCGGTTCGAGCGAAGAACAATGTTGGGTTGGCGCTGCCCGTTCAAACATCGGTTCGCGAGGCGCGGATTTTATATCTGCGTGAGAATGAAAGCCGCATCAAACAATTGTTCATCACCGACTACACAAGCGACACGTCGAGCTTGATCTCAGAAGAAACCCAAAGCGTGGACGATTACATCGTTTCACCAGATGCAACTCAGGCAGCCTACATCACGCAGAAAGATAGCGAGTCGAGCCAGCTTTGGTTGGTGGATCTAAAAACAGACGAACGCAAAAAAATAACCGATTGTGTACAAGCGATTTGTTCTGGCATGGTATGGTCGCCAGATGGCAGCCGAATCATTTATGAAAATATGAGCGTGAACGGTAATGGCTTGCCAACCTTGTGGTGGGTAGACCTAGCGACCGCTGAAGCACAACCCGTTTTTCAAGATTCAAACTTGCCGGGCAGTAACCCGCGCTGGTCACCGAACAGCCAATGGTTGAGTTACGCCACACCGGAGGGAATCCGTTTGTATAACTTGGAAAATGGCGAGACGCGCATCATTCCGAATGTACTAGGGGCAGCAGCGATGTGGGCGCCGAACAGCAAATCGATTCTGTTACGCGATGTTGTTATCAAACACGATCAGTTCGTGACTCAGTTATTTATATACGGTATGGAGTCTGAAGTCTTGGTCAATATCAGCCCAAGCGAAGGTTTTGAAAACACACTCGCGGCATGGTCACCTGACGGCGAGCAAATTGCTGTGGTGCGACGTGACCTATCGGTGACACGTGGCGACCAAATCTGGATCATGAACGCCGATGGCAGTGATGCGCGCGTGTTGACCAATGACACGGATGCCTTGCACGGCAGTTTGAATTGGTCACCAGATGGGCAATATGTGTTGTATGAACTGTATGCGCTGGATAATTTTCCATTCTCGTCACGTTTACAGGTTTTGGATGTGGAAAGCGGCGAAGTGAACGATCTGGGAATAGACGGTTTCACCCCCAAGTGGGTATGGTAATACCAAGAGACAGTCACCTTAAAGGTGACTGTCTCTTTTTTCTTGACTCTTCAAAAAACATCCCTTATACTAATTGAAAATGTTTTTCAGTAAGGAAACCCATGTCCATCTCTTCTGAAGCGTGGTTAGAGCAATTGCACGAAAACGGATATCGCATCACGGCGGCTCGGCGCGCCGTGGTGGATACGGTCTTTGGCAACACCCATGCCCTGACTCCCATCGAGGTTTATGATGCGGCGCGCAAGAAGTATCGCGCTTTGGGACTGGTCACTGTCTATCGCACGCTCGAAAAGCTCGAAGAGTTGCACCTTATCCAACGCGTGCATCAACCCATGGGCTGCCAGGCATTCATTGCGGCGGGTGTTGGGCATCAACACCTCTTGCTTTGCCAGCAATGCGGGCAGGTTGAGTTCTTCGAAGGCGATGACCTTGAACCCTTAACCAAGTCCATTGCCAAAAAGACCGGTTACCAAATTCAGGAACATTGGCTTCAACTGTTTGGCTTGTGTACGAATTGCAAATAAATTTTGCTCATGATGTGAATTAGCCCCATCTGAGTGATAAAAAAACTCCCTCACATGTTGAGGGATAAATTTTAGGAGTTCTAAATGAAAAAGATTTTCAATACCATTATCGTAACATTAACCTTCTCGGCTCTTCTCCTCGCCGGGTGTGGGTCTGCCCCACAAAGCGGAAGCGACACCTTGAAGGTTCTCGCCTCTACCACCTTCCTGGCAGACATTGCCCAGAACGTCGCTGGCGACCGGGTACAAGTTGAGTCTCTGTTGCCTGTTGGCGCAGATCCGCATGCCTATCAGGCTGCTCCAGCCGATGTTTCGAAGATCGCAGAAAGCAATGTTCTGATATTGAACGGCGTGGAGTATGAACATTTCATCGAGCCGTTGCTGGAAAATGCAGGCGGAGAACGTTTGATCATTGAAGCCACCACCGGGCTGACCCCGCACCAGATGGAAGAACATGCCGCCGAAGCAGAATCAGGCACAGGTCACGAGCATGAGGCGGGCGATCCGCATATGTGGCTGGACCCGAACCTTGTCGTCACTTATGTAGAGAATATCCGTGACGGCTTGAGCAAAGCAGACCCTGACGGTGCAGAAACCTATGCCGCCAATGCCGAAGCCTATATTGCGCAGTTGAAAGACTTGGATACATGGATCAGCGAGCAGGTAAACAGCATTCCGGCAGAGAATCGTTTGTTGGTCACAAACCATGAGGCGTTGGGGTATTTTGCAGAACGCTATGGCTTTGAAGTTGTGGATACCATCTTGCCGAGCTTTAGTTCTGAAGCAAGCGCTTCTGCCCAAGAGATCGCTGCAGCGGTAGATGCTGTTAAGAATTCTGGCGCGCCTGCCATTTTCCTCGGCGAAGTAGAAAATGCAGACCTCGCGAATCAGATCGCTTCTGAAACCGGGGTGAAGGTGGTCAACACTCTTTATTTAGAATCGTTGACCGACGGCGCCCCAGCCCCAACCTATATCGACATGATGAAGCACAATGTGACTGAAATCGTGAGTGCTTTGAAGTAGTTTCCCAAAACAGGGAAGGCAACTTCTCTGTTTTTTTCGCTTTTTCTTATTGAAAATCATTTTCATTAATAGGCAAAGAAAGATAGAAGCATGGCAAAGAAAAAAGATATACGTGTCGTTGTAAAGATGCAAAGCACTGAAAGCGCATATACCTACTATACCGAAAAGAACCGTCGTAATCATCCACAACGGCTCGAATTGCGTAAATATGACCCTATCCTCAAAAAACATGTTCTATTCAAGGAAAGTAAATAATGGCACGTAAGCTAAATCATAAAAGCCGCCGTTTGCTGGCACCGAAAACACGGTTTGGAAAAAATATAAGTTTTTCACAACGCCATACTCCACGTACATTCAAACCTAATCTTCAAACTATTACAGTATGGATTGATGGAAAACCCATTCGGGTGAAGTTATCTGCTAGGCAAATCCGTTCGCTTGGTAAAGAAGAGCAACCTAAAAGAATGATGTCAGAACTTCGTAAACTTGCAAAATAAAAGGATTACACCCATGAAAAAAGATTCTCGTTTACCTGTCACTGTGCTTTCCGGCTTTTTAGGCTCAGGAAAGACCACTGTGTTAAACCATATCCTCAACAACCGTGAAGGTCTGCGTGTGGTGGTTATCGTCAATGATATGAGCGAAGTCAATATTGATGCGCAACTGATCCGTGATGGTGGCGCAGAACTTAGCCGCACAGAAGAGAAACTGGTCGAAATGACCAATGGCTGTATCTGCTGTACGCTGCGGGAAGACCTGCTTTTGGAAGTCACTCGCCTTGCCAGTGAAAAGAGGTTTGACTATCTACTCATTGAGTCTACTGGAATCGGTGAGCCGCTAGCAGTGGCGGCGACATTTGATTTCCCAATGAGCGAAGATGACACAAATCTCTCAGACATTGCCCGTCTCGACACGATGGTAACTGTTGTAGATGCATCCAATTGGCTACGAGATTACCTCGAAGCCAAAAGCCTGAAGGAAATGGGAATGGCTGTCAGCGATGAAGATGGTCGCACTATGGTAGACCTGCTTGTTGATCAAGTGGAATTTGCCGATGTAATCCTAGTCAACAAAGTTGACCTTGTTGCTGAAGAAGAAATTGGAAAATTAATCGCCATTCTCAAAAAACTAAATCCAGATGCCGCCGTGCTTAAGACAGAATTTGGAAAAGTGCCCTTAAATTTCATTCTGAATACCGGGTTATTCAACATGGAAAAATCTGCTGCATTACCACAATGGGCAGATGAGTTGGCAGGACGCCATACCCCTGAGACAGAAGAATATGGAATTAGCAGTCTTACCTATCAAGCCAACCTGCCTTTTCACCCAGAACGCCTTATGGATTTTTTACAAAATGGAGGCTTGAATAACATTGTGCGTTCAAAAGGATATTTCTGGTTGGCATCTCGTATGGACCACGCTTTGGGCTGGTCTCAGGCAGGCACTCAAACGACCATTAATCTGGCTGGTCTTTGGTGGGCAGCTGTTCCTAAAAAACAATGGCCCAAAGCAACGGAGGTGAGAGAATTTATTCAATCCAATTGGCAAGAGCCGTATGGTGACCGCAGACAGGAACTCGTATTCATTGGTCAAAACTTGCAAAAGGAAGAATTAAAACTGGCATTGGATCAATGCTTAATGACCCCTAATGAGCTGAAAGATATCAAGACATTAAAGATCGCAGACCCATTTCCGTCTCTTCAGCCAAATAACTAACACTATTCTGATACATCTGTGTTCAACTAGAAGTAAGATAGAATAAAATTGAAAGCGTCATTCGATACAAATGTCTCATACACCCCATCGTCTTGAAGTAAAAAACATCAGCATCGGCTACGGCGACAAAACCATTTTGCGAGATTTGAGTTTTCAAGTCCCGCATGGGTCGCGGGTCGCTGTCGTCGGTCCAAACGGAGCGGGAAAGTCCACGCTGTTCAAAGCCTTGGTTGGACTTTTGCCTTTACAACAAGGCGAGATTCATATTCACGGCGAAAAGTTAGGCACACATCAAGATTGTGTAGCGTATGTGCCCCAGCGTGAAGAAGTGGACTGGCGTTTTCCGGTCACAGTGGATGATGTGGTGATGATGGGGCGTTTCTCGCAAATGGGTTGGTTCAAGCGAGCGACACTCCGCGATAAACAAGCCGTTCAAAAAAGCCTAACACAAATGGGCATCGCGGACCTTGCCGGGCGTTCGATTGGTCAGCTTTCGGGCGGGCAACAACAACGCGCTTTTCTAGCACGCGCTATTGCCCAGGAACCCCACATCCTTTTGATGGATGAACCCTTCACCGGTGTGGATGTCACCACTCAAGAAGCGACATTGCGCCTGCTTGACCACTTGCAAGAAAAGGAAGTGACCGCCATCGTCTCGACTCATGACCTGAATCTTGCAGGCTCACGCTTCGACCTTGTCCTTTTACTGAATCATCGTCTCATTGCGTTTGGCACGCCGAAAGAAGTCTTTGCAAAAGAAAATCTTGCTCAGGCATTTGGTAATTCTCTGCTGGTGATGGACAACGGCATGATGCTAGTGGATGAATGCTGCCCGCCTGACGAAGAGCATACTCATCATCACACCGAGGCGAAATGAACTGGTTGCTTGAGCCTCTCACCTACGAATTCATGCAACGCGGACTGCTCGCCTCCGTCATTGTCGGCGTGCTGTGTGCTGTGATGGGAACCTATGTCGTGCTTCGCGGCATGGCATTCCTTGGCGACGCGATGGCACATGCCATTCTGCCCGGTGTCGCAATCGCATACATCTTGAAAGGCGACTTGCTCATCGGCGCAGGCGTCGCCGCGGTTGCGGTAGCACTCACCATCGGGCTCTTCACTAAAGATGGAGCCGTCAAAGAAGATACCGCCATCGGCATTTTGTTTGCCGCAGCCCTATCCCTGGGTGTGGCGCTCATCAGCACCATGCAAACCTACGCCGTAGACTTGTCCCACATCCTGTTTGGAAACGTACTCGGCGTCAGTGTTTCAGACTTGTGGCTGATCGGCGGGTTGAGCTTTGTCATCCTGCTCACAGTTGCCATTCTCTACAAACCTTTCCTTGTCATCTCCTTTGACCCCGTCCTCGCAGCGACCTTGCGCCTGCCAGCCGAACTCCTTCGCAACCTGATGCTTGTCTTGCTAGCACTCACCGTTGTCGTCTCCTTGCAAACCGTGGGTGTCAGTCTCGCTGCCGCCATGCTCGTCACCCCGGCTGCGACCGCCTATCTGCTCACCCGCCGTCTATTGCCCATGATGTTCGTCTCTGCCGCAATTGGAGCTTTATCTTCTGTCATCGGCTTGTACCTTTCCTATTACTTCAATATCGTCTCTGGCTCCGCCATTGTGCTGACCGCCACCCTGTTTTTCATGCTAGGTTTTATCTGGAAGCGATTGCGAAAAGCATAAAACAGCAATAAACAATGCAAAGCCGTCCATGGATTTGATCCACAGGCGGCTTTTTTTATAGTACTAATGGTCATCCTCCAAATCCCCCTTAAGTTCATTGTAGAAACTGTCGCCATCCATATAATAAAAATCACATTCAATCGTTTACAAATATTTCCCAAGGAGAAAAATCATGGCACTTATTGCAACTTCCATCAAGATCAACAAACCCGCGAGCGTTATCTTTGCTCATCTGACCAATGTCGAAAATATGAAGAACGAATATGTAGAAAAGATCGAAATTGACGGCGCTCTTCGCCTCGGTGCAAAATACAAGATGTTCACCAAAGCCGGTGGACGCTTAATCGAAACCGTCAACGAAGTGGTCGGCTTTGAGCAAGACAAATTGGTCAGCACCAAAACCTTTGCCGCTCCTCCCGCTTCAGATATGGTCAGCACCTACATTCTCGAAGACGAAGGCGGCGCAACCAAGGTCACCTTCCAGAGCGAAGCCCAACTTACCGTCCCCGGTATGCCCTCCATGCCCGGCATGGAAGATATGATGAAGAAACAGATGATCGCCGGTTTCGACGCCACCCTCGCTGCATTGAAGAAAAAATTAGAAGGTTAATCTCGTTCGATGAACGACCAAACATCCTGTTGGCTTCAACAGGATGTTTTTATTTCCAGATTATTTAAAATTAATTGACAAGCGGTAGAATTGCAACCATGCAAAATCACAAAAAGACTTTCCTCTCATTCCTTGCCATCATCTTTTTCCTTTCCGCATGTTCTTCAAATCAGGCAACAGAAGTTCCAACTATTACAGAGCAGATATTCCTCACTCTGCCTGTGACCGAAACACCGGCTCCGCCAACCGAGACTGCACTACCAACAAACACGCCTCTGCCCACCCTTGAACGCGCCAAGTACACCCTCAACACCACCATCGACTATGACGCGCATACCGTCACCGTGGATGAAACCATTCTGTACCCGAACCTGACCGGTAACCAGCTCAACGCGCTCGTTCTCGCCGTGATTCCAAATCTTTGGGATGGCAGTTTCTCTCTCACCGGCATCTCCATTGACGGGCAACCCATCACGACCTACACCCTAAACGGACAGCGCCTCGACGTATCGCTCGCCTCTTTCCTCCCTGCAAACGGAACCGCCGAGATCAAGCTTCAGTACACGCTGACACTTCCCTTCGCCGAACAAGAAGACCCAAGCGTGTCGCGTCCGCGCATTTACGGTTACACCAGCAGACAAGTCAACCTCGTCAACTGGTATCCCTTTGTGGTGCCATACATCAACGGCGAATGGACCTTGCATGACCCATGGTTCTACGGCGAACATCTTGTGTACGACTCTGCCGATTACGAAGTTAATCTCAGCTTTGTACCCTCAGGTCTCACCCCCATCGTCGCCGCGAGCGGAGTGCCCGAAGCGCAGCCCGATGGCAGCACACGTTACACCATTAGCTCTGCACGCACCTTCGCCCTCGCAGCCAGCCGCGACTTTCAAACTGCCAGCACTCAAGTGGGCGATGTGACTCTCACCAGTTATTACTTCCCCTTCAGTGAAGCCGGTGGTCAAGCTGCCTTGCAAGCCTCAGCACAAGCACTGCAAGTGTATGGCGCACGCTATGGCGCTTACACTCACAAGAGTCTTGCTATCGTTATGGGCGATTTCAATGACGGCATGGAATATTCTGCCTTTTACTATCTCAGCAAAGATTTCTACAACTTATATGATGGCACCCCAGCAAACTATTTGACCTTCGTTGCCGTTCACGAAACCGCTCACCAATGGTGGTTCGAACAAGTTGCCAATGACCAAGCTTTACAACCCTGGCTGGACGAATCACTTGCCACATATTCGGAGCGGGTGTATTACGAAAACACCTACCCCGACCTTGTATCATGGTGGTGGTCTTACCGCATTGACTTTTACAAACCCGAAGGCTTTGTGGATATTCCCATCTATGAAGGTCAGGGCTTCCGCCCATATACCAATGCCACTTACTTCCAAGGCGCACACTTTCTCGAAAAAGTCCGCGAGCGGATCGGCGACGAAGCCTTCTTCGCCTTTGTGCAAGATTATCTCAACCAGGGTCGCGGCAAGATCGTCACAGCAGACGATTTCTTCCGCATCTTGCGATCACATTCCGGCACCGATATTTCTGACCTGATCAACCAATACTTCCGTAGCGTCTACCAATAATGAAACGTTTCGCATTCAGCATTTCATATTACCTTTTACTTTCTGTCCTGCTTGCCGCTTGTGCTGCGCCGCCCTCAACACCCACACCGCAGCCCTTTGGTCAATTCATCCTGCCAACGCTTGACCCTAGCAAAGCCACAGTCACACCCTTCCAACCCGCCGGGCAAACGAATACATCCGTACCGACTTACACCGCATCACCACTCCCAACATCGACGGCGACCATCACACCGCCACCCACTGTGACGTTCACTTCGGCTCCTGCGGCAACGGTCGCTGTTTCAACTACCCAAGCCCCACCTCCGCCGGTAACGACATCCTCACGCCCCAACTACATCTTGTATTCCACGTTAGATTTCAAGAATCGAACCATTGCCACAGACGAAACCATTCGCTACTACAACACCACCGGAACAACTCTCTCAGACTTGGTTCTCTCCGTTCAGCCAAATACGTACACCAACGCTTTCACGCTCAACGCCATCGCACAAGATGGCACGGCTCTCAACTCCTACACCCTCAGCGGACAACGCCTGAGCGTGAATTTGAATCAACCCTTGGCATCGGGTTCTGCCACAACCATCACCCTGAGCTTCAATATCAAGATTCCGCAAAAAGCCTCGGGTGAAGTCTTCGGGTACGACTTCAACCAGATCAACCTTGTGGATTGGTATCCCTTCATTGTGCCATACGAAGGCGGCTGGGTTTTACACGATGCCATGCCATGGGGCGAGCATCTCGTCTATGATGCAGCGGATATTGAGCTGAACATCAAAACTGATTCCGGCGTGACCTTGGCAGTGGGCGCTTCGCCCGAAGCCAACGGCGAATGGACTCGCTACCGCATGTACGGGGCGCGTCAGTTGGCTTTATCTGCCAGCAATGAATTCATTGTCAATGAAACTACTTGGGGCAATGTCACCATCCGCTCGTATTATTTCAACGGCTATGCCAAAGGCGGCGATGACATGCTCATCTATGCCAGTGAAGCGTTGCAAACCTATTCCACCGAGTTCGCACCTTACCCGCATCAATCCCTCGCGATTGTGCAATCAGACATGGACGATGGACAGGAATACGATGGTTTGGTCTTTCTCGCCACCGATTTTTACAGCCAATATACAGGCTCTGCCAAAAGCAACTTGACCACCATCGGCGTGCATGAGATCGCCCATCAGTGGTGGTACAGCTTGGTAGGCAGTGACCATGCCTACGAGCCGTGGCTAGACGAAGCCATGGCAACCTATAGTGAGCGCATCTTCTACGAAAATAACTATCCAGCCAATATCAGCTGGTGGTGGCAATTCCGGGTCAACTACTTCAAACCTACCGGCTATGTAGATGCGACCATTTACGACTATGGTTCTTTCCGCGCTTATACCAATGCGGTGTACTTCCAAGGGGCACTCTTCTTGGATGACTTGCGCGAATTGATGGGCTACGGCAATTACTCAAAGTTCATCAAAACGTATGCCACGCGCTATGCCAATGGTCACGCCACGACCGCAGACTTTTTCGCTTTGGCGCGTGAGATTGTCAACGTTAATTACGACACTTTAATCGCGAAATATTTTTCAAGGTCATATTAACCCTAACTTTGGCAAGCCTCATTCTCTAACTTTCGAGGGTTGGATAAACCTGCCCATCAATCCTATAATCAAGCCATCCAACATGGATGGCTTGATGTTTTGTAAGAAGTGCCGGGTACGACCTGTCAGTGAACAAATCTTATGAACAGACCTTATACCTTTATCAATGTCGCAATGACGGCAGACGGTAAGATCGACACCTTTGAGCGCAAAGGGGCGGCGATATCGTCTAAACAAGATAAACAACGTGTGGATGAATTGCGCGCCTCAGCAGATGCGATTCTCGTCGGCGGGAAAACACTTCTGGAAGAACAGCCCAAGCTCACCGTTAAGAGTGAAGCGCTGCGTGAGGAGCGAATAAGGCAAGGGCGTTCACCCAACCCCATAAAGGTCGGCGTGGCGACCGTCGCAGACATCCAAAAAGACTCAGACTTTATTAAGGCAGGCGAGGCGCGGGTCGTAATATTTACAACATCTCAAACATCTATATTGCAGCTTGAGAATTTGCGCGCGCTGGGTGTGAGTGTATTCGTAGATGATGCCCCTCGCGTTGACCTGCACAAGATGATGATCACGCTAAAAAAATTAGGCGTGGATCATTTGATGGTAGAAGGCGGCGGGACGATGAACTTCGAACTTATGCGGCTTGGTCTTGTTGATGAAGTGCTGATCTATGTAGCCCCCATGATCTTTGGCGGCGCGAATTCTCCTACACTTGCCGATGGTCTTGGTGTTACTCGTGACCATGCCTTGCCCATGAACCTGACAGGCGTGGAACCCTGGGACGACGGCGGTGTGATTTTGAAATACAAGTTTTTTGACCTACGGAGAGAACCATGACAACCCTAATGCATGAAAAAATTCAAGTTTTATTAGAAGAAGATTGCTGCCACGAATGTGAAGGCTACGGCGACGACCACGTTTGTGTACATATTGAATCAATGGCTGAACTGCCCACCCGCTTTGGTGATTTTCACATTGTGGCATTTTCAAACAACCGCGATGGCAAGGAACATATTGCCATTGTCAAAGGCGATGTGATCGGCGAAGAAGATGTGCCCGTGCGTTTGCACTCAGAATGCCTTACCGGCGACGCGATTGGCTCACTGCGCTGTGACTGCCGTGACCAGCTCGAAGCGGCGCTCAAGAAGATCGGCGAAATGGAACGCGGAATGGTGTTGTACTTGCGTCAGGAAGGGCGCGGCATTGGGCTTACCAATAAAGTGCGCGCCTATGCCTTACAAGATACCGGTCTCGATACCGTTGAAGCCAATTTGGCGCTCGGTTTCCGTGACGACGAACGCGACTACGCGGTAGCGGCTCATATGATCCACTCTCTCAAGGTCAAGTCTATCAAGTTGATGACCAACAACCCCAAGAAGATCGCACAGCTCGAACAGCACGGCGTGAAGATCAACGAACGCATGCCGCATATTCTGCCGATGAACGAGCACAACATCTTCTACCTCAAGACCAAGGCTGAGAAATCTGGTCACATGATCGACTTTCACGGCAAAGAACACCTGCCCGAACAAAGCGACCGTGCTATTGTAGAAGGCATGAGCGAAGACCAGATCAGCGCGTTGTATGAATAATGAATAGAAACATTGTCATCACCGGTGCAACCGGCGCCCTTGGAAGCCTTACCGCCAAGACCTTTGCAAGCATGGGTCACAACCTGGCATTGCTCGATAAAGACCAAACAAAATTGGATTCCCTCGTCCGCGACTTGAACCTGCCCACAGAGCGCCTCTTCGCCCAAACCGTAGACTTGCTCAATGAGCAATCGCTTCAAACCTCCGCCGAAGCTGTTCTTTCCAAGTTCGGTTCGGTCCACGCCTTGTTCCATCTCATCGGCGGTTGGGTTGGCGGCAAGACCTTCACCGACACCTCTGCAGATGACCTGGATTTCATGATTAACCAGCACATTCGCACTACATTCAACTTGTTCAAAGTGTTTGAAGGTCCGCTCGCGAAAAATGGCTGGGGACGTGTGATCGCTGTATCGGCTTCTACTGTGCCCAACCCGCCCGGAAAATCTGGCGTGTACACTGCCGCAAAATCGGCACAAGAGAACATGGTGCTCTCTCTCGCCGCCGAACTGAAAGAAGCCAATGTGACGGCGAACATCATCCACGTGCGCGCCATCGACGTGGACAACAAAGGCACTGGCACCACGCCCGCCGAGATCGTCTCTGCCATGCAATATCTCTTCTCCGATGCAGCCAATAAGGTCAACGGAACGAGATTGCCGTTGTATTAGAAAGTGAAAACAAAAAAGTGACCGCCGAATGGCGGTCACTTTTTATAATTATAAATAAAGAGTTCTTTCCCTTTTTCTGCCTTCCCCTGTTTGTAGTTATTCATTCCATATTGTAATTCCCACTCGTGGATATGCGCAAAGTGAAAATTATTGCGTATCTCGGGCGAGTCATCATATGTGATCAACCATGAATGTGGACAAGCTTTCATTGCTCTTGCAAATGTTTCGTGATTGAAATCAGTATGTAAAATACCATTCTTTCCATAAAGCCGTGATTTTGTTGCTTTCAAATAAGGTGGGTCTAAAAAAGTAAAAACCGATTTACTTCCTTCTACGACTACTTTTTGATAATCCCAATTTGTAATTTTTACTCCTTGCAAAATTTCTCCCAATATAGCAACCCGCTCAATAGCAGACTCTGTAAAACGTCCATCGAATGCTTGTTGAGAATACCCGCCTGCCTCTACCAAACCAGAAAACGTAATTCGATTTAAAACAAAAAAACGAACCGCCCGCTCAAATGATGTCAGTGTATCAACATGAATGGATGTCAACTCATTAAAAAGACTGCGCCCGGCTTTGTTTTGCTTGCGAACCTTTAAGATTTCACGAGCAAGGTTTTCCGAATCTGCTTGAGCCTGTTTCCAAAAAAAATAAAGCTCCGGGTTTAAATCATTAATCCAGCACTTGATTTCTGGATAGGCTTGTCGTAAGAAGACAAAAAATGAGCCGCCACCTATAAAGGGTTCACGGTACTCATCAAAATGGGTAGGCATGAAATCTTTTATAAGGGAAATAGCTCGTGTTTTACCGCCGGGGTAACGAAGAGGGCTTTGAATCATGAATGAATCCTGAAAGTATAACCCAGCCTTATTCCACCTTACACCCTCATAACACCCCCCTCCACCCGAGACAAGTAGGGATTTCACGTATTTACGGTGTAAGGAATAGATGAAAAAATATACCCAAGTCCATCTCTTTTGTTTGAGAAATCAGCGAAACAGGCAGGTTCTTGGCATATGGTAGAACCCCAAAATCCCCCCTCTCATTTCCTTAAGACCCTCAAAAACCTGTTCGCGTTCCCAGATCCCTGGGATGACATTCAAAAGCAATCTCAAACCTTGCTCACCGTCTATATTTGGATGTTCATGAGCATCATGACGGCAGGATGCATCCTGCTTATCATAATGGACCCATCTCAATTAAGACGTCCGCTTCTCATCATTCTCATTCTCAATACCTTATATTCGCTGTTCTACTACATCATGAAAACCGGTAAAGTACAACTAGCCAGTTTTCTCACCATTGCATCCACTTGGCTGATGCTCACCGGGGTTGTACTAACCGGCGGCGGAGTCCATTCGCCGGCGTTTAGTGGTTACTTAATGCTAACCTTTCTCACAGGTATCACATTAGGTGTAAAACCCATGATGTGGAATGCGATTGGAAGTATCATCGTTGCAGCCGGAATGGAATACCTCGAATTAACCGGTCTTTTACCAGAAGCACGCTATCAAACCACCCATTTTAGTTTTATGTTGCTGCAAGGCATTATGTTATTTATGTTTGTGGTCTTGCAATTCTATGCGAGTTCACTTATCAAGAATTCTTTTCAAAAAGCTCAAGATGAACTAAAAGAACGCAAGATCATAGAACAAGAACTCTCCGCCAGCCAGCGACGCTTCATTGCCATATTTGAGAACAGTCCCATTCCCACTGCCATCACAACATTAAACGACCTCAAACTGATCGATGCTAACGCCATGTTTATACAGTTGTATGGCTATTCTCTCGATGAATTGCATGGCGAACAAACAAGAATCTTGCGCAGTCTTGAAAATCAAGAGCAGATGCTTTTGCTCTTGAACAAGAATGGCTTTGTACGAGACTTTGAAACATCACTCCGCCGAAAAGATAATGAGACCCGCTATGTGTCGGTAACCATCGGAAAGCTAAACATCGATGCATCAGACTGCCTGATCTTTCAGGTATTGGATGTCACTGAAAAACACAATTTAGCGCAATCTCTGGTTGAAAGCAATCAACGTTTTGCCCAACTTACAAGGCATATCCACGAAGTGTTTTGGGTTTCTGAAAAAGTGGGAAAACTGGAATACGTCAGCCCGGCGTTTGAATACATTTTTGGGTTCCCAGCCGAAGACCTGTACCAAGGAAAAGATTACATCGACTTGGTACACCCAGATGACCGCCAGATCGTAATCGACTCATTTGAATATGACATGCGCGGTGAGAACTCATTATTCGAATATCGCATCATTCGCCCCGACGGTGAAATTCGCTGGGTCTCAGACCGTTCCTACCCGATCCTTGGGGAGCACGGCGAACTCATTCGCACAGTAGGAATCACTACTGATATCACAGACCAAAAACACTCAGAAGCCGAGCGCCGAGAACTAACATCCATTCTGGAAGATGCCGAACAGCAAGTTGGGCTGGCGAGCTGGTCTCAAGATGTCCTAACCGGAAAAAGCAAGTGGAGCCCTTACATGTTCACCCTGTTCGGGTTTGACCCGGCAGAGGGCATTCCAAGCATGCCAGATTATTTGGAACGTATCCACCCCGAAGATCGAGAACTGCTTGGCTCCGCTTTATTCAAGATGATGCAAGGCGAAGAAACGACTGAGATGTTCAGCTACCGCACAAATCCGCACTATGGAGAAATGCGGTTCTTGAAACCCACCTATCGTACCGAAAAAGATGCCAATGGGCGCATCATAAAATTCCTTGGCACCGTGCTGGATATTACAGAGCAAAAACGCGGCGCAACAGAATTGGAACGAAGGCAAAAACTACTTGAAACTGTCATCCTTGCTGGAAAGAACATCACCTCCATCATTGATTTTGATAAATGCTTGCAAGAGATTCACCGAAACATTATTAATAACCTCGGGTTCGAACGTGCGGGTTTATTCATCTATGATCCAGAAAGACATTATGTACAAGGCACCTATGGCACAGATCGCAACGGGAATTCTGTCAGTAACGATTGGTATTACGAACAAATAAACGAAAACAGCGAATGGCAAATCGCTTTGGAAAGCCCAACAGGCATTGCTGTGATCGACGATTACGGTTTAGCTCGCAACCCGCCGCCAGATAATGAGATGTATGGAGTTAAGCAACATATCACTCTGGCAGCCTGGTCTGGGGATAAGCCAGTGGCTTTGATCTCTGTTGATAATTTTTTGACTCAAAAACCCATCACCCCAGCAGATATTGAAGCATTGCAATTATTTGCCGGGTACGCCGGGCTTGCCATTGAAAATGCCCGCCTGCATACCGGGCTTGAAACCCTTGTAGAAGAACGAACCGATGCCCTAAGCCAGAGCCAAAAAAGCCTGCAACTGTTTTTAGATACCGCCAATGACCTCATTCAAAGCCTTGATGAAAGCGGGCACTATATCTACGTTAATCAATCCTGGTGCCGCACATTAGGGTATACGCTTGAAGAAGCCAACAAGCTGGACATGTTACAAGTAGTGGACAAAGAGTATCAAGTCCACTGCTTAAATATTTTCAGAAACCTGATGGCAGATGGCGTATCACAAATCATAGAGGTTGGCTTTCGTACAAAGCATGACCGTCTGGTAATCGTCGAAGGCAGTATCAGCGTTCAGGTTAGGGCAGACGGGAAACGGGTTACCAATGGCTTCTTCCGTGATGTGACAGAGCGCAAACAAGCCGAAATCGCCATGCAGCAAGCCAATCTCGAAATGGAAAAAGCACTGCGCATGAAAGATGAATTTTTGGCAAATATGAGCCACGAACTTCGCACTCCGCTCAATGCGATTTTAGGGCTTTCAGAAAGCCTGCTCGAAGAAACTGTCGGCTCGATTAATTCCCGTCAACATAAATACCTCAGCACCATTAATGAAAATGGACGACACCTACTTGAACTCATCAACGATATTCTGGATCTGGCAAAGATCGAATCCGGAAAGATCCATTTGTTATTCAGTTCTGTGAACATCAAAACCTTGTGTGAAACCTCCCTTCGCATCGTAGACCAGCTGGCAAATAGCAAAAATCAAACTCTCCACCTCGAAATTGCGGATGAAGTTAAGTACATTCAAGCAGACGAGCGCCGCCTTAAACAAATGGTCGTAAATTTACTCAGCAACGCCATTAAATTCACCCCTGAAAAAGGGCAGGTGGGTATACGTGCCATCATAGATGATGCATCTACTTTCTTAAACATCGAAGTTTGGGATACAGGCATCGGCATCAAGCAAGACGACCTCTCACATATCTTTCAACCATTTATTCAATTAAACTCTGGCTTGGCACGCGAGTCATCTGGCACAGGGTTGGGGCTGGCGTTAGTAGCACAAATGGCTCGCCTCCACGGCGGGAATATTACGGTTCGCAGCGAACCGGGGAAAGGCAGCAGTTTTGTCCTTAGCCTGCCTCAAGTGTCAGATTTCCCCAATACGTTAGAAGAATAAGCTCACCGCACAAGACTTGGCTTTTCCGTTATACTGGCGCCAATGCCAAGCGAATGGATCGAAACCAATCAAATAAAACTTCATGTCGTGACCGACGGACCCAAAGACGGGACGCCGGTCATTTTATTGCATGGCTTCCCTGAGTTTCATTATGGGTGGCGCAAGCAAGTCCCAGCATTGACGGAGGCGGGCTTTTACGTCATCACGCCAGATCAACGCGGCTACAACCTATCGGATAAACCCAAAGGCGTTTCTGCCTATAACCTTGAAAATTTGGCAAAAGATGTTATCGGTCTATTCGACCATTATGGGATTCAAAAAGCCCGCCTCGTCGGGCACGACTGGGGTGCGGTGGTGGCTTGGTATGTTGCCATTCGCTATCCAGAACGCTTGGAAAAGCTCGCCATCCTCAATGTGCCACATCCCGATGTGATGACGCATTTTTTGCTGCATGATTCTGACCAAAGAAAAAAGTCTTGGTATGTGTATTTCTTTCAACTGCCTTTCATCGCTGAGTGGGCATTAAGCCGTCAAAATTATCGCAACATGGCACGCATGTTGGTTGGGTCGGGTCGCAAGAGCACCTTTAGCCGAAGCGATATCGAAGAATACAAAAAGGCATGGTCACAGCCCGGCGCCATATCGGCGATGATTAATTGGTATCGTTCGATTGTGAGAGAAAGCCTGAAAAGCTTATTCCGCAAAAAGCAACCTGCACGCCGCATCCATGTGCAGACCTTGATGATGTGGGGCATGAAAGATGTGGCACTCAGCCATGCCATGGCGCAACCGTCCATTGACCTGTGCGATGAAGGCAACTTAATCTTCTTTGAAAATGCCACACATTGGGTTCAACATGATGAAGCCAATGAAGTGAATAAAAATCTAATTGAGTTCCTGAGATAATTAAATGCCTATTCTTGCACTGGTTCTTTTGTTTATGTCTGCGTCCATGCATGCAGTATGGAATTTTCTGCTTAAGAGTGCAGAAGAAAAATATGTAGCCATGGGGTGGCAAACCATTTTGAGTGGTGCATTGGCATTAGTCGTAATAGTATGCTATTCGGGCTTGCCACCGCGAGAGATGTGGTGGATTGCCGTAGTGAGTATGTTTTTGGAAGCGATCTATTTCATTTTGCTTTGTATTGCCTATAGTGACCATGATTTTTCGCTCATTTACCCTATTGCCCGTGGAGCCGCCCCTGCTCTACTCGTTTTGTGGACAGCCATCTTCCTGCATGAACAATTAACAACTGGCGGGTATATCGGTCTTTCTATGATTACGATTGGCATGATGGTGATCGGAGGGACAACTCTTCTGCAAAGCAAAGGCGAAAAGGTGCATCTAAAAGGTATTCTCACTGCGTTGACCGTAGCCCTGGTCATTTCTCTCTATACCTTCATCGATGGCAAAGCCGTCAAAAGTGGACCCGCGCTGCCATATGGACTGTCCATGTTCGTGATGTTGCCATTTGTAGTCACACCTTATGTTGCCAATCAATACGGTTGGGATTCATTTGGGCGGGTCTGGAAGAAAAACCGCAATTACCTGCTTATAGGTGGCGTATTGGGTCTCATTGCTTACATGTTGGCTTTGTTTGCCTATACGTTTGCGCCTCTCAGTTATTCAGGTGCGATCCGCGAGGTCAGCGCAGTGATCGGGGCGTTTTTGGGCTGGCGCTTCTTGAAAGAAAAAATGGGAGGAGTACGGGTGCTTGGGTCTGTGATTGTGTTCGTGGGGGTTATGGTGATTGCGGTCTTTGGGTAAGCTAAAGAGGAAATAAAAAAGCCGCCAAGGTTGGCGGCTTTTCGTTTGAAAATTAAAGTGCAACGTCCAGGGTGAGGGGGGCACCCTGGACGTTGCAAGACCTATTTTACCAAAACGGTAAAAACGCGCAAGGGTTTAAAACCATGAGTTTGCTGAGGGTTTGATAAGAGAAGCTGTACACAGTGGAAATGACTGCCAATGGGGCGAAACAGGCAAAAACAGGGGAAGAGGCGGAGCAGCCTGCAATTTGTCACCTCTTTTCAGTCCGCTGACAGTTACAAAAAACAGTTGCGTCTGGTTTGAAAAATAGGTAAGATAAAGGTGCCATGAATGGATTTCTGGCTATAGTATGTTTCGGCATTCATTTGCCATGAGTCAGCAAGCCTGATGGGTACCCGTGTACCTGTCAGGCTTTTTTTATCTCTTCACTAAGGAGTAAGAATGCAGACACCCTGGGAGTATCGCTTCGCCCACCGTACACAGAGAATGGGAAGTTCGGTCATCCGTGAGCTATTAAAGTTCACAGAACAACCCGATATTATTTCGTTCGCTGGCGGCTTGCCCGCGCCAGAAGTATTCCCTGTACAAGAATTTCAAGAAGCATGCAATCGTGTGTTGACTGAACATGGCGCACAAGCATTGCAATATAGCACGACAGAAGGTTATCGCCCGTTACGTGAGATGATCTCGCGCCACACGGATCGATACAAGGTTTCGGTCACACCAGAAAACATTTTGATTACCTCCGGCTCGCAACAAGCCTTGGATTTTCTCGGCAGGTTGTTCATCAACCGCGGAGATTATATTGTGGTGGAGTCGCCTACTTACCTTGGTGCCTTGCAAGCCTGGAATGCCTATGGCGCGCAATACATCTCGGTGCCAGCAGATGAGAATGGCATGATCGTAGAGGAATTGGAAAAAGCGCTTCGAGTTGGACCGAAATTTATTTACGTGCTTCCAAACTTTCAGAACCCTTCAGGCTCCACACTCAGCCTCGAACGCAGAAAACGTTTGGTTGCCCTTGCCGATCAGTATGGTGTACCAATCATTGAAGATGACCCCTATGGTCAATTACGCTATGATGGTGAACATATTCCTTCGGTTGTTTATCTTGATGCGCAATATCGAAATGACGGCGACCATGAATATACAGGTAATGTCATTTACTTGAGTACGTTCTCGAAATTACTTGCACCCGGTTTGAGGCTTGCCTGGGTGGTGGCACCGCCCAAGGTCATCCAAAAACTGGTGATGACCAAACAAGCCGCAGACTTGCATACATCCAGTTTTAATCAACAAGTGGCATATGAAGTAGGCAAGGGTGGATTTTTGGATGAACATGTCAAGGTCATACGCGCCACATACAAAGAGCGTCGCGATGTGATGCTCGAAATGATGGATGAAATGTTCCCTGCCGAAATGCGTTGGACGAAGCCTCAAGGCGGCATGTTCTTGTGGGGCATGATGCCCGAAGGCGTGGATGCAGCCGAAGTGCTGAAGATCGCCATTGAACGTAAGGTGGCGTTTGTGCCGGGCGCAGCCTTCCACCCAAACGGCGGCGGCGATAACACTATGCGCATCAACTTCTCTTATTCATCGCCAGACCTGATCCGCGAGGGGATCACAAGGCTCGGTTCCACCTTGAAAGAAGCTCTTAAAAGGAACGGGCATCATTAAAGAACACGAGTAAAAATACTCCGCTCAATGTTGAGCGGAGTATTTTTTATTAACACCTTACAAGTTCTTTTCTACAGGCTGCATTTACCAGTCGTTAATCCATAGTTCAAACAAGGTTAAGTATGGGTACATATAATCCCCTAAATTAACATGAACATGGCACCGATTCCTCATTATTTCAATATCTTTCCAACAGGCAACATTCCAGTGCCAGTTTGCATCGGTGACTTGCCCATGTCTGAGTACAGCGTTCCGCAATATACACTGACAGAAGAAGTTGCCAGTTACCTTGCAGATAACCCGCTTATACCCGGTGTGATTGTGACCCGCAATGGGAAAATCAGCAGCATCATCTCAAGGCACAAGATGTTCGAACGCCTGGGTCACCGCTTTGGGGTTGAATTATTTTTACGGAAACACATCGTAGAAATGGAGCGCGAGCTCAAAGCAGAAGCCTTTCTACTAAAAAGCCACATTACTATTAATATGGCTGTAAAACTAGCCTTAAGCCGCACTCAAGGGCGCATCTATGATCCGATCATTGTCGAATTTGAAGATGGCACTCCCTTTGTGCTGGATATGTATGTATTACTCTTAAGTCAGTCTCAACTCTCGCAAAACTTGAGCGGCATCGTCAGCTCGCTCAACACCATTGAATTGACGCTTGCCAATGAACAGGCAAATATTGCTTCCACCTTGGAATTAGTTCTTGAAAGTATGGAAAAGGTGTTACCCACACACCATCTTCGAATCATCCTCAAAACAGAGTTTGATACAGCCATGTTGCCTCATCCTTCCATACTTTATCAAAATGAGCCGTTTCAGGGGAACAGCGTGTATCGCTCTGTTCTGGTGATGAATCAACCGGTCGTGTTGGAAGATGTCTATAACGTGCCTGCCTGGTCAAACTGGGATACACCGAAAAACACCCGCTGTTGGCTTGGTGCTCCGATCACGAATCAATTTGGAACCATCGGCTTGGTCTCTCTGGCACGGAAAACTTTTTCTCCGTTTAGCAATCATGAAAAAGAGATATCACTGGTTTTCTCGCGTTATCTTGGAAAATTGTTTGAGAACGCGGTCCGTCATGCGGAGAAACATCGCCTGCTTGAAAGAAAATATTATGTTCCGTAATTCTCAGCTCTTCTGCGTGTAAAATGGAGGGACAAGACGCAGGAGTTCTGTATGCCTACCATTAATTTCAACGGAAAAACCTACAACAATATCAATGAGATGCCCACCAATGAACGACAGGCATTTGAAAAGCTATCCAGCCTGCTTGTGGATGCGAACGGGAACGGCATTCCCGATCTACTTGAAGGTGACATGGTGCAGAATGTGATGGCAATTCATGCCACCAAGACGAGCATTAATGTCAACGGAAAGACCTATCACTCTCTTGAAGATTTGCCGCCAGACCTACGCCAAAGTGTAGATGGCGCGTTCCAATTCTTATCGAAAATGGGCATTGCAAACGCAATGCCAAACCTTCAAACTCCGGCAATACATCAGGAACCGCAAGCAAAGTCCAAGCCATTTCTGGCACAAGAATCCCCCTCCGCGATTGAAGAAGAAAGCGGACGGAGCACCTTTTCCATTGTCCTGATCAGCATCGTACTTTGCTTCGCCGTAGTTGCCGCCACAATTGCCATCTTTGTCTTTATTAACCGATGAAACTTGTTCTCATTTACACCCTTATCGCAGGCGTGATCTCCGCCATCACAGCGCCGATCCCTGGCACATCCTTGCTATTAACAGCATTAGAGGTGTACATGATCGTACACCTCTCAAAAAGCAATGAATCCAAATTAGGGTTCAAGGAAATTGGCTATTCAGCCATGGCACTGTATGGGCTTTCTACCGTGTTAAAGGACGCCGCCCTTGAAATTCTCACCTTCGTTCCGCTCATTGGTTGGGGTGCAGAAGTGATCGTGGCGATGCTCTTTGTCTTCTTCCTTGGGATGCTGGCAAATTTATATTTCAGCAAACCATCACGGAAGGGGCGGAACCTTGAGAATCACACCGACCAGATAACCCGCCATGGCACTGATAGTTCCAATTAGCATCATCTCAGTGCCGCTGCGCATCGGTCTGCCCACGGTCACTCGCGCTTTATAAAAACCGATTCCGAACAAGACCAACGCCGTCACCAACACCGAGAGCCACATACTGACCGAAACCGGCAGGAATATAAACGGCAAAATCGGCACCAACGAACCAATAATTGCCGAAAGCCCAACCACCCACGCAGCTTTCGTTGCAGAACTACGATCTACAGGCGAAAGCTGATGTTCTTCTGCCATCATCACCGCCACCCATACATCTTTGTTCGCAGTAATTGTCTCCACGATACGATCCAACAAATCCCCTTTGAAGCCTTTGTTCTCATAAATATCGCGGATCTCTTTTGTCTCAAGCATGGGCGCTTCGGAAATATGCCGATACTCACGTTCACGCTCGCTTTGATACAAGTCCGCATCAGCGAGGGTGGTTGTGAAAGCCACCGCCCCCATTGAAATAGATTCCGCAAAGGTGGTTGCCAATCCAGCGACCAACACCACCCGTGCATCGTTCGTCGCGGCAGCGATTCCCAGCACCACGCCGAGGACGTTGACCAAGCCATCTTGCGCACCCAAAATAAAGTCCGAAAGACCCGAGCCGCGTTTATGCGGATCCACATTGTTGTGGTGAATCAATTCTTCATGTAAAGTTCGAGAGGTTCCAGTATCCATATTCAAATCATACTACGCTGAAATTTATTTATAATGGACAAATGTCACGCATCCGACTTATTGTTATTCTTTGTCTTACGGCGCTTGCCTGTCAACTCCCATCCATTCCCATCCTTGCCACACAAACGCCAACCCAAATTCCTACTGCAACGGTCACATCAACCCCGACGCAAACGCTGACGCCAGAGCCAACGCTGACGCCCTCGATTACACCCACCCCCACGCCTCTCGCTCGCCGCGTACTGATCCTCTCCATCGACGGGTTTCGCCCCGATGCCATTCCACTGGCGCCGATGCCATTCCTCACTTCGTTGCTAAGTCAATCAGCCTATTCACTTACGGCACAAACCGTATATCCCAGCGTTACTCTCGTTTCACACACCTCCATGCTCAGCGGACAATGCCCCGCCAAGCACAAAGTGGATTGGAACGACTACATCCCTGAAAATGGCTACGCTCAAGTGACTGACCTTTTCGATGTCGTCCATGCCGCCGGTATGCAAACCGTAATGTATGTGGGCAAAGAAAAATTACGTCAGATCACTGAGCCGCAAAGCACAGACATCTTCAAATTCATCAACGACCGCGATCTAGTTATCACCGACAACCTGATCGAAAACTTTCCCACCGATTTTCGCCTGATGTTCGTTCACTTCCCCACCACCGACTGGATGGGGCATGAATACGGCTGGCTTTCTGGCGAACAACTTAGCGTGTTATTTCGTGCCGATCAAGCGCTTGAAAAACTCGTGACCGAACTCAACAACCGCGGCTTGATGTCTGAAACCCTATTCATCATCACAGCCGATCATGGCGGGCATGCCACAACTCACGGCACCAGCCTTTACGAAGATATGACCATTCCATGGATCGCGTTTGGCGCAGGTATTCAACCAGCCGCACTCAATTCATCCATCACCACTGTCGATACCGCCGCTACTGCCGCCTTTGCCCTCGGGCTCAACATTCCCACCGAATGGGATGGCGTACCCGTCTATGAAGCCTTTGGTTTACCCATTAAAAAAGCATCGGTGGGTTGCACTAAATAAATTTATTAATAGAGGTCCCTATGGAAAGAATTCTTGAACCCGAACTGATGGAAGATATGGAACAGGCACTCGCGTATTCACATGCAGACTTTGCCACTTCACACCAAATGCGCGTGACCTGGTTCCAGGAACGTTTTGGAGAAGACAAACAGCCCGCCTCCATCCTTGACCTGTGTTGTGGCGGCGGCGACATGACCTTTCGCTTCGCCCGAGCCTTTTCACACAGCCGCATCATCGCGGTGGACGGTTCGCAAGCCATGCTCGATATCGCTCAAAAAGATGTGCAAGCCGAACCCGAGATCGCGAACCGGATTCAATTTTTGAGAGCCTTTCTGCCCAGCGATGACATTCCCCAAAACAAGTATGACCTTGTGATGTCGCATAGTGCGTTGCATCACTTCCACCACCCGAACGCCTTATGGAAAACCATTCGTGCTCACACCCAACTAGGGACGTTGGTCTTCATCTCAGATTTGCAGCGCACCGAAAGTGTAGAAGCCGCCGAGCAACTCGTCCGAGAACGAGCCGGGAAGGAACATCCCATTCTACAAAAAGATTTCGCCGCTTCACTTTGTGCCGCGTTCACTATAGAGGAAGTCCGCGAGCAACTCAAAATCAATGGGCTAGGCACACTCCAAGTAGAAGCCATCAACGACGTGTACATGCTGGTCTATGGAAGGATGTGAATTGCATAAAAAACAGCCCGGCTAAAGTTCAACCGGGCTGTTTTTTTTATTTTGCAGGCGGGGCATAAGATTCTAAATATCCACACCCTGTGCAGCGATAGGTAATAACAGCCAAACGCGGACCCAGCCTGCGCTTGCCTGAATACTCGCTCCCAAAGAATTTACCTGTGGCATCTTCTGTCTTTTGCCAACGGTCGCGCGTAAGTTCAACCGTTTCGATAACATAGTCATCGGAAAGCTCATTCAACTTAAAATTGAATTGCAAGCCTTCTTCCATCACGCCAGAGCATTTGGGGCAAGTCATTTCAGCCATTTTATCTCCTTTGTTACTTCAACTTTACAAAGTCAATTCATAAACGATTAGTTATTTACAATAGCTCACTGTACCTGTCACAAGACCTGAACTACCATTTGCATTCACAGATTGCACGCCATAGGTTATAGAAGGAGACTGAGCCAATAAGACGGTGAATGTCTCTGTGAAATTTTTAGTATTAGCAGGCAGGGTTGTATAGAAGCTTCCATCTTTGTAGATGTTAAAACCTGTTTCATTATCAGAGGCGTCGTTCCATGTGAACTGCACTACCATCTTGAAGCTTGGGAAGAGGTCACCGGGTTGTGTAAGCGTGGTGCACTGACGGGTAATATCAATATTGGTAGGTGCAGCAGGTGCAGACCCAGAAGGTTGCGAATCTTCCTCCTCATTATCATCATTTGTATTTGAATTATTCGCTTGATTCGAGGTTTCACTTGTAGGCTGAGCAACAGGAGCAGGCGGCGGTGTGATCTCAGGCAGCACACTGGTATCACCTTGAACAATGGCATATTGACCCCACAGCCAGCAGGTTCCGCCAGTCGGCATATTGATGATCCAATATCCTTTGGGAGTATATTTCCCGACTACATCAAAATCACTGCCCGGTTGGACGGTCATCAATAATTGATAGACAACATCTGGACCCGTGCGGCAATTGGTAGCCGTGCTTACCGAAACGGTTACGCCATCTGAAACCACTTCGGTGGGGGTTTCTGTCTGTATCGCTTCAGGGGATTCGGTGCTAACCTCGGTCGGCTCTTCGGTGGCATCGGCTGGAGTGGCAGCGGTAGGCAGGTTACAAGCCAAGGCGGCAATGGTTAAAGCAGTTACGAACATAAGAATAGGTTGATTTCTCTTCATCATCATGGCTCCATAAAATATATTCGCTTCAAATTATATGAAGAGTAAAAAAGGCAAACATCCCACAGAAGGTGGATGACTTTTGGCTTTATTACAAATGACCCCAAACTCCCATTGCAATCTATATGGTTGCTCGTGACGGAAAGGGTTTCTTTGTGTTTCTTTACTCTAAGGAGAACGTTATGCAACCATCAGATATCCCCAGCGAGAAAAACACCAAACGAATCGGAAATCAAGCCAGCTTTATTATTCTTGCATTGGTCTTTTCTTGTGTGGTCAGTTTTTTCTTTCTCTTTAACGTCGATAAGGTCAAAATGCTGCAAACCTCCATAGACCTGCAATTCAATGGCAGTACAACCACAGGAACTGTGATCAGCCTTGAAGAATTCAAAAGTAGTTCAGGTCATAATGCCGTTTTCATCTTAACTGCCGAGTTCGAAGTGGATGGAAAACCCTACACCGTCACAGGCAATGCCTATTACCCTACCCTCGACCATAGCTGGCAAGGCGAATCGTTGGACGTGATCTATAACCCACAAGACCCAAACATTGCTATGATCAATACCTTTGAAGAACGTTGGGTTATTCCATTGGCAGGGGCATTGCCCTAGGTAAACTTTATCAATATAGGATCAAAATGAAATCAGATGCTATTTTCCCCCTTACTCGTATCATTGCTGGAATCGTCGTTTTGTTTCTAGTCGTCGCCTTTGGCATCTTATTCTTCCTGCCAGATCAAACCGGCACATTGTTCGCTTGGGCGATCAAGCCACACATGTCCTCCATGTTTTTTGGCTCAGCCTATTTGGGCGGCGCATGGATCCTTGCTCAAACGGCATTTGGTCCGCGTTGGCACCGGGTGCAAGCTGTCTTCCCGGCAGTGACCATTTTCACCACTGCCATGTTGGTTGCTACGCTTCTACATTGGGAGCGCTTTTCTCTCGGCACTATTCCCTTCCTTGCCTGGTTGGTCTTATATATCGTCTCCCCGTTTTTGATTCCTGCTCTGTGGATATACAACCGCAATACTGATTCGCACGAACCTGAAGAATCGGATGTGACCGTCCCTGCCACGGCACGACTCGTCCTCCGCCTCTTTGGAGGGCTTGTCCTGTTTCTCGTTACGATCTGTTATCTCGTCCCAAGCCTGATTATCCCAATCTGGCCCTGGGAGTTGACTCCGCTCACAGCGCGGGTTTTATGCGGTTGGCTTTCTGTGATCGGAACCCTTTCGCTGGTGAACTCCTTCGACTCACGCTGGACGGGTTGGCGAGCCAGTTTTGAAGGCATCTTCATTGCTTACAGCTTGATCTTGATTGCATCTGCCATGAACTCTGCCGAGTTTAAGTCTGGCATCATTAACTGGTACACCCTATTTACAGCCGGGATGTTGATTGCCATCGTTATTTTTTATGGCGTCATGGAATCTCGCAGGCGCAAACACTAGCTGGAAAGCCATTTGCGAATGGTTGCTTCCAGTTCCTTTAGTTTTACGGGTTTACTCAAGTAATCGGTAGCACCCGCTGCGAGGCAACGTTCCCGGTCTCCTCCCATCGCATGAGCCGTAAGGGCAATGATAGGAATGGAAGCAAAGGCAGAGTCAGATCGCAAGCGGCGGGTGGCTTCCAAGCCATCCATATTGGGCATTTGAATGTCCATCAGAATCAAATCTGGAGAACTCTCCGCGGCCTTCGCGAGAGCATCCAAGCCGTCTACGGCAAACACCAATTTATAGCCTTTTGCTTCTAAATACTCGCTAATCGCCATTACATTGTAGGCATTGTCTTCTGCAACTAAAACAGTGGCAGGTAATATTTTGGCAGAAGGAGCAGGTTTATGGTTGTCTCCGAAATCAGCGACATCCAACGTATGAGAGGAAGAACCAGCCTCACGCCAAGGTAAAGAGACGGTGAAACAACTTCCACGCCCTACTTCACTTTGAAGAGAAACGGTACCACCATGTAACTCGGTTAATCGTTTCACCAACGCCAGCCCCAAGCCTGTGCCGTCATATTTTCGGCTCAAACTGGAATCAACTTGCGTGAATGGTTGGAATAGAAGCTTTTGGTTATCTGCTGAGATGCCGATCCCTGTATCGGTGACGGAGAAGGCAACAATACCTTCTTCTGGATTGGCATGCACCTCAAGCGCAACCTTCCCACCCTCTGGCGTAAATTTAATGGCATTACTCAATAAATTAACCAAGATCTGTTTTAGCCGCCTGGTATCGGCTTGTAATGTGGAAATCGTTGGGTCGGGCAGGTAATTCACCTGCACATTCTTTTTCTTTGCCAGTTGCCTCACGAACACCATGCTAGATTGGCAAAGGTCTTCAATAAAAACTTTTTCAGTATCTAGTTCCAGCTTGCCTACTTCTACTTTGGATAAATCAAGAACGTCGTTGATCAGGCTAAGCAAGTGGTGCCCACTGGAATCGATTAAGTTGACATACGCATGCTGACGCTCATTGAGCAAACCATATTCTTCTTCAAGCAGAATCTCAGCCATGCCTAAAATGCCATTAAGCGGGGTGCGCAGTTCATGGCTCATGTTGGCAAGAAATTCATCTTTGGCAAGCAAAGCACGTTCTAATGCCAAGTTTGTCTGGCGCACTTCAACGGTTCTTTCTTCTATGCGCTGTTCAAGAGATCGATTCAGGTCTGCCAATTCTTGCTGTACAACCTTCAGTTCATGAACATCAACGGCATGAAGCAGCACATTAACCACTTCGCCCAATTCATTATGGATCGGCTGGAGTGAGTTATGGAACCAGCGAGGCTGCCCTTGGATATAAGTCAGTGATTCATTCACTTTACTCTGATCCTCTTGAAAGACCTCACGTATGCCTTCCATTTGTTGCAATGCCAGCGGCTCAGGAAAAAGATCAAACATGGTCTTACCGACCAGTTCTTGGGGTGTGCCGCCCAGCCATTTGGCAGCAACCTCATTCAAGTATAGGAACCTCCCGTTGTAATCGATCGTAGCCACCACACTATCGATTGTTTCCATCAATCCGCGATATTTTTCTTCACTCTCGCGTAGCCGTTCCTCCGCCTGTTTGCGCATGGTGATATCTTGATAAGAACCAATGGACCCAATAGGATTTCCATTGGCATCTCGCAATTCCACTGCCGCTTCAAAAACCCAATGAATTTTTCCATCGCGATCATGAATGCGAAATTCGCACTTCCAGATCGGGAACTCACCAGAACGGGTTCGTTGAATAGCTTCATCCAATGAAAAGCCTTCAAGTTCCTCTACTGGGATTGATTTTTCCACCAAAGAATCCCAAATCTGTGAATTGAATTCTTCAGGACCATAACCCGTGATTTGACGGATTCCTTCTCCTATAAATTCATAGGTAACGATGGGGTGGTTCTCGCTATAGGACTCGTAATAAGGCACCGCGCCAGCCACTTCCATGGCATACCGGTACAGTTTCTCTGATTCCTGTAGCTTCTTCTCTGCCTGCTTACGTTCAGAGATCTGTTGTTCCAACTCTGTGGAATGAATTCTGGCAAAATCGTATAGTTGTGCATTTTCAATGATTTGGGCAGCCTGAACCGAAAACCCTTGATAAAGAATTAACTCTTCATCGGTAAATGTGCGCATTGTCTTTGTTGAAGCAACGATCAAAACCCCAATTGCCCTGTGGGCGCTCATAAGCGGCAGATATGCGATTGAGCGCAGCTCTCTGGCAGCACAGACTTCACGTTCAGCATCGGTCAGTTCGGCAGTTTCGGAGTCAGGGATGATGACATAAGAGCCTTTCGAAAGTGCATTTTGAATATGGGGGTGGTCAGCCAGATTTGCGAAACGGAATTGCTCGGGGAATTCGGGCGGCAAAGCAGGTGTAGTAGCCGCTAAGTAGATTTGATCTCTCGCCAAGGTATAAATCGCCCCGCTCCCCAGCCCTGCCACTTGTGTGATGTTATCCACAATTTGTTGCAAGATCGTTTTTGTATCAAGAGAAGTAGACATCGCTTGAGCAATGTCTAGCATGGAGCGCAAACGCTTTTCTGCCTGTTTTCGTCCAGTGATGATGCTGATGGTAACCAATAACTGGGCAGGCCTACCATCCACATCCCAGTTCAAAATGCGCGGGCGGCTCTGCAACCATTCCCAACTGCCATCTTTCAATTGCAAACGGTATTCGATTTCTGTATTGTTGCCCGCAAGCGCTGCCTGCCAAAGCGCTTGTACTGCAGAGAGATCATCAGGATGTATTTTGGAAAGTAGAGACTCTCCCGGCTTTTCCAATTCTTCCAGGGTGTATCCCAATAGGGTGTCACGGTTCAAGTACCCAGATTTGTTTTTCGTTAAATCAATGATGTAAATAATATCTGGCGAATTTTCTGCCAGGGAACGATACTTAAACTCTGCTTCTTGCAAGGCTTTTTCCGCCTCTTTCAAGCGCAAGACTAATACCCCCTGTTCACCGAGTACGGTATCCGCCTCCCCAGAACGGATTGCAGCTAATGCTGACTCAGCTGCCAGACAGCGTTGTTCCAATTCCTGATATGTAGGTTTCGCCTGACTCATGAGTCACGCTCCATTTCTTTGCAAAACCAGATCAAAGGTTCAAGACTTTTTCCAAAACTTCTTTTTGACTTAAGTTGCCGTACACAATTCCACCGGAATTTGGCTCAAGGACTTGCAAGGCAGGTGAAATAAATATGCCCTGATCCAAGGCAACTTCGGGTTGTACATTGAGATCCACAATTTCAATTTCAAATTCATGTTCAGGGTGTCTTGCCAATAACTGTTCCAGGTTTTCGCGCGCAATCCGTGAATTGGTGGCGTTCCCCGCAACAAACAAACGCAAGTTGTAATGTCTCTTTAGAGAATTGGATTTGGATTTAACGGTCATGGGCTGCCTCGACGGGTGAATCTACGACATGGACCCCATGGCTTGTGATCTTAAACGAATGTACTTTGTTGGAATGTTGACGCCCGCGCGCCTTGAGGATAGACAATTCTCTTTGGAATTCTCCGTGATGTTCTACATTGCGCAAAATCACCACCGTATCAATCAGTGAGGATAAGTCAATACCAGTGATCTCCTGAGTCTCTTTGACACTATCGGTCAGGTTGGTTAACAAACTGGTAATCCCTATGGTCTTGCAGTGATCGATCAGGCGCAACAGATAATCGAACGCAGAATTACGCGATCCCATACGCCGGCAGGCTGAGATGGCATCCACAATCACGATATCAGGTTTGTGAAGCTCAATGCCTCGAAACGCCTGAATGAGGTGTTCTTCAATTCCCTGTGCTTCAGGCATTACAGACAGGAACTGCAAAGACCCATTCTCCAAGGCTGGGCGCAAGTCAATGCCGGGGCTGAGCATGCAAGACACCATTGAGTCTGGCGATTCTTCAAAGTTGATGTAAAAGACGCGTTTGCCATTGGCAGTGGATGTACGCGCAAACGAAGCCGCAAAAGTAGTCTTGCCAGTGCCCGATGTGCCCGTAACCAAATTGCAGGAAGCACGCAGATACCCGCCATTCATGTATGCATCCAACCCATCTACACCGGTTGAGAATGGTTCGCCCAATGCTGTATGGCTTAGTTGCGTCTCGGTGATCGGAATGATCCAGATGCCTTGATCGGTCATGGCAAACGGATATTCATTCCGCCCATGGGCAGAGCCGCGGTACTTAATCACACGCACCCGGCGGGTAGTGACCTGTTCGATGACACGTTGGTCAAGTTGGATTACACAATCTGCCAGATAATCGAGAAACTCATAATCAGAACGAGCAACATCGCCCCCATCGGCTTTGACCGTCATTAGGGTGGTTAGCTTTTGGTCGCGCAGCCAGTTGATCAGCTTGTATAACTCGGCACGCTCTTTGCCGCGATTATCTAGCAGGCGTAGAAAGACATCTGGAGCATCAATGACAACTTGTTTTGCTTTGAGTTTTTCTGTTTTATGGCGCAAGATCGCCAGAATGCCGCCCAGGTCAAAATCACCTGAAAGCAAGCCCTCCGGGTCGAACCGCGCGCCAATGATCGAAAGGAGACCTTGAGTTTCAAGTGCCGCGGTATCCCAGCCAAAGGTGGTGGCATAGTGATGCAATGCATCTTCATGCTCTTCAAAGGTAAGCAGAATGCCAGGGATACCTTGTTGCGCACCTCGCACCAAGAACTCCAATCCCACCAAGGTTTTGCCTGTGCCGGGTCCGCCATTTAGCAAGGTCAGCCCGCCGGTAGGCACACCTCCATTGAGGACTTCATCAAGTCCTCTTATTTTGGTGCTGGTTTTGAGCGTCTGTGTCAGCATATATTCCGCCTTTCTTTTAGGGAGGTGAGGCTGATACTGTTTTACCAAGGTTATAAATTGGAGAGAGACTATCCCAATTACTTAAATATGAAGCTATCGACTTGAAAAATAAAGTATTGTTCGTGAACAAGACGAACTTTCATAAAGCTTTCTGTTAACTCACCCTAGCTTAATAACCAATAAATAGTTAGACATATTTTATACACTTTCTTACATTTCTACACATGCTTTTTATTACGATTTGAAAGTGTTTTCCTCCTATTTATTGGAGGAGTAAAACAATGCTGATATTCAGGTGGTGGACTTTACTTCAACGCTCTTCTTAATTTCTCTGCCACCGTGCGCAGAGACTTGATGCGGGCAAAGTATTTGTCATTCGCTTCCACCAGGGTCCAGGGAGCATCGGGGGTGCTGGTTTTCAAGAGCATTTCCTCGGCGGCGATGATGTAATCTTCCCATTTACCGCGGTTGCGCCAATCTTCGTCGGTGATCTTCCAGGTTTTGTAGTTGGTACGGGTGCGTTCTTTGAATCGGCGCAGTTGTTCCTGTTTGCTGATGTGCATCCAGAACTTAAAGACAATGGTGCCCGACTCGGTCAGTTGACGTTCGAACTGGTTAATCTCACTATAGGCGCGGCGCCAATCGGCTTCGGTGCAGAAGCCTTCGAGGCGTTCGACCAAGACGCGACCATACCAGGAACGGTCAAAGATGGCGATCTGTCCTTGTTCTGGCAAACGCCGCCAGAAACGGTATAGGTAGTGACGCTCTTTCTCTTCGCCAGAGGGAGCTGCAATGGGCCAGACCACGTATCCGCGCGGGTCGATGCGTTCCGTCAGCCGTTTGATGGTGCCACCCTTGCCCGAGGCATCCATCCCTTCGAAGACGATCACCACCGGGCGCTTCTGGGCATAGACTTGAAACGCCATCTCATGCAATTCAGCTTGTAACACCTTGAGCTGTTTGTTGTACTCCTCGCGTTCAAGTGTCAAGTTAAGATCGAGTCGCTCAAGCATTGACGGCTCCCTTCATTTCCTTAGTCTTACGCGGACGTTTTGTTTTTCCATTCGCAGAAACTACCAAGCCCAAACGAGCTTCGAGCGAGGCGATGATGGTTTCAAAGACTTTGATGCGCATGTAATATTTATCAGCAGATTCGACGATGGTCCACGGGGCATGCGGCGAGTCTGTGCGGGCGATCATATCTTCGACGTAATTCGTGAATTTTTCGTATCGTTTGTTTTGCAGCAGGTCTTCTTCGCTAACCTGCCAAGCAGACAATTTATCTTTGCTCAATTTTTTGATGCGCTTCTTTTGATCTTCTTCGCTGATGTGCAACCAGAACTTCAAGATGACGGTTCCATCAGCACTGAGCATCTCTTCAAATTCGGCAATGTCTTGATAGGCGGCTCGCAGCTCATCCTTCTTGACCGTTTTGTTCAGCCGCTCAATCAAGACCCGGCGATACCAGGATGTATCGAATGCGACCATTTGCCCACGGGCGGGAATCTTCTGCCAGAAGCGCCACATCCACGGATAGCGCGTTTCGGCTGTGCGCGGCGGTGTGATGGGTACAACACGGAATCCGCGTGGGTCGAGCCGTTCGGCGAGCAGACTGATGAGCCGTCCCTTGCCGGTGGCTGCCCAACCCTCAAAGACGATGATGACCGGAACCTTGGCATCGAAGACCGCATGCTCCAATTCATAGAGCCGCTGCTGCAAGGGGCGCAGTCGCTTTTTATATTCTTCTTGTGAGATTGCCAAGTCTAGGTTGACGTATTCAAGCATGGCGGCTCCAGTTTTTAGGGTGGTGATCTTTTACTATGGCACAATTTTACCCGGGCTATTACTAATTACACCAAGAAAACAACCACCCATACAGCAGCAGTACATTTAGGTGATGCGAACAAATACAAAAATAAGACTTTGGTACTCTTTAGCACAATAAGACAAGGTCATACAATCTGAGTATTCAAATCTTGAAACCAAAAACAGGAGAAAGCATGGCACCCATTCAATTCAACGGCAAGACCTATAATAGTTTCGAAGAAATGCCCATCGAAGAACAGCAGTTGTACGACAAGACGGTTGGTTTGATGGGGGATAAGAACGGCAATCAGGTGCCAGACTACATGGAAGATGAACATTTCCAATGCATGATCATGGGCGGCGCGAACGGAGTCACCTTCCGTGGGGTGACGTACACCAGCTTTGACCAAATGCCCGAAGACATACGACCTAAAATGAAATATGCCTTTGATCAGGCAACCCAGATCGGTTTGATGAATGCGGCGTTACATAAGTTGTTGACGAAGAAGTAATCCCGCGAATGGTCTCGTAAATGCGAATCCCCTGCATATTAAAATGTGTAGGGGAATTTTTATTGATCGACTTGGAAGCACAGCGCCCATCCACAGAACCAGAGAAGGGAAATTTCCTTACTAGAAATACTCAATTTCTTTACTAGAAATACTCAATTTCTTTACTAGAAATGCCCTATTTCCTTACTAGAAATGGACTGTTTCTTTACTAGAATCTGAGCATTTCTTTACTAGAATTTTGGAATGGCAGTTTTCTAGCGCGGATTCCTGTAATAGTCTCAAAAATTGACTTGGAACCTCAGCGCCCCAAACCACCCCCACCCGCCGAAGGTCCCCCAAATACGACAATTTATACTTTGAATGAGTCCAGAAGTACTTTCAATGTCGTATTTGCCCACAGGGTGCTTCGCAAAGGGAGGTGCCCGCCGAAGGCAGGGCGGAGGGGGTGAACCGCCACAAAAAAATACCCTCTCCTTTAGGAGAGGGCCGAGCGGACATGCCGATTATTACATCAATCAGGGTGAGGTCAGCGGACATTGCGATCACTACGCTTATCAAAATTCAAAAACAACCTCTCCCCCGCCTCCCCTAAAGGGGAGGAGCTAAAACCACCCCCACCCGTCCTCCCCCAAATACGACATGGAAGCGCTTTCTGGATTCATTCAAAGTATAAATTGTCGGATTTGGGGGAGGTGTTCCGCGAAGCGGGCGGAGGGGGTGAACAACAACCCAAAAAAATACCCTCTCCTTCAGGAGAGGGGCAAGCGGACTTGTTCGATCATCACGCCAATCAGGGTGAGGTCAGCAGACATGCCGATCACAGGATTAAGATAATAGTTCTTTACTTTCTCTGCTTCAACCACTCCACTTTCGCCAATTCAGTGATATCGTGAAATTCCGGGTCACCTGTCATGACAATTCCATTCAATTTCTGAGCAGCAACAACGACGAAAGCATCTGCATATGAAACTGGATAATTAGCTTTAATATGAGCAGCAGCCAACACCGTTTGATCATCCGCTGGCAGAACTTCCACTGGCAATTCCTGTATAAATGCCAGAGTATCTTGCGCCTTATTGAAGCCGTGCTTACGTTCTGTATTGTAAACAACCTCTCCAATGTTAATGATCGAAATACAAGCCTGTGCTTTTCCACTACGAACTTCATCCAATATCTGTTCGACACGATCCGCGCCTGGTTCGTTCTCGAAATATGCCATGAGTGCAAAGGCATCGAGGATGTAGGTTGCTTTAGCCATTGGCAAGTCTCTGGTCTCGTTGTTTTTCGAGTTCGCGGTCTTTCTTCAAATCCGCCGCCATAGAAGTTTCACCCTTTAGGAATCCTTTGGCTGCTTTAATTGGGTCTTTCACTGCAGGGACAATTGCCAGCACGCCGCCATAATCCACAATCACCACCTTCGCGCCGGGATGCAGGTTGTATTTCTTGCGATATTCTGCTGGGATAACCACCCAGCCTTTGTTGGAAACGGTGAGTACCATGGGAATTTCCTTTCGTTATACCTTTTCGATAAAAAGTATAACATAGAACAGCCTCTCCCCCGCCTCCCCTAGAGGGGAGGAGCTAAAACCACTCCACCACCCAAGTATTGACTTGGAACCCCAACGCCCATCCACAGAACAGCAACCAACAAAATACCCTCTCCTTTAGGACGCGTGCCCGTAGGGTAGAGGGCTGAGCGGACATGCCGATTATTACGTCAATCAGGGTGAGGTCCAACGGACAGACTTGATTATCACGCCAATCAGGGAGAGGTCTGTTCCATTACTCTCTCTCTTCCTCTGATGGCTGGCATATGTTTTAAATTTATCTTCTCAAAAAAATTTGAAGAGCGGCATCGTTGATAGATTCCTCTGGGCATTCAAGCAGTTTCAAAATCCAAAGTTCTATTAGTATTCGCAAACACGAATAGTCATCATAATACTGACCAAAATTGTCAATGCGACCTTGGTGAATATACAAATTTCTTCGTCTTATGATTTTTCCCAATTCAGCTTTTATGTCAGTAGTAGAAGACCATATCTTTTCAAGTGGAACTTTATGCTTGTCCAACAAAGTCATTAATCTGTCAAGAATTGGTCTCCTGTTCAAATCTCCAAGCTTTCCGATGATTCTGTCACGGATTTTTTCATCATCTATTTCTTCATTGATAACAGCTTTTATTTTTCCTGTTAACTGCTTGAAATCTTTAGATGCCAGCGAATCGTTTGTGTCATCGTTACTATTAGAACTTAGCCCAGCTACTATAGTTTCAAGAGCCGCGTATGTATTTGCAATATGCGATTCAAAGTACCCTTGTTCATAAGACATTAGTAAAAAGGGTATTGTTCGTCTGATAGTCGTCTTATATTGAGACGACTCGTAATTTTCGAGTAATTCTTCAAACAACCCATTTCTTAGGTCTTCTAATTTTAAGACCATGTCTATCCATGACTGTTCGCGGTCTAGGTCTTGGTGAAAACCTAACCAAGATTGACGATAGGCGACGGCTTGTCTAAACGCTGGGTTCTCTTTGTTTGGTAATGCTACAATATCAGCCCCATACCATACAATTCTTTTGCGACTCAAAAAAGATATAAGCCAAAATGTTTCGTCAAAAGAATCTGGCAACTCCTTAATTAATTTCTCAAGAGAAAATTTTCCTTTGGGCTTGATAATCAAGTGAGCTTGGCACTTTCTTATTCGAATTGTTACCTTGTCGATTCAGATTTTATCTTCAACATATTCATAGTTATCTATTAATTCAACCTGCCCCCAAGAAGTTTTCCACGTAATACCATCTCTCTTGCTTTTCTCGTCCAGAGTTATTGTGCCATCATATGATGGCATGTAACTTACTTCTGCTTTGGCGAGAGGTGTATAAGGTATATACATACTACAATGTATTTCGGTCCCAGTTGCACTAAAATATTTTAATTGCCCTTTTATAAAAAGATTGGCTATACCTTTCCATATGGTTTTTGATCCATTATAAGAACTTGAAACTTGATTCAAACCCAAAATCCTGATTTCTTGACCTTCATTTGTTGTTGCTTTAATTTCAACTTTATCGAAATTTGATATATGCCCTAAAGCCTTGCGTCTGCCATCAGGTGAAATGATACATGATACAGGCGTTGGCTCATAAGAATTATATGTTCCATGCACTATCACAGGAATAGAAACATCATCTGATTCCATTTTTCCACGAGCCACAAAATTACTAGATGAAATTTTCTTGTTGAACATATATTTTTCCTTTTAAATTCAAAAGCCCTGATAAGCTTATTATACCTATCAGGGCTTTACTAATCACTACTTTCTTCCTACAACTTCGCGAAGCGACTCACCACCTTCGCCAACCCAGCGGGACGATCCAATTTTACTTCCACTTTTTATCCCACTTCTTATCAAACACTATGCCCTGTTGACTGGCATTGAGCAAGGGAACAAGGAACTCCTTTATAGCGGATAGGACCTCGCCCATCTCCGTTGTATTTTCGATCTTGAGTTTTCGAATAAACGCATTCCACTGTATTGTTTTGTGCTCTAGAAAAGAGTTTGAAAAGATAACATGGTCATCCTGTGGAAGCGCTGTATTCCTGTTTACAAAGGTCTTTTCAATTGCAGTTTGTACGAGCTTGCCATCAAATTCAAATCGCTCGATCAACTGCCAAACATCATAAAAATCCTTCATGCGGCTATTCGACATCTCAAGAATAGTCATTGCCTGAATTTTTTCGGCAAGCGTTGTCTCTCTCGGGTAACCATGCAACTGCGGCGCGGAATGACCAAGCAAAGTCGGATAATTCACAGGTTCAGGGGCGGGGGTGATGACATCCGCAAACCCAATGTCAATTTGAAGCGGAAACTTCGTTTTTCCCAAATATGCGATCACCGTAACACGAACTCCGGCATAGTCGGCATCTTCCTTAATATACCTGGCTTGCAAATCCCCATCGAATTCCATCCCATCCACTTCGCTATTCATTTTACAAACATCTCTGAAAATTTCTGTTATCGACTCAATGGCATTGGATGTATGCCCAAGCAGGTCAATATCGCGTGTCGGGCGCAGGTTGGACATTCCCCAGACATTGAACATCAATGCACCTTTGAGGGTGAACTTATTGGAATGTTCTGATACAGAAAGCCTGTATAGGAGTCTTTCGATCCCATAGTATTGCAGCAATTCGTTAAAAGACCGCCCGGTTTCATGTGATTTATTCAACAACCTTTGGTGAATGGAAGCAGGTACGTTGCGCTTTTCATCATTCATGCCAGCGCCTCCAGATACGGCAATATGATCCGCTCCACACGATCGATCCGCGCAAAGCGCAAAATTTGTTCAGGCGTACAACGTTTCTGGCTCAGACCTTCGCGCAAGGCTTCCAAGGCAACATCCATTCCTGTCTTGTTTCTGAACTTAAAGCAATCTGCAATCGTTTTGGCGACGCTGTAAACTTTAACTTCCACGTTGTCTATAATATGTTTTTCAATTCCCGCCTTAAACGGCTCAGGGGAAACCCAAAAGAAACGGATCGGCGGATGTTGAAGGCGAGGTTTCTCTGAATCTTTTGGCAAGGCAAGATACACCTCATGGGGTATCTGCGTCGTAAGCTGATGGAAATACAAAGCAGAGATCAGGCAGACAACTCCTTTGGGGATACGCAACGAAACCACAGCCAGGTCAGGATCACTCCAAATTTGTTCATCTGCCAGCCGGTAAAGTCCACGCCCTTCTTGAATGAGCAAACCAGCATCCCGCATTTCATACAGTGTGCGCGGTTGAATGCCCTGAGCAAAAATTTCAGTGGAGCGCATCACTTTGTTTTTTTCAAACACTTGCAGAGCTGACTTGATTGTTGCCTTCATAGAATTAACCTTATTTGTATATAATCAAGGTTAATTCTATTCAATATCACCCAAATGTCAATATGAATTTAATAGAACGGACGGCGTCCCACCCCTGCCCCCTACAGGGACGAGACGCCGTCCCATCTTTCTTCTTTCGTCTTTCTTCCTACAACTTCGCGAACCTCGACACCACCTTCGCCAACCCAGCGGGACGATCCACATTCCCGCCCTGATTGACTCCGATGACCGTACCTTCCTTCGCGTACGCCAACTGCACGAAGGCTTGACCCGTAATGAAGCGTGCGCTGTCGATGGCGCAGGAGGTCACGAAGCCGATGCGATGACCATCGGCATTCACCACCGGGTCACCGTTGTGCGCCATGCGTGTGCGCTGTTCGTCAAAGGTGAAACGCACGACCACACCCTTGCGTTCTTTCTCACGCGCTACAAAGGCATCGCGACCGATGAACCACGGCTTGTAGGTCTTCACGTACGAACCAAATCCACCTTCGGCGACGCCGAGGTCACGCATGAGGGTACCTGAAAAGTCGCGCTGTTCCATATACTCCCAGCCAAAGCCATCGCCTTTGCCGGAGCCAAGTCCCATTTCGTGACCATACAACGGCAAACCGGCTTCGGTTCTCAAAGAGTCACGCGCACCCAAGCCGATGGGCTTCACGCCGAAGGATTCGCCCGCTTTCAACACGCCGTTCCAAAATGCCACGGCGCTCTCCGGGTGGACGAACAACTCGAACGCCATCTTCTCGCCGGTATAACCCGTGCGCGAAACGATCAGGTCAAAGCCGCCGATGTTCGCATTGCATAACTCGGTGCGCTTCAACTTCATGACACGTTGCCTCGTTTCATCATCCACGCCCATTGCCAACAAAATATCACGGCTCTTCGGTCCTTGCAGCGCAATGTCCATGCGCATGTCGTTGCCCGCTTTCGGGTCACGCAAATTGCGGATCTCCGCGTTGTAGCCGTACGTGCGCGCCCACGGACGAGCGTTATCAATTTTCACTTTGCCGTCGCGCACACTTTCCAACCAGGTGCGGTCCTTGTCATCGTTCGACGCGTTGACCACCACGAGGAAGTTATCAAATCCGCGGCGGTAGACCAAGGTATCGTCGATCACATCGCCATCGGGCGTGAGGAAGTGGGTGTACAAACTCTCACCGGGCATCAAAGCTCCGCAGTCATTGCCACAGACCGCGTCGAGGAAAGAGGCGGCATCCGCACCGCGCACGTCATACACGCCCATGTGGCTCACGTCAAACAAACCCGCCGCCTGCCGCGTCGCCAAATGTTCCTCAAAGATAGACGTGTACACCACCGGCATTTCCCAACCTGCAAAGGGGACCATTCTGCCGCCGAGGTCTCGATGCGTTTGATTCAACGCTGTTTTCTTTAACTCACCTTCAGCATCTTGCCACGTAAAGGGCGGCAGCGCCTCTTTCTGGACCTTGGGCATGGTGCCGATGAAATAAGGTTTATCTACATCCACGCCGCTCCCGCTGACCTTCGCCGGTTTGAGTTTCTTCCAATCTGCCACAATGGTCGGACCAGGAATACGCTTGGTCGTAAAGTCTTTGCTGCCATCCATGTTGAACGATGTATAACCATCAGAAAGGTCTCGCAGCCAGGTGCCAACAACGCCCGCCTTTGCCGCAGGCACTTGCAGGTAATACGCGCCAAGGTCAATGCAAGTGAGCACACCTTTCACAACACCCTTGGGCGTTGTGATGGTCGTCGCCTGTGATTGACCTGGCTTCAACGCCGCCACATCGCTCGACGCGACATAGTCCATCACCTGACGCACACGGAAGCCGGTGATCTCGAACACACCGCTCGTGGATTTATCGTCGATGTAATAGAAATGCGGGTAACCGGTCTTGGTCGGTTTGAAGTCAATGCCTGCGCCCATCGCCAACTTGCGGATCTTCAACTTGGCATCGTTGAATACATTGAAGTCCACTTTGGCGCGGCGCTGCTTGCCCTTGCGGACGGTATCCACCGCATGTGGCGCACAAGCCAGCAAAACATCCGCAATGATGTCGGCGAGTTGACGCGACTGCTTCTCGTTGAATCCGCGCTGGGTGATCCACGGTGTGCCGAGGCGAATGCCCGAAGGCGCCGCCGCGCTCTTGTCACCGGGGATGGTGTTGCGATTGACGACCACACCCACGATATCGAGAATACGCGCCGCCTGATCGCCGCTGAGTTTAGTTCCATCCTCACCGACAATGGACGAGCAATCCACGTTCAGCATGTGGCAGTTCGTGCCACCGAACGGAACGCGCAATCCGCGCTTGGTGAATTGATCTGCCATCGCCACCGCGTTCTTGATGGTCTGGTCTTGCAGTTTCTTGAACTGCTTGGTTTGCGCCAGTTTGAAGGTCAGCGCCAACCCCGCGAAGACGTTCACGTGAGGTCCGCCCTGCTCACCGGGGAAGACCGCTTTATCGATCTTCTTGGCGATGTCGGCTTTGGTGGTCATCAACACTGCACCGCGTGGACCATCCAGCGACTTGTGAGTGGTAGACATGACCACATCCGCGATGCCAATTGGGGAAGGCACAACGCCCGCCGCGACAAGCCCGCCGATGTGTGAGATGTCGGTCAGTAAATACGCACCCACTTCATCCGCGATCTCACGGAACTTCTTCCAATCCGGAATCCATGAATAGGACGAATAGCCAGCGATCAACAGCTTCGGCTTATGTTCAAGCGCAAGCTGACGAATGGCTTCGTAATCGAGCTTCTCGTTCGCGTCCACGCCGTAATGCACAGCCTTGAACCACTTGCCGCTGCGGTTGACCGGTGAGCCATGTGAGAGATGACCGCCATGCAGCAGGTCGAGTCCCATCACGGTATCGCCGATGTTGAGCAAAGCCTGATACACCGCATTATTGGCGGGCCCGCCCGAAAGCGCCTGCACGTTAACGTAAATATCATTGGCAGTAAATCCATTCGCGGCGAAGGTTTGTGCGGCGCGTTTGCGGGCGAGAGCTTCCACGGCGTCGGCATATTCCACGCCTTTGTAATAGCGCGGGTCACCGTTGCGGCGATAGTCGGCGAGGCGCATGGGGTGATCGAGAATTTCTTCCTCGCTCATCCAGCGCGATTCTTCGCTGGGGTAACCTTCAGCGTAAATGTTCTGAAAGGCAGACATCAACGCTTCACGCACCGCCATCGGTGCCGTCGATTCGCTGGGGATCATAATAAGCTTACGGTACTGGCGCTCCGCTTCGAGCTGGGTCAATTCATAAACATCTTTATCCAGCTTTTCAAGCGCACCACGAAATAAATAATCGGTCATGCTGTTCTCCTGTTGGGGGAAAGGTATCAGAGTATCAAAATTCAAATGAAGCCGCACCTGTTCAAGGTCCATGAGAGATACGGCATTTTGTCAGTCAGATGAATTGTAGGACGTTCAAGGGCTTGGGTCAAGGAAAAATCATTTATTATTTTTGAAGAGCTTATTACTTATAAAAAAACCAAACTGTACAATAATAAGCATGCCTAAAAACACAATAAAATCTTTCCCCATGGAAAGAACACCTCTCGCAAGCCCTCTAAATTCAGGCATTGTGACAGGTTCAGCTGTGCGGGGAATAAACTGTGGAGGACCATCATGACCCAACATCGCTGCCACTGGTTGAAGAATAAAATGCATGGCAAGATATATTCCAAACCCCAATACCAATGCAAGTAGAAAAACAATAAAGAAACGGGAAACTGCTTTAATCATTTACTGCCTCGCTAGAGGTTTTTACTGTTTTATTTTTCATGAAGGGGTCTAGTATTATTTTTACAAATGTGTTTCTTAACCAATCCCAATGGAGCGCGACATGAAAAGCGACTACCAATAAAATTAGGTTAGCAGATAGGTTATGGATCTTTTCCCAACCGATGCCGGTATCGAAATAAAGTCCAAGCGTCGGAGAGACACTTCTGGAAATCATCAAACCGCTGGTAATAAGGGTTACAAACCCCACAAAAAGCACGATGGCAAGCAGGTAATTTAACCGAGATATGTGAAAGAGGTTTTTCATAAAAGATGTAGAAGTTCGAATAAACCACTCCCAGTGAAAAAGAAAATGCACGATCAAGGTTAGAACGGCCGAAATTGTTATCCACTCATGTAAGGGTTTCCCCGTCATATGAGGTTCCATGGCAATTAAAAAACCTGCAAAAATGAATACATCCAGCCAAAATCTAGTACGTAGCATAATATTCCTTTACTCAATTTTTTACTTGAAATACAGCCAGATTGTAGGACGGTCAAGTGACGGGGTCAAGTGGGAAACACCAAAAGTGTGGTACAGAAGGTTGATATTCAAAAAATCCCAGCAGGGATACGATGTATCATCAGGAGATTGTATATGAGCAGAATTCCATCGCTATTGAGAATCTTTGGGTGGGGCGTATTTTTTCTGGTCTTTTTTCTGGAATTTGCACCACCGGCTAAAAGCTATTTAGTCACACACATAGGGCGGACGTTAGCAACCATTGTTCCGTTTTGTTTTTCGCCTTTTATTGTGGTTGGCATCTTTGGTGCAGATTTTATGAATGCACGATTGCGGGATACCGCTGCCAAGCAAGGGCACGAAGTGATGGCACGAGTGGTACGCACCACATATGTTGGCAGCGAAGGCAATGAATATCACTCTTACCCGATCATTCGATTTGAACTTGAAGTGGAAGAAGATGGCAAGGTGAGGCGGGCAAGTACCGAATTAATAGACTATGGCAAGGTTGATTATCGGAATTACCCGCCAGGGACTCAAGTAAGAGCAAAGTACGACCCGCAAACCGGCAGCATTGCCATGCTCGACTCGCGCGGGAGAGTCTTGGAAAAGCTTTAACGTAAAAAAAGGACCTGCTGATAAAGTAGGTCCTTTTTTGTAAACCAAGGTGAGTAAAACGCCTATCTTTTCATCTATATAGTTTAAACATCTTCACAGAAACTTCTCAGTATCTGCATAGAAAAATCACAGCAAATCCACAGTCTCGGCTTCTATCATGACGGCGTTGGTGAGATCGCCAACAAATCTTTAGTGTCAAGAAAAGGAGACTATATGTTCAAAAATAAATGGGTGCTCAGCCTTGCTTTGGTAGCTATTCTCGCAGGGTTGACCACAACTGGAGCGTTTGCCAAAGGCAACCTCCCCACTGATCAAGAGACAACTGCATACGGCATTTTCATGCCGCCCTCTCCCGGTGATTTTCAATTAAGTGATGAAGCGCTGGCGGCTGCCGCTGAAGTCCTCGGCATCACTACCGATGAACTTTCTGCCGCTTTGGATGCTGGCACCACTCTTGATGAGTTGGCAACCACCTATAGTGTGGATATTAAGGATGTACTCGATGCGATCCGTGCTGTGATGCCTGCACCCGCCAACGATGGTTTTGCAAACGGACAGCCGCCAGCCAATGGTGGTCAACCCGGTCAAGGTGGGCAGCCTGGTCAGATGCCTTTGAACGATGAGGCTCTGGCAGCCGCTGCTGAAGTCCTTGGCATTACCACCGATGAACTTTCTGCAGCTCTTGCAGAAGGCACAACCCTCGATGAACTTGCCACTACTTATAGTGTTGATATTCAGGATGTGTTCGATGCCATCAATGCAGTTCAACCCATGCCGCAAGGTGGACCCGATGGGCAAAACGGTCAGCCCGGGCAGATGCCTTTGAGCGATGAAGCACTGGCAGCCGTGGCAGAAGTCCTTGGCATCACTACGGACGAGCTCTCCACCGCTCTCGATGCTGGCACCACTTTCGATGAACTTGCCACCACCTATGGCGTTGACGTTCAGACAATTTTCGATGCCATCAACACCGTCCAGCCTATGCCGCAAGGCGGACCAAATGGCGGACAAATGCCCGGCGGTCAGAACGGCCAGCAACCCGGTCAAGGTCAGGGTGGTCCGAACGGAACTCCTCCCAACGGTCAGGCTCCCGGCACTCGCCCGTAATACTATATAAAAAATGTCAGCCCGCACATGCAGTGCGGGCTGACCAACCTCTCACATCAAGAAAATTCCTATGAAAAAAAATCTTTATTCCTTTATCTTTCTTCTTCTTATTGGAGCACTTCTAAGCGCTTGCTCTCTTCCTTCTGCCGCTGAAACTCAATCTGCTCAACCCGTAAATGACCCCAATGCTGTAATCCCACAAAGTGTGGCAACCGCCTCTGTCGTAACAACCTCATCCCTACCCGCCGGCATGCCCAATGTTGAAACAGACCTCAGCAAAATGTTAAGCGTTTTACAAAGCGGAAACTTCTCTTATCTTGCCAGCCTTGCCTCTGAGCAATATGATGCCAGTGCATACACGGTTCCCGGTTCGCTGGTCTTCAATGCCACTTTCCCCAGCAGCCAAACCATTTATCTAAACTATGGCTGGTGTGCAAAAGACCTGGCGACCTTGCAACAGAATCTTCAGCATATTTCCACTTACTTCTCATTCAACGGTCAACAGATTCCCATGGACTACGTGAACACCCTCAGTACAGAGAGCAACGGACTGCAATGCTCCAATACGGGTTTACTGCTCTCCGGTTGGGCGCCCGGCACCTATCAAATTCAGGTGAAAGCCAGCTTTGATTCGCAGATCAATGACGGCAGCGCCGATTACCCTGCAGGAGATTACATTTCAGAATACACGGTCACCGTTCAATAAACCATGCTCACCCCGAAGGCAGCCTTTCGCGGGTGAGTTTTCATTTAATTACAGTTTTATTAGCCCCAACTGGTACGAATGGTTGGTTCGCAAAACACAGGAGGAATCTATAATTCAGACTGAAAGCCATCTCAAAACCTTATGTCTCTTATCTCAAACCCCAGCACGCTTAAACAACTTGAAGGCAAAGAACAACTTCTCTTAAAACTTGTTGAATTGAGCGTTACCCTCAACTCAACTCTTGATCTTGAAGAATTGCTGCAACTCATCACCGCTACCGCCACCGAAGCCCTGAACTGTGAAGCCGCATCCATCCTGCTCTATGATGAAAAACATCCGCGCCTATATTTCGCGGCTGCCACCGGCTCAAACCCAGCAAAGTTGGCAGAGATTCCGGTGCCAATCGATAACAGCCTTGCTGGCACGATCTTCCGCACCAATCAACCCATGATCTTGAACGATGTCGAACAAGACCCGCGCCACTTTCCACGGGTGGCAGACCATATCAACCTCAAGGTCAAAACCCTGTTGGGCGTACCTATGCCCATCAAAGACCAAACCATGGGCGTACTGGAAGCCGTCAACAAACGAGACGGGAATTTCAACGAAACGGATGCAGCGATTCTGTCCGTTGTCGCTGCACATGCTGCCATCGCCATCAACAATGCTCGTCTCTTCAGAGCACGTCAACAAGCCCTCGAAAAAGTCCGCGCCATGAACGAGGTCAAGAACAATTTCCTTGCCCTGGCTTCTCATGAACTCCGTACCCCGTTGGGCATCATCATTGGTTATGCCACCTTTTTGCAAAGCGATTCAAAAGGTGAAACCACCGAACACGCCGGGCATGTATTAACCGCCGCCTCTCAAATGCGCACCCTGCTCGACCAAATGAACAATCTCACCATGCTGCAATCTGATGAAATGATTTTGCGCAGGATGAAACTTCCCATTCAAGATATTTTGCATTTCGCATTGGATGAGATCAAAGTCACCGCCTCCAGCCGTGACCTTCAACTGGTGCTTGCGTTTCGAGAAGATCCCATCCTCGTGCATGTAGACCCCGAAAAAACAAAACTTGCTCTGGTGAATATTCTCAACAACGCCATTCGCTTTTCCCCCGAAAAAAGCGAGTTGACCATTGGCGCCATAGAGCAAGGCAAGCAAGTAATGGTCTGGGTACAAGATCGAGGCGAAGGGATCCCGGTCGATAAATTACAAAAAGTATTTGAAGATTTCTATCAAATCGAACCGCCGAACACTCGTCAACATGGTGGCTTGGGAATTGGCTTGACCATTGCCAAGGGTATTATCGAATCGCAAGGCGGCTCCATTTGGGCTGAATCCGAAGGCAAGGGGCGCGGCTCCACCTTCAAAGTTCTGTTGCCAAAAGCATAATCCCTTCATTGACATTCCCCCCTCCCTCAGGTAGAATAGCCGTCGCCTTTTGAACGACGGGCCTGTAGCGCAGTTGGGAGCGCGCCTCAATCGCACTGAGGAGGTCAGGGGTTCGAATCCCCTCAGGTCCACAGCGTTCAGAACAATCATTTTCCTGGGCCCATAGCGCAGTTGGGAGCGCGTCTCAATGGCATTGAGAAGGTCGGGGGTTCGAATCCCCCTGGGTCCACCTGCAAGAGCGATTAGGAAACTAGTCGCTCTTATGCTATAATGCCAAAACATAATTAAAAGTTAGAACAGTAGTAGTAGGTCATCCCGTCAGCGAGCTGGGAAAGCGAGGTGGAAGCCCAGCATCCACGTGCCCACGGGAGCACAACGTGACCGAACTCGCCTGTTGTCTCGCAAGAGAAACTGCGCTGGTGAATCCAGTAGTCCGCGCCGGGTGTGCCCGTTATAGCGATCAAAGAGCGTTCATTACTTGAACGAATCTGGGTGGTACCGCGGAGAGAACTCTTCGTCCCTGATGTGGATGAAGGGTTTTTTTGTTTTCCAGACAGTGGACAATAGCCCAGTGTTTAATTTATGAAAGGAGGCTTGCATGAATAGTAGACAAATTTTTTGGAAGCAGGGTCCGCTCCTTGCGAAGCTTCCGTGTGTATGCATGTAATCTTCATGGTGAAGAACCTGATATTTGAAACTTATACGAGGTAAGAATGGCTACGACAAACAAGAAAAAAGATACAAAAAAGAAAACTACTAAGAAAGTGGTAAAGAAGGCTGTTAAGACAACAGCGGCAAAGACCGTTAAGAAGGCGGTTGCAAAATCAGCTCCGAAAGCAAAGAAACCTGCTGCAAAGAAAGCTGCGACTAAACCTTCAGTGAAGAAAACTGCCAAGAAGATGAGCCAGCCACGGGCGAAGAAAGAGGCGACGCCGAAGGCAGTCATATCCATAAAAGAACAGGAAGCTCCCAAGGTGAAAGACTTGTCGTATAACCCAGGCGCTATTGAGAAAAAATGGCAAGCCAAATGGGACGCGGATCAGCTCTATCGTTCTGTCATTGATAACAGCAAGAAGAAGCATTATGCGTTGACCATGCTGCCCTACCCCAGCGGTGACTTGCACATCGGTCACTGGTATGCGATGACGCCATCGGATGCGCGGGCACGCTTTATGCGCATGCAAGGGTATAACGTGCTGTTCCCGATGGGTTTCGATGCGTTTGGTTTGCCTGCCGAAAATGCCGCCATCAAAAGCGGGATTCACCCCATGGTGCGCACTCGCGACAACATCGTTAAGATGCGCGGACAGTTGCGCTCGATGGGCGCGATGTTCGATTGGGAACGTGAAGCGGTTTCTTGCGAACCTGAATACTACAAGTGGACGGAGTGGTTCTTCATTCAGTTGTACAAGCATGGTTTGGCATATCGCAAAATGTCGCCGGTGGATTTCTGCCCGAACTGCAACACAACCCTGGCACGCGAACAGGTCTGGGGTGACGACCGTCACTGCGAACGCTGCGGCACGCCGGTGATCAAAAAAGATTTGGAGCAATGGTTCTTCAAGTCCACCAAGTATGCCGATGAGTTTTTGAACTTCGATGGCATCGACTGGCCTCAGACGGTGAAGACCCTGCAAACAAATTGGATCGACCGCAGTGAAGGCGCTTCGGTCATCTTCAAGACCGAAGTTGGCAACCACGATGTTGAGATCTTCACCACCCGCCCAGACACGCTGTGGGGTGCGACCTTCATGGTCTTCTCGCCGGAACATCCGTTAGTGGATGAACTCACCACGCCGGAAAATAAAGCTGCCATCGCGGAATACAAGGCGCAAGCGGCAAGACAGTCCGACATTCAGCGCGGCGCGGTTGGCAAGGAAAAGACCGGCGTGTTCACCGGCAGTTACGCCATCAACCCGGTCAACAATGCGCGCATCCCGATCTGGATCGCGGATTATGTTTTGATGTCCTACGGCACGGGCGCGATCATGGCTGTCCCTGCGCACGATGAACGCGACTTCGCCTTTGCTAAAAAGTATGAGCTGTCTATTATTCCGGTGATCAAGCCTGAAGGCGAGACTGAGGCGGTGGTTGGCGAGACGGCTTATATTGGTCCCGGCATCATGGTCAACTCGGGCATGTTGGACGGCACCAAGGTCAACACCGAAAAGGGACGTAAAAATCCCAGCATCGCCAAGGTTATTGACTGGCTGCAAGAAAAAGGCGTTGGCAAAGAAACGGTCAACTATCGCTATCGCGATTGGTTGATCAGCCGCCAGCGTTATTGGGGTTCGCCCATCCCGATGGTTCATTGCGAAACTCACGGCTGGAACCCTGTGCCCGATGATCAACTGCCCGTAACATTGCCCGAAGATGTGGAGTGGAAGCCGACCGGCGAATCTCCATTGAAACTGCACCCCACCTGGAAGCACACTACCTGCCCCGTGTGTAACGGACCCGCCATCCGCGAAACCGACACGATGGATACCTTCATGTGCTCGTCGTGGTATCACTTGCGTTATCTGTCGCCCAAGTATGATCAGGGTCCCTTCGACCCGGCAGAGTACGATTACTGGATGCCTGTCGACACCTACACAGGCGGCATCGAACATGCCACCATGCACCTGCTATACACGCGCTTCTTCCACAAGGCGCTGCGTGATATCGGTCTCACCGAAGGTCACGAGCCGATGATGCAATTGCGCAATCAAGGCATGGTGCTGGGCGAAGACAACGAGAAGATGTCCAAGAGCCGCGGCAATGTCATCGCGCCGGATGTATTGGTCAACAAATACGGTGCCGACACCGTACGCGCCTACATCATGTTCTTTGCGCGTTGGGAAATGGGCGCGCCGTGGGATTCACAAGGCATTGAAGGTTCCGCCCGCTGGATCCGCCGCACATGGACTCTGTTCACGGACCCCACCACGCCGCCAACTGCTTCTGACGAAGTGAAAAAGAATCTACGCCGCAAGGTTCACCAGACCTTAAAACGCGTGACGCGTGACTTCGAGAACTTCGATTTCAATACCATCGTCTCTGGTTTGATGGAACTACTGAATGAGATGTACAAAGCCCGCGAAGCCGGAGCCGCCGGTTCGGATGAATGGAAGGAGGCGCAAGAAATCTACTTGAAGATGATGGCGCCGGTCACTCCACACATCGCCGAAGAACTGTGGACCGAACACCTGGGCAAACCGTATTCCATCCACAAACAGTTGTGGCCCGCCGTGGACGAAGTCGCCGCCAAGGACGATTTCGTCGAGATCCCTGTCCAGATCAACGGCAAGGTGCGCGACCGTGTCAAAGTCGCTGCCGAAGCCAGTGAAGAGGAGATCAAGTCTGCGGTGATGGAAAGCGAAGTCATCCAGAAATTCCTGGAAGGCAAAGAGCCGAAGAAGGTGATCGTGGTGAAAGGCAAGTTGGTAAGTTTGGTAGTGTAAAAAGCGCTTCATTTACTGTTATAGCTCAACTTAAAAGCCCTCTGAACTAGTTCAGAGGGCTTTTAAGTTAGTGTCAAATGTCAGTAGTAAAAGAATACCAAATATGTCAAAATACGAAATTAATAATATTTGCACACTTTTGGTAGAAGTGGTGTTTATTTATTATTGCTCAACCGTATTTTAGGAGAAGTAATATTATGATCCGCCAATGGATGGCTCACCGTGAACTTAATAAAACCTTCCTGATTGCGCTCATGCTTCTGATGCTGGGCTCTAGCTTATTGCCAACGCCAGCACTCGCTCAAATGGTCAAGACGAATCAAAATATTCAGCCTCTTAATTTACCTATCGCACCAGATTTCAAGTTCACGCATTTATCTATTGAAGACGGATTATCCCAAACAACCGTAACCACCATTTTGCAAGATCGCCATGGATTTATGTGGTTCGGGACACAAGATGGTTTGAACCGTTATGATGGCTACAATTTTGTTGTATATCGTAACGACCCCAATGACCTTAATAGCTTGGGAGGGAACCAGATTCGCAAAATTGTTCAGGATGCTTCAGGCATATTATGGATCGGGACATCGGGAGGCGGGTTAAATAAATACAATCCCGAAACTGATACTTTTGTTCGCTTTATACATGAGCCAGAAAACCCCAATAGTTTGAAGAACAACGTCATCTGGAATATCCTAGCAGATGAAACCGGTATATTATGGTTATACATGGATGATGGCTGGTTGACCAAATTCGACCCCAAGGCTGGAACATTTACTCATTATCACTCCGAGGTTACAGCGCCAATTAATGTTGAAGTTGATTATTATGAAAGCAAAGCTTTGTATCAAGATAAAAATGGCGACCTATGGCTAAGTAATTACAAAGGTGGGCTCGAAAAATTTGACCCAACCACAGGGCTGTTTACTTTTTTCTTTAACGACCCAGATACTCCTAGCACAATCAGCGCAGGTGGAGTGACCAATATATACGAAGACGATGCGGGGCGTTTCTGGATTTGCACCAGCGATGGCGGGCTGAATCTAATGGATCGCAAAAGTGGCACGTTCAAACACTTTCAAAATGACCCTGACAACCCATATAGTCTTAGTGATAATAACTGCCGTCAAATTTTACAAGACCATAGGGGGTTATATTGGGTCGCTACAAGACGCGGGCTAAATCTGTTTGACCCAGAGACGGGCAGATTCAGCCGTTATCACAAAGACCCAAGCAATCCATATTCTTTGTCTGACGATAATCTTTCCGCTGTTTATGAAGACCAAGGCGGCGTTCTCTGGTTTGGAACTTATGGCGGACTCAATAAACTCAACCTCAGCACGGTTCAATTCGAGCATTACAGGCACATTCCAGACAACCCTGATAGTTTAAGCACAAGCTATATCTATTCGATTTACGAAGATAAAGATGGCATGCTCTGGGTAGGTGGAGATGACGGTATATTAAACCGCTTTGACCGACATAATAACCATGTCACCCATTACGAACCAAATGCAGATGATCCCAACGCATTAAACAAAAGCTGGTCGATCAGTGCACTCTATGAGGATCACACCGGTACATTTTGGGTAGGGACATTCTCTGGAGGGTTACACACGTTCGATCGCAGAACAGGAAAATTTCGACGTTATCTTCACAACCCAGATGATCCAAATAGCATCAGTAGTGACATCATCCTTGCAATTTGCGAAGATAGCAATGGCAACATCTGGGTTGGAACAGAAGGAGGCGGATTAAATCGCTTTGACCGTACAACTGATACTTTTCAGCATTACCAGCCTGCTTCAAAAGATCCAAAGGATAAACGCCCTAGCAGTGTGAGAGGCATCTATGAAGATAGGGCAGGCTTTTTGTGGCTAACTAGTTGGTATGAAGGGTTAACCTTATTTGATCCGCGTACGGAACAGTTTGTAAATTATCGGCATGACCCAGAAAACATAGAAAGCCTGGGTAATGACCTGACTTATGTTGTCCATGAAGATCAGATGGGCACACTATGGGTAGGCACAGATAGCGGTCTGGATCGTTTTGACCGTACAACGAACACTTTTTATCATTACACTGTGCAGCATGGGTTACCAAACAATGTGATCTATGCCATCATGGAAGACACTTCTGGCAATTTATGGGTGTCTACCAATCGCGGAATCTCTAAATTTGACACACATACAATCACCTTCCATAACTACAACGTCTTTGATGGATTGCAAAGCGATGAATTTAACCAAAACGCCTACTTCCAGAGTTCTAGTGGCGAGATGTTCTTTGGCGGTGTGAACGGACTGAATGCATTCTATCCCGATCAAGTTAAAAGCGATCCGTATCGTCCGCCGGTGATTCTGACCGACTTGCAACTCTTTAATCGCTCCGTCTCCGTTAGCGAAAAATCAGTCCTCACAAAGCCAATTTGGGAGACAGAACAAGTTACACTAAACTACGACCAGGATGTTTTTTCCATTGCATTTGCTGCACTCAGTTACGCCGCCCCTGCCGAAAACTTATACCGCTATAAGTTAGAAGGCTTCGATGAAGACTGGAACAATGTAGATGCCAAACGACGTTTTGCCACGTACACAAATCTTTCTCCTGGAGAGTATACCTTTCGTGTACAAGGATCAAATAAAGATGGAGTATGGAACGAAAAGGGATCTACAATAAAAATCATTATCACTCCGCCATGGTGGGATACACCATGGTTTAAGGGTGGGGTGCTTATTACTATTTTCACTCTCGTTTTTGGTATCTACCTTATACGCGTGAAAAGCCTTGAACGGTCTAACCGTGAATTATCATTTGCATATGAAGCCACCATCGAAGGTTGGTCTCGTGCTTTAGACTTACGAGATCACGAAACAGAAGGGCATACACAACGTGTTACTGAAATGGCGTTAAAGCTTGCCGATATCATGGGCTTGAGTGACGCTGAAAAAGCCGATCTACGACGCGGTGCTTTATTACATGACATTGGGAAAATGGGTGTCCCTGATTCAATTTTGCATAAGCCAGGCACTCTCACAGAACACGAATGGCAAGTCATGCGTCAACACCCTTCATATGCGTACCAGATGCTTTCTCCCATCGCGTACTTGAAGCGCGCACTGGATATCTCATACTGCCATCATGAAAAGTGGGACGGAACAGGTTATCCTAATGGGTTAAGGGGAAATGAAATTCCTCTATCGGCAAGATTATTCGCTGTTGTAGATGTATTCGATGCTCTTACTTCTAACCGCCCCTATCGAAAAGCATGGTCAAAAGAAGAAACATATGCGTTTATTCAGTCGCAATCTGGAAAGCATTTTGATCCACAAGTAGTGCAGGCTCTCTTAAAGTTAAGAGAAGAAAAATAAAAGGATGAACAAAATTTCTCGAACCTCTATACTCTTGCACTGGGTTGCTGCTTTACTCATTTTCTCATCTGTAGCGCTAGCCAAGCAAAAAGAACTGGATGGTTTACCTCTAAACTCACATACAATTATTGGAGTAGTGTTAGCCGTTACCATGGTTATCCGGCTGACCTTCTTCATAAGAAATTTTAAAAAGGAATTTCTGATCGCAAATATTGTTTATAGTCTTTTATACATTGGTATCTTTTTTGTTCTTATTACAGGAGGGTGGATTGCCTATCAAAGAAATTTACTCGGCTATTTATTAGATCCAAATTCCGCGTTTGGAAGAGGCGGCTTCAAACTTCTTGCTGATATCCACAAATTAGGTTGGCAAATTTTGCTTGGTTGGATCATCCTGCATATTGGCACAGTGTTCTATCGTCAATTTCTCAAAAAAGAACAGGTTTTAGAACATATGTGGCTTACAAAAAACAATCAACAATAATTATGGGGAAATTATGGGGAAACCTTCAAGAATTAGATTTTGTAATCCGGCTCTAATCATGCAGTTCTATAGTATGGGCAAGGAGAGCAAAAAATGAATACCCCAAAACGTTATCATCCTATTCTCGTTACACTGCACTGGCTTACTGTGATCTTTATGCTGGGTGCAGGCTTCCTTTCAGAAGGCGGCGGCGATTCCCCGATTAACTTTCACATGATTCTTGGCGCGCTTCTTTTGATTGTCATGGTTGCACGCTTGATCACTCGTTTTTCCACGGCACGACCTGCTGCATTGGATGCAGGCAATGCCTTCTTCAATAAGATCGGCGAATTGACACATCTTGGATTGTACGCAGTAGCATTTGCCATTCTCGGCATGGGCGGAGCTATTGCAATCAAGCGCAATCTATTTGGATATCTCATGGATAGCACTGCTCAGATCAGCCGTGCAGGTTTTCTTGGTGACGTTCATCACCTCTTTTACCTCATGGCAATGGCATTGATCTTCTTGCATGTGGGCGCTGCACTCTATCATCAATTCATGCTTAAGGACAACATCCTCTCACGCATGTGGTATGGAAAATAGACACTCGATCGTTTACCTTCAACGCCCAGCAACTTTGCTAGGGCGTTTTTTTATTGGTCTTATAATCGACACATGCTCAGCGTCCAACTTTTTATCACCTGCCTTACCGATTCATTCTTCCCCAAAACCGGTGAAGCCGTTGTAAACATTCTCTCCCGCCTCGGCATCGGCGTGGACTTTGCCCCCGACCAAACCTGCTGCGGGCAACCGCAATTCAATGCCGGTCTGCGGACAGATGCCAAAGAAGTGGCGAAACATACGATCAAATTGTTCGAGCAAACTCAAGGGGATATCGTCACCCCGTCCGGTTCCTGTGCCCATCATTTCAGACACAATCTCTTGGAACTCTTTGAAGGCGATGCGGAATGGTATCCGCGGGCGGAAGCATTTGGCAAGCGCGTCTTTGAATTTACCGAATACCTAGTAGACAAGCTCAACGTCACCGATCTTGGCGCAACCTGGAACGGCTCACTCACCTACCATCCCTCCTGCCACACCCTACGCGGACTCAACATAGACAAACAGCCTCGCGCACTTTTGCAACATGTAAAAGGTGCAACACTGGTCGAATTGCCCAACGCCCAAGAATGCTGCGGCTTCGGTGGGGTGATGTCCGTCGAGCACCCGGAGCTATCGGCGGAGTGGCTGAAGCGCAAAATTTCCAACCTTGAAAGCACACAGGCTCCCACACTTGTCGTAACCGACGCAGGCTGTCTCATGCACATCATGGGCGGCTTGAAACGGCAAGGAAAGAAGCAACGGGTTGTGCATATTGCAGAAGTTTTGAATCATCAAACGTGAGGATCTATGTTTTCTCAATCAGCGAATTACTATGACGAACTCTATAATGCACTTGGAAAAGATTACCCAAAAGAAGTAAAGAAAACAGAAGCTTTCATTAAAAAGCATATCAAATCCAAAGGCAAAGCTCTGCTTGATGTAGGTTGCGGCACAGGGCATCATGCCGGATTACTAAGTAAGCATTATCAAGTAGACGGACTTGACCTTGATAAAAACATTCTTGCTATAGCACGTAAAAAACATCCTCTTATTCCCTTTTATCAAGGAAACATGATCGATTTCAAACTAAATAAGCAATATGACATCATTATTTCTCTCTTTAGTTCAATCGGCTATGTTCAAAACAAACCCAACCTCAACAAAACCATTAAGAATTTAGCCAACCATCTCAACTCAGGCGGCGTCATGCTTATTGAACCCTGGTTCTCCCCTGATGAATGGAATCCCGGCAGAGTCTTTACTCTTCACGTCAATCAACCTGAACTAAAAATTACTCGCATGAGTTATAGCTCGCAAAAAGGTGCGCTTTCTATTTTAGACTTCCATTACTTAATAGGCACAAAGAAAGGTGTTGAACACCGTGTCGAAACGCATAAATTAGGGCTGTTCTATAAAAAAGATTATTTGTTTGCCTTTCAAAAAGCAGGGCTAAATGTTATTCACGATTCGAAAGGTCTGGATGGAAGAGGTTTGTACATTGGAATGAAACCATGAATAACCAATCCTTTCGTCAGCTCATTCGTCAATCCATTGAAAACGAAACTCTCCAAACCGCGTTAGACAACAACACCGAGCGCCGTCTGCGAGGTAAAGCATTAGCCTTTGAATCCATTCCCGATTGGCGTGAGAGACGTCAACGTGCGCATCGCATCCGTGCCGAAGTCGTTGACCATTTGGAGCAATATCTCGATCAATTCGTCGCCAACGCCCAAGCCAATGGCATCATCATCCACCGCGCCAAAGACGCAACCGAAGCCATCGATATCGTATTACGAATATCGAATAGCGGACATCATACACCACTCATCGCCAAATCCAAAAGCATGGTCAGCGAAGAGATCGAACTGAATAAAAATCTCGAAAGGCAAGGCATCAACGTGGTCGAAACCGACTTGGGTGAATACATCGTGCAACTCCGCAAAGAGAAGCCGAGTCACATCATCACCCCGGCGGCACATCTCAAGAAAGAACAAGTTGCACAGCTCTTTCATGAGAAGCTCGGCATTCCCTACACTGAAGATATTCCCACCCTCACTGCCACCGCCCGTAAAGTTCTGCGTGAAGTTTTCCTCACCGCCGATATCGGCATCAGCGGAGTCAACTTTGGCGTGGCTGAAACTGGCGGCATTTGCATCGTCACCAACGAAGGCAACGGACGCATGGTTACGTCGATACCCAAAACGCATATCGCGCTCATGGGCATCGAACGCCTCACACCCAACCTCGACGATCTCTCACTGCTGCTCTCACTTTTGCCGCGTTCTGCCACCGGGCAAAAGCTCACGGTCTATACTCAACTCATCCACAAACCCATGCCGGGGCAAACCCGTCACATCATTCTGCTCGACAACGGGCGGACGCGAGTCCGCAACTCGCCGCTAAAAGAATCGCTGTACTGCATTCGCTGCGGAGCGTGCCTCAATGCCTGCCCGGTCTTCCGCGAACTGAGCGGACACGCCTACATCGGGCGCGACCTCGCCATTGCGCCGTACCCCGGTCCGATCGGAAGTGTCATTTCGCCGGGGCTGTTCGGCGAAAATTATTTTCAACTCGCGCAAGCTTCGTCGCTTTGCGGCGCATGCAAAGAAGCCTGCCCGGTAGATATTGACCTGCCGAAGTTGTTGACGAGGGTCAGAGCAGGCGAAGCGCCCAAAGACGATGGACAGCAGACGATGGGCAATGGAGCGGGTTTGACGTGGAGCACCAAACTTGGCTTGCGGATGTACACCCGCCTCGTCACTCAGCCCAAGCTGTTTGCCCTCTCTCAAAAATTGGCTTCGCTGGGAACTCATCTCCTCTCCCCCCGCTCGCAGTGGATGCGCCTGCCCGCGTTCACAGGTTGGGGCTACAGCAAAGATATGCCGAGGTTTGCAGGCAAGACGTTTCGCGATAGGTATAGAAAATCGGAAATAGTGAATAGGGAAGTTAAACCGCAAAATGTAATAACAGAACAACCTGTAAACATTTCAACTTTCCAACCTTCAAACTTGGTCGAACAATTTACTTCCGAACTCACCGCCCTTTCTGGGATCGTTCACCAAACAGACAATCCAACTCAATCGATCATCGAATATCTACGATCGAATAGCATCAAAAAAATCTATCTTCAGCCCAATGTGCTTAACGAGAATCTCTTGCGCCAAGCAGGCATCGACTTCACCCATGAGCCCGACCCGACTCTCACCGTCGGCGTGACCAAGGCTTGGGCAGGGCTGGCAGATACCGGGTCCGTTTTAGAGGCGGATGATGAACTGCTTGGCTCACTGCTTCCCGAAATCCATCTCACGGTCTTGGAATCGGAAAACATCCTACCGTCGTTGCTAGATGCGATTGAAATGACCAAGGGCAAAAACACCGTCTTCATCACTGGACCTTCGCGCACAGCTGATATTGAGATGACGTTGACCATCGGCGTGCATGGTCCGAAGGAAATTCACGTTTTCGTTGACGATTCAAAACGCGGGTGATACAATCTCGCCCGCTTCCGCCCCCATCGTCTAGTGGCCCAGGACGAAGCCCTCTCAAGGCTTAAACGGGGATTCGAATTCCCCTGGGGGCACACTTACCAAATGACAGCCACCGTGAAGGTGGCTGTCATTTATTTAAGGAGACCCATGCAAAAATCCACTTCCTCTCGCGGCTTCATCATCGCACTCACTGCCACCATCATCTGGTCCACAACCGGTCCGCTGATTAGCTATTTGAGCAAAACCTATTCGCTGCCCTCGCTGGTACTTGCCTTCTGGCGAGACTTGTTCGTAGCATTTGGCATGGTCGTTGGTTTGTTGATCTTTAGCCGCAAGTTATTCGCATTGGACCGCAACCACTGGGGCTTCATGGTCTTATACGGATTCTCGCTAGCGGTCTTCAACTCGATGTGGACCTTTTCGGTTCAATACAACGGGGCAGCGGTTGCTACCGTCCTAGCCTTTTCCTCGCCTGCCATGACGGCGGTGCTAAGTTATCTCATCTTCAAAGAACGTTTCAATGGCATCAAGATCATCTCAATTGCGTTGAGTTTTGTCGGCACCATTTTGGTGGCAGGCGCCGCCGACCCCGCCGCATGGAAGTTGAATCCGCTCGGCATCATCTTCGGTTTGCTGACCGGTCTGATGTTCGCTGTGTATAACCTGCAAGGCAAAGCCGCCGGTGACCGGAACATCGATTCATGGACAGCGCTTTTATATAGTTTTGTCTCTGCTACGTTCTTCTTGTTCTTCTTTACAATTGCCAGCGACTTGTTCATCACCAAACAACCTGTGTTCTCTGATCTGCTTTGGCTGGGCAATTCCCTGCCGGGCTGGGGTTTGTTGTTCTTCCTCGGCGTTGCCCCCACCCTTGGCGGATTTGGTCTCTACACCTTGAGCATCCGCTATCTCTCACCGACCATCTCCAACCTAGTCGCTACACTGGAACCAGTGTTCACAGCCGTTTGGTCTTATATCTTCCTCAGCGAGTTAATGACTGGTGTGCAATTGGGCGGCAGCTTGCTGCTATTACTTGGGGTCATCCTGCTGCGAACGGCGGATCGAAGTCAATAAAAAATCACCGCCAGAGGAACTCTCTGGCGGTGATTTTTTATTCATGAGAATGATAAGTCTCCACTGTCTTTGTACCCTGTGCATCCACAAACTCGAACGTATAGTCATGCCCATCCACCCCATAGTTGACATAATACTTCTGCCCGTTGAGTTGATACTCCAACAAGAAATGCGTGGCATCGATTTCCGTGAAATTCGTAATGGTCGCGCCGCGTAAAGGCTGCAACGCTTCGCGGATCGGGATGGTGTGCGGCTGCGGCTCGATCTGATCGCCCTGCACCGTGACCACACCACGCATCCCACCGTTGATATAAGGATAGTTCGTCGTGCCGTGATAGTGATAGGAACCATCCGCACCATAGTGACCGTTGAATTCATCCAAGTCGATAACGGCGGAACCATCCACCTCAGTCAGACCATACATGGGGAAACCATCGAGGGCGTAGGCAATGGGTTTATCCACGCCAATGACCTCGGATAAATGCAATGGGGCAATGTGATAGTGATAATCGTCCGCGCGCCCGGAGTGACCGCCCCATTGATCCAATTCGCCGTAAAGATAGGCATCATCGCCGCGGTTGTTCAGCGCATTGAAGATGGGGACGCCGTTCACTGCAATCGCAATAGCGCCGCGATATAAACTGGTCTTCGCGGAGACCGGGTTCTCAGCAATGACGGGATGGAGAGGGATCTTCCAGGCATTGTTGCCGGTATAGGGCTGCGGCAGAGGGACTTGTTGCTGCCAACTGGTGATGCCCACCATCATGTTGTGGTTAGGCATGCCATCGGATTCCACGTAAAGATATTGCTCATCCTGATGGACAGTTACTTTGTCTGCAAAGGCTTTGAAGCCGAGTTCGCTCAAAGCTTGAGAAACGACCGTGGGAGACAGAGCAGGCATCGCCGTAGGGTCGAGAGGCGCAGGAGTGTCGCCGGGACGGTATCCACATGCGGCAAGGAATGCGGATCCAAATCCGTAGGCTGAGAGGCGTAGAAAATCGCGTCTTGTAATGGACATGGTTTATCTCGTATAGGTTACGTTCAATGTGGCACTGGCAAGCGTGATGTCTTTGATGGCATCCAGCAAAACATCCCGGCTAACCTCAGAAGCAGGTACGGGCAAAGTCGGGTCGGCAGAAAGGGCATAGATGGTATAGGTATACAATTTTTCGCCGGGTCCTTTGGAACATGGCGGAGCGTATTTGGTTTCGCCGTTCACGCTGTTATTGCCGAGTGTGCCAATACCGCTTGTATTTTTTTCGAGGCTGGTCACATCGGCGGGGATGTTATACAAAACCCAATACCAATGCGAGTCACCGGGACCCGGAATGTGATGCATGACGACTGCGAAACTTTTCGTTCCTTCGGGCGCGCCACTCCATGAAAGCGGCAGGGTGGCACTTGCACCATCGCAGGTGAATTCTTTGGGAAGTGCTCCACCCTCCACCACCTCCGGGCTGGCAAGTGTGAAGATGCCATCGGAAGATACTGGAACGGTTTCAGTATTCGCAACAACTGCGTTTGCCGGGGTTGGAGGCGGATTGCCAGGCGCAAAGCCACAACCCAAAATCAAAACAGGCATTAGCAACAACGCAAGAATTTTCTGTTTCATTGGGTGACCGTTAATTTGCACAGGATGGTATTGTCCGTTTCAAGATCGGGTCCCCAAATGAACTGCGCAGATGAATCCCATGCGATCTGCTCATACCCATCTTTTGGTCCCACTTCTGCCGCCGAATAGATCGAAGCAGGTTTCCATGACGAAGAATCGAAAGTGGGTAACATCCAACCAGTAGGTTCGTCAAGTGAAGTAAAACCACAGGGCATGCTGCCAGCCACCGGGTTGTTTTCACGCTCGCAGGATTTATCCAACGGCGCTTCATGGATGACCGTACAAACCCAGTCTGCGTTGGTGACGGCGATCAGTTCGCCAGTTTGCGCATTGGTGAATTGTGCGATCAGCCCGCCATCGCCCATTTGCTGGCGGTTCGAGCCGATGTATTCCAAGCCGGTATCGTCTTGCTTGAAATCTTTGGCGATAAAGTTCAAGGTCATGGGATAGGATGCGGTGAATGTAAATGTTTCAGAGTTGAACGAGCGCTCGGTCGTGATCGGAACTGAATCTTCTTTCACGAGCTGGTCTGCCAGATAAAACGCGAACCAGTTATCTGCCCACACCTCGGCTTTGACCTGCACTTCGGCTGTTGAAGCATCTGCGGATTGTGCTTGAGGTTGTTCCTGTTCGATTACTGGCTCTGGTGTAGCCACAGGTGCGGGCGGCTGACAGGCAGTGATTGCCAGAACAAAGACGAATGACAATATCCATTTGCGATTCATAATTCTTTTTCCTTTTCGATACAAAGTTTCACTCTGGTAAGGGGTAGCCCTCACCAGAGTGAAGAAATATATTTTGCTACGGTCTTCCGCCCGAAGGGATACATACCAGCTGGCTAGAACTTTGCGGGGTTTGGCAAGAGCCATTCACTATGTTGTTATTTCGCCCATTGAATGAACAAGCATCATTCAACTGTGAAGTAGAGCAAGCGTCAATGGCTGCCTGAGGCGGTTCACGGCGACCATTTCCGTTACGCCCATTATTATCATTATTCCCCTGTTCGGCATCTGTGGATGTAGATGCCTGCACTGTCGAGTCGATCATAACCGTAGACTCATTGAAGAAGAAAACGTTCTCTTGAAGTTTCGTCACATCGGTATTGCGGCGAATGATATCGGCAAGGCTGGTGTTTTCGATCTGATCAACCAGATTATTCGGCAAAGAGTACTGATACCAGAAGCGATCTCCTTCTCGCAAGCGCACAAACTGATCAACGATGATGGCGGTGAAGGTTTCGCCCATGCTGGAGTTTGGCAAATGATCTTCTGCCAAGCCGCCGATCCACAAGTCGATATTATCAACACTGCCATAGGTGGAAGCAAGTTTTGCCTGCAATACCGGGTCAGATGTGATCTGGTCAAAGCTGGCAACACGCTCCAAGCCATAGGCTTCACGCACGGTGTTGTAATCTGCCAAGCCGTGGTCACGTCCGCGTTGGATGTTGAGGGAGGCGAGGTCAAAGCCGCCCTGCCCCGGCTCGCCGAAGAGGAAGTTGCGGACATCATCCACGACGATGGGGTCGATCTCTTGGGCATTGTCCGAGGCGAGATATTTGAGGACGGGGTCAATGCCTGTATCGCTGAGTACGACCGGGTTAAAGAAGGAGTCGCGCAAGTCCATCGCATCAAAGATCTCTTCGCCGTCGTTATCCAAAAACTCAATGTCGGCGCCCAACATGCTGTGACCAAAGCGAAAAGCTGCCGTGGAAAATTCATTGGCAATACCCGGATTCACATCCGCTTGATAGCCGCGATAATCGGGCATGGCATTCTCGCCGAGGAAGGCTGGCAGGAACTCGTCGTAGGTGATCTTCTGAAGTTCAGCGATCACAACCCGACGGGCAAATTGATACAGTTCTTCATCCGTCCAATCGGGGTGGCGTTGCGCCGCTTCATCGGCAATGCGGTTGTGCTCACGGATGAACAAAATATGCAAAGACGATAATTCAGGGTTCTCATTGGCGCGCACATCGCCTGCAAGGAAGAGTTGAGCGTCGTCCACACGATGGGCATCGTTGGCATTCTCAAAGCCTGCGGTGTTGAAAGGCATCAAGTTGCCTTCATTCACTTTCATATGCCCACCCACAAATTCACGCAACGCAGCGGCACGTTCAGCATCTACACCGTAGATTTGTGAGCCATCGACGAAAGCCGTGATGGCATTGACCTGCTGTCGCGGATTATCTACAGATGTTCCTGTGGCTGGGTCGTATTGAGAACGCGAAAAGAAAATCGTCATTTCGCCCGTGCTGTTGGGGTCGAACCATGCATCACCTGAGGGGACGATCACCGGGTACGACTCTTTCGGGTCGGCAGAGCCGGTCAGGTCGATGTCATGATCGAGGAACTGTCCCCAGGCATAGACGAATGCGGTGAAGTCACGGTCGTTGAGAATGCCATCTTGTGGGTTGACCGAGAAGGTATTACTAATCACACGCGGACTGGGTCGACTCTCACCAGCTGGACTGCTGATGCCATCTCCATACTCTGCTGGAGAAACGCGCAGCAAGGGCTGGCTTGCACTTCCCCATTGCGGATTTGTCTGGTTATTGCCATTGCCATCCAGCGGAACAACTTCAAAATTCATTCCGCCATCATTACCAGGGTTTGAGGGCGCCGAATAATTCACATCCTCCACCGAAGCAACCTGTTGCGGCAACACTGCCTGACAGCCTGTAGCGATCACGCTGATCCCTACCAATAAAATTTTTGCGATTTGTTTCATATCTATTCTCCTTTCATCCTTGGTTTAAATTTCTATTTGCATTGTATGGATGTAAACGAGATGTAATCAGTGCGTAAAATCATTGATTGCTCTCTTGAGGCATGCAATGAATCACGAAGCCCCATGACGCATGTCATGGGGCTTGATTTAGTTGAATATAGTTATGGCTGAGTAGTTGGGGCTGTCTGTCCATTGGCAGGTGGCTGCTGACCATTATTCCCGTTCGGTCCGCCTTGCGGTTTACCAAGCGCCTGCTGAAGTTCTTCCACCGTCACGCCCAGGGTTTGAGCGGCAGTTTCAAGATCAGGTCGGCAGTTCGGGTCTTTGGGTGCATCTTGTTCGGTAGTTGCACACTCGGCGGGTTTGGCAGCTTGCAAAGCTTGCTGAAGTTCTTCTTCGGTCACACCGAGGGTTTCAGCCGCGGCAGCAAAGTCTGGTCCACCGCGATGCCCTAACGCCGCATCGAGTTCATCCACGGTCACGCCAAGGGCGGCGGCAACGGCTTCCATATCAGCGCGGCAATCCACACCTTGCGAGGGTTGCCCATCCACACATTCAGCAGGTTTGGCAGCTTGCAAAGCTTGCTGAAGTTCTTCCACAGTCACACCCAAGGCTTCTGCAGCAGCGGTCAGGTCACGTTCACCGCGCTGCCCGTTGTTGGGTCCGCCCTGCTGGGCAGGGGCATTGCTATTAAACGAGGCATCCACACCCGGCGCGGATTGTTGCTGTTGGGCAGGCTGCTGTTGAACGGCTGACTGCTGATCTGAAGCTTGCGCCTGAGTTTGGGTCACTACACCGCCGCACGCGCTCACCAAAATAGCGAACAATGCGACACAAGTTACGAGTAAGATTTTTTTGTTTTTCATGTTAACTCCTTTTATCTAATGGTTTGGTTACGACAAATGTCGTTCAGTTGGCAAAGTACATTCTTTTTCTGTTTATTTATCTACACTCCTTACGTTCAATCTTGAATGTATTTTATGGGCGCAGCCCGTTTACAAAGAGTGCATCGGGTCACCATCTTCTCAAAATACCCATGCATCTCATCACGAACCACCATGACACGCGTCATGAAAAACGGACTGGCAAATTGCCAGTCCGTTGATTCTTATGGAGGAGGTCCGCCCGCAGGCATACATGCCACCAAGGTGGAATTGGGTGGAGTACCGCAGGTTCCACTCACTGTGCCGTTTGGGGTATTGATGGAACAAGCAGACCCGACCGATAAGCCTGAGCAAGCCGCGATAGCTTCTTGCGGAGGTTGCTGCCCTTGTTGCCCTTGCACGCCTCCAGCTTGACCTGTGGGTTGAGTCTGCCCAGCAGGCTGTTGACCACTCTGAGGCTGAGCGGTTGGCGCACCAGTGTTCGTAGATGCATTCGCACTTCCGCTACGGACGCAGCGTACATAGTTATAGATACTCTGCACATCCCCTTGCGGTCCCGCCCCCACGGGCAATGTAGATGGGTCGCCACTTTTCCTATCGCTGCGTTGAGCGCCCGCCCCATGAACATCCATCATTTGCCCGTTCATCAAACCTTGAGCTTCACCAAAGGCGAAATAAACAGCGCGGGCAGCATTGGGAACGCCATCCAAGTGTGTGGTACTCGTCCAGTAGTGTGGGTAATTGGCATAGCCGTTATTGTTGATGCCATTAGTAAGATAAGTGGCTTGAAATAGCGGGTTGATCGCAGCCGAGTTGGTTGTATCAGGAGAACGCGTATAGTCCACGATGCTGTGCAATTCCTTCGCATTCGGCAGTCGCCAATCGCTGGCTCCGGCATAGTCCAAGCCTTCACACCAAGCCAGGGCTTGTTCCCAATTCAAACTGCCATCTCCATATGGACCGACATTAAATGCACCGCTGTCTGATTGAAGCCAAGTTAAGCCTGTGCCATTATCCGTAATGGTGCCATTGCCGTTATCTACAAAGCTATTAGTGCCATAAACATTTCCGCGCACGTAGCGCACATAACGGTTATCGCGTCCATTTTGATCGCGTACTTCTGAACCGTAGCCTTTGATACGCCCGTCCGCAAAGTTGACGCCAAAAGCAGTAGCATTGCCATTCATAGTGGTGCTCACATACATCGTGCTCGACCAATACTGGGCATCGATATACCGTTCACCAATAGAAGCATCACCATAGGCAAAATCAAAATAGTTCGTGTCGATGAAGGGGACGGCATCTGAAGGAACCTGACTGCTGGATGGGTCGGCGGTGCCAGTTGCGCCACGGAAATCCATGAGCGAGTATAGTTCTTGAATGGTGGGTAAACGCCAGTCGTCGTAGCCTGCTAATGTGAACGTGTCTGCATTCTGCAGGGCATCGGCATGGCTCATTTTGTCCTGAGCATTGATGACGCCATCGCCATTGAAATCGGGAGTCTGTTGCCACATCAAACCGGTGTTGAGGTCGGTTACGGTGCCATCACCATTATCTTGGTATGCTGGCACAAGTCCTTGATAATTTGCATCCTGCCCGGCAAAAGCTTCGCCGGTCTGCGGGCAAGTGATGGGGCTATCGTTGTTATAACAGGTGGTCTGACCTGTATCCACAATGGGATAGGTCAACCCTGTAACAGGCACCGTATTATTCGTCGTCTGCTCGGGCTGATTTATAACCGGCTGAGAATCAGTCACTGGTGCTGAAGCAGTTCCAGGCGCAGAGAGATGCGAATTGCATGCGGCGAGGATCAGGCATGAGATTGCAAAAAATAAAATAGCAGTTCTTTTCATCACCTTCTCCTTGATTGTTTTGATACTGCTATTGTATGAGGGCGTTTTAATTGTGAAGAGTGTGTGAAATCACAGTTTTTTTACAATATGCATGAGATGAATCACAACGACCCATGACGGGTGTCATGGGTCGTTGATGGGTGTAGAGTTCCTAGCGATTCATTTCCCAGATCAGGCGCAGACCTTCGAGGGTGAGCCAGGGGGCGATAATATCGATGACTTTGGTTTCGTGCGCGACGACTTCTGACAACCCGCCGGTTGCGACGACTTTCATATCGCTTCCCAACTCCGCCCGGAATCGGTTCACCATCCCTTCGACCATGGAGACGTAGCCGAAAAGGAGTCCGGATTGCATGGCGTGGACGGTATTGCGCCCGATGACAGAAGGCGGCACTTGCAAGTCAATACGCGGAAGTTTGGCAGCGCGGGTATAAAGCGCTTCGGCAGCGAGATTGATTCCTGCAGTGATGGCGCCACCGAGATATTCGCCATCTCGGGTAACGGCATTGAAGGTGGTGGCAGTACCAAAGTCCACTACACAGGCGGGACCGCCATAGAGTTTCATCACCGCCACTGCATCACAAACGCGATCTGCGCCAACAGCTTTGGGGTCTTCATAACGGATCTTGATACCGGTCTTCACGCCCGCATCCACCACCAACGGTTCAAGTTTGAGATATTCATGACAAGCCTGCACCACCCGCCCGGTCAACGGTGGGACGACTGACGCAACCGATACACCTTGAATGTCTTTGATGGTCTTTCCGGCATTTTGCAACACACCTAAAAATTGCAAGCCATATTCATCGGGCATGCGATTGTGATCCGTAGAAAGCCGCCAGTGTGCGCCAAGCGTATTTCCTTCGTACAAACCGAGTGTGAGATTGGTATTGCCAATATCTATGGTGAGAAGCATGTCAACTCTCTTTTGATAAAAGTTCTTGCGGAGATTTCAACCAGAGGAAGAACAAAAGAAATGCAAGTGGAAGGATGTGCAAATACAAACGATCTAAAGAAGTATTCAGGTGCCAATCCAAGTCGCGAGGAGTAAGGACAAAAATCCCGAAGTAGGCTGCCAATTGAATAAGAATGATAACAACAAGTGTCCACACTCCTAGCAAACGATTTTCCGATCTACCAACCAGAAGCGCTGCCAAAATTATAAGTCCAACAATGCTGATGGGGGTATTTCCCAGATTCCATAACATTGGAATTGCTACACTAAAAATGGTCTTGTAGCGTTCAACATCAAAGATCTTATCCAGCAAACTTCCCTGGGCAGACATCAAGTCATTAGATGGGGCAAGGAAAATTTTGAAAAGTACAATGACGAAAACAGGGAATATCAAACCAATTCCATACTTTACGAGTGCAGGTCGTTCTTCTTTTTTCAACCCGAGCAACGCCCAAACAATCGTCACACCGACAATTGCCATCAAGCCTTCGTTCTTTGCCCAACCCGCCAACCCAATCATAAGTCCAACAAGAACAGCAATCCGTTTCTCTTTTGTTTGCAGGTACAGCAAGGTCAAACCACCTGCGCCTAAGATGAGATAAGCAACCAGAAAATCTGAATATTGCCGCATGCCCTGATTAACAATAAATGGAAGCGAAGTGAATAAAAGAACCGATAAAACTGCTTGCTTAAAGCCGCGAAAGATATTTACAAGGGAGAACAATAATCCTGTCGCAAAGAGCGATAATACGAAGTGCAAGGCAATGGGTCCCCAAGTGGAAGTGTTACCTAAAAACACCCACGTAATGGCATTCGTCATCGGCACAAAAAGCGGATAATCGGGATGGTCCCATTGGCGAAGGAATGTCGCTTGCCAATCTGCACCGCCAAGGTAAATAAAACGCGCGACCACGTTCCAGTTGATCCACGCATCGGGGCGTCCGTGTGGGTATTGCAGTCCGCACATTATTAGATTCAATACAAAGAAAAGAACGCTTAGCGCAAGAAATGAAAGCCAAAGAAATTCTTGCTTTACAGGAATTTGCGGCATGCTTAAAAGTTCGCGGTTTTGGGAGAGCAGCCAAATCATCAAAAGGATTGCAACAGTGCATTCAACCCAAGCATAAACCGCTAATGGAAGCCCTGTCCATAGCCACAAAAAGCCAAAGAGAGAAGAAACGCCAAACCCCACGCCAGCAGAAAGAAAGATCTTTACCAAAAGGCTTTTGCCATCTTTTGCATTCCAAACAGAATGAACGATGAAAAAGCCTAAGAAGATTCTGGGCAGCAAAGTGATGAATGACAAAAGAAGCGTCATCTAATTTTCCACATCGTGAATGAGATATAAGCCAAAGCCGAAGCCTTGAAGTTCGTACGCCCCTATTTGCTCCGTCAGCCAAGTTTCAAGGTTCGCATCATCGTTGAAATTACCAATGGTCCATTCGTGACGCTTCTCGGAATCAATTGCAACAGGAGCGACCGAATATTGCATCAACTGGAATTCATTGGCATCAAACAATGCAGGATCGTCGCTGATCGCGGCATCGTCAATGTACCCAACTTGAGTCACATCCACAGGCAACGCCTCACACAGGGACTGAATCCGCTCCTCCCATTTGGAGACCATCTCGTCTGAAGAATTTCTCCACTCACCCGCTGAAAAACTCACAGCGAATTGATAGATCGCCATTGCAAGTGACATGGCTACCAAAACAAATGGGACTAATTTTCGGAGGGAGATCATGCAGGTATTTTAACCGGTCTATGGAACAGACGCGTAAAAGGGAGCTAGAGACTGAAAGATCGAGAAAATGAAGTGGAAATTATTGACCATCAAAGTCAGCAAGATAATGGCAAGCCCCCACTGAAGCCAAGTTTTTTCTGCAAAGTCAGAGAATGCCAAAGCCACGAACAGCACAAAAGCATAGACCCAATACGAGGTGTAAAGGAATAGCTCAGTGCCGTAAAACAAGTGCATGACGAAGTTAAATGTTAGAGCACCGAATAAACCCAGCATCAATGGGGTATGTTTGGAAGTCCGCCAGGTTTTTATGAACATGAAGAATGCCCCAGCTAATAAGATCAACCAAAGAACAAGCGGCAGATTGGAAAGTCCGCGATAGGAGGCGATGGCTTTAGTACGGACATCGAAGGTTTTCAGGTCAATGGTTGGGAAGGGCGGTTTTTCGGAAATCGATTCGATGACATCAGGTGCGACAATTCCGTAGAGCAAGATGGAGCGCGAAACGACGTTCAACTTGCGGGTAATGGACGAAGGTTCTGATAACCGAATGGGATCGGATAAGACGCCTGCATTTTCAGGAGAAACAAAATTGAACTCGAAAGCAATATCTTCGGGAAGAAAGAAGAAGGTGATGTACTTGGGGTAAATGACGTTGGTGGCAATGGTCAGCAAAATGCCGAGGCTTAGAATGAGCAAGGAATATTTAATCAGTCTTTTGAAGCCCAGTTTGTTTGCAAAAAGGGCGATGACTCCCTGCGCAATGTTGGTGATGGTGATACCAAAGAGAAAGAGCCCGGCAGGGACAAGAACCGAAAAACGAGTTTCGTTAGATTGGATCAGTAAAAAGAAAAAGATAAGAGCTGCAGCGCCAAAGATGTAGTTTTCTGTCAATGAACCAAAGAGCAGATGTGTGGCGGTCGAGCCGAGAAAGATGGCGAAGATAAAAGCGTAGGTGCTGGAGTTGGTGGCGCGTTTGACAAAGAGCCAGGTAATGAAGACACAGGCGGCAGCGACCAATGAGACGACGATCATTCCGCCGAGGGCATAGTGTTCGCCCATGAAGCCGGAGAAAAGCCTCACCAATGGGCGGATGAGAATGAGACTCAGTGGATGCACGGCGCGGTTGATCGGGGCGCTCTCAGGACTGGCGAGGATGGTCATCCACGGACCAGCGTCGGCTTCGAAGAGGACGGTGTTCTTCTCCAGCGCAGGGTGGTTGAGGGTGCGGGAGATGATGAGTTCGATGAGGAAGAAGAAGGTGGAGGCGTAAATGCCAGGTAGATGGTGAATAGTGAATTGTAAATAGTGAGTGATGATGGATGAGTAACGAGTGATGAGGAATAAGGAGAGGATGGCTGCGGCGAGGGCGGTGAGGAGGAAGAGGGGCATCCATGTTTGGGGGACGCGGATGAAGTCCACGCTGAACATGGAGGGGTATTGGGCGGTGTTGAGGATGAGGGCGACCCAGAAGATGGGTAGAGATAAAGCAAGAATGATGTTCAGCGGTTTGCTGAGGAAGCCGGTGCGGAAGGATTCGGCGGCGCGTTGAACGAGGAAGTAGCCAAGGGTTGTACCGACAGTCAGAGTGACGGCGGCGAAGAGGAACATGCCAAAGGGCGTGCGCAGGACGGGTTGGAGGAAACCGATGGCGCCGTAGGTTAGGTTAAGAGTAACGAGAAAAGAGATTAGGTAATAGGGAATAGTGAATAGAGGGCGGATGCTTCGCATCCATTGCGAGATGGCAGGGGAGGTTTGGTGGTAGAGAATGCCAAAGGCGAGGGCTGGGACGAGGACGAGAAAGAGGCGATCTATCAGCGAGGGGAAGGTTGAATAGTGGAAAAAGGTTAAGGCGAGGACCAGGCTGGTGAGGAGACCTGTCAGAGCGCTGAAAAAGATGCGGGAGAATTTCATGCCCCCATTATAAAGGTGACAGTCACTTTGCCCACTCCACTTCGTTACGGGATGCTCGCAAAAGTGACTGTCACCTGATACTTACTGTTTTACTGCCACGATAATTTCTGAGGCTTGGTCGTAGCGGTGGAATTGGGGCATCATGTAGATGCCACTTGCCCAACCTTTGATGCTTTGGATGAGTTCGACGGCAAGTTCCACGCCAACCTTGGCGCCGCCATCACCAGCGGACTCGATACGGGCGCGGGCTTCGTCTGGGATGGAGATGCCGGGGACTTCGTTGTGCAGGAAGTTGGCATGCTTGGCGCTAACCAGCGGAAGGATGCCCGCGAGGATGGGCTTGTCAAATTTGCCGTGTTTGGCTTCGTAGGCTTCGATGAGTTTGGGACCGTCGTCGGGGCGGTAGATGGGTTGGGTGAGGAAGAAGTCGGTTCCGGCATTGATCTTGCGGCGCAGGTTCTTCACTTCGGTATCCATATCTTGCGGGCAAAGGTTGAGCGCCGAGCCGACGAAGAAGTTGGTGGGCTGACCAATGCTCGTGCCAGAGTGATCGACGCCCATGTTGAAGCCTTGCTTGATGAGCTTGACCAAGCCGGATGGGACGAGGTCGTAGTTGTCTGTCGCTTCGGGATAATCGCCAATGGAGGTTGGGTCGCCCATCACGACGAAGACATTGCGAATGCCGAGAGCGTGCGCGGCGAGAAGGTCGCCTTGCACGCGCAAGAGGTTACGTCCACGGGTTGGGAAGTGCAACGTGGTTTCCACACCGATCTGACGTTGCACCACTTCGCAGACTGCCCAAGCCGACATGCGCATACGCGCCAGCGGACTGTCGGCGACGTTGATAATGTCCGCGCCGGAGTCTTGCAGGAGAGAAGCACCCGCGAGAAGTTTGTGTGTGGAGAGTCCGCGCGGGGGATCCATTTCGACACAGATAGAGAATTGTTTGTTGGCAAGTCGCTGCGCAAGTTTGGTGGGTTGCTCGGTGGGTTCAGCGGTGATCTCGTCTTCGTCGATAATTGAAATTTCTGCAACCGGTGTAGCAGGCGTCGATTCGAGCGCCTTCTTCATCACGGAAATGTGTTGCGGGGTCGTACCACAACAACCGCCCATGATGTTCGCGCCCGCTTGACGGAACTGTACGGCATACTCTCCAAAATAATCGGCATCTGCGGGGTACATAATACGTCCGCTAACTTGTTCGGGCCAGCCCGCGTTTGGCTTGACCCAGAACTTGGCGTTCGGTTCAGCTTGACGCATTTGCTTGAGAATGCGCAACAGTTGCGAAGGTCCGCCAGAGCAGTTGACTCCGATCACATCCGCGCCCGCATCAGCGAGACGATGCGCCACTTTGGCGGGGTCGTCGCCCAGCAGGGTGCGGTCATCACGGGTGAAGGTCACAGATGCAATAATGGGCAGGGATGAATTTTCCTTTGCCGCAGCAATCGCCTCTTTGATCTCGTACAGGTCAGACATGGTTTCGATGATGATGACATCCGCCCCAGCTTCTGCCAATGCATTGACTTGCTCCGCAAACGCCTCACGCGCCTCCTCGAGCTTGACCCGTCCATATGGGGCGATTCTCACCCCGAGCGGACCAACATCCCCGGCGATCAAAACCTCTTTAAACGAAGCGGCGACGACACGTTTGGCAAGTTCCACACCGGCGCGGTTGATCTCGGCAACGTCAGTTTGCAAGCCGTGTTTTGAGAGCTTGTAACGATTCGCGCCAAAGGTGTTGGTGATGATTAATTCTGCGCCTGCTTCAATATATTCGCGGTGAACGTCTGCGACGGCGGCGGGGTTGGTGAGGTTCAACTCGTCGAAACATTTGTCAAAGCCGACACCACGCGCGTGCAGCATGGTTCCCATCGCACCATCGGCAAGGACGGTCTTTTTGTTCAAAAGGTCAAGTAGATTCATGGTTTCTCTTTCGTAAAGACAGGTGACAGTCACTTTGCCCACTCCGCTTCGCTACGGAATTCTCCGCAAAAGTGACAGTCATCTAAATGATCAAGGTTTCTTAATTACAGTCAACACCGCACCATCACGTTCAATGCGATGCATGATCTCGGCATCAGGGTACACGGTCTCATCAAAATTGTAGCGGGTGAAGGTCACCACATATTCATAACTCTCTGCGCGGTCCAATTCACCTGATGAATAGATTTTTAAATCCTCGCGGGCAAACAGCGAAAACAACTGCGCCGGTCCTTCGACCCAAATATCCGCATTGGGTGAAGCTACACTGTTCACATAATCCGCTGCTTCGCGGTACGAGATCGCCCAGTAATCCATTTCAAAGCGATCCTTCGCACCGTCCACGCCGCCGACGAATTGGTTGTAGTAAATGTACTCGTATGGTTGCAGTGTGATGATGCCAATCATACCCGGCAGCAGACTCACCACGATCAACGCGGCTTGCCATTTTACATTCTTAATCGCTTCAAAGGCAACACCTGTCATCAAAAAGATCGGCGGCAAGATAAACAAAATTTGGCGGAAGTTATCATACAAAGCAACTCGCATGAAGATGAACGCCAGCAGCGGGATCACAAACCACAGCAATGCGACTTCGACGAGTGTGCGCTTCTTTTCCTTGTTTTGAACTGCTACTACCCATCCAGCCAGAGACAACAACCAGACCGGTTCGGTCAACTGAGTGGCGAGCAGAGTGGGCAAATAGGAGATTGGCAGATTGGTTGATTGGTATTGTGAACCATTGAAGATCACTCCGCCCAGCCAGGGGTATAAAGACATTTCTTGCAGACTTTGGAAAAATCTTGGAATCGGATTCATCCACAAGTATGGCCAAGAGAGATAGGTGGCGATGAGGGCGACGACGGCGTACATGAGTAGTGCAGGGATGGTTTGCTTTCCCTTGGTGCGGAATGCGTAATACGTGATGATTAATCCGGCGAAGGGTCCGAGGATGCGGGTGGAGGTGGAAAGTCCGAGGATGATTGCTGAAGGAAGGATAGTAAATAGGTAGGTTGGTAGATTGGGATTTAGTTTGTAGTAAGAGACGAGGAGAATGAGAGTAGAAAGTAGAAAGTAGTAAGTGCGGAGTTGTAGGAAGAGGACGAAGTAGCGTTGGGTGTAGATTTCGGTGGAGGCGGCGTTGATGTCTTTGGCGATGAGGGAGAAAAGATTGGTGTTGCCAGCTTGCGCGGAATGGACAAGCGTTTCGATGTAGGTGTGAATAGCTTGAGTGAAAATGAAAAGCCCGAAGATGGAAACCAGCCAAAACACGGAGAGAAGCGTGAGAGTCCGCTTGGAGCGGGGGGAAAGGTCGATGGTGGAGTCAGGCTTGAGCGAGTCAAAGGCTTGCATCCCCAAAGAAATGGAAAGAAGAAAGAGGGCGAGGAACGGGGTGTCTTTGGGGTTCATGAAGGCGTGACCCCAGAGGACGGGTTGCAGAGCGAAGAGTAAGGTTGCACCGAGGGCTGGGATTTGCGTGAGCCAGCGTTTGGCGATGGAGTGAAATGCGAGAACGCCTGCGAAGTAGGTTAGGTAATAGATGAGATGACGAAGGTCAGGGAGAGAGAAGGGCAGGATGGTGCTTAGGGATTTTGATGCCCAGTCAGTGAGCATGACGAAGAAGGGACCGTAAAAGCCGAGGTCTTCGCGCCCGATGTTGACGACGCCTTCTTGTGGGAAGGTGGTGTACGCGGCGATGGATTTCTCGGCGTATTTTTGGAGCGAGCGGTCGTCCCAACTTTCGCCGTATTGGTCGAAAGTGAGCAAGCCTGCAATTAAGACACAGGCGAGGATGATCGTTGAGAGATGTTTTTTCATGGGCTAACTTGCAAGTTTTGCAAGCCACTGGTTCGCAGATGTAATGAAGGGTGAAGGTTCTTCATTCTTGCGCGTGGCGTGCATCAGCCAAAGGATGACCATCGGCGCGACGAGGCGACCATACGACCAGGGGAAGAAGTCGAAGGAGGGCAGCATGAACTCGAAGAAGTAGGCGGCGAGGAAGATCATCCAATGCGCTGGGGCATGGATGCGTTTTAGCAGGAGCAGGAAGGCGAGCGTTGTGAACATGCCGTGATGATCCCACACGATGGGGGAACCGAGTGTCATGAATACAAATAAAGCAGGCACCGCGTTGAGTAGACGGTCTTCTTTGGAGAAGGCTTGGGTGAAGATGTTTTGTGCCATCGTGTACAGTGTGGCGATGAGCAAAAGAACTTTCACACCCAGCACCATGATGCGCGTGGTTTCAATTTGAATCCCAAAGAAGGGATTGAGAAAACGCAGGAACGAGTCGAATGAGGTGTCGTGGAAGTTTGTATCGGGCAACTGTGTTAGCGCAACCGTATTGTTCAGGAATTGCAGGTAAATGTCCACGCCGTGCATGGCAACCGGGAAGAGACCGATGGCAAAGAAGCTCACGCCAAACCAGAACATCCAACGCCAATTGAAGGTGAGCAGGAACGCCAGCACAATGACAGCGGGAGAGGTTTTGAGGTGAACAGCAAGAGCAAGAGCCAATGCGGAGGCGAAGTTATTTTTTGGGTAAGCAAGGATGCTGAAAAGAATCAGGTCAAGTGTGATGAGGTTAACTTGGATGAATCCAAGCGTGCGCATCAATGGGGTGTTGATGAGCAGGAAGATGACAGTGATAAATACAGCGAGATGATGGGAGAAGTTATAGCGTTGAAGAACAGAAACAAGTAAAAAGTAAAAAGAAGCGAGGGAGATGACATTAACGGTCCAGAGGGTGATCATCACACCCTGGTCCCCGAGTGGGACGAGGAAACGCAGCAGAGTCCCCCAGAGTGGGAGATAGAGATAGGTATCGGGCAGAGGCTGTCCGTTCGCGAGGGCGGTGGCGGCTTCGAGGTAGTAGTGATAGTCACCATAGCGGAAGCGTTCTCGCAAAATTTGCAGGTACACGAACATGACGAGGAAGAATCCCGCCGTGAGCCAGAGGTTGGATTTGTTTATTTTTTCATTGGCAAGCAGGTAAAGCAGCGCACCTGCCAATATCCACGTGAGGGATGTGGAGGCAAGCGTCACTGCCAGGTTGGAAAGCGGCCATTCCTGAATGAACAGGTTGATTCCGTCCATGCCGTTGCGGAGGTAGATGGCAACAAGGCTGGCGAGAACCAAGAAGGTAACAGCGGACCAAATGCGAAATGTATTTTGTAAGGCTGATTTCATGATAAATCCTGAAGCGCCTTATTATCTCTTAAAACGGTCAATTGCAACACAAGTCCGAGCAGGATGAAAGCCGGTGGAAGAAAAGACCAACTATAACGAGGGAAATATCCGATCGGTTTTAGCACTGCATACACCGGCAGCATGCTCAACAGGAACAAGCTCAAACGCAAATCGATCTTTTCAAAGATGCCCTTGCGATACATCAACGATATCAATGCAACGATCAAGCCGAATAAAATTGGAAAAGTGATCAACAGCAAATCCATTGGATTATTACGAATTTGATCGCGTAAAAATTCTTCATCACCGCCAAACACCACTCTAGTAATGCTCAGCAGGACAGACCAAATCGAAGTCTGGTCGTTCATTTCATGTGTCAACGTATACCCGGGTTTGACACGGGTATAGACGAAAGCGATAAGCAAGGATGGAAGGGGAATCGCGATGAGATAGGAAACCCAACGCTTCCAACTTAACCGCAGCCAGTTGCTGAAAGATCCCCAAACTTGAGAGAACCCGCCAACGTAGGCTGGCTCAAGAAAAGTGATCGATGTGAAAATGGCTCCGGCAAAATTCAGTCGCAGCATGCCGGTCATTACGCCGGTGATGAACATTGCGCCAAATTTTCCTTCTTTGGCAAAATAGGTACCCAGCAGCAAGGTCATGATCGCCAGTGGCTCGATCAATCCGAAGCGGAAGAAGTAAATAAAACTGACCGGTATCAATAAGATCAAGAAAGACAGGTTGGAAACCACGAATGAAATCCGCTTGGATACGCCAAAGAAAACAGCAAGCTCAATGGTCAAGATCACTGACAAGACGGCAGACCAAACATTGAGGAAGAATTGTGCCGAAAGGGATTGTCCAAATAAAATGTGCAACAATCCGATCACGTAAGGATAGAGGACTTTATATGCCCACGGTGGAGACTGGAACAAGAAAGCATCACCTGCGACATAAATATTACGCGCCAACATCTGATAATCTGAAACATCTTGATATTGCGGCAAGAGCACCACACTTTGCAAGTTGGGCAAATCCAGCGTTAAAAACATGAGCAAGATCGGAAAGCCCAAGGCAAGTAAATATCCCTTCGTGGAATAGACTCTGGAACGCAGGGTGAAGTCGAGTAGTTTAATAACAATGAGTACAAAAATAATTGGCAAAAGCAAGAAATGGAGGGTAGGTTTATCGGCAATATCCGCAAGGTAATACAAGCACAAGCCTGTCAATGCGAGGTAAATGTCGATCACATCGATAATACCGAAACGATAAAAAACCGATAGCCCATCCCACAAACTCCATGCAAGGCACCCTAGGAAAAACACAAGGAGTAGATTCTGAATAAACTGAAAAACGCCAATTGGAAAATCAAGCGCGGACTTGGATAACCATATCTGCGAATATGCCGAGCGGACGGAACCATCTGAACTTAGAATCACAGGTTCAAAACGTCCATTGCCGTAGTTCTTGAAAAGGAGAGAACCCTTCAATTCAGCATTCCCAACATAAGGCAGATCGCTGAATGTATCAACGTCCAAATCATCCACAGACTTGGCAGTGGCGACTTCAACACTTTCCCCAGTAGCGAGGTCAACTAGTTCGATCTGGCGCTGATCCGCTCCTTGCAGGATAATGAGCAGACGTTCATCTTCGTTGAGCGAGATGAAACCATCGAACTTCATGGTCATCCAAAAAAGGTTTTTATCAAAGCCGTGGGTGTTGATGGCTTCAACCGGAAACTCAAGGAAGGAACGATATGGAAGTCTTGTCACTTCGCTATAGGATGGGTTTAAGGCATAGGTCCGCGCCCATGTGTTGGAAGCGAGATCCTCTTCACTAAAGTAGGCGCGGACGCCCAAACCGGATTGAGGGAGGAAAAAGCTTAGGGCTACTTTGGCAACAAACACGAGCGCGAGAAGAACCGTCGCCGCTTTTTGGGAGAGGAAATTGCGACCGAAGAAAAAGGCGAATGGCAGAATCAGAGTCGCAGTGATGAATTCCAGCGGCGTATTCCAAGGGAAACCATCCAACAACGATGGGACACGAGATGGAATGAGCAGAATACCATAGCCTAGCAAAATAGAAAGAATGGCGAGGTTGTTCGATGTATTCTGGTCTGGTTTTGTTTTGTGTGGGGATTGAAAGAAGAAAAGAACTTCGACGCCGATCAGCCAGACACAAGCCAGAACGGGACCAATGATCTTTATAGCTTCGATGCCGGGCGTGCGGAGAAAGAAGAATGCGGACAGAATTATGGGAATGGCAAGAGCAGTGAGTTGACCGAACTTGCCGCCCAATACTGAAACGAGTTTTGCGATCTGACCCTTCAAGAAAAATGGTGCTGCCAAAACAGCAAATCCGATCACTGTGATTGCAACGGCAAGAAGAGTTGTAGTGCGCAGGCTTTGAGAAAGCGCAATGAAAAGAGTCCATGCACCGGCGAGGAGGAGTTCTACGCCAACAAGGCGGAAGAAGTTGGTTTCAGTATTGAGTGAATGGGTCATATTACTTGGTCAATTGCTCCACACGGCTTTCACCTACGGCATAGTATTTTGCATCTTTGTGGTGGACAATGATTGCGGCGGTGGATTGTTCGGGAATGAGCTGACCGGAAATGGACAGGCTCATACCCAATTCTGATTCTACAGCAGGAAGCAATTTGAAGACCTTGAAGTGATCTTCGAGTTCGGGGATGGCGGGATAGCCCCATGAGTAACGCTTGCCCTGGCTTTCACCAATACCCAATTCGCGGCGGACGTGTCCATGCAAATAATTTGCAGTCGCTTCGGCGGCTTGGACGGCGAGCCCATGCACGAAGTAGGCTTCGGTGTAGTCGTTGGCGGCTTGCAGTTTGTCGAACTTGTCGCTGGCGGTTTGACCGACAGTTACGACCTGAAGCGCAACCACATCCATTTGACCGGACTCGACGGAGGTGTAGTAATCGGAGAGAGCAAGGTGGTCATCGTAAGGTTGGCGCGGGAAGGTGAAGCGGGTAATTTCGTTACCTGCCATGCGTTGCGAGTCAATTGGAGATTGGTAATTGGTAATTGGTAAATTGGGATCGTAGATGATGAGGTCGTTGCCGTCTGCCTGGCAGGGGAAGTAGCCGTAGACGGCTTGCGGTTTGAGCCAACCTTCTTTGAGCGCGTCTTTGGTCATCTTGGCGAGGCGGGCATCGAACTCGGCTTTGAGTTTTTCCCATTCCGCGCCGTGGGTGTTCTTCGCGCCCCACGAGAGACGATACAACTCGTTCATATTGAGATGCTTCAAAACCATTTCAAGAGGCATGTCTTTGACGATGCGCTGACCGAGTTTGGCAGGGAGGGCAATCGGAGTCGGAACAACCGAAGAACGTTGAACGTTTGACGTTGAACGTTGAACGTCGTTGGCTCGATTGAGTTCCATTTCGGATTCTTTGCGGATCTTTTCAAGCAACTCAGGGCGCTTATTTTTATCGATGAGCATATCCATTGTTTCAAGACCTTCAAACGCATCTTTACAATAGAAGACACCCGCTTCATAGGTCGCGCCATCTTCGGTTTGCAAAATGCGGCGACCGAAGCGGCGATTAATTGCCGCGCCTCCGATCAGGACGGGGAAGTTGAGTTTGCGGCGTTGGAGTTCGTTTACGATGAGAGGCATCTGCTTGGACGTGGACACGAGCAACGCCGACAAGCCGATCGCGGTCGCGTTGACTTCGACAGCCTTGGAGATGATCGTTTCGGCGGGAACTTGCTTGCCAAGGTCGATCACGTCGTAGCCGTTATTCGCGAGAATGGTTTTTACTAAATTTTTGCCGATGTCATGCACATCGCCATAGACAGTGGCAAGTACGACCAATCCCTTGCTGACGCCTTCGACCTTTTCAAGATAATTCTCAAGGTGCGAGACGGTCTTCTTCATCACTTCGGCAGACTGAAGCACAAAGGGCAGAATCAACTCGCCTGCGCCGAACTTGTCGCCCACTTCTTTCATGGCGGGAAGGAGGACGTTGTTGAGCACATGCACAGCCACTTCATGGCGAGCGGAGCGCTCACCGGTAGGTTCGCGGTTGATGATCTCGTCAATATCGGCTTCGACGCCATCCTTGAAGCGATGCAGGATTTTCCAGTGCAATTTCTGTTCGGAGGTCATACCTTCAGTGGGGTCTGCGACGTTAGAGCCGGTGGTGACTTCCACTTTTTCAAAGTATTGGATGAAGCGCTGTAAGGCGTCTTCGCGGCGGTTGAAGATGAGGTCTTCGCAGAGTTCTCGTTCTTCATTGCTGATTTCGGCGTAGGGCATCACATGCGCGGCGTTGACGATTGCCATGTCCAAACCAGCTTGTACGCAGTGATAGAGCATGACGGAGTTCAACGCGGGGCGGGCTTGCGGTGCGAAACCAAAGGAGAGGTTGCTCACGCCAAGCGAGGTCATCACGCCGGGTAAAGCAGACTCGATCAGGCGAATGCCTTCAATGGTTTCCTTTGCCGAGTCAACAAATTCTGTGTCGCCGGTGGCTAAGGTAAAGGTCAAATCGTCGAAGACGAGGTCTTCGGCTTTCAATCCGTGATCATTGATGGCGATGTCGTAAATGCGCTGTGCCACTTCGAGTTTACGCTGGGCGGTCTTCGCCATGCCTTGCTCGTCGATGGTCAACACGATCACAGCGGCGTTGTATTTTTTGGCAAGCGCAAAGACCTTATCCGCTTTGGCACGCCCAGCTTCAAGATGCGTGGAGTTGATGAGACAACGCCCCGGCGCGGTTTGCAGCGCCACTTCGAGCACATCCAACTCGGTGGTGTCGATCACGAGCGGAACATCCACGCCCATTTGCAATTTCTTCACGACCTTGCGCATTTGCTCGGCTTCGTCCGCGCGCTCGGTAACGGCGACAGAAATATCCAGCGCGTGTGCGCCGCCTGCCACTTGTTCGCGGGCAATGTCGAGGATGCCATCGTAATCTTCTTCGAGCAGCAAGCGCTTGAACTTGCGCGACCCTTGCGCGTTGCAGCGTTCACCGAGCAAGGTCGGGGCGGGGTCTTGTCGCATGGCGATGGCTGACATGGCAGAGGCAAGCTGCGGCGTAGATTGAGCCGGTCGCTTGGGAGCAGGAGTCTGATTCAACTTGTCAACAAGCAACTTAAGATGGGCAGGCGTCGTGCCACAGCATCCACCCACCACAGAAATGTTGTGCTTGGTGACGAATTCATACAGGTCATTTGCGAATGGCTCGGGCTCGAGCGGATACACAGCTTGACCATCGACATTCAATGGCAAGCCCGCATTCGGAATGCACGAAACCGGCAGCGTGGAATTTTCACCGAGGAAGCGGATCGGCTCGCGCATGTGCTCGGGCCCGGTCGAGCAGTTGAGACCGATGACGTCGATGCCCATGCCTTCGAGGATGGTGAGCGATGCGTTGATGTCGGTGCCGAGCAGCATGCGACCGGTCGTATCCAGCGTGACCTGAGCCTGAATCGGCAGGTAGACATTTGTTTCGCTGAAAGCGTTGTGAATGCCCGTGATGGCGGCTTTGACTTCGAGAATGTCCTGCGAGGTTTCAATGAGCAGAAGATCAACGCCACCTTGAATCAAACCGACAGCTTGTTCACGGAAGGTGTCGATGAGTTCATCGTATTTGACGTTCGAGAGTTCAGGGTCATTCGTGGACGGCAATTTGCCGGACGGACCAATTGAGCCCGCCACAAAACGCGGCTGACCGCCGACCGTCGACCGCTGACCTTCTGCCGTCTGCGGTCTGTTGTCTGCCGTCGAATACTCATCTGCCAAACGACGCGCCAGACTCGCTGCCGCCTTATTGATCTCGATAATACGATCTTGCAAACCGTATTCCACCATCGTCAAACGATTCGAGCGGAAGGTATCCGTCTCGAGCACGTCCACCCCTGCTTCGAGAAATGAGCGGTGGACTTTTTCCACAGCTTCGGGGTACGAGATGACGAGATAGTCATTGCATCCGTTATATTGTTCGCCGCCGAAATGCTCAGCGGTGAGGTTTTGCAATTGCAAGCTCGTGCCCATCGCGCCATCGAAGACGAGGACTTTCTTCTCGAGGGCATCGAGGTAACGGCGATTGGTGTATTGTCTTTTCATTAATTGTTCATTCCTTATCAATTTATTCTTACAACAGGTTTATCAGAAAAGTCTCTTTTTCAACGCGAGATCGTACTCTTCATATCCACGCTTTTTATAAAGAGATAAAGCGGGCAAGTTATCATCGCCAGTCTGCACAAGGATGCTGCGTGCGCCTTTTTGAACTGCGATTTGCTCCGCAAAGGCGATTAGTTCACTGGCAATGCCGCGTTGACGATAGTCATCCATAACGTATAACTCGGTCAACTCAGCGTGGGGCGTGGCGTACAAAACACTTGGCACCACGCGGATAAGAGCAAAGCCAACAGTGGCATCGTCCACTTTGGCGAGGATGACCGTTTCCACGCAGTTTGGGTCGCTCATACGGGCGGCGATGGCATCAGGCGACT